>NZ_FOLB01000001.1 GCF_900112345.1 Nocardioides terrae
TATCCCGAAGTGAAGGGCAGATTACTCACGTGTTACTCACCCGTTCGCCGCTCGAGTACCCCGAAGGGCCTTTCCGCTCGACTTGCATGTGTTAAGCACGCCGCCAGCGTTCGTCCTGAGCCAGGATCAAACTCTCCGTTGAAAAACAACACCCCACACCAACCAGGTCGATGCAGAGAAAAAGAGATGCCCTGACAGGAGACACTGACAAAAAATTGCCAGAATCAATTGTCAAAGAAACCATCAACCACCAAAAAGGCAGTCGACGGGGCATAACAAACTAATTCGTCGACTATGACACACTGTTGAGTTCTCAAGAATCACACGCACACCGCGGATCAAGCTCTCGCTCTCCCCTACGGGACTTCGTGTTCCAAACTTTAGCGGATCCGCTTCTTCCCCGCCTAATCGGCGGTGACTCGCTTCTCCGCTATCCGCAGCACACTTCGAGTCGGGCTTCGTGGCCGCTTTCGCGAGCACGTCCACCCGTTGCGAGGAGTGATGAGGAAGTGGCCGCCTCGGGGCCGGCAGCCCGACCTGTCGGTCTTGCTGCCCGCCGCTCCGTTGGCGACTCGGAGAACATTAGACCCCTTGCGGGCGGGACACAAATCGACAGCGCTCAGGCGAACTCGATGCCCGCGAAGCGCTTCTTGCCCCGCCGCAGCACCACCCACGAGCCGCCCAGCAGGTCGGCCTCGGTCAGGACGGCGTCGGCGTCCTCGACGCGGGCGTTGTTGAGGTAGGCCCCACCCTCGCCGATGGCGCGTCGAGCCTCGTTGCGGCTCGTCGCGAGTCCCGAGCTGACGAAAAGCTCGACGACGGACGGGAGCGCGTCGCCACGCGGCTGCGTCGTGACACCGGCCTCTCGCAGGGCGGCCGCCAGCGTCGTCGTACTCAACCCCGACAGGTCTCCCCCGCCGAACAGCGCGGCGGCGGCCTCCTTGGCCTGGCGGGTCTCCTCGTCGCCGTGCACGAGCGTCGTCAGGTGATCGGCGAGCGTCTTCTGCCCCAGGCGCAGGAACGGCTTCTCGGCGTGGTCGCGCTCGACCTGCTCGATCTCCTCGCGGGAGAGGAACGTGAGGACGCGCAGGAGCTCCCCGACCTTCTCGTCCTCGACGTTGAGCCAGAACTGGTGGAACGCGTAGGGCGACATCATCTCCGGATCCAGCCAGAGCGCCCCGCCCTCGGTCTTGCCGTACTTGGTGCCGTCCGCCTTGGTGATCAGTGGCGTCGCGAAGGCGTGCGCCGTCCCGCCGTCGGCGCGTCGGATCAGCTCCACGCCGCCGGTGAGGTTGCCCCACTGGTCCGAGCCACCGAACTGCAGGGTGACGCCGTGCTCGCGAAAGAGGCTGAGGAAGTCCATCGACTGCAGCAGGACGTAGGAGAACTCGGTGTAGCTGATCCCCGTCTCAAGGCGCCGCTTCACGGTCTCGCGGGCGAGCATGCGGTTGACCGGGAAGTGCTTGCCGATGTCGCGCAGGAAGTCGATGACCGACAGCGGCGCCGTCCAGTCGTAGTTGTTGACCATGGTCGCGGCGTTGTCCCCCTCGAAGGAGAGGAACGGCTCGATCTGGCGGCGTACCCGCTCGACCCACTCCTTGACGGTGTCGAGGGAGTTGAGCGTGCGCTCACCCGAGTCCCGCGGGTCGCCGATCATGCCGGTCGCGCCGCCGACCAGGGCGTACGGCGTGTGGCCGGCGCGCTGCAGTCGCATGGCGGTCACGATCTGCAGCAGGTTGCCCATGTGGAGGCTCGGCGCTGTCGGGTCGAACCCGACGTAGAAGCGGACCCCCTCGGCGAACGCTTCGGCGAGCGCTTCACTGTCCGTGGAGTGCGCGATCAGGCCGCGCCACTCGAGGTCGTCCAGCAGGGTCGGGTCGATGGGCACGACGGGCCTTCCGATCATGGGGGTTCTCGCGATGGTGCGGGCCCAGCCTAGTGACCGCCGCCGAGTCGCCCGCCGCCGGATGCGCCGAGGTTGGCGACGACCACCGCGATCGGTGGGATGAGCGCGGCCACGATGCTCATCACGACGGCCGCGGTCGTCGACCAGAGCCGCACGACCGACCAGGCCAGGACGAACAGCGCCAAGCAGAGCGCCATCAGGGCCAGGTAGGTCCGTCGCCGGGTGCTCTCGCGCATGCTGACCCGGTACCCGACGGGCGGGGAGCTGAATGGCTTCGAACGAGTAGGCCGGGTCGGGCTTGAACCGACGACCGAGCCATTATGAGTGGCTTGCTCTAACCGACTGAGCTACCGGCCCGTGATGCGATCGGCAGGCTACACGACCTGACTGCCAAACATTCTCCACGGTCTAGAGTCGCTCAATCGCTTGAGCCGCCTTCGATACGCGGCCGCGCGGACCTGAGATAGTCCACGGCGCGCAGAAGAACATCCGTCCGGTCTCGGAAGAAGCCGAGCCCCAGGTTGCATGGTTGGCAGAGCACACCTCGCACGCACGCACCACACGACCTCGTCCCGGGACAGCATGCGTGGTCGTGGTCGATGTGCGTGCCCGGGCTTTCGCCACAGATCCAGCACATCCCGTCGCGGGCGCTCAGAATCGTCTCGAGCGTCTCTCGCGGGAGGTTGAAACGCCAGACGCGGTTGTTCATCAATCGCTGCCGGTTCGCCGCGACGCGGGCCTTGTGCTCGGCGTACTTGCCCGGATTCCGTGCGAAGTAATCGCGATAGTAGGCGGCGACGCAGGTCTTGCAATGCGAACGACGCCGGTCACCCTTCCGCCCGAAGTCGTCGAGCGGCTTGGTCTCACCGCACCGAGTGCACCGCTTCATGCCCTCGAACGGTGCCGGGAGGCACCGACAAATTGCAGCGGTTCGGAGGAGGCACGTGGATCTAGCGGAGCGAAGTCAGCCGGCCTCCGCGCCGGTCAGCGCGCTGTAGTGGCGGTGAGCGAGCAACGGTTCGGCGTGGCTAAGCGGTCCGCCACGCACCGCCAGGCTCCGCAAGACGCAGAAGGCCAGACCCAAGTCATGGGTCCGGCCTCTCCGGATCTCCTGAGAGATCACTTTGCTCCCCCGGTTGGACTCGAACCAACAACCCTGCGATTAACAGTCGCATGCTCTGCCAGTTGAGCTACAGGGGATCGCGGCAAGCCTTGCTGCGAAGGCGGGTTGAACCTTAGCAGCGCGATCGGCGTGCTCCGAAATCGGGGCGTCCGGGCCTCGAACGCCCGGGCGTCAGGGCTCACCCACGTCGTCCTGGGCCCTCTCGAGCGTGGCCTGCACCAGAGCGGCGACGGCCGGGTCGTCGGGGTCGGCCAGGTCGTCGTACTCGACGACCCAGGTGATCTCGCGGGCTCCGCCGCCTGCGCGCCGGGCGACGACGCGAGCGGTTCCGAACGGCAGCGGCACGGCCCGCTGGACGACCACGCTCGCGGTGACGCGCTCACGCACGAGCTGGAGCAGTCGGGCCGGGGCGTCCACGGCGATCCGGTGCACGGTGCGGTCGTTCTCCGTGACGGTCAGCAGGCTCGACTCGCTGTCCCAGCCCGCGTCGTGCACCTGCTCCCAGGGCAGCCGTCGGCCGGCGACGTACAGCGCCTCACGGGTCGCCGCGACGACATCGTCGCTGCCCATGACGGGAGCGCTGGCCAGCACGCGCTCACCGGACCCGACCGTCGCCGAACGCCTGCGGAAGATGCTCACGACGTCGTGATCCGATCCCGCAGGGCGCGGCGTTGCTGCTCGAGCCGGTTCAGCTCGCCCAGGGCCTCGAGGTAGGCCTCCCCAGCGGGGTCGCTGCGCTGCAGCCGGCTGTGAGCGTCGGCGATCTGGCGCGCGAGGGTGGCCTCGCGCAGGCGCACCACGTGCTCCAGGACGTACGACGGGTCGGGCTCCTTCGCCCGGATCGGCTCCACCGCCAGGGCGCTGACGACCTGCCCCAGGCGGTCGTCAGCGGTCACCGACCGGACCCGGGAGACCCACTGCGGGTCAGCCGCACCCTCCACCGAGCCGCCGGCCGCCGCGACGAGCTCCCAGACCGCCCGGTAGACCGGGTGGGTGAAGTCGGCGGGACCGACCTCGGCCGTGCTGCGACCGATCGCGATCGGGTGCTGCAGGACGAGCTTGAGCGTCTCGCGCTCCACCGCGAACCGCGGGTCGCGCAGGTCGGGGACCCGCTGGACGGGGGCGGCAGGGGCCGGTTCGCCTGGCGTCGCCTGCTGCCGCCCGGGCGTCGCCGGCTGCTGCCGCTGGCCGCGGCTCTGCGCCCGGCGGACCTCGGCCGCGGCCTGCTCCATGTCGACGCCGACCATGCCGGCGAGGTCGCGGGTGAACCCCGCCGCCTTGGACCTGTCGCGCACCGACGAGACCAGGGCGGCGCCCTCACGGAGGGCATCGACCCGGCCGTCGGCCCGGTCCAGGTCGTACTTGCCCACGACGTTGCGCAGCACGAACTCGTAGAGCGGGCGGCGGCTGTCGACCAACGCGCGGACCGCCTCGTCGCCCTGCCGCAACCGCAGGTCGCACGGGTCCATGCCGTCCGGCGCGACGGCGACGTAGGTCGGCGAGTGGAAGTCGTCGTCCGCGGCGAAGACCTTGACGGCCGCCGCCTGGCCGGCCGCGTCGCCGTCGAAGGTGAAGATGATCTCGCCGGTCGACCCCTTGAAGTCGCCCATCAGCCGGCGCAGCACCTTGCCGTGGTCGCTGGTGAAGGCGGTGCCGCACGTCGCGACGGCCGTCGTCACGCCGGAGAGGTAGCAGGCCATCACGTCGGTGTAGCCCTCGACGACGACCGCCCGCTGGCTCAGCTGGAGCCCCTTCCGGGCGAGGTCGATGCCGTAGAGCACCTGGTTCTTCTTGTAGATCGGGGTCTCGGAGGTGTTGATGTACTTCCCCGCGATCCGGTCGCCCTCGAAGAGCTTGCGGGCGCCGAACCCGATCACGTCGCCGTTGGACTCGCGGATCGGCCAGGTCACCCGTCCCTCGAAGCGGGACGAGCCCCAGCTGCCGACGATGCCGGCGACCTTCAGCTCCTCCTCGGAGAAGCCACGGGCGCGCAGGTGCTGGGCGAGCAGCCGCCCGTTGGTCGGCGCGAAGCCGACGCCGAAGTGCCGCGCCGCCTCCTGGTCGAACCCCTTGTCGGCGAGGAAGCGGCGGGCCACGACCGCGTCCGGGGTCATCAGCTGCTCGGCGAAGTACTCCTGGGCCACCTTGTGGGCCTCGACGAGCTTGCCGCGGCCCGGACCCCGCCGCTCCTGGGGTGTGTCGCCGTCGTCGCGCTGCAGCTGTACGCCGACCTTGTCGGCGAGCCGCTCGATCGTCTCGGCGAAGGACAGTCCGTCGATCTTCTGCAGGAAGGCGATGACGTCGCCGCCCTCCTGGCAGCCGAAGCAGTGGAAGAACCCACGCGAGGGGTTCACGTTGAAGCTCGGCGTCTTCTCGTCGTGGAAGGGGCACAACCCCTTCAGGGACCCGCCGCCCGCGTTTCGCAGGGTGACGTACTCGCCGACGATGTCCTCGATCTTGGCCTTCTCACGCACCTCGGTGATGCTCTTCTCGAGGATGCGTCCGGCCACGCCCTGATCCTAGGTGAGGGAGCACGCCGGGCGACGGGCCCTCCACAACCTGACGGTCAGTACTCCCCCGACATCACGTTGGCGAGCGGCTCCCGGGCCGCGAACCGCTCGAGCTGCTTGCGGACCAGCCGGTAGGCCCGCGGCCACATCGCGCTGCTGGCGCCGCCGACGTGCGGGCTGATCAGCAGGTGGGGCGCCGCCCAGAGCGGGTGGTCGGCGGCCAGCGGCTCGGGATCGGTGACGTCGAGCGCCGCCCGGATCCGGCCGCCCTCGAGCGCGGCGACGAGGTCGTCGGTCACGACGACGGCACCGCGCGCGACGTTGACGAGCAGCGCGCCCTCCTTCATCCGGTCGAGGAACGCGGCGTCGACCAAGCCGCGCGTCGCGTCGGTGAGGGGCACGATGACGACGACGACGTCGGCGTCCGGCAGCAGGTCGGGCAGCTCGTCGATCCCGCGGACGCCGTCGCGAGCACGCCGTGCGATCGGCACGACCTCGCACTCGAAGGGCAGCAGCCGTGCCTCGATGGCCGACCCGACGGAGCCGTACCCGAGGATCAGCACCCGCTTGTCGGCCAGCGACTCCTCGAAGCCGCCGCGCCACTCCCGCCGCTCCTGCTGGCGCACGAAGCGAGGCAGGTCGCGCAGCGCGGCCAGGGTGAGCAGGAGCGCGAGCTCGGCGGTCGAGGTGTCGTGGATGCCCTTGCCGTTGCAGAGCGTCACGCCTTCGGGAACCGTGCCGCGGACGTTGTCGACACCTGCCGACAGCGTCTGCACGACCTGCAGCGACCGCATCCGCGGGATGACGTCGCCGACGGCGCTGCCGACGTTGTAGGGCGTGACGTAGAAGGCGACCTCCTCGACGCTGTCCGGGACGTGGTCCCTCGGGTCCACGACCTCGTAGCGCAGCCCGCTCGGCACCTCGCCGAGCTCGGCGGGGTCGAAGGGCAGCCAGACCAGCGGCTCGGTCATCGGGCTCCTCCGGTCAGTCGGCGGTGCCACGAGACCGCCGTGACGTCGGTCAGCGAGGCGACCTGGTCGATGACGACCCGCAGTCGCGCGGCGTCATCGTGCGCCGCGCGCCAGTCGTCGCCGAAGGGGCGGTCGAGAGCGTCCGGCCCGCGGTCGACCAGTACGCCGACCAGCTCGGTCAGCAGCTCGCGCTGCCGCTCCTGCACGCGGCGGCGGTCGTCGGAGCGCATCACGTAGTGCACGGCGATCGCCTTGAGCACGGCGATCTCGCGCAGCGTCGCCGGCGGGACGACGAGGTCGGCGCGGTAGCGCGCGAAGGGGCCCGGCGCGCCCGACGCCGCCTGCACGGCCCCGCAGAATCGGCCGATCAGGTCGCTGGTCAGGTTCTTGAGCGCCGCCAGGCTCCGCCTGCTGCCGTCGTACGACGACCCGGGCCAGCTGCCGACCGCCCGCAGGCCGGTCAGCGTCGCGGCGAGCTCGTCGTCGGAGGCGTCGGGGAGGTACCAGTCCCGCACGATCGCCCAGACCGGCTCGGCGTCGAGGCGGGTCAGGTCGATCCGCCCCGCGACGACGCCGTCCTCGACGTCGTGCACCGAGTAGGCGACGTCGTCGGCGAGGTCCATGATCTGCGCCTCGACGCACCGGCGGTGGCCGGTCTCGGGCGAGCGCAGCCAGTCGAAGATCGGCAGGTCGTCGTCGTAGACGCCGAACTTGGGGCTCCCCGTGAACGGGGCCGGGGCCGCACCGCGGCGCCAGGGGTACTTGGTGCAGGCGTCGAGCGTCGCGCGGGTGAGGTTGAGCCCGACCGAGCGGCCGTCGGCGTCGAACGTCTTCGCCTCGAGACGGGTGAGGATCCGCAGGGTCTGGGCGTTGCCCTCGAAGCCGCCGCACGCCTCGGCCAGCGCGGCCAGGGCCTGCTCGCCGTTGTGGCCGAACGGCGGGTGGCCGAGGTCGTGGGCCAGCGCCGCGGTCTCGGCGATGTCGGGCTGGCTGCCGAGCGCCCGGGACAGGTCCCGGGCGACCTGGGCCACCTCGAGGCTGTGGGTCAGCCGGTTGCGGACGAAGTCGTCGGACTGGGGGCCGACCACCTGCGTCTTCGCCGCCAGCCGCCGCGACGACGCGGCGTGCACGACCCGGGCCCGGTCGCGCTCGAAAGCGGTCCGCTCGGGCGCGTCGACGCGCTTCGGCGGCTCCGCGACGACCCGCTCCCGGGCGGCGTCGTCGTAGAGCCCCTCGTTCACGCGTTCCACACCGGAACCCTAGCGAGCGGCGCGGAGCGCGCGGCGGTCAGTTGGTGCCGATGTGGACGTGGTCCATGTGGTTCGCGGTCGCCGAGCCGTGGTCGCCGTAGTCGCGCCACCCCTCGGAGGAGCGGACGGGCGTCCAGATGCGGTCCCACCAGATGAGGTCGTAGACGTCGAGCTCGGCGGCGTGCTCGTGCGCCCAGTCGGCGATCCGGTCGCCCAGCGCCTTGTCGCCGTAGACCATCACGTCGAGCGCGTTGCCGGTGTTGTGCTCGGAGCGGGCGGCCAGGCCGCCGTACTCGCTCACCTCGGGGAAGGCGTGGCACACCGACCGGTAGACCTTGATCGTCTGCGGCTTCAGGCCGTCCTCGACGCTCGAGTCAGGGCACGGCTGCATCGAGATGCCGGGCGGCTCGGGCAGCGGCTTGTCGTCGGCGAGATGACCGGCGGTCACCCAGCGTGCGGCGCCGTCGACCACGATCTCGACACGGCCGTCGAGCTCGCGACCGGTGACGAGCACCTTGGTGGCCTCCTTGGCCTCGCCGACCTTGTCGGCGTGCTCGCCGGGGCGCTTCCACAGGTCCAGAGCGGCGGTCGTCCACTGCGTCTTGCCGGTGCGGGCCTTGACGGCCTGGCGGCGGTTGAGGGAGCGCGAGACGCTCGTGCCGCGGTCCTCCAGGGCGACGGCGGCCTTCGGGACGGACTTGCTGGCGGCCGTGCCGAGGTCCGCGGCGGCGGCCGTGATCTGGTCGTCGCCGGTGCCGGCGGAGGCCAGCCCGACGGTGACGGCGGCGGCGGTCGCCACGACGGCGACGGGCGCCGCCACGAGGGCGGCTCTGGGCAGCTTCGGTCCGAAGCGGCGGGCGTCGGTGTCCCGCTTGTGGCGTGCGTGTGCCACAGCGCTGATCCTTAGGCTCGGGATTGGGTACGTCGCCTCACCCGGTCCCACGACGGGAGAAACGAGTCCCCACTGAACCACATCGGTGCGAGCGTCTCGACATCGCCGGGGGCAGAACCGCGGGTGTCTCCAGTCACCCCGAGCGGTGAACGACCGGTGCTCAGCCGCCGGAGACGGTGTCCTCGGCGATCTCACAGCCGATGCCGTCGGTGTCGTCGAGCCACCCCTCGGGCAGCACGACCTTCTCGCGGGGGGCGCCCTGCCGGCCGCGGGGCGCACCGAGCTCGGACACCGGGAACGCCTCCTCCGGGTCGAGCTCGTCGAGCAGGGCGTCGAGGTCGGCGAGGCTCCTGACCAGGCCGAGGTCGCGCCGCATGGCGCCGCCGGCCGAGAAGCCCTTGAGGTACCACGTGACGTGCTTGCGGAACTCCTTGCAGCCACGCTCCTCACCCATGTGCCGGCAGAGCAGCTCGGCGTGGCGGCGCATCATGGTGGACACCTCGCCGAGGGTGGGCAGCGTGGCCACCGACTCCCCGGCGAACGCGGCGGCGAGGTCGCGGAAGAGCCAGGGCCGGCCGAGGCAGCCGCGGCCGACGACGACGCCGTCGACACCGGTCTGCTCGACCATGCGCAGGGCGTCGGCGGCCTCCCAGACGTCGCCGTTGCCGAGGACGGGGATCGTCGTCACGCTCGCCTTGAGCGCCGCGATGGCGTCCCAGTCGGCGAGGCCGGAGTAGGCCTGCGAGACGGTCCGGCCGTGCAGGGCGATCGCGGCGATCCCGCTCTCCTCGGCGATCCGGCCGGCGTCGAGGTAGGTCAGGTGGTCGGCGTCGATGCCCTTGCGGGTCTTCATCGTGACCGGCACGCCGTAAGGCTCGGCGGCCGTGACGGCGTGCCGCAGGATCTCGCCGAGCAGGTTGCGCTTCCACGGCAGCGCCCCCCCGCCGCCCTTGCGGGTGACCTTGGGCACCGGGCAGCCGAAGTTGAGGTCGATGTGGGCGACGCCGTATTCGGCGCACAGGATCTCGGCCGCCTTGCCGACGTAGACCGGGTCGGTGCCGTAGAGCTGCACCGACCGCACGGTCTCGAGATCGTCGAACACGAGCATGTCCTTGGTGTGCTGGTCGCCCTCCACGAGGCCGCGGGAGGTGATCATCTCGCAGACGTAGAGGCCCGCGCCCTGCTCGGCGCACAGCCGGCGGTACGCCGCGTTGGTGATGCCCGCCATCGGCGCGAGCACCACCGGCGTGGCGATCTCGAGGTTGCCGAGCCGGAGGGTCATGGCACCCATTGTCCGACGTCGGCGCGTCGAGTCCGAATCGTCAGGACGTCGGCGAGGACGACGCGGTGGAGGTCGGTGAGGACGTGGGCGAGGACGTGGGCGAGGACGTGGGCGAGGACGTCGTGGTCGGTGATGACGCGGATGATGCGTCCGCGGGCCGCCACACGATCGGGTCGAACTCCTGGGTCGGCCGGAAGGCGGCGCCGACGAGCTGGCCGTGGTCGGGGACGAGGAAGACCAGGCACACCGCGGCGTTGGCGCCCGGTCCGAACGACTTGGGCAGCGCGCTCGGGTGGCACGGCTTGAAGGTCTCCTTGAAGACCGCCGCCTCGACGAGGGCGTCGGCGGAGTCCTCGCCGTAGATCGGCACCGGGAAGCCACCGAGGTCGGTGATGCCGACGTTGCTCACGCGGGCTCGCACGAAGTAGGGCGAGTAGGTCCTCGTCGCCTTGTCGACGCGCCAGTCGCGGAAGCTCTTCCGGTAGGTCGTCGGTTCCACGCTGTCCACCGTGACCTGCAGCGTTCCGACCACGTCCTGGCGCGGCTGCCAGGCGATCGTGGCGTTCTCGGCCAAGGTGAGCTCGCTGCCCGGCTCGGTGAGGACGGTGCCCGACGGCGCGCCCGAGGGGTAGGCGGTCGTCGCCGCGGCCGACGGTGTCCGGGTGGTCGTGGCCGCCGGCTCGTCGGCGTCGTCTGAGCAGCCGGTCAGCGCGGCGACCAGCAGCCCGACGACCAGGATCGGGCCCAGCCCTCCGCGGCGTGACACCTCAGCAGCCCAGCAGCCGCTCGGCCAGGTAGGCCGGCACGCGGTCGAGCGAGACGCGCTCCTGCGCCATCGTGTCGCGCTCGCGGATCGTGACGGCCTGGTCGTCGAGGGTGTCGAAGTCGACGGTGATGCAGAACGGCGTACCGATCTCGTCCTGGCGGCGGTAGCGGCGGCCGATCGCGCCCGCATCGTCGAAGTCGACGTTCCAGCTCTTGCGCAGCTCGGCGGCGAGGCCACGCGCCTTCGGCGAGAGGTCCTCGTTGCGCGACAGCGGCAGGACGGCCGCCTTGACCGGCGAGAGTCGCGGGTCGAGCTTGAGCACGACCCGCTTGTCGACGCCGCCCTTGGTGTTGGGCGCCTCGTCCTCGGTGTAGGCGTCGACCAGGAACGTCATCAGCGAGCGCGAGAGGCCCGCGGCCGGCTCGATGACGTAGGGCGTGTAGCGCTCGTTCGCGGCCTGGTCGAAGTAGCTCAGGTCGGTGCCGGAGTGCTTGGAGTGGGTCGAGAGGTCGAAGTCGGTGCGGTTGGCGATGCCCTCGAGCTCGCCCCACTCCGAGCCGGCGAACCGGAAGCGGTACTCGATGTCGACGGTGCGCTTGGAGTAGTGCGACAGCTTCTCCTGCGCGTGCTCGTAGTGGCGCAGGTTGTCGGGGTTGATGCCGAGGTCGGTGTACCAGGCTGTGCGGGTGTCGATCCAGTACTGGTGCCACTCCTCGTCCTCACCCGGCTTGACGAAGAACTCCATCTCCATCTGCTCGAACTCGCGGGTGCGGAAGATGAAGTTGCCCGGCGTGATCTCGTTGCGGAACGACTTGCCGATCTGGGCGATGCCGAAGGGCGGCTTGACCCGCTGGCTGGTGACCACGTTGTTGAAGTTCACGAAGATGCCCTGCGCGGTCTCGGGGCGCAGGTAGTGCAGGCCGGACTCGTCCTCGATGACCCCGAGGTAGGTCTTGAGCAGGCCGGAGAAGTTGCGCGGCTCGGTCCACTGGCCGCGGGTGCCGCAGTTGGAGCAGGCGATCTCGGTCAGAGCGACGTCGTCGGGGTTGTCGATGCCCTTCTTCTCCGCGAACGCCTCCTGGAGGTGGTCGGCGCGGAAGCGGTGGTGGCAGCTCAGGCACTCCACCAGCGGGTCGGTGAACGTCGCGACGTGGCCGGACGCCTCCCAGACCGCGCGGGGCAGGATGACGCTGGAGTCGAGGCCGACGACGTCGTCGCGGCTGGTGACCATCGAGCGCCACCACTGGCGCTTGATGTTGTCCTTGAGCTCCACGCCCAGCGGCCCGTAGTCCCACGCGCTCTTGGTGCCGCCATAGATCTCGCCGCACGGGTAGACGAATCCTCTGCGCTTGGCCAGGGAGACGACGTTGTCGACGGTCGATGCGGGCGGCTTTGCCACGGGGTCCTGCTTCCTTCGGTACGACGGCGTGGTGGGCGCTCAGCCTATCGAGTGCGCCGTCGGTCCACCGCCTCCGGGCCACGCGGTGCAGACCATGTTTGACAACGATTCTCATTGCGAGTGAGAATCATTGTCATGCCGAAGCTCGTGTCCCTCGCCGCCGCCGCCGCCGTCCTCGCCGCCGGGTCGCTGACCGGCTGCGCCGCCTTCTCGGACTCCGCCACGACGAGCGACGACGGGAAGCTGACCGTGGTGGCGGCGTTCTACCCGCTGCAGTTCGTCGCCCAGCGCGTCGCGGGCGACCGGGTCTCCGTCGGCGACCTGACCCGGCCGGGGCAGGAGCCGCACGACCTCGAGCTCTCGCCCAAGCAGACCGGCGACGTGGCGGCCGCCGACCTGGTCGTCTACGAGAAGGGACTGCAGGCCTCGGTCGACGCTGCGGTGGGGCAGTCGGCTGCGAAGACCGTCGACGCTGCCGACGTCGCCGGGCTGGAGCCGATGAGCCACGGCGGCCATGACGACGTCGATCACAGCGGCGCCGGCGAGACCGCCGACGAGGAGGCCGAGGAGGCGCACGACCACGGCGACCTCGACCCTCACTTCTGGCAGGATCCGCTCAAGCTGGCGCGGGTCGCCGACGCGGTGGCGGACCGCCTGGCCTCGCTCGACCCGGCCAACGCGTCGACGTACCGCTCCAACGCCGAAGCACTGGACACCGAGCTGACCAGGCTGGACCAGGAGTTCAGCGCCGGCCTGTCGCACTGCGAGCGGGACACGATCGTGGTCTCGCACAACGCCTTCGGCTACCTGGGGCGCTACGGCCTCTACGTCGAGCCGATCGCGGGCCTCTCCCCCGACGCCG
This sequence comes from Nocardioides terrae, assembly GCF_900112345.1. GTDB lineage: Bacteria > Actinomycetota > Actinomycetes > Propionibacteriales > Nocardioidaceae > Nocardioides > Nocardioides terrae. Next base: position 12,962 of record NZ_FOLB01000001.1, read on the forward strand.
AGCCGACCCCGGCCGACCTGGGCAGGTTGCACCAGCTGATCACGTCCGAGGGCATCACCACGGTGTTCGGTGAGAGGCTGGTCCCCGCGGAGCTCTCGCGGACGCTTGCGAAGGACATGGGCATCACCACGGTCGTGCTCGACCCGATCGAGGGGCTGACCGACGAGACCGCCGACGAGGACTACCTTTCCCTGATGCGTGCCAACCTGAAGGCTCTCGAGGAAGCGAACGGATGCCAGTGACCCCGATCGCGCTCAGCGGTGGCGTCGTCGCCATCGGCGGGCGACCGATCCTGCGTGGGATCAACCTCACCGTCGAGGCGGGCGAGTTCGTCGCGCTGATGGGCGCCAACGGCTCGGGCAAGTCCACCCTGGTGCGGGCGTTGACCGGCCTCCGGCCGCTGGCTGGGGGCCGCCTGGAGCTGTTCGGCACGCCGTTCGACGAGTTCGAGGACTGGCGCCGGATCGGCTTCGTGCCCCAGCGGACCGGTGCCACGTCGGGGGTCCCGGCGAGCGTCTGGGAGATCGTCGCCTCCGGCCGGCTCACGCACCGCCGGCTCTTCCGGCCGATGAGCAGGATCGACCGGGCGGCGATCGACGACGCCCTCGAGGTGGTCGGCCTGGCCGACAAGGCCCGGGACGGTGTCGCGACGTTGTCGGGCGGCCAGCAGCAGCGCGTCCTCATCGCCCGGGCGCTCGCGGGCGAGCCGGAGCTGTTCTTCCTCGACGAGCCGACCGCCGGCGTCGACCTACCCAACCAGTACGCCCTCGCGGACGCCCTCGGCCAGCTGAAGGCACGCGGTTCGACCATCGTGCTCGTCGCCCACGAGCTCGGCCCGCTCGAGCCTCTGGTCGAGCGCGCGGTCGTCATGCGCGACGGCCGCAAGGTGTACGACGGCCGCCCGCTCGCCCACGCCGACGTGCACGCGGCACATCACGAGTCGCCGTACGCCTTGCACGTCGACCACGCGCCACGTGTGGTCGCCCCGCTCGAGAGCGACCAGGCGGACGTCCGATGAGCCCCGCCGAGCTGTTCGCGCAGCCGTTCATCCAGCGCGCCCTCATCGCCGCCTTCTTCACCGGCCTCGCGGCGCCCGCCGTCGGCACCTACCTCGTGCAGCGCCGGCTCTCGCTGATGGGCGACGGCCTCGGCCACGTGGCCGTGACAGGGGTCGCGCTCGGTCTGCTCACCCACACCTCGCCGACCTGGACCGCCGTCGTCGTCGCCGTGTTCGGCGCCGCCGTCATCGAGCTGATCCGTGAGCGCGGCAGCGCGAACGGGGACGTCGCCCTGGCCCTGCTCTTCTACGGCGGCCTCGCCGGCGGCGTCCTGCTCACCGGCATCGGCGGCGAGTCGGCGACCCACCTCCAGGAGTACCTCTTCGGGTCGATCCTGACCATCGACGTCACCGACGTCATCATCACGATGGTGCTCGCTGCGGTCGTCATCGCTCTCGGCGTCGGGCTCGCTCCGCAGCTGTTCGCCGTCTCGCAGGACCAGGAGTTCGCGAAGGTCTCCGGGCTCCGGGTGCGCGGCTACAACCTGCTCGTCGCGGTGCTCGCCGCGGTCAGCGTCACCGTGGCGATGCGCACCGTCGGGCTGCTGCTGGTCAGCGCGCTGATGGTCGTTCCGGTCGCGACCAGCCAACAGGTCGCGCGGTCGTTCCGGACGACGCTCGGGGGAGCGATGGCACTCGGCACCTTCGCCTCCCTGGGCGGCCTGGTCATCTCGATCTTCGCCTCCTACAAGGCCACCGTCGCGCCCGGCGCGACCATCGTCGTGCTCGCGCTGGCCTGCTTCGCGATCACGTGGCCGATCGGCTCGCTGCTGCGCCGCCGCCGTCGGCTCGCGGAGCCCTTCCCGGTCGATCCCGTGGCGCCGGTCCTCCACGAGGAGTGCGAGAACACCCACGACCACCAGCACGGTCCCGACTGCGGCCACCTCGCCGTCGAGCACGGGGACCACGTCGACTACGTCCACGACGGGCACCGGCACGCGGTGCACGTCGACAAGGCGGGAGCGCGCCACTATGACGAACACTGACCAGCCCACCGACCAGGCGGGACTCCGGCCGACCAAGCAGCGACTGGCGGTCGCTTCCGCGCTGGCCGAGACCGAGGGCTTCCAGTCCGCCCAGGAGATCCACGACCTGCTCGGCAGGCGCGGCGACTCCGTCGGCCTGGCCACTGTCTACCGCACCCTGCAGCGGCTGGCCGAGGCCGGCGACGTCGACATGATGCGCACCGAGGACGGCGAGGCGATCTACCGCCGCTGCTCCGACAGCCACCACCATCACCTCGTCTGCCGCACCTGCGGTCGGACGGTCGAGGTCGAAGGGCCTGCCGTCGAGCGGTGGACCAGCGCGATGGCCGCCGAGCACGGCTACGCCGACGTCTCCCACACCCTGGAGATCTTCGGCACCTGTCGCGACTGTCAGTAGCGGCGGGCTCAACCCGCGACCGCTGCGACCGCCTCGACCTCGATGACGACATCGGGGCGGAAGAGGCCGGCCACCTGGACCAGCGAGCTCGCCGGCGGGTGCTCGACGTCGACGAACTCGTCGCGGATCGCGCGGACCAGCGGCAGCTCGTCGGTCGTGGTCACGAAGTAGGTCAGCTTCACCACGTCCGACCAAGCCGCACCGGCCGCGCCGAGCGCCAGGCCCAGGTTGCGGAACGTCTGCCGGGTCTGCGCCTCCCACCCCTCGGACACGACGCCGTCGGCGGTCAGGCCCACCTGGCCCGAGAGGAACACCAGCCGGCGCCCCGGCTCGACGGAGACGGCGTGGCTGTAGCCGAGCGGGGTGGGCAGGGTCGACGGGGCGTGGAACTCCATGCCGTCACCGTAGGGCCGTCGCGGAACGACGGCGACCGGGATTCAGCCGAGCTGGCCGGGCTGGACGCTCTCCTGGGTGCCGCCGTAGCGGCGGTCACGCCGCGCGTAGGTCTCGCAGGCCGCCCAGAGGTGGCGGCGGTCGACGTCGGGCCAGAGCACGTCGGTGAAGACCATCTCCGAGTACGCCGCCTGCCACAGCATGAAGTTGGAGAGCCGCTGCTCGCCCGATGTACGCCAGATGAGGTCGGCGTCGGGAAGCTCGGGCACGTAGAGGTAGCGCGCGAAGACCTTCTCGTCGACCTTGTCCGGGTTGAGCCGGCCGGCGGCGACGTCCTGAGCGATGCGCTTGGCGGCGTCGGCGAGCTCGGCGCGGCCACCGTAGTTGACGCACATGGTGAGGGTGCAGACATCGTTGTCCTTCGTGAGCTCCTCGGCGACCTGGAGCTCCTTGATGACCGACTTCCACAGCCGCGGCGTCCGGCCGGCCCACCGCACGCGTACGCCGAGCTCGTGCATCTCGTCGCGTCGGCGCCGGATCACGTCCCGGTTGAAGCCCATCAGGAACTTCACCTCGTCGGCGGAGCGTGACCAGTTCTCGGTGGAGAACGCGTAGGCGCTGATCGCCTTGACGCCGAGCTCGATCGCACCCTCGACCACGTCGAAGAGCGACGACTCCCCCTCCTCGTGGCCCCTGGTGCGGGGCAGCCCCCGCTGCTTGGCCCAACGGCCGTTGCCGTCCATGATCACCGCGACGTGCTTCGGGACGAGGTCCTTGGGGATGGACGGCGGCGTCGCGCCGGACGGGTGCGGGGCGGGCTGACGGACCTGACGCTTCACGAGGCAGCAGCCTACGGAGCCGGCCGTGGACCGGGGACCACGGCCGTCGCCAGGGCCGTGGTGATGGGCATCGCCAGCACCAGGCCGATGCCGCCTGCCAGCGATCGGACGATCTCGGAAGCGATCTCCTCGGTGCCGAGCAGGTCGAGGAGCGGCCGGTCGTAGAGCTGGACCGCCAGCAACAGCACGAGTGCGCTGCCGACGTAGGCGAACGCCAACGTGTAGATCGTGGACGCCACGTGGTCGCGGCCGATCCGCATCGAGCTGCGGAAGAGCTCGACACGTCCCATCTGCGGCGCGGCGGCACGCAGCTCCCAGGTCGCCGAGGCCTGAGTGATGGTCACGTCGTTGAGTGCGCCCAACCCGGCGATGACGACCGAGGCGATCAGCACCCGCTGCAGGCTGAGTGCGGGGACCTGCGTGACGAGCGTGGCGCCGGCCTCGTCGATCACCCCCGTCAGCCGGGCGCCACCGACGGAGTACCACGCCGCGAGCGCGGTCAGCCCCACTCCCGCGAGGGTGCCGCCGAGGGCGACGCTGGTTCGCAACGAGAGACCGTGGGTGGTGTAGAGGACGACATACATGATCACGACCGCGGCGACGATCGCCACCGGCACGACCGGGTGCCCGCTGAGCACGGCGGGAAGCATGAAGACGCCGACCACGCCGGCGGCGACCACCAGCCCGACGAGGGCCATCAGTCCGCGCAGTCGGGCGACGGCGACCACCACCAGGGCGAACATCGCGGCGAGCAGCCAGAGCGGTCGGTCGCGCTGGATGCCGAAGTAGCTGTAGGCGGCAGGCTGGCCGCCAGCGGCGGGCTGTCGCAGCAGCTGGATGCGAGATCCGGTCGTGAGTCCGAGGTCGGCGACCTCGGGTGGGACGTCGACGGTGACGGCGGTGCCACGCTCAGGACCCTCGTCGAGTCGGCCGTGCAGACGGCCGCACCCGTCGCTGCCACCCACGGCCTGGGTGCACCGCGGCTCGACCTTCGTCACGCTCGCGGTCTCGTACGTCGTCCCCTCGGACGAGAACGCCATCGAGCCCTTCAGCTTGTCGACCCGATCGGCGTCCGGCCACCAGTGTGCGACACCAACGAGCGCCAGCACCGCCACCACGACGAGCAGCGCCGTGAGGAGGGCGCGTGGGAGTCGGCCGACGGCAAGCTCCGGAGCCGGCCCATGGCCATGTCCGTGCCCGTGCCCGTGCGGCGCAGGCGAGCCCGCCCCGCGGCTGCGCACTCGCCGGCCGACGTACTTCTCCCCCACCGTCCGCTCAGCGCTCCACGTACTCCAGCGACCGCAGCCCGCGCTCGAGGTGCCAGGCGAGGTAGGCGGACACCAGGCCGCTCGCCTCCCGCAGGTGGCGTGGCTCGGCCGCCTCGACGACCGGCCAGTCGCCGGCCAGCAGTGCGCCGAGCAGCGCGAGCGTCTCAGGTGCCGGCGACGCCGAGCCGGGCACCCGGCAGGTCGCGCAGAGCATCCCGCCGAGCGAGGGGTTGAACCAGCGGTGCGGGCCCATCAGGCCACAGCGCGCGCAGCCGTCGAACGAGGGCGCGTAGCCGGCCACCGCCAGCGAGCGCAGCAGGTAGGAGTCGAGGACCTGGGACGCTCGGCGCTCCCCCGACGAGAGCACGCGCAGCCCGCCGACCAGGAGCAGGAACTGCTGCAGCGACGGCTCGCGCTCCTCGGCGACGAGCCGGTCGGCGGTCTCCAGCATCACCGTCCCGGCGGTGTAGCGGTCGTAGTCGCCGCCGATGCCCGCGTGGAACGGCGTCAGCGTCTCCGCCTGGGTGATGTGGTCGAGCGAGCGCCCCTCGGAGAGCTGCAGGTCGACGTGCATGAACGGCTCGAGCCGCGACCCGAACCTCGACGTCGTGCGACGCACCCCGCGGGCCACCGCGCGCACCCGCCCGTGCTGGCGGGTCAGCAGGGTGATGATGCGGTCGGCCTCCCCCAGCTTGTGGGTGCGCAGCACGATCGCCTCGTCGCGGTAGAGAGGCACTCGCATATTGTGCGCCCATGACCCCAGGCGCGTGGGACGCCACGCAGCGGACCCGCCTACCGGCCGACCGGACGGCGGACCGGACGGCGCACGAGGAGTGGCGTCGGATCTCCGGGCGGCGCGGCACATTGCTCGACTGGAGCCTGCTGGTCCTCGCTGCTGTGGCCGTCGCCCTCAACGCCTGGTTCATCTTCGGACCCCAGCCGCCGTACGCCGGCTCCCGTGCCGACCGGCACGACTGGCTGGTCGGCGTCGACCTCGCGGTGTGCGTCCTGTTCGCGCTCGCGATCTGCCTGCGCTGGCTGCGCTCCCGGACCGGACGGGCCTACCTCGGCCGGCACTGGTGGGAGATCCCCGCGATCGTGCCCTTCGCGCTGCCGGCCGCGGGCCACCACGACTGGGTGCTGTGGGTCGTGCTCCTGGCGCGGGTCGCCCGCCTCGCGGACCGGGCCGACAACATCTTCGGCGACCGCTTCACCGCCGCCCTCGTCAAGCATTTCGCCGACCCGATCGTCGACGCGATCAAGCGTCCCATCACGGTGGCCGTCCTCGACGAGGTCGTGGCGGTGATGAAGAAGGGCGCCTACGCCGACAACATCAAGCACGCGATCGACCAGAACCGCAACGAGCTGGAGGCGATGGTGCTCGAGCTCGTCAAGGAGGACAGGACGGCCGGCCGGCTGCGGTTCGTGCCGTTCCACGACGACATCGTCCGCTCGACCACCGACACGATCCTGCGCATCCTCGACCGGGCCCTGGCCGACCCGCGCACCACCGAGCTGATCAGCGACGTCATCCGCACCTCGACCGACCAGATCCGGCAGGCCGTCCGCGAGGAGCACTGAGCCCGGCCTTGCGAGTGCCAGCGTGACCCCACGGTCACGCTGGCACTCACAAGGCGAGCAACAAGGTCAGCGAGCGCGGTTGACGGCGCTGATGACGGCCTTGAGCGACGCGGTGACGATGTTGGCGTCGATCCCCACGCCCCAGAAGATCTCCGAGCCGACCGAGCACTCCACGTAGGCCGCCGCGAGCGCGTCGCCGCCGGAGGACAGCGCGTGCTCGGCGTAGTCCAGCACGCGGACGTCCCACTCGTGGCCGCTCTCCTGGCCCGCCGCGTTGATCGCGTCGACGAACGCCGCGATCGGGCCGTTGCCGCTGCCCTCGAGCGTGCGCAGCTCGCCGTCGACGTACACGTTGACGGTGAGGGCGTCCTTCTCCCCCGCCGCCGAGGAGGTGTGCACGGAGTTCAGCTTCAGGGGCGACTCCTGGGCGAGGTACTCGGCCCGGAAGATCTCCCAGATCCGGTCCGCGCCGACCTCGCCGCCCTCGGCGTCGGTGTGCTGCTGGATGACCCGGCTGAACTCGATCTGGGCGCGCCGCGGCAGGTCCAGCTTGTGCTCGGACTTGAGGACGTAGGCCACGCCGCCCTTGCCGGACTGGCTGTTGACCCGGATGACCGCCTCGTAGGTGCGGCCGACGTCCTTCGGGTCGATCGGCAGGTACGGCGCCTCCCACGGCAGCTCGCCGACCGGCACGCCGCGCTCGGCCGCGATGCGGTCGAGGTCCTCCAGGCCCTTCTTGATGGCGTCCTGGTGGGAGCCGGAGAAGGCGGTGTAGACCAGGTCGCCCGCGTAGGGGTGGCGCGGGTGGACCGGCAGGTTGGTGGCGTACTCGACGGTGCGACGGATCTCATCGATGTCGGAGAAGTCGATCATCGGGTCGATGCCCTGGCTGAACAGGTTCATGCCGAGGGTGACCAGGTCGACGTTGCCGGTGCGCTCGCCGTGGCCGAACAGGCAGCCCTCGACGCGGTCGGCGCCGGCCATGAGGGCCAGCTCGGTCGCGGCGACGGCGGTGCCGCGGTCGTTGTGCGGGTGCAGGCTGACGGCCGACACCGAGCGGCGGGTCAGCCCGCGGCCGAAGTACTCGATCTGGTCGGCGTAGGTGTTCGGCGTCGACATCTCGACCGTGGCCGGCAGGTTGAGGATGATCTCGCGGCCCGGCTCGGGCTGCCACACGTCGGAGACGCGCTCGCAGACCTCCAGCGCGTAGTCGGTGTCGGTCTGGGTGAAGATCTCCGGGCTGTACTGGTAGCCGAAGTCCTCGGTCCCGACGATGCCGCCGAGGTGCTGCTCGGCGTACTTCATGACCAGCTCGGTGCCGCGCACGGCGATGCCGATGCACTCCTCGGGCGTCACGCCGAAGACCACCCGGCGGAAGAGCTCGGCGGTCGCGTTGTAGAGGTGGATCGTCGCGCGTGGCGCGCCGGCCAGCGACTCCGCCGTCCGCTCGATCAGGTCCTCGCGGGCCTGGGTGAGCACCGAGATCTGGACGTCGTCGGGGACGCGGTCCTCCTCGATGAGCTGGCGCACGAAGTCGAAGTCGGTCTGGCTCGCGCTCGGGAACCCGACCTCGATCTCCTTGTAGCCCATCCGGACGAGCAGCTCGAACATCTGCAGCTTGCGGGCCGGCGTCATCGGGTCGATGAGGGCCTGGTTGCCGTCGCGCAGGTCGGTGGAGAGCCAGCGCGGCGCGTGGGTGATCTTCCTCGTCGGCCACGTCCGGTCGGGGACGTCGACCGGCACGAAGGGCCGGTAGCGCTGGACCGGCATGCCGGAGGGTCGCTGCTGGTTGGTGGTGTTGCTCAGGTTGGTCATGGCTTCGCTCGGATCTTTCCTCTAGCTGCGGGTGGCCGCCGGGCGCACGAAGAACTCCGCAGCGAGGGGTCCGGCGTTCAGGCCCCGCTGCGGCAGCTAAGGAGGAGGCTGCGCATCATGATGCCGATCACGATAGCAGCACGATCGGGGCCGCGTGGAGGGGACGACGCTTCCGCGGACGTGCTCGGCGCGAGGCCTCCGGCGCTGCTAGTTTCCTAGGCGGGACTGCACCACCACCACTCGGGATGGAGGCTGGAGATGGCAGCTGCCGTGCGAACGATCGCGACCTCGGCGAGTGTGCAGGCCGAACGGGCCGCGCGGGCCGAGACGACCGAGGACCTGCTCGCGCTCGCCGAGCGCACCGACGACGAGGACCGCCGCCAGCGGCTGCTGGACCAGGTCATCCTCCTCAACCGCGGCGTCGCCGAGGCGGTGGCCTCGCGCTACCAGCGGCGCGGGATCCCCCTCGAGGACCTGCAGCAGGCGGCGTACGAAGGGCTCGTCAAGGCGGTCAACCGGTGGGACTCCTCCCACGGCCGACCGCTGCTGACCTACGCGGTGCCCACCATCCGCGGGGAGCTGCAGCGGCACTTCCGCGACCACGGCTGGACGGTGCGACCGCCGCGCCGGGTCCAGGAGCTGCAGTGGCAGGTGAGCGCCTGCGTCTCCGAGCTCACCCAGGACCTCGGCCGTGAGCCGTCCGGCGCCGAGGTGCAGGAGGCGCTCGGCATCACCGGCGACGAGTACGCCGACGCGATGACCGCCGTCGGGTGCTTCCAGCCGACCTCGCTGGACCAGCCGGTCGGTCACGAGGCCGACGCGACGCTCGGCGAGCTCATCCCCGACGGGACCGAGGAGGCCGACGCCGGCGAGCTGGCCGCCGCGGATGCCCGGGCCACCCTGGCGCCCGTCGTGCGGACACTGCCGGTGCGGGACCGCCGGATCATCTACCTCCGCTTCTTCGAGGAGCAGACCCAGGAGCAGATCGGCGAGGAGCTCGGCGTGACGCAGATGCAGGTCTCCCGCCTGCTCACCCGGATCCTGCGCGACCTGCGGTGCGCGATCACCTGACGTCTCCGGCGCACCGCCGATGCGCACGGGAGTTGGCCATCTGATCTAGCATCGAACGCCGTGCGCCCCGCCCTCCTCGTCCTCTCCGTGCTGCTCCCCCTCACGCTGGTGGCGGGCTGTGGCGGCAAGGACGTCCCGGCGGGTGCCGACCCGGCGCAGGTCGACTCCACCGCGGTCCCCGAGGTGGGTGCCTGCCGCAACCTGAAGCGGGCGGACATGGCCGAGCCGACGAACGCCGGCAAGCTCGTCCCCTGCACCGAGCCGCACAACGCCGAGACCTATGCCGCCGGCAAGCTGCCGGCGGAGGCCAAGAAGGCCGACTACCATGACGCCGACCTCGACGCGTGGGCCTACCAGGAGTGCGGCGACGCCCTCAGCGAGCACCTGGGTGCCACCGACAGCGTCGTGATGCGGTCCATCCTGAGCTGGGTGTGGTTCCGGCCCTCGGAGAAGGCGTGGGCCAAGGGCGCTCGCTGGTACCGCTGCGACCTGCTCGGCGGCGGCGACGGCTCCCGGCGCTACCTCGACCTCCCCGCGACGACCGAGGGTCTGATGTCGGCCAAGCCGGACGACCAGTGGATGACGTGCGCGCGCGGGACCGACCCCGACCACGGCGTGAAGCTGCCCTGCTCCAAGCAGCACAGCTGGCGCGCGGTGACCGTGATCAAGGTCGGGGAGCCGGACGACCCCTATCCGGGCGACGCGGCGGTGGCGAAGAAGAGCAAGGACTTCTGCGCCTCCTCGGTGGCGGCCTGGCTCGGCTACCCGAGCGACTACGACTACGCCTACACGTGGTTCCACGAGGCGGAGTGGAAGGCCGGCAACCGGCGTTCGGTGTGCTGGGCGAAGACCAACCAGTGACCCGCCTGCTCAGCGCCCTCGCCGCGGTCCTCCTCGTCGCCGCCGGCTGCACCTCGGCCGACGACGACCCGGCCGCGACCGCGAGGCCGACACCGCCCCCGCGGGCGACGGCCGCCCCGACGCCGAAGAACCGGGTCTGCCACCAGCTCACCTACGCCCAGGCGCTCGCCCCGACGACCACCGACGACCCGGTGCCGTGCCAGGGGCCGCACACGTCCCAGACGTACGCCGTCGGGCGGCTCGAGACCGAGACGGGCGGCCACCTCGTCGCCGTCGACTCGCCGCGGGTCCAGCGCCAGGTGCGGACGACGTGCCCCGAGCGGCTCGCGTCGTTCCTCGACGGGTCGGCGGAGCAGCTGCGCCTGTCGATGCTGCGTGCGGTCTGGTTCACCCCCACCGTCCAGGCCTCCGACGAGGGGGCGGACTGGTTCCGCTGCGACGTGATCGCCGTCGGGGGCGACCAGCAGCTCGCCGCGCTGACCGGCGGGCTCAAGGGCGCGCTGGGGGGATCGGCTGCGGAGGACGGCCCGTGGGCGATGTGCGGTACCGCCGAGCCCGGGACGCCCGGCTTCCGCCGGGTGCCGTGCGGGGAGGACCACAGCTGGCGGGCGCTGCGCACGATCCCTCTCCCGACCGACGCCTACCCGGGCGAGGCGGCGGCGAAGTCGGCCGGCCAGAAGACCTGCCGGGAGGCGGGTCGGGCCGTCGCGAAGGACGCCCTCGACTACAAGTGGGGCTACGAGTGGCCGACCCAGGCCCAGTGGGACGCAGGGCAGACCTACGGGATCTGCTGGGCGCCGGCCTGACCGCTCAGAAGCCCAGCTTGCGCAGCTGGCGCGGGTCGCGCTGCCAGTCCTTCGCGATCTTGACGTGGAGGTCGAGGTAGACGGGCACGCCCAGCAGGTCGGTGATCTGGAGCCGCGCGCGCTTGCCGACGTCCTTCAGTCGTGACCCCTTGTGGCCGATCACGATGCCCTTCTGGGAGTCGCGCTCGACGTACAGGTTGGCGTGGATGTCCATCAACGGCCTGTCCGCGGGCCGGTCCTCGCGCAGCGCCATCTCCTCGACCACGACGGCGATGGAGTGCGGCAGCTCGTCGCGTACGCCGTCCAGCGCCGCCTCGCGGATCAGCTCGGCCACCAGGATGTCGTCGGGACTGTCGGTGAGGTCGCCCTCCGGGTAGAGCGGCGGTCCCTCGGGCAGCAGCCCGAGCAGCAGGTCGGCGAGCAGCCCGACCTGGTCACCGGCCTTCGCCGAGACCGGGACGATCTCGGCCCACTCGATCCCGAGTTCGGAGCCGACCGTGCTGATGTCGAGCAGGTGCTCGGCGATCCGCTCCGGGCCGACCAGATCGGTCTTGGTGGCGACGGCGACCCGCTTGATGCCCTTCTTGAGCTTGTTGGCGTTCTCCGCGATGCGTCGGTCGCCGGGTCCGATCTTCTCGTTGGCCGGGAAGCAGATCGCCACGACGTCGACCTCGGTCCAGGTCGCCTCGACCAGGTCGTTGAGCCGCTCGCCGAGCAGCGTCCGCGGCCGGTGGATGCCGGGGGTGTCGACGAGGATCAGCTGGCCGTCGGCGCGGTGCACGATGCCCCGGACGACGGTGCGGGTGGTCTGCGGCTTGTCGGAGGTGATCGCCACCTTGGTGCCGACCAGGGCGTTGGTGAGCGTCGACTTGCCGGCGTTGGGCCGGCCGACGAACGACACGAAGCCGCTCCGGTAGGGGGAATCGCTCACTGCTGGGCCTCCTGGGCCTGGTCGTAGTCGGCCCAGATCTGCTCGTCGGTGAGCCCGGCGGCCTTGCCGGCCCGGTAGACCGGTCCGGGGTCGACCCTGCGCGGCTGTCGGCCGGTGCTCGCGCGCCAGTAGCCCATCACATCGTAGGCGTGGCTCGGCAGCTGCCGGTCCCGCATCAGGTGCTTGCGGATCGCGCGCATCTGGGCGGACTCACCGGCCATCCAGAAGTAGCCGTCGCCCTCGGGCCAGTCGAGCCCCTCGACGACCGACGCGAGCCGGGACTCCTCGCCGGCGCCCAGCCAGGTGATCTGGGGGTGGCCAGGCAGGTAGCCGCCGAGCTCGTCGGTGGTGGGCACCTCGGCGAGGATCCGGGTCTGCAGGCCGGCGTGGGTCTCGCTGATGCGGGCCATCGCGGGCAGTGCGGTCAGGTCGCCGACGAGCAACAGCCAGCGCGGGTCCTCCGGCAGCTCGAAGGAGCCCTTGGGCTCGGTGATCGTGACGGTCTCCCCCACGATCTCCTCACGGGCGGCCCACTCGGTCACCAAGCCGGTCTCGTGGACCACGATGTCGAGGGTGAGCCGGACGGAGCCCGCGGACGGCAGGACCGAGCGGACGGTGTAGTAGCGCGACTGGAACTGCCCGGGCACGACCAGGCCGACCCACTCGTCCGGGACGCCCGTCGAGACGAACCCCGGAACGTCGAGCACGATCCGAACCAGGTGCGGCGAGAGCACCTCGCGGGTGATCACCCGTGCGTCGTACTGCTCAGCCCTCACGCTCACCCGGCAAGGTTATCCGCGCACCGCCGGGAGACCCGAGCCACCCGGGGGCGCGGCAGCCGGGCGACGGTCAGAACGTCCAGCGGGTCGCTCGGCCCGGCTCGACGCACTCGACCGCGTGGGCGGAGGTCGCGTCGACCCGGTGCACGTGCCACGGGGCGGGACCGGCGGACTGGGCCATGAACGGCGCCTCCAGCCCCTCGCCGGTCCCGACCACCTCGGCGGGCCAGCCGATTTCCCGGTAGCGGGCCGCTACGTGCTCGAGCTCGTCGCCGAGGACCCGCACGGCGCGCCCCTCGACGACGAGGTCGAACTCGCGCACCGAGAGGGCTATCGCGCAGCTCGGGTCGTGGGCGAGGTTGCGGCCACGCCGCGTGCCGGGCCCGGTGACGAGGTAGAAGTGGTCGTCGAGCCAGATCGCGCCGACGGCGTTCATGTGGGGGCGGCCGTCGGGGCCGACGGTCGTCACCCAGGTCGAGTAGCGGCCGGGCTCGCCCTCCTGCGAGCCGGGCCCCTGGTCGAAGCCCGCCTCGAGGCGGGTGCGCACGGCGTCCCAGTCCATCGTCGGGACGCCGTGTGCGCCGGCGAGGTTCTTCGTCTTCATGGCGCTCTCTCCTCCGGGAGTGCGGGTGGTGGTCACCCTCTCCACGAACGGCGAGCGGCCGATCCGACGTCAGGCGCCGAACTCGTGCCGCAGCGGGTAGTCCGAGACGCCGTCGACGGTCCGGGTCGCGAGCACGTGGTGCAGCTGGATCATGTTGCGCTCGAACCCGAGCCGGGAGCCGGCCATGTAGAGACCCCAGACCTTGGCGGTGGGCAGGCCGACCTCGGCGACGCAGGCGTCCCAGTTGTCGACGAGGTTCTTGTTCCAGCCCGTCAGCGTCTTGGCGTAGTGGACCCGGAAGTTCTCGTGGTGCTGCACCTCGAGGCCCTGGTTCTCGACCGCGGTGACGATGGTCCCGGAGCCGATCAGCTCTCCGTCGGGGAAGACGTAGCGGTCGATGAAGGCGCCCGCGGCGCCCTTGACGTTGTTGTGGTCGCGGGTGATGCAGTGGTTGAGCATCCGGCCCTGCGGCTTGAGCCGGTCACGGATGAAGCCGAAGTAGGCAGGGTAGTTGCTCACGCCGATGTGCTCGGTCAGACCGATCGAGCTGACGGCGTCGAAGCCGGTCTCGGGCACGTCGCGGTAGTCGGAGAAGCGCACCTCGGCCAGGTGGTCGAGGCCCTGCCGCTTGATCTCCTCCTGCGCCCAGGTCGCCTGCTCGCGGCTCAGCGTCACGCCGAGCGCCTTGACGCCGTAGTGCTTCGCGGCGTGGCGCACCATGCCGCCCCAGCCGCAGCCGAGGTCGAGCAGCCGCTGGCCCGGCTTGAGGTCGAGCTTGCGGCAGATCAGGTCGTACTTGTTCTCCTGCGCCTCCTCGAGGGTCGCGTCGGCGGTCGGGAAGACGGCACAGGTGTAGGTCATCGACGGGCCGAGCACGTACTCGTAGAACGTGTTGGAGACGTCGTAGTGGTGGTGGATGGACTCGGCGTCACGCTCCTGCGAGTGCCGTCCCCACCGCGCGACGGCGGCGACGTTGCCGCGCAGGGCCTCGGCCTTGTGCCGCCAGGCGGGCAGGTGCTCCTGCGGCGGCGGCTTGGGCGGGTTGAAGCTGCTGATCCCGAGGGTCCGGACCAGGCCCGCGATGTCGGCGATCGACGGACGCGAGAAGTCGGTCCGCTCGAGGATCTGCGCCAGCAGCGGGTAGGGGTCACCGGGGTGGGCGCCGTGCAGCTCGAGGTCGCCGCTGACGTAGGCACGGGCCAGGCCGAGGTCGCCGGGGGCGGTCAGGATGTACTGCAGGCCGCGCTTGTTGAGCACCTCGATGCCGTACGGCGAGTCGGCCGCGCCGGCCTGGCTGCCGTCGAAGGCGGTCAGCCGGATGGGCAGACCCCCCTCGAACAACCCGTTGATCGTGCCTGCGATGTCGGGTGTCGTCACCGCTTCTTCACCGCCTTCTCGTAGAGACTCGTGAGTCTGTGCTGGGGGTCGTACTTCGCCTTGACGGCGGCCAGGTTGGCACCGTCGTAGAGCGCGTCGAAGGTCTTCTGGTCGTAGAAGGCCTCGGAGTAGAGGGACTTGTGGCCGCCGAGCTCGTGGACCCTCGTCTCGATGGCGCGGTTCTTGGGCCCGTTGGGCGCGTCCGGCCCGACGTGGACCGTCCCCCAGAAGCCGACGTTGACGTAGACCTCGCCGGGCCGGAGGGGGTACGTCGGCCACTTCTGGTGCGCCACCAGGGGGCACAGCCAGACCGGCCGCATCCCGACCTCGCGGTCGAACCACTCGAGGAACGCCGGCAGGTTCTCGACGGGGACCTCGACGTCCTGGACGACGCGCTCGCGCAGCGGCCGGCCGGCCCGCCGGTCGAGCCGGTCGGCGATGTCGAAGCGGCGGTCCAGCCCGAGCAGCCGCATGTAGACGTCGCTGCGGCGCAGGCGCTTGGGCCAGAGCCGGCGGAGGGTCGGGTTCTGCGCACCGAACGCCCCCGAGCACCAGAACCAGTCGGTGTCCCAGCGCCACAGGTAGTCGTGGACGGTCAGCAGGTCCGTGGCGCGCTGCTGGATCGAGCGGTAGTAGACCTGCTGGCCGGTGTAGTCGCTGGGCGTCGTGCCGCCCGTCCGGTCGGTCCAGGTCGCCAGCGTCAGGTAGTACTCCCCCGGCGCGAACGCGACGCCGTCCAGGCCGTCGACCCGCGTGCCGTCGTACTCGCCGGCCGCGGTGATCTCCCCGATGGTCTTGGCGAGCAGGTCGGCGTCGTCGAAGCGGACGTGGCGGAGGCTGACGAAGCTGGGGACCTTCTCCAGCCTGATCCTGAGCCGGGTGGCGTAGCCGAGGCTGCCGTAGGAGTTGGGGAAGGTCTCGAAGAGGTCGTCGCCGGGTCGGGTGGTGACGACCTCGCCGGCGCCGGTGAAGACGTCCATCTCGACGACCGACTCGTGCGGCAGCCCGCTGCGGAAGCTGGTGGACTCGATGCCGAGCCCGGTCACCGCCCCGCCGAGCGTGATCGTGCGCAGCTGGGGCACGACGTAGGGGATCAGGCCGTGGGCGAGGGTGGCGTCGACGAGGTCCTCGTAGGTGCACATGCCCTGGACGTCGGCGGTCTGCGCCTCGGCGTCCACCTCGATCACGCCGCTCAGGCCGCTGACGTCGAGCCCGGGGGCGGTCGACGCGGCGCGCGCGCGGAACAGGTTCGTGGTCCTCTTGGCGAGCCGCACGGGTGCGCCGGCGGGGATCTGCGCGTACGACGCGCGCAGCCGCTCCACCGCCTCCTCATGCCGCCGCCAGGCGGTGGACTGGGTCCTGGACGGCGTCCCTCCGGTCGTCACGCGCGTCAACTTACTCCTCATCGTTCGCGTCCACGCTCGGGGTCCGCGGACCGGTGAGGAGCGACTCCGGGCGCTCCCCTATCCTCGACTCGCCCCCACCCCCGCCGAGCGAGGAGCTAGCCCGTGTCCACCGCTGCCGAGCGTGACGCGATCGCGACCCTGGCCGAGAAGGCCTGGCCCCACTTCGAGAGCAACCAGGTGAAATGGCGAAGCAAGCCCGTGACCCAGGCGCGCCTCGCCCTGGCGATCGAGGCGCTGCTGGTGCACATGCGCGCCAAGAAGCCCGACATCGCGACGATGACCGGTCTGACCGCCTACCGCGAGGAGGACGGCATCCACATCACCGTCGAGCTGGGGACGCTCCCGCTGGAGTGAGCCGGTCGTCCGGCGGGTACTACCTGCGGAAGCAGGTCGGCATCTCGGGGCTGGCACGGGGGTGTACCGGGAGGGTGTCGGTGTTCGAGCCGGAGTCCGAGGGACGCGAGCAGTCGTCCGAGGGTCAGTTCGAGGGTCAGTCCGCGGGACGGTTCGCGGGACAAGCAGCCGATGACCAGCGCGTCATCGACGACCTCTCGCTGGGGTCGCTGATCTACGGCTGGCACGACGACCGGCCCTCGGAGCCGGTGCACTTCGACATGGACCAGCACGCCTGGGAGCTGTACCGGCTCCCGGAGGACGCCCACGGCGCCGCGCAGGCCGCCCTCGCCAAGACCTCCCATCGCCAGGTCCACTGGCTGCTCGAGTGGCCCGGCCGTGACTGCGTCCTCCTCCGCCGCCCGCCGAGGGTGGACTTCCCGGCGATCGGTGGCTGGGAGCGGATGCGTCGGCGCCATGAGCTCGAGCAGAGGATGAGGGACTCGGTCGCGACGGTGGCTCGGCTCGACGAGACGCTGGAACGGGTGGAGGTGCTCGAGCCGCTCTACGTCGAGCGCACCCATCTCCCCGACCGCGACTGGGAGCGGACCGTCGCCCTGCTGTCCGACGGCAAGCAGATCGCGACCTGCCCCTGGGACTGGTACGAGTTCATCATCGGCGACTTCGTCGCCAGCTGCACCGAGGCGGTCCGCCGCGAGCAGTGAGCCGCTCCGCGTGGACGCGGGTCAGCGGACCAGCAGAAGGTCGACCTGGAGCTGCTCGACGACGACCTGGGGCTGCTCGTGCTCGTGGCGGACGTCGGAGCACCAGCAGCACCGCCAGCTGCCCGACGCCGCGCGCTCGGCCGCCACGTCGAGGACCTCCCGCGCGAACCGGACCGCCGAGCCCGGCAGGACGACGTCCGGCGTCGTCCGCGAGCGCACCGCCGCGCCCAGCTCGGCGACACAGGCCGCCGCGCTCGCGATCGCGAGGTCGCACTCGTCGCGATCCGCATGGCCACCGCTGGCGACCGCCAGCTCGACCGCCTTGGCCAGCGCGGTCAGCAGGCTGCAGGCATTCGCGAGCGCGTAGGACCGGTCCGGCTCGACGGACCTGCGGCCGATGCCGCCGTCGCACCGCACGAAGAGGACGGCGAACCGACGGGGCCATCGCTCGTCGAAGTACCTCTCGAGGACCTCCATCTCGCTGACCCGCGCCCGCCCGGCGTACAACGAGAGCTGGCTGGCGAGGACGCCCTCGGCGGCGGCCCGGTCCAGCCGGACGCCGCGGTGGCTGCACTCCTCGACGAAGGCCACGACCAGCTGCTGGAACTTCGGGTCGTCCTGCACCGCCATCGGTAGCCTCCTCCCGGATCGCCCGATCCTCGGACGCTAGGACGCCTGCGGGACCGGCGGGAGCGACCGATGTCGACAGTCCCCAATCTGCGCTATGCGCCGGCGCACCGGATGCAGGTCCGTGCGACGGGCCGGGCATCGAGCCGTCCCTCGCCGATGGGGCCGCCGCAGGTCTCGCAGATCCCGTAGGTTCCCGCCTCCACCCGCTCCAGTGCCGCGTCGACCTCCTCGAGGTGTCGCCGGCCCTGCCGGAGGAGCGAGTCGACCTGCGAGCGCTCGAACGCGATGGTCGCGCCCTCGGGATCGTGCTCGTCGTCGGCGTTGGTGTCGCGCGACGCCGCGACCACCGCGTCGAAGTCGTCGCGCAGGCTCGCCAGCCGGCGCAGGGTCTGCTGTCGCTCCTCGTCGAGGCGCCGGCGCGCCTGCTCGGGGTCGGGGATGTCGGTCATCGTCCGGTGCGCCGGTCGGCTCAGCGCAGGGTCGCGAGGTGGCTGGCGATCCGGCCGATCGCCTCTTCGAGCACGTCCACCTCGGGGAGGGTGACCAGCCGGAAGTGGTCGGGCGCGAACCAGTTGAAGCCGGTGCCGTGGGTGACCAGGATCTTCTTCGCCCGCAGCAGGCCGAGGACGAACTCCTCGTCGTCCTCGATCGCGTAGACCTCGGGGTCCAGGCGCGGGAAGCAGTAGAGCGCACCGCTCGGGCGGACCGAGGAGACGCCGGGGATCTCGTTGAGCATCCGGTCGGCCAGCATGCTCTGCTCGTAGAAGCGGCCGCCGGGGACGATGAGCTCCTCGATCGACTGGTAGCCGCCCAGGGCGGTCTGGATGGCGTGCTGGGCGGGGACGTTGGCGCACATGCGCATGTTCGCGATGAGGGTCAGGCCCTCGAGGAAGTCGGTCGCGAGCTCCTTCGGGCCCGAGATCATCACCCAGCCGGCCCGGTAGCCGCACACCCGGTAGGCCTTCGAGAGGCCGCTGAAGGTCAGGCACAGCACGTCGTCGCCGGCGTACGCCGCGGCGTGGTGGTGTGCCGCGCCGTCGAAGAGGATCTTCTCGTAGATCTCGTCGGCGAAGACGACGAGGTCGTGGCGCCTGGCGATGTCGACCAGCCCCTTGACGATGTCCTCGCTGTAGACGGCGCCGGTGGGGTTGTTGGGGTTGATGATGACGATCGCGTGAGTGTTCTCCGTGATCTTCGACTCGATGTCGGCGAGGTCGGGGTTCCACCCGTTCGCCTCGTCGCAGCGGTAGTGCACCGGCGTCCCGCCGGACAGCGTGACCTGGCCCGTCCACAGCGGGTAGTCGGGCGCCGGCACGAGCACCTCGTTGCCGTCGTCGAGGAACGCCTGGAGGACCATCGTGATGAGCTCGGAGACGCCGTTGCCGATGAAGACGTCGTCGACCTCGGTCTGGAGCAGGCCGCGCGACTGGTAGTACTGCGCGACCGCCGTGCGGGCGGAGTAGATGCCGCGCGAGTCGGAGTAGCCCTGGGCCATCGGCAGGTGGTGGACCATGTCGGCGACGATCGCCTCGGGAGCCTCGAAGCCGAAGGGTGCGGGGTTGCCGATGTTGAGCTTGAGGATCTTGTGGCCCTGCGCCTCCAGGCGCTGGGCCTCCTCGAGGATCGGACCCCGGACGTCGTAGCGGACGTTTCGCAGCTTCTTGCTCTGGACGATGTGGCGCACGGGCCCATCCTCCCGCACCCGCGGACCGCTCGGGTGGACCTACCAGTGGGATGGACGCTCGAAGCCGGGCGGCAGCACGGTCGCCCAGTCGCCGCGGGCGCTGCTGACCTGCATCTGCGTCAGGTAGATCGCCCGGCCGAGGTCGGCCCCGGCGAGGTCGGCGTCGCGCAGGTCCACGCCCAGCACGTCGCACCGCCACAACCGGGCGCCGGACAGGTCGGCGCCGATCAGGACCGCGCCGCGCAGCGTGAGCCCGGAGAGGTCGGCACCCGCGAGCGCAACGCCGCTGAGGTCGCTGCCCGGGCGTAGCCGGCCGGGATCAGCCGGCTCGTGGCCGCGGCGGGCGTGCTCGCTAGCGGCGAGCAGCAACGGCCGGGCCCGGTCGTACTCCGCGTCGACGTCGAGCGCGGCGAGCCGGTCCGGGCCGAGGTCGCTGAGCGCGCGGACCTGCTCGAAGCGCTCCACCAGTGCCTCGGCTGCATCAGCGCTGTCGCCGGTGAGCGTGATCGCCTGGTCGAGGTACCAGAGCAGCTCGTGCAGCCGACGCACCACCGGGAACGCCTGGAACATCTGCGTCCGGACGGCGGCGTCCTCGCGCCAGGACCGGCCGTCCGCCAGCCGCGACACCTTCTGGCCGGCGCCGAAGCAGTCGAAGACGGTGCAGCCCTTGAAGCCGAGCGGCCGCAGCTCGGCGTGCACCCGGCACGCATCGGCCTTGTCGAGGTGGACACAGGGCTCGCCGGCCGCCTTGTCGATCGGGAAGTCGGCCGAGCGGGCGAACGCGAGCGCGACGCAGCACAGCCCGAAGCAGCTCGAGCAGTCGGCGCCGAGGTCCTCCCGGGTGCCGAGCTCGATCCGCGTCCGCTGACCCACCGTCACGGACCCGCTCAGCTGGCCGTCGTCGTGGAGATGGTCCCTCGGGCGTCCCCCCCGTGGACGGTCACGCCCGCGCCGGAGAAGTCACGGACGATGGCGAGGTCGGCGTCAGCGACCCCACCGTCGCCGAGCACGACGACCGCCTGGAGCCCGGTCGAGCCGGACGCGACCGCCATCGCGACGCAGACGCCGACGGCGGAGACCTCGAGGGAGGGCAGCGACACGGTGGCCGCCGCATAGGTGCGGCCGTCCTGGTCGCGGACGGCCGCGCCCTGCGCGGCACCGGTCCGCGCCCGGGTGGCGCGGGCCAGGGTCACCAGCTTCTTGTCCTCGGTCGGCAGCTCGGGCGTCCCGGACGGCTCGGTCTCAGTCATCTCGGAGTGGCTCCTTCTCGAGTCGCTCGATCAGCACGGTGCCGATCCGGTTGCGGCGGCCGGCGGTCTCCTCGGCGGTGAACCGCAGGCCGTGGGCCTCGACGACCGATCCGGGGATCGGCACCAGGCCGAGGTGCTTGGCCATCAGGCCGCGCACGGAGTCGACGTCCTCCTCCTCGACGTCGATGCCGACCAGCTCGTCGAGGTCGTCGACCTGGAAGCGGGCCGGCACGCGGACGGAGCCGTCGTCGAACACCTGGGGCGAGACGTCCTCGGTGTCGTACTCGTCGGTGATCTCGCCGACGATCTCCTCGAGGATGTCCTCGATGGTGATGAGACCGGCCGTGCCGCCGTACTCGTCGACGACGATGGCGATGTGCTGGCGCCGGGCCTGCATCTCCTTGAGCAGCTCGTCGACGGGCTTGGACTCGGGCACCCAGTACGGCGGCCGCATCATCTCGTCGACGCGCTGGGTGAACTCCACGTCGGGCGCCTCGAAGTCACGCCGGACGACGTCCTTGAGGTAGGCCACGCCGACCACGTCGTCGAGATTGTCGTCGACGACCGGGATCCGCGAGAAGCCGCTGCGGAGGAAGAGCGACATGGTCTGCCGGAGGTTCTTGTGGCGCTCGATGTAGATCATGTCGCCGCGGGGCACCATCACCGCCCGCGCGGTGGTGTCGCCGAGCTCGAAGACCGAGTGGATCATCCGGCGCTCGTCGCCCTCGATCAGCGAGGACGCCTCGGCCAGGTCCACCATCTCGCGCAGCTCGGTCTCGGTGTTGAACGGTCCCTCGCGGAAGCCCCTGCCGGGCGTGAGCGCGTTGCCGGCCAGGATGAGCAGCCGCGGCAGCGGCCCGAGGACCGTCGTGATGGCCGTGACCGGGCCGGCGGCGAGCAGGGCGACCCGCTCGTTGTGCTGCCGGCCGAGCGTCCGCGGCGCGACGCCGATCGCGACGAAGGAGACCACCAGCATCACGCCGAGCGCGGTCAGCACGGTGGGCCACCACGACCGGTCGTAGAGCTTGGACAGCTCCAGGGCGACGAGGACGGTGGCCGCGATCTCGCAGAGCAGCCGCAGCAGCAGCACCGTGTTGAGGTAGCGGGGCGAGTCCTCGAGGAGGGTCACCAGACGCTTCGACCCCGGCCGGCGCTCCTCGTCAAGCTCCTCGGCGCGCGCGGGCGAGAACGACCCGAGGGCCGCGTCGGCGGCCGAGAAGAGCCCGGCCAGCACGACGAGCACGGCCGCCGTGACCAGCAGCCACAGTTCGCTCATCGGGTCAGTGGGTCGCCTCGCCGACGACACCCGGGGTCGGCGGCTTCGCCTGCGAGCCGAAGGCGGCCAGCAGCTCGGCCTGCAGCTCGAACATCTCCCGGTGCTCGTCGGCCTCGGCGTGGTCGTAGCCGAGCAGGTGCAGGATGCCGTGGGTGGTGAGCAGCTCGACCTCCGCGAGCGCGCCGTGGCCGGCTGCGGCGCCCTGCTTGGCGGCGATGGCGGGAGCGATCATCAGGTCGCCGAGGACGCCCTCCTCCGGCTCCTCGTCGAGCAGGCCGGGTCGCAGCTCGTCCATCGGGAAGGCGAGCACGTCGGTCGGGCCGTCCTTGCCCATCCACTGCTCGTTGAGCTCGGCGATGGTCGCGTCGTCGACGAGCTTGATGCACAGCTCGGCCTGCGGGTGCACACGCAGCCGGTCCATCACGAAGCGGGCCAGCTCCGCGAGGTGCACCTCCACGTCGGCGCCGACGTCCGCGTCGGACTCGTTGAGGATTTCGATGCTCACGGTCAGCGCCTCTCCGGGCCCGGCTGCTGGGCGTCGTAGTCGTCGTAGGCGGCCACGATCTTCCCGACCAGGCGGTGGCGTACGACGTCGTGGCTCGTCAGCCGGTTGAAGCTGATGTCCTCGACCTCGTCGAGGATGCCCTCCACGACCCGCAGGCCGGAGCGGGTGCCGCCCGGCAGGTCGATCTGGGTGACGTCTCCGGTGACGACGATCCGGGAGCCGAAGCCGAGCCGGGTGAGGAACATCTTCATCTGCTCCGGCGTGGTGTTCTGCGCCTCGTCGAGGATGATGAAGGAGTCGTTGAGGGTCCGGCCCCGCATGTAGGCCAGCGGCGCGATCTCGATCGTGCCCGACGCCATCAGCTTCGGGATCAGATCCGGGTCGAGCATGTCGTGCAGCGCGTCGTAGAGCGGCCGCATGTAGGGGTCGATCTTCTCCGTCAGGGTGCCGGGGAGGAAGCCGAGCCGCTCCCCGGACTCGACCGCCGGGCGGGTCAGGATGATCCGGTTGACCTGCTTGGACTGCAGCGCCTGGACCGCCTTGGCGACGGCGAGGTAGGTCTTGCCCGTGCCCGCCGGGCCGATGCCGAACGTGACGGTGTGCTTGTCGATCGCGTCGACGTAGCGCTTCTGGTTCAGGGTCTTGGGGCGGATGCTCCGGCCGCGGTTGCTCAAGATGTTGAGGCTGAGCACGTCGGCGGGCTTCTCGGTCGTCTCGGCCCGGAGCATGCCGATGATCCGCTCCACGGCCTCCGAGGAGAGCCCCTGGCCGGTGCGGATGAGCGTCACCATCTCCTCGAGCGTGCGCTCGATGAGGGCGATCTCGCCGGGCTCGCCGTGCAGGGTGATCCGGTTGCCCCGGACGTGCACGTCGGCGTCGAAGTGGGACTCGATCACCCCCAGGTGCTCGTCGCCCGGCCCGAGGACACTCACCATGTCCACGCTGTTGGGCACCACGACGGTGTGCTTGGTGGTCAGCTGCTGCTGGGGAGTCTCAGTCACGTGAGCTTTCTGGTCGACGGCGGGGGCCCCGCCGGGGCCTCCATGCTACGCGTGTGGAACACGGTCGCCCATCGGCTTTGTTCCGGCTCGGCTCCGGCTCGGCTCGGGCTCAGACCGGGAGCGCCGTGATCCCGCCCGCCAGCAGGTGCAGGTGGGTGTGGAAGATCGTCTGGCCGGCCTCGGCACCGGTGTTGAAGAGCAGGTTGTAGGCCTCGTAGCCCTCCTGCTGGGCGATGCCGGCCGCAGCGGCGACCAGCTCGCCGACGATGGTCGGGTCGGCGGCGGC
This sequence comes from Nocardioides terrae, assembly GCF_900112345.1. GTDB lineage: Bacteria > Actinomycetota > Actinomycetes > Propionibacteriales > Nocardioidaceae > Nocardioides > Nocardioides terrae. The sequence continues at coordinate 36,823 of NZ_FOLB01000001.1, forward strand.
GGAGGCGGCCGCGTTCGGTTGGTGGTCGCGCGGCGCGATCAGGACGTGCAGCGGCGCCTTGGGCGCGATGTCGCGGAAGGCCACCAGACGGTCGTCGGAGCGGACGACGTCGCCGGGGATCTCACCGGTGACGATCTTGCAAAACAGGCAGTTCGCGTCCGTTGCCACGCGCCGATGATGTCACACTGGTCCCATGCGACACAGCCCCGTGCTCGGAAACAGCACCCTGCTCCGCCGTACCTCGGCCCTCGCCGCGGCCGCCGTGGCCACGCTCGTCCTCGCCGGGTGCGGGAGCGACGAGACCCCGGTCGCCGAGGACCCGGCCGCCGAGACGACCACCGCTGTGCCGACCACCTCCGCGCCGGTCGAACCGACCGACCCCGCGCCGACCCAGACCAGCGCACCGGCCGACACCCCGGCTCCCGATCCTGACGCGCTGATCACCCTCGACACGCCGGCCGACGGCGCGACGGTGTCCGGCTCGTTCGACGCCAGCGGCACCGCGAACTCCCCGGAGGCCAACGTGCCGTGGACGATCCTCGACGGCAGCGGCCAGAAGGTCCTCCACGGGCACTTCACGGCCGAGGGCTGGATGGACAAGCTCTACCCGTACGCCGGCTCGGTGGACGTGTCGACGCTGGCGCCGGGCTCCTACACCTTCGAGGTCCGCGTCGACGACCCGTCCGGCGGCGAGGGCAAGCCGCCGCAGAAGGTGACCCGCTCGATCACCGTGCAGTGATCCTGCAGTGATCCTCCGGTGATCCTGCGATGATCCGCCGGTGAGGCTGTCCGCTCGCCGGCTCAACCGGACGCTGCTGCACCGCCAGCAGCTGCTCTCGCGCGGGACCGGGTCGCCCGCGGAGCTCGTCCGGCGGCTCGTCGGCCTGCAGGCGCAGGAGCCGTGGTCGCCGTACCTCTCCCTCGCCGCCCGCCTCGACGGCTTCGACCCGCACGCGGTCTCGCGGGGGCTCGAGGACCGGAGCCTGGTGCGGCTGCTCACGATGCGCGGAACCGTCCACCTCCTCACGCCCGAGGACGCGGTCGTGCTGCGCCCGTGGGTGCAGCCACGGATGGAGCAGGAGCTGCGGTCGGCGCAGAACCTGCGCTCGGTGCAGGGCATCGACCGAGACCGGTTCGGCGAGGCGCTGCGCGACGCGCTCTCCGACGGTCCGCTCCCCCAGCGCGACCTCGGTCCGGCGCTGGCCGCTGCCTTCCCGGGTGCGGACCCCACACCGCTCGGCGGCGTCGCCCGGCTCGCGGCGCCGCTGGCCCAGCTGCCACCGCGCGGCTGCTGGAAGGCGTCCGGCGGGGTGGTCTACGACTACGTCGACCGGTGGACCGGCCTTCCTCTCGCCGAGCCGGACGTGCCGGCGATCGTGCGCCGCTACCTGGCCGCCTTCGGCCCGGCGACCGCCGCCGACGTCACGGCGTGGTCGGGCGTCACGCGGCTCGGCCCGGTGCTGACCGCGATGGACGACCTGGTCCGGCACGAGGATGGGTCCGGCCGGGTGCTGTTCGACGTCGCCGAGGGCGAGATCGCCGACGAGGACGCGCCCGCGCCCGTCCGTCTGCTCGGCACCTACGACAACCTCTGGCTGTCCCACGCCGCCCGCGACCGGGTCACGACGCCGGAGCAGCGCAAGGCGTGGATGGGGGCCAACGGCGGGACGGGCAATGTGATCATCGTCGACGGGGCGCTCGAGGGCATCTGGCGCGTCCAGGACGGGCGGGTCGACGTCACCACGCTGCTCCGCACGCTGACCCCGGCCGAGCGGACGGGCCTCGACGAGGAGGTCGGGCGCGTGGAGACGCTGCTGGCCCGCTGAGCCGGCATGGGTCACACTGGCGCCATGGCCCTGGCGCAGGACATCCGCGAGCTGCCGGTCGTACCTCGCCTCGTGGCGGTCGGCGCGACGCTCCTGGGCGTGGTCGGAGGGTGCGTCGGCCTGGTCCTCGGCCTGCTCGCCTACCCGCCGACCGCGTGGTTCGCCGTCCTCGAGATCGGCGTCCCGTCGGCGATCCTCGGCGCGCTCCTCGGCCTCGCCGCGGGGGCTGCGGTCACCGTCGCCCGCCGCTCGCATCCCTGAGCCGGCCCGAGCGGAGGCGTCAGGACCAGCGCGACGTCCGTGACAGGAGCGCCGAGACGGCGGCCAGACCCGCGGTCGACGTCCGGAGCACCTCCGCGCCGAGCCGCACGGTCACGGCGCCGGCCTCCTCGAAGGTCGCCAGCTCCTCGGGGGCGAGCCCGCCCTCCGGGCCGACCACGACCAGCACCTCGCCCGACCCGGGCAGGTCGACCGACGACAGCGGTGAGCCCGACTCCTCGTGCAGGACGACCGCGACGTCGGCGGCCGCGACGAGCGCGGCCACGTCGGCGGTGCAGGCGAGCGGCGAGACGGTCGGGAAGAACGCGCGGCGGGCCTGCTTGGCCGCCTCGCGGGCCGTCGCACGCCAGCGGGCCAGCGACTTCTCGGCCCGCTCACCCTTCCAGACGGCGACGGAGCGGGACGCGGCCCACGGGACCACGGTGGAGACACCGATCTCGGTCAGCACCTCGACGGCCAGCTCGCCGCGGTCCCCCTTCGGCAGCGCCTGGACGACGGTGAACGCGGGGGCGGGCGCAGGAGCCGACGACACCTCGGTGACCGTCACGGTGAACACGCGCTTCCCCGTGGACGCCACCTCGCCGACGACCGAGGCGCCGGCCCCGTCGGTGAGCACGACCGACTCCCCCACCCGCAACCGGCGTACGGCGACCGCGTGGTGGGCCTCGTCACCGTCGACGGTCACCGTCGCGCCGACGGAGGCGTCGGCCAGCGACGCGACGAGGTGGACCGGGAGCGACATCGGGCCTAGTGCCCGTTGAACGCGTCGCGCAGGCGGCCGAAGACACCCTTGGACGAGGCCCGCAGCTGGCCGGTGGGGTGCTCCTCGCCGCGCAGCGTCGCGAGCTGGTGGAGCAGCTCCTCCTGGGCGGCGTCGAGGCCGGTCGGGGTGTCGACCAGCACCGTGACGATGAGGTCGCCGCGCCCGCCGCGCAGCCCGGGCACGCCGAAGGCGCGGATGACCTGGTCGGTGCCGGACTGGGTGCCCGGGCGGACCTCGAGCTCGAAGGAGGTGACCAGGTCGGGCGAGGACGTCTCGGAGGCGAGGTCGGCCTCGAGGGTCGGCAGGGTCATCACGGTGCCGAGCGCGGCGGCCGTCATCGGGACGTTGACGCTGCAGTGCAGGTCGTTGCCCTGCCGGGTGAAGAACGGGTGGCGGGCGACCTGGATCTCGACGTAGAGGTCACCGGCCGGGCCGCCGCCGGGACCGGCCTCGCCCTGGCCGGCGAGCTGCACGCGGGTGCCGTCGTCGACACCGGCCGGGATCTTCACCGTCAGGGTGCGGCGGGTGCGCACGCGACCGTCGCCGCTGCACTCGCGGCAGGGGTCCGGGATCGTCTGGCCGAAGCCTCGGCAGGCCGCGCAGGGACGCAGGGTGCGGATCTCGCCGAGGAACGAGCGCTGCACGTGGGCGACCTCGCCCGCGCCGCCGCAGGTCTCGCAGGTGACCGGCCTGGTGCCAGGTGCGGCGCCGTCACCATGGCACGTCTCACAGGTGACCGCGGTGTCGACCTTGAGCTCACGGGCGACGCCGAACGCGGCCTCGGCCAGGTCGACGTCGAGCCGGATCAGGGCGTCCTGCCCTCGACGTACCCGCGGGCGCGGACCGCGGCCCGTTCCCGCGCCGGGCTGGCCGCCGAAGAAGGCGTCCATGATGTCGGTGAAGGAGAAGCCGGCCCCCGCGCCACCGAAGCCCGCACCCGCGAACGGGTCGCCGCCACGGTCGTACGCCGCCCGCTTCTGCGGGTCGGAGAGGATCTCGTAGGCGTGCGAGACCTCCTTGAACCGCTCCTGCGCGACCGGATCCGGGTTGACGTCGGGGTGGTACTCCCGGGCCAGCTTCCGGTAGGCCTTCTTGATGGTGGCGTCGTCGGCGTCGCGGTCGACGCCGAGGAGCTCGTAGGGATCCAACGCTTTCGTCTTCTTCCTTGGGTCAGGCCTCGTCGAGCATGCGCGAGACGTACCGCGCCACTGCTCGGACCGCGGCCATCGTGCCGGGGTAGTCCATTCGGGTCGGGCCGACGACGCCGAGCGTCGCCAGGGCGGCTTCCCCCGGGCCGTAGCCGGTCGTGACGACGCTGGTCGAGGAGAACTGCTCGTAGGGGCCTTCCGCCCCGATGCGCACCGTCACCATGCCGCTCGAGGTCGCCTCGCCGATGAGCTTGAGCAGCACGACGTGCTCCTCGAGCGCCTCGAGCAGCGGTCGGACGGAGGTGTCGAAGCTGTCGCCGTAGCGGGCCAGGTTGGAGGCGCCCGCGACGGCGATCCGCTCGTCGGAGCGGTTGTCGGACATCGCCTCGACCAGGGTCTCGACCACGGCGTCCGCGACGCCGACCGTCGGACCCGGGGCGAGGGACCCGGGCAGTGCCCGCAGCCCGCTCGCCGCGTCGGCGATCACCTCGCCGACGGCGGCCCGGTTGACCCGGCTGCGCAGGTCGGCCAGCGTCTCCTCGTCGACCTCGGCCGCCAGCTCGAGCAGGCGCTGCTCGACCCGACCGGTCGAGAGGATCAGCACGACGAGGAGCCGGCTCGGCGTGAGCGCGACCAGCTCGACGTGGCGGACCGTGGAGCGGGCCAGCGTCGGGTACTGCACGACGGCGACCTGGCGGGTGAGCTGGGAGAGCAGCCGCACCGAGCGCTGGACGACGTCGTCGAGGTCGACGGCCCCGTCGAGGAAGCTCGCGATCGCCCGCTTCTCCGCCTGGCTCATCGGCTTGACCGTGGTCAGGCGGTCGACGAACAGCCGGTAGCCCTTGTCGGTCGGCACCCGGCCGGCACTGGTGTGCGGCTGGGCGATGTAGCCCTCCTCCTCGAGGACGGCCATGTCGTTGCGCACGGTCGCCGGGCTCACGCCCAGGCCGTGCCGCTCGACCAGCGCCCGGGAGCCGACCGGCTCCTCGGTCGAGACGTAGTCCTCCACGATGGCGCGGAGCACCGCGAGCCTGCGGTCGTTCTGCATGCGGCACCTCCTGCGCGACGTCTTGGCACTCACCGGACCGGAGTGCCAATGCTACAAGGGGCCCTAGAGTGCTCGGGTGACCGACACCGGGTTCGAGGAGATCGCCGACCGGGTCTGGGTGGCCCGCTACGCCTGGTGGGACGTCAACGTGACGCTCATCGGCGGGTCGAGCGGCCTCGTCATCGTCGACACCCACTCCTCCTCCGTCGCAGCGCGGCAGGTCGTGGACGACGTACGCCGGCTCGGCGTCGGCCCGGTCACCCACATCGTGAACACCCACGAGCACTTCGACCACACCTTCGGCAACGCCGAGCTGCGGGCGGCGTACGGCGACCTGCCGATCCACGCGACCGACGTGGCCGCGTCCCGAACGGTCGCGGCGGGCGAGCGGGCCAAGGCGACCTACGGCTTGGACCCGGCCGACCCGCGCGGGCCGGAGATCGTCGGCACCCCCGTCGTCGTCGCGGACACGACCTTCTCGAGCGTGGCCGTGATCGACCTGGACGACCGGCTCGTGGAGCTCGCCCACCCCGGTCGCGGGCACACCGGCGGCGACCTGGTGGTCCGCGTGCCCGACGCCGACGTCCTGCTGGCCGGTGACCTGGTCGAGGAGTCGGCGCCGCCGGCCGTCGGACCGGACTCGTTCCTGGCCGAGTGGCCCCAGACGCTGGAGGTGGTGATCCGGATGCTCACCGCGTCGACCGTCGTCGTGCCGGGTCACGGGCGGCCGGTCGGCCGCGACTTCGTCCTCGACCAGCACGCGGAGCTGGCCCTGCTGGTCGCCCAGCAGGAGCAGCCCCCGTCCGGCCCGTCCGGGCGGGCGATACTCCCGCTGGCCTGAGCGTCGCTGCCGTGTGACGGCAGTGACTCCTGGGACAATCGGCGGCATGGCTGACCGCTACGGCTCCGACATCCTCTCCACCGACTGGCGCGCGCCCAAGCGCGGCCGCGCCGTGGAGACCGCGGCCGAGGTCGGCGCCGTGGTCGAGGAGGTCACCACCGACTGGTGCGGCGAGATCGTCGCTGTCGACCGCGACCTCGGCACGCTCACCCTCGAGGACCGGCGCGGCCGTCGACGGGGGTTCCCGCTCGGGCCGGGCTTCCTGCTCGACGGCCGGCCGGTCATCCTCACCGCCCCCGTGCGAGCGGCGGCGCCGACCGGCCCGAAGCGCACCGCCTCCGGGTCGATCGCGGTCCCGAACGCCCCGGCCCGGGTCGCCCGTGCGTCCCGGATCTTCGTCGAGGGTCGCCACGACGCCGAGCTGGTCGAGAAGGTGTGGGGCGACGACCTGCGCATCGAGGGCGTCGTGGTCGAGTACCTCGGCGGCGTGGACGACCTGGCCGACCACCTGGTCGACTTCCGGCCGGGGCCGCAGCGCCGGGTCGGCGTACTCGTCGACCACCTGGTGCGTGGCTCCAAGGAGTCCCGGATCGCCGACGCCATCCGGCGCGGACCGCACGGCTCGTCGGTGCACATCGTGGGGCACCCGTTCATCGACATCTGGCAGGCGGTGAAGCCCGCGCGGCTGGGGCTGCGCGAGTGGCCGACGATCCCCCGCAGCATCGAGTGGAAGAAGGGCGTCTGCCAGCACCTCGGCTGGCCGCACCGCGACCAGGCCGACATCGCCCGCGCCTGGCAGCACATCCTGTCGACGGTGAAGACCTACGACGACCTCGAGCCGGCGCTGCTCGGCCGGGTCGAGGAGCTCATCGACTGGGTCACCGCAGAGGCGCCCGTCGACCCTCAGTAGCGGGACGCGCGGTCCTCGTTGGGCATCACGACCCACAGCACGATGTAGGCGAGGACCTGCGGTCCGGGCAGGATGACCGACAGGACGGCGATCACCCGGACGAGGGTCGGGTCCCAGCCGAAGCGGTAGGCGATCCCGGCGCAGACGCCGGCGATCATGCGGCCGTTGCGGGGGCGGGAGAGGGTCGATGCGCTCATGCCCACGACGGTAGGCCGGTTCGCGGCCGGGATCCATCGGGATCGACCCTGGAGGACCCCTGGGCCCGGCCGTCGGTCGGCCAGGGACGCGGTCAGGGCAGCAGGTCCCGGACCACGCCGTCGGCGAGCAGGCGCCCCTGCCGGGTGAGCACGATCCGCTCACCCTCGACGGTGAGCAGGCCGCGACCGGCCAGGCCGGGGACCGCGGCGCGGCCCTCCTCGTCCAGCACGTCGAGCGTCAGACCGGTGACGAGGCGGAGCTCGAGCAGCACCCGCTCGACGTGCCTGTCCTCGGCGCCCAGGATCTCGCGGGCGTGGGCCGGGCTGACGCCGGCCGCGATCCGGTCGGCGTAGGCGACCGGGTGCTTGACGTTCCACCAGCGCACGCCGCCGACGTGGCTGTGCGCGCCGGGTCCGACGCCCCACCAGTCCGCGCCGGTCCAGTAGAGCAGGTTGTGCCGGCATCGGCTCGCCTCGTCGCGCGCCCAGTTGGAGACCTCGTACCAGCCCAGGCCGGCGCGCCCGAGCCGCTCGTCGGCGAGGAGGTACTTGTCGGCCAGGTCGTCCTCGTCGGGCATGGGCAGCTCGCCGCGCTTGACCCTCCGCGCCAGCGCCGTTCCGTCCTCAACGATCAGGCTGTACGCCGACACGTGGTCCGGCTCGCAGGCCAGGGCCGCATCGACGCTGGTCTCCCAGTCCTGCAGGGACTCGCCGGGCGTGCCGTAGATGAGGTCGAGGCTGACCTGCTCGAAGCCGGCGGCGCGGGCGTTCGCGACCGACCGCGCGACGTTGGCCGGGTCGTGGGTGCGATCGAGGGTGTCGAGCACGTGCGGGACGGCACTCTGCATGCCGAAGGAGAGCCGGTTGACCCCGCCCTCCCGGAGCTCCTGGAGGGACTGCGGCGTGACGCTGTCGGGGTTGGCCTCGGTCGTCACCTCGGCGCCGGCGGCCAGCCCGAACTCGTCGCGGATCGCCTGCACGATCCCGGTCAGGTCGGTGCTCGGGAGCAGGGTTGGGGTGCCGCCGCCGAAGAAGACGGTCTCCACGGGGACGTCCCGGTCGCCCAGCACGCGGCGCGCCTGCCGGACCTCGGCGATCGCCGCCTCGGCGTACGTCTGCCGGCTGGCGCCGGGGTGTCCCCCGTGCTCGACGCTGGGGCCGAGCTCGAGGGCGGTGTAGGTGTTGAAGTCGCAGTAGCCGCAGCGGACCGTGCAGAACGGGACGTGCACGTAGAGGCCGAACGGGCGGGTGCCGAGGCCGGCGAGCGCCGACCCGGGGAGGCTGCCGTCGGCCGGAACGGGGTCGCCGTCGGGCAGCGCGGAGGTCATGGGACCCAGTATCCGGCGGAGCACTCCGTCGGCTGAATCGGCGTCGCGGCGAGGTGGGCTGCGCGTTGGACCGTTATCTGTCGGCTGCGTACCGATCGGGGTCAGAGTGCCGGGTGTTGCGTTAGGCGATCCCTTCGGCCTCGCCAACCACCATTGGTACGCGGAGCCGGCCGCCGGCGTACCGATCGGGACAGGCGTGGCCAATGATGCGCCACACGCCCCCAACGGCTCCACCAGCCACGATTGGTACGCGGAGCCGGCCGCCGGCGTACCGATCGGGACAGGCGTGGCCAATGATGCGCCACACGCCCCCAACAGCTCCACCAGCCACGATTGGTACGCAGACCCGCCGGGCACGCCCGGAGCGGTCAGCGGAAGTCGCGGGACCGGTGCCGGGCGGCGAGCGCGGCGTCGGCGCTCGGGGCGACCTCGCCGAGCCTGGCGAGCCGGTCGGCGGCGAGGTTGGTGACCCCGTCGCTGCGCTCGAGGATGCCGCGGACGAGCATCGCGGAGGACGAGACGGCGATCTTGCGGTGGCGCCGCCAGAGTCCCTCGGTGCAGATGACGTTGAGCATGCCGGTCTCGTCCTCGAGGTTGAGGAACGTGACACCGCCGGCCGTCGCGGGCCGCTGCCGGTGGGTGACCAGCCCGGCGACGGTGACCCGCCGGCCGCCCTCGACCGACGCCAGGTCGCCGATGGAGAGCACGCCGCTTCCGGCCAGCTGGGCGCGCAGGTGGGCGAAGGGGTGGCCGTCCGGAGTCGTCCCCGTCGCCCACAGGTCGGCCAGCGTCAGCTCGACCTCGTCGAGCTCCGGCAGCGGCGGCGCCTCGACGACCGGGGCGGTCCCGGGGAGCTGGTCGGCGGACTCGGTCCAGCCGGCCACCCAGAGCGCCTCGCGTCTCGAGAGGCCCTCCACCGCACCCGCCGTCGCGAGCGCCTCGAGCTGCTCGCGGGTCAGCCGGGCCCGTCGGGAGAGGTCGGCGAGGTCGGCGAACGGCCGCTCGTCGCGCGCGGCGACGATCCGCTCGGCGGTCTCCGTGCCGATCCCCCGGACCGAGTCGAGCCCGAGCCGCACCGCGAAGGCGCCGTCACGGCGGTGTTCCGGCGTCGGGTCGGGCGTGCCGGGCACCCAGGCGGTCTTCTCGGGGTGGTCGCGGAGGCACGCGTCGTGGCCGCCGGTCTCGATGGTCCCGATCCGCTCGCTGGCGCTCGCTACTCGACCAGCGGAAGGGGCGAGCGGCTCGAGGTCGGACATCGCCCCCGAGAGGAGCAGGTCGGGCCGGCGTACGTCCACCCCGTGCCGGCGGGCGTCCTGGACCAGCGACTGCGGGGAGTAGAACCCCATCGGCTGCGCCCGCAGCAGCCCGGCCAGGAAGGCGCCGGGGTAGTGCAGCTTGAACCACGAGCTGGCGTAGACGAGCTTGGCGAAGGACAGCGAGTGTGACTCTGCGAAGCCGAAGCTGGCGAAGGAGAGGATCTGGACGTAGGTCGCATGGGCGACGTCCTCCTCCATCCCCTTGTCGCGCATCCCCTTCAGCAGCTGTGCCTTGAGCGACTCGATCCGCTCGACGCCGCGCTTGGAGCCCATCGCGCGGCGCAGCAGGTCGGCGTCGTCGGCGGAGAAGTCGCCGAGCACCCGGCCCATCTCCATCAGCTGCTCCTGGAAGAGGGGTACGCCGAGGGTCCGCTCGAGCACCGGCTCGAGCAGCTCGTGGGCGTAGTCCACGGGCTCGCGGCCGGTGGCCCGGCGGACGTAGGGGTGCACCGCGCCGCCCTGGATCGGGCCGGGCCGGATCAGCGCGATCTCGATGGCCAGGTCGTAGAAGCAGCGCGGCTGCAGCCGCGGCAGGGTGCCGATCTGCGCGCGTGACTCGACCTGGAAGACGCCGATCGAGTCGGCCCGGCAGAGCATGTCGTAGACGGCCGGCTCCTCCTTGGGGATGGTCGCCAGCTCCCACCGCTCCCCGAGGTGCTCGGCGACGATCCTCATCAGGTGGTCGAGGGCGGCGAGCATGCCGAGCCCGAGCAGGTCGAACTTCACCAGCCCCATGAACTCGCAGGCGTCCTTGTCCCACTGCAGCACGGTCCGCTTCTCCATCCGCGCCCGCTCGATGGGGCAGACCTCACCGATCGGCCGCTCGGTGAGGATCATCCCGCCGGAGTGGATGCCGAGGTGGCGCGGCGCTCCGTGGAACTCCTGCGCCAGGTCGAGCACGCCGTCCGGGACGCCCGCGTCCGGTGGTGCCTCGACGTTGGTCCAGCTCGAGACCTGCTTGGACCAGGCGTCCTGCTGGCCGGGCGAGTAGCCGAGCGCCTTGGCGGCGTCGCGGACGGCCATCTTGGGTCGGTAGCCGATGACGTTGGCGACCTGGGCGGCGTTGTGCCGGCCGTAGGTGTCGTAGACCCACTGGATGACCTCCTCGCGCCGGTCGGAGTCGAAGTCGACGTCGATGTCGGGCTCCTCCTCGCGGTGCTCGGAGATGAACCGCTCGAAGGGCAGCCGGTAGAAGACCGGGTCGATCGCGGTGATGCCCAGCGCGTAGCAGATCGCGCTGGCCGCCGCACTGCCCCGGCCCTGGCAGAGGATGCCCCGGGACCGCGCGAAGGCGACGATGTCGTGGACGATCACGAAGTAGCCGGGGAAGTTCTTGCGGATCACCACCTCGAGCTCGTGGTCGACCCGTTCGCGGGCGCGCTGCACGAACGCGGGGTCGTCCGGGTTGGCCGCGGCGTAGCGCTCGACGAAGCCGTCGGCGACGAGACGCCGCAGCCAGCTGGCCGCGGTCTCCCCCGCCGGGATGCCCCGGCTGGGGAGCTCCGGCTTGGCGGTGCGCAGGTCGAAGGCGCACTCGTCGGCGAGGGTCACGCTCCGGGCGACGGCTCCGGGGAAGCGGGCGAACCGGGCCGCCATCTCGTCGCCGGTGCACAGGTGGGCGGACCCGGCGGGCAGCCAGCCGGCCATCTCGGCCAGGCTGCGCCGGGCGCGGACGGCGGCCATCGCGTCGGCCAGCCGGTGCCGCTCGGGGGTGGCGTAGTGGACGTTGTTGGTGGCGACCGTGGGCAGGCCGGCGTCGGCGGCGAGCTGGGCGAGCAGGTCGTTGTGGGTCGAGTCGAGCGGCAGTCCGTGGTCGGAGAGCTCGACCGCGACGTTGTCGCGGCCGAAGCGGTCGACCAGGCCGGTCAGGGCCTCGGCGGCGGCCCGCGACCCGCCGGCCGGGTCGCGGCGGGCCAGCGCCTGCCGGACGACGCCCTTGCGGCAGCCGGTGAGCACCAGCCAGTCACCGGCGGCCCGCTCGGCGAGCTCGTCGAGGTCGTAGACCGGGCGCCCCTTCTCGTCGCCGCGCAGCTGGGCGTCGGTGATCGCCGCGGCCAGCCGGTGGTAGCCGGCCACGCCGCGGGCGAGCACCAGCAGGTGGCTGCCGCCCGAGTCGGCCCCGGGGTCGGCGACGCCGAGCTGCGCCGTGGTCAGGCCGAGGGAGAGCTCGGCGCCGTAGATCGTCCGCGGAGCCGCCGGGTGCAGCCGGGCCGCCTCGGCGAACAGCGGCGCGCCGTAGAACCCGTCGTGGTCGGTGATCGCCAGTCCGTGCAGCCCCAGCCGGATCGCCTCGATGACCAGCTCGGCCGGGCCGCTGGCCCCGTCGAGGAAGCTGAACGCCGAGTGGCAGTGCAGCTCGGCGTAGGGCGTCCCGGGCCGCTCCGGCGGCGTCACGTCGATGCCCTTGAGTCGCTTCTTGCGGGAGATCGGCGCGTCGTCGCTGCCGGGCTTGGCCGACAGCCTGCGTTCGAGCTCCTTCCACGGGATGGCGGGGTTGTTCCAGCCCATCAGTCGTACGCCGCTTCCGTGACCCAGCCGGCGAGCGTGTCGTCGAAGGTGGCCAGCCAGGCCCGGCCGTCGGTGGCGACCAGCTGGAAGCGGGCCACCCGGCGGCCGCCGCCCGGCTCCCACCACAGCTCCTCGACCGGCCACGGGCCGGCCCACGCGGCGACGGTCAGCCAGCCCTCCCCGGGCTCGCAGTCGCCCGGCCGGAACCGCGCCGGGGGTGCGCTCACCGCGCCACGCCGGCCGACCACCACCGGCCGTCCGGCCGGGTCGACGACGGCGGCGCGGCACGGCTCGGCCAGCACGCGGGCGGGGTAGGGCGGCGGGATGCTGCCCGGCCAGGGCAGCTCGCGCGGCCGCAGCGCCGTCGCGCGGGTGCCCCACGGGACCAGCGCCTGCCGCTCGGCCGGCGACCGGCCGCCCTGCAGGACCGGGGCCACGACCGCCTCCGGGCCGAGCATGCCCTGGACCCGGGCGATGCCCCGCTCCACCCGGCTGTCGGTGCCGCCCCACAGCCCCTCGGCGTGCACCGATTCGGCGACCACCTGCGCGGGCGTCAGCCGGACGCGGGTCACCGGCGACCGGACGTCGCCGGCCCTGAGCGACCCGATCAACTGCCAGTGCAGCCGGTCGACCAGGTCGGCGGAGGTGAACCAGCGCGGGTGCAGCCAGCGCCGCTCCGAGGCGATCTCGCCGTCTCCCCCGTGGTCGGTGGAGACCTGGATGAGCACGTCGGTGCAGACCAGCTGCCGCTCGCCGAGCTGCCTGACGAACGTCTCGGCCGTCCGGCGGGTGCTGAAGCAGACCGCCTCGGCGTCGGCCAGTGGTGGCTCGAAGTCGACGTGGATCGCGAGCTCCGGCGGCGGGGTCCGGGTGTCGAGCGGCCGGGCACCGCTGCCGTGGAGCACGCCGTGCACCCAAGCGGCCCGCTGGCCCAGTCGGCCAGCCACGCTGGCCGCGGGCAGGGCGGCGAGGTCGCCGAGACTGGTGAGCCCGAGCCGCCGGAGGAGGCTGACCGTCTCGGGCTCGTCGAGCGCCTCGACCGGCAGCGGCCGGAGGAATGCGCCGGACTCCCCCGTCGCCACGATCACGCTCTCCTGCACCGGCGCGGTCCGGGCGGCCTGCTCAGCGGTGAACAGCTCGTCGGCGACGCCGACCCGCACGTCGCGGATCCCGATCGCCGTCACGCACTCGGCGAGCACCGCCCCGGCCTCGCTCTCCCCGCCGTAGAACCGGCCCGGTGAGCGCAGCGCGACCAGCCCCGGCCGCAGCGGCGCCACCCCCGGTCGCAGCTCCTCGAGCGCGCCCAGCACCTCCTCGAACGCGCGCGCGTCGCGGTCGGGGTCGGCGTCGAGCACGACCAGCTCCGGGCAGCGGGACTGGGCGTCGCGACGCCGCATCCCCCGGCGTACGCCGAACTCGCGGGCGCTCCGGCTGACCGTCTCGGCCCGGTTGGCGGCGAAGACAGCGGCCGGTAGGTGGGCGGGCAGCGCGAGTGCGCGCAAAGCCGCGACCACCGGCCAGTCGGGGCACCAGACGACGAGCACACGCGGGCTCATCCGACGTCCCGGACGTCCACGACGGGCGCCTCGGCGTGCCGCAGCCTGAGCTCGCCGTCGGGGAACCACAGCTCGGTCCGCCGCGGCGGGGCCGTGCCGCGCTGGACGGCGACGGTCACCTGCCGCGCCCGCAGGTGACCCTCACCACGGCCGGCGCCGGCCCAGCGCGGCGTCTCCACGGCGAGGCGTACGTCGGCGCGCGGCCACGCCCCCAGCGAGACGAGCGCCGCCTCGCGGGTGCGCAGGCGTGCCGCCAGCTTGCTCGCCTGCGCCTCGGTGACCCGACCGGGCGCCCGCACCACGACGACCGTGACCACGTCGACCAGGGCGGCGACCGTCTCGAGCCAGAGGCTCCCGGGGTCGGGGACGAGCACCGTCCGGTCGAGGCGTACGCCGAGCCCGGCGGCCGCCTCGACGCCGAAGTCGGGCATCCCGACCACCGCGCCCCAGCCCCCGACGGCCGAGGGCCCGGCCAGCATCGCGAGGGCGAGCCCGGCGCCGCCGTGCTCGGGCGCGACCGCGTAGGTGCCGCCCGCTCGCAGCTGCACGATCCCGGCCAGCGCCGGGTGGGTGTCGAGCGGTCGCGCGGCCTCGCCGGGGCGACCCTGCAGACGGCTGATCCGCTCCCGCAGGCCGGCGATCTGGGCCCGCTTGTCGGATTGCTCGGCTCGCTCAGCGGGGTTCAGCAGGGTCGGTGATGCCACTCCTCAATGGTCGAACATTTGTTCGAACGACGCAAGTGGAGAGGCCTGTGGAAACTCAAGCGTAGAACGCGGCGAGGCGCTCCTTCTCGTTGGCCTCGACCACGTTGCGCTTCACCTTCATCGACGGGGTCAGCTCCCCGGACTCGATGGTGAGGTCCCGCTCGAGGATCTCCCACTTCTTGATGGTCTCCCACCGGTTGAGCTTGGTGTTGAGCTCCTCGACGTAGCCCTTGACCATCGCACGGGCCTGCTCGGAGACGACGATCTCCTCGTAGGACCTCCCCTCCAGGCCGTTGGCCGCCGCCCACTCGACGATCGCCTCGGGGTCGAGCGAGACCAGCGCGACGGCGAAGTTCCGCTCGGCGCCGAAGACCAGGAACTGGCTGGCGTAGGGGCAGATCGCCTTGAACTTCGCCTCGATCTGGGCCGGCGAGACGTACTTGCCGCCGGAGGTCTTGAAGACGTCCTTGATCCGGCCGGTGATCGTGAGGTAGCCGTCGGCGTCGATCGCGCCCTTGTCACCGGTGTGCAGCCAGCCGTCCTCGGTCAGCACCTGGGCGGTGGCCTCGGGGTTGTTGTGGTAGCCGGCCATCACGTGCGGGCCGCGCAGGAGGACCTCGTCGTTCTCGCCGATCATCACCTCGCTGCCGGGCAGCGCGGGGCCGACGGTGCCGATCTTGTTGAGCTCGGGGTGGTTGACCGTCGCGCCGGCGGCGTTCTCGGTCATGCCGTAGCCCTCGAGGATGAGGATGCCGGCGGCGTTGAACCACTGCGCGATGTCGGGGTTGAGCGCCGCGGAGCCGGAGATGAAGAAGCGCACCCGGCCGCCGAAGCGACTCCGGATCTTGCGGAAGACCAGGATGTCGAAGAGCGTGTGCTGCAGCTGCAGGCCGAGCGGGACGTTCTGCTCGGCGGCCACCAGGGCGTCGTACTTCCGGCCCACCGCGAAGGCCCGGTCGAAGAGCGTCTTCTTCAGACCGCCCTCGGCGTCGACCATCGTGACGATCTTGGCGTGGGCCTTCTCGAAGATGCGCGGGGCGGCGCCCATGAAGGTCGGGCGCACGACACCCAGGTTGTCGACGATCCGGTCGACCCGGCCGTCCACCGCGGTCGGGAAGCCGATCTCGAGCTGGACCGAGAGCAGGACCTTGCCGAAGACGTGGCTCATCGGCAGCCAGAGGAACTGGAGGTCGTCCTCGTGGAGGATGTTCTGCGCCTTGATCGAGGCGCCCTCGTAGACCCACGCGCGGTGCAGCAGGCGCACGCCCTTGGGGCGGCCGGTGGTGCCCGAGGTGTAGACGAGCGTCGCGAGCTGGTCGGGCGCGATGCCCTTGGCGACCTGCTCGATCAGGTCGCCGTGGTCGCCGAGGAAGACCGCGCCGATCTCCTCGAGGTGCTCGAGGCTGATGACCCGATCGCCGTCCGTCCGACCGTCGAAGGTGACGACCTTGACCAGGTCGGGCAGGTCGGCGTCGAGGATCTTGGCCAGCTGGGCGTCGTCCTCGGCGAAGACGATGCGGCACTGGGCGTCGTTGAGGATGTACGCCGTGTCCTCGGCGTTCGTCGACGGGTAGACGGTCGTCGTGGCGGCGCCCGCGCACATCACGGCGAGGTCGGCCAGGATCCACTCGTAGCGCGTGCCCGCGGCGATGCCGATCCGCTGCTCGGGCTCGATGCCGAGGCTGATCAGGCCGGCGGCGAGCTTGGTGACCCGCTCCCCGACCTCGCGCCAGGTCACGGAGTGCCAGTGCTCGCCCTCGTCCTCGCCGTGGCCGTGGTCGTGACCCGCGTCGAGGTGCGGGAAGAGGAAGGCCTCCCCGTCCGGCGAGGCGGCCACCCGCTCGAGGAACTGGACCGCCACGTTGGGTTGCATGTGGTCCAAGAAGCTGGTGTCGGTGCTGAGCGCGGTCATGTCGGAAGTGTTCCTCTTCTTCTCGCGTGGGTCGCAGAGGACCCTAGACGGCCTCCCTACTTGGCGGTAGGTCCCGAGATGTCCACCTTCTCACGTGCCTGCGCGGCGAGTCCCTCGATCCACGGGAGTTCGCTGTGGCGCACCGTCGAGTCAGTCCTGGACCGCCTTGGCGACGGCGATGCTCGCGGTGATCGAGTCCTTGTCCGGCGCCGCGCTCTCCAGCAGCTCGCCCTTGACGTTGACGACCGCGCGCACCACCACCCATGCCCGGGCGCGGTCCTCGTCGAGCCCGGCACCGTCGACCAGGGCGAAGAACCGGTCGCGTACGCCGTCCCGGAGCCGCCCGGCGTAGTCGCCGTAGCGGTTGAGGAGCATCGGCGCGAGCTCGTAGTGCGGGTCCCCGGAGAGCGGCTTCGGGTCGATCGCCCGCCACGCCCTCTCATCCTCGCCCTCGGCCGCGGCCAGGACGTTCGCGAAGTGCAGGTCGGTGTGGACCAGCGTGCCGTCGGTGGCCGGGTCGGTCGCGAAGGAGCGGGCCAGCGACCTGGCCTGCTCGACGAGCCGGTGCGGCACCGGCGCACTGCGGTCCAGGGCGCCGAGCTCCTCGACCCAGCGAGCGGCCTGGGCCGACAGCAGGCGCAGCTGCGGCGGCGCCGCGACGTGCAGGCGCCCGTAGAGGCCGGCGACGATCTCGCACGCCTGCAGGTCCCAGTGCTCGGTCAGGTCCTCATCACCCAGGCGCTCGAGCAGCAGCGCCCAGCGGTGCGGGTCGGCGCGGAGCAGTCGCACCGCTCCGCGCCCGCCCCAGCGCTGCAGGGCCAGCGCCTCGTGCTCGGCCGCCCCGTGCGGCCAGCCGACCTTGAGCACTGCCGCGTCTCCGGCCGAGGTCCGCACGGGCATCACCAGCGCGGTCCGGCCGTGTGTCGCCGGTCCGTCGAGGGTCAGCTCCCACTCCTCGAGCAGGCCGCGTACGACGCCCGGCAGGCCGTCGAGCCACGTCGCCCAGTCCGGTCCGCGGTCGGCGTACGCCAGCAGGGTGCCGGGGAGGGTGAACGTCACGCCCCCATCCCACCAGAGAGCTGATCACTTGCCGATCGGGAAAGCATTCGATAGCTTTCCGATATGGAAAGTGACGAGGTGCGCAGGGCCTTGCGTGACGCGGACCGCGCCGAAGCAGCTCCGTGGACCGACTACCCGCCGACTCCGCGGTGGTACCCGCCGGCAGTCGGCGTGTGGGCCGCGTTGGTCACGCTCGCGTTCGGCGAGATCGACAGCCACCTGCGGGTGGCGGTTGTTCTCGCGCTGGTCGCTGTCGAGATCGGCTTCGTCCGCTGGTATGTGCGCCACCGCGGCGGTGTCATGCCGACCGGGGCGGCGCCGAGGGAGTTCCGCGGAGCGATCGTCGGCTTCGTCGTCGCTGCCGCTCTCATCGTCATCGGGACGTGGGTGTTGGTGACCACCGTCGACGGCTGGGTCGGTGCGGCCGTCGCGCTGGTCACCACCACGGTCGCGATCGGGTGGTACGAGCGGGCGTACGCCGAGGCGGCCAACCGCGCTCGCGAGCGGCTCGGATGAGCGAGACCCCCTCCGCGCTCGACGGGCTGGACCCCGCCCTGACCGCCCCGAAGCGACTGGCGGCGATGGCCCTGCTGAGCCGGTCGGCCGGCGCCGACTTCGCCGCGCTCCGAGCGCACCTCGGCGTGAGCGAGTCGGACCTGTCCAAACAGATGGCGGCACTGGTGGCGGCCGGTTACGTCACCGTGCGCAAGAGCGGCAGGGGCCGCGGCAGCGCGACGACGTACCAGGCCACCCGCGGAGGCAGCAGGGCCTACGCCCGTCACCGCGCCGCGCTCGAGGCGATCCTCGACGGCGCGCCTGCGGACTGACCGCCCTGGCCGTGCGGTGGAGCTGCGCTGCTCCGGACCGAACTCCGTTGACCGGCTCCACCATCGGGTTGGAGGCTGAGCGGCATGTCCTTCCCGCCGTACCAGCCCTATCCCGCCGACCGCTACGACGCGCCGGACGGCGAGGTGTCCGCGACGCTGCGCCGTGCCACCGCCGAGCCCGACCTGGTCTACCCGAACGGCGTGAAGGTCGACTACCTCGCGACGGGTGCGTCCACGGACGGCGACTACGGGCTCTACCGCTGGACCTTCGGGCCGGAGGAGACCGGGCCGGGGCCGCACTTCCACCGGGCCGTCTCGGAGTCGTTCTTCGTGCTCACCGGCCAGGTCCGGATCTACAACGGCGAGGAGTGGATCACCGCCGGCTCGGGCGACTTCGTCCACGTGCCGCCCGGCGGGCTGCACGGCTTCCGCAACGTGCCGGACGAGCCGGCGTCGATGCTGCTCCACTTCACGCCGGGCGCCCCGCGGGAGGGCTACTTCGAGGGACTGCTGGCGCTCCGGGAGCCGGGCTTCGAGCCGACCGAGGAAGAGCTCGCCGAGTTCTACCTCCGCCACGACAACTACTGGCTGTGACGACACCCCTCGAGGTGCGCCCGGCCGTCGTCTTCGACGACGTCGCCGCGGTCGTGGGGCCGCGCAACCCGACGTCGAACGTCTGCTTCTGCCTGAGCTATCGGCTCGGCTCCAAGGACAACACGGCGCTGCGCGGGCCTGCACGAGCGGCCAAGGTGCGCGAGCTCTGTGCGCAGGACCCACCGCCAGGCGTGCTCGCCTACGCCGGCGACGAGCCCGTCGGCTGGGCCGCCCTCCATCCGCGCTCCGGCACGAGCTTCGCCCGGGCGCGGAAGATCCCGCACGTCGACGATCTCGACGTCTGGTCGCTCTGGTGCTTCCGGGTCCGGCCGGGCCACCGCGGACAGGGAATCGCGCACGCGCTCGTCGAGGGCGCCGTCGCGTATGCCCGCGAGCGCGGCGCCCCGGCGATCGAGTCCTACCCGGTCGACAACCGGGGAGAGCGGGTCGACCTCACCATGGCGTACGTCGGCACGCGCGGCCTCTTCGAGCGGGCCGGCTTCACCAAGGCCGCCGACACCGGCTCGGTGCTGGCGGGCTTCCCGCGCATCCTCATGCGGCTCGACCTGCGCTGAGGGCAGCCGTCCGGCAGGCGTGGGTCAGGCGGCGTGGATGCGTCGGATGAGGTCGACGTCGTCCTCGGTGAGGGGACGGGTGCCGGTGTGGTTGACCAGTCGGATCATGCCGGTGGGGGTGGTCCCCAGGTAGGTGGCGGGGCCGAGTTGTTGGACCTGGTAGTTGAGGTGGGTCTTGGCTCGGTGTGAGTGTCGGTCCAGGGGTGCGTCGTTGTGGTCCCCGGTCTGGCCGGGTGGGCCGAGTGGGTCGTAGGGACGGCGTGGGGCTCACCGGCCGTGTCCGAGCTTTCTCGCCAGTGCGTCCTTGAGCGTCGCCGCCACGAGCCGCTCGACGGTCTCGTGGCTCGGCCGGTCGACATGACGGTCGGCGAAGAGCAGAGAGCCGTCGTCGCGTCGGACGCGATCGCGGGGCACGGGCCCGCTCGACGGTGCCCGCCCCGACCTCGGCCATCAACTCGGCCGAGTGCTCCTCGAGCTGCAGGCAGTCCGCTCCCGAGCGCACCGCAGCACGGCCGCCAGGTCGAGGCCGTACGTCGGGCCGTCGTACGCCTCGAGGTGTGCCGCTCCCCGCTCCACCAGCCGCCGCGCACCGACGAGATTGCCGCGCTCGGCATGGGTGAGCCCGACGCACAGCTGCGCCAGCCCCTGCCAGAGCGGGCGCTCGGCGTCGGGGCAGTCCTTCCAGCGGGCCTCGAGCACCTCGTGCGCCGAGAACGGCCGGCCCTCCGCGAGCAGCCGACGCGCCTCCGCGACGGTCTCGAGCGGCGGCAGCGGCTCCTCCGACACCGGCTCGACGCCCTCCGCGCCGTAGGGCAGCGGGCGCCCGAGCGCGTCGCGTGGCCGGGCCTGCCGGGGCCGGCCCGCTCGGTCGCGATCGCGCGCAGTCACGCCGACGACGCTACTTCTTGCCCGGCTTGTCCCCCGACACCTGCGTGGTGGACAGCGCGGCGACGAAGGCCTCCTGGGGCACCTCGACCCGGCCCACCATCTTCATCCGCTTCTTGCCCTCCTTCTGCTTCTCGAGCAGCTTGCGCTTGCGGGTGATGTCACCGCCGTAGCACTTGGCGAGCACGTCCTTGCGGATCGCGCGGATGGTCTCGCGGGCGATCACGCGCGCGCCGATGGCGGCCTGGATCGGCACCTCGAACTGCTGGCGCGGGATGAGGTCCTTGAGCTTGCCGGCCATCATCACGCCGTAGCTGTAGGCGGCGTCGCGGTGGATGATCGCCGAGAACGCGTCGACCGGCTCGCCCTGGAGGAGGATGTCGACCTTGACCAGGTCGGCGGCCTGCTCGCCGGAGCGCTCGTAGTTGAGCGAGGCGTAGCCCTTGGTCTTCGACTTGAGCTGGTCGAAGAAGTCGAAGGCGATCTCGCCCATGGGCAGCGTGTAGCGCATCTCGACGCGGTCCTCGGAGAGGTAGTCCATGCCGAGCAGCG
Organism: Nocardioides terrae; assembly: GCF_900112345.1. Classification (GTDB taxonomy): domain Bacteria; phylum Actinomycetota; class Actinomycetes; order Propionibacteriales; family Nocardioidaceae; genus Nocardioides; species Nocardioides terrae. The sequence continues at coordinate 57,651 of NZ_FOLB01000001.1, forward strand.
TGCCGCGCTTGGTCTGGCACAGCTCCATGATCGTCCCGATGTAGTCGCTCGGGGAGAGGATCGTGGCGTCCACGACCGGCTCGCGCACCTCGGCGATCTTGCCTTCGGGATATTCGCTCGGGTTGGTCACCGTGAGCTGGGAGCCGTCGTCCATGAGGACCTCGTAGACCACGTTCGGCGCGGTCGAGATGAGGTCGAGGTTGAACTCGCGCTCGAGCCGGTCGCGGGTGATCTCCATGTGGAGCAGGCCGAGGAAGCCGCAACGGAAGCCGAAGCCGAGCGCGCCGGACGTCTCGGGCTCGAAGGTGAGCGAGGCGTCGTTGAGCTGGAGCCGCTCGAGGGCGTCGCGCAGGTCGGGGTACTGGTCGCCGTCGATCGGGTAGAGCCCGGCGTAGACCATCGGGTTGGGGTGCTGGTAGCCGCCGAGCGACTCGGTGGCGCCGTTGTGCTGGCTCGTGACGGTGTCGCCGACCCGGGACTGGCGGACGTCTTTCACGCCGGTGATGAGGTAGCCGACCTCACCGACGCCGAGGTCGCCGGCCTTGACCGGCTCGGGGCTGATCACGCCGACCTCGAGCATCTCGTGGACCGCCCCGGTCGACATCATCCTGATCCGGTCGCGGTGGCTGAGCAGGCCGTCGACGACGCGGACGTAGGTGACCACGCCGCGGTAGGTGTCGTAGACCGAGTCGAAGATCAGCGCGCGGGCGGGTGCGTCGGGGTCGCCGACCGGCGGCGGGGTCTGCTTGACGATCTCGTTGAGCAGGACCTCCACGCCGAGACCGGTCTTGGCGCTGACCTTGAGGACGTCCTCGGGCTCGCAGCCGACGAGGTTGGCCAGCTCGAGGGCGTACTTCTCGACGTTGGCGCTGGGCAGGTCGATCTTGTTGAGCACCGGGATGATGTGCAGGTCGGCGCCCATCGCCAGGTAGAGGTTCGCGAGGGTCTGCGCCTCGATGCCCTGGGCGGCGTCGACCAGCAGGATCGCGGCCTCACAGGCCTCCAGCGAGCGCGACACCTCGTAGGTGAAGTCGACGTGCCCGGGGGTGTCGATCATGTTGAGCACGAAGGTGGTGCCCTTGTCGTCGCCCTCGCTGGCGGTCCACGGCATCCGCACGGCCTGGCTCTTGATCGTGATGCCGCGCTCGCGCTCGATGTCCATCCGGTCGAGGTACTGCGCCCGAGCGGCGCGCTCGTCGACCACCCCGGTGAGCTGGAGCATCCGGTCGGCGAGCGTGGACTTGCCATGGTCGATGTGCGCGATGATGCAAAAGTTGCGGATGATCGCGGGATCGGTCTGGCCCGGCCGAGGAGAGTGGCGCTGCGGTGCGGTCATGATGGCCGCCATTCTCCCTTGTCAGTAGGTGTGGAACCAAAGGGGCAGGTACGTCGACCCGCCCGGGCACGTCACGTCGCGGTCGCGGCCGTCCTCGACCCACTGCGTGAGGATCGGCGCGCCGCCCTGGAACATCCGGTCCGCGCCGCACCGCCGCAGCGCCTCCGCGCGGCCGGTCTCGCCGGCCGCCCGCCACTCCGGCAGGCTCAGCCGCAGGTCCCCGACCACGCGCTGCCAGAGCGCGACGGTCGAGTAGACGCCGACGGTGAGCCCCTGGTCGGCGTACGCCTTGGCGGCGCCGCGGACGACCGCGGCGTTCCGCTCGGTGTCCGACGTCCAGTCGAACCCGTTCACCGGCTCGACGTCGAGCCACACGGCCGGGACGTCCAGCCCGGCCGCCTGCATGGTCCGGATGTTGAAGAGCGCCTGCTGGTAGCCGATGTTGGCCAGCCGGCCGAGGGTGCTGCCCGCCTCGAACGGGCCCTGACCGCCGAACTCGTCGAAGTGCCGCTTCTCCGGATAGCTGATCACCGAGTAGGCGCCGGCCATCAGGTGGCGCTGCTTGACCCAGGCGACCTGCGCGGCGAGGCAGGGGTTGGGGTGGAACCCGGGGCCGTTGGTCAGGCCGAGGACCACGAAGCGAGCCGACGGGAGCGGCATCGGGGCGCCCTGGGAGCGCTTCTGCGGGATGCCCATGCCCTTCGGGCACTGCGGCCAGCTCACGTCGGCGCCCTCGACCGGCCCCTGCGCGACGGGTGTGGGCAGGTCGGGGATGGTGACCGGCGGGTCGGGCAGCACGGCGGAGGGCGCCGTCGACTGCGGTGTCGTGGCAGAGGTCTGGGGAGCGGTCGTGGCCGGAGGCGCCGCTCGCTCGGAGGCCGACGGCGAAACCGACGGGGCAGGGTCCGCGGGCGTCGTACGCCCGCCACAGGCGGTGAGCAGCAGGGCAGCGGCCACCGCCGTCGCCATCGTTCTCACGCTCGCCCTCACGCCACCGTGCCGGTCACCGGTCACCCGCCGGGATCGCCCGATCATCGCACGCCGTTCCGACCGCATTCGTCTGGCCAACACCGAGCGTTGCCCGCCGTGACGACATCCGCTTCCTGTGCTCCGGCACCAGGCAGCTGACCGTCCGGCTCAACGACGTCGAGGGCAGGACGCTGTTCACGCGGACACTGGACCCGGCCGCTCGCTGAGCCCGGCCGGAGGCCGGCGGTGACCTTGTCGTCCCGGCGTGCGCGGGTGTAGACCGATCTTGATCGGGGGGACCAAGCACAGCTACGGGTGGCGGTACGCGATCTCGGCTGCCGCTGCTCGCAGCGGAAGGACCAGCCATGCTCGGGCATCGACGCACCACCAGCGTGATCGTCTCCACCCTCGCCGTCGCGGCGTCGTACGCCGTCGGCCTCTCTCCGGCGCACGCCGGACCTGCCGCGCCTACCGCAGCCGCGGCGCATCACAGCGCCGCCGCGGCCGCGCGGGCCCGGACCACGCCGCAGGTCGTGCCGAGACCCGCCCGCATGCGCGTCGGCAAGGGCCGGTTCACCGTCACCCGGCACACCCGCATCGCCGTCCGGCAGCACGGTGCCGCACGAGCCGTCGCCGTCGACCTGGCCCGCGACCTGCGGCCCGCGACCGGGTTCCGGCTGCCGGTCGTGTCCGGGCACGGGCGGAGCGCCGACATCCGGCTCCGGCTCGGGCACGTCCCCGGGCTGACGCGCAGCCAGCGGGCGGAGGGCTACCGCCTCGACGTCCGCCGGGGCGGCGTACGCCTCACGGCGCCGACGGCGCACGGCCTGTTCGACGGCGTCCAGACGATCCGACAGCTGCTGCCCGCCTCGATCGCGAGCCGCACGCGGACGGTCGGGCCTTGGACGATCCCGGTCGTCCACATCGTCGACCACCCGCGTTACGCGTATCGCGGCTTCATGCTCGACATCGCCCGGCACTTCCAGACGCCCGAGACGGTGATGAGCCTGATCGACGAGGCATCGGCCTACAAGATCAACACGCTGCACCTGCACGTCAGCGACGACCAGGGCTTCCGGATCGTCATCGACGGCTTCCCGAACCTCACCGCGATCGGCAGCCAGGGATCGGTCGGCACCCAGGGCAGGACGATGGACCCGGGCGGGTTCTGGACGCAGCGGGACTACCGGCGCGTCGTCGCCCACGCGGCAGCGCACTTCATGAAGGTGGTGCCCGAGGTCGACTCCCCCGGCCACAACAACGCCATCATCATGTCCGAGTACGGCGACACGGCGAACCCGCTGCTGGACGGGCACCCGCAGGACATCAACTGCAGCCGCAACGACCCCCCGCAGTGGAACTTCACCGGCGACGTCGGCTACAGCGCCATGTGCCCGGAGAGCGAGAACACGCTCACGATCTACGACGCCATCGTCAGCCAGCTGTCGGCGATGTCGTCCAGCCGGTACTACCACCTCGGTGGCGACGAGGTCCCGGCCTCGACGCTGAGCCACGACCGGTACGCCGCGTTCATCAACGAGGAGGCGCCGCTGGTCACCGCTCGGGGCAAGACGGTGATGGGCTGGGCCGAGATCGCCGGCGCCGGCACCACCCTTCCGCCGGGCTCCGTGGCGGAGTACTGGAACCCCGCGTCCGGCACGAGCCCGGACACGATCACCGCGCACGAGGCGGTCGCCAAGGACCTGAAGATCGTGATGGCGCCGGCCACGCACGCCTACCTCGACCAGAAGTACGCCCCCGGCGTGCCTGCCGACCTCGGCCTCTCGTGGGCGTGCAACACCGGCTGCGACGTCGACCAGTTCTACAACTGGGACCCGGGCACCTACGTCACCGGCGTCACCGACCAGGACGTGATCGGCGTCGAGGGGGCGATGTGGGCCGAGACCGTGCACGACCTCAGCGAGGTGCAGTACATGGTGTTCCCCCGGCTGATCGCGCTGGCCGAGGTGGGCTGGACTCCGCAGGCGGCGCGCAGCTACGCCGACTTCCTGCCGCGGCTGGGCGCGCAGGGACCGCGACTGACGCTGGCGGGGACGAGCTTCTACCCGACCCCCCTGGTGCCCTGGGCGGACTAGGACCGGAGTCGGGCCGGTCGCGCGCATGTCGCAGGATGTGCGCGTGACCTCCCCGACCCCGGCCCATCCCACGACGCTCCCGCACGGGGACACCGCGCTCCGGCTCGGCTGGGTCCACCTGCCGCCGCCGCTGCGTCGCGCGGTCGAGCAGAAGGTCGGGACGACCGTCGTCGACTCGTACTCGTGCGACGCCGGCTTCACGCCCGGGCTGGCCTCCGTGCTGCTCGGCGCCGACGGCACCCGTCACTTCATCAAGGCGGCCTCGATGAAGGCGCAGCGCTACGCCGCGACGTCCTACCGCGAGGAGGCCCGCAAGGCGCGCACCCTGCCGCCCGGCCTCCCCGCGCCGCGGCTGCGGTGGACGATCGGCGGCGGTCCGGCCGACGAGTGGATCGTGCTGGGCTTCGAGTACGTCGAGGGCCACCAGCCCGCTCGGCCCTGGTCCGACGCCAACCTGCGGACCGCCTCCGACCTGATGGTGCGCATCGCGGACCAGCTCACGCCCGCACCGGGTCTCGGCCTCGAGACCTTCGCCGAGGCCTTCGAGGCCTGGCCGGCGATGTGGCACACCCTCGCCGTCAGCGACGAGGACTTCGACTTCGCCGAGGAGCTCGAGGGACTCGCCGCGCGGTTCGCCGAGGTCACTGCCGGCGACACGCTCGTCCATGCCGACGTACGCGACGACAACCTGATCGTCCGGCCGGACGGGTCGATGGTCCTCTGCGACTGGAACTGGCCGGTGCGGGGCGCGCGCTGGCTGGACTCGCTCTTCCTGCTCATCGGGCCACGCGGCGACGGCCTCGACGTCGAGGCCCACATCGCCGCCCACCCGCTGCTCGCGGAGGTCGATCCCGAGCACATCGACATCGTGCTGGCGCTGATGACCGGCTACTTCCTGCACGCCGGCGCTCAGCCCCCGGTCTCGAACTCGCCCTGGCTGCGGGAGTTCGCCCGCTGGCAGGGTGAGGTCTGCTGGGCCTGGCTGGCCGAGCGCCGGCGCACGACGTAGGGCCCGGAGATTTGAGGCGGTCCGAGCGGCGCTGGTAACCTTCATGGCTGCGTGTTCGAGGCCCCTCCCCTCTCATCCCACGAGTGGCCGGGAGAGCGCGCCCGAACCCCAACCGCTGACCAGAAGGACACCCAGTTCGACATGGCGAACATCAAGTCGCAGATCAAGCGCAACAAGCAGAACGAGAAGGCCCACGAGCGCAACAAGGCCGTCAAGACCGCTCTGAAGAGCGCGGTCCGGAAGTTCCGCGAGGCCGCCGAGACCGGTGACAAGGAGACCGCCCTCGAGGCCGGCCGCCTCGCCGCCAAGAAGCTCGACAAGGCCGTCTCCAAGGGCGTGATCCACAAGAACCAGGCCGCCAACCGCAAGTCGGCGATCGCCAAGAAGGCCGCGTCGCTCTGACGCTCAGCTCTTCCCGAAGGCCCCGCTCCGGCGGGGCCTTCGTCATTTCCGGCGCTACTTCCGCAGGCCGGTGATCGTCAGCACCAGCCGCTCCAGCGTGTACGCCGGGTCGCTGGCCGCACCCTTGAGGTCGGCGTCGGCCTGGGCGACCGCGCGGATCGCTGCGCCGAGCGAGGCGCCGTCCCAGCCGCGGGCGACCGCGGGCAGCTTCCTGAGCTGGTAGGGGTTGATGTTCTTCCGGTTGCCGCCGACGTAGTTGGCCAGGGTGCGCAGCTGCCCGGCGACACTGCTGAGCAGGTAGACCGGGCTGGTCCCGGAGTCGAGCGCCCAGCGCACACCCTCCATCGCCTCCAGCCGCCGACCGGCGAGGAGTGCGTCGGCGATCTCGAAGTTCTTCACCTCAGCGCGTCCGCCGAAGTACTGCGCCACCTGCGCCTCCCCGATCGTCTCGCCCGGGAAGTCGCTGACCAGCTGGTCCACGGCGGAGGCCAGCATCCGGAGGTCCTCGCCGACCGCCTGCACCAGCGCGGCCGCCGCGTCGCCGTCGATCCGGGCGCCGCGCACCCGGCCCTCAGTCACCACGAACTTCGGGAGGTCCCACGGCTTGACCGGCTCGGACTTGACCTCGACGACCGCCGGCAGCTTGCGCAGCTTGGTCAGCAGGCCGCCGCCCTTCGGGCCGCCGCCGTGGACGAGCACGAGCGCGACGTCCTCGACGGGGGCGGCGGCGTAGCCGAGCAGTCCCTCGGCCGACTCGTCGGGGAGGTTCTCCAGTGACCGGACCACCACGCAGCGCAGGCTGGAGAAGAGCGAGGGTGCGGCGAGCTCGCCGAGGGTGCCCAGCGTGAGGTCGTGGGCGAGCGCGTCGCCGACCTCGGCGTCGCTGTCGTGGGCCTTCACCGCGTTCTTGACCAGCGCGACCGTCCGCTCGCTGAGGAACTCCTCCTTGCCGGTCACCAGGGTGACCCGGCCGAGGACGTCTGCTGCACTGGGTCCGGCCACGCGCGAAAGCCTGCCACAGCCCACCGACAGCCCGTGTCCTGACCTGCGTCATCGGGTCACCACCCGCGGCCGACCGGCGTGGGCGGTCACGGCCACCGTCCCGTCGCGGTCGGTTCGGTAGACCTGCGCACCGCCGCGGGCGAGCGGCTCGAGCGTCTCGCGCGCCGGGTGACCGTAGTCGTTGTCCGCGCCGACCGAGGCGATCGCGACGTCGGGGTCCAGGGACAGCAGCCAGCTCTCGTCCTGGTAGCGGCTCCCGTGGTGAGGGATCTTCAGCACGTCGACCTGCAGGCCGGTCAGCTGGCGCGCCAGCACCACCTGGCCCTCGGGCTCGATGTCACCGGTCAGGAGCAGGCGGAGGCCGTGCGTGACCGCGAGCAGGACGACGCTGGCCTCGTTGGCGGTCGATCCGTCCCCGGGGCCTGTCGTCGGCGAGTCGGGCAGCGGCCACAGCACCTGCAGGGTCACGTCGCCGATCTGCCGCGTCGAGCCGTAGGCCGCCCGGCTCACGCCGAGCCCGGCGCCCGCAGCCGCCCGGTCCACCTCCTCGACCCCGAAGGGCGGATCTGCCAGCCGCGTCGTCTCGACCGCCTCGACCCGCCGACCGGCCAGCACACCCGCGATCCCGTCCACGTGGTCGGCGTGGAAGTGGGTGAGCACGAGCAGGGGCACGGTCCGGATCCCCAGGCCGTCGAGGCAGCGGCGGACCGGCGCCGGGTCCGGTCCGGCGTCGACGACGACCGCCGAGCCCGGCCCGGTCCGGAGGACGAGCGCGTCCCCCTGGCCGACGTCGCAGACGACCAGCACCCAGCCGGCCGGCGGCCAGCCCGGCGTGGGCAGCCGGACGAACGCCCCGACGACCAGGACCAGGCAGCAACCCGCGCCGAGCGCGCGGTGGCGGACCAGTCGCGGACCGAGCACACCGATCGCGACGGTGGCCAGGGTCAGCACGACGAGCGCGCCGGCGCCGGTGCCCCAGCCGACGGCCGCGGCTGGGAGCGCGGCCCCACGGTGGGCGACCAGGACGATCCAGGCGACACACCACGACGCCAGCGTGCCGACCAGGGACCCGGCCGGGCCCCAGACCAGGCCGAGCAGCCCCGCGGCGAGGCCGAGGACGGTCGCGGGCCCGACGGCCGGCTCGGCGAGCAGGTTGGCGCCCACCGCAGCCAGGCTGACCTGACCGGAGATCGCCGCGACGATCGGCGTGCAGGCCAGCTGGGCAGCCGTCGGGACGGCTATCGCCTCGGCGACCCATCGGGGGAGCCAGCGAGCCAGCGCGTCTCGCCACGGCGGCCCGAGCAGGAGGATGCCGGCCGTCGCCAGCACTGACAGCGCGAAGCCCGCCGACGCCGCCAGCGACGGGTCGACCAGCATCAGCCCGAGGACGGCCGCGCCGAGACCGCGGAGCGCCCGCTGCCGCCCGTTGGCGCCCATCGCCAGCAGGCCCACGGCACCCATGGCGGCCGCGCGCACGACGCTCGGCTCGGTCCGGGCCAGGAGGACGAACCCGGCGATGCCGAGGCCGCCGACCACGTAGAGCCAGCGACCGCGCACGCCGCACCAGCGCGCGAGCACGACCAGGAAGCCGACGAGCAGAGTCAGGTTGGTGCCGGACACGGCCAGCAGGTGCGTGAGGCCGGTCGTGCGGAAGTCCTGGGCCAGTGCGTCGGGAACGTCGGCGTCGTCGCCGTCGACCAGCGCGGGGACGAGCGACCGCTGCTCGACCGGTCGGTGTGCCACCGCTCCACGGATCGAGGCTCTGACCGCTGCCGCCCCGCGCCACCACACGCCCGGCGCGCGCACCACCCGGGCCGGTCGTCGGGGCGTGAGGACCGCCGCCTCGTCCGGGTGCCGCGCCGGTCCGAGCCGTCCGTCGACCTGCACCGTCGCTCCGAGCGGAAGCCGGCGCCAGCCGTCGTCGCCGAGGACGAGGACGGGCGCGCGGAGGCCGATGGCGCTCCCCCGGGTCTCGACGCGTCGGACGGTGAGCCGCACCATCACCGTCGTCCCGAACGGTCCGTGCACGACATGGGGGTCCGAGGCGACGGTGCCGGTGACCGTCACGGCGGCGCGACGGTCCGCCAGTGTCGCCACCGGGCTCTGCGCGACCCGCTGGTCGCGGAGCACCCCGACGAGGGCCACGGCCGCGAGGACCACCGCCACCGCCACGACCCCGAGGCGGCGGGCGCCACCGAGACTGAGAGTCAGTCCACCGGCCGCGGCCGTCCCGACGGCCGCGCACACCCCGGCCGCGAGCGCATCCTCGACCGCGAGCGCCGCGAGCAGCCCGCCCGCCCAGGCCGCCGCGCCCAGGACCGGCAGACGGAGGTCGGCGCCGGCCACGGCTAGACCGTCACGCGCGGTGCGATCTTCTCGAGCGTCTTCTCCCCGATCCCCTCGATGTCGAGCAGCTCGTCGACGGCCCCGAAACCGCCGTGCTCGGTGCGGTAGTCGAGGATCGCCTGCGCCGTCACCGGCCCGACCTCGGGCAGCGTCTCGAGCTCGTCGACGGTGGCGGTGTTGAGGTTGACCAGCGCCTCCGGCGCGGTGACGGCCGCGCCCGCCGAACCGGCCGCCGAGGAGCCGGCCGCGCCGGCCGGCGCAGGCCCACCGACCACGACCTGCTCGCCGTCGACGAGCACGCGGGCCCGGTTGAGACCGCTCAGGTCGGCGCCGGGGCGCGCCCCGCCCGCAGCCGCGATCGCATCGACCACCCGCGATCCGGCCGGAAGGTCGAGGACCCCCGGGCGGCGCACCTTGCCGGTCACGTCGACCGTGACCGTCGAGGCGGTGGTCGCCGCCGCCGGGCCCGAAGCAGTGACCGCGGACGGGCTCGTCCCCGGCGACCCGGCAGTCACCGCGACCAGCGGCGCGGCGGCGCCGGCCGGCACCGGCGCGACCTTCGGGTCTCCGCGCATCACCGACCAGCACGTGACGGCCAGCCCCGCCGCGACGAGCAGCGCCAGCACGGTCAGGTGCCACGCACTGAGGCCGACCCGGCCATGCAGCGTCTCGGGAACGAGGGCCGCCACGCGCTCACGGCACCCGGCGAGGGCCGCGGCGCGTCGGCGCGACGCATGTCGCCCCGGCACCGGGACCAGGGGCGGATCCGGGTCGTCGGTGACAGGCGGCAGCAGCTCCAGGACCGGGACCGCCTCCCAGTCGGAGTCCGCCCACGGGTCCGCGGGCGGCCGGGGCGGAGCCACGGCGTCCGGGTCGAGCTCGGCGCGCAGCAGCTCGAGGCGCCGGGCGACGGCCTCGCGGTGGTCGGGTCGGGTGCGCATGTCGACGACGCTAGGAACGCGGGCCGACATCGCACGACGGCCGCCGCACGATCTGTGGAGAACCCCGCCGGCAGCCCGGGCTGTGGACAGGAAGTGGCGCAGACGGCTAGCGCGAGGGCGTGACGCAGACGGCGAGCATCCCCGGCCCCACGTGCGCGGCGAGGGCCGCACTCACCTCGCCCACACGGACGGAACCGACCAGCCGACCGGCGAACCGATCGGTCAGGTTGGCCGCGAGCTCGTCCGCCCGCTCGCGGCTCCGCAGGTGCGCGACGACCACCTCGACGCGGGGCGCGTCGACGGCCTCCATCGCGAGCTCCTCGAGGCGGGCCAGCGCCCGGCCCGACGTACGGACCCGCTCGTGCGCGACCACGTGGCCGCCGTCGATGGTCAGGAGCGGCTTGACGGCGAGGGCGGAGCCGAGGAGGGCGGCAGCGGCACCGATCCGGCCGCCGCGGCGGAGGTACTCGAGGGTGTCGACGTAGAAGTAGGACGCGGTCGCGGCCGCCCGGGTCTCGGCCCGCTCCGCGGCCTCGAAGGCGCTCGCCCCCTCGGCGATGGCGTCGGCGGCTGCCAGCGCGGCGAACCCGACGCACGGCCCGACGGCGCGGCTGTCGACCACCAGGACGGCGATCGGGGCGTCACGCGCCGCCATCTGGGCCGACTCGACGGTGCCGCTGACCTCGCTCGACAGGTGCACCGCGACGACCGCGTCGGCACCCTCGTCAGCGAGCCGTCGGTAGAGCGCGGACAGCGACGCCGGCGAGGGCCTCGACGTGCTCACCGATGCCTTGGCGATGAGCGCGGCGGCGACCTGATCGGGGCTGGTCCCGGGCTGTCCCTCCTCGAGCTCCTCGTCCCCGATCACGACGTGCAACGGCGCCACCACGATGCCGCGCGCGCTAGCGACCGCCGGCGGAAGCATCGCGCTCGAATCCGTGACCACCACGACACGCTGTCCCATGGCGCAGACCCTACCGCCGGGTACGCCTCGGGCAGGACGGAATCCCGCCGTCCGACACGCCGGGTCCGAGTGCTGCGGGCAGGGATCGGGTACGAGGTCTGCGTCAGAGTCGTGCGGGTGCCGCGTCACATCGAGGACCGCCCCCCGCGCGACGCGCCAGGACACCTGGCGACCACCGACGGAGAGACGACATGACTGCCGACATCGAACCCTATGCGAAGGCCAAGACGCAGGAGGACGCCGAGCTCCCCGGGCTCATCCTGATCGTGGCCATGACGGCGATCCTCCTGACCCTGGTGCTCTTCTTCAGCTGATCCCCGGCCCGGCTCGACCGTCGCCCCGAGGTTCAGACGACGATGTTGACGAGCTTCGGCGCCCGCACGATCACCTTCCGCACCGCCCGCCCGTCGATCGCGCGTACGACGGCCTCGTCGGCCAGCGCGAGCGCCTCGAGCTCGGCCTCGCTGATCGACGGCGGCACCTCCAGGCGGCCCTTCACCTTGCCGGCGATCTGCACCACGGCGGTGACGGTCTCCTCGACCAGGAGCGCCTCGTCGACGGCCGGCCAGCCGGCGCGCGCGACGGTCGGGGTGTGGCCGAGCCGCTCCCACATCTCCTCGGCGGTGTAGGGCGCGACCAGCGACAGCAGGATCGCGACGGCCTCGGTGGCCTCGCGCACCGCCGGGTCGGCTGGGCCGCAACCGGAGTCGATGGCCTTGCGGGTGGCGTTGACGAGCTCCATGGTCCGGGCGACGACGACGTTGAAGCGGTAGGTCTCCATGAGGTGCTCGACGTCGTGCAGCGTCTTGTGCGTGACCCGCCGTAGCGCCACGTCGCCCTCCGCGAAGGAGACGCCCGCGGCGGACGCGACGTCGCCGGACAGCCGCCAGGCGCGCTGCAGGAACCGCACCGACCCCTGCGGCGACACGTCGGCCCAGTCGATGTTGTCCTCCGGCGGGGAGGCGAAGACCAGCGTCAGGCGGACCGCGTCGACACCGAAGCTGTCGATCTGCTCGCCCAGGTTGACGCCGTTGCCGAGCGACTTCGACATCTTCTTGCCCTGGTTGATGACGACGCCCTGGCCCATCAGCCGGGTGAAGGGCTCCTCGAAGTCGAGCATGCCCATGTCGTGCAGCACGTAGGTGAAGAAGCGCGCGTAGAGGAGGTGGAGCACGGCGTGCTCCATGCCGCCGACGTACTGGTCGATCGGGCCCCACTCGCGCACGGCCTCGACGTCGAACGGACCGTCGGTGTAGTCCGGCGAGCAGTAGCGCAGGAAGTACCACGACGAGTCGACGAAGGTGTCCATCGTGTCGCTGTCGCGGGTGGCCGGGCCGCCGCAGGACGGGCAGTCCACGTTGACCCAGTCCGCGACGGCCGCCAGCGGCGAGACGCCCTTCGGCTTCAGGTCGGCGCCGCGGACGTTCTCCGGCAGCCGCACGGGCAGCTGGTCCTCGGGGACCGGCACCTCGCCGCACTTCTCGCAGTGGATGATCGGGATCGGCGCGCCCCAGAACCGCTGCCGCGACAGCAGCCAGTCGCGCAGCCGGTAGTTGACCGTGCCGGTCCCCCGGCCGTCGGCCTCCAGCTTCTCGATGATCGTCGAGATGCCCGTCGCCTTGTCGCCGAGGCCCTCCAGCGCCGGGCTGTTGACGTAGGCGCCGTCGCCCGTCGTCGCCACGAACGTCTCCTCGGGGTCCTCGGCGCCGGCCACGTCGATCACGCGCCGCACCGGCAGCCCGAACGCCTGGGCGAAGTCGAGGTCGCGCTGGTCGTGGGCGGGGACGGCCATGATCGCGCCGGTGCCGTAGTCGGCCAGCACGTAGTCGGCCGCCCAGACCGGGATCTGCTCACCGGTGACGGGGTTGGTGGCGGTCACGCCCAGGTCGACGCCGGTCTTGGGCCGGTCGGTCGCGAGCCGGTCGATGTCCGAGGCCTTCCGGACCTCCTCGACGTACGCCGACAGGGCGGCTGCGCGGTCCGGGGCGACGATCTCGCTCGCGAGCGAGGCGTCGGCTGCGACGACCATGAACGTGGCGCCGTACAGGGTGTCGGGCCGGGTGGTGAAGACGGTGACCTTGCGGGTCTCGCCCGATGCGAGCGCGATGTCGAAGTCGACGTGGGCGCCCTCGGAGCGGCCGATCCAGTTCCGCTGGGAGTGGATGACCCGGTCAGGCCAGCTGCCCTCGAGCCCGTCCAGGCCGTCGAGCAGGCGCTGCGAGAAGTCGGTGATCTTGAAGTACCACTGGGTCAGCTCCTTCTTGGTCACCACCGCGCCGCAGCGCTCGCAGGTGCCGTCGGCGAGGACCTGCTCGTTGGCCAGCACCGTCTGGTCGTTCGGGCACCAGTTGACCGGCGAGTTCTTGCGGTAGGCCAGGCCCCGCTCGCGGAACTTCAGGAACAGCCACTGCGTCCAGCGGTAGTACTCCGGGTCGGAGGTGTGCAGGCGACGCGACCAGTCGAAGGAGACGGCGTACTTCCGGAAGGAGTGGAACTGCGTGTCGATGTTGGCGTAGGTGTAGGTCGCCGGGTGCTCGTCGTTGCGGATCGCTGCGTTCTCGGCGGGCAGGCCGAAGGAGTCCCAGCCCATCGGGTTGAGGACGTCGAAGCCGCGGTGCCACCAGTAGCGGGCGATGACGTCGTGCAGCGCCATCACCTCGGCGTGGCCCATGTGCAGGTCGCCCGAGGGGTAGGGGAACATCGTCAGCGCGTAGCGCTTCTCCGCGCCCTGTCGCGAGCCGGCCCGGAACGGGTCGAGCTCCTCCCACACCGGCTGCCACTTGGACTGGAGCGCGTCGGCGTCGTAGACGGCCTCGGCGTCGGCTACGCCCTGGGTCTGGTCCTGCGTCATCTCTCGCATCTCTCGCTCGTCGGATCCGGCTGTGCCCAACCCCTTCGTGACATGAAAAAACCCCTCGCACAAGGAGGGGTTGCCGCGCTGTGCAGGGCCCCCGCAGGGCCCTGGCCCATCAGCGCGGCCGGCCAAGAAGAAGGATCGTGGTCCGCACGACGCCAGGGTACTCCACCACGACGCGCCGAGCCGGACCGCCTGTTGTATCGGCATCCGGTGCCATGCCACACTGTCTCCCGCCGCCGGTCAGGTCGACACGCCGACGGAGCGAAGACCCCCCCATTTCGCTCCGTCGTGTCTCCAGGCCGGCGGCACCTTGCTTCCTCGGCCCGGGCCGGGCCGGGAATGCAGGCCCGGACAGATCCGTTGGAACACCTATGGCCACCACCGAACTGACCGCCACCACGTTCGAGCAGACCGTCGTCGACAACGACATCGTGCTCGTCGACTTCTGGGCGTCCTGGTGCGGTCCGTGCCGCCAGTTCGCGCCCGTCTACGACAAGGCCTCGGAGGCCTACCCGGAGATCGTCTTCGGCAAGGTCGACACCGAGGCGGAGCAGGCCCTGGCCGGCGCCGCCCAGATCACCTCCATCCCGACCCTGATGGCCTTCAAGAAGGGCCACCTCGTCTTCTCCCAGCCCGGCGCGCTCCCCCAGGACGCGCTGACGCAGGTGATCGACGCCGTGGTCGCACTCGACGTCGACGCGGCGCTGGCGGAGGCCGAGCACGCCGGCCACAGCCACGGCCAGCCGGACGAGGGCTGAGGATCACCGCTCCACGGCGCTCAGCGCCTAGGGTGACCGCCGTGGAGAGCAAGACCCCCGGGATCGACCCCGAGAAGCTGGCGATCGCGCTCGAGGTCCTGGGAGAGCTCCACGAGCTCCCGCCGGACCACCCCGACGTCACCGCGGTCAAGCGCGCGACGTCGTACATGTGGAAGCTGCTGAAGAAGTCCCGTCGCGCCGAGATCCGCCTGGCCAAGCAGGACCACGACCAGGCGATCATCGAGCTGACCGCCACCGGGTCGGTGATGCGGATCGACGACGAGACCGCCGGCATCCCGCTCGTCTCCACGGCGAGGGGCGCGTTCGCCGGCGAGCTCATCACCGCGCGCGGGTGCTACATCTGCAAGAACGACTTCACGCTGGTCGACGCGTTCTACCACTGGCTCTGCCCCTCGTGCGCCGCCATGAGCCACGCCAAGCGCGACCAGCGCACCGACCTGACCGGCAAGCGGGCGCTGCTGACCGGCGGCCGGGCCAAGATCGGGATGTACATCGCGCTGCGCCTCCTGCGCGACGGCGCCCACCTGACGATCACCACGCGCTTCCCGAAGGACGCCGCGCGTCGCTTCGCGGCGATGGACGACAGCGCCGACTGGCTGCACCGGCTCAAGATCGTCGGCATCGACCTGCGCGACCCCACCCAGGTCATCGCGCTCACCGACGACGTCGCCGCCGCCGGCCCGCTCGACATCATCGTCAACAACGCCTGCCAGACGGTACGCCGGCTGCCGGGCGCCTACTCGCACCTGATCGACGGCGAGGCGGCCCCGCTGGACTCGCTCCCGAACGGGCTCGAGCTGCCGGAGATGGTCACCTTCGACCGGATCTCCGAGGCGCACCCGGCCGCCATCGCCGGCGCCCTGGACGCCCAGCCCGTCGCCCACCACGACGGTGAGCCGGTGTCGGCGGCGATCGCCGCGCACAACGCCGCGTCGATGACCGCGCTGGCGCTCAGGGCCGGCGGCGCGTCCCTCGAGGCGCACGTGGCCGGGACGGCCGTCGACGCGGGCGGCCTCATCCCCGACGTCCAGACCAACAACTCCTGGACGCAGGTCGTCGACGAGGTCGACCCGCTGGAGCTCCTCGAGGTGCAGTTCTGCAACTCGATCGCGCCCTTCCTCATCGTCTCGCGGCTGCGGCCGGCGATGCGCGCCGCCGTCGCGGCCGGCGCCCGGCGTACGTATGTCGTCAACGTGTCGGCCATGGAGGGCCAGTTCTCCCGGCGCTACAAGGGCGCCGGCCACCCGCACACCAACATGGCCAAGGCGGCGCTCAACATGCTGACGCGCACGTCGGCGGGCGAGATGTTCGAGACCGACCAGATCCTGATGACCGCCGTCGACACCGGCTGGATCACCGACGAGCGGCCCCACCACGAGAAGCTGCGCATCGCCGCCGAGGGCTGGCACGCGCCGCTCGACCTGGTCGACGGCGCCGCGCGCGTCTACGACCCGATCGTGCAGGGTGAGGCCGGGGTCGACCTGTTCGGGTGCTTCCTGAAGGACTACGCGCCGTCTCCCTGGTGAGGTGGTCCCCCGCACCTGCGCCCGTCGCCCGTCGCCCGTCGCCAAAAGGTCACCGTGACCCTTGGCGGGCTCGGTGATCGCTCTGAACGGTCACTTTGCCGTCCACAGGTCTTCGTGACGGTTCGGTTGTCCACAGGGGCCTCGAAGCGCACTGTCCGAGATCCGTACGGCGGGGCGACGCTGCCCCGATGGACGACATCGACCCCCGCCAGACGCTCGTATCGGCCCGAGCCCGACGCCTCGAGGGCTCCGAGCCACCCCACCTCGACGGCAGCCTGGACCGCGTCCGCCGCGGCTACTACCGCCCGGCCGGACCACCCCTCACCCCGTCCCAGCTCTACCGGCTCCGCATCTACGCCACCAGCGAGGCCCGGACCGAGACGCTGGTCTTCTCACACGCCTCCGCGGCGGAGCTCTGGGGCTGCCCGCAGCTGAACGCCGACACGAAGCTGGTGCACACGACCCGGCCGGGCAAGGCACGTCGTACGGCGGCCGGCGTCGCCACCCATCGCGCTCGGATCCCCGACGAGCACGTCGTCCAGCTGCCCGACGGGCTGCTCGTGACGAGCAGGGAGTGGACCGCCGTGCAGGTCGCGGCCGCGCTCGTCCTGCCGAACTCCCTCCTCCCGCTCGACCACCTGATCCGCCTGCTGAACGAGGACCCGGACGGCGATCCTGGCGGCGTCGCCGTGGTCGAGCGACTGGTCGCCCTCATCCCGCCGCGGATGAAGGGCGGCGCCCGGGCCGAGCGCAACCTGCGTCTCGCCGACGCCCGGTCCGGATCGGCCGGCGAGTCGCTGAGCCGGGGTCAGATGGAGATCCTTCAGGTGCCCCGCCCGCAGCTGCAGACTCGGTTCCCGCGCGTCGACCAGCCGGGTGACGACGTGGTCGACTTCGACTGGCCGGAGCTGGAGTCGTTCGGCGAGTTCGACGGGCAGGGGAAGTACTTCGACTCAGCGCTGACCGACGGCCGGACCCCTCAGCAGGTGTTGTGGGACGAGAAGCTGCGCGAGGACCGCATCCGGCGCCACCGGCCACACGTGGCCCGCTGGGGCTGGCACATCGCGATGTCGCGCGAGCGCCTCGGCAAAGTGCTCGCCCTGGCCGGCGTACGCCCGGGCACGCGCGCCAAAGGGTCACCGTGACCCTTCGCCCGGAGGGTGACCCCTACGAAGGGTCACCCGATCCGCAAACGGTCACGGTGACCCTTTGGTGCGGCTCCGCGCCAAAAGGTCACCGTGACCCTTCGCCCGGAAGGTGACCCCTACGAAGGGTCACCCGATCCGCAAACGGTCACGGTGACCCTTTGGGCGGCGGGCAGGCCCCGCCCCGAAAGCCCGAGGGCCGGCCTCCCCATGGGAGACCGGCCCTCGTCACACCATCTGGATCACTTCAGGTCGAAGCGGTCCAGCTCCATGACCTTGACCCACGCGGCGACGAAGTCGTGAACGAACTTCGGGGTCGCGTCGTCGGCGGCGTAGACCTCGGCGATCGCCCGCAGCTGCGAGTTCGAGCCGAAGACGAGGTCGTTGACGGTGGCCGTCCACCTCACCTGGCCGGTGGCGCGGTCGCGGATCTCGTAGACGTTCTCGTCGTTCTCCGAGGCCTTCACCTCGGTGCCCGGGGTGAGCAGGTTGACGAAGAAGTCGTTGCTCAGCGTGCCGGGACGCTCGGTGAGCACGCCGTGCTTGCTGTCGCCGACGTTGGCGCCGAGGGCACGCAGGCCGCCGAGCAGGACGGTCATCTCGGGAGCGCTGAGGTTCAGGAAGTAGGCGCGCTCGAGGAGCAGGGTCTCGACGGGCAGCTTCTCGCCCGGGCGGACGAAGTTGCGGAACCCGTCGCCGCGCGGCTCGAGCACCTCGAAGGCGTCGACGTCGGTCTGCTCCTCGGTGGCGTCGGTCCGCCCCGGGTGGAAGGGGACGGTGATGTCGACGCCGGCGTCCTTGGCCGCCTTCTCGACCGCTGCCGAGCCGCCCAGGACGATCAGGTCGGCGAGCGAGATCTTCTTGCCCTCGACGTTGAACTGACCGCGGATCTGCTCGAGCGTGGCCAGCACGTTGGCGAGCTGCTCGGGCTCGTTGACCGCCCAGCTGCGCTGCGGCTCCAGGCGGATCCGGGCGCCGTTGGCACCGCCGCGCTTGTCGGTGGAGCGGAAGCTGGCGGCCGACGCCCAGGCGGTCTTGACCAGCTGCTGCACGGTCAGGCCCGAGTCGAGCAGCCTCGCCTTGAGGTCGGCGACGTCCTGGTCGGAGACCAGCTCGTGGTCGAGGGCCGGGACCGGGTCCTGCCACAGCTGCGCCTCGGGCACCCACGGGCCGAGGTAGCGGGTGACCGGGCCCATGTCGCGGTGGAGCAGCTTGTACCAGGCCTTCGCGAACGCCTGGGCGAACTCGTCGGGGTTCTCCAGGAAGCGTCGCGAGATCGGCTCGTAGATCGGGTCGAACCGCAGCGCGAGGTCCGACGTGAGCATGGTCGGCTTCCGGTTCGGCGAGTCGGGGCTCGGGCCGGGGATGATCGCCTCGGCGTCCTTGGCGACCCACTGGTTGGCGCCGGCCGGGCTCTTCTCGAGCTCCCATTCGTAGCCGAAGAGGATCTCGAAGAAGCGGTTGTCCCACTGGTTCGGGGTGTCGGTCCAGGTGACCTCCAGGCCGGAGGTGATCGCGTCCGCGCCCTTGCCGGAGCCGTACGCCGACTTCCAGCCCAGGCCCTGCGCCTCGATCGGCGCACCCTCGGGCTCGGGGCCGACCAGGTCGGCGTCACCGGCACCGTGCGTCTTGCCGAACGTGTGACCGCCGGCGATGAGGGCGACCGTCTCCTCGTCGTTCATCGCCATCCGGGCGAAGGTGACGCGGATGTCGCGCGCCGACGCCAGCGGGTCGGGGTTGCCGTTGGGACCCTCGGGGTTGACGTAGATGAGGCCCATCTGGACCGCGCCCAGCGGGTCGGCCAGCTCGCGCTCGCCGCTGTAGCGCTCGTCGCCGAGCCAGGTGTCCTCCGGGCCCCAGAAGATCTCCTCCGGCTCCCAGACGTCCTCGCGACCGAACGCGAAGCCGAAGGTCTCGAAGCCCATGTCCTCCAGCGCGACGTTGCCGGCCAGCACGAGCAGGTCGGCCCAGGAGATCCTCTGGCCGTACTTCTTCTTGACCGGCCAGAGCAGTCGGCGGGCCTTGTCGAGGTTGGCGTTGTCGGGCCAGCTGTTGAGCGGGGCGAAGCGCTGGGCGCCGTCACCGGCACCGCCACGACCGTCGTAGATGCGGTAGGTGCCGGCCGCGTGCCAGCTGAGCCGGATCATCAGGCCGCCGTAGTGCCCGTGGTCGGCGGGCCACCAGTCCTGGGAGTCGCGCAGCACGGCCGCGACGTCCCGCTTGAGCTCCTCGACGTCGACCTTCGCGAACTCGGTCGCGTAGTCGAAGTCGGCGCCCAGCGGGTTCCCGGCCGGCGCGTGGGCGTGGAGGACGGAGAGGTCGAGGTGGTCGGGCCACCAGTCCTTGATGGAGTGCGGACGACCGCCTGTCTTGGGCTCTGGCGACGAGATGCCCGGGTTCTCGCTCTCGCTGCCTCCCTGGCCGACGGCGCTGTCGTGCATGACGGGGCAACCGCCCTCCGCCTTGCGGTCGATGCCCTGCGGGCTCTCGTTCTCGGTCATGTGGCTTCCTTCCAGGTGCGATAACTCAGGAGCATGCGGTGGAGCAGTCGGGGCAGAGGCCCCAGTAGATGACCTCGGCCTCGTCGATCACGAAGCCGTGATCGTTCGCGGCGGTCAAGCACGGTGCGGCGCCGTGGGCGCAGTCGACGTCGGCGATCACACCGCAGGAACGGCAGACCGCGTGGTGGTGGTTGTCACCGACCCGGGACTCGTAGCGCGCCACCGAGCCCGAGGGCTGGATGCGGCGCACGAGGCCCTTCCCGGTCAGGGTGTGCAGCGAGTCGTAGACGGCCTGGTGGGAGACCTCGGGCAGGTCGCGGCGCACGGCGGCGATGATCGAGTCGGTGTCGGCGTGCGGGAGCGTCCGTACCGCCCCCAGGACCGCGACGCGGGGCCGGGTGACCCTGAGTCCTGCGTCTCGCAGGACCTGCTCGAGGTCGGTGGTCGCTGACATCACTGCCACTCTTTCCCCTTTTCTTGAACAAGTCAAGAAAGCCGAGCGGGGTGTCCGCGAGCGATCAGGGAGCGGTTGTCTCCGTGCCCGACTCGGGCGCCGTCGACCCGGTCGACGCCGGGGCCTGCTCCTGACCGGCAGCCGGATCCGGCCCGGCGCCGCTGCCCGGATCGGCACCGGTGGTCGGCGCCGGGTCGGTCGGCTCCCCCGGAGCTGCCGGAGTCGGGCCGTCCGTCGGGTGCGTCGCGGGCTCGAGACCCGGGAAGTCCTCGAGGAGGTCGGCGACGATCTGCTCGACGTTCTTGGTGGCCTCGGCCATCGTCTGGCCGGTCAGCTGCGTCACGCATGCTTGGAGGGCCTTGTCGAAAGGCTCGTCGGGCACCTCGGGATCATGGGCCGCGTTGGGGTAGGCCTCGGTGATCTTGGTGTCACACAGAGCGGCGAGGTCGACGGCCGACGCCGGCGCCGCGGTGATCGTGCCGGGCGCACCGGGCGCACCGGGGTTAGCGGGTGCGACGGTCGGGGCTGCCTGGTCGCTGGGATCCGCGTGCGCCGCCACGGACGTCGCACCGACCAGCTTGTGCCCGTGACGCGTGCCGGCCTTTGTCGTCTTGCGGCCCTTGCCGTCCTTGACCGCCTTGCCGCCCTTCTCGCCGGTCGACCCGGTCTCGGGAGTGAGCACGACGCCCGGGACGACCGCGATGCTGCGGACGGCCACCTGGCCGATCCCGGCGGGCTGGGCGCCGTACTGGCCGGCGAAGGTCAGCACCGTGGCGACGTACGACGTCGAGCGGTTGTAGCGCAGCAGCGCCGCCTGCTGCCCCGGGCCGGACGCGAGGTCCTCCGGGCCCGAGCAGAGGTAGACGCCGGCCGCGAGCGCCGCGTCGTCGATGTCCTGGGGATTGCGCTGGCCGTCGCCGTCGCCGTCGACGCCGACGGTCGACCAGGTGGCGGGGAGGAACTGCATCGGCCCGACCGCGTGGTCGAACCGAGCGTCGCCGTCGAGGACGCCGCCGTCGGTGTCGGGGACGAGGAGCGTGCCGTCCGCGCCGGTCAGGGCGGGTCCGACGATCGCCGGCGTGGCGTGACCGTCCGGGGTCAGCTGGCTGCCCGCGTGGCTGCCGTGGTCGGACTCCACCCGGCCGATGCCCGCGATCAGGCTCCAGTCGAGGTGGCAGGTGGGGTCGGCGGTGTCGATGACGGCGGCGGCACGCTGGTAGGCGGCGAGTGCGACGATCGGGATGGTGGGGGTCGTCACCGCCGCCGGGGCGACCGCCGCGGGCGGAGCCGGCGGTGCGGGCGGCGTGGCCGCGGAACCCCACACGCTGGCAGGCTCCTGCGTGGTCGGCGGGACGACGAGCGGGGTCTCGGGCACGACGGGCGCGGCGGTGGGCGACGGGCTCGGCACGCTCCGTGAGGGAGTGCTCGGGCCGGCGACAGTCGACACGTCGGCGGCGGGCGTGCGGACCGCCTGGACGGTCCAGGCCGCCGACAGGGCCGCAAGGGGCACCAGCGCGATGGCCTTCGGCACGGGGCCGATCCGCGGCGTCATCGAGAACCTCTTCCCTGCATCGCGTCGCCCCGATCGGTGGAGGAGGCGACACCCGATGATCACTCACCGTCCACGCGCAGGTGCGTGAACCGGTGAACCCTTACCCAAACGTAGGTGAAGGACTGGTCAGACACCACCCCACCTACGGGCGGTCAGCGGCCGCTCATCGGCGATGTGGCCAGACTGCTCCTCGTCGATGGCGGCGATGTGGATCACCGCGTCGCCGATGTTCACCAGCGGCGCGCGGTTGAGGCCGACGACGATGCCGGCCCGGTCGGCGTGGACCAGCCGCACCCGCCGGCCCAGGGTGTCGCTGATGCCGCCCAGCCGTCGGCCCTCCTCCACCAGGTCGCCAAGGTGTACGTCGAGCTGCAGGACGCCGCTCCCCCGCGCCCTGACCCAGCCGCTCGCCCGCGAGACGAGGGTGACCGGCAGGGCGTCGGACTCGTCCTCCGGGCCGGGCAGGTCCAACTCCTCGACCAGCATGTCGAGCGCGCTCAGCACGCGCAGGACGCCGGCGACGCCGGTCTCGATCGGCTCGTCGTCGAAGCGCAGCGCCTCGCCGGCCTCGTAGAGCAGCACGCGCGCCCCGGCTCCACGGGCGGCCTGGCGCAGCGAGCCGTCGCGGAGCGCCGCATGCATGGCGACCGGCGCGCCGAAGGCGAGGGCGAGCCGCCGCGTCTCGGGGTCGTCGAGGTCCGCGCGGACCTGGGGCAGGTTGGCGCGCCGGTCGGCGGCCGTGTGCAGGTCGATGCCGAGCTCGCACTTGGCGACGACCTCGGTCATGAAGAGGTGCGCGATGCGGGAGGCGAGCGAGCCGCGGGCCGAGCCCGGGAAGGACCGGTTGAGGTCGCGCCGGTCGGGCAGGTAGCGGTCGCCGGTCATGAACCCCAGCACGTTGACCACCGGCACCGCGACCAGCGTCCCGCGCAGCGTCTTGGCCGACACCTGCTGCAGCACTCGGCGGATCACCTCGACGCCGACCACCTCGTCGCCGTGGATGGCCGCGTTGACCCAGACCACCGGCCCAGGCTCGCGACCGTGCACGACCTGCACCGGGATGCCGACGTCGCCCCCGGTCACCAGGCGGGTCAGCGGCAGTTCCACGGAGCGGCTGGCCCCCGCGCGCACCCGCACGCCGCCGATCGCGAAGGACTCACGCGCCATCGACACGCCTCCGGTTGGACCGCCGGACGGCCTTCCCGGGATGGCCGCCGCGATAGGAGGTCGAGACGTCGACGAGGTAGCCCTGCTCGAGCACCTCGCGGCCGACCAGCATCCGGAAGCCCATCTCGTCGCGGCGGGTCAGGGTCACCTCGGCAGGCACCACCCGGTCGAGCAGCCGCAGCTCGAGCAGCACCACCACGCGCTCCTCGGAGTGCCCCGACGAGCTGCGGACGGTACGCCGGTCGTGGACCGGGACCTCGACGACGACCGCGTCCTCGGCGCTGCGCTGCCACGGGTGCACCTCGAAGCGCACGCACTGCTCAGCGCCGCGATCGAACTCCTCCAGGGCGAACGCGTGCAGGGACGACGTACGCGCCCCGGTGTCGATCTTGGCCTTCATCCACTCGACGCCCAGGCCGGGCAGGCCGACCCACTCGCGCCACCCGACCACGCCCGTGGTGGGGGTGGTTGGATGTGGGCCGGACACGTCCCCTATCCAAGCAGGATCCCCTCGTGAAGCTGGCCATCCTCTCGCGCGCGCCGCGGGCCTACAGCACCCAGCGCCTGCGTGCCGCGGCGATCGACCGGGGGCACAACGTCAAGGTGCTCGACACGCTCCGCTTCGCGATCGACCTGTCCACCGACGAGCCCGACCTGCAGTTCCGCGGACGCCGGCTGTCGCTCTACGACGCGGTCATCCCGCGCATCGGCAACTCCGTGACCTACTACGGCACCGCGGTGGTGCGGCAGTTCGAGCAGATGGACGTCTACACGCCCAACACCGCGAACGGGATCGCGAACTCGCGCGACAAGCTGCGGGCGATGCAGATCCTCTCGCGGCACGGCATCGCGATGCCCGCAACGACCTTCGTGCGCAACCGCGCCGACGTGATCCCCGCCATCGAGCGGGTCGGCGGCGCGCCGGTCGTGATCAAGCTCCTCGAGGGGACCCAGGGCATCGGCGTGATCCTGGCGCCGTCGATCAAGGTCGCCGAGGCGATCATCGAGACGCTGCAGTCGACCCGGCAGAACGTCCTGATCCAGCGGTTCGTCCAGGAGTCACGGGGCCGCGACGTGCGTGCGCTCGTGGTCGGCGACCGCGTCGTCGCCGCCATGCGCCGGACCGCGAAGGGCGACGAGTTCCGGTCCAACGTGCACCGCGGCGGCTCGGTCGAGAAGGTCGACGTCGACGCCGAGTTCGAGCGCACCGCCGTCCGGGCGGCGCACATCATGGGGCTGAAGGTCGCCGGCGTGGACATGCTCGAGGGTGACGACGGCCCGCTGGTCATGGAGGTCAACTCCTCCCCCGGCCTGGAGGGCATCGAGACGGCCACCAAGCTCGACATCGCCGGCGCGATCGTCGACTACATCGACAACCAGGTCGCCTTCCCCCAGATCGACGTCCGCGAGCGCCTCGCGGTCTCGACCGGGTACGGCGTCGCCGAGCTCGTCGTCCACGGCGACGCCGACCTCGTCGGCACCACGCTCGGCGACTCCGGGCTGCGCGAGCGCGACATCACCGTGCTGACCGTCCATCGCGGGACGCAGGTCATCCCGAACCCGTCGGTGCGCCAGGTCCTCGAGGCCGAGGACCGGCTGCTGTGCTGGGGCAAGCTCGAGGAGATGCGCTCGATGATCCCCGAGCGGCCCAAGCGTCGGCCGCGGGTCAAGAAGCTGCCCAAGCACCCCATCCCGGCCGAGGAGTGACGCGGGCGGCCCGACGCGGCGCTCAGTCCTCGCGGATGCGACCGTAGGCCTGCTGCAGGAAGTCCGACCCGCCGACGATGCCGAAGACGGCCGCCCACGCGCGCGCCACCCGCGGCGAGAGGGCGAGCGTGGCGACGTACCCGGTCGTGATCCACGGGGTCACACAGAACGGGCAGGACAACATCTCACCGAGCAGGTGGCGGGCCGGCGGGCCGTCCACCGGCTTCTCGTTGACCTCGGCCGATCCCGCCTCGCCCTCGAACTCCGTGAACGGCGCGCGCAGCGGCGTGGTCACACCGTCCTTGGTGAGCAGGCGCGCGAACTTGTGGACCGCGACCGCTCCGAGGACGAGGTCCTGGACGGCGTACGACGACGGCAGCTCGCGGCCCTTGGCCCGGCCGAGCAGCGCGGCACCCGCGGTGAACGAGCCGAACACCGACATGGCGGCGAGGTAACCGGCGATCCGGTGGCGGTCGTGGGGGTTGTCGGTCGCGCTCATGAGTGGCTCCTCGGGTCCGGGTCGGGGCCCTCCTGGGTACCCGATCCCGCGCGCGGCATCTCCGGGTCCGGCGACCCCTGCGCGGCGACGTCGGAGCGGCTCCCGGCCGGAGATGCAGATCGGCGGCCTTCCCGCGTCTCCGCAGGCAGACCGCCGACTCCTTCGGTGGAGCTGAGGGGACTCGAACCCCTGACCCTCTGCATGCCATGCAGATGCGCTACCAGCTGCGCCACAGCCCCGTGGTGTTGTCCCGGATCGATCGCCCCGGGCAACGACGAGAACACTAGCGGACCGCCGAAGCGATCACGAAATCGGGGTCACCGCGTTGTAGGCGACCAGCCGCCACGCGGATTTCGACGAGCCGGCCGGCACGTCGGTGAGC
Source organism: Nocardioides terrae (assembly GCF_900112345.1). Taxonomy (GTDB): domain Bacteria; phylum Actinomycetota; class Actinomycetes; order Propionibacteriales; family Nocardioidaceae; genus Nocardioides; species Nocardioides terrae. The sequence goes on from NZ_FOLB01000001.1 coordinate 83,285, forward strand.
TCGACCCACGCGCAGTTGTCCAGCGCGCCGAGCGTCGAGACCACCTCGAGGGGCCAGCCGAGGAACCCGATGGTGGCCATGCGGATGGCGTGCCCGTGGAAGGCGAGGATGCCGGTCGCGCCGTCGGCGAGAGCCGCCGCGGCCTCCTCGACCGGCGCGCACACTCGGGCGGCCAGATCGGCGTTCGACTCGCCACCGTGGTCGGCGTAGTCCCACGGGCCCGGACCGAAGCGCTCCCGCGCCTCGTCGTGGGTGAGGCCTTGGTAGTCGCCGACGTCGATCTCCCGCAGCCGGTCGTCCAGCACGGGCACCAGGCCGGTCTCCGCGGCGACGTAGCCGGCCGTCTCACGCGCCCTGGAGAGGTCGGACGCCCACAGCAGCGACGGCCTCAGCGCGGCGAGGTGCGCCGCGGCGGCGGCCGCCTGCTGACGGCCCCGTGGTGCCAGTGGCACGTCCTCGTGCCCCTGGAATCGGCGGTCCTGGTTCCACTCCGTCACGCCGTGACGGAGCAGGATCAGGCGCCTCACCGCTCGTGCGAGACGACGTCCGCCGGAAGCTCGATCGTCGGGCAGTCCCGCCAGAGCCGCTCGAGGGCGTAGAACTGGCGCTCCTCCTCGTGCTGCACGTGCACCACGATGTCGCCGAAGTCGAGCAGGACCCACCGCCCGTCGCGCTCGCCCTCGCGGCGGATCGGCTTGGCGCCGAGGCCGCGCAGCTTCTCCTCGACCTCGTCGACGATCGAGCGCACCTGGCGGTCGTTCGGCGCCGAGGCGAGCAGGAAGGCGTCGGTGATCGCGAGCTGCTCGCTCACGTCGAAGGCGATGATCCGCTGGGCGAGCTTGTCCGACGCCGCACGGGCGGCGGCGGCGATGAGGTCACGGGCGTGGTCGGTGGCGGTCATGGGAGTGCTTCCGAGTTCGGGGCTTCGAGGTGCTGCGGGTAGAGGCCGTGCTTGCCGATGTACTGGACGACACCGTCCGGCACGAGGTACCAGATCGGCTCCCCCCGCCGGTGCCGGTCACGACAGTCGGTCGAGGAGATCGCCAGGGCCGGAATCTCCAGCATCGTGACCCGCTCCGCAGGGATCTCGTCGAAGAGGTCGGTGTCCATCGTGTACCCGGGCCGGGTGCACCCGATGAACTGGGCCAGCTCGAAGAGCTGCCCGGCGTCACGCCAGGTGAAGATCTCGGTCAGCGCGTCGGCGCCGGTGATGAAGAAGAGCTCATCGTCGGGACGGGCCGCCTTGATGTCGCGCAGCGTGTCGATCGTGTACGTCGGCCCGCCGCGGTCGACGTCGACGCGACTCACCGTGAAGCGCGGGTTGGCGGCGGTCGCGATGACCGTCATCAGGTAGCGGTGCTCGGGCGGCGAGACGTCACGATCGGCCTTCTGCCACGGGGCTCCGGTCGGCACGAAGATGACCTCGTCGAGGCCGAAGACGCCCTGCACCTCCGAGGCGGCGACCAGGTGGCCGTGGTGGATCGGGTCGAAGGTTCCACCCATGACGCCGACGCGGCGCCGGCGGGGCTGGTCGGGCATCGGCGCTCGAGGCTCAGGAGTGCTCGCGGCCGCCGGCGAAGGCGAGCAGGATGCCCAGCAGGGCCAGCAGGATCACCAGCGCGATCGCGCCGACCACCCAGTGGTTGACCTTCTCCGACTCCTCGGCAGCCGCGGCGGCGTGCAGGACCAGGGTGTTGACCATGGCGCACACCCTACCGGTAGCTCACCGGCTCACCTGACGTGGCCGTCCCCGGTGACGACGAACTTCGTCGAGGTCAGCTCGGGCAGGCCCATCGGACCGCGCGCGTGCAGCTTCTGGGTGCTGATCCCGATCTCCGCGCCGAAGCCGAACTCGCCGCCGTCGGTGAAGCGGGTCGAGGCGTTGACCATGACGGCGGCCGAGTCGACGGCCGCGGTGAAGCGTCGCGCCGCGGCGAGGTCCTCGGTCACGATCGCCTCGGTGTGACCGCTCGACCAGCGCCTGATGTGGCCGATCGCCGCCTCGAGGTCGGGTACGACGGCCGCGGCGATGTCGAGCGAGAGGTACTCCGTCGCCCAGTCCTCGTCGGTGGCCGGCACCACGCCGTCGTAGGCCCCGAAGGCGTCGTCTCCGTGGACCGTGACGGAGGCCGCCTGCAGCTCCTTGACGACGCGCGGCAGGAAGTCGGCGGCGACGTCGGCGTGCACGAGCAGCGACTCGGCGCTGTTGCAGACGCTGGTGCGCGACGTCTTGGCGTTGAGGACGATCGCGAGCGCCTTGTCGAGGTCGGCCGCCGCGTCGACGTAGACGTGCACGTTGCCGACGCCGGTCTCGATGACCGGGACCGTCGACTCCTCCACGACGCTGCGGATCAGGCCCGCTCCCCCGCGCGGGATGAGCACGTCGACCAGGCCGCGGGCACGCATGAGCGCCTTCACCGACTCGTGGGTGTCGCCCGGCACGAGCTGGACCGCGTCGGCCGGGAGGCCGGCCGACGCGACGGCGTCGCGGAGCACCGCGGTGATGGCGGCGTTGGACGACCTGGCGCTGGAGGAACCCCGGAGGAGTGCCGCGTTGCCGGACTTCAGGCACAGGCCGGCGGCGTCGGCGGTGACGTTGGGACGGGCCTCGTAGATCATGCCGACCACGCCGAACGGCACCCGCACCTGCCGCAGCTCCAGTCCGTTGGCCAGCGTCGACCCGCGCACCACCTCCCCGACCGGGTCGGGCAGGGCCGCGACGTCGCGCAGGCCCTGCGCCATGCCGGCCAGCCGGTCGTCGGTCAGCCGGAGCCGGTCGACGATATTGGCCGGCGTGCCCGCCGCCTCGGCCCGGGCGACGTCCTCGGCGTTGGCGGCGAGGATCTCGGCCGACCGCGCGGTCAGCGCCTCCGCCATCGCCTCCAGGGCCGCGTCCTTGGCGGCACGGGTCGCCACGGCCAGCTCATAGCTGGCCTCGCGCGCCCGAAGCGCAACGCTCCGGATCTCGTCGACGGCCTCGGGCAGGGCGGCGGTCTCGGTCATGCCTCAAATCCTAGGCCGTGGTTGCCGCAGGCTCACCCGCGTATCAGCCCGCGTATCAGCCCGCGTATCAGCCCGCGTATCAGCCCGCGTATCAGCGTGGGCCGTAGGTCGGCTGGAGCCCGGGACGGTGGGTCGCCCGGCCCCTCCAGAGCTTGTTGAACTCACGCAGGTAGGCCCGGTAGTAGCCGGGGTCGGTGAACCGCACGACGATCTCCTCGTTGGCGAAGGAGATGCCGGTCCAGTTCTCCGACCCGGTCCACACCGACTTCGTCGGCTGCCGGTCGAAGGAGCCGTCGACGGTCATCAGCTTGAAGTGGGAGTAGAACCGCGGCCCGTAGCCGCCGATCCCGTCCTCCAGGGCCGGGTCGCGCTCCGCGAACAGCCAGTCGGCCATCCGCAGCGGGATGCCCGCGCGCTCGATGATGCCCTTGACCTGGGGGCTGAAGACGCTGCCGATGACCATGACGTCGCAGCCGCCGTGCTTGAGCCGGGCCATCTCGTTGGCCAGGGTGACGCCCCGCGGGCCGTACATGGCGTACTCCATCACGCGGACCACCGTGCGACCGTCGGGTGTGCCGTAGCCGTGCTGGGTCTTGCAGCCCACCGCCCGCATCCGGCGCACGACGGCGTCCTGCGACGCCGCGCGAGCGGCGGTCTGCTGGGCGGCGCTGGTCGAGGTCCGCTGCAGCCACACCGAGTAGGGGCTGGCCACGTGGTTCTGCGCGACGGTGACGACGCGGCTGCCGCGCTGCCGCTGGAACTTCATCTGGTTGAAGAAGCCGACCCAGGTCGCGAACACCTTCGGGTCGTAGGCGATCGCCCAGGAGTCGTTCCATTGGCGGTAGACCGCCTTGGACGTCAGGTTGCCGGAGCTGCCCAGGATCAGGTCGCGGGTGCCTCCGCTGCGCGTGAAGCTGAACACCTTGGCGTGCTGGTTGCCGCCGTCGCCGGGGGCGCGGCACCGGCCGGGGCAGGTCACCACGAAGTTGTTCTTGCGCGGGTTGTGCCCGAGCCGTCGCTGCAGCGAGTAGACCAGACCGGAGGCGGTGTGCTGGTTGACGATGACCTGCACGCGCGCGCCGCGGCCGCGCGCGCGGCGCAGCGCGGCGATGATCTCGCCCCTGTCCAGGGAGTACGTCGTCAGGCGGATCGTCTCGCCGCGAGGCGTGTGGTTGATCGCCCGCACGACCCGGTTGAGGATCGCCCGCGACCGCTTGCGCCCCGGCTCGTTGAAGATCGGCCGCAGCGGCGGCTTCCAGCCCGGCAGCGGAGGCAGCAGCACGGGTGCCGCCGCCTCGGCCGCGTCCGACGCGGCCGGCCCCCCGGCCGGCGTCCCGACGACGTCGACCGTCGTCGCGGCCAGCGTGGCCGCCACCGTCATCACGCCGGCGACCAGTGCCCGTCGCATCCTGTCCCCCATGTCCTGCTGTCCAGCCTGTTCGTCGTGCCTGGTGCTGCCTTGTCCTGCCGGGTCGTTCGCTCAGTCGCGGTCGGCCACGCGATGGTTGCCGGCGGCCCACTGCTGCGGGGTCACCAGCGGCTGGATGCCCATCTTGTGGGTCGCCTTGCCGTCCCACATGGAGTTCCACTTGTCGACGTAGGCACGGTAGTCCGAGGCGTCGTTGAGCGTCAGGACGACCTCCTCGTTGGTGAAGGAGAGCGAGTCCCAGTTCTCCGAGCCGGTCCAGACGCTCTTGGTCGGGTGGCCGGCGTAGGTGCCGTTGATCGCGAAGAACTTCAGGTGCGAGTAGAAGCGCGGGCCCCAGCCGGAGATGCCGTCCTCCTGGGCTGCGTCGCGGTCGGCGAACTCCCAGTCGCCGCTGCGCAGCGGGATCTTCGCGCGCTCCATCATCTTGTAGGTGTGGCCGCCCGGCACGCTCATGATGATCCTGATGTCACAGCCCTGCTGCTTCTTCTTCACGAGCGCCTTGGCGAGCCCCTCGCCCCGGGCACCGAACATGCCGTAGATGGCGATCCGGATCACCGTGTGACCCTTCGCGCCGAACGGCGGGGTCGAGACGCAGGAGACCTGCTGGATGCGGCGCCAGGCCGGGTCGGCCTTGGGGCGGTAGCGGCCGAGGGTGGTCTGCGACGTTGTCGCCTGGCCGCCCTGCGAGGCGAGCGCGCGCTGGAAGTCGTAGGTGTAGGGGCCCGAGGTGTAGCTCAGCCGGCGCGCGGTGGTGCGCTTCTGGTGGGCCATCTGGTCGAACATGACGCCCCAGGCGTCGTAGAGCGCCTTGTCGCCGGCGACGCCGTAGCTGTCGTTCCACTGGCGGTAGACGCCCTTGGACGTGAGGTTGCCCGAGCCGGTGATGACGAGGTAGCTCGCGGCACCGGTCTGGCTGAACGTGTAGACCTTGGAGTGCATGTTGCCGCTGCTGCCCTTCTTGCGGCAGCGGCCGTTGCACGCCACGACGAAGTTGCGCTTGTTGGGGTTCTTGCCGAGCTTGCGCTGCAGGGCCGCCACGCCGCCGGACATCACCGACTTGTTGACGATGACCTGCTCGTGCACGCCGCGCTTGTGCGCCATGTTGAGCGCGTGGAGGATGTCGCCGCGGTCGAACGAGTAGACGGCGATCCGGATCAGCGAACCACGGCGGGTGTGGTTGATCGCCTTCACCAGCCGGTTGACGATGGCCTCCTGCGCGGCCGGCCTACCCAGCGGGTCGTTGAAGACCGGGCCGAGCTTCGGGTGCCAGCTGGAGGACGGCGGCGTCGCGGCGGCGGCCGCGAGCGGCCGCGGTCCTGAGACCTCGACGGCTTGGGGCGCGAGCACCACCATCACCCCGAGAGCGAGCCCGAACACCACTGCGATGGGAGACCGTCGCACCCTTGCACCCCACATTTCCGTCACGCCCGTACGCCGGGCAGAACACAGCTTTTCGATCGTAGGTCCTGCCTCCGACACCCCGCCGAGGCGCGCCGTCGGCCCACACAGTCACATGCCGTGTGGCCGCCCGTCAAAGCAAAGAGCCCCTCCGACGCGACGAGCCCCGGGCCGACATCGGCCCGGGGCTCGTGGGGAGCTGGATCGGATCAGCCCTTGCGCTGCTTGATCGCCTCGGTCAGGGCCGGGAGGACCGTGTGGAGGTCGCCGACGACGCCGAAGTCGACCAGCTCGAAGATGGGCGCCTCCTCGTCCTTGTTGACGGCCACGATCGTCTTGGAGGTCTGCATGCCGGCGCGGTGCTGGATCGCACCGGAGATGCCGTTGGCGACGTAGAGCTGCGGCGAGACCGTCTTGCCGGTCTGGCCGACCTGGAAGCTGTGCGGCTTCCAGCCGGAGTCGACGGCGGCGCGCGACGCGCCGACGGCCGCACCGAGCTCGTCGGCCAGCGCCTCGACGGCGGAGAAGTCGCCGCCGGTGCCGCGTCCGCCCGAGACGATGATCGCGGCCTCGGTCAGCTCGGGGCGGCCGGTGGCCTGCCGCGGCTGGGTCGCCACGATCTGGGCGGTCTTCGCGGCGTCGGAGACCGTCACCGCGAACTCCTCGACCGTGCCGGCGCCGTCGGCCTGCTCGGGAGCGGCCGAGTTCGGCTTGACCGTGATGATCGGCGTGCCCTTGGTGACCTTGCCGGTCAGCGTGTAGTTACCGGCGAAGACCGACTGGGTGGCCACGGCTCCCCCATCGTCGGCCGCGGCGATGTCCACCGCGTCGGTGATCAGCCCGGAGTCGAGCTTGACCGCGAGCCGGGCGGCGATCTCCTTCGTCTCGGCACCCGACGGGATCAGGATCGCGGCCAGGCCCCCAGAGTCGGCGGAGACCTTCTCGGCGAGCTGCTGCAGCGCCTCGGCCTTCGGGGCGACCAGGTAGCCCTTGATCTGCGCGTCGTCGATGACGTAGACCTTCTCGGCGCCGTACTTCTTGACCGACTCGGCCACGCCTGCGGCGTCACCGGAGCCGCCGATGAAGACGGCCGACGGGGTGCCGAGCCGCTTGGCGAGCGTGAGCAGCTCGAAGGTGGGCTTCTTGACGACGCCGTTCTGGAAGTCGACCAGGACGAGAACTTCAGACATGTCTATCTCCTCTTGTGCGTCCGGCCGGGCTCAGATGAACTTCTTCGAGGCGAGGAAGTCGCCGAGCGCCTGTGCGCCCGAGCCGTCCTCGTCCTTGACGATCTCACCGGCGGTGCGCGGCGGGCGTGCGGTGGCGTCCTCGACGGCGGTGTACGCCGCCTCGAGACCGACCTGGCCGGCGTCGACGCCGATGTCGGAGAGCGACAGCGTCTCGAGCGGCTTCTTCTTCGCCGCCATGATGCCCTTGAAGGACGGGTAGCGGGCCTCGCCGGACTGGTCGGTCACGGAGAGGACCAGCGGCATCGTGGCGCCGACCACCTCGGTCGCGGCGTCGGTGTCGCGCTTGATCCGGACCTGGTCGCCCTGGGTCTCCACGACCGAGGCGAGCGTGACCTGCGGCAGGTTGAGCCGCTCGGCGAGCATGACCGGGACGACCGAGCCGGAGGCGTCGGTCGAGGCCATGCCGGTGATCACCAGGTCGACCGGCTTCTCGGCGCCGAGCTTCTCGATCGCCTTGGCGAGGACCAGCGAGGTGCCGAGGTAGTCGGAGCCGGCGATGGCGTCGTCGACGACGTGGACGCCCTTGTCGGCACCCATCTGCAGCGCCTTGCGGACGGCGTCGAGGGCCTTCTCGGGGCCGACCGTCAGCGCGGTCACCTCGATCTCGTCGTCGGGACGCTTCTCCTTCAGCTGCAGCGCCTGCTCGACGGCGTACTCGTCGAGCTCGGAGAGCAGGCCGTCGATCTCGACGCGGTCGACGGTGAAGTCCTGCTCGAACCGCCGGTCCGCGGTCGCGTCGGGGACGTACTTCACGAGGACAACAATGTTCATGGTGGTGCGGCCGGAACGGCCCCTCCTGTGCAATGAGGTCTGTGCCCCTCGGGGCAGCGGGACGTGCGTGTGCCGGTGGGCCGGCAGCGCGCACTTGGCAGTCAGGTTACCGCCGGGTCATTTGCCGCGGTAACCGCAGATCACGTTGAGAATGTCACAGCGCATCAGCGCGTCGGGTCCGGTTCCGACGGGCGGATGACCCGCTCGAGGACCCGGCCGCCGATCAGCCAGACCAGGGCGCCGATGCCCCAGTTGAAGAGCGCGTTCTTGGTCTGGGCGTTCTCCGAGGTCCACTGCTTGATGCCGTCGTTGCGGTCGAAGACCCCGAGGTCGAGGCGGTCGGCGAGATCGAGGACGAACGTGACGAGGGCGTTGCCGGTGTTGGCGTCGAAAGCGATGAAGAGCGCCCCGAGGGCGAGCACCAGGGCCGCCAGCGAGCAGAGCACCCAGACCACCTGGGCGAGACCGCTGCGGAAGCGGCGGACCGCGCGGCCGCGCCGCCGCGTGCGGGTCGGTGTCTCCACGGAGCCCTGGGTCGGGTCGGTCGGCTCGGCAGGGTCGGCCACGGGACTCACCGACCCGTGAAGGCGGCCTTGCCGGGGCCGTTCTCGACGAAGGACGCCATACCGGTGCGAGCGTCCTCGGTCCCGAAGACCGCGGCGAACCTGACCTGCTCGATCTCCAGGCCCGTGGCCAGGTCGACGCCGAGCCCCTGGTCGATCGCCTCCTTCGCGGCGCGGATGGCGTACGACGCCGCGCCGGTGAACTGCCGGGCCCAGGCGACCGCCTCGGTGTAGACGTCGGCCGACGGCACGACCCGGTCGACCAGGCCGATGGCGAGCGCCTCGTCGGCCTTCACGAAGCGGCCGGTGAAGATGAGGTCCTTGGCCTTGCTCGGGCCGACCAGCCGGGCGAGCCGCTGCGTGCCGCCGGCTCCGGGGATGAGGCCGAGCAGCACCTCGGGCTGACCGAGCGTGGCGTCCTCCGCGGCGATCCGCAGGTCGGCGGCCAGGGCCAGCTCGCAGCCGCCGCCGAGCGCATAGCCGGTCACCGCGGCGACGACCGGCTTCGGGATGCGGGCCACGGCGGTGACGGCGGCCTGGACGGAGTCGCGACGGGCGACCATGTCGGCGAACGAGAGGTCGGCCATCTCCTTGACGTCGTTGCCGGCGGCGAAGAGCCGCTCGCCGCCGTACAGCACGACGGCCTTGACGTCGTCGCGGCCGGCGGCCTCCTCGGCGACCGTGCGCAGCTCGGCCTGGACCTGGAAGCTGATCGCGTTCATCTTCGGCCGGTCCAGCCGGATCGTGCCGACGCCGTCCTCGACCTCGAGGCGGACGAACTCCATCCCTGACCACCCTTTCCCGGGCCCTCTCCTGGGCCCCACGTCGTCGCCCCCGCTCCCCGAGCGGGTGGCCTGCCCGACCCTAGCGCCAACGTCGAAGGACCCGTTCCGCCATGATGGGGGGATGGTTCGGTGGACCCGGTTGGGAGAGACGGCGAGTGTGTGGCCGGGGCGCAACTGGCCCCTCGGTGCGACGTGGACGCGTGCCAGCACCAACTTCGCCGTCTACGCGCCGAACGCCACGGCGATGTGGCTGTGCCTCTTCGACGAGGACCCCGACGGGCAGGAGCGGGAGACGCGCCACGAGCTGACGGAGGCCTCCCTCGGCATCTGGCACGGCGAGCTTCCCGACATCGCACCCGGCACCCGCTACGGCTACCGAGCCGACGGGGCGTGGGACCCGGCGAACGGCCACCGCTTCAACGTCGACAAGCTGCTCCTCGACCCCTACTCGCTCGCCACCGCCGGCACGATCCGGCACGACCGTGCGCTCTTCGGCTACGACTGGGACCACCCCGAGGAACGCAGCACGGAGGACTCGGCGCCGGTCACGGCCCGCTCGGTGGTCGTCGACCCCTCCTTCGACTGGGAGGGCGACGCGCCGATGAAGACCCGCTGGCGCGACACCGTGATCTACGAGCTGCACGTCAAGGGCTTCACCCAGCTGCACGACCGGGTCCCCGAGCACCTGCGCGGGACGTACGCCGGCCTCGGCAGCCCGGCCGTCGTCGACTACCTGCGCGACCTGGGGGTCACGGCAGTCGAGCTGCTGCCGGTCCACCAGTTCTTCTCCGAGCCCAGCATCCTCGAGCGCGGCCTGAGCAACTACTGGGGCTACAACTCGATCGCCTACTTCGCCCCCGACGGGGGCTACTCCTCGTCCGGGGACCGCGGCCAGCAGGTCAGCGAGTTCAAGGAGATGGTCAAGTCCCTCCACCGCGGCGGGATCGAGGTGATCCTCGACGTCGTCTACAACCACACCGCCGAGGCCGGACCGGCCGGTCCCACACTCTCCTTCCGCGGGCTCGACGACAAGGGGTTCTACAAGCGGGTGCCCCCGCCCGACGGTCCGCAGGGGTGGCAGTTCGACGACACCTACTGGGACGTCACCGGCTGCGGCAACACGGTGAACTCCTGGGACAACCTCGCGCTGCGGCTCATCCTCGACTCGCTGCGCTACTGGGTCACCGAGATGCACGTCGACGGCTTCCGCTTCGACCTGATGCCGGCGCTGGCCCGCACCGGCACCGAGGTCGACTTCCACTGCGCCCTGCTGATCGCGATCGGCCAGGACCCCGTCCTGCGGCACGTGAAGCTGATCGCCGAGCCGTGGGACGTCTCGATGGACGGCTACCTCGTCGGCCGGATGCCCCCGCCCTGGGTGGAGTGGAACGACCAGTACCGCGACACCCTGCGCGACTTCTGGCTCCGGGGCACGGGCGGTGTGCGCAACGTCGCGACCCGCCTGGCCGGCTCGTCCGACCTCTACGCCGACGACGGCCGGTCGGCGTACAACTCGGTCAACTTCATCACCTCCCACGACGGCTTCACGTTGCGCGACCTGGTCTCCTACGAGCGCAAGCACAACGAGGCGAACGGCGAGGACAACCGCGACGGGTCCGACAACAACCGGTCGTGCAACCACGGGGTCGAGGGCGAGACCGACGACGCCCGGATCATCGCCCTGCGGAGGCGGCAGGCCGCCAACCTGATGGTGACGCTGTGCCTGTCCAACGGCGTGCCGATGATCACCGCGGGCGACGAGCGCGGCCGGACGCAGCGCGGCAACAACAACGCCTACTGCCAGGATAACGAGATCTCCTGGCTCGACTGGCGCCCCGACGACGCGTGGCTCGACGTCTACGAGACGACCAAGGCGGCGCTGCGGCTGCGGCGCGAGCACACGGCGCTGCGCCAGCGGCACTGGTTCGAGGGCTCCCCTACCATCCCGGGCGGCCCCAAGGACCTCGCCTGGCTGCACCCGAGCGGCCGGGAGATGACCGAGGCCGACTGGGGCGACGCCTCGCTCTCGGGCGTCGGGACCTTCATGTCCGGCGCCCCTCTGCGCGAGCCCGGACCTAGCGGCGAGCAGCTCATCGACAACTCGTTCCTGCTCTGGTTCAACGCCGCGGACCGGCCGATGGAGATCGCCCTGCCGGCCAACGAGTGGGTGCAGGCCGGCGAGGTGGTGCTCTCCACCGACGAGACGCTCCCCGCGGGCACCGGCGTGAAGGCCGGCCAGGAGCTCGTCATCGGCCCCCGGACCGTGGTCGTCGTCAGCAGCACCTGACCGGCGCGGTCAGGCCGTCGAGACGACCCCGAGCTCGGCGTACGACGCCAGGTGGCCGTTGCGGGGCACGACCCGCACCGTGTAGCCGAAGGGACCGGCCTGCTCGAGCGCGACCTGGGCGCCGAAGCTGTGCCGGCCGGCCTCGTAGGACTCGGTGAGGTCGAGCACCGTGCAAGTGCTGTCGCGCAGCAGGTCATCGGCGTCCGCGCGGCCGTAGAGCAGCTGGACGTCGACGTCGTCGGGCGAGAGCTCGCCGAGCGCGACGAACGCGCGGACCGACAGCAGGTCGCCGACCTGCGGGGCGTCGCCGACGCCGCTGCCCTCGACGTGCTCGACCCGGACCTGCGACCACGCGCCCTTGACGCGCTGCTTCCAGGCGGCGAGGTCGCGGGCGCCGGCGTAGTCGCTGTTGAGCGAGCGGGCGTTCCCGGCGGCCGGGCTGTAGAGCTGGCGGACGTAGTCGCGGACCATGCGGGTCGCCAGCACCTTCGGCCCCAGCGACTTCAGCGTGTGGCGGAGCATCTCCAGCCAGCGGGTCGGCACGCCGTCCTCGTCGACGTCGTAGAACCGCGGCGCGATCTCGTTCTCGATCAGGTCGTAGAGGGCCGAGGCCTCCAGGTCGTCGCGGCGGTCGGGGTCGTCCAGGCCGTCGGCGGACGGGATGGCCCAGCCGTTCTGGCCGTCGTACCACTCGTCCCACCAGCCGTCGAGGATGGAGAGGTTGAGCCCACCGTTCAGCGCCGACTTCATGCCCGACGTCCCGCACGCCTCGTAGGGGCGAAGCGGGTTGTTGAGCCAGACGTCGCAGCCCGGGTAGAGCGGCTGCGCCATCGCGATGTCGTAGTTGGGCAGGAAGACGATGCGGTGCCGGACCTCGGGGTCGTCGGCGAACCGCACCATCTCCTGGATCAGCCGCTTGCCGCCGTCGTCGGCGGGGTGCGACTTGCCGGCGATGACCAGCTGCACCGGACGCTCGGGGTCGAGCAGCAGCCGCTTGAGACGGGCCGGGTCGCGCAGCATCAGCGTCAGGCGCTTGTACGACGGCACGCGCCGGGCGAAGCCGATGGTGAGGACGTCCGGGGAGAGCGCCTCGTCGACCCATCCGAGCTCGGCCTTCGCCGCGCCGCGGTTCTCCCACGACTCGCACAGGCGGCGGCGGGCGTCCAGGACGAGGCGCTCGCGGAGCCGGCGCTTGACCGCCCACACCTGGTCGCCCGGCACCTTGTCGACGATCGCCCAGAACGTGTCCGGGTCGTCGAAGTCGACACCCTGCTCCGCGGCCAGGCCGAACATCTCGCGGGCGACCCATGTCGGGGCGTGCACGCCGTTGGTGATCGACCCGATCGGGACCTCGGCCTCGTCGAAGGCCGGCCACAGCCCGTTGAACATGCCGCGGGAGACCTGGCCGTGCAGCAGCGAGACACCATTCGCGCGCTGGGCGAGCCGGAAGCCCATGACGGCCATGTTGAAGACCGAGGGGTCTCCCCCGGCGTAGTCCTCGGCGCCCAGCGCGAGCACCCGCTCCACCGGGACGCCCGGCGTCGCGCCCGACCCCTCGGCGAAGTACTGCTCGACGAGGGTCCGCGGGAACCGGTCGATGCCGGCCGGGACGGGGGTGTGGGTGGTGAAGACGGTCGAGGCGCGGCCGACCTCCAGCGCGGTCTCGAAGTCGAGGCGCGGGCCGCCCTCGGCGACGGTGAGCTCGCGGATGCGTTCCAGGCCGAGGAAGCCGGCGTGGCCCTCGTTGGTGTGGAACACCTCGGGCGCGGGCGCCCCGGTGATGCGGGAGTAGGCGCGCAGCGCGCGGACGCCGCCGACGCCCAGCAGCAGCTCCTGGCGCAGCCGGTGCTCGCTGTTGCCGCCGTAGAGCCGGTCGGTCACGTCGACGTAGTGGTCGGGGTTGCCCTCGATGTCGGTGTCGAGCATGAGCAGGGGCACGCGGCCGACGCTGGCCACCCAGATGCGCGCGACCAGGTCCGGTCCGCCGGGCAGCGCGATCGAGATGGTCGCGGGGGTGCCGTCGGCCTCGCGCAGCGCCGAGATCGGCAGCCCGTCCGGGTCGAGGACGGGGTAGGTCTCCTGCTGCCAGCCGTCGCGGGACAGCGACTGCCGGAAGTAGCCGTGCTTGTAGAACAGGCCGACGCCGATGATGGGCACGCCGAGGTCGCTGGCGGCCTTGAGGTGGTCGCCGGCGAGGATGCCGAGCCCACCGGAGTACTGCGGCAGGACCGCGGTGATGCCGAACTCGGGCGAGAAGTAGCCCACCGCGCGCGGCGCGACCCCGCCCGTCGAACCTCCGGAGGCGTCGGCGACGTCCGCGAAGGCACGCTGGTACCAGCGGTCCTCGGTGAGGTAGCTCTGCAGGTCCGCCTCGGCCGCACGGAGCCGGCCGAGGAAGTCCTCGTCGGCGGCGAGCTCCTCCAGGCGCGACCGGCTCACGCCGCCGAGGAGCCGGACCGGGTCGTGGCCGGTCGACTCCCACAGCTGCGCGTCGACGGCGGCGAAGACGTCCTGCGTCGGCGGGTGCCACGACCAGCGCAGGTTGCCGGCGAGGGCGTCGAGCGCGCGCAGGGGCTCGGGCAGGACGGGACGGACGGTGAACCGACGGATCGCACGCATGGGCCCGACGCTAACGCAAGGACCTTGGATCGATCCAACACTTCGGGCGAATCACCGGGCGGAAGCATGCGTAGGGGCCCGGCTGGATAGTTTGATGCCATGGTCGGACGCATCCCCGTGCTGGACGTGCACCCCCTCGTCGATCTCGGGCGGCAGCCCGCGAAGGCGACCGTCGGCGAGCCCTTCCCCGTCCGAGCGACCGTGTTCCGGGAGGGGCACGACCTCCTCGGGGCCGATGTGGTCCTCCTCGACCCGACGGGCGTACGCCGACCACCGGTGCGGATGACGGAGACCGGGCCGAGGAGCGACCGCTACGAGGCCTGGGTGACCCCCGACGTCGAGGGGCTGTGGACCTTCGAGGTCCAGTCGTGGTCGGACCCGCTCGGCACCTGGCTGCACGACGCCCCGATCAAGATCGACGCGGGCGTCGACGTGGAGCTGATGTTCACCGAGGGCCGGCTCCTGCTCGAGCGGGTGCTGGCCGACGAGACGCTGAGCCGGGCCGACGCCGCCACCGTCCGGGCGGCCGTGGACGCCGCCTCGGACGCCACCCGGCCCTCGGCCGCCCGCATCGCCGTCCTCACCGCACCGGACCTGGTCCGCGTCCTGCGCGCGCACCCGCTGCGCGAGCTCGTCACGACGGAGGGCCCCTACCCGGCGTACGCGGACAGGCGGCGGGCACTGTTCGGGAGCTGGTACGAGTTCTTCCCGCGCTCCGAGGGCGCCGCGCCCGACGAGAAGGGCGTCCTGCGCAGCGGCACCTTCGCGACCGCCGCGAAGCGGCTCGACGCGGTGGCCGCGATGGGCTTCGACGTGATCTACCTCCCGCCGGTCCACCCGATCGGCGAGGTCAACCGCAAGGGCCCCAACAACTCCCTCACGCCCGGCCCCGACGACGTCGGCAGCCCGTGGGCGATCGGCTCCAAGGACGGCGGCCACGACGCCATCCACCCCGACCTCGGCACCTTCGCCGACTTCGACGCCTTCGTCGCGCGCGCCGGCGAGCTCGGCCTGGAGGTGGCGATCGACCTGGCCCTGCAGGCCGCCCCCGACCACCCGTGGGTCAAGGCGCACCAGGAGTGGTTCACCACCCGCGCCGACGGCACGATCGCCTACGCGGAGAACCCGCCGAAGAAGTACCAGGACATCTACCCGATCAACTTCGACAACGACCCCACGGGCATCGCGCAGGAGGTGCTCCGGGTGCTGCGGCTGTGGATGTCGCACGGCGTCCGGATCTTCCGCGTCGACAACCCGCACACCAAGCCCGTGGCGTTCTGGGAGTGGCTGCTCCGCGAGGTGCGCAGCACCGACCCCGACGTGCTGTTCCTGTCCGAGGCGTTCACCCGCCCGGCGATGATGCACGCGCTCGGGGCCGTAGGCTTCCACCAGTCCTACACCTACTTCACCTGGCGGGTGGAGAAGTCCGAGATCGAGGACTACCTGCTCGAGGTGTCGTCGGAGTCCGACCACCTGCTGCGGCCCAACTTCTTCGTCAACACCCCCGACATCCTGCACGCGTCCCTGCAGTACGGTGGCCCCGCGGCGTTCAAGATCCGCGCCACCCTGGCCGCGATGGGCTCCCCCTCCTGGGGCGTGTACGCCGGCTACGAGCTGTTCGAGCACGTCGCGGTCCGCCCGGGCAGCGAGGAGTACCTCGACTCCGAGAAGTACCAGCTGCGGCCGCGCGACTGGGACGCCGCCGAGCGCGAGGGGCGGACCCTGGCGCCGTACCTCACCCGGCTCAACGAGATCCGCCGCGCGCATCCCGCCCTGCAGCTGCTGCGCAACCTGACCGTCCACCGGGCCGACGACGACCACACCCTCGTCTTCGCCAAGCAGCACGAGGGAGACACCATCAACGACACCGTCATCGTCGTTCTCAACCTGGACCCGCACGGCATGCGCGAGACGATGGTCCACCTCGACCTCGCCGAGCTGGGCCTGCCGGAGAGCTTCGTGGTCCACGACGAGATCAGCGGCCAGGACTGGATGTGGGGACGCGACAACTACGTCCGGCTCGACCCGGGCTGGGAGTCGGCCCACGTGCTCACCGTGAGGAGCGTGGCATGACCGAGCAGCTCGAGGGCCATGCCCCGGCCGAGACTCCGGCCGAGACTCCGGCCGAGACCCCGGCCGAGACTCCGACCGAGCCCTCGACCGAGCCCCCGCCCGCCGCCCCGGCCGATGCGCCGATCGGCGGCATCGCCAGCGAGGAGCCGTTCCCCGACTCCACCGGCGTCGACGAGCAGGGCGAGCCGGAGTGGTTCAAGGCGGCCGTGTTCTACGAGGTGCTGGTGCGGTCCTTCAAGGACTCCAACGGAGACGGCACCGGCGACTTCAAGGGCCTGACCGAGAAGCTCGACTACCTCGCCTGGCTGGGCGTGGACTGCCTCTGGCTGCCGCCGTTCTTCCCGAGCCCGCTGCGCGACGGCGGTTACGACGTGGCCGACTTCACCGGGGTGCTGCCCGAGGTCGGGACCATCGAGGACTTCAAGCAGTTCCTGGTGGCCGCCCACGAGCGCGGCATCCGGGTGATCATCGACTTCGTCGTCAACCACACCAGCGACCAGCACCCGTGGTTCCAGGCCAGCCGCAACGACCCCGAAGGGCCGTACGGCGACTACTACGTCTGGTCCGACAGCGACGAGCTCTACCAGGACGCCCGGATCATCTTCGTCGACACCGAACCCTCGAACTGGACCTGGGACCCGGTGCGCCAGCAGTACTTCTGGCACCGGTTCTTCTCCCACCAGCCCGACCTGAACTACGAGAACCCGAAGGTGCACGAGGACATCCTCGACGCGATGCGGTTCTGGCTCGACCTCGGCCTCGACGGCTTCCGGCTCGACGCCGTGCCCTACCTCTACGAGGAGGAGGGCACCAATGGCGAGAACCTGCCGCAGACCCACGAGTTCCTCCGCAAGGTGCGCCGGATCGTCGACGCGGAGTACCCCGGCACCGTGCTGCTCGCCGAGGCGAACCAGTGGCCGGCCGACGTGGTCGACTACTTCGGGGACTTCGAGTCCGGCGGCGACGAGTGCCACATGTGCTTCCACTTCCCGGTGATGCCGCGCATCTTCATGGCGGTCCGCCGCGAGACGCGCTTCCCGATCAGCGAGATCCTCGAGGACACCCCGCCCATCCCGAGCGGCTGCCAGTGGGGCATCTTCCTGCGCAACCACGACGAGCTGACGCTCGAGATGGTCACCGACGACGACCGCGACTACATGTGGGCGGAGTACGCCAAGGATCCGCGGATGAAGGCCAACATCGGCATCCGCCGGCGGCTGGCCCCGCTGCTCGACAACGACATCGACCAGATGGAGCTCTTCACCGCCCTGCTCCTCTCCCTCCCGGGCTCGCCGGTGCTCTACTACGGCGACGAGATCGGCATGGGCGACAACATCTGGCTCGGCGACCGCGATGGCGTCCGCACGCCGATGCAGTGGTCGGGTGACCGCAACGCCGGGTTCTCGGTCGCCAACCCGGGCAAGCTCGACCGGCCGGTCGTTCAGGACCCCGTCTACGGCTACCAGGCGGTCAACGTCGAGGCCCAGCTGGAGGATCCCTCGAGCCTGCTGCAGTGGACCCGCCGGCTGATCCACGCCCGCAAGCAGCACTCCGCCTTCGGCCTGGGCAGCTTCACCGACCTGGGCGGTTCGAACCCCTCGGTGCTGTCCTACTCCCGCGAGCACCTCAAGGAGGACGGGTCGAGTGACGTCATCCTCTGCGTCAACAACCTCTCCCGCTTCCCGCAGCCGGTGCAGCTGGACCTGCGCCGCTTCGAGGGGATGGTGCCCATCGAGCTGATCGGCGGGGTGCCGTTCCCGGCGATCGGCGAGCTGCCCTACCTGCTCACCCTCGGTGGGTACGGGTTCTACTGGTTCCGGCTGACCAGGCCGGGCAACGCATCGATCGAGCCGGAGACCGGTCCGACCGGGGAGGAGCTGCTGTGAACACGCCGAGGAGCGGGTCACCCTCGTCCGCCGACCACCTGGACCGGAAGGTCTTCGCCGACTACCTCGTCCGCACCCGCTGGTTCGGCGGCAAGGGGCGCTCCTTCGAGGTCACCGACATCCGGGTGCTCGCGGAGCTCCCCGGCCGGCTCGACGACAGCCCGCACGTCCTCGACCACCTCGTCGAGGTGACCTACGCCGCCGCGGGCGACGAGGCCGGCCGCTCCCCCGACGTCGAGCTCTACCAGGTGCCGCTCGCGCTCTACGAGCACCCGCAGGGCCGGCTCGACCACGCCTTCATCGGGTGGTGGGAGGACCCCACCCTGGGCTGGGTGCATGCGTACGACGCCGTGCACGACCGCGAGGCGATGGCCTGCCTGCTGCGCTCCTTCGACGCCGCCGCAGCCGGCGAGCTCCCTGAGGGCCCGCTCGCGTTCCGCCGGCTCCCGGGCCACGACCTCGACACGACCGCCCACTCGACTCTCTTCTCGGGCGAGCAGTCCAACTCGTCGGTCGCCTTCGGCGAGGACTCGCTGATGAAGCTGTTCCGCAAGGTCACTCCGGGCGTGAACCCCGACATCGAGATCCACCGGGCGCTCACCGAGGTCGGCTCCGACCACGTCGCCGCTCTCTACGGCTGGCTGGAGGTCGAGACCGCCGCCAACGCCGACGGCATCGCACAGCCGGTGATGCAGCTGGCGATGCTGCAGCAGTTCTTCCGCACCGCGACCGACGGCTGGGACCTGGCCCTCGCCAGCGTCCGCGGCCTCCTCGGCAGTCCCGAGCTCCACGCCACCGACTCCGGCGGCGACTTCGCCCCCGAGGCGACCCGACTGGGCGAGGCGGTCGCCGACGTGCACCGGCTGCTGGCCGAGCACTTCCCGACCGAGACGCGCGGGCCCGAGGCCACCGTGGCGCTCGCGGCGACCATGAGCGAGCGCCTCGACCGGGCCCTGGCCGTCGTACCCGACCTGGCGGCGCACGCCGACCGGCTGCGCGGGATCTTCGGCCGGGTGGCCGAGCTCGGCGGCCTCCAGGTGCAGCGCATCCACGGCGACCTCCACCTCGGCCAGACCCTGCGCACGTCGAAGGGCTGGAAGATCGTCGACTTCGAGGGCGAGCCGGCCAAGCAGCTGGCCGAGCGGACGCTGCCCGACTCGCCGTGGCGCGACGTCGCGGGCATGCTGCGCTCCTTCGACTACGCCCCGCGCTCGGTGGAGCACAGCCAGGCGAGCGGCGAGAGCGACGCCGAGCTCGCCGAGCTGCGGCGGATGCGCGCCGGCGAATGGGCCAACCGCAACCGCAACCACTTCATCGTCGCCTACGGCGGCGACCTGACCGTCGAGCAGCGGGTGCTGCTCGACGCCTACGTCGCCGACAAGGCCGTGTACGAGACCGTCTACGAAGCGCGCAACCGGCCGGGCTGGCTCAGCATCCCGCTCGAGGCCATCGCGCAGATCGGAGCGTGACATGACCGAGAGCACCCCCGGGCCGGTCATCGCCCGCCCCGTCGACATCCACGAGCTCGGCGCACTCGTCGACGGCCGGCACGCCAGCCCGCACTCCGTCCTCGGCCCCCACCCGCACGACGAAGGCGTCACGGTCCGCGTCCTCAAGCCGCTCGCAGCCAGCGTCGTGGTCCGCTACCGCGACGGCGAGGCGTGGGCGGACGCCGAGCTGACCCACGAGCACGAGGGCGTCTGGGTCGGGGTGCTCCCCGTGACCGACGTCCCCGACTACCGCCTCGTCGTCGCCTACCAGTCCGACGGCGGCGTCCACACCATCGAGGTCGACGACCCCTACCGCTTCCTGCCGAGCGTCGGCGAGGTCGACCAGCACCTGATCCGCGAGGGCCGCCACGAGCAGCTCTGGAAGGTGCTCGGCGCCCGCGTGCACCGCTACGAGTCCCCCGGCGGCCCCGACGTGGTCGGGACCTCCTTCGCGGTCTGGGCCCCGCGCGCGCACGGCGTGCGGCTCGAGGGCGACTTCAACAGCTGGGACGGCCGCGAGCACCCGATGCGGCAGCTCGGCGAGTCCGGCGTGTGGGAGCTCTTCGTGCCGGAGGTCGGCAGCGGCACCCGCTACAAGTTCATCATCCTCGGCGCCGACGAGCACTGGCGCGAGAAGGCCGACCCGATGGCGAGCTGGGCGGAGGTGCCGCCCCACACGTCCTCGACGGTCTTCGAGTCCGGCTACACCTGGCAGGACGACGACTGGATGGAGGCCCGCCGCACGCAGCAGCCGGTGACGCGGCCGATGTCGGTCTACGAGGTCCACCTCGGCTCCTGGCGTCGCGACCGGACCTACGCCCAGCTGGCCGACGAGCTGGTCGGCTACGTCAGCGACCTCGGATTCACCCATGTCGAGCTGATGCCGGTCATGCAGCACCCCTTCGGCGGGTCGTGGGGCTACCACGTGACGTCGTACTTCGCCCCCGACTCCCGGCTGGGCACCCCCGACGACTTCCGTTACCTCGTCGACCGGCTGCACCAGGCCGGCATCGGCGTCATCCTCGACTGGGTGCCCGGGCACTTCGCGACCGACGAGTGGGCACTGGCCCGGTTCGACGGCGCCCCGCTCTACGAGCACCCCGACCCACGCCGCGGCTGGCACCAGGAGTGGGGCTCGCACATCTTCGACTTCGGCCGGCCCGAGGTGCGCAACTTCCTCTACGCCAACGCGATCTACTGGCTCGAGGAGTTCCACGCCGACGGGCTGCGCGTCGACGGCGTCGCGTCGATGCTCTACCTCGACTACGCGCGCAACGAGGGCGAGTGGGTCCCCAACGTCCACGGCGGCCGGGAGAACCTCGAGGCGGTGCAGTTCCTCCAGGAGATGAACGCCACCACCTACAAGCGGGTGCCCGGCATCGTCACGATCGCCGAGGAGTCCACCTCCTGGCCGGGCGTCACGCGGGCGACCGACGCCGGGGGCCTCGGCTTCGGCTTCAAGTGGAACATGGGCTGGATGCACGACACGCTCGACTACCTCGCCCGCGACCCCGTGCACCGCTCCTGGCACCACCACGACATG
The DNA here is from genome assembly GCF_900112345.1 of Nocardioides terrae. Classification (GTDB taxonomy): domain Bacteria; phylum Actinomycetota; class Actinomycetes; order Propionibacteriales; family Nocardioidaceae; genus Nocardioides; species Nocardioides terrae. Next base: position 104,382 of record NZ_FOLB01000001.1, read on the forward strand.
ACGTTCGCGCTGACCTACGCCTGGTCGGAGAACTACGTCCTGCCGCTCTCCCACGACGAGGTGGTCCACGGCAAGGGCTCGCTGCTGCGCAAGATGCCCGGCGACCGCTGGCGCCAGCTCGCCAACCTGCGCGCCTACCTCGCGTTCATGTGGGCCCACCCCGGCAAGCAACTGCTCTTCATGGGCTGCGAGTTCGGCCAGGAGTCGGAGTGGGCCGAGTCGCGCGAGCTGGACTGGTGGCTGCTCGACCACCCGGAGCACCGCGGCGTCCACGCGCTCGTGCGCGACCTCAACCGGACCTACCAGCAGACCCCGGCCCTGTGGGAGCAGGACGACTCGCCGGCCGGCTTCCAGTGGATCGACGCCGACGACACCGAGCACAACGTCTACGCGTTCGTGCGCCGCGCCGCCGCGGCCGAGAGCGGGGCCGAGAGCGCGGCCGAAGGCGGGGCCGAGAGTGCCGAGGGTGCCGCGGGTGAGCAGCTCGTCTGCATCTCCAACTTCGCCGCGGTCCCCTACGACGGCTACCGCGTCGGCCTCCCGTCGGAGGGGATCTGGGAGGAGGTCGTCAACACCGACGCCGACGTCTACTCGGGCTCGGGCGTCGGCAACCTCGGCACGGTCACGGCCGTCTCCGGCGAGCACAAGGGCTGGCCGGCGTACGCCGACCTGCGCGTGCCGCCGCTGGGCACGCTGTGGCTGCGGCGCCGGCCATGACCAGGTTCGGCCCGCACGCCAGCCACATCAGCACCGGTGACCTCTGGTGGAAGAACGCCGTCATCTACTGCGTGGACGTGGAGGCGTTCTACGACTCCGACGGCGACGGCGTCGGCGACCTCGCCGGGCTGACCGACCGGATCGACTACCTGGCCGAGCTGGGGGTCACCTGCCTGTGGCTGATGCCCTTCTACCCGACGCCGGGCCGGGACGACGGCTACGACGTGACCGACATGTTCGGCGTCGACCCCCGCTTCGGCACCCACGGTGACCTCGTCGAGCTCGTCCGGGCCGCCGGCGACCGGGGCATCCGGGTGATCGCCGACCTGGTCGTCAACCACACCTCCGACCAGCATCCCTGGTTCCAGCAGGCGCGCAGCAGCAAGGACAGCCCCTACCGCGACTACTACGTCTGGCGCTCCGACCCTCCACCGGACACCAAGGGCCAGGTCGTCTTCCCCGACACCGAGGACAGCATCTGGGCCCACGACGAGCAGAGCGGCGAGTGGTACCTCCACCACTTCCACAGCTACCAACCGGACCTCAACTTCGCCAACCCCGCGGTGCGCGACCAGATCGCGAAGTCCATCGGGTTCTGGCTCCAGGTCGGGCTCTCCGGCTTCCGGGTCGACGCCGTCCCGTTCCTGGTCGCCGACCTCGACACCGAGGCCGACGACGTACCCGGAGACCCGCACGACTACCTCAAGCAGCTGCGCGCGTTCCTCGGCCGACGCCGGGGCGACGCGATCCTGCTCGGCGAGGTGAACCTGCCGCACAAGGACCAGCAGGCCTACTTCGGAGGCCCGTCCGGCGGCGACGAGCTCACGATGATGTTCGACTTCATCGGCATGGAGGCGCTCTACCTCTCCCTGGCCCGGCAGGACGCCCGGCCGGTCGCCAAGGCCCTCCGGGAACGGCCGAAGATCCACCCGGACTGCCACTGGGCGACCTTCGTCCGCAACCACGACGAGCTCACCCTCGACAAGCTCACCGACGAGGAGCGGCAGGAGGTCTTCGCGGCGTTCGGGCCGGAACCGGAGATGCAGATCTACGGGCGCGGCCTCAAGCGGCGGCTGCCCAGCATGCTCGACGGCGACCCCCGGCGCATCCGGATGGTCTACAGCCTGCTCTTCAGCCTGCCCGGCACCCCGACGCTCTACTACGGCGAGGAGATCGGGATGGGCGAGGACCTCGCCGCCGAGGGGCGGCGGGCGGTGCGCACCCCGATGCAGTGGGAGAACGCGCGCAACGGCGGGTTCTCCACGGCCCCCGAGGGCGACCTCGTCCAGCGGCTCGTGTCCGGCGGCTTCGGCCCCGAGCACGTCAACGTGGCCGACCAGACCCGTGACCCGGACTCGCTGTGGCACTTCATGCGGGAGCTGATCCAGACCTACCGCGAGTGCCCGGAGCTCGGCTGGGGCGACTTCACGGTGCTGCGCCAGCCCGACCCGCGGGTGCTCGTCCACCGGTGTCGCTGGGACGGCGCCTCGGTCGTCGCCGTGCACAACCTCTCCTCCGAGCCGCTGACGGTGCGCTTCTCGCTGGCACCCGACGACCTGGAGGGCGAGGAGCCGGCCTGGCTGGAGGACCCGTTCGCGCACCGCTCGGTCGAGACCGCCGAGGACGGGGCGGTCGAGCTTCCCCTCGCCGGCTATGGCCACCACTGGCTGCGCGTGCGGCACGACGGCCAGCGCCGCTGAGGCCTCACCGCGCCAGCGGTGTCTCCGCCTCGAGGAAGGCGAGCTTGTGCGGGTTGCGCACGAGGTACATCGCCGTCACCAGGCCGCCCTCGACCTTGACCGTCGCGATCGTGTCGAGCTCCCCGCCGGTGTCGATCCGCAGCGCCGGAGCGCCGTTGACGAGCACCTCGTGGACGGTGACGGGCATCGGCGCCTTGGCGGCCACACCGACGAACCAGCGCAGCACCTTGTCGGCGCCGACGATCGGCCGCAGCGCGGCCTGCTTGACCCCGCCTCCGTCGCTCAGCATGACGACGTCGGGCGCCAGCACGTCGAGCAGCCGCTGCATGTCGCCGGTCTCGGTGGCCTCCTTGAACGTCGCGAGCACGCGCCGGGCCTCCGCCTCGGAGACCTCGACCCGCGGGCGGCGGGCTTCCACGTGCGACCTGGCCCGGTGCGCGATCTGGCGGACCGCGGCTGCGCTCTTGTCGACCGCTGCCGCGATCTCGTCGTAGCCGACGTCGAAGACCTCGCGCAGCACGAACACCGCCCGTTCGGTGGGCGTCAGCGTCTCCAGGACGAGCAGCATCGCCGTCGAGACGCTCTCGGCGAGCTCGACGTCCTCAGCGACGTCGGGACTGGTCAGCAGCGGCTCCGGCAGCCACGGGCCGACGTACGTCTCCCGCTGGCGGCCGAGGGTGCGCAGGCGGTTGAGCGCGAGCCTGGTCGTGATGCGGACCAGGTAGGCGCGGGGGTCGCGCACCGGCTCCTGGTCGACGTCGGCCCACCGCAGCCAGGTCTCCTGCAGGACGTCCTCGGCGTCCGCCGCCGACCCGAGCATCTCGTAGGCGATGGTGAAGAGGAGGTTCCGATGCGCGACGAAGGCGTCGGTGGCCGGGTCCACGGCGCTCATGCCTGCGAGCGTACGACGGTCAGCGGCGGCGTCGTGTCAGGCTCCCCCGCCTGCCCCGCCGACGTGGCGAGCGGCAGCTCGCAGACGTCGCTGTAGCCCTGGCTCTGCAGGCCGACCGCGGAGTTGAACCGGGACCGCATGTTCTCCACCGCGATCATCTGGGTCAGCTCGACGACCGCCGCCGTGCCGAGCTGGTCGAGCAGCTTGTCGACCATCCAGTCGGTCACGGTGGGCGGCGTGGCGGTCATCGCCTCCGCGTACTCCAGGACGTCCCGCTCGAGCGGCTCGAACACGTCGGAGTCGCGCCAGACGGGGACCTGGCTGATCTTGGCGAGGTCGAGCCCGTCGTTGCGCGCGGCGAAGTAGCCGTAGTCGAGGCACCAGCTGCAGCCGATGGCCCCCGCGCCGGCCAGTTGGGCCAGGGACTTCAGCGTCGGGTCGAGCGCGTTCCACTTCGCCACCTTGCCCTCGAAGCCCATCACGGCCTTGAGCAGCGGCTTGTGGTGGAAGTAGACGTAGGCGCCGTCGGGGACCTCTCCGAACGCGCGCTTCGCGTAGAGCCTCATCACGGCGCCGTAGAGGCCGGTGATCGGGGCTTTCGGGATGCGGAACCTGCTCGTGCTGGGCATCTGCGTCCTCTCCTCCTGTGGTCGCTTCCGAGCACGAGACACCACCCGTCGCCGGTCTGTGACAGGCCGCCCCGCACTAGGCTGGGCGGCGTGAGCGAGAACCACTCCGGGACGACCGTGCTGACCGTCGCGGAGGGTGTCGCTCGGATCAGCTGGGGAGCCGAGGACCGGACCGAGGTCGTCAGCCACCAGGTCGCCGCCGCGCTCGCCACCCATCACCGCGTCGAAGCGCTGGTCGACCCCGACGACGAGCGCGCGCAGCGCACCGCGACCTGGTCCGGGCTGCGCCGCGAGGGGGTCATGCGGGGGGTCACCGTCGACGGCACGCCCGTCGACCGCATCGTCTATGCCCGCGTCGTCACCGACACGCCGGCCCACGAGCCGGAGGGCTTCCGCGCGCTGCTCAACTCCTTCCTCCCCCGCAAGCGCGCGATCGGGCAGTTCCTCATCCGCGACCCCGCGGACCGGGTGCTGCTCTGCCAGCTCACCTACAAGCCGGACTGGGACCTCCCCGGCGGCGTGATCGAGGTCGGCGAGTCGCCGGCCCAGGGCGCCAGCCGCGAGGTCCGCGAGGAGCTCGCCGTCGAGCTGCCGGCCGGTCGGCTCCTGCTCACCGACTGGCTGCCGCCGTGGAGCGGCTGGGACGACGCCCTCACCCTCGTCTACGACGGCGGCGTCCACGATCCCTCGGCGATCGACGCCATGGTCCGCGAGGAGCGCGAGATCAGGTCGGTGGAGTTCTGCACGCTCGAGCAGGTGCGCGAGCGCTGCGCGGACTTCACCGCCCGGCGGGTCGAGGCCGCGCTCGCCAGTGCGCACGGGACGGGCGTGACCTACACGGAGTCCGGCCGGACGGTCTGATCCATCGACCCCACCGCGTCGACGAGCGCGGCGCGGACGGCGCGCACCGCGGGCCGCGAGGCCAGCGACAGCGGGGAGGCGGTGAAGACCGAGCGCACCGCCGCCTCGGGGAGGTCGACCAGCCGCACCGGCGGCACTCCCCCGCGCCAGAGCAGGTCGGGCAGCAGCGCCACCGCGTGCCCGGAGGAGACCAGCGCGACGTGGGCCTGCAGGTCGGCGGTCTCGAACCGTACGTCGGGCTCGAACCCGGCCCGCCGGCACAGCTGCTCGGCGAAGTGCCGCGACGCAGCACCGCGCGGCTCCATCACCCACGGCAGCTGGGCGGCGTCGGCGAGCGACCCGACGTCCGGCGCGCCGGCCGCCAATCTGATGGCGTCCTCGGTCAGCGGCTGCCGGTCGAGCTGCGGGTGCCAGGGCGCGGCGTGCCCGGGGTACTGCTCGGCGACGACCAGGTCGAAGTCGCGTGCGAAGGTCTCCCGCAGGGCGGTCTCGGGCTCGCGCTGCACGACGAAGACCCGGATCCGCGGCACCCGCTCCTGGACCAGGCGCAGGGTCGTCGGCAGCAGCGCCAGCGCCGCGGACTGGAACATGCCCATCCGGACGGTCCCGCTCGCCTCGTCGGCAGCGGCCAGCAGGTCGGACTCGGCCAGCTCCAGCCGCTCGAAGAGCGCGTCGGCGTGGCCGACGAGCAGCTCCGCCTCGGGGGTGAGCTGGACGCCGCGCCCGACCTTGCGGAGCAGCTCGACGCCCACCTCGCGCTCCAGCTGGCTGAGCTGCTGGGAGACCGAGGACGGGCTCTGGTGCAGCGCCGCGGCGACAGCCGCGATCGTCCCGCGGATGTGCACCTCCCGGAGCAGTCGCAGCCGGCGTACGTCGAGCACGTGACCCTCCTTCGATCCGTCAGCAGATCTTATGCATATGGGTCAGCAGACAGCGCTTTTCCTGAACGGTCGGCGGGCGGAGACTGAACCCCATGCCGACGTACTACGACGACCCGGCCGGCGTCAGCGAGCTGGTCGACCTCCTCCCCGACGTGGAGAGCACGGTCCGCCGCTGGCTCGACACGTCCGCGGCGATCACGCCCGACCGGGCCGCCCGCCGGCTGGCCGACGTGCTCGACGACCCGGCCGGCCTGCCGTTCACCGTCGGCTTCATCGACGGCGTGATCCGCCCCGAGGACAAGCACGTGGCGGCCCGCAACCTGGCCAGGCTCGCCTCCGACGTCCCTCGCTTCCTGCCGCTGCACCTGCGGGCCGCGGTCAGGCTCGGCGGCGCGCTCGGGCCGCTCGCGCCGGGGCTGGTCATCCCGGCCTCGCGCGCGGCTCTGCGCCGGATGGTCGGCCACCTGCTCGTCGACGCCGAGCCGCGCCGCCTCGGCCGCTCGATCGCGCGGCTGCGCAGCAGCGGGAACCGGCTCAACCTCAACCTGCTCGGCGAGGCCGTGCTCGGGCGGGACGAGGCCACCCGCCGGCTGAAGGGCACCCTCGCCCTGCTGACCCGTGACGACGTCGACTACGTCTCGATCAAGGTGTCGGCCACCGTCGCGCCGCACTCCCCCTGGGCGTTCGAGACGGCCACCCAGCAGATCGTCGACTCGCTGCGGCCGCTCTACCGGCAGGCTGCGGCCCGCGGCACCTTCGTCAACCTCGACATGGAGGAGTACCGCGACCTCGCGCTGACCGTCGCCGTCTTCACCCGCCTCCTCGACGAGCCGGAGTTCCGCGACCTGGAGGCGGGCCTGGTCCTGCAGGCCTACCTCCCCGACGCGCTCGTCACGATGATGCGGCTGCAGGACTGGGCCGCGGACCGGACCCGGCGTGGCGGCGCGTCGATCAAGGTGCGCCTCGTGAAGGGCGCGAACCTTCCGATGGAGCAGGTCGAGGCGTCGCTCCGGGACTGGCCGCTCGCCACCTGGCACACCAAGCAGGACACCGACACCCACTACAAGCGGGTCCTCGACTACGCCCTGCACCCCGACCGGGTCGGCAACGTGCGCCTCGGCGTCGCGGGCCACAACCTCTTCGACATCGCCTTCGCCTGGCTGCTGGCCGGGCAGCGGGGCGTCCGCGACAGCATCGACTTCGAGATGCTCCTCGGCATGGCGCAGAGCCAGGCCGAGGCCGTCAAGCGCGACGTCGGCGAGCTCCTGCTCTATACCCCCGTCGTCAGCGTCGCGGAGTTCGACGTGGCGATCGCCTACCTCATCCGCCGCCTGGAGGAGGGCGCGAGCCACGACAACTTCATGTCGGCGGTCTTCCACCTCGTCGACGACCGACAGCTCTTCGAGCGCGAGCGAGCACGCTTCGAGGCCAGCCTGCGCGCGCTCGACCGCACCGTCCCGCCGCCCCACCGCGACCAGGACCGGACCGCGCAGGCCGCCCAGGGTGCACCGGCCAGCAGCGGTGACTTCCACAACAGCGCCGACACCGACCCGGCCGTCCCGGCCAACCTCGCCTGGGCGGCCGCGATCCTGGGTCGCGTGCCGGTCACCACGATCGGCGTCGACCGCGTGCGAGCGAGCCGGGTCACCGCGCCGGAGGCGCTCGAGCGGACCGTCGCGACCGCGTCGGCGGCCGGTCCCGGCTGGGCCGCGCTCGGCGGCAAGGGCCGCGCGTCGGTGCTGCACAGCGTGGCGGCCCGCCTCGAGGAGCGCCGGGCCGACCTCATCGAGGTGATGGCGTCGGAGTGCGGCAAGACGATCGACCAGGCCGACCCCGAGGTCTCCGAGGCGATCGACTTCGCGAGCTATTACGCCCACCTCGCCGAGCAGCTCGACGAGGTCGACGGCGCCCTCGCCCAGCCGGTGGACCTCACCGTCGTCACCCCGCCGTGGAACTTCCCCGTCGCCATCCCGGCCGGCTCCACGTTGGCCGCCCTGGCGTCCGGCTCGGCGGTCATCCTCAAGCCGGCCCCGCAGGCCGAGCGCTGCGGCGCCGTTCTCGCCGAGGCGCTCTGGGAGGCCGGCGTCCCGCAGGACGTCCTCAGCCTCGCGGTCGTCGACGAGGGCGACCTCGGCCGCGCCCTGCTCGCCGACCGACGGGTCGGACGGGTCGTCCTGACCGGCGCCTTCGAGACCGCTGAGCTCTTCCGCAGCTTCCGGCAGGACCTGCCGCTGCTCGCCGAGACCAGCGGCAAGAACGCCATCGTCGTCACGCCGAGCGCCGATCTCGACCTCGCCGCGCGCGACGTCGCACAGTCGGCCTTCGGCCACGCGGGCCAGAAGTGCTCCGCGGCGTCGCTGGTCATCCTGGTCGGCTCCGTCGCGACCTCGCGTCGCTTCCGCCACCAGCTGCTCGACGCGGTCCGCTCGCTGCACGTCGGCTGGCCCGAGGATCCCTCGACGCAGGTCGGGCCGCTCATCGAGCCGGCGTCGGGCAAGCTGCTCGACGCCCTCACCAGCCTCGACGCGGGCGAGCGCTGGCTTGTCGAGCCGCGCCGCCTCGACGACGCCGGCAGGCTGTGGTCGCCCGGCGTGAAGGAGGGCGTCAGCCCCGGCAGCCGCTCCCACCTGACCGAGTTCTTCGGCCCGGTGCTGAGCGTGATGACCGCGGCCACGCTGGACGACGCCGTGACGCTGCAGAACGAGGTCGCCTTCGGCCTCACCGCCGGGCTGCACTCCCTCGACCCGAGCGAGGTGCGGCACTGGCTCGACACCGTCGAGGCCGGCAACCTCTACGTCAACCGGGGCATCACGGGCGCGATCGTGCGCCGCCAGCCCTTCGGCGGCTGGAAGCGCTCCGCCGTCGGCACGGGCACGAAGGCCGGCGGTCCGAGCTACCTGCTCGGCCTCACCGACTGGGTCTCCTCCCCCGCCACCGCGACCACGACGCCACGGAGCGCCTCCCAGCGCCTGCTCGACGCCGCCCGCGCCGCCGGGCTGGAGGGCTCCGACCGGCTCGAGCGGGCCTTCCGCAGCGACGCGGCCGCGCTCGCGCAGGAGTACGCCGTCGTGCGCGACGTCAGCGGCGTCGCCGCCGAGCGCAACGCCCTGCGCTACCTCCCCGTGCCGGTCACGCTGCGCCACGAGGCGGCTCCGGCCGTCGACCTGCTGCGGGTCGTCGGCGCCGGACTGGCGGCGGGTGCCCCGCTGACCGTCTCCACGGCCGTCGACCTACCTGCGACCGTGGCCGAGGCGCTCGCCGGGGCAGGGGTTCCGCTCGTCAACGAGGACGCCACCGCCTGGGCGAAGCGCCTCGCCGGGCTGCGGGACAGCCGGGTCCGCGTCGTCGGCGGCAGCGCCGAGGCGGCGTACGCCGCGACGGGCGGTCGCCCCGACGTGGCGATCCACGCCCACCCGGTCACCGAGTCCGGCCGCCTCGAGCTGCTGCCGTTCCTGCGCGAGCAGGCGATCAGCATCACCGCTCACCGGTTCGGCAACCCCACGACGCTGCCCGACGAGGTGCTGCCGCTCACCGAGTGACGGCGGAGGCGGACCACCCCGTTGGCGACCAGCGCACCGACCACGAGCAGCGCGCCGCCGACGAGCTCCGCGGACGACGGCGTCTCGCCGAGGGCGAGCCACGCCGAGACGACCCCGATCGGCGGGACCAGGAGGACCCACGGCACCACGGCCGGCGCGGGGTTGCGCGACAGCAGCCCGTGGAAGATCCCGTAGGCGGTGATCGTCGCGAACGCGGCGGTGTAGAGGGTGGAGAGGGCGGCCTCCCAGCCGAACGCGCCCAGGCCGTCGCGGACGCCGGACGGGCCGTCGACGACGAGCGACAGAGCGAGCGCCGGGACCGGCACGACGAGCGCCGACCAGACCGTCAGCGAGAGGCCGCCGCTCGCCTTCGACGCCCGGCTGATGACGTTGCCGACCGCCCAGGAGAGCGCGGCGGCGAGACACAGGAGCAGCGCACCGAGCGGGACGTGGCCGCCACGGCCGAGCCCGACCACCGCCAGGCCGACCACGCCGAGCCCGACGCCGGCGACCTGGAGGGTCGTCGGCACCTCGCGGAGCACACCGGCCGCGATCACGATCGTGAGAACGACCTGCGCCTGCAGCACCAGTGACGCGAGACCGGCCGGCATCCCGGCCGCCATGCTCACGTAGAGGAAGCCGAACTGGCCGAGCGACATGAAGGTGCCCACGCCCACCACCGTCCGCCATGGGAGGGCCGGGCGCGGCACGAACCAGATCGCCAGCCCGAGGACGGTGACGAAGCGGATCGTCAGGAAGAGCAGCGGCGGAATGCCCTCCATCCCGCGGTCGATGACGACGAAGTTCACGCCCCACAGCGTGGCGACGAGCACGGCGAGGAGGGCGTCACGACGGTTCACCCCTCAAGGCTCGCATCGAGAACGATGTAGGACCAGCGAATAGATCTGCAGCTAACCCGGTAGCATCGCTTCATGATCGACCTCGCCGCCCTCTCCGCCCTCCGCGCCGTGGACACCTACGGCAGCGTGAGCGCCGCGGCCGAGACCCTCGGCTTCACGCCCAGCGCCGTGTCGCAGCAGGTCAAGCGGCTCGAGCGGCAGACCGGCGTGCCGTTGCTCGAGCGGGTCGGCCGCGGCGTCCTGCTGACCCGCCACGGCCGGCACCTCGTTGACGAGGGCTCCCGGCTGCTCGCCGACCTCGAGCAGATCCAGTCCGGCCTCCACCGCCAGGTGGGCGCCGTCTCGGGACGCGTTCGCCTGACCGCCTTCTCGACCGCCATGCGCGGGCTCATCGCCCCGGTCGCGAGCCGGCTCCTCGCCGACCACCCCGACCTGGGGCTGGTGCTGGCCGAGCGCGAGCCGTGGGACACCGTCGACCTGGTCGCCTCGGGCCAGACCGACCTCGGCGTCGTGCACACCTGGGGCGACCAGCCGATCGCCGTCCCCGACCACGTCGTTCCGACGACGATCGCCCACGACCTCGCCGACGTCGTCGTGCACCGCGACCACCCGCTCGCCGCCCGGCCCTCGGTCACCCCGCACGACCTGGTCGACGAGGGCTGGATCGCGACGCCGGAAGGGACGATCTGCCGGCAGTGGCTCACCCGGATGTACGACGGCACCGGCCGCCTCCCCCGCATCGCCCACGTCTCGATGGAGTTCGACAGCCATCTGGCCCTGGTCCGGGCCGGGCTCGGCATCGCGCTCGTCCCCCGGCTCGGCCGCTCGCCGCTGGGCGACCAGCTGGTCGCCGTACCCGCCCACGACCCGGAACCGACGCGCGAGGTGATCGCCCTGCACCGGCGCTCGATGGCGGACTCCCCCGCCGTGCAGGCGGTGCTGGACGCGCTGCGGACCGCCTAGGGCACTCGGGTCAGAACAGCGCCGACGCCAGCGCCTGGCGGCCCTTGAGGACGCGCGGGTCGTCGTTGCCGACCGCGGCGAAGAGCGCGATCAGGTGCTCGCGTGCGGCGTTGCGCTCGTCGCCGGCCGTCCGGCGGACCAGCTCGACGAGCCGCGCGAAGGAGTCCTCGACGTGGCCGCCGAGCAGGTCGAGGTCGGCGACCATGATCTGGGCGGCGACGTCGTCCGGGCTCGCAGCGGCGGCCGCGCGGGCCTCGTTGAGGTCGACGCCCTGCGTGCGCTGGAGCACCTTGGCCATGGCCAGCCCAGCGGCGGCCTCGGCGTCGGCGGGGTTGGCGTCGACGAGCTTCTGGTACTCCGCGACGGCGGTGTCGATGTCGCCGGCCTCGAGCGCCTCCTGGGCCGGCGCGTAGCGCGGGTCGAGCGCGGCGCCGCCGTCCGCGTCCTCCGGCAGCCCGGCCCGACGGCGCGGCTGATGACGGCCGGTGATGCCCTGGACCGTCAGCTGCTGACCGAGCTGGTTGAAGAACGCGCGCAGCTCGTCGATCGGCGGAGCGCCGGGGATCGGCTGGGTCGCCGGACGGCCGTCGAGGATGACATACATCAGCGGCACCTGCGGGATCTGCATCGCCTGGGCGATCTGCGGGTTCGCGTCGATGTCGACCAGACCGGCGAGGAAGCGGCCGTCGTAGTCCTCGACGATGGTGCTGACATCGGCGGCCAGCGTCACGCTCTCCGGCGAGCGGCTCGCGGAGTAGAAGACGAGGATGACCGGCGCCGCCATCGACGCCTCGAGGATGCCCTGGAACGACTGCTCGTCGACCTCGACGGTGTAGGAGCCGGTCGCCGTCGGCGAGCCGGACGCTCCGGGAGCACCCGAGGCGGAGGCGGGCGCGGCGGTGCCCGTGAACCCGGACAGGTCGATCGCACCGGGACGGGAGAACGGCTGCTGCGTCATGGCGCCAATCCTAGGGGCGGCCGACCGGCCCCGAGCAGGCGGTCAGCGGCGGCGTAGGGATCGCTCTCCCCGGCCGCGACCGACGCCGCGAGCTCGTCGAGCTCGCCCACCGCCCCGACCTCCCCCCAGCGCGAGCGCAGGCCGTCGAGGGCGATCGCCTCGATCTCCTCGCGTGCCCGGCGGGTACGTCGACGGGCCAGCTCTCCGGTCTCGGTCAGCCACCGGCGGTGCGCGTCGACGGCTCCGACCACCTCGTCCAGCCCCTCACCCGACTGCGCGACCGTCTTGAGCAGCGGAGGCTTCCAGGCGCCGTCCGGCCGGTCCGCGAGGGCGAGCATCCCGCGCAGGTCGCGCCGGACGGAGTCAGCGCCGTCGCGGTCGGCCTTGTTGATCACGTAGACGTCGCCGATCTCGAGGATGCCCGCCTTGGCCGCCTGGATGCCGTCGCCCATGCCGGGCGCGACCAGCACCATCGTGGTGTCGGCCAGCGCGGCGATCTCGATCTCGGACTGCCCGACGCCGACGGTCTCGATGAGGATCACGTCGAAGCCGGCCGCGTCGAGCACGCGCAGCGCCTGCGGGGTGGTCCAGGCCAGTCCGCCCAGGTGGCCGCGGGAGGCCATCGACCTGATGAAGACGCCGTCGTCGCTCGCGTGGTCCGACATCCGCACGCGGTCGCCGAGCAGGGCCCCGCCGGAGAACGGTGACGACGGGTCGACGGCGAGCACGCCGACGCGGCGCCCGGTCGCGCGCAGCTCCTTGACGAGCGCGTTGGTGGTGGTCGACTTCCCCACGCCCGGGGAGCCGGTGATGCCGACGACCATCGCGTTGCCCGCGTACGGCGCCAGCGCGGCCATGACCTCGCGCAGGGCGGTGCCCCCGCCGGCCGGAGCCTCCTCCACGAGGCTGATGAGACGGGCGACCGCCCGGGGGGAACCCCCTCGGGCGGCCTCCACCAGGTCGGCGACCCGGTCAGTGCGTCGCAAGACTCGTCAGTTGCCCGGGACCCGGACGATGAGGGCGTCGCCCTGGCCACCGCCCCCGCACAGGGCGGCGGCGCCGACGCCGCCCCCGCGGCGCTTCAGCTCCAGGGCGAGGTGCAGGACCACGCGGGTGCCGGACATGCCGACGGGGTGGCCGAGCGCGATGGCACCGCCGTTGATGTTGACCTTCGCGTCGTCGAGGCCGAGCTCGCGCGCTGACGAGATCCCGACGGCGGCGAACGCCTCGTTGAACTCGACCAGGTCGAGGTCGGTGGGCGCGATGCCCTCCTTCTCGCAGGCCTTGCGGGTCGCCTCGGCCGGCTGCAGCTGCAGGGAGGAGTCGGGGCCGGCGACCTGGCCGTGGGCGCCGATCTCGGCGAGCCACTCGAGGCCGAGCTCCTCGGCCTTCGCCCTGCTCATCACGACGACGGCCGCGGCGCCGTCGGAGATCTGCGAGGCGGAGCCGGCGGTGATGGTGCCCTCCTTGGAGAAGGCCGGGCGCAGCTTGCCGAGCGACTCCGCGGTGGTGTCGCCGCGCACGCCCTCGTCGGTCGAGACGACGACCGGGTCGCCCTTGCGCTGCGGGATGGAGACCGGCACGACCTCGTCCTCGAAGACGCCGTTCTTCCACGCCAGCGCCGCCTTCTGGTGCGACTGGGCGGCGAACTCGTCCTGCTCGGCGCGGGTGAGGTTCTGGGCCGCCGCGTTGCGCTCCTCGGTGAGCAGGCCCATCGCCTGGGAGGTGAACTGGTCGAAGAGGGCGTCGTAGGCCATCGAGTCGACGAGCTTCACGTCGCCGAACTTGATGCCCTCACGCGACTTGGGCAGGAAGTGCGGCGCGTTGGTCATCGACTCCATGCCGCCGGCGACGACGATCTCGCACTCCCCCGCGCGGATGAGCTGGTCGGCGAGCGCGATGGCGTTGAGCCCCGAGAGGCAGACCTTGTTGATGGTGATCGAGGGGACGCTCATCGGGATGCCGGCGTTGACCCCCGCGAGGCGCGCCGGGTTCTGGCCGGCGCCCGCCTGGATGACCTGGCCCATGATCACGTAGTCGACCTGGTCGCCGCTCACGCCGGCCTTCTCCAGGGCGCCCTTGATCGCGATCCCGCCCAGGTCGGAGGCCGACAGGTCCTTGAGACCGCCGCTCAGGCGACCGATCGGGGTGCGAGCCCCGGCGACGATGACATTTCCGGACATGTGGAGCCTCCAGTTCAGTGGCGAACAGCCCCGCCAACCTACCTACGGGTAGTCGCGATGGGGAGAGGGTGGCGGCCGGGCGTCGTGTAGCGCTCGTCACACATTCTGTCCCGTTCCCGGGGCACACACCACCATGGCCACCATGACCTCTCTGCAGATCCCCGAGCACCTCTTCACCGCGATCGACCACGTCGGCATCGCGGTCGCCGACATCGACGAGGCGATCGCGTTCTACGAGACGACGTTCGGCATGCGCCTGGCGCACCGCGAGGTCAACGACGAGCAGGGCGTCGCGGAGGCGATGATGGCCGTCGGCGACTCCGGCTCGTGCATCCAGCTGCTGGCCCCGCTCTCCCACGAGTCGACGATCGCGACGTTCCTCGACCGCAACGGCCCGGGCATGCAGCAGCTCGCCTACCGCGTCGTCGACGTCGAGCAGGTCAGCGAGATCCTGCGCGAGCGCGGCGTCCGGCTCCTCTACGACGTGCCCCGACGCGGCACCTCCGACAGCCGGATCAACTTCGTCCACCCCAAGGACGCCGGCGGCGTCCTCATCGAGCTGGTCCAGCCCCCGGCCGGCCCCGAGCACTGAGCCGCACCGAGCCGCGCCCGGCCGCCGTGGCTGAGCCGTAGGTCACACCGGCTACCCAGGCCTGTTACCCACCAGTAATGTTCCGGCCACCCGTGGGAACCGGATCATCCGAGCCCCGGTCCAGCCCCGACCCTGAACCCAGCAGGAGCCGACGTGCAGCACATCCTCGACGCGATCCAGTCCGGTGAGGCCACCAGCGAGGACTTCGCCAGCCTCCAGATCCCCGACCACTACCGGGCGGCATGCGTCCACAAGGACGAGGTGGACATGTTCGAGGGGATCCCGAGCAAGGAGAAGGACCCCCGCAAGTCGCTCCACGTCGAGGACGTCGCGCTGCCCGAGCTCGGCCCGGGCGAGGCGTTCGTCGCGGTGATGGCCTCCGCCATCAACTACAACACCGTGTGGACGTCGATCTTCGAGCCGGTCTCGACGTTCGGGTTCCTCGAGCGCTACGGGCGGCTCTCCGAGCTCACCAAGCGACACGACCTGCCCTACCACGTCGTCGGCTCGGACCTGTCCGGCGTCGTGCTCAAGACCGGGCCCGGCGTCACGAAGTGGAAGCCCGGCGACCGGGTCGTGGCCCACTGCCTGAGCGTCGAGCTCGAGTCGCCCGACGGGCACAACGACACGATGCTCGACAACGAGCAGCGGATCTGGGGCTTCGAGACCAACTTCGGCGGCCTGGCCGAGGTCGCGATGGTCAAGGCCAACCAGCTCATGCCGAAGCCCGAGCACCTGACCTGGGAGGAGGCCGCCTCCCCGGGGCTGGTCAACTGCACGGCGTACCGCCAGCTGGTCTCCAAGAACGGCGGTGCGATGAAGCAGGGCGACAACGTCCTGGTCTGGGGCGCCTCGGGCGGCCTGGGCGGCTTCGCGACGCAGTACGCCCTCAACGGCGGCGCCACGCCCGTCTGCGTGGTCTCCAACGAGGAGAAGGCCAAGATCGTGCGCTCGATGGGCGCCGAGCTGGTCATCAACCGCTCCGAGATGGACTTCAGGTTCTGGAACGAGGAGGGCACCCAGCAGAACCCGAAGGAGTGGCAGCGGCTGGGCAAGGCCATCCGCGAGCTCACCGGCGGCGAGGACATCGACATCGTCTTCGAGCACCCCGGCAGGGAGACCTTCGGCGCGAGCGTCTACGTCACCCGCAAGGGCGGCACCATCACGACCTGTGCCTCCACCACCGGGTTCATGCACGAGTACGACAACCGCTACCTGTGGATGAACCTCAAGAGGATCATCTCCAGCCACTTCGCCAACTACCGCGAGTCGTGGGAGGCCAACCGCCTCATCGCGAAGGGGAAGATCCACCCGACGCTGTCGCGGACCTACACCCTCGACCAGGTCGGCCAGGCCTCACTCGACGTGCACCAGAACAAGCACCAGGGCAAGGTCGGCGTCCTCGCGCTGGCGCCCGAGGAGGGGCTGGGCGTCCTCGACGAGGAGATGCGCAGCAAGCACCTCGACGCGATCAACCGGTTCCGTGGCGTCTGAGCCGCGGCGACACGGCCTGCGGTGAGGGACCCGAACAGCTGACCCGAGGGGTCGCGGCGATTGCGCTGCGACCCCTCGCGGTTTCGTGGGACCCTTCCATCCGCAAAGATGGGGGGCATCCGCGCGCACCGGTTGGGAGCACCGGCGCCTGAGGCACGAGACGCAACGGAAGAGGAAGCCGCCATCATGAGCGAACAGGGCCTGTCGATCTTCGACGACGAGCCGGAGCAGCCCGCCAAGCGGGAGGCCCGGGCCGATCAGGGCGACGACGCGACCCAGGTCCTTCCACGGGTCCCCGCGACGCCTGCCCCGCCAGCACCGCCGGCACCGCCGACCGCGCGGCCGGGCGCCGACGCGCCCCGGACGGCACCGGGCGCCGCACCCCTGCCGGTCGTGCGCCGTGGCGGCTACGACCCGGCAGCGGTCGACGCGCGCCTCAAGCAGCACGCGCAGGAGAACGCCGGCCTGACCAGCAGCCTCGCCGCCGCGCAGCAGCGGATCGCCGACCTCGAGGCCCGGCTGCAGGCGGCCGAGGCGCAGCTCGCCGAGAGCCAGACGCCGTCGTACGCCGGGCTGGGTGGCCGCGCCAGCGCGATGCTGCGCCTGGCCGAGGAGGAGGCCGGCGAGATCCGGTCCAGCGCCTGGGAGGACGCCGCCGGCATCCGGGAGCAGGCCCAGCGCGACGCCAAGACGATCCGGCTCGAGGCCCAGCGCGACACCGACCAGCTCCGCGCCGAGCAGAGCAAGGAGCTCGAGGAGCACCGCGCTCGGGTGACGACCGACGCCGAGCAGCAGCGCAGCCAGGCCAAGGCCGAGGCCGACGACCTGCTCGCCGCCGCGCGTCGCGCCGCAGAGCAGCTGCGCCTGGCCGCCGAGCAGGAGACCACCGAGATGCGCACCCAGGCGCAGCGCGAGGTCGAGCAGGCCCGCGCCGGCGCCGACCGCGAGGTGCAGGAGGCCCGCCGGATGCTGGCGGTCGAGAAGGAGCGGCTGGCCCGCGAGGCGACCGACTTCCACGCCAGCAAGCTGGCCGAGACCCGCCGCCTGGTGGAGGAGGCGGAGGCTCGCGCGGCATCGGCCGAGGATCGTGCCCGCACCGCCACCGCCTCGATCGCCGACGTCCGCCAGCGCGCCGAGGCAGACTCCGAGTCGCTGCTGACCCGGGCCCGTCGCGAGGCCGAGCAACTGCTCTCCGCTGCCCGTACGCAGGCCGAGCACATCGCCTCCGAGGGCACCAACGAGGCGGAGCGGTCTCTCGCCCGGATCAAGGCCGAGGTCGAGCGGATGAGCAAGCGGCGCGACGCCATCACCGCCCAGCTGTCCTCCCTCAACGACCTGGTCTCGCGGTTCACCCGCGACGACAGCGATGACACCGACGAGGACACCAACGAGGCCACCGACGAGGCCACCGACGAGGCCACCGACCAGGCCACCGACCAGGCCACCGACGACACCGCCGCCGGCTCGAGCGACACGCCCTCCGAGGACAACGTTTCGGCGTCGGGCGGCAAGGGCAAGGGCAAGGCGTGACGCAAGCCGGCGAGGACGAGCCCCCCGCGAGCGCGGAGGCCGTCCAGGCCGACCGGGCCACCGATGACCGGGAGCCGCTCAGCGCGGAGCACGAGACCGGTGACGACCTCGGCACTCCGGGGCCGCGGCTGTCGCGGCGGGCGCCGTACCTCGTCGGCTTCCTCGGCGGCCTCGGCCTGCTGAGCGCCATCGCCCTCGGGAACGCCGTCTGGTCGATCCGCGGCGTCCTGGTCCAGATCCTTGTCGCGTTCTTCATCGCCGCCGGGCTCAACCCGTCGGTGAAGTTCTTCGAGCGACGCGGCATGCGCCGATCCTGGGCCGTCCTGACGGTGATCGTGACCGTGCTGGTCGCGCTGGCGCTCTTCCTCGTCGCCTTCGTGCCGGTGATGACCGACCAGGTGCGGGCGATCAGCCAGAGCGCGCCGGACTGGCTCGACTCGCTGCAGCGCAGCCGGCGGATCCAGAAGCTCAACGACGACTACCAGATCATCGACAAGATCCGGGAGTACGTCACCGGAGGCGACTTCGTCAGCAGCATCTTCGGCGGGGCCCTCGGCGTCGGGCTGGCGGTGCTCGGCGCGCTGGCCAACACCTTCGTCATCACCGTGATGACGCTCTACTTCCTCGCGGGGCTCGACCCGGCGAAGGGCGCGCTCTACCGGCTCGCCCCAGCGTCCCGCCGCGAGCGGGTGAGCAAGCTCGGCGACCGGGTCATCGAGGGGATCGGCGGCTACGTCTCCGGCGCGTTCATCGTCGCGCTCTGCGCCGGGCTCTCCTCGCTCGTCTTCCTGTTCATCGTCGGTATGGGCGACTACGCGGTCGCTCTGGCGTTCGTGGTCGCGCTGCTCGACGTCATCCCGATGATCGGTGCGACCCTCGGCGCGGTCATCGTCTGTGCGATCGCGTTCGCCACCGACGTGCAGACGGGCGTCATCGCGGTGATCTTCTACGTCGTCTACCAGCAGGTCGAGAACTACCTGATCTACCCGCGGGTGATGAGCAAGTCGGTCGACGTGCCGGGCGTGGTCACGGTCATCGCCGCCCTCGTCGGCGCCGGCCTGATGGGCGTGGTCGGGGCGCTGTTGGCCATCCCTACGGCCGCGGCGCTGTTGATGCTGATGCGCGAGGTCTTCGTGCGTCAGCAGGACCAGAGTTGACGCAGGCTCAGTCTTCGACGGCGTCCGTCGGCTCGCCGCTCGCCACCACCCGCTCCTCGCCGAGCCGCACGGCGACGACTCCGGCGAGGATCAGCAGGCCGCCGAGGAGCTGCACGCCGGTCGGGAGCTCGTCGACGAAGACCCAGGCGAAGCCGACGCCGGCGACCACCTCGAAGAGCGCGATGAAGGCGCCCAGCCGTGCGCCGAGGAGGCGGCCGGCAGCGACTCCGGTCAGGTAGGCCACACCGCACGTCACCACCCCGAGCAGCACGACCGGCACCCACCATGCGGTGCGGTGACCGGCCAGCACGACGTCGGCCGTGCTCGCGCCCATCGGCAGCACGTGGACGAGGGCCAGGCCGCCCATGAGCACCGTGCCGAAGAGCAGTCCACCGGCCGCGAGGGTCACCGGCGGGAGTCCGCTGGAGTGGTCGGCGTTGACCAGGAAGTACGTCGCCGCGCCGGTCATCGCCAAGAGCGCCCAGGCGACGCCGCCGGCGTCGAGGCTGGCGCCGCCGGCCAGGTCGAGGACCAGGACGAGCCCGGAGGCGGCCAGCAGCGCGCCCAGCACGGTGACCGGCCCGGGCCGCTGCCCGTACCGGGCCCACAGCCAGCCGACGACGGCCGCCGGAGCGGTGTACTCGATGAGCAGCGCGGGCCCGACCTCCATCCGCTCGACGGCCATGAAGTAGCAGAACTGCGCGCCGGTGACGGCCAGCAGCCCGTAGGCGGTCAGCAGGCCGAGGTTGGCGCGCAGCACGCCCCAGCGGCCGCGGAGCGCCGCCAGCCCGAACGGCACCGCGACCGCGGCTCCGATCGCGGAGCGGACCAGCGCCGTCGTACCCGGCGTCCAGCCGGTGTCGAACAGCGAGCTCGCGAACGATCCGGAGAGGCCGAAGGTGAGGGCCGAGGCGAGCGCCAGCAGGATCCCTGCCGCCGTCCGCTGGCCGGCCGCGCCCTGCCCGGACACTGCCTCATCATGGGTCAAAGCGCTCATGGGTCATGACGCTACGAGCGGTTGTGTAACCTGTCAAAGTGGTTTTCGCCCATGACACGGAGATGTCCCTGCAGTCGGCCGTCGCGCTCGTGAACACGCTCGGAGAACCCACGTTGGACGAGGTCTCCGACCTCACCGACTTCTTCGCGACCCACGACTACACGGGTCGGCACGACCGCACCCGGTCCGAGCTGGACGACGTACGCGCGCTGCGACCGCGGCTGCGCGAGCTGCTGACCGCCGACCGTGACGCCGCCGTCGCCATCGTGAACGCGATGCTCGCGGAGCACCGCGCGGTCCCCCGCCTGGTCCGGCACCCACCGCTCGACTGGCACATCCACGCCGTCCCGGACGACGCGCCGCTGGCGACCCGGATCGCGGTGGAGACGGCGATGGCGATGATCGACGTCATCCGTGACGACGAGCTCTCGCGGCTCGGTGTGTGTGCCGACCACGACTGCGACGACGTCGTCCTCGACCTCTCCCGCAACCGCTCGAAGCGGTTCTGCTCGGTGGCCTGCGGCAACCGCAACGCCGTCGCGGCCTACCGCGCCCGCCAGGTCAGGGCAGCGGAGGGATGAACCGGTCGGGGGTCTCGATGAGCGCGCTCCCGGTGAGGACCGCGTTGACCCCGCCGACCGCCCACGACGTGACCGTCTCCCGGTCCAGCACGTGCTGCGTGCCGGTGGGGTCGGCGATGCTCGGGCAGGACATGTCGACGACGTAGTCGCGGAACGCTCCGCCGGTCCCCCTCAGCCGTAGCAGCGCCCACTCGCCGCCGCCCGGCGAGTAGCAGCTCGACGAGCCGAGCGGTGCGGCCGCGTCGACCGCTGCGACGAGGTACTTCGCGGCCCCCATCGACAGCTCCTGCTCGTAGACGAGGTCGTAGTCAAGGTGGGTGCTGGTCGCCCGGTAGGCGCAGACCGTCATCGAGACCGGCACGAAGTCGGGCGCCGTCGTGCCCGCGGGCGCGGGCGGGCTCTCGAGGAGCGGGTCGCACTCGCCGGTGACCTGGTGGGCCGAGGTCACGATCGACCGGCGCAGCGCGGCATCGTCGCTCGCGACCGAGACGGTCACGTCGCCGACCTCGACCGTCTGCCGAACCCAGCCGTCGCCGAGGTCGACGGTGCCCACCGGCACGTCACCGCCGAGCCAGACGTAGGGCGCCGCGGGCCGCCGTTGGAGGGCGGCGTCGTCGCAGGCCTGCGAGAGCTGCACCGGCCGGCCGACGTACGGCTGTCCCTCGTCCTCGAGCCGGCTGCCGTCGGCCTGGACCACTTGGCCGCCGCCGCACAGCGTCGGGTGGCCGCCCCGCGTGATCGGCGCCGAGCCCCAGCCCCACGTCACCGGGACGTAGACGGCGACGTCGTGCCAGACCTCGAGGCGGTAGCCGCCGGGCACCTGTGGGGCGACGTCCGACGGGCTCGGGCTGTGGCTGGCGCGCGGGCTGGGTGACGCGGCCTGGTCGACACCGTTCGAGCCGCTCAGGGCGACGCTCAGTCCGGTCCCGACCGCTACCACCGCCGCTGCCGCCGCCGCGACGGCCCAGCCGGACCGGCGGCGTCGCACGACCCCGCTGCGTGCTCGTTCCCGGACGCGGCGCACGGCCTCGGGTGACACCTCGGCCTCCCCGGCGAGGGTGGCCAGTCCGTCTCGGAACGCCTCCTCGAGCTCCCGCTCACGCATCGCGCTCCTCCTCTCCCAGCTCGCGGCGCAGCGCCTGCAGCGCCCGGTGCACGTAGGACCGCGCCGTCGCCTCGGAGCAGCCCAGGACCACGGCGATCTCCGAGTAGTCGCGGTCCTCGTAGAACCGCAGCGCCACGGCCGCGCGCTGACGGCGCGGCAGCGCCGCGCAGACCCGGCGCACCGCGTCGACGGTCGTCACCTGCTCGGCCGGGTCCGACCCCTCGGTGAGCGAGACGACGGCGACCGGCGACTCGCGCCGGCCCGACCGCCGCCACAGCGACACGTGGGCGTTGACGACCATCCGCCGCACGTAGGCGTCGGGGTCCTCTGCCCGCGAGATGCGGTCCCACCGGGGCAGCGCCCGCTCCAGGGCCGCCTGCACGGCGTCCTCGGCCTCGACCTGGCTGCCGGTCACGACGTAGGCGAAGCGCAGCAGGGACGGCACCCGGGCGCTCGCCCAGGCGTCGAAGCCGCCGGCCGTCGCCGGTCTCGCGTCGCCCACTGTCACATCCACGCACGACAGACGCCCCGGGGCGAGGTTTCGCGGCAGGGCGGCGCGGAATTTTCTGCTAGTCGCCGAGGAAGCGCTGCACCGTGGCGAGGAAGACGTCCGGCTTCTCCGAGTGCAGCCAGTGGCCGGCGCCCTTGATCGTCACCTTGCGGTAGTGCGGGAACCAGTGGCGCATCGTCTCGTCGTACGCCGGCTGGACGTAGCCGGAGGTCTCCCCCGCGAGCCAGAGCACCCGACCGGCGTACGGCTGGTGCCCGGCGAGCGCCTCGGCCGGCCAGCCCGACAGGACCGTCCCGTCGCGCACGATCGCCTCGAGGTTGGCCGCCCAGCGCCAGCCGTCCTGACCCTCCCGGCGCAGGTTCTGCAGCAGGAACGCGCGGATGGTCGGGTCGGACACCTGCTCGGCGAGGAGGTTGTCGGCGTCCTCGCGGCGCGCGAGCCGGGACAGGTCGAGGTCGAGGAGGATCCGGGCGTAGCCGAGCACGCCGTCGGTCGCGTCGGGGTCGTCGCCGTAGTCGACCGGCGACATGTCGGCGACGACGAGCCGCTCGACCAGGTCGGGGCGGGTCAGCGCGAGGACCATCGCCACCTTGCCGCCCATCGAGTGGCCCACCACCGTCGCGGGGCCCTCGGTCTTCAGCAGGGCCGCCACCTGGGCGGCCATGTCGAGGTAGTCGACGTGCTCGGTCCAGGCCGAGCGACCGTGGTTCGGCAGGTCGACGAGCGCGACGCGGTGCCGGTCCGACAGGCCCTTCGCGATCGTCATCCAGTTGCGACCCTGGCCGAAGAGCCCGTGCAGGAAGACGACCCGCGAGCCGGTCTCGCCGAGCCGCAGGACGTGGAGGTCACTCACGCCGTCTCACCGTCGTGCATCTTCCCCTCCTCCTCCAGCCACCGCTCCACCCGACGGTCGGGGACGAGCCACATCAGGGCCACGGCGACGAACGGGATGACGCCGAGCCACGGCTCGATGAAGGCCAGCCCGATGCCGCACAGGTAGAGGATCGGCGAGACCTTGCCCTTGTAGTCGGACCCGAAGACCTCGTCGAGGTGGCCGCTGGTCGGCAGGCGGCGGATCGTCTGGACGAGGAGGAAGTAGGCGATCGCGGCGCCGATGAGGTTCGCGCCGTAGACGACCGTCGGCGTCCGGGCGAGCTCGGTCTCGTCCATCCACCGCGTGGTGAACGGGTAGAGCGAGATCCAGAAGAGCAGGTGCAGGTTGGCCCAGAGCACCACGCCGTCGACGTGCCGGACGACCTGGAAGAGGTGGTGGTGGTTGTTCCAGTAGATGCCGACGTAGACGAAGCTGAGCAGGTAGGTGAGCAGGCTGATGCCGGTGGTGTCCCACAGGGCGTGCAACGTCGGATGGTGCGGGGTCCTCAGCTCCAGGACCATGATCGTGATGATGATGGCCAGGACGCCGTCGCTGAACGCCTCGAGCCGGCTGCTCTTCATGACGGCATCATCCCAGCCGACGTACGCCGGCCGGCGGAGGCGTCAGAAGTCGAACCCGTCGAAGACGTCGCCGATGCCGTCGCCGATCCCGCCGAACACGTCGCCGACCCCGTCGCCGATTCCCCCGACCATGTCGCCGACCCCGCTGCCGATCGCGCCGATCCCGTCGCCGAGACCCTCGGCCAGACCGCCGAGCCCCCAGAGGATGTCGTCGGCGAACATGCCGACGAACAGCCAGTCGAGCGGACCGAAGCCGGCGAAGTAGCCGCGGGCGTAGGGCTGGTACTGCCGGCCGCCCTGCCAGTAGGGCACCCGCTGGGGGCCGACCATGACCTGGCGGATGTCCGGCGCGGCGCCGACGCGCAGCCGGTCGGCGTCCAGCGCACAGGCAGGCACCTGCTTGACCGAGCCGTCGGGGAACGTCCACGGGACGTCGGTCTTGGAGATGCCGTGGCGGGGGTCGAAGAAGCACGGCGGGCGCCGCGTCGGCAGCTGTTCGCCCTTCACTCGCGCGCGGACGCAGTCGATGGCGTAGCGGCCGTCCTCGACGATGCTCGTCGCGTGGGAGACGTCCTCGGGCCGCGCCATCGCGTCCGCGGACTGCTTGGCCGACTCATAGGCGTCCAGCGCGCGCTGGTAGTCCGCCCGGGTGCCCTCGTCGAGCTCGACGCCGCCCAGCTCGAGATCGAGGGCCCGCAGCTGGTCCCCCAGGGCGGTGACGTCCTCGTAGGCCAGCTTCTTGACCGGCTCGAGCTCGCGGCGCTTGCGCTCGAGCTCACGCTTCTTGCTCGACCTCGACGCCACGACGGCGACGACGACGATGAGTGCTACGAGGATGAGGAACCCGGCCATGACGCCCAGCGTACGGCCGCCGCCCCAAGCCCGAGCTCCGAGTGAGGGCGTCAGGCGGGCGTCGGGGCGGGGCTGAGCGGACGCTTGCCCGGTCCGTCGTCCTCGCCCTGATCCTTGTCCTCCGCAGTGAGCGGCTGGGCGATGCTCTCCAGCGACTTGCCCTCCGCCTTGACGCCCAGGAAGGCCTCGACGATGCCACCGGCGACCATGAGCGCGGCGCCGACGAAGTAGCCGATCGCGATGGCGGTGATGTCCTTGTCGGCCGAGGCCCGGTCGATCAGCCAGCCGAAGAACAGCGGGCCGCTGATGCCGCCGGCCGCGGTGCCGACCGCGTAGAAGAACGCGATGCACAGTGCCCGGGTCTCCATCGGGAAGACCTCGCTGGCGGTGAGGTAGGCCGCGCTCGCTCCGGCGGAGGCGAAGAAGAAGATGATCGACCCCATCAGGGTGAGGGTCACGGCGCTGAAGTCGCCGAGGAAGATGCCGGCGCCGGCCAGCAGCACGCCGGAGAGGATGTAGGTCCCCGAGATCATCTTGACCCGGCCGAGCCGGTCGAACAGCGGGCTGAGCAGCAGCGCGCCGACGAAGTTGCTGGCGGCGAAGACCGCGAGGTACCACCCGGTCTGCTTCACGCCGAGGAACGTCGAGAGGGTGTCGCCGTAGGTGAAGAAGAAGGCGTTGTAGAGGAACGCCTGCCCGATGAAGAGCGAGAGGCAGAGGATCGTCCGCTTGGGGTAGAGCGTGGTGACCGTGCGGGCGATCATCAGGAAGCCGATCGTGCGGCGCTGGCGGATCGTGATCGTGTCGTCCACGTCGTCCAGCTGCTTGCCGGACTCCTCCTCGACGGTGCGCTCGATGTCGCTGACGATCTCCTCCGCCTCGTCGCCGCGCCCGTGGATGAAGAGCCAGCGGGGACTCTCGGGAACGTGGCGGCGCACGATGAGGATGCCGACGGCGAGGACGGCGCCGAGGCCGAAGGCGAGCCGCCAGCCCCACGAGGCGTCGACGACGTTGGGGTCGAGCAGCGGGATGGTGAGCAGCGAGCCGCCCGCGGCCCCCACCCAGAACGAGCCGTTGATGGCGACGTCCACCCGCCCGCGGTAGGGCGCAGGGATCAGCTCGTCGATCGCGGAGTTGATGGCGGCGTACTCGCCCCCGATGCCGGTCCCGGTGAGGAACCGGGCGGCGAAGTACCACGCGGGGTTGGGCGAGAAGGCGGTGAGCACGGTCGCCACCGCGTAGACGCCCAGCGTCACCAGGAAGAGCTTCTTCCGGCCGAACCGGTCGGTGAGGTGTCCGAAGAACAGCGCCCCCAGGCAGGCACCGGCGACGTACGCCGACCCGGCGAAGCCGACGTCGAAGCTGCTCATGCCCAGACCGGTGTCATGGGGCTTGAGGGCGTCGGACATCGACCCGACGATCGTGACCTCGAGCCCGTCGAGGATCCAGACGGTGCCTAGCCCGATCACCACGAGCCAGTGCCAGCGTGCCCACGGCAACCGGTCCAGCCGGGCCGGGATGTCGGTGGTGATCCGACCGGTCTCGACGCTCATGGAGCGCCGGTAACCAGAAGTGACTCTCGTCTAGCGCACGGGTCCTGCCTCTATCTGCGTCGGGCGAATCGCACGTCGCCGTTGGCGAGCCGGTCGGCGGTGTAGCGGGGGTCGTGGACGCGATGGTGGTGGTGGCTGCAGAGGCTGACGCCGTCATTGAGGTCGGTGCGGCCGCCCTTGCTCCACTCCCGCCAGTGGTGGGTCTCGCACATCGAGGCGGGCATGTCGCAGCCTTCGGCGCGGCAGGTCTTGTCGCGGAAGGCGATGGCCTTGTTCTGGGCGTTGCTGAACAGGCGCCGTTCACGTCCGAGGTCGAGGACCTCGCCCTTGCCGCCGAGCACGACCGGGGCGATGCCGGCGGTGCAGGCCAGCCGTCGGATCTCGGTGGCCGAGAGTGCCTCGCCACCGACGACCTCCCCGACGCCGAGGTCGTTGCGGAGCGACTCAAGGCTGATGGTGACCAGCACGGTGGTGGCCCGCCCCCCGTGCTGCGGGAGGATCGCGGGGTCGAGGCGCTCCAGCAGCGAGCAGAACGCCTGGCCGAGGATCTGCGGGTAGGTCCCCTCGCCCCGCCGCTCACTGCGCCGGGGGGAGGTGAAGGCGTCGAGATAGGTCTGGAGCCGGTGCGCGACCGCATCGGGCAGCACGGCGGTGATCCGGGTGGTGCCGTCACCGTCGGGCCGGAGGCTGAGGCTGGTCTTCTTGAAGGCTGAGGCTTCTTCGGCCTCGAGGCGGCGGGCCAGGGCGGCCTCGGCGTCGTCGAGGTCGAGGGCCTGGAGGATCCGCTTGCCCAGCCGGCGCAGCTCCGAGGGAGTGTGCTGGGCAGCCAGCCCGACCAGCACGGTCTCGGCCTTGGCGCGGGTCTCGATCGCGACCTCGGCGGGCAGGTCATCCAGCGCACGGGCGATGACGTGGGCCTGGTCGACATGCACCGTGCCGTCGGCCAGGCCGGCGCGAAGCACCTCGTAGCGCCGATCGAGTGCCTCGGCCAGGCGCTGGTCGGCACGCGCCGCCTTCCGGTCGCGCCGGTTGTGCGCGACCTGCCAGGCCGCCACGTCACGACCGGCGTCGGTCTGGGCCACATCGGCCGAGCAGGCGATCAGCCGCAGCTCCAGCTCGTCGAGCTGCGCCCTGGCCGCGACGACGCCGCGCATCGCCACCTCGCGGGCGGAGGACTCCATGAACACCGGGCTCACGCTCGACACGTCCTTGAGCGCGCTCGACACCGAGTCGAGAGCACCGAGCACAGGATGTGCGGGAGTGTGAGGAGCGGACATGTCGAGCGGCTTCCGAGAGGGCTGGTGTAACACCCTTATCGTACACCTGTTCGAGCACCGAAGGAAAGCCCGATGACATCATTTCCCCAGGTCAGGCCGAACTTCCGTCCACCGGCACCACTGAGATCTGTGCACCAGAACTGGCCCGCTGCGGGACACGAGTGGCATCTGTGACTGGTGGGCGTCATCAGCGGTCACGCTCTGCCTGGGCCGGCGCTGGCA
Source organism: Nocardioides terrae (assembly GCF_900112345.1). Classification (GTDB taxonomy): domain Bacteria; phylum Actinomycetota; class Actinomycetes; order Propionibacteriales; family Nocardioidaceae; genus Nocardioides; species Nocardioides terrae. Next base: position 131,891 of record NZ_FOLB01000001.1, read on the forward strand.
CATGCGCGCAACTCGGACCACTAGGCCGAGTAGTCGTGGAAGCCCTTCTTGGTCTTCCGGCCGAGCTCGCCCGCCTCCACCTTGGCGACGAGGGTCTTGGCAGGTGCCAGGCCGGGCTCGTCGAACTCGCGGTGGAGCTCCTCCTGGATCGCCAGCGAGACGTCGTTGCCGACGACGTCGAGCAGCTCGAAGGGTCCCATCGGGAACCCGGCGGTGTCCTTGACCGCCGTGTCGATGACGGCGAGCTCCTCACCGTTCTCCGCGAGCTTCACCGCATCGTTGAGGTAGGGGAAGAGCAGGGCGTTGACGATGAAGCCCGCCCGGTCGCCGGCGGACACCGGGACCTTGCCGACCTTCCTCGACAGGGCGATCGCCGTCTCGGCGACCTCGGGCGAGGTCTGCTCGGTGCTGATCACCTCGACCAGCTTCATGACCGGCGCGGGGTTGAAGAAGTGCAGGCCCACCACGTCGCCGGGGCGCTGCGTGGCCGCAGCCAGCCGGGTGATCGGCAGGCTCGAGGTGGTGGTCGCGAGGATGGCGCCCGGCTTGACGATGCGGTCGAGGTCGGCGAACAGCTCGAGCTTGACGTCGAGGTCCTCGGCGATCGCCTCCACGACCAGGTCGACGTCGGCGAGCGCCTCGCGCGACGTGGCGCCGGTGAGCCGGCCGAGGACGGCCTCCTTCTCCTCGGGAGTCGTCTTGCCCCGCTCGACGGCGCGGTCGAGGTTCTTCGCGACGTAGCCGGTGACGCACGCCAGCTTGTCCTCGGAGCGACCGACGAACACCACGTCGTAGCCACCCTGCGCGAAGACCTGAGCGATGCCGCTGGCCATCGTTCCCGTGCCGACCACGCCCACCCGCGCGATGTCGTGGCGCAGTCGCGGCTCGGCCACCGCGTCGTCGGTGCCGGCGGTGAACCTGCCGCCCTCGTCCGCGACCTTCACGAGCAGGTCGGCGGGCCGGTGCAGGTGGTCGCCCGTGTCGGCGAAGCGGGCAGCCAGCGCGTCGCGTACGACGGCCGGGCCGATCTCGTCCAGGACGGTCAGCGGGCCCTTCGGATAACCGCAGCCGAACCGCATCCCGTTGTCGATGTCGACGGCGGTGGCGTAGCCGGCCTCGCACATCCGGACCGCGTGGTTGAGGTACGGGTAGATGAGAGTCTCGAAGATCTGCTGCTCCGGAGCGGTCATGTGCGGCAGTGTGGCACCGGTTGCTACCGACCGGTAACCCCATCGTGACCGAGGTCACCCTCGTGCTCAGCCGTCCAGGAAGGCGGTCGCCTCGGCGAGGAACGTGGACCAGGCCGGCTCGTCGGCCGTGAGGATGTGGTTGCGGCTCGCCAGCAGGAGGAGACGGGCGTCCGGGATCCGCGCGGCCAGCTCGCGCGCCTGGGTGCCGGGCACTCGGAGGTCGTCGCGCGAGTGCACGACGAGCGTCGGGCAGCGCACCTCCTCGAGCAGGTCGCGCACGTCGATGCGGGCGAAGACGTCGAGGAAGCGCACGACGTTGTCCGTGGACGTGGTCGTGCGCTGCAGCCGGTTGAACGCGTCCCACAGCTCGCGGCTGGCGTCGGGCAGGAACTGGCTGGCGAAGACTTGGCGGTAGCTGTCGTCCTCGTGCCGCCAGGCGACCCTGCCGACCTCGAGGTCGAGCAGCGCCTCGGCCCGCGCCTCCGGCGTCTCGGCGCGCACCAGTCGGCCGGCGGCGTACGCGCCGACGAGGACCAGTCGCGACACGCGCTCGGGGTGGCGGACGGCGTAGGCGATGGCGACGGCGCCGCCCTGGGAGAGGCCGAGCACCGGGAACGGCGGCTCCGTGCCGGACGCCTCCACGACCAGCTCGAGGTCGTCGACCCACGCGTCGAGCCCGAAGTCGGGGACGTCCCAGTCGGAGAGTCCGCAGCCCCGCTCGTCGTAGCGCACCAGTCGCCGGCCCCGCGAGAGCTCGTGCAGCCAGTGCCCCCAGATCGGGCTGTCCCAGTCGTGCTCGAGGTGGGTCAGCCAGTGCGCCGCCTGGACGAGCGGCGGCCCCTCGCCGGCGACGGCGTAGGCGACGGCGGTTCCGTCACCGGCCATGCAGTAGCGCACCTGCGGTCGCGCGGTGTTGTCGTACGCCGGCGTCGGCCGGTGCCCCGCCTCGACCGGAGCGACGAACCGGTAGCCGCGGCCGTGCACCGTCGCGATCACCTGCTGTCGGTCGCCGGTGTCCCCCCACCGCCTTGCGGGCCTGCATCAGCCGGCTGGCGAGCGCGGAGGCGCTGACGAACCGGTCGCCCCAGACCGCGTCGAGCAGCTCCTCGCGGGTGACGAGACGCTGCGGATGGCTGATCAGGTAGGACAGCACCTCGATGACCTGCGGCTCGACATGGACCACGCAGCCGTCGCGGCGCAGCTCGAACTGGTCCAGGTCGAGCTCGCAGTCGGCGAAGCGGTAGACGGTCGTCATGGCGTCCCTCGGCTTCGATGATCCACCGCGGAGCCGCTCCGGTCGAACGAAATCTCCACGCCGTCTCGACGATCCCGCCAAGCGCCGGGACGCGGTGGGGCGGACCCTCGCGGACATGACCACGACACCACCGACCACCAGATACGTCCTCGGGCACAGCGACACCGAGCTCGCCCGGCTCCACGCCCAGGCCCGGATGCTCGCCGGGGCGACGGGCGCCTTCTTCACCCTCAGCGGGATCGCGCCCGGCATGCGCGTCCTCGACCTCGGCAGCGGCGCCGGCGACGTCGCGTTCCTGCTCGCCGGCCGGGTGGGCCCGAGCGGCTCGGTCCTCGGCGTGGACAGCTCGGAGACCGCCGTGGCGTTCGCCCGCGACCGGGCCCGGCGCGAGGGGATCGGCGACGTCGAGTTCGTGGTCGGGGACGTGCGCAGCCTCGACGTGGGCGACGGCTTCGACGCGGTGGTCGGTCGCCTGATCCTGCTCTACGTCGACGATCCGGCTGACGTCGTACGCAGCGCCGCCGAGCTGCTGCGACCCGGCGGCGTGCTGCTGATGATGGAGTACGAGATGGAGGCGATCGCGTCGCTGCCGCCGCACCCCCTCGTCACGCAGATCGGCCGGTGGCTCACCGGGGCGTTCCGGCACGTCGGGCGCGACCCGGTGCTCGGCGCGCGACTCCACGACGTCCTGCTGCGCGCGGGCCTCGACGAGCCGATCGCGCTCGGCCTCCAGGCCTACTTCGGTCACGAGGACCGACGCGGCGCACGGCTCGGCGCCGAGACGGTGCGCTCGATGCTTCCGGTGATCGTCTCCTCCGGCCTGGCGACCGAGCAGGAGATCGGCATCGAGACCCTGGAGCAGCGGCTCTTCGACGCGCTCGCCTCGGTCGAGGGCATCCTGCGCATCCCGACCCTGGTCGGCGCATGGGGCCGGGTGGCCTGAGGGTAGATTCCTCGCTCGTGAGACTCGTCGTCGCGACCTGCCAGGTGGACTACGCCGGGCGGCTGACCGCCCACCTGCCGATGGCCACCCGAGTGCTCATGATCAAGGCCGACGGGTCCGTGCTGGTGCACTCCGACGGCGGCTCCTACAAGCCGCTGAACTGGATGTCGCCGCCGTGCACGCTGCGCGAGGGGGAGGCCGACGACGGCCGGGTGGAGTGGACGGTGACGTCGAAGACCGCCGACACGCTCCGCATCACCATCGAGGAGATCCACCACGACACCTCCCACGAACTCGGCGTCGACCCCGGTCTGCAGAAGGACGGCGTCGAGAAGCACCTCCAGGAGCTGCTCGCCGACAACCCTGAGATGGTCGCGCCCGGCCTCCGGCTCGTTCGCCGCGAGTTCCCCACCGCGATCGGCCCGGTCGACCTGATGTGCCGCGACGCGGCCGGGGTCGCCGTCGCCGTCGAGATCAAGCGGCGCGGTGAGATCGACGGCGTGGAGCAGCTGACCCGCTACCTCGAGCTGCTCAACCGCGACCCACTGCTGACCGCCAACGGCCCGGTGCAGGGCGTCTTCGCCGCCCAGGAGATCAAGCCGCAGGCCCGCGTGCTCGCGACGGATCGCGGCATCACCTGCGCCGTCGTCGACTACGACGCCCTGCGCGGCATCGACGACTCCGAGCACCGGCTCTTCTAGGCTCGGGGGCCTTCAGTACGACGGCCCGCTCCGCGACCGGTAGCGGTTCTCCGGCCTCCCGGCGCCGCCGTAGCGCGGCACCACGTCGGCCTGGCCGCGGGCGACGAGGTGCTCCAGGTAGCGCCGGGCGCTGACCCGGGAGACGCCGACCAGCCCGGCGACCTCGGCCGCCGAGGCATCGCCCTGGATCCCGTCCAGTGCGCCGGCGACGAGGTCGAGGGTGTGCCGGGAGAGACCCTTCGGCAGCGGACCGGAGGTGCGGGGTTGGGCCAGCAGCCGGTCGACGGCGTCCTGGTCGAGCGTGGCGGCCGAGGCCCGACGTACCTCGGCATGGTGGCGCAGGTAGTCACCGAGCCGCTCGTGCAGCGTCGCCACGGTGAACGGCTTGACGAGGTAGTGCAGGACCCCGCCGGCCATGGCGGCGCGGACCGTCTCGAGCTCACGGGCGGCGGTGATCGCGATGACGTCGACGTGGGCGGCGCCCTCCATCGCCCGGATCTGGCGCAGCACCTCGATCCCGGACAGGTCGGGCAGGAAGACGTCGAGCAGCACCAGGTCCGGCGCCGCGGTCGCGACCAGGTGCAGCGCGTCCTCCCCGGAGTGCGCCACGCCGACGACCTCGAAGCCGCCGTGCTCCTCGACGAACCGGCGGTGCAGCATCGCGACCGAGAAGTCGTCGTCGACCACGAGCACGCGCGGCCTCACCGCACGCCGCCCGAGCCCTCGAGGAGCGGAGCGGGCAGGCGGACCTCGAAGCGCGCCCCGCCCGAGGCGGCCGAGCCGACGCTGACCCGGCCACCGCGCCGGCGTGCGATGCGGTCGACCAGCGCCAGCCCGATCCCCCGCGCGGCGCCGTCGGACGTCGTATAGCCGGAGGTGAAGATGCGTTCGCGGTCCGACTCGGCGACCCCGGGCCCGTCGTCCTCCACGACGATCGTGGTCACCGGCCCGTCGGCCTCAGCACCCGCGCGCAGCGCGACCGAGACCGTGCCGCCCAGCCCCGCGGCCGCGACGGCGTTGTCGATCAGGTTCCCGAGCACCGTGACGACGTCGGAGGAGCCGTCGGCGCCGCAGACGGACCCCGGGTCGACGACCAGCGCGACGCCGCACTCGCGGGCGGTGGACCGCTTCGCCATCAGCAGCGCGGTCACGGCCGGGTCGGTGACGCCCGGCACCAGCGTGTTGTCCGTGAGAGCGCCTCCGTAACCCGAGCGCGAGATGAAGTCGACCGCCTCGCCGGGGTGACCGAGCTCGATCAGCCCGGAGACGGTGTGCATGACGTTGGCGAACTCGTGCGCCTGCGCCCGCAGCGCCGAGGTGAGGTCGCGCACGCCGTCGAGGTCGCGCAGCACCGTGTGCAGCTCGGTGCGGTCGCGGCAGATGAGCACAGTGCCGACGCGCGCGCCGTCGACGATGGCGTCGCTGCGCTGGGCGACCAGGATCCGCTCGCCCACGAGCACCAGACGACTCTCGCCCGGCGCCGCGGCGAGGACCTCCAGGATGCCTGCGTCGAGCACCTCGGCCGCCGGTCGCCCCTCGCTGCCCGGAGGTACGCCGAGCAGGCGGACCGCCTCGTCGTTGACCAGCGCCAGGCGGCCGTGGTCGTCGACGGCGACGAAGCCCTCGCCGATGCTGTGCAGCATGGCGTCCCGGGTCTCCAGCAGGGCGGCGATCTCCTCCGGCTCGAGCCGGTGGATCCGCCGCCAGACCAGCCGCGAGACCCAGTAGGCGCCGAGCAGGCCGAGCAGCGCGGCGCCCACGACCCAGGGCACCAGGCGCGGCAGCTGGGCCAGCAGGTCGGCACGCAGCTGGGACTCGAGGATCCCGACGGAGACCGAGCCGATCACCGCACCGTCGTCGCCGAACACCGGCACCTTCACCCGCCACGACTCCCCCAGCGTGCCGGTCTGCGTGCCGACGTACGTCCTGCCGGAGAGTGGGACGGACGGGTCGGTCGAGACCATCTTGCCGATCCGCTCCGGGTCGGGGTGGGAGTAGCGGATGCCCTTGCTGTCGGTGACCACCACGTAGGTGACGCCGGATGCCTTGCGGATCAGCTCGGCGATGGGCTGGATCTCGTCGGACGGTTTCGGGTGGGCGAAGGCCTGCTTGACCGACGGCAGCCGCGCGACGCTCTCGGCGACGCCGACCATCTGCTGCTCGTAGGACGCTCTGATCTGCCGCGCCTGGATCAGCGTGGCGGCCACGCCCACCGCGGCGACCGCCGTCAGGACGATCACGACCTGCAGCAGGAGGAGCTGCACGCGCAGGGAGATCCGACGGCGCATGGCCCCGATTGTGCCCGACGTCGTGGCGCCGGCCGTGCGTGACCGAAATGACCAATACGACCAATACCTCCACATGGTTCCGCGGTCCCCGCAGCGACTCCTACGTTCCGACGGCATCGGGTGACGTCCGTCACCCCAGAAGGAGAAGACCATGTCTCGCACGTTCCGGGTCGCCGCCGTGGCCGCCGCCCTCACGCTCAGCGCCTCGCTCGCCGCCTGCGGCGACAGCGGTGGCTCGTCGGCGTCCGACGCAGCGGTCGACAAGCTCAACATCGTCGTGCCGGCCGACGCCGGCGGCGGTTGGGACCAGACCGGCCGCGCCTTCCAGGCCGCCGCGCAGGACGCGAAGGCCCTCAAGAGCGCCTCGGTGGTCAACGTGCCGGGCGCGGGCGGCACCGTCGGCCTGGCCAAGCTCGCCAACGAGCGCGACCCCAACACGCTCCTGGTGATGGGCCTGGTGATGGCCGGTGCGATCGAGACCAACCACGCGACGACGAAGCTCGACGACACGACGCCCATCGCCGAGCTCACCGAGGAGCAGGAGGTCATCGTGGTGCCGGCCGACTCGCCCTACCAGACCGTGCAGGACCTCGTCGACGACATCAAGGCGAACGGCCAGAAGGTGTCGATCGCGGGCGGCTCCGCGGGCGGCACCGACCAGATCCTCGCGGGCATGCTCCTCAAGACCGCCGGCATCGCCCCGGAGGAGATCGCCAAGAGCCTCAACTACGTCCCGTTCTCGGGCGGTGGCGAGTCCCTCGCCGCGCTTCTCGGCGGCAAGGTCAGCGCCGGCATCTCCGGTGTCGGCGAGTACGCCGAGCAGGTGAAGGCCGGCAAGCTACGCGCCCTCGCCGTCTCCGGCGAGGAGCCGGCCGCCCTGCTGCCCGACGCGCCCACGCTGAAGGCGTCGGGCATCGACCTGGTGCTGACGAACTGGCGCGGTGTCGTCGCGCCCGGCAAGATCGACGACGCCAAGAAGCAGGCCCTCATCGACATGGTGACCAAGGTCCACGACTCCGCGGCCTGGAAGAAGGTCCTGACGGACAACGACTGGGCCGACGCCTTCAAGACCGGTGACGAGTACTCCTCCTTCCTCGACTCCGAGGTCACGAAGGTCCAGGGCACGCTCAAGGACATCGGTCTGGTCCAGTGAGCACTCCCGCCCATCTCCACGGCCAGCCGGGCGACCAACCCGGCGACCGGCCCGACGACGCGCGTCCTGGCCGGCTCCCCGCCGGGGAGCTGGCCATGGCCGGCGGCGTCCTCGCCCTCGGCGTCTACGCCCTCGTCCGGGCCGGCAGCATCGTCGAGCCGACCACCGCCGCCGGTGCGGTCGGCCCGCGCACGATGCCCTACCTCGTCGGCGCCCTGCTCGTGGTCACCGGCGGCACCACGCTCGTCCAGATCCTCCGCGGGCGTCGCGGTGAGGCCGAAGGTGGCGAGGACGTCGACCTCGCCGGCGGGACCGACTGGCTGACGGCCGGCCTGCTCGCCGTGTGCGTCGCCGTGCACGCGTTCCTGATCGACCCGCTCGGCTGGCCGGTCGCCGCCGCCGTCCTCTTCGGCGGCGCCGCCATCGTGCTCGGAGCCCGACCGGTCTGGCGGGCCGTCGTGATCGGCATCGCCCTCGCCCTGCTCGTCCAGGCGATCTTCGCCGGTGTCCTCGACGTCTCGCTGCCGCCCGGCCCGATCTTCGAAGGAGTGTCGATCCTCGGTGGATAACCTCGGCTACCTGATGGACGGGTTCGCGACCGCCGCGCACCCGCAGTACCTCGCCTTCGCCTTCCTCGGTGTCCTCCTCGGCACCGCCGTCGGGGTCCTGCCGGGCATCGGCCCGGCCATGACCGTGGCGCTCCTGCTGCCGATCACCTACTCGTTGAACCCGACCGCGGCGCTGATCACGTTCGCCGGGATCTACTACGGCGGGATGTACGGCGGCTCGACGACCTCGATCCTGCTCAACACCCCCGGCGAGTCCTCCTCGATGATCACCGCCCTCGAGGGCAACAAGATGGCGAAGCGGGGCAAGGGCGCGGCAGCGCTGGCGACCGCCGCGATCGGATCCTTCGTGGCCGGCACGATCGCGACCGCTCTGCTGACCTTCCTCGCCCCCATCTCGGCCGACCTGGCCGTGAAGATGGGCGCGGTCGAGAAGGTCTCGCTCATGGTGCTCGCCTTCATGACGGTCGGCGCCCTGCTGGGCAGCTCGGTCTCGCGCGGGCTCTCGGCGCTCGCCGTCGGCATGTTCATCGGCCTGATGGGCGTCGACGACCTCTCCGGGCAGATGCGCTTCACCTTCGGCCTGCCGGTGCTCACCGACGGCGTCGACGTCGTGGTCGTGGCGGTCGCGCTGTTCGCCGTCGGCGAGGCGCTGTACGTCGGCGCCCTGATGCGGCGCGGCCCGCAGGAGGTCATCCCCGTGCCCGAGGGCTGGCGGACCTGGATGACCAAGGACGACTTCCGGCGGTCCTGGCGGCCTTGGCTGCGCGGGACCATCATCGGCTTCCCGTTCGGTACGATCCCCGCCGGTGGTGCGGAGATCCCGACCTTCCTCTCCTATGCCACCGAGCAACGGCTGGCGAAGGGCACCGCGAAGGCGGAGTTCGGCCACGGCGCCATCGAGGGCGTCGCCGGCCCGGAGGCGGCCAACAACGCCTCTGCGGCCGGTGTGCTGGTCCCGCTGCTCACGCTCGGTATCCCGACCTCGGCGACCGCCGCGATGATGCTCGTCGCGCTCAACCGCTACAACATCAGCCCGGGACCGCTGCTCTTCGACGACCACCCCGACCTCGTCTGGGCGCTGCTGGCCAGCCTCTACATCGGCAACTTCCTGCTGCTGGTGCTCAACCTGCCGCTCGTCGGCCTGTGGGTGAAGGTGCTCCAGATCCCGCGGCCCTACCTCTACTCCGGCATCCTGGTCTTCGCCGGGCTCGGGTCGTTCGCCGTCCACTTCTCCCGTGACGACGTCCTACTGCTGCTCGTGCTCGGGATCATCGGGTTCTTCATGAGGCGCTACGGCTACCCGGTCGCACCGCTCGTCGTCGGGCTCATCCTGGGACCGGTCTTCGAGAACCAGGCGCGCACCGCGCTGACGATCTCGCAGGGCGACTTCACCACGTTCGTCAGGTCGCCCTTCGCAGTCGTCGTCTACGCACTGCTGCTGCTGATGCTGGTCGGCTCGGTCGTGCTCAAGCGGCGCGAGCGCGCGCTGGAGGCCCGGGTCGCCGCCGACCGGCCGCTCGAGCCGACCGGCTGAGCGGCCGCCGTCAGGCGAGCCTGCGTGCCAGCGTCGGGATGACGATGGCCGCAGCCAGCACGTGCAGCGACATGAGCGTGGCCGCGGAGGCCCCGTCGAACCCGAAGGTCGCGTCCGGGACGAGGGAGAGGACGGTCAGCGCGACGGTCGTGCGGACGAAGGTCGGGCGCGGTCGGCGAGCCTTGCGGGCGAGCACCGCGGCCAGGGCGACGCCGACGAGCGAGAAGATCAGCGTGAGCTGGGTGAACGCCGCGACCGGGATCGACGCTCCGCTGCGGTCGGCGAAGGAGACCCCGGCGGAGGAGGCGACCGCAGCGACGGTGGTCGTGGCGGCCGCCGCGGCGGCCGCCGCGGCCACGCCGTGCTTCCACACCGACGAGCGGGTGGTCGAGGTCTGCTGGGGAACGGTGATGACGGACATGAGGTGCTCCTGACGGATCCGAGACGCCCTGTGCGTCTCTCTGTCAGGACCACGAACGGGACAGCCCGGATCCGACAGCCCCGTTCGCGGAAGGCGTCAGGACAGCCCGTTGGCCGCCCGGATCACGTCCACGAACCCGCCCATGATCTCGGTCAGCCCGAAGTCCTTCGGCGTGTAGACGGCGGCCACCCCGAGCTCCTTGAGTCGACGGGCGTCCGAGTCGGGGATGATCCCGCCGACGATGACGGGGACGTCATCGAGGCCGGCCGCCGCCAGCCCGTCCAGCACGTCCGGCACCAGCTCCATGTGGGAGCCGGACAGGATCGACAGACCGACCAGGTGGACGTCCTCCGCGACGGCGGCGGAGACGATCTGGTCCGGGGTGAGGCGGATGCCCTGGTAGATCACCTCGAACCCGGCGTCGCGGGCGCGTACGGCGATCTGCTCGGCGCCGTTGGAGTGGCCGTCGAGGCCGGGCTTGCCGATGAGCACCCGCAGCCGACCGCCCAGCTCGTCACCGGTCGCCTTGACCCGGTCGCGCACGGCCGAGAGCTCCGAGCCGGCCGAGCCGGCCTGTGACACGGCGCCCACCGCGCCGGAGACGCCGGTCGGCGCCCGGAACTCGCCGAACACGTCGCGGAGGGTCTGCGCCCACTCCCCCGTGGTCGCGCCGGCCCGGGCGGCGGCCAGGGTGAACGGCACGAGGTTGTCGTCGGTCTTGGCCGCGGCCGCGAGCGCCGCGAGCGCCTCGGCGACCTCCGCCTCGCTGCGCTGCGCCTTCCAGTCCGCCACCGACGCGAGGGCCGCCTCCTCCGCCCGGGGGTCGGCGACCATGATGGCGGCGTCGAGGTCCGCGGTCAGGGGCGACGGCTCGGTGGTGTCGAACCGGTTGACGCCGACGACGACCTCCTCGCCGGACTCGATCCGCGCGCGGCGCAGCGCGTGGCTGGAGACCAGCTCGGACTTCATGTAGCCGGACTCGACGGCCGCGATCGCGCCGCCCATGGCCTGGACGCGGTCGATCTCCGCCTTCGCGCCCTCGACCAGCTCGCGGACCTTCGCCCCGACGACGGGCGAGCCGTCGAAGAGGTCGTCGTACTCGAGCAGGTCGGACTCGAAGGCGAGCACCTGCTGCAGCCGCAGCGACCACTGCTGGTCCCACGGCCGCGGGAGGCCGAGCGCCTCGTTCCACGCCGGGAGCTGGACCGCACGGGCGCGCGCGTTCTTCGACAGCGTGACCGCGAGCATCTCCAGGACGATCCGCTGGACGTTGTTCTCCGGCTGCGCCTCGGTCAGGCCCAGGCTGTTGACCTGGACGCCGTAGCGGAAGCGCCGCATCTTCTCGTCGGTGACGCCGTAGCGCTCGCGGGTGATCTCGTCCCACAGCTCGACGAAGGCGCGCATCTTGCACATCTCCTCGACGAACCGCACGCCCGCGTTGACGAAGAAGGAGATCCGGCCGACGACCTTGCCGAAGTCCTCCTCGTCGACCTGCCCCGATGCCTTGACCTGGTCCAGCACGGCGATCGCGGTGCACAGCGCGTAGGCGATCTCCTGCACCGGCGTCGCACCGGCCTCCTGCAGGTGGTAGCTGCAGATGTTGATCGGGTTCCACTTGGGGATCTGGTGGACCGTGTAGGCGATCATGTCGCTGATCAGCCGCAGCGAGTGCTCCGGCGGGAAGACGTAGGTCCCGCGCGAGAGGTACTCCTTGATGATGTCGTTCTGCGTGGTGCCGGCCAGCTGGGCGGCGACCGCCTCCGGCGCGAGGTCGCCCCCGTTCTGCGCAGCCTGCTCCTCGGCGACGACCTGGTACAAAGCGAGCAGCCACATCGCGGTCGCGTTGATGGTCATCGAGGTGTTCATTCCGGTGAGCGGGATCTGGTCGAAGAGCTTCCGCATCTCGCCCAGGTGCGGCACGGGGACGCCCACCTTGCCGACCTCGCCCCTGGCCAGCGGGCTGTCGGGGTCGTAGCCCGTCTGCGTCGGCAGGTCGAAGGCGACGCTCAGCCCCGTCTGTCCCTTCGCGAGGTTGTTGCGGTAGAGCGCGTTCGACGCCTCGGCGGTGGAGTGCCCGGCGTAGGTGCGCATGACCCAGGGGCCATCTTTCTTGACCCTGTCCTTCTCAGCCATGCTCCGAGCGTAGGGCTGAAGTTACGCGTTGGTAACCGCCGTCGCTGTGGAAGATGTCACGCCGTCAGGCGCTGGCGCGGACCCGCTCGAGCTCGACGACGCGGGCGAGCCGGCTCAGGTGCAGCATCCGGCGGACGATCGGCGAGCAGTCGCGCAGGGTCAGGTGGTGCCCGTCGTGGGCCGTACGCCGACTGGCGGCCGCGAGCAGTCGCAGCGCCGTCATGTCGACGACCGTGACGCCGCTCAGGTCGACGACGACGTCGCCGTAGGCGGCGAGCTGGCCGTAGAGCACGTCGCGGACCTGGAAGGTGCTGCGTGCGTCGAAGTCGCCCTGCAGGACCATGACCGCACCGTCGGTGATGATGTCCATCGCGTGCTCCTCGCCTCCACCGACTCTGACTTCCTGCCGGAAGCCGTCGGTACCCCAGAACTCCGGCTCCTCTTTGATCTGACGCAATCCGATGCCATTTCGTTGCATCCGTCATCCGGTTCTCGGACCGGCAGCACCGCCCCGAGCGACGTTGCAGCGCGTCAACGAAGGTCCAGGAGCCGCCGGTGCGCGCCCAGATACATCGGGAGGACAGGTCTTTCTATCGGGGCCTCGGCGGGGTGACGCGATCCGGCGGTACACGGCCTAGGCTCGTCGCCATGGTCAACCTCACCCGGATCTACACCCGCACTGGAGACGCCGGCACCACGCGCCTGGGCGACATGAGCGAGACGGTCAAGACCGACCTCCGCCTCGCCGCCTATGCCGACGTCGACGAGACCAACGCGCACATCGGGGTGGCGCTGGCCGCCTCGGAGCTCTCCCCGGACGTCGTGGGAGTGCTGACCCGGATCCAGAACGACCTGTTCGACGTGGGCGCGGACTTCGCGACGCCCGTCGTGCCGGACCCGGACTTCCCGCCGCTGCGGGTCGAGCAGTCCTACGTCGACCGGCTCGAGGGTTGGTGCGACACGTTCAACGAGCCGCTGACCAACCTGCGCTCGTTCATCCTCTCGGGCGGCACCCTCGCCTCCGCGCACCTCCATGTCGCGCGGACGGTCGCGCGCCGTGCCGAGCGATCGGCCTGGGCGGCGTGGGAGGTGCACAGCGAGACGATGAACAAGCTCGCCATCACCTACCTCAACCGGCTCTCCGACCTGCTCTTCATCCTGGCCCGCTACGAGAACCGTGAGCAGGGCGACGTGCTCTGGGTGCCCGGGGGCGAGCGCGCGCAGTGAGGAACGGCCTGGTCGCGGTGGTCGCGCTCGTCGCCCTGTCGGCGACGGCCTGCGGGCAGACCGGTGACGAGGGTGACTGGCGGAGACCCGCCCACGCCGGAAGAACGGCGACGGCCGCCGTGTCCCACCCGGGGGCTCCGGCCTCGGCGCTGTCCGCGCCGCGCGAGGCACGCTCCCCCGCCGAGCTGGCCGCCCGCCTGACCACGGCCGAACGGGTGAGCCGCGACCCCTCGTCGGCCCGGCCCGTCGCCGCCCAGGCGGGCTTCGAGGCGCAGGTGCTCTACCGCCAGCTCGCCGGCCGGCCGAGGTGGATGCGCCCCGTCGTGGGCGCTGTCCCGGTCGCCCTGCGCGCGACGGTGCGGCTCCACATCAGGGCGCGACGCGCCTTCCGCACCATGCACCACACGCTCTCCCGGACGCTGCCGTCGTGGCGGATCGTGGCACCGGCGTCCGAGCCGGCACTGCTCGCGTTCTACCGCGAGGGCGAGCGACGCTTCGGAGTGCCGTGGCAGGTGCTCGCCGCGGTCAACCTGGTCGAGACCGGCATGGGCCGGATCCGGGGGACGTCCGTCGCGGGTGCCCGGGGGCCGATGCAGTTCATGCCCGGCACCTGGGCGGCGTACGGCAGGGGCGACATCGACGACCCGCACGACGCGATCCTCGCGGCCGCGCGCTACCTCGCCCACAACGGCGGCGGGCGCGGGAAGATCGACCAGGCGCTCTTCGCCTACAACCGGTCACGGCTCTACGTCCGCGGCGTCGAGGCGTACGCCGCCATCCTGCATGCCTCGCCGGCCGCGTTGCGCGGCCTCTACGACTGGCAGGTCGTCTACCTGTCGCGGCGCGGCGACGTGTGGCTGCCCGTGGGCTACGCCCGCACCTCGCCGGCCGGGACCTCGGCCTACCTGCGCCGCCACCCCGAGCGGTTGCTCAGTCGGTCGACCCGCTGACCGCCGGCGGGCGCGCCGCGAAGACGGTGAGGGACGCCGGGACCATCAGCACCGCGACCACCACGAGGGCGCGCAGGGTGCCGACCGCGTCGCCGAGCATGCCGAGCAGCGGCGGGCCGGCGAGGAAGGCGGCATAGCCGATCGTGGCGACGGCCGAGACCCGGGCGGCAGCGCGGACCGGGTCGTCGGCCGCGGCGCTCATCCCGACCGGGAAGCCGAGGGAGGCGCCGACCCCCCAGATGACGATGCCGACGAACATCACGGGCAGCGAGCCGCCGTACACGGCGATGAGCACGCCCACCGCCGCCAGGCCGGAGCAGGCCCACAGGACCGGGGCGCGGCCGAGCCGGTCGAGCACCAGCGGGCCGGTGAGGCGCCCGGCCGTCATCGCGACGACGAAGACCGAGAAGCCGGCGACGCCGACCCAGTGCGGGGTGTCGTAGCCGTCGATGACCGCGAGGGAGAGCCAGTCGTTGGCGGTGCCCTCCACGGTCGCGTAGCACAGCACCATCAGGCCGATCACCAGCGTGCGCGGCTCGCGCCAGGCGGAGACGCGCGGCCTCTCCTGGTGTTCGTGCCTCTCCTCGACGGGGAGGAACGTGCCGGCCGAGCGGAGGGTGAGCACGAGGGCGACGGCGCCGATCACCAGGTAGTGCAGGCTCACCGGGACGCCGAGGGCCGCCATCACGACGCCGATCCCGCTGCCGACGATCGAGCCGATGCTCCACGCGGCGTGGAAGCGCGGCATGATCGTGCGCCCGAGCCGGCGCTCGACCTCGGCGCCCTCCACGTTCATGGCGACGTCCCACGTCGACGTGCCGATCCCGTAGGCGAACAGCCCGACGGCCGCCAGCGGCGGCCACTCGACGACCGTCGCCCCGATGCCGCAGACGAGCAGGCCGGCGCCGACGGCGACCGAGCCGCCGCGGACGGTGCCGGCCGGCGTGAACCGCTCGATGATCCGGCCGGCGAGCGGCAGGCTGAGGACCGAGCCGACCGACGCCGAGATCAGCAGCAGCCCGAGGGCGGAGTTGCTGAGGTCGAGCTCGCTGCGCACGTCCGGGAGCCGCGACACGAGCGTTGCGAAGAGCAGGCCGTTGAGCGCGAACGTCAGGGCGACCGAGGTCCGGGTGGTCAGGAGGCTCGGAGCGGTCGTCACGGTCACGCTCCCATTCGACCGTGTCCGGGTGGTCGGCGTCGAATCGGTTGTGCCGGCGGCACCCGGTCAGAAGCCGTACGTCGACCGCACGCCCTCGAACCATGCGATGAGCGCGTCCAGGCCCCACTCGCGCGCCCGGTCGAGCGCCGCGTCAGCGTCGCGGTGGGCGGCCTCGGCGTCGCCGGCCGCGGCGGCCGCGCAGGCGAGGTAGAGGTCGACCGGCCCCAGTGCCATCGAGGAACCGAGGCTGACGGCCATCCCGGAGTAGTTCGTGAGCCGCCGCGCGCACCGCTGCGCCAGGTCGGCGTCAGCGAGGTAGAGGCTGAGCTCGGCCGCGTGGGCGACGGTGTGCAGGGGCACCTCGGTGTCCTCGGTGATAGGCGCACCGGCCTGCCGGTGGTGCCACCGCGCCTCGTCGTACAGGCCTGCGCGCCAGTGGTAGACCGCGATGGTGGGCGCCCACTCCCCCCTGTCGGTGTCGAGACCTCGCAGCACGGGGATCACCTCCGCGGCGCGGCCCTGCCACAGCCGCAGGGCGAGCAGGCACGCGGCGACGTTCTCGTCCATGTCGGTGTGGGCGAGCCGGCGGCGCAGCGTCCGGAGGTCCGCGAGCCTGCGCTCGCACTCCTCGAACTCCCCCCGCATGGCCAGCCAGGGCACCTCCAGGCCGTGCAGCACGCCCTCGGCGTAGCCGATCCGCAGGCGACGCGCCTCGGACCGGGCGACCTCGGCCGCCTCGAACATCTCCGTCGGCCGTCCCAGCTCGCCGAGCACGGCCGCACGCAGGGTCGCGGCGACCAGGAACTCCCGCTCGTCACCGATGTGGCGGGCCAGCTCCATCGCCCGAGTGACGCGATCGAGCCGGTCCCCGGCGGTCCAGGCCGTCCACAGCGCCACGAATCCGACGAGGCAGGTGTCGATGACCAGCCGCGGGTCGCCGAGGCGGCGCGCCATGGCGGTCGCCTCGTCGACCAGCGCGGCGCGCTCGGCGAAGGTGGTCTGCTCGGCGAGCTCGTTGGCCAGCGCCAGCAGGGTGCGGCAGCGGAGCTCGCCGTCCCCCTCCGGCAGCCGTTCGAGCGACCCCCGCAGGGCGGCGACCACCGTGCCGTTGACCTCGCCGGGTGGTGCGGAGCGCCACAGCGACGACTGGGTCGCCGAGGTCGCGGCGCGCGCGACGGCCTCCGGGTCGCGCATCCGCCTCGCGACGTCGATCGCCTCCTCGGCGCACCCGACGAGCGACGGCAGCAGGGCCGCCCAGCGGTAGGCCTCGACCAGGTCCATCAGCGTGTCGTAGCGGTCGCGCAGCGTGGCCTCCGGGTCGCCCGGCATCACGTCGAGGGCGACGCGGAGCAGGTCGGCCGCCTCGTCGTAGGCGTGCAGGCGGCGAGCACCCGCGGCCGCGGCCACCGCGGCCCGCCACGCCCGGGACGCGTGGCTCGGGCCGGCCGCGAGCCAGTGCCGGGCGACCTCCGTCTCCCGCTCCGGCCGGCCCTCCAGCGCCCGCGCCACCGCAGCGTGCGCCCGGGCGAGCCGGCTGGCGGCGACGTTGCTGCGCAGGGTGTCGCGGACGAGCGCGTGCCCGAAGGCGAACCTGTCGATGCCGTCCTCGCGCACCAGTCCCGCGACGACGGCCGGCTCGACGAGGTCGAGGATGTCGTCCTCGTCGCGGCCCGACGCGGCGGCGAGGGTGGGTACGTCGAACCGCCGGCCGATCAGCGCGGCGAACCGGAGCGTCGACACCGTCTCGGCGGGGAGCCGCTCGATGCGGCGGCGCAGCACCTCGGCGACGGCCGTCGGAGGGCGCTCGGGCACGTTGGCGTCGTGGCGCGAGGCGGCCAGCCGGGCGTACTCGACGAGGAAGAACGGGTTGCCGTCGGTGCGCTCCTGCAGGACCTCGGCGGAGTCGTCGGCGAGCTCGCGCTCGGAGACCGCGGCGAAGAGCTCCCCGACCGCGCCGGGCTCCAGCCCGGTGAGCTCCAGCCGCAGCGGGTGCTGACGGGCGAGCGCCTCGGCGACGTCGGCGAGCAACCCGTCGGGGGCCGGATGCGACCGCCAGGTGGCGATCACCAGGAGCGGGGTCGCGGCGGGGGCGGTCTCGGCGAGCAGGCGCAGCACCCGGAGGCTCGACGCGTCGGCCCAGTGCAGGTCGTCGAGCACCAGCAGGACCGGTCCCTCCTCGGTGGCCCGGAGCACCTCGGCACAGATCCGGTCCCAGACGCGGAACGCCGCGCCCACGTCCTCGCCGTCCGCCTCGGACAGCTCGGTGCCGAGGCGCTCGAGGACGGCGCGCCACGGCCACAGCGGAGGCGCGCCGTCGTCCTGGGAGCAGCGTCCGCGCAGCACCCGCACCCCGCGTGCCCGGGCGCGGGCCGCCAGCTCCGCGGCCAGTCGTGACTTGCCGATCCCCGGCTCCCCCGTCAGCACCGCACAGGACGCCCGCCCGGACACCGACCGGTCCAGCAACGCCACGAGCGCCTCGAGCTCGGCCTCCCGACCGCACAGCGGCCAGGGGGCGACGGCCGCCGGCCCGGTCGGAAGGTCGACCGGCGGCTCTGCGCGCGGCGCAGGCACGGCCAGGGACGCGGGGGCTGTCGCGGGGGCTGGTGCGGGGACTGTCGCGGGGGCTGGTGCGGGGACTGCTGCCGGCTGTGCTGCGGGAGGGGTCCACTCCAGTGCGGGGTCCTGCCGCAGCACGGCGGTCTGCAGGTCGCGCAGGTCGGCCGACGGCTCAAGGCCGAGCTCCTCGTCGAGCAGCTCGCGGACCCGGCGCAGCGCGTCGAGCGCCTCGGCCTGCCGTCCGGCCCGGGTGAGCGCGAGCGTCCGCAGCGCCCACAGCCGCTCCCGCAGCGGATGGGCCGAGGTGAGCGCCTCGAGCTCGGCCGCGACCGTCGCGTGCTGGCCGAGCGCCAGCCGCGCCACCGCCCGGTCTTCGAGGGCGACCAGGCGGAGCTCCTCGAGCCGGGCCCGCTCGGCGACGGCGGCCGCCGCATCGCCGAGGTCGGCGTACGGCTCGCCGCGCCAGAGGGCGAGTGCTCCGTCGAGCGTGCCGACCACCCCGGTCAGCTCGGCCGACGTCAGCCTCGGCGGACCGGTCAGGTCCAGGCCCTGGAGCACGCCGTGCGTCTGCATGACGGCCGCCTCGAAGCGGGCGGCGTCCAGCCCGCCCGGAGCCACCTGCAGCGCGTAGCCGGGCGCCACGGTGACCAGCACCGTGGCCGGCGTCCGCCGCTGCCGCGCGGGCTCGAGCACGCGGCGCAGCTGGGACACATAGGCCTGCAGGGTGGCGCTGACGCCGTTCGGGGGCGTGTCACCCCACAGCAGGTCGACGATCCCGTCGACCGACACGGCCCGGCCGCGCGAGAGAGCGAGGGCGGCGACCAGTGCCCGCTGCTTCGGCGTGCCGAGGTCGACCGGCACGCCGTCGAGCGCCACCTCCATCTGGCCCAGGACCGACGCCGAGACCGTCTGCGTCACCGTGCCCGGGGTCGTCGTCGTCACGGGAGAACTCTAAGGACGCCTGCTGGTGGAGGGCGCTGCATTTCGCCTCTCCTCCCTCGTCATGGGGAGGGGCGGAGAGGCGTCCCAAGTCGTTCCCCAGCGGACGACCAGTCCTTTCCCAGCGCACCTCGGCACGGTGGGGCCACCGAGATCGGAGACCGCCGACTCAGCAACCGAGGGAGACCACCATGACCGACCCCCAGACCGGCGCCCGGCCCGGAACGACCGCACCCGTCGCAGACCCCTTCACGACCTCCGCGCTGCGCGGCCTCTTCGGCGGCCGCGCGGCCGACCGCGTCCACCTGCCCGGCGACCCCGGCTACGACGGCGCCCGCGTCGCCTGGAACCTGGCCGTCGACCAGCGCCCCGCCGGCGTGGTCTCCGTGGCCAGCCCCGAGGAGGTGGGCGAGGTCGTCCGGACCGCCGCCCTGGCCGGACTTCGCGTCGCACCCCAGTCCACCGGCCACAACGCCGGCCCGCTGGCCGCCCGCGGCCTGGACGACGTCGTGCTCCTGCGGACCGGCCGGCTCGACACCGTCACCTACGAGGAGACGACCCACGTCGTGCGCGTCGAGGGCGGCTGCGTCTGGGAGCCGGTCGTCGACGTGGCCGCCAAGTACGGCCGTGCGGTCCTGCACGGCTCCTCCCCTGACGTCGGCGTCGCCGGCTACACGCTCGGTGGCGGCATGGGGTGGTACGCCCGCAAGCTCGGCCTGGCCACCAACAGCCTGGTCGCCGTCGAGATCGTCGTCGGCGACGGCACCCTCGTCCGCGCCGACGCGGAGACCAACCGCGAGCTGTTCTGGGCCGTCCGCGGCGGCGGCGGCAGCTTCGGCGTGGTCACCGCGATGGAGTTCCGCACCTTCGACATCGAGACGGCGTACGCCGGCATGCTGATGTGGGACCTCGCGGACATGGAGCCGGTCCTCCGCGAGTGGACGGCGTGGGCACCCGGGGCGCCGGACGAGATCACGACGTCGTTCCGGGCGATGCGGTTCCCGCCCCTCCCCGAGATCCCCGAGCTCCTCCGCGGTCGCTCGGTCGCCATCGTCGACGGCGCCGTGCTCGGCAGCGACGAGCGCGCCGCCGAGCTGCTCGGCGGGCTGCGCGCCCTGCGCCCGCAGGTCGACACGTTCGCCCGCGTCCCGGCCCCCGCCCTCACCCGCATCCACATGGACCCCGAGGGGGGTGCCCCGGCGGTGGGCCGGACGGCGACGCTGCGATCCATGCCCGACGCGGCCGTCGACGCGTTCCTCGGTGCCGCCGGACCCGACGCGGACACCCACCTGCTGATCGCGGAGCTGCGCCAGCTCGGCGGCGCTCTCGGCCGCCCCGCCGAGGGCGGCGGCGTCCTGTCCCACCTCGACGGCGACTTCGTCGCGTTCGGCCTCGGCATGGCGCCGACGCCGGAGCTCGCGGCGCTGGCCGAGGTGGAGACCAGCGCCTTCGTCGAGACGCTGGAGCCGTTCGCGACCGGTCGCACCTACCTCAACTTCGCGGAGACGGCGGGTGAGACGCGCGCGGCGTACACCGAGCAGGCCTGGCTCCAGCTGAAGGGGATCCGCTCCGCCGTGGACCCCTACGGCGTGTTCGCGGCGAACCACCCGGTCCCGCGGCTCTACGAGGCGGGTCGTCCGACCGCCTGAGCGGGCAAGTGGACCGGGCCGGCTCGGGCCGGCTCAGCGCGACCAGTCGGTGCCGGGCGGACTCGACTCGAGCCACGCCTGGAACCCGGTCAGGGAGGCCGGCGCCATCGCCAGCTCGACCAGCTCACCGCCGTAGCGGCAGGCGACGATCACGTGGTCGGGGTAGAGGGCCATCGACTCGGCCCCCTCGGGGCCGCGACTGGAGTCGTAGGCCATGGCGACCCGTTCCCACCGCCGCTTGGGGCGCGGGGACAGCGAGAACACGCGGAACCACTCCAGGGTCTCGCCGGAGTAGCGGCCGATCCCGAGCAGCCAACCGCGTCCGGGCCGTGTGGCCCGGACGCGGTGGCTCAGCTCGAAGGTGCCGCCGTGACGCCCGAGGGCGCGGCGACGCACCAGCAGCGCGACGAAGTAGCAGACGACGAGGATCAGGAGCACGCCGACGGCGTCAACAACCCACTCCCACGTCGGCATACCCCCTCGTCCTCGGCCTCAGCCGTTCCTCAGGACGCCTTCTCGACGGCGCGGATGCGCGCCTCGGCCCGGCGGATGCGACGCTCGGCCTCGTCGTCGGCCCCGATCAGTGTCCGGGCCGTCTCGAGCTCGGTGCGGGCCTCGTCGACGTCGATCTCCTCGGCGAGCAGCGCGTGCTCGGAGAGGATCGACACCCGGTCGTCGGCCACCGAGAGGAACCCACCGTCGACGGTCGCGACGACGACGGGGCCCTCCTCGGGGTTGATCTCGACGACCGCGTCGGTGAGCACCGAGAGCGTGGGCTGGTGCCCGCGCAGGACACCGATGTCACCCTCGGTGGTCCGGGCGATGACCATGGTGGCCTCGCCGGACCACACCGTCCGGTCGGCCGCGACGAGCTCGACCGTGAGGTAGGCGCTGGACTCGGCCATCAGAGGTTCTTCTGGATCTCGGCCCACTTCTGCTCGACGTCGTCCAGACCGCCGCACATGAAGAACGCCTGCTCGGCCACGTGGTCGTACTCGCCGTCGCAGATCTTGTTGAACGCCTCGATCGTGTCCGCGACCGGGACCGTGGAGCCCTCGATGCCGGTGAACTGCTTGGCGACGTAGGTGTTCTGCGAGAGGAACCGCTGGATGCGGCGGGCCCGCGAGACGATGATCTTGTCCTCCTCGGACAGCTCGTCGACACCGAGGATCGCGATGATGTCCTGCAGCTCCTTGTTGCGCTGGAGGATCTGCTTGACGCGGATCGCGGCGTCGTAGTGAGCCTGGCCGATGTACTGCGGGTCGAGGATCCGCGAGGTCGACGTCAGCGGGTCGACGGCCGGGTAGATGCCGAGCGAGGCGATCTCGCGGGACAGCTCCGTGGTCGCGTCGAGGTGCGCGAACGTGGTCGCCGGCACCGGGTCGGTGTAGTCGTCGGCCGGCACGTAGATCGCCTGCATCGAGGTGATCGAGCGGCCGCGCGTCGAGGTGATGCGCTCCTGCAGGAGGCCCATCTCGTCGGCGAGGTTCGGCTGGTAGCCGACCGCCGACGGCATCCGGCCCAGCAGGGTGGAGACCTCGGAGCCGGCCTGGGTGAACCGGAAGATGTTGTCGATGAAGAGGAGCACGTCCTGGTTCTGCACGTCGCGGAAGTACTCCGCCATCGTCAGCGCGGAGAGCGCCACCCGCAGACGCGTGCCCGGCGGCTCGTCCATCTGGCCGAAGACGAGGGCGACCTTGTCGAAGACGCCGGCCTCCTTCATCTCGACGATGAGGTCGTTGCCCTCACGGGTCCGCTCACCGACGCCGGCGAAGACCGACACACCGCCGTGGTTCTTCGCGACGCGGGCGATCATCTCCTGGATGAGGACGGTCTTGCCGACGCCCGCACCACCGAAGAGGCCGATCTTCCCACCGGTGACGTAGGGCGTGAGCAGGTCGATGACCTTGATGCCGGTCTCGAACATCTGCGTCTTCGACTCGAGCTGGTCGAAGGCCGGGGCCTTGCGGTGGATCCCCCAGCGCTCGCTGACCTCGTACTTCTCCCCCTCCTCGAGGTTGAGCACGTCGCCGGTGGCGTTGTAGACGTGGCCGAGGGTCACGTCGCCGACGGGCACGCTGATCGGGCCCCCGGTGTTGGTCACCGTCGCGCCACGGACCAGGCCGTCGGTCGGCTTCAGCGAGATGGCACGGACGACGCCGTCGCCGATGTGCTGGGCGACCTCGAGCGGGAGCACGGAGGTGTCCTCGCCGACGGTCACCTCGACCTCCAGCTTGTTGTAGATCTCCGGCATGGCGTCGACGGGGAACTCCACGTCGACGACCGGGCCGATGACACGGGCCACGCGGCCGGTGCTCGTAGTGGTGGTCTCGTCAACCGTTGCAGTCATTGTCTCGGTTTCCTTGTTTCGTGGGTTCTCAGTCGAACTGTCAGTCGTTCTGGGCGTTGGCGTCGGCCAGCGCGTTGACGCCACCGACGATCTCGCTGATCTCCTGCGTGATGCCGGCCTGGCGAGCCTGGTTGGCGATCCGCGTGTACTTCTTGATGAGCTCCTGGGCGTTGTCCGTCGCCGACTTCATCGCCTTCTGACGGGCGGCGAGCTCGGAGGCGGCCGCCTGGAGCAGCGCGTACCAGATGCGGCTCTGGACGTACTGCGGGAGCAGCGCGTCGAGCACGGCCTCGCCCGAGGGCTCGAAGTCGTAGAGCGGGAGCACCTCGTCGGGGTCGGGCGCCTCGACGCCCTCGACGACCTCCAGGGGCAGCAGACGCACCGCAGTGGGCTGCTGGACCAGCATCGAGCGGAACCGGGTGTAGACCAGGTGGACCTCGTCGACCGCCGGGAACTCGTCAGCGCCGTCCTCGGCCGCGCCCTCACCGGACAGGAACGCCGAGATCAGGACCTGTCCGATCTCACGCGCGATGTCGTAGGACGGCTGGTCGGAGTGACCGGTCCAGGCCTTGACGACGTCGCGGCCGCGGAACCGGTAGAACGCCTCGCCCTTGCGTCCGGAGACGTAGACGTCGACCTGCTTGCCCTCGGCCCGGAGCTTCTCGACCAGGCCCTCGGCCTCACGCAGCACGCTCGAGGAGTAGGCGCCGGCCAGGCCGCGGTCACTGGTGATCACCAGGACCGCGGCTCGCTCGGCGTGCTCCGGCTCGGTGGTCAGGGCGTGGTCGACGTTGGAGTACGTCGCCACGGCCGAGACCGCCCGGGTCAGCTCCCGTGCGTACGGCGCGGCGGCGTTGGCCCGCTGCTGCGCCTTGATGATCCGGGACGCAGCGATGAGCTCCATGGCGCGCGTGATCTTCTTCATCGACTCCGTCGACTTGATCCGCGCGCGGTACTCACGCAGCGATACGGCCACCGTCAGCCCCGCTTCTGCTTGACGATCTGCTCCTGCTCGACGTCCGCGTCCTCGAGAGCGTCGGTCTTCTCGGAGCCGGCCTTGATCGAGCCGCCGTCGGAGGTCTCGAACTGGCCCAGGAAGTCGTCGTACGCCGACGAGAGCTCGCTCTCGGTGGAGTCCTCGAACTTCAGCGTCTCACGGATGCCGTCCAGGATGCCCGCCTTGGAACGCTTGACGTAGTCGATGAACTCCTGCTCGAACCGGATGACGTCGGCGACGGGCAGCTTGTCGAGACGGCCGCTGGTGCCCAGCCACAGCGAGACGGTCATGTCCTCGACCGGGTAGGGCGAGTAGGCCGGCTGCTTGAGCAGCGCCATCAGCCGCTGGCCGCGGGCCAGCTGCTGCTTGGAGGCCGCGTCGAGGTCGGAGGCGAACATCGCGAAGGCCTCCATGGCGCGGAACTGCGCGAGGTCGACCTT
This sequence comes from Nocardioides terrae, assembly GCF_900112345.1. Classification (GTDB taxonomy): domain Bacteria; phylum Actinomycetota; class Actinomycetes; order Propionibacteriales; family Nocardioidaceae; genus Nocardioides; species Nocardioides terrae. The sequence goes on from NZ_FOLB01000001.1 coordinate 156,345, forward strand.
CAGCGAACCGGTCACGGCCTTCATCGCCTTGGTCATCGCCGCACCGCCGACCCGCGACACCGAGACACCCACGTCGATGGCGGGGCGCTGGTTGGCCGCGAACAGGTCGGACTGCAGGAAGATCTGGCCGTCGGTGATCGAGATGACGTTGGTCGGGATGAACGCCGAGACGTCGTTGGCCTTCGTCTCGATGATCGGCAGACCCGTCATCGAGCCGGCGCCCAGCTCGTCGGAGAGCTTCGCGCAGCGCTCGAGGAGGCGGCTGTGCAGGTAGAAGACGTCACCCGGGTAGGCCTCGCGGCCCGGCGGACGGCGCAGCAGCAGCGACACCGCGCGGTAGGCCTCGGCCTGCTTGGTCAGGTCGTCGAAGACGATCAGGACGTGCTTGCCGTCGTACATCCAGTGCTGACCGATGGCCGAGCCGGTGTAGGGCGCGAGGTACTTGAAGCCGGCGCTGTCCGACGCGGGGGCCGCCACGATGGTGGTGTACTCCAGCGCGCCGGCCGCCTCGAGGGCACCGCGCACGGAGGCGATGGTGGAGCCCTTCTGGCCGATGGCGACGTAGATGCAGCGGACCTGCTTCGCCGGGTCGCCGGTCTCCCAGTTCTGCTTCTGGTTGATGATCGTGTCGATCGCGACGGTGGTCTTGCCCGTGGCACGGTCGCCGATGATCAGCTGACGCTGGCCACGGCCGATCGGGGTCATCGCGTCGATCGCCTTGATGCCGGTGGCGAGCGGCTCGTGGACCGACTTGCGGGCCATGACGCCGGGTGCCTGCAGCTCGAGGGCGCGGCGGCCGGTGCTGACGACCTCGCCGAGGCCGTCGATCGGGGTTCCGAGCGGGTCCACGACGCGGCCGAGGTAGCCGTCGCCGACCGGGACCGAGAGGACCTCGCCCGTGCGGCGGACCGTCTGGCCCTCCTCGATCTTGTCGAAGTCACCGAGGACGACGACGCCGATCTCGCGGGTGTCGAGGTTCAGGGCGAGACCGAGGGTGCCGTCCTCGAACTCGAGCAGCTCGTTCGCCATGGCCGAGGGCAGACCACTGACGCGCGCGATGCCGTCAGCGGTCTGAGCGACGGTGCCGACCTCCTCGCGGGCGGCGGCGTCCGGCTTGTACTCGGCAACGTACTTGCTGAGCGCGTCGCGGATCTCCTCCGGACGGATGGAAAGCTCCGTCATCTCCTGATGCCTTCTCTCTCGAATCTTCGTTGTACGTCGTGGGGTCGGCCGCGCCGGCTCAGCCGGCGAGGGTCCGACGGGCGTCGTCCAGCCGGCTGGCGATGGTGCCGTCGATGACATCGTCGCCGATCTCGACCTTGATGCCACCCAGCACGTCGGGATCGACCAGCTGGTTGAGGTGGATCGCGCGCCCGTAGGCGCGCTGCAGGGCAGCGCCGAGGCGGGTGATCTCGGCGTCGGTGAGCGGCTTCGCGACGCGCACCGTGGCGACGCCCTCGCTGACCACCTCGGCCGCCACCTTCTGGTACTCGGCCAGGGCGGCCGAGACGGTCCGGTAGGTGCCGGCCAGCGACTGCTTGACCAGGGTCACCGTCGCCGGGAGTGCCTTGCCGGCCAGCAGCGAGTCGACCAGGGCCGCCTTGTCGTCGACCGACCGGGCGGGGTCGGACAGGGCGTCGCGCAGCGTGGGGTTCTCCTGCACGGTCTGGCCGAACGAGAACAGCTCGTCGGAGAGCCGCTCGACGTCCTGCCCGGTCGAGCGCACCGTCGCCACCTCGCTGAGGTGCTCGAGCGCGTCGGGCAGGTCGCGGCTCGACGTCCAGCGCCGGCCGACGGCAGACGCGATCACCGTGAGCGCGCCGTCGTCGACCTTGCCGGAGAAGACCTCGCGCACGATCCCCTGCTTGGCCTCCGTCGGCACCGACACGTCGGTGACGAACCGACGCAGCGCCGGCTCCGAACGCAGCGACCGCGAGACCGTGAACAGGCTGTCCGCGAGGGCGCTCGCCGCCTCACCCGAACCGGTCTGGCCGACCAGCTCGTCGGTGAGGGCGGCGACCGCCTCTGCCGAACCACCACGGAAGTCCATCAGTTGGCACCTGCCCCGGAACCGGTCTCGAGGTCGGCGAGGAAGCGCTCCACGACACGGCTCTGACGAGCGTCGTCGTCGAGGCTCTCGCCCACGATCCGACCGGCCAGGCTGGTGGCCAGGCCACCGACCTCGGCTCGCAGCGAGGTGACCGCCTGCTGGCGCTCGGCCTCGATCTGCGCCTTGCCGTGCTCGACGATGCGAGAGGCCTCGGACTGGGCCTGCTCCCGCATCTCGGCGACGATCTGGGCGCCCTGCTCGCGCGCCTCCTCGCGGATGCGCGCCGCCTCGTGACGCGCGTCGGCGAGCTGGGCCTCCAGCTCGGCGAGCTTCGCGTCGGCCTCGGCCTGCTTGCTCTCGGCAGCGGCGAGGCCGCCCTCGATCGCCGTGGTGCGCTCGTGGTAGGTCTGCTCGAACCGCGGCGTGACGAACTTCCCGATGAGGAAGAGCAGGATGCCGAAGACCACGAGGGCAAGGACGAACTCCACCCACACGAAGCCGAGGGGGTTCTCCTCGTGCTCCGCTGCGGCGACGATCAACATTGACTTCATCTACCTGACCTTGTCTTCAAGTGATGGACCGAGGGCTGGTGCCCGAGGCGGATCAGGTGTTGGACGCCTTGAGGACGAACGCCAGGGCGATGCCGATGATGGCGAGCGCCTCGGCGAGGGCGAAGCCGAGGATCGCGATCGACTGGAGTCGGCTCTGCGCCTCCGGCTGACGGGCCACGCCGGAGATGTAGGCCGCGAAGATCAGGCCGATGCCGATGCCCGGGCCGATAGCAGCCAGGCCGTAGCCGACCATGTTCAGGGAGCCACCCATGACTCTTCCTTTCGGTTGTTTTCACTTCAGGTGATGCGGTTGGTGTACAGCTGTGCTGGATCCCCGGGGCGTCCCCGGCGACCACTCAGTGCTCGTCGGCGAGCGCACCCTGGAGGTACATCGCGTTGAGCAGGGTGAAGACGTAGGCCTGCAGGAACTGGACCAGGATCTCGAGGAAGCCGATCGCGATCGAGAGCACCCACGCGACCGGGCCCGCGGCGTACCCGATGCCGCCCACGTGCTGGATGAGGTAGAGCCCACCCGTCGCGAAGAGCAGCAGCAGGATGTGGCCGGCGAACATGTTCGCGAACAGACGCAGGGCCAGCGTGACCGGGCGGACGAGGATGTTGGAGAAGAACTCCAGCGGGACCAGCAGCGGCAGCATGAACGCCTGCACACCCGACGGGACCGTCTGCAGCTTGAGGTAGCCCACGAGGCCGTGCCGCTTGATGCCGACCGCGTTGTAGAGGACCCACGACATGGCCGCCAGCGCGTAGGCCATCGAGGCCCGCGCGAAGGTCGGGAACTGGAGGAACGGGATGGACCCGAAGAGGTTGTTGACCAGGACGAAGAAGAACAGCGTCACCAGGTAGGGGACGAACTTCCTGAAGTCGTGGCCGCCGATGATGTCGCGGGCGATGCTGTTGCGCACCATGCCGTAGGCACTCTCGCCGGCGTACTGCAGCCGGCCCGGGACGATCGTCGCCCGGCGGATGGCGAGGTAGAAGAAGGCGAAGACGAGGGCCGCCGCGAGGACGAGCAGGACCATCGGCTTCGTGACACCGCTGTCGAAGAAGCCGGGCAGGTCGAAGTTCGACGGGCCGGGAGCCTCGAACTCATCGGCCTTGACCACCATCGCGAGGGGGTTCACTCTGCCTCCTGCACTCTCTTCTTCAGGTACAACTCGTCACGCTTACGTCTTCGGGTCGCGATCGCTGTCCGGGTCATCGTCGGCGTCGCGCAGCGCCGACCAGGTCATGTAGATCCCGAGCGCCGCCCCGACGATGATCCCGACCGCGACCAGGAAGTCCGTCCCCAGCCAGCGGTCCAGTCCCCAGCCGACCGCACCGTAGAACGCCACGCCTGCCACGAGGTAGCCGAAGGAGCGCCATGGGTCCCTGCGCGGGGAGTCGTCGGGTGCCATCGCGCCCCGGACAATAGCAGCCGTGGAGGGTCATCGCGCACTCGGCCTGACCGCGCCGGAAAGCGCATCGGGACCCGATGTTCCCTCCCCCGGAAGAGCCACGTCGTAGGCGGCGATCCGGCGGCGCGTGGAGAGCAGCAGATGGGCGAGCGACCAGGTCAGCGTCACCGCGATCAGGGCCACCGCGGCCCAGAGCGTGACGGTGTCGTCGGCACTCTCGGAGACCACCGCCATCACCATGGTGAGGACCACGACCTGGAGGGCGTAGGTCAGCAGCGCGATCATGAGCGAGACCGACGGCATCACCCGTGCGATGACGTTGATGCAGAGCGCTCCACCGGCGAGCACGACGGCCGTGGTCACGGCGCCGGTCAGGCCGCCGGCCAGCGCCGGGCGGCCGTCGACGACGAGCCCCACCAGGGCCACCGCCGCGCCGATCGCCAGGGCCCACGAGGCCGCACCGAGAAGCGTGCCGGCGCCGGTGGCGACCCGGACCTGCTTCGACTCGGTCGTCATCTCGGCGGCCGTTCTGTGGAGGGGACTGACGGTGGCGATCCAGCTGGCTCCCGGGAACGCCCGGGGCATCCCGAAACCCTATCCGGATCGCTCGTGAAAGTTATCACAAGCGTTCGAGGCGATGGAAATTGAACGATCCAGCCGCTTGCTCAGACCGGGTCGACCTGGCGCAGCTTCGGCAGCAGGAAGGTCAGCCCGAGCGTGATGAGGAGGCCGGCGCCCAGCGTCCCCCACATCCACGGCCCGGAGTAGAGGCTGGCGAAGGACGAGCCGAACGCGATCAGCCCGGCCCACAGCCACATGATGAGGACGGCGCGCCGTTGGGAGTGGCCGATCTCGAGCAGCCGGTGGTGCAGGTGCTGCTTGTCCGGCGCGAACGGGGAGCGACCGGCCCTGGTCCGGCGTACGACGGCCATGACCAGGTCGGCGATCGGCACCAGCAGCAGGGTGAGCGGCAGCAGGATCGGGAGGAACGTCGGCAGCAGGCTCGAGGCCGTGCCGCGCACGCCCTGGCTGAGCTGGCCGGGCTGGAACTGTCCCGAGAGGCTCACCGCACTGGCCGACAGGACGAGCCCGAGGAGCATCGACCCGCTGTCGCCCATGAAGAGGCGGGCCGGGTTCCAGTTGTGCACCAGGAAGCCGACGCAGGCGCCGGCCAGCGCGACGCTGAGCAGCGCGGCGGTGGTGGCGCGATCGACCTGGTTGATGCGGGTGATGCCGTAGCAGAACGCGAAGAAGGCGAGGGCGCCGATCCCGACCACCCCGGCGGCGAGGCCGTCGAGGCCGTCGATGAAGTTCACCGCGTTGACGGTCGCGACGACCATGATCCCGGTGAGCAGGGCGCCCTGGCTCGGGTCGAGCAGGAAGTAGGTGTTGCCGCCGGTCGGGATGAACCAGTACTGGATGCTGAACGCGATCAGGAATCCGGTGGCGAGGACCTGGCCGCCGAACTTGGTCAGGGCGTCGAGCTCGAAGATGTCGTCGAGCACGCCGACCATGCAGATGATCGCCCCGGCGATGAGGACGACGCCGGCGTCACGCAGCACGAAGGGCGAGGCGTCGGCGAGGAACGGCATCTGTCGGGCGACGAGGTAGGCGGCGCCGAGGCCGCCGAGCATGGCGAGCCCGCCCATGTAGGGGATCGGCTCGTCGTGCACGTCCCGGTCGCGCACCCGCGCCACGGCTCCGGTGCGCAGCGCGATCTCGCGCGCCACCACCGTCAGCAGGTAGGTGACGGCCGCCGCGACGAGGAAGAGCAGGAGGTAGGCGCGCAACGCTCGTCCTCAGTCGCCCGGGGGAAGGCTGACGCCGAACGGCGCGAGCACCTCGTCGAGGCGCTCCACACCGATCGCGCCGAGGCGCAGCAACCGCGGCGTCTCGCCGGTGGCGTCGACGATGGTCGAGGGGTCTGCGGCAGGGGTCGGGCCCGCGTCGACGACGACCGACACGGCGTGGCCGAGCATCGCCTCGGCGGTGGCCGCATCCGTCGCCGCGGGCAGGCCGGTCCGGTTGGCCGAGCTGACGGCCAGCGGGCCGGTGCGCTCGAGGACGGCGATCGCGACGGCGTGGTCGGGCACCCGCACCGCGACGGTCCCGCGGGTCTCGCCGAGGTCCCAGCGCAGCGAGGTCTGCTGGTGGCAGACGAGCGTGAGCGCACCCGGCCAGAACGCCTCGGTCAGCGCCCGGGCCCAGTCGGGCACCTTGACGGCGAGGGCGTCGAGCGTCGCCGCGGACGCGACGAGCACCGGGGGCGGCATCTCGCGACCGCGGCCCTTGGCCTCGAGGAGCGCCTTGACCGCCGCCGGGTCGAACGCGTCGGCGCCGATGCCGTAGACCGTGTCGGTGGGCAGCACGACCAGCTCACCGCGGGTGATGGCGCGCGCCGCCGCGTCGACGGCGGCGTCCAGGTCCTGCTGGAAGACGGCGGGATAGCGCTCAGCCATCGGCACGGCTCGCTTCGCTGACGGTCATGGACCTCATCGTGCCAGCCTCGCGGTCGTGAAGCGGGCCCGGCCCGCCAGGTCGACATGGTCGCGTACGTCGGCCCAGCGGCCGGTCGCCGCGAAGACCGCCGGCGCCCCACCGCCGAGGCCGTCCGGGCCCTGCTCGTCGGCATGCTCCGCGCCGACCACTCCCCCGGGCCGCAGCAGGAGCGCGGCCCGTTCCTCGAGCACCCGCATCGCGTCGAGCCCGTCCTGCCCGGAGAACAGCGCCAGGTGCGGGTCGTGGTCGCGGGCCTCGGCCGCGACCGACTCCCACGCCTCGAGCGGGATGTAGGGCGGGTTGCACACGACGACGTCGACGCCGGCGGCCAGGTCGTCGAAGGCGGTGGCCATGTCGCCGTGCCGCAGGTCGACGCCCAGGCCCGCGAGGTTGCGGGTCGCCCAGGCGTGGGCGGCCTCGTCGAGCTCGACCGCGTGCACCAGGGCGCCCGGGACCTCGTCGACGATGCTCCGGGCGATCGCACCCGAGCCGGTGCACAGGTCGACCACGACCGGCTCACGGCCCTCCTCGCCGGCCACCCGGACGGCCTGCTCGATCGCCCAGCCGGCCAGCAGCTCGGTCTCCGGCCGAGGCACGAAGACCCCCGGGCCGACGCCGAGCTCGACGTGGCGGAAGTGGGCGACGCCGGTGAGGTGCTGGAGCGGCTCGCGGGCGGCGCGGCGGCCGACGAGCGCGAGGTAGGCGTCGGCCTGCTCGTCGGTGATGTGGTCGACGAGCACGAGTGCACCGCGGGAGACGCCGAGCACGTGGGCGAGCAGCTCCGCGGCGTCGTACTCGGGGCTGGCGACGCCGCCCTCGCGCAGCAGCACCGTTCCGGTGGCGAGCAGGCCGCGGCGGGTGACGTCGCTCATCGGGCCCTCAGGACTCGAGCGCGGCGAGCCGCGCGGCCAGGTCGGCGTCGACCGCCGACGCCAGCACCGGGCCGAGGTCGCCGTCGAGCACCTGGTCGAGGTTGTAGGCCTTGTAGCCGGTGCGGTGGTCGGAGATCCGGTTCTCCGGGAAGTTGTAGGTGCGGATCCGCTCCGAGCGGTCCACGGTGCGGACCTGGCTGCGCCGCGCGTCGCTGGCCTCGGCGTCGGCCGCCTCCTGGGCGGCCGCCAGCAGGCGGGCGCGCAGGATGCGCAGCGCCTGCTCCTTGTTCTGGAGCTGGCTCTTCTCGTTCTGGCAGCTGACAACGATGCCGGTCGGCAGGTGCGTGATGCGCACCGCCGAGTCGGTCGTGTTGACGCTCTGGCCGCCCGGGCCCGAGCTGCGGAAGACGTCGATGCGCAGGTCGTTCTCGTCGATCGTGACGTCGACCTGCTCCGCCTCCGGCATGACGAGGACGCCCGCGGCGCTGGTGTGGACGCGGCCCTGGCTCTCGGTCACGGGGACGCGCTGGACGCGGTGCACCCCGCCCTCGAACTTGAGCAGCGCGTACGGCGCTTGCCCCGGCTCGGACGTGCTCCCCCCTGACCGGGCCTTCACGGCGACCGTCACGGACTTGTAGCCACCGAGGTCGGACTCGGCGGCGTCGAGGATCTCGGTCCTCCACCCGCGCTGCTCGGCGAAGCGGGTGTACATCCGCAGCAGGTCGCCGGCGAACAGCGCCGACTCCTCGCCGCCCTCGCCGGACTTCACCTCGAGGATGACGTCCTTGTCGTCGGCGGCGTCGCGGGGGACCAGCAGGCGGCGCAGCCGCTCCTCGGCCTCCGCGAGCTGCTCGGCGAGCTGGTCGGCCTCCTCGGCGAAGCCTGGGTCTCCCCCGTCCTCGGTGGCGAGCGAGCGGGCGGCCTCGACGTCGTCGCCCAGCTGCCGCCAGTGCCGGTAGGCGCCGATCACGGCGCTCAGCTCGGCGTACCGCTGGTTGAGCCTCTTGGCCAGGCGGGCGTCGGCGTGCGTCTCCGGCGCCGCGAGCCGGCCCTCGAGCTCCTGGTGCTCCTCGACGAGCCCTTCGACAGCCTCGAACATGCCTCTCCCCTGGTCAGTCACCGACGTTCAGCCCGGAAATGACGAGCGCCGGCCACCCGCACGGATGCGGGGGCCGGCGCTCGGAAGCAGCTACTTCTTGCCGTAGCGCGCCTCGAACCGGGCGACGCGGCCGCCGGTGTCGAGGATCTTCTGCTTGCCGGTGTAGAACGGGTGGCACTGCGAGCAGACGTCGGCGCGGATGATGCCGTCGGTCTTGGTCGAGCGCGTGGTGAACGTCGCGCCGCAGGTGCAGGTGACCTCGGTCGCGACGTAGGTCGGGTGGATGTCAGTCTTCATGGATGTCCTCATCACTAGAGGCCCGGGTCCTCACGCGACACGTGGGGTGAACCGGAGCCGGAACGGATCAATGCTAGACAACGCCGGCCTGCGCCGACGAATTCCCACCGCCGCTCAGACCACCAGGCCGAGCAGCAGGACGAACACCAGCCCGGAGACCGAGAGCACCGTCTCCATCAGCGACCACGTCTTGATCGTCTGGCCGACGCTCATGCCGAAGAACTCCTTGACGAGCCAGAAGCCGGCGTCGTTGACGTGCGAGAAGAACACCGAGCCCGCGCCCACGGCGAGCACGACGAGCGACGTCTCGGCGGTCGACTGTCCCGCGACCAGGCCGACCATGAGCGAGCTGGCGGTGATGGTCGCGACGGTCGCCGAGCCCGTCGCGAGCCGGATCAGGACCGCGAGGATCCACGCGAGGAGCAGGATCGAGATGTCGGCGTCCTTGGCCCAGTCGGCCAGCACGGTGCCGATGCCGCTGTCGACGAGGACCTGCTTGAAGCCGCCGCCGGCGGCCACGATGAGCAGGATGCCCGCGATGGGCGGCAGCGAGGTCTCCAGCGTCTTGGAGAGCCGCGCCCGGTCGAACCCGGCGTTGCGGCCGAGCGTGAACAGCGCGACGAGCACGGCGATCAGCAGGGCGACCAGCGGGGTGCCGAGGACGTCCAGCACCTTCTGCAGGCCCTGCTCCGGGTCGTCGATGACGATGTCGGCCAGCGCCTTCGCGAGCATGAGGACGACGGGGAGCAGGACGCTCGCCAGGGTGATGCCGAAGCCCGGGCGACGCTCGTCGTCGGTCCGGTCGGTCGGGTCGAACGTCGCCGGCGCGACCACGTCGACCCAGGTGCCGGCGAGGCGGCCGAAGAGCGGGCCGGCGACGATGACGGTCGGGACCGCCACCAGGACGCCGAGCGCGAGGGTGACGCCGAGGTCGGCGTGGAGCGAGTCGATCGCGACGAGTGGGCCGGGGTGCGGCGGCACGAGTCCGTGCATGGCGGACAGGCCGGCCAGAGCGGGGATGCCGACAGTGACCACCGAGAGCTGGGAGCGCCGGGAGACCAGGTAGATGACCGGCATCAGCAGCACCAGGCCGATCTCGAAGAACATCGGCAGGCCGATGATCGCGCCGACGAGGGCCATCGCCCACGGCAGCACCCGCGGCGAGGCGTGCCCGACGATGGTGTCGACGATCTGGTCGGCGCCGCCGGAGTCGGCCAGCAGCTTGGCGAACATCGCGCCCAGGGCGATGAGGATGCCGACGCCGGCAGCGGTCGAGCCGAACCCGTTGCTGAAGCTCGTGATCACGTCGGCGACGTTCTGCCCGTCCACGATGCCGACGACGAGGCCGCCCAGGATCAGGGCGAGGAACGGGTGGACCTTGCCGAAGACGATCAGCACGACGATCAGCGCGATGCCGACGAGCGCGCCGACGACGAGTTGCCAGCCGGCCGCGACCGGCTCGACGAGGTCGGTGCCCGCGGCGGAGACCGCGAAGGGCAGAACGGACATCAGGACTCCTCTGGGATGGGATGGGGTCGGGACGCGACCGCTCGGTCGACGTACTCCTGGACGATCTCGTCGACCGACTGGTCGACGTCCACCACGACGCCACGCTCGTCGGCGGCCAGCGGCTCGAGGGTCGCGAACTGGGATGCGAGCAGCGACGGCGGCATGAAGTGCCCGTGTCGCGCGGCCTGGCGAGCGGCGATGACCTCCTGGCTGCCACTGAGGTGGAGGAACTCCACGTCCGGGGCGTGCCGGCGCAGCTGGTCGCGGTAGATCCGCTTCAGCGCCGAGCAGGCGATCGCTCCGCCGGTCGACTCGTGCGCAGCGAGCCACTCCCCGATGGCCTCGAGCCAGGGGAAGCGGTCGTCGTCGTCGAGCGCGATGCCGGCCGCCATCTTGGCGACGTTGGCCTCGGGATGGAGGTCGTCGCCGTCGACGAAGTCGACGTCCAGTCGATCGGCCACGGCGCGGCCGACGGTGGACTTGCCCGATCCGGACACGCCCATCACGACGACCAGCGGGGTCGTGCGGGTCATCGGCATGGTCGGCTCCTTCGCGGACGCCCGGTACCCAACGGGCCGGGACTGTGGTGGCCGCCACAGACAATCATCAATAGTCAGATCATTGCAAGAACCCAAGAGTTATTCGTCTGCCCTTTTCACCGGGCCTGTGGAGTGGGAGCATTCCGGCGTGACCGATCCAGCGCCGCAGCCCGAGCCCTCCGGCGAGCTCCACGGTTCCGTGCTGTCGGCCCTCGGCACGGCCGTCGTCTCGGGCGCCCTGGCGCCCGGGACCGTGCTCACGCTCGAGTGGGTGAGCACGGAGTACGCCGTCTCGCGCAGTGTCGCCCGTGAGGCGGTGCGCGTGCTCGAGTCCATGGGGCTGCTCGCCTCGCGCCGCAGGGTCGGGGTCACCGTGCTGCCCCGGTCGTCCTGGAACGTGTTCGATCCGCGCGTGATCCGCTGGCGGCTGGACAGCACCGACCGCGTCGATCAGCTGCTCTCGCTCTCGGAGCTGCGGCACGGGGTCGAGCCGGTCGCCGCCGCGCTCGCCGCGGCGCGTGCCACGCCCGAGCAGAGCAGGGAGCTGACCATCGCGGTGGCCGACATGGAGGTGCACGGGAGGACGGGCGACCTCGGCCGCTACCTGGTGGCCGATCAGGCCTTCCACCGCACGCTGCTCGAGGCGAGCGGCAACGAGATGCTCGCCTCGCTGGGGAACGTCGTGGCGGAGGTGCTGGGCGGCCGCACCCACCACCGGATGATGCCCGCCCGGCCGAACCCGGAGGCGATCGAGCTCCACGACGCGGTCGCCCGCGCCGTACGCGCCCGCGATGCGGCTGCGGCGGAGCAGGCCATGCGGTCGATCATCGACGAGGCCTCGGCCGCCATGTCGCAGCTGCACTCCTCCCCGTGACGGCCTGACCCGGCCGACCGGGGACCGGGCGGGTCAGCCGGGGCCGGTGCCGTCCGTGCCGTCGTCGGCCGGCCGACCCGGGACGACCAGGCCGGTCTCGTAGGCGAAGATGACCGCCTGGACCCGGCTGGCCAGGCCCAGCTTCGCCAGGAGCCGCCTGACGTGCCCCTTGACGGTGCTCTCCTCGAGGAAGAGCCGAGTCGCGATGCGGGCGTTGCTGTGGCCCGCGGCGATCTCGAGCAGGACGTCGCGCTCGCGCGGGGTGAGCTCGGCGAGCCGGGGGTCGCCGGCGCGGGACGGCGTCCCGGCGACGAACCGGCCCAGCAGCCGCCGGGTGACCTCCGGCGCGATGAGGGCGTCACCGCGGGCCACCGCCTGGACCGCCTCGATGATCCGCTCGGGCGCCGAGTCCTTGACCAGGAACCCGACGGCGCCGCCGCGGAGCGCCTCGACGACGTACTCGTCGAGGTCGAAGGTGGTGACCACGATGACCTCGACGTCGGGGAGGTCGGCCAGCCGGCGGGTCGCCTCGAGCCCGTCCATCCGCGGCATCCGGACGTCCATCAGGACGATGTCGGGGCGGTAGCGCTGCGCCTGGGCCACCGCGTCCAGACCGTCCACCGCCTCGCCGACCACCTCGATGTCCGGCGCGCTCTGCAGGATCAGCCGCAGGCCCTGCCGGGAGATGGCCTGGTCGTCAGCGATGAGGACCCGGACGGTCATCGCGGCTGCTCGGTCGGGAGGGCCGCGGCGACCGACCACCCGCCGCCGGGACGCGGGCCGGCGACGAGCTCGCCTCCGACGAGCGCGAGCCGGGCACGCATGCCCTCGATCCCCCGGCCGGGGACGGCCGCTCCCCCGCGGCCGTCGTCGTCGACGGTGATCTCCAGGACCTCCGCCCGGTAGCCGAGGGTCACGCTGACGGAGCGGGCCCCGGCGTGGCGCACGACGTTGGTGAGGGACTCCTGGAGCACGCGGTAGGCGCACAGCTCGACCGTGTCGGACAGGTCGCGGCGGTCGCCGTCGACGCTCAGCTCGACGGTGATCCCGGCCAGCCGGGTGTTCTCGACCAGCCGCTCCACGTCGGCCAGCCGCGGCAGGGGGCTCAGGCTCGCGGGCTCGGCGGACTCGCTCAGTACGCCGACCGCGCGTCGGGTCTGCCCGAGGGCATCGTGGGCGAGGTCGTGGATGTGGCGCAGGGCGTCGCTCGCGTCGCGGTCGTCGGTCGACCGGCTCGCTCCACCCGCCAGCAGCGAGATCGCGCTGAGGTGGTGGCCGGTGATGTCGTGGACGTCGCGGGCGATCCGGAGCCGCTCCTCGGCGACGGCGCGCGCGACGTCACGGTCGCGCAGCTCCTCGACACGCAGGGCGAGCTCCTGCGCGTCTCGTGCCCGCGCCCGCTCCGACCGCAGCCGCTCGCCGGCCAGCGCCGGCAGGATGCCGACGGCGAAGCCGCCGATCGCGGCGACCGACCACCGGTCCTGGTCGGCGTTCGCGACGGTGAAGGTGCCGAGCACAACGCCGCAGATCACGCCGAGCGTCCCCGTCAGGCGTACGTCGGCCCGGCTGGCCGTGACGCCGATGAGTGCGAGCGCGACCACGAGCGCCGCGGCCATCGGGTAGCCGGCCGCAGCGCCGGCGAGGGTGAGCACCAGTGCCGAGACCGCGGCGAAACGCGGTGCCGTGCGGATCAGCACGGTCGGCAGGCAGGCGACGAAGAGGGCGAGCACCCACGGGGCGTCGACGTCTCGCGGGGTCTCCGGAACCTGGGCGTTGACGAACAGCGTGAGAACCACGCAGGCGACGGCGACGCCCAGTCCCCGCGCGAGGTCGCCGGTCGCCGGCCGGAGCACGGCGGGCGGCCGGAGGGCTGACATGCCTCGAGCCTAGGTGGCCGAGCGGCGGCGCACCTGCTCCGAAAGGAGCACATCGATCGCGCCCTGGGGCGCTCGTGCGGTGCGGTCGGTCCGGGCGACCGTTGACAAACGGCCGCGAACGACGCGTGCCGCTCCCAACCCGTGAGGACCTACCCATGGCCTACCTACTGTCCCGCATCGGCCGCGCCGCGTTCCGCCACCGGCGCCTGGTCGCGCTGATCTGGCTGGTGATCTTCGCCGGCTTCGGCGTCGGCGCGGCGACCATGAGCGGCTCCACCTCCGGGGCCTTCACCATGCCCGGCACCGAGTCGCAGCGAGCCATCGACCTGCTCTCCGACCGTCTTCCGGCCGCCAACGGCGCGTCGGGCCGGATCGTCTTCGCCGCTCCTGAGGGCGAGACGCTGTCCGGCGCGAGCAGAGCCGCCGTCCAGGACGCGGTTGCCCAGATCGCCGCCGTCCCCGGCGTCCAGGAGGCGGGTGACCCGTTCGCTGACGGCCTGGTCTCCCCCGACGGGCGGATCGCCCTCGCCCAGGTCGGCTTCGAGGACACCGGCGAGGAGCTCGACGACGCCACTCGCGTCGCCGTCCACCGGGCCGCCGACACCGCCGAGGACGCCGGCGTGCAGGTCGAGCTCGGAGGTGACGCGGTGGTCGACTCCGACGAGTCGGGACTCACCGAGTTCATCGGCCTCCCGGTGGCGGCGCTGGTGCTGCTGCTGACCTTCGGCAGCCTCATCGCGGCCGGGCTGCCGCTGCTCACGGCGATCGTCGGCGTCGCCACGGGCCTGGCCGGCATCACCGCCGCCACGGCCGTCTTCGACCTCAGCGACGAGGCGCCGACCATCGCGCTCATGCTCGGTCTCGCGGTCGGCATCGACTACGCGGTCTTCATCGTGTCCCGCCACCGCAGCCAGCTGGCGAGTGGCATGCCCCTGGAGGACTCCGCCGCGCGGGCCATCGCGACGGCCGGCACGGCGGTCGTCTTCGCGGGCGCCACGGTCGTGATCGCGCTCGCCGCGCTCAGCGTCGTCGGCATCCCGTTCATCACCGGCATGGGCCTGGCCGCCGCGGCGACGGTGGTGATCGCGGTCGCGGTCGCCCTGACCCTCGTCCCGGCGATGCTCGGCTTCGCGGGGACGAGGATCGCCGGGCGCCGGCGAAGCGGCCCGTCGGCGCAGCAGATCGACGAGGCCTCGAGCGACGCCGGTCGGCGTACCCTCGGCGCCCGATGGGCCCGGCTGGTGACGCGCCACCGCGTGGTCGCCGCGTTGGTCACCACCGTGCTGCTCGGCGCCTGCGCGCTCCCGGTCTTCGGGCTGAGGCTCGGCCTGCCGGACGACTCGACCGCCTCGCCGAGCGCGACGAACCGGCAGGCCTACGACCTGCTCGCCGAGGGCTTCGGGCCCGGCTTCAACGGCCCCCTCACTCTGGTCGTCGCCGGCGGAGCGGGCGATGACGTCGCCGACTCGGCGGCGGCCGTCGCCAGCGGGATCGACGACGTCGACGGCGTCGCCAACGTCGGCAGGCCGGTCCTCAACCCGGCCGGCGACACGGCCGTCATCTCGCTCACGCCCGAGAGCGGTCCCTCGACCGACGCCACGAAGCAGCTCGTCCACGACGTCCGGGACCGTGCCGAGGTGCTCGAGCACGACGTCGACGCCCAGGTTTTGGTGACCGGGCAGACGGCGGTCAACATCGACGTCTCCGAACGGCTCGCCGACGCGCTCATCCCGTTCCTCGCGGTCATCGTCGGGCTCGCGTTCGTGCTGCTGGTGATCGCGTTCCGGTCCATCCTGGTGCCGCTCACGGCCGTCGCCGGATTCCTGCTCTCCATCGGAGCCGCCCTCGGCGCCCTGGTCGGCATCTTCCAGAACGGCTTCGCGGCGGACCTGTTCGGTCTCGAGCCCGCGCCGATCATGTCGCTGCTGCCGATCATCGCGATCGGGATCCTCTTCGGACTCGCGATGGACTACCAGGTGTTCCTCGTCTCGCGCATGCGGGAGGAGCACGTCCACGGGGCTGGCCCGATCCGGTCGGTGACCGAGGGCTTCCGGCACGGCGCCCGGGTCGTCACGGCGGCCGCCCTCATCATGGGCGCCGTCTTCGCCGGTTTCATGCTCGAGAGCGGGCTGATCAAGTCGGTCGGCTTCGCGCTCGCCTTCGGCATCCTGGTCGACGCCTTCGTGGTCAGGATGACGCTGATCCCCGCCGTGATGGCCGTCCTCGGCGAGCGGGCCTGGTGGCTGCCACGCTGGCTCGACCGGTTGCTGCCCCGGGTCGACCTCGAGGGCGCCGCCCTGGACGAGCCGACGCCGGCCGTCGTCGGCGCCGGCGACGCCGGCGACGCCGAGCCGGTGCCGCAGCACTGACCGGTCGCGTCCCGGCCTGCACAGCACGAGACGCCCGCCGCGGGTATATCCCGCGGCGGGCGCCTCGTCGTCCTGCAGCCGGCTCAGCCCTGGTCGGAGCCCGGGGTCGTCTTCTGCACCTGGAGGAGGAACTCGATGTTGCTCTGGGTCTTCTTGAGCCGCTCCAGGAGCAGCTCGAGCGCCTGCTGGCCGTCGAGGGCGGAGAGCAGCTTGCGCAGCTTCCACACGATCGCCAGCTCCTCCTTGCTCATGAGGAGCTCCTCGCGACGCGTGCCCGACTGGACGGCGTCGATGGCCGGGAAGATGCGCTTGTCGGCGAAGTCCCGGCGCAGCCGGATCTCCATGTTGCCGGTCCCCTTGAACTCCTCGAAGATCACCTCGTCCATCTTCGAGCCGGACTCGATGAGCGCCGTCGCCAGGATGGTGAGCGAGCCGCCGTTCTCGATGTTGCGGGCCGCGCCGAAGAACTTCTTCGGCGGGTAGAGCGCCGCGGAGTCCACGCCGCCCGACAGGATCCGACCGCTCGCCGGGGCCGCCAGGTTGTAGGCCCGGCCCAGGCGGGTGATGCCGTCGAGGAGCACGACGACGTCATGCCCGAGCTCGACGAGCCGCTTGGCCCGTTCGATGGCGAGCTCGGCCACGATCGTGTGGTCGCCGGCGGGCCGGTCGAAGGTCGAGGAGATGACCTCGCCCTTGACCGAGCGCTCGAAGTCGGTGACCTCCTCCGGCCGCTCGTCGACCAGGACGACCATCAGGTGGCACTCGGGGTTGTTGGTCGTGATCGAGTTGGCGATCGACTGCATGATCATCGTCTTGCCGGCCTTGGCGGGCGAGACGATGAGGCCGCGCTGGCCCTTGCCGATCGGAGCGGCGATGTCGATGACCCGGCCGATCATGTTGTCGGCGCCCGTCTCCATCCGGAGTCGCTCGTTGGCGTAGAGCGGCGTCAGCTTGGAGAACTCCACCCGGGTCGTCGCCGCCGACGGGTCGGCGCCGTTGACGGTGTCGATGAGCACCATCGGGTTGAACTTCTCCTTGCGCTCCCCCTCGCGGGGCTGGCGCACCTGGCCGGTGATCGCGTCGCCGCGGCGCAGGCCGAGCTTGCGGACCATCGACAGCGAGACATAGACGTCGTCGGGGCCGGGCAGGTAGCCGCTGGTCCTGACGAAGGCGTAGTTGTCGAGCACGTCGAGGATGCCGGCCGCGGGCACCAGCACGTCGTCGTCGCGTACGTCGACCTCCGGCTCGTTGCGCTGGCCGCCCTGCCGCTGCGGGTTGCGCTCGCGGTCGCGGTCACGACCCCGACGGCGGCGGTTCCGACGGCTGCCGCCCTCACCGTCGGCGTCCTGGGCCTGGTTGCCCTGGTGGCCCTGCTCGTCCTGGTCCTGGCCGTGCTGGCTGCGGTCCGGCCGGTCCTGGTTGCGCTGGTCCTGGTTGCGCTGGTCCTGGTTGCGATCTGCCTGGTCGCCCTGGGCCGCCTGGTCGCCCTGGTTGCGCTGGTTGCCGCCCTGGTTGCCGCCCTGGTTGCGCTGGCCCCGCTGCTGGTTGCGGTCCTGCTGCTGGCCCTGCTGCTGACCCTGCTGCTGACCCTGCTGCCGGTCCTGCTCGGCGCGCGACTCCGCCCGGTCCTGGCGGTCGTCCTGCTCGGCCTGGCGCTCGGCCTGGCGTCCACGCCGCTCACCGCGGTCGCGGGTCTCGGCCGGGGGGGCCTCCTCCTGCGGGGCGCGCGCGGTCTCGGGCGCAGGCGTCTGCTCGGCCCGGTCCTCGGCAGCCTTCGCGCCGCGAGCGCGGCGCGGCTTGCGGGTGTCCGCCTTCGGGGCGTCGCCCTCGCTGGAGGTCGAGGCGGTGGAGGCGGAGGCGGCCGCTGAACGGCCGCCGCTCGGCTGGGCGGCCTTGATGGCATCGATGAGCTGGGCCTTCTTCATCGACCCGGCACCGGAGATGCCCATGCCGCTCGCCATGGCCTTGAGGTCCGCGAGCAGCATCGCGTTGAGCCCACCGCGCTTCTTCGGGGCGCTCTCGGCGCCCGCCGCAGTGGGTTCGATGGTTTCCGTCACGTGAGGTCCTTCCCACGTATCACAGCCTGAGCCGGCGTACCGCCGGCGGCTGACCTGGTGTTGAGGCTTCCCTCGTTCATGGAGGTCCCGGTCGGGGCAGGGTTCACTGCGCGGGGTGAGGGAAGAGGGTTTCCGCATCGCGGACCGATCGGTCCTCATGATGCCACGCCGAGCTGTGCGGCGCGGAATGACTGTCACAACACGCCGCCCGCGTGTCTGATTCCGGCCCGGTCACTCGACGCGGGCGCCGTCGAGAGAGACGGCGAGGTGCTGCGCCGACCACCCGGCGGGACAGCGGGCCAGCAGGTCATGGGTCAGGCTCGACCCGTCGCTGTCGGTGAAGGCGAGCACCGTGGGCCCGGCACCCGAGACCACAGCCGCGACGCCATCGGCGCGCAGCGCGTCGACGAGGGCCAACGAGTCGGGCATGGCCGGGCGCCGGTAGTCCTGGTGCAGGTAGTCGCGGGTCGCCCGGTGCAGCTGCTCGGGCTGGCTGGCCAGTGCGGCGACGAGGAGGGCGGTCCGTGCCGCGTCGGCGGCGGCGTCGGCGTGCGGCACCTCGGCCGGCAGCAGGCCGCGCGCGACCTTGGTCTCCACCCCGGTGGGCGGCACGAAGACGACCGCGCCGACACGCGGGTCGACCGAGGCGCTGACCGCCCAGAAGTCGCTCCCCGTCTCGTTGCCGGAGATCACGAACCCGCCGTGGAACGCCGGCGCGACGTTGTCCGGGTGCCCCTCGAGCCGGGCCGTCAGCCGGAAGGCGGCCCCGTCGTCCATGAGCAGCTCGCCACCGGCGACCAGTGCGCGGGCGAGCACCACCCCACCGACGATCGCCGCCGAGGACGAGCCGAGCCCGCGTGCGTGGGGTACGACGTTGCGGCAGCTCAGCCGCAGCCCCGGGGGCTGCTGCCCGAGCAGGTCGAAGGCAGCCCTCATCGAGCGGACGACGAGGTGGCTCTCGTCGCGTGGCACGTCGTCGGCGCCCGCTCCCTCGACCTCGACGACCAGGCCGGACCCGGTCACCTCCGCCTCGAGGGCGTCGCGCAGCTCGAGCGCCAGGCCGAGCGAGTCGTAGCCGGGGCCGAGGTTCGCCGAGGTGGCGGGCACGGTGACCCGCACCGGGCCCGGGACGAACGACGTCATCCGGGTCAGACGAGGCCGGCCGCGGCGGCCGCCGCGTCGATGTCGGCGTCGACGACGACCTGCGGGATATCGCCGAAGAACTCCAGCGCCGTGATCGTGTCCTTGAGGCCGTGCCCGGTGACCGTGATGACAACGCTCTTGCCGGCGTAGGACTCACCGGCCTCGACCTCCGCGAGCAGGCCCGCGACGCCGACGGCCGAGGCGGGCTCGACGAAGACGCCGTCGCGGCGGGCCAGGTCGGCCTGGGCACTGAGGATCTTCTCGTCGGGCAGGGCCGCGAACCGGCCGCCGGACTGCTCCCGGGCCGCCTCGGCGAGCTCCCAGGAGGCCGGGTTGCCGATCCGGATGGCCGTCGCCCTGGTCTCGGGGAACTCCACCGGCCGGCCGAGCACCAGCGGGGCGGCGCCCTCGGCCTGGAACGCGCGCAGCACCGGCTTCCTGGTCGCCTTGCCGGCGTCGGCGTACTGCCGATAGCCGAGCCAGTAGGCCGACATGTTGCCGGCGTTGCCGATGGGCATCAGGTGGTAGTCGGGTGCGTCGCCGAGCCGGTCCACGATCTCGAAGGCGGCCGTCTTCTGGCCCTCGAGCCGGACCGGGTTGACCGAGTTGACCAGCGAGACCGGGTAGTGGTCGGCGAGGCCGCGGGACAGCTTGAGACAGTCGTCGAAGTTGCCGCGGACCTGGATCACCTGCGCCCCGTGGACCAGCGCCTGGGCGAGCTTGCCCGCGGCGATCTTGCCGTCGGGCACGAGCACGATCGGGGTGAGGCCGGCCTTGGCGGCGTAGGCCGCCATCGATGCCGAGGTGTTGCCGGTCGAGGCGCACACGCAGGCCTTGGCCCCCTCGTGCACGGCGACCGAGATGGCGGCGGTCATGCCGCGGTCCTTGAAGGACCCGGTCGGGTTCTGGCCCTCGACCTTCAGCCAGACCTCGCCGTCGGTGAGCCCCGAGAGCCACTCCGAGCGCACGAGCGGGGTGCCGCCCTCGCCGAGCGTGACCGAGGGGGTGCCGGCGGGGATGTCGAGGAGGTCGCGGTACTCCTCGATCACGCCGCGCCACTGGTGGCTCGTCATCACAGCTCTCCCTCTACACGCATGACGCTCGTGACGTCGCGAACGATGTCCATCCCCCGCAGCACCTCGACGGTCGCGGCGAGCTGGGCGTCGGTCGCCTGGTGGCTGACGACGACCAGCTGGGCGTCGGCGTCCCGGCCCTCCTGGCGCACGGTCTGGATCGAGACGTCGTGCTCGGCGAACGCGGTCGCGACCGCAGCGAGCACGCCCGCCTTGTCGGCGACGTCGAGCGACACGTGGTAGCGGGTGATCGTCTCGCCCATCGGCAGCACCTGCCGGTCGGCGTACGCCGACTCGCCGGCGCCCGTGGTGTCCTGGATCCGGTTGCGGGCGACCGTCACGAGATCGCCGAGCACGGCGCTCGCGGTCGGTGCGCCGCCCGCGCCGCGGCCGTAGAACATCAGCTCGCCGGCGGCCTCGGACTCGACGAAGACGGCGTTGAACGCCTCGCGCACGCTCGCCAGCGGATGGCTGCGCGGGATCATCACCGGGTGCACCCGGGCGCTCACCGCCTCGTCTCCCCCGGGAACCGCACGCAGCTCGGCGATCGCCAGCAGCTTCACGACGCTGCCCATCGCCTTCGCGCTGGCGACGTCGGCGGCGGTCACGTCGGAGATGCCCTCGCGGTGCACGTCGTTGGCGGTCACCCGGCTGTGGAAGGCGAGGCTGGCGAGGATGGCGGCCTTCGCGGCGGCGTCGAAACCCTCGACGTCGGCGGTCGGGTCCGCCTCGGCGTACCCCAGCTCCTGCGCCTCGGCCAGCGCCTCGTCGAAGCCGGAGCCGTGGGTGTCCATCTTGTCGAGGATGTAGTTGGTGGTGCCGTTGACGATGCCCATCACCTTGGTGACCCGGTCACCGGCGAGCGACTCCCGCAGCGGACGCAGGATCGGGATGGCACCGGCCACGGCCGCCTCGTAGTAGAGGTCGCGCCCGGCCTTCTCGGCCGCCTCGAACAGGGTGGCGCCGTCCTCGGCGAGCAGCGCCTTGTTGGCCGTCACGACGCTCGCGCCGCTCTCCAGCGCGGCCAGGATCAGGCTGCGCGCGGGCTCGATCCCACCGATCACCTCGACGACCACGTCGACGTCGTCGCGGCGCGCGAGGGCGAGGGCGTCCGTGGTCAGCAGGGCCTGGGGTACGTCGACCTCGCGCGGCGCATCGAGACGGCGCACGGCGACGCCGGCCAGCTCGACGGGTGCGCCGACCCGGGCGGCGAGGTCGCCGGCCTGCTCCGTGAGCAGCCGCACGACCTGGGATCCGACGGAGCCGCAGCCGAGCACCGCCACCTTGAGGGGACGCATGCTGGCAAGGGTATCGGCGGTCGAGGGTCTCGCGCCCAGGGGTGACCGTCCGCGGACACCGCTGGTTCGTCGAGGTATGGACCGTCAGCACGACCGGGGCCGGCTGGCAGGATGCCGATGTGCTCTTCCCGAACGCCGATCTCGACCGGATCGCCTCCGGCGAGATCGACCTCGCCTTCCGGACGTGGACCCGGCCGATGCACGTGGCCGGCGGGCGGCAGCGGACCCGGATCGGCGTGGTCGAGTTCACCGAGGTCGCGAAGGTCGACCCGGCAGAGCTCACCGACGAGGACGCCCGCCGGGCGGGCACCGACCTGGCCCGGCTCCGGGCGTTCCTGTCCCGGAAGGACGGCGACGTCTACCGGGTCGGCGTGCGGTTCGCCGGGGCCGACGAGCGGGTCGCGCTGCGGGCGAAGCGGCCCGGGCGGCGTCAGGTCGCCGAGGTCCTCGACCGGCTCGCCGCCATGGACCGCCGCAGCCGGCGCGGGCCGTGGACCCGCGAGCACCTCGAGCTCATCGAGGCGCGTCCGGCCGAGCTCGCCGAGACGATCGCGGCCAGCATCGGACGCGAGAAGAAGCCGTTCAAGGCCGACGTACGACGGCTCAAGGAGCTGGGGCTGACCGAGAGCCTGCCGGTCGGCTACCGGCTCTCACCTCGTGGTCGGGCGGTGCTGGAGGCGCTGCGCGGGCTCTAGCCCACGTCGGTCGCGAGCAGGTCGTCGACCGTCTCGCGGCGGACGATGACCCGGTAGGACCCGTCGCGCACGGCGACGACCGGCGGCCGGAGCGCGTGGTTGTAGTTCGACGCCATCGAGCGGCCGTAGGCACCCGTCCCGGGCACCGCGACGAGGTCGCCGGGCTGGATGTCGCCGGGCAGGAACTCGTCCTTGACCACGATGTCGCCGGACTCGCAGTGCTTGCCCACGACCCGGGCCAGCACCGGCGTGGCCGCCGAGGTGCGTGAGGCGAGCGTGCAGGAGTAGTCGGCGTCGTAGAGCGCGGTCCGGATGTTGTCGCTCATCCCGCCGTCGACGCTGACGTAGGTCCGGCTGGCTCCGCCGTCCAGCTGCACCTGCTTGACCGTGCCGACCGTGTAGACGGTGATCATCGACGAGCCGACGATGGCGCGGCCCGGCTCGATCGAGAGGCGGGGGACGTCGATGCCGAGCGCCGCGCACTCGCCCTTCACGATCCGGGTGATCTGCGCCGCGAGGTCGGCGGGGTCGGCCGGGTCGTCCTGGGTGGTGTAGGCGATGCCGAAGCCGCCGCCGAGGTCGAGCTCGGGCATCACATGGCCCAGCTCGTCACCGATGCGGGCGTGCAGGGCGAGCACCCGACGCGCGGACACCTCCCAGCCGGACGTGTCGAAGATCTGGCTGCCGATGTGGCTGTGCAGCCCGCGCAGGTCGAGGCTCCCGGCGGCGAGGACGCGCGACACCGCCTCGAAGGCGGAGCCCGAGCTGATCGAGAACCCGAACTTCTGGTCCTCGTGCGCGGTGGCGATGAACTCGTGGGTGTGCGCCTCGACGCCGGCGGTCACGCGGACCATCACCGGCTGCAGCACGCCGAGCTCGCCGGCGACGTCGGCGACCCGCTCGATCTCGACGAACGAGTCGACGATGATCCGCCCCACGCCCTCGTGCACGGCCCGGCGCAGCTCCATGGCCGACTTGTTGTTGCCGTGGTAGCCGATCCGCGTCGGGTCGACCCCGGCCCGCAGCGCGACGGTCAGCTCGCCGTCGGAGCAGACGTCCAGGAGCAGACCCTCCTCGACGACCCATCGGGCCACCGCCGTCGAGATGAACGCCTTGCCCGCGTAGTAGACGTCGTAGTCGGCGAACCCGTCGCGGAACGCCCGGGCGCGGGTGCGGAAGTCCTCCTCGTCCAGGAGGTACGCCGGGGTGTTGACGTTCGCAACGACGTCCGGGACCGGGAGACCGCCGACGCGCAGCACGCCGTCGACCTTCTCGGCCGTCGCCGGCCACAGCGCCGGTACGAGCGCGTTGACGTCCTGGGGCTCGCGCAGCCAGAACGGCGACGTGCCGGCGTAGTCGCCCGGCGGGACCCGACCGCTCACATCCGCTCCGGGGCGGAGACGCCGAGCAGGGCGAGGCCGTTGCCGACGACCGTCTGGGTCGCGACGACCAGCACCATCCGGGCGATGTTCGCAGGCATCACCGGCTCGTCGCCCTGCGGCAGCATCCGGCACTCCTTGGTGTCGTACCACTTGTTGAAGACGGAGGCGGTCTCCTCGAGGTAGCGCGCGACCCGGTGCGGCTCGCGCAGCTCCGCCGCCGCCGCCACCACCCGGGGGAACTCCGCCAGGGCGCGCAGCAGCTCGCCGTCGCGCTCATGGGCGAGCAGCGAGGGGTCGAACTCCGTGGCCGAGCCGTCGGCGAGGCCGGCCGGCAGCACCATGCCGAGGTCGGCGGCGTTGCGCAGCATCGCGCAGGTCCGCGCGTGGGCGTACTGCACGTAGTAGACCGGGTTGTCGTTGGACGCCTTGGTGATCTCGGCGATGTCGAGCGTCAGCGGGCTGTCCGCGGGATAGCGGGCCAGCGAGTAGCGCAGCGCGTCGACGCCGATCTCCTCGGCCAGCTCGGTCAGGGTGACGATGTTGCCGGCACGCTTGGAGAGCTTGACCTCCTGGCCCTCCCGCAGGATCTTGACCAGCTGCCCGATCATCACGTCGAGCGTCTGGTCGGGGTCGTCGCCGACGCAGGCGGCCATCGCCCGCAGCCGGCCGACGTAGCCGTGGTGGTCGGCGCCGAGCAGGTAGATGCAGTGGTCGAAGCCGCGGGCGCGCTTATTGAGGTAGTAGGCGGTGTCGGAGGCGAAGTAGGTCAGCTCGCCGTCGGACTTGATGAGGACGCGGTCCTTGTCGTCACCGAAGTCGGTGGTGCGCATCCACAGCGCGCCACCCTCCTCGTAGACGTGCCCGAGGTCCTTGAGCCGCTCGAGGGTGTGCGGGACGCCGCCGTCCTCCTGGCCCTCCTCGTGCAGCGACAGCTCGGAGAACCACACGTCGAAGTGCGTGTTGAAGCTCTCGAGCGACTCCTGCTGCTCGGCGAGCTGGAGCTCGTAGCCCTTGGCCCGCACAGCGGCCGTCCGCTCCGGCTCGGGCAGCTCGAAGATCCCGGGCACCGCGTCACCGACGGCCTTCGCGAGGTCGTCGATGTAGCCGCCGGCGTACCCGTCCTCGGGCTTCTCCTGACCGGTGGCCGCGGCGATGATCGAGGCGGCGAAGTGGTTCATCTGCACGCCGCGGTCGTTGATGTAGAACTCGCGCGTCACGTCGGCGCCGGCGGCGGAGAGCACCCGGCCGATCGCGTCACCGAGCACCGCCCAGCGGGTGTGCCCGAGGTGGAGCGGGCCGGTGGGGTTGGCCGAGATGAACTCGACGTTGATCCGCTGTCCGGCGAGCGTCTCGGTGTGTCCGTACGCCGGCCCGGCGGCGACGACCTGCGCTGCGACCGCGCCCTGGGCGCCGGTCGAGACGGTCACGTTGAGGAAGCCGGGCCCCGCCACCTCCACGCCCGCCACACTGTCGTGCTCGGTGAGCCGGGCACCGATCAGCTCCGCGAGCGAGCGCGGGTTCGTGTGCGCCTTCTTCGCCAGCTGCAGCGCGACGTTGGTGGCGTAGTCGCCGTGACCCTTCTGCCGCGGTCGCTCCACCGTCACGCTGGCCGGGACGCCGTCGGGGAGGGCGAGGACACCGTCGTCGGACAGCGTCGTCAGGACGTCGACGATCGCGGTGGAGAGCTGCTCAGGGGTCACCGGTCAAGCCTATCGGGGGCGCCCGGTTTCACCTGCACCGATATCGCCCGGTAGGGTCATGCCCGCATCGCTCAGCGGTGCGGGCCTCCGTAGCTCAGGGGATAGAGCACTGGTTTCCGGTACCAGGTGCCGCAGGTTCGAATCCTGCCGGAGGCGCCCTCGAGATGCCGGCCCTGACCGTACGACGGTTGGGGCCGCTCTGCATTTTCTCCACCTCGACTTGTCAAGCACCGAGGCGGCGTGTCGATGCGTATTTTGCCCAACGGGGTGACGGCTGCGCGATCTGGGGTTACGGTTCCGTCACACAGGTCACACCAATCACATGCGCCACTGCTCTCGCAGGGCGCCGAGCGGAGGGGCGGTGCGATGGCGCTGCTTGGTACTCATCCGAGGCGACGACTCGTCGCCGCAGCAGCGGCAGTGGCCGCCGTCGCACCGACGGCGAGCATCGACATCGCACACGCGGACACCACCGTCGCGGCCGTCGTGTTCTACACCCCCGTCGATGCCCAGACGGCCCGCACCGGGAGCGGCGTCCACCTGCTGCTCGGCACGAGTGGAAAGTCAGTCCAGCTGAGCTACAGCACCGACGACGGGGCCAACTGGTCCCCCATCGGCGGCCCGTTGACGCCGAGCGCGGGCATGGTGGACACGACGTGGGTGACGGCTATCAGCGGCAAGGTCGACCTCCAGGCCACCGCCTCGCTCACCGACGGAAGCACGAGCAGCGACGTCGTCGAGGACCTCATGCTCTCCCCCACCGGGGGCACGCAGTTCACCGAGCCCAACAAGACCGACCCCTCCACGCACGAGACCCTCTGTGGACCGTTCGTCCGTCCGCGGATCAAGGTCGTGAAGGGCACCTGCTCGGCCGTCCCGCTCGGCTTCTACACCTCCCGCCTCACCGGCCTGACCCAGGCACGGGTGTCCGGCAGGACGACCGGAACGGCTGTGCACTCCGCGATCGCCCCGGCGCTCGGCACCTCCGCGCCGGTCGCCGCCGCCGCTGCTCCGTCGGGCGGCTACTTCCGCCTGCCGGTGACCCTCAGCCCGGCCCAGGTCGCGGCCCGCCGCGCGGTCGTCCGCGTCACCGACGGCGTCTCGTCGGAGGCCGTCGAGACGCCCCTCTACGCCCAGATCGTCACCCACGTGCGGTCCACCGCGATCCCCTACGCCGGCGGTTACGTCATCCGGACGCAGCTCGCCGACCAGTACGGCCAGCCGGTGGTGGGCGCTCCGGCCCGGCTGACCGGCTACGCCAACGGCTCCTCCACGCCGGTCAACCAGCTCGTGGCGACCGACGTCAACGGCGAGGCGACCTTCCCGAGCGTCGTACCGCCGAACGGCTTCTACATCGCCGTCGCGGACCTCGACCTCAACGGCTCGAAGGCCGCTTCGGAGCCGAGCTTCGAGACCGTCGTCGGCCATCTCGCCCACGCCGCACCCGGGCGGGCGCTCTACCACAACAACGCCAGGGCCAAGGGCGCCGGCGGCACGGTCGGCGACTCGCGGCGGGGCACGGCGAACGCGGCCGCCCGCCGCTACCAGTGGATCGACCAGGACGGGCACCTGTCCTACTCCACGCTCGCCGCCCGGCGCGGCGGCACCCGACAGGCGTCCCAGCCCGGGCACCTCACTTGGGTGAACGCCCACGGGGCGCCGTACAACCCGCGGTGGCTCGGGAGGGGCCGGTTCGAGACGCGGGTGTGGTCGGGCATCAGGAAGCGGCGCGGCCTGCGCAACGCCGACATGACCTTCCAGCAGAACGCCGCCCGCGGCCTCTCGGTCGAGTGGGAGGTGAAGGACATCCGCCCGTTCGCCAAGACCGCCGTCCTCAACACCGCCTTCGCGAGCCTGGCTGCCAGCGCACGGCGCGCCTACGGCTCCAACTGGCAGAACCGGGTGCAGATCAAGGTGCTCTCGAACCTGTCCGGCGGGCAGAGGTTCGGGCTCCGCGTGCTCAAGGCCGCGCACGCGCACGGCTTCAGCACGATGTACCTGGCCCGCGGCGCCGCCACCCGGCACCAGATCCCCGCGTCCGCCCACGGGTACGTCGACTTCGTCCGCGGCGCGGCGGGCACCCTCTACGCCTACGACCCGCCGGCGTGGCAGAAGGACAAGCCCGTGCCGAAGGACCCGGCCCTCACCGCGCGCTGAGCGCGGGTCACCCCTGGGCCGGCCCTGAGTCGGGTGCGCCGCTGCTGTCGGCGAAGGTGAAGAACGAGATCTTCCCGTCCGCCTCCAGCACGGCGTACTCGATCTCCGCTGTGCGCAGGATGCCCTGCTCCCGCGCGGCGACGAGGACGTCGGCGACCGAGAGCCGCTCACGCCTCATGTGGCCCTCCAGCGGCCGCCCGTCGGCGAAGACGAGCACCGGCCTGCCGGTCACGACCGGCCGGGTGCCCGGGAGGCGCCACTGCAGCCAGGCCAGGCCGACGGTGAGCAGCGCGAACGTGCCCACCGCCAGCATCGCGCCGGTCACGGAGTAGTCCTGCTGGGTGACGGACTGCTGCACGAGGTCGCCCATGGTGACGTAGAGCAGCAGCTCGAAGGCGCTGAGCTCCCCGAGCGTGGACCGGCCCGCGGCCCGCGTGACGATCCACAGGAAGACGAAGACGACGAGCGCCCGGAGCACGATCTCCATGCCTGTTCCTCTCGGTCTCTGGGGCGATCAGGGCATCAGGAACGTGTGGAAGTCGACCGACGCCACGCGCTGCCCGTCGTCCACGACGCTGACCGTGCCCGAGCGGCCGATCTGCGAGGCCGGCTGGATGTAGGCGTCGTAGGAGATGATCAGGGTGTCCCCCTCGGGCTTCTTGAAGGTCAGGTAGCGCGTGTCCGCGTCACGGGTCTCGTCGGACGGCTCGGGGTTGAAGCCCTGCGTCTCGAAGATGTCGAAGTAGGCGCCGGTCACCGCGATGGTGACGTCGTCGTCGAAGCCGCCCGCATGCGTGACCGTCACCTCCCACGGCACGTCGAGCCCTGGTCGGGCCACCGCCGCGTGCCGCAGCGAGAGCGTCCAGCCGGACTCGCTCGCCTCCGACGTCGTGCTGCGTACGCCGAGCAGGCCGGCGAGCCCCGCGGCGACGAAGCAGAGCAGCAGCACCAGGAAGGCGCGCCGCAGCCACACCGCGGCGCGCGCCTCGCTGGTGCTCTCGAGTCCGTCCAGGGTGGACGCCGGGATCCTCACAGCTCGGACAGTGCGCTTTCGATGGCCCGGTGAAACGTCGGGTAGGCGTAGATCATCGTCCGCAGCGTCGCCACCGGGATCCGCGCGTGGACGGCGAGGGTCAGCATTGAGATGATCTCGCCGGCGTACGGGCCGACGACGGCGGCGCCGACCAGCACGCCCGTCGAGACGTCCTCGACGACCTTGACCAGTCCGTCGCTGCCCGGGCCGTGCGTGTAGCCCCGCGAGGAGGCGCCCAGGTCGGTCTGCCCGACCTTCACGTCGAGCCCACGCGCCCGGGCGTCCGCCTCGGTGAGCCCGACGCCCGCCACCTCGGGATCGGTGAACGTCGTGTGGGGCACGGCGTGGTACTCCGCCGTCGGGCCGTCCTCGTCGAGGATGTCGCGCGCGGCGATCTCCGACTGGTACATCGACAGGTGGGTGAAGGCGCCGTGCCCGGCGACGTCGCCGATGACCCACAGGCCGTCGGCGGCCCGCATCCGCTCGTCGACGCTCACCGCATGCGGGTCGAGACCGACCGACTCCAGGCCGATCCCGTCCAGGTTCGGGATGCGACCCGCACCGACCAGCAGCCGCTCCGCGCTCAGCCGGGTGCCGTCCGCGAGCCCGAGGGTGAAGGTGCCATCGGCGTACGCCGCCGTGGCGAGCTCCGCCCGCGTGAGCACCCGGATCCCCTCGCGCATGAAGACCTGCTCGAGGAGCGCGGACGCCTCGGGCTCGTCGCGCTCGAGCAGGCGCTCGCCGTGCTGGAGGACGGTGACCCGAGAGCCGAAGCGGGCGAACGCCTGGGCCAGCTCGACGCCGATCGGTCCGCCTCCGACCACGACGAGGGAGGCCGGGACGGCGGTGGCGCGCACGGCGTCCCGGTTGGTCCAGTAGGGCGTTCCCTCCAGCCCGTCGACCGGCGGCACGGCCGGACGGGTGCCCGGGTCGAGCGCCACCCCGCGCCGCGCCGTGTAGGTGGTCTCGGAGCCGTCGGCGAGGGTCACCACCACGCGGCGCGGCCCGTCGAGCCGGCCGGTGCCGTGGTGGACGACGGCGCCGGCGTCCTCGAGCCGCTTGACCGCGACCGCGTCGTCCCAGTCGGCCGTCGCCTCCGCGACGCGTGCGGCGACCGGCGCCCACGACGGCTCGAGCGACACGTCACCGGCGAGCTCGCCCGCGCGCCTGGCCTCCGCGAGGGCGTCGGAGGCGCGCACCATGATCTTGGTCGGGATGCAGCCGTAGTAGGGGCACTCGCCCCCGACCAGGTGCGCCTCGACCGCCACCACCTCGAGTCCCGAGGACGCCGCCCGGCTGGCGAGCGCCTCGCCGCCGGGGCCGGTTCCGATCACGACCAGGTCAACCTCAGGCATGCGCTCGCCTTTCGCTCGGGTCAGCTCACCAGGGGCTGATGCACTTCGAGATCACTGCGTCCTTCTTGGCATCCTCGCCCATCTCGTGGGCCTCTTGCACGAACGGCAGCACGACGCTCTGCCCGGCGATGTTCCCGATGTCGCCCTGGACCACGCAGTTGGTCACCTTGGCGGGGTCGATGTCGGCGAGCACGTGGCCGAGCTTGAAGAGCTCGACGGGCGAGAGATCGGTGTGCAGGTCCCTCATCGCCGACAGGACGCCCTTGGCGATGAAGCCGGCCTTGTCGCGGTTGCGGCGCACCTTCCTCTGGATCGCCTTGACGACGACCTGCTGGTGGGCCGACCGGTCGAAGTCGCCGCGCAGCAGCGCGTGCCGGATGCGGGAGTAGGCCATCGCCTCGTAGCCGGTCAGGTGGATGTGCCCCGGCTGGAACCCGTTCTTCTTCAGCGCCTCGTCGTCGAAGTAGAAGGGGTTGTCGATGTCGATGCCGCCCATCTGACCGACGAGGTCCTGGAACTTCTCGAAGCGGGTGATGAAGACGTAGTCGGGCTGGATGCCGACGAGGTCGCCGACCACCTGGCCGAAGAGCTTCGGGCCGCCGAAGTAGAGCGCCGCGTTGATCTTGTTCGAGCCGTGGCCGGGGATGTCCACCCAGGAGTCGCGCGGCACGCCGAGGATGGCTGCCGCCCCGGTCCTCGTGTTGATCCCGACCATCTGGATCGCGTCACCGCGGCTGTGCGTCATGTCCTCGCCCGGCCGCGCGTCCGAGCCGACGGCGAGCACCCAGACGACGTCGCGGCCGATGTCGACGCCCTTGGCGTGCTCGGTCGCGACCAGCACGGTGTCCGGCTCGTGCCTGACGTCGCCGGGCAGCGCCACCAGCGTCAGCCCGAGTACGCCGGCCAGCGCGACCGTCGCCGCCGCCCGGCGCCTCAGCAGCCGACCCAGGGTGTTCGTCAGGGCGCTCATGATCCGCTCTCCGGGGTCTCGGTGGGGCTGGCCGGCGCGGCCGGCGCGGCCGGCGTACGCGTGATGTCGAACGCGAAGACCTTCCAGCCGTCGCCGTCAGGGGTGAGGTCGAGGGTGCCGGTGACCTCCTGCGGGCCGGTCAGGGCTCCCTCGGTCTCGAAGGCCAGGTCGACGGTGGCGGTCACGCCGACCGGCTTCTGCTTCACGGCCAGGACGTCGAGCGACACCGAGCGGCTCGTCGCGTCGGCCTTGTCGAGCCGGTCCGAGATGGCCGCGTTGGTCATCAGGGCGAGGTCGCCCTGTGCCTTGACCGCCGCCCCGGGGGTGAAGGCCGCGAACGCCGCTGAGTAGTCCGACCGGGGGAAGTCGCCGAGGTAGGCGGCGTCGAGCCAGTCGTCGACGACGCTCCCGACCGCCTCGGCCAGTGCGTCGCGTCCTGCCGCGGGGAGCCTGCCCGTGACGGTCGCGACCTGTGCCCGGGCAGCGGTGGCGGCGTCGGCGCCGTCCGAGGCGCCGTCGCTGCGCGCCGACGCGTCCCCGGAGCGCTCGTCGTGGTCGCCGGTACTGCATCCCGCAAGCGTGATCCCGCTCACCAGAATGGCCGCCAGGACCCTCGTGGTCCGTCGTCTCATGGCCCTTCGCTCTCCCGTTCGTGTGGTGTCCACGACACCATGCCGGAATGCGGACCCCGACGCCTGCATTTGGTGGCGTGTGGGTCTAGCCTTGACGACCGGAACTCGTTCCACCGCATCGACAGCGCGCTCATTTCCGGAAGAGGCGATCCAAGCCGTGCCGCAGCCTTCAGGCAACCCGTCCCCCAACTCCACCGAGGTCCCCGCCGAGTTCGGCGCGAACGAGTGGCTCGTTGAGGAGATGTACGACCAGTACAAGAAGGATCCAGGCAGCGTGGATCCGGTCTGGAAGAAGTTCTTCGAGGCAGGCAACGGAACCCCTGCGACGGCGGGCAACAAGAACGGCACCGCCAAGATCGCCGCCCCCGCGGCCCCGGCGGCCCCCGAGCAGTCGACGCCGGCGGCCAAGCCCGCGGCCAAGCCCGCGGCCGCCACGCCCGCGCCCGCACCGGTCGCGAAGCCGCGCCCCGACAACACCAAGGCCGCCGAGCCGGCCAAGGGCACCACCAACCCGGTCCCCAAGGACGCGCCCGTCCCCGCGAAGGCGGAGGCCGCCGACCAGCCGACCTACACCGTGCTGCGCGGCGCCCCGATGCGCACCGCGCAGAACATGGACGTCTCCCTGACCGTCCCGACCGCCACGTCGGTGCGCAGCGTCCCGGTCAAGCTGCTCTGGGACAACCGCACCGTCATCAACAACCACCTCGCCCGGGCCCGCGGCGGCAAGGTCTCCTTCACCCACCTGATCGGCTACGCGCTGGTCCAGGCGGTCAAGGCGATGCCCGAGATGAACGTCGGCTACGACGTCATCGACGGCAAGCCCAACCTGATCACGCCGGCTCACATCAACCTCGGCCTGGCGATCGACGTCCCCAAGCCCGACGGCTCGCGCCAGCTGCTCGTGCCCAGCATCAAGGGTGCCGAGGCGATGGACTTCGCCGGCTTCTGGGCGGCCTACGAGGAGCTCGTCCGCAAGACGCGTGACAACAAGCTCACCGTCGCCGACTTCCAGGGCACCTCGGTCAGCCTCACCAACCCCGGCGGCATCGGCACCGTCCACTCGGTGCCGCGCCTGATGAAGGGGCAGGGCGCCATCATCGGCGTCGGCGCGATGGAGTACCCCGCCGAGTGGCAGGGCGCCAGCGCCGACGCGATCGCCAAGACCGGCATCAGCAAGGTCATGACCCTCACGTCGACGTACGACCATCGCGTCATCCAGGGCGCGCAGTCGGGCGAGTTCCTCAAGGTGATGCACGAGCTGCTGCTCGGCAAGAACGGCTTCTACGACGACATCTTCCGCTCGCTGCGGATCCCCTACACTCCGATCCGCTGGAACGTCGACGTCGCCACCAGCCACGACGACCAGATCAGCAAGCAGGCCCGGGTCCTCGAGCTGATCCACGCCTTCCGGGTGCGCGGCCACATGATGGCCGACACCGACCCGCTGGAGTACAAGCAGCGCAGCCACCCCGACCTCGAGGTCGAGAACCACGGGCTGACCCTGTGGGACCTCGAGCGGGAGTTCCCGACCGGCTCCTTCGGTCGCCACGACCGGCCGTTCATGAAGCTGCGCGACATCCTCGGCATCCTCCGCGACTCCTACGTGCGGACCACGGGCATCGAGTACATGCACATCCAGGACCCCGAGCAGCGGCGCTGGATCCAGGAGCGAGTGGAGCGCCCGCACGAGAAGACCCCGCGCGAGGAGCAGCTGCGCATCCTGCTCAAGCTCAACGAGGCCGAGGCCTTCGAGACGTTCCTGCAGACGAAGTTCGTCGGGCAGAAGCGCTTCTCCCTCGAGGGCGGCGAGACCGCGATCCCGGTCATCGACGAGATCTGCGAGGCGGCCGCCGAGGCCGGTCTGGACGAGGTCGTGATGGGCATGGCCCACCGTGGCCGGCTCAACGTGCTCGCCAACATCGTGGGCAAGTCCTACAACCAGATCTTCCGCGAGTTCGAGGGCAACATCGACCCGCGCACCGTCCAGGGCTCCGGCGACGTGAAGTACCACCTCGGCGCCGAGGGCGAGTTCGTGGCCGGCTCCGGCGACACCATCAACGTGTCGGTCGCGGCGAACCCGTCCCACCTCGAGACCGTCGACCCGATCCTGGAGGGCATCGCGCGCGCCAAGCAGGACGTGCTCAACCAGGGCGAGGCCTTCCCGGTCCTCCCGCTCCTGGTCCACGGCGACGCGGCGTTCGCGGGTCAGGGCGTGGTCGCGGAGACGCTCAACCTCTCCCAGCTGCGCGGCTACCGCACCGGCGGCACCGTGCACGTCGTGATCAACAACCAGGTCGGCTTCACCACCTCCCCCGGCTCGTCGCGCTCCTCGCTCTACTGCACCGACGTGGCCCGGATGGTCCAGGCGCCGATCTTCCACGTCAACGGCGACGACCCCGAGGCATGCGTCCGGGTCGCCCGGCTGGCGTTCGAGTACCGCCAGGCGTTCCACAAGGACGTCGTCATCGACCTGGTCTGCTACCGCCGTCGCGGCCACAACGAGGGCGACGACCCGTCGTTCACCCAGCCGCTCATGTACGACCTCATCGAGCAGAAGCGGTCGGTCCGCAAGCTCTACACCGAGTCCCTCATCGGTCGTGGCGACATCACGATCGAGGAGGCCGAGGAGGTCCTGCGCGACTACCAGAACCAGCTGGAGCGCGTGTTCACCGAGGTCCGCGAGGCCGACAAGAAGCCCGAGGCGTGGACCACCGTCCCGGACTACCCCGAGAAGCCCGCCGGCGAGACCCAGACAGCCGTCTCCCCCGAGGTCCTCAAGCGGATCGCCGACGCCTACGTCACCCCGCCGCAGGGCTTCACCGTCCACCCGAAGGTGATGCCCCAGCTCCAGCGCCGCGCGACCTCGATCACCGAGGGCGGCATCGACTGGGGCACCGGTGAGCTGCTCGCCTTCGGCTCCCTGCTGATGGAGGGCCGCCCGGTCCGCCTCGCCGGCCAGGACTCGCGCCGCGGCACGTTCGCCTCGCGGTTCGCGACGATCATCGACCGGCACAACGCCGACGAGTGGACGCCGCTGGCCAACCTCACCGAGGACCAGGCGAAGTTCTACGTCTACGACTCACTGCTCTCGGAGTACGCCGCGCTCGGGTTCGAGTACGGCTACTCGGTCGCCCGCCCGGACGCGCTGGTCCTGTGGGAGGCGCAGTTCGGTGACTTCGTCAACGGCGCCCAGACGGTCATCGACGAGTACATCTCCTCGGGCAAGACCAAGTGGGGCCAGGACTCCGGCGTCGTGCTGCTGCTGCCGCACGGCTACGAGGGCCAGGGCGCCGACCACTCCTCGGCGCGCATCGAGCGGTTCCTGACCCTCGCCGCCGACGACGCCTTCGTGGTCGCCCAGCCGTCGACGCCCGCGTCGCACTTCCACCTGCTGCGGCGGCACGCGCTCGGTGAGTTCCACCGGCCGCTGATCGTGCTCACCCCGAAGTCGATGCTGCGTCGCAAGGAGGCCGCCTCGCGGCCGGAGGACTTCACGACCGGCTCCTTCCAGACCGTCGTGGGCGACGCCACCGCCGACCCCGCCCAGGTCGAGACGCTCCTGCTGTGCTCGGGGCGCATCACCTGGGACCTCATGGTCGACCGCGGCAAGCGGGAGAACGGCGGCAAGTTCGCCATCGCGCGCGTCGAGCAGCTCTACCCGTGGCCGGTCGAGGAGCTCAAGGCCGAGCTGGCCAAGTACCCGAACCTCAAGCAGGTGCGCTGGGTCCAGGACGAGCCGTTCAACCAGGGTCCGTGGCCGTCGTACGCGCTCAACGTGGTGCCGCAGCTCGGCATCGCCGTCGAGCCGATCACCCGCCAGGCGTCCAGCACGACGGCCGTCGGCACGGTGAAGCGCCACCTGGCCGAGCAGTCGGTGCTGCTCGACCGGGCGTTCGCCTGAGCTCTGCTGCCAGGCCCGGGCTCGGGCTCTAGAACGGGACCTCCGCGAGGAGGAGCCCGCCGCCCGAGCCCCGGCCGGAGACGACGCGGCAGAAGTCGACCGCGTCCATCTCGATGACCTGCCCACCCTCTCCGGCTGTCCAGTCGCCGCCCGCGGCCCCGGTCAGCCGGAGACGGTAGGGGCGGCCGTGCCGCTCGGCCCACTCCCCCACCACGTCGCCGACGATCGTGCCGTCGTGGTCGGCGGTGAGGACCGGCGACCGTCCGGTCGCGCGGGCGATGTCCATCCGGTGCATCCACGGGTCGCGGGTGAGGATCGTGTCGACCAGGAAGGCCAGCGTCCAGGTCTCCTCACGGTCGGCGACGAGCTGCTTCTGCGGGATCGCCCGGCGCCGCAGGAGGGACGGCACGCGTCGCCGGGCGCGCGCGCCACGAGGACCGATCGACCGCATCTCGGCCAGGACGCGCTGCGGCGTCCAGCCGGCCCGCTCACGCACCTGGAGCGCGGTGAGCGCGTCCAGGAACGGTACGCCGGCCGCGGCCGCCTCGGCGGCGGCGACCCTCTGCTGGCGCAGCTGCTCGCGGATCCCGGCGGCCATCGCCGCCATCCCGACGGTGTGGCACGCGACCTGGCGCACGTCCCAGTCGGGGCAGTCGGTCGGCTTCGCCCAGTCCTCGGGCGCGAGCTCGGCCAGCGCGTCGGCGAACCTGTCGTACTCGGCCGCGGCCAGCCGGGCCGACGTCCGCCTGTCCAGGCGCGGGCGTCGTGGCGTCTCACGGACCTGCTGACCGGACTGGGGCTTGGCGGTGTTCATGCTCTTCTCGGTGCTCATCTCGGTGCTCTTCTCGGTGCTCTTCTCGCGGTGCGCGACTCCCGAGCGGCCGACGCGGAGGGAGGAAGGCCGACGGCGTCGGCCCACATGTCGACGGCGCGGACGAGCAGCCGTGAGAAACGGTCCCCGCCCGGGTCGTTCGCGTGCTGCTGGTCGGCGAGCCCGCCGATCAGCGCCAGCCAGATGTCGAAGTCGGCGCGATCCTCCAGGCCGAGCTGTCCGAAGACGGCCACGCCCCGCTCCAGGATGCGCACGGCAGGGGCGTAGGACTCCGCGCTCGGCTCGAAACCCGGGACGGTGCGCTGGTTCATCAGCTGGTAGCGCGCCAGGTCGGCCACCGCGAAGTCGAAGAATGTCCGCGACACCTGCTGGACCGCGGCACGCGCCTCGTTCGCCAGCTCGGCGAGGTCGCGCTCTGCGACCTGCTCGTACGTCGACCAGGCCTGAGCGAACATCGCATCGTAGATCGCGTTCTTCGAAGCGAAGTGCGTGTAGAGCGACGGCGCCTGCATCCCGACCCGGCGCGCGATGTCGCGGAGCGTGATCCCCGCCAGGCCGACCTCGCGAGCGAGCGCCCAGGCCGCATCGAGGATCTCACGCCGAGTCGCCTCACGACGTTCGGAGACCCTATCCCGATTCGCTTCGCCTAACATGATTAGGAGAATGCGCCCGTCGTGCGGCGTCCGTCAAGCGCTTTGCGAGAATGTCGGCATGTACTTCACCGATCGCGGCATCGAGGAGCTGGAGAGGCGGCGCGGTGACGACGAGGTCACCCTCGCCTGGCTGGCCGAGCAGCTGCAGGCGTTCGTCGACGTCAACCCCGAGTTCGAGACGGCCGTCGAGCGGTTCGCCACCTGGCTGGCCCGGCTCGACGACCCCGAGGACTGATATGCCCGCTCAGCGCGGGGTGACCGACACCTCCGGCACAGTGGCGTCGGGCGGCAGGTCGAGCACCGAGACGATGGTGTCGACGACGGTCGCCGCCCGGACCCAGTCCGAGGCGTCGTACGCCTTGCCCTCCTGACGGTGCACCTTCTCCTGCATGGGGGTGGCGCTGCGCCCCGGGAAGACGCTGGTGACCCGGACGCCGTGCGCCCGCTCCTCGGCGCGCACGGCGTCGGCCAGCGCGCGCAGGCCGAACTTCGAGGCGGCGTACGCCGCCCAGCCGGGGTTCGCCCGCAGGCCGGCTCCCGAGTTCACCATCACGAGGGTCCCCCGAGCGGCGCGCAGCGCGGGCAGCGCCACCCGCGTGAGCAGCGCCGGCCCGACGAGGTTGACCGCGACCTGGGCGGTCCAGGCCGCCGCGTCGAGCTCGGAGACGCTGCCGAGCTCGACGACTCCGGCCGCGTGGACCACCGAGTCGAGCCGATCCGGCAGGGCGAGCGCCTCGATCGCCGCGGGGTCGCCGAGGTCGGCGACGAGGACGGTCGCGTCGGGGAAGTCGGCGGCTCTGGCCGGGTCGCGCACCAGGAGCACCAGCTCGTCGCCGCGGTCGCGCAGGCGCAGCGCCAGCTCGCGGCCGATCCCGGAACCGGCACCGGTGACCAGGTGCCTCATCGGGCCCTCACCTGGCCCTCACCTGGTCCTCATCGGGTCAGCACGACCTTGCCGAAGAGGTCGCCCTTCGCCATCGCCTCGAACCCGTCGCGGGCGTCGGTCATCGGGATCACCCGGTCGATCAGCGGCCGGGTGCCGGTGGCGTCGAGCATCTGCACCAGCGAGCCGAGCTCGGCCTTGGTGCCCATCGTCGACCCGATCACCCGGAGCTGGAGGAAGAAGATGTTGGTCAGCAGCGCGTCGTCGAGGTCCGGGCCGGACGTCGTGCCCGAGATGACGATGGCGCCGCCGGGACGCAGGGACCGCACCGAGTGCGCCCAGGTGGCCCGACCGACGGTCTCCATCACCGCGTCGACCTTCACAGGGAGCCGCGTGCCGCTCTCGAACACCTCGTGGGCGCCGATCTCGAGGGCCCGCCTGCGCTTGTCCTCGTCCCGGCTGGTGGCGTAGACGCGAAGCCCGCCGGCCCTGGCCAGCGTGATGAGCGCGGTGGCCACGCCGCCGCCGGACCCCTGGACGAGCACGCTGTCCCCGGCCTTGAGATTCCCCTGCGTGAAGAGCATGCGGTAGGCCGTGAGCCAGGCCGTCGGCAGGCACGCGGCCTCCTCGAAGGAGAGGCCCTCGGGCTTCGGCACCAGGTTGCGCCGCGGCACGACCACCGTGTCCGCGAAGGTGCCCTGGTGGCGCTCCGAGAGCAGGGACCGCTTCGGGTCGGTGGTCTCGTCGCCGACCCAGTCCGGGGAGCTGATGACGGAGTGGACGACCACCTCGTTGCCGTCCTCGTCCACGCCGGCGGCGTCGCAGCCGAGGATCATCGGCAGCGCCTCGTCCTTGAGGCCCTGGCCCTTGAGCGACCAGAGGTCGTGGTGGTTGAGGCTCGCGGCCCTGACCGTGACCGTCGCCCAGCCCTCGGGCGCGACCGGGTCGGGCCGCTCCCCCACGACCAGGCCGCTCAGCGGGTCGTCACGGGAGATCGACTGTGCGTAGACGGCGAACATGGATCCAACCTAACGGGCGCGCGCGACGCCGTCCTCGCGGGCCGCGCCGGCCACGGCGCCGGCGACGGACGGACCGACCCGAGGGTCGAACGGCGACGGGATGACGAGGTGCTCGCTGAGGTCGTCCCCCACCAGGTCGGCCAGCGCCCGGGCGGCGGCCAGCTTCATCCCCTCGGTGATGGCGGTGGCCCGGGCGTCGTACGCACCGCGGAAGATGCCGGGGAACGCGAGCACGTTGTTGATCTGGTTGGGAAAGTCGGAGCGGCCGGTGGCGACCACGCGGGCGTACCGGTGCGCCACGTCGGGGTGGACCTCCGGGTCCGGGTTGGCCATCGCGAAGACGATCGACTCGGGAGCCATCGTGGCGAGCAGCTCCTCAGGGACCGTCCCGCCGGAGACGCCGATGTAGACGTCGGCGTCGCGCAGCGCGTCCGCGAGCGAGCCGGCGTGCCCGTGGCGGTCGGCGGTCAGCTCCGCGAGCGTCCGCTTCACCGGCGTGAGGTCCTCGCGATCGGAGCTCACGATGCCCTTGCGGTCGGTGACGCACAGGTCCTTCACGCCCGCCTCGACGAGGATCCTGGCGATGGCGACGCCGGCAGCGCCGGCGCCGGAGATCACCACGCGGGTCGACTCGACCGTGCGTCCCGTCAGCCGCAGGGCGTTCCACAGCGCGGCGAGGGTGACGACCGCGGTGCCGTGCTGGTCGTCGTGGAAGACGGGGATGTCGAGGCGCTCCTTGAGCCGCGCCTCGATCTCGAAGCACCGCGGTGCGGAGATGTCCTCCAGGTTGATGCCGCCGAAGCTGGGCGCCATCCGGATGACCGTCTCGACGATCTCGTCGACGTCGGTGGTGTCCAGGCAGATCGGCACGGCATCGACGCCGCCGAACTGCTTGAACAGCACCGCCTTGCCCTCCATCACGGGCATCGCCGCGGCCGGCCCGATGTCGCCGAGGCCGAGGACCGCGGTCCCGTCGGTCACCACGGCGACGGTGTTGGGGACCCAGGTGAAGTGCTGGGACAGGGAGGGGTCGCGGGCGATCGCCGAGCACACCCGGGCGACTCCGGGCGTGTAGGCCCGCGAGAGCTCCTCGTTGCCGCTCAGCGGCACCGACAGCGCGATCTCCATCTTGCCGCCGGCGTGGAGGTCGAAGACCGGGTCGCCGGCGTGGGGGCGCCAGGTGTCGTTCGTGGGGACGTTCATGGGCTGCTCTCTGTGCGGCCAGCAGGATGCTGGCCTGTGAGGAGGTGGCCGCCCGGGGGGTGTCAGGCGAGGTCGACGCGAAGGGTGGTCGCGGACGGGATGAACCGGTCCTTCGAGTCTGGCACGGATGACGCTGCCCGTCGCCCGACCGCGGCTATGGTCTGGCTCACAACGGACGCCGGATCCGCCCGGGTCGCGGCCACATCCGGAGCAGGACGACGGCCAGGACGTCCGCCTCCGGGATCACGCCGCGGTGCCGGGAGTCCACGCCCGCACCGGGGTTGTCGCTGAGCAGCCACCAGCCGGGCCCGCCGGTGCGCGTCGTACGCCTCTCGACGGCGCGCTTGACCGCGATGGTGCCGTCGGGGAGGCGGGCCACGACGACGTCCCCCTCCTGCCCGGCGCGGCGGTAGGAGACCAACAGCCGATCCCCCGGCAGGAGGGTCGGATCCATCGACTCGCCACGCACGCGAGCGAGCCCCCACCGCGCGCGCGAGCGCGAACCGGGTACCTGTGGAGAGCGACGCGACACGCGGAGTAGTGTCGCAGCCGACCGCTTCCCTTCCCCGACGAGAGGACCCGCATGTTCGCGCGACTGTTCGCCCCCACCATCGAGGTTTCCGCCCACTGCGACCTTCCCTGCGGCGTCTACGACCCCGCGCAGGCGCGCTACGAGGCGGAGTCGATCAAGGCCATCATCGGCAAGGTCGCGGACAACGACGACCCCGACTTCCGCACCCGCGCCATCCTCATCAAGGAGGAGCGCTCGCAGATCGTCAAGCACCACCTCACGGTGCTGTGGACCGACTACTTCAAGGCCCCGCACTTCGAGAAGTACCCGCAGCTGCACACGCTGATCAACGAGGCCTGCAAGCTCGCCAGCGGCACCGGCACCAAGGCGACCTTCGACGCCGAGAAGGCCGACCAGCTCCTCGCCAAGATCGACGAGATCGCGGAGATCTTCTGGGAGACGAAGAAGGCCTGAGGAACGAAGGCATTCTTCGTCTGAGCCAGCTCGCGGCGCCAGCCAGGAGCTGAAGGAAGAAGGCCTGAGCACGCACGAGCGTTTGACGGGGCCGGGTCGGGGTAGAACCTCGACCGGCCCCGTCTGCTGCAGGAGGACACGGTTTTGATCACGCGTGACACGACGTCCGACGTGGAGCTGCGCCTTCCCACCGACAGCGCGTTCATCTCGGTGCTGCGGACGGCCACCGCCGGGCTCGCCGCTCGCCTCGACTTCACCCTCGACGACCTCGAGGACGTGCGGATGGCCGTCGGGGAGGCCGCCGCGCTGGTGCTGGAGGCGGCCGAGCCGGGCGCCGACCTGACCATCCGCTACTGGCTGGCGCCGCGCGAGCTGACCATCGCCGTCTCGACGACGGCGGGGAGCGTGGTGCCCGAGCGCGACAGCTTCGCGTGGACCGTCCTCACCACCCTCGCGGAGGAGGCGACGGCGACGACCGAGGAGGGCATCTTCCAGGTCACCCTGCGGACCGCCTCGTCGATCGACGTGTCCGGCGGCGACGTCGACCCCCGCGCCGGGGTCGACGGCTGAGATGGTCGAGGCGTCGACGCGAGGAGAGCAGCCGGAAGGCTCCGGGGGGTACGACGAGGTCAAGCGCCGCAGCGCCGAGCTCTTCGTCGTCCTGACCGGCGGGCGCACGTCCGCCTCCGCCCGCGAGCGCGCCCGCGCCGACCTGGTCAGCCTGCACCAGCCGCTCGTCGAGCACTGCGCCCGCCGGTTCCGCAACCGGGGCGAGCCCCTCGACGACCTGCTGCAGGTGGGTGCGATCGGCCTGCTCAAGGCCATCGACCGGTTCGACGCCGACCGGGGCGTCGAGTTCTCGACCTATGCGACGCCGACCATCCTGGGCGAGATCAAGCGCCACTTCCGCGACAAGGGCTGGGCCATCCGCGTCCCGCGCCGGTTGCAGGAGATCCGGATGCAGATCGCGACCACGAGCGCGGAGCTGACCCAGTCGCTCGGCCGCTCGCCGACCGCTCCCGAGCTGGCCGCGAAGATGGAGTGCAGCGTCGAGGAGATCGTCGAGGGCCTGGAGTCGGGGAACGCCTACGCGACCCTGTCCTTGGACGCCGGCGAGGAATCCGAGGACGGCGCCGCGAGCATGCTCGAGTCCCTGGGCGTCGACGACGCGAACCTCGCCCACATCGACCTGCGCGAGTCGATCCGGCCCCTGCTCGAGCAGCTCGGCCACCGCGAGAAGCGGATCCTGCTGCTGCGCTACTTCGGCAACATGACCCAGTCGCAGATCGCCGAGGAGATCGGCGTCTCGCAGATGCACGTCTCGCGGCTGCTCACCCGCACCCTCGCGCAGCTTCGCGCCGGTCTGGACGACAACCGGAACGTCTAGCCGGTCAGTCCTCGTCCTGCGGCTCGAGCGCGGCGAGGCTGGCGGGCGAGAGGATCGCGGCGAGCACCGCAACGGCCACCAGCGCCAGCGGTACGGCGACCGTGGGGTTGTGGCGGGAGTCCCACGCGAGGCCGAGCTGGATCAGCTGGGTCAGCACGACGGGGCTGCGCGCCCAGGAGACCAGACGCAGCAGTCCGTAGCCGCACAGCGCGAGCGCCGCGGCGTACAGCAGCAGGAAGACCGCTGCGGTCGTCCCCATCGTGAGCTGGTCGCCGCTGAGGTCGGCGAGGTCGAGCAGGGCGACGACGGTCAGCACCAGGGCCTCCAGCCCCACCAGCACGACGGCGATCGTGAGAGGCAGGGGCCGCGAGGTATGGCCGAGGGGACTACGGGTCACCGGGGCAGCCTACGAGGCGGCCGGCGCACCCCGGGCAGGCCGTCGGCCGGAAGGTGGGCGGGCGGTGATGAAACACACCACCGCTGCCCCTTGTTTAACGTGCCAATAGTCGGAAAACTAGTCCGGTGCGCTCGTGAAGGCGTTCACACATCACGCCCCGAGCCGTGCGGCAGCCGTTGAACCGGCACCGCAGCCCCAAACGCTTATGGAAAGAGGGATCCGCCAGCCATGGATTGGCGCCACCGTTCGGCGTGCCTCGACGAGGACCCGGAGCTGTTCTTCCCCATCGGGAACACCGGCCCGGCCATCCTTCAGATCGAGGAGGCCAAGGCAGTCTGCCGCCGCTGCGACGTTCGTGAGCAGTGCCTGCAGTGGGCGCTCGAGGCCGGTCAGGATCACGGCGTGTGGGGAGGCCTGAGCGAGGACGAGCGACGCGCCCTCAAACGGCGCAACGCCCGAGCCCGCGTCCGCACCAACGTCTGAGGCCGGTCACCGCAACGGCACCCTGATCTCGGCACGCGCGCCCGTCCCCGAAGGACGGTTCTCGAGGCGCAGGCTGCCGCCGAGCTCGGACTCCACCAGCGTGCCCACGATCGAGAGCCCCAGGTTCGTCGAGGTGGCCAGGTCGAACCCGTCGGGCAGGCCGTGACCGTCGTCCTCGACCGTGACGGTGAGTGCTGCGTCGGTGCGCCTGACCGCCATGACGATCCGGGCGACGTCGGCCGATGCGCCTTCGGGGTAGCCGTGCTCGACCGCGTTCTGGAGCAGCTCGGTCAGGGCCATCGCCAGCGGGGTGGCCACCTCGGCGTCCAGGCCGCCGAAGCTGCCCTGGCGACGGACGCGGACGGCCGCGCCGATGGCGCCCACCTCGCCGAGCGCGCCGCCGATCCGGTCGGCGATCTCGTCGAAGTCGACGACCTCCTCGCCCGCCTGGCTCAGCGTCTCGTGGACGATGGCGATCGACCCGACCCGGCGTACCGCCTCCTCGAGCGCTGACTTGGCCTCCGCCGAGTCGATCCTCCGCGCCTGGAGCCGCAGCAGCGCGGCGACCGTCTGCAGGTTGTTCTTCACCCGGTGGTGGATCTCGCGGATGGTGGCGTCCTTGGTGACCAGCTCCCGGTCGCGGCGGCGCAGGTCGGTGACGTCGCGGACCAGCACCAGCGCCCCGATGTGGTCACCCTTGGGCCGCAGCGGGATCGCCCGTGCGATGAGGACGACCAGGTCCGTGCCGATCTCGGTGTCGCGGTGCGCGCGGCCGCCGAGGACCGCGCTCAGGGTCTCCTCGTCGGGCCGGCTGCGCGGAGGGACCAGCTCGCGCGTGACCTGCGCCAGGGACAGGCCGGCCAGGTCCCCGGAGAGGCCGAGCCGGCGGAAGGCCGAGAGTGCGTTGGGGCTGGCGTACTCGACCTTCCCGTCGGCGTCGACGCGCACCGCACCGTCGCCGACGCGTGGGGTGTCGGCGTGGTCGCTGCGCTGACCCGAGGACGGGAAGTAGCCGTTGGCGATCATCTGGGTGAGGTCGGAGGCGGTCTGCAGGTAGGTCAGCTCCAGCCGCGACGGCGTGCGTACGCCGAGGAGGTTGGTGTTGCGCGCAACGACCGCGATCACCCGGCCCGCCCGCCGCACGGGGATGACCTCGACCCGGACGGGCACGTTGTCGCGCCACTCCGGATCGCCCTCGCGCACCAGCCGGCCCTTGGTGTATGAGGTGTCCAGCAGCGGTCGGCGACCGACCGGGACGAAGGTGCCGAGCACGTCGTCGACGTAGGCCGTGGGACCGGTCGTCGGCCGCATCTGACCACCAGCCCAGAACCCCTGCCCGTCCCGGTCGGGCAG
Organism: Nocardioides terrae; assembly: GCF_900112345.1. Taxonomy (GTDB): domain Bacteria; phylum Actinomycetota; class Actinomycetes; order Propionibacteriales; family Nocardioidaceae; genus Nocardioides; species Nocardioides terrae. Next base: position 200,887 of record NZ_FOLB01000001.1, read on the forward strand.
CCACAGGACGAGGTCGGCGAAGGACAGATCGGCGACGATCTGCCAGTCGGCCATGAGCAGCTGGAGCCAGTCGACATCGGCCCCGTCGAGGTCGGTGTGGCTGAGCACCAGCTCGTTCAGGGTCGGCACGGCGGCAAGCGTAGCCACGGCTTCTACGCGATGTGTGGGCGACCGGCGGGGTCTGTCAGGATGGGTGCATGGCGATGTCGGGGTCGTACTGGGAGAGCGTGCACGCAACCGGGCTCGCCGTGCCCTCGGACCGACCGCTCGACGACCTGACCGCCGAGCTCACCCGGATGCTGGGCGACCCCGATCCTGAGATCCGCGAGGCGATCGCTGTGCCCACGCTCGTCGCCTGGATCGAGCGCGGGGTGTACGACGACCTGCTGGCCGGCCTGGGAGACGGCATGGCGACCGGGCTGGGCGTCGGCCTGTCCGGGAGGAACAGCGCCAAGCGCCGCGCAGGCGGCGGCCCCGGTGATGGTCCGGGTGATGGTCCGGGTGATGGCCCGGGTGATGGCCCCGGCGGTGACACCGGCGACGACACCGTCTTCCGACGGACGTCCTCGGCCGTCGTACTCACGGCGTGCATCGAGCGGGACAACGAGCGTCCTCTTGTGCCGGGCGGCAAGGTCCTCGAGTGGGGCGACCGGCTCGCGACCTGGCTGCTGCGGGAGCACGACCTGCGCGGGTTCGTCCCCGGACGCGGATCGGCGCGCACGATCGCGCGCGGCGCCGACGCGCTCGCCGTCCTGGCCGCCTCCCCGCACGTGAGCCGGCCGGAGCTGACGGTCGTGCTCGACGTCGTCGCCGACCGGGTGCTCGCGCCCAGCGCGGTAGCCTTCGGCCTCGACGAGCCCGACCGCCTCGCGGCGGCGACGCTGGCGGTGCTGCGACGCAACGCACTGCCGCTCGGCGTGCTCGAGCCGTGGGTGGAGCGGATCGCCGCTGCGGCCTCGGCACCCGATCGACGCAGCGACGACGGCGACGACGCCGCAGCCGTCACGACCGCGTCGAACGCGCAGTCCTTCCTGCGCTCGCTGCACCTGCGGCTCGCCCTCGGCCGTCGTCAGCCGGAGGTCCGGGCCGACCTGCTCCTGGTCGTCATCGACGCCCTGCAGCGGACGAACCCCGACCTGTCCGCCTGACGGGTCCCAGTCCGCCGTCACACAGCAGAAGGCCCCGCACCGGTGATCCGGTGCGAGGCCTTCCGACGTCAGTGAGCGGTGCTCAGCTGTTGGGGCGCTTGCCGTGGTTCGCGCCCTTCTTGCGACGCGCGCGGCGCTTGCGGCCGGTCTTGCCCATGGTGTCCTCCTGAATCCTGTGCCCGTAGCGGGGTGCCGTGCGGGTTCCTGCCCGCGACACGGGCCGAGGGACAGTCTCTCAAACCGCCCCCGCTGCCGCGAAATCAGGCCGGTCGGTCAGCCTTCGCGAACCGTGGTCGTGGTCGTGGTGACCTCGACCCGCACCTGCTGCAGCCGCAGCATCACCTTGTCGCGCAGCTCGTGCGGGGCGACCTCGCTGCACGAGCGGGCCACGACCGACTTGATGGTGCGCTGGAGGTCGTACTTCTCCAGGCAGGGGTTGCAGCTGTCGAGGTGCTCCCGGACGGCGCTACAGTCGGCCTCGGCCAGCTCGTTGTCGATGAAGAACACGATCTGTTCGAGGAAGTCCGCACACTCGGCGGCGGTGGGGTCGTGCCGGTCGTTCATTTCTTGTCCTCGCTCGCCGTGCCCACGGGCAGAAGGTCGTTGTCACGCACGTAGTCGGAGAGAAGGTCGCGCAGCTGGCGGCGGCCGCGGTGCAGCCGCGACATCACGGTGCCGATCGGCGTCTCCATGATCTCCGCGATCTCCTTGTAGGCGAACCCCTCGACGTCGGCGAGGTAGACGGCCAGGCGGAACTCCTCGGGGAGTCGCTGGAGGGCCTCCTTCACCTGGCTGTCGGGCAGGTGCGAGAGCGCCTCGGTCTCCGCCGACCGCAGGCCCGTCGAGCTGTGGGACTCGGCCCGCGCGAGCTGCCAGTCCTCGACGTCCTCGGACATCGACTGCTGCGGCTGGCGCTGCTTCTTGCGGTAGGTGTTGATGAAGGTGTTGGTCAGGATCCGGTAGAGCCACGCCTTGAGGTTCGTGCCCGGCCGGAACTGGTGGAAGGAGGAGTACGCCTTGGCGAACGTCTCCTGGACCAGGTCCTCCGCGTCGGCCGGGTTGCGGGTCATCCGCATGGCCGCCGAGTAGAGCTGGTCGAGGAAGGGCAGGGCATCGCGCTCGAACCGCGTCGCACGCTCGGCGTCGGTCTCGGTGGCGACATCGACCGGAGCCGGTGTCGCGTCGAGGTCAACGAGGTCGTGGAAGTCTGACTCACTCATCGCCGCCCAGCCTACGCGCACGCCGGACAGCACAGGTGCGGCATCGGGGCGCTCGAGCAGGACGGTCATGCTCTTCGCAACGCGGCGACGGCGCCGGCCATTCCCGGCCGCCGGCACCGGTCAGCGCGCGCCGACCACGTCGCGCACCAACCACTCGAGGGCGGACTCGACGAGCACCGCGAGGGCGTCCTCCTGGCTGACCGGACCGCGCTTGCCGACCTTCATCGAGTGGTCCGCGCCCGGGACGACGGCCAGGTCGACGCCGGGCAGGTCCGGGAACTCGTCGGGCCGTCCGAACGTGTCCTTCTCGCCCTGCACGACCAGCGTCGGGACGCGTGCGCCGCGCAGCTCCTCGACGCGTGAGCTCTCCGGCCGGCCGGGCGGGTGCAGCGGGAAGGCGATGGCCAGGCAGCCGGCCGCGCCGAGCGACCGGGCGGTGCGGGCCGCGGAGCGGGCGCCCGCCGAGCGGCCGCCGACGACCAGGGGCGTGCGCACCCGCATCCAGTTCGCCGCGTGGGTCAGCGCGGCGTCGAGCGTCGCGGGCGGCGTGGCGATCCGGCGCCCGGCCACCCGCCACGGCTGCTCGAAGCGGACCACCGTGATGCCCTGCGGCGGCAGGGCACGGTCGAGGGCCAGCAGGTCGGGCGTGTCGATCCCGTTGCCGGCCCCGTGGCTGAGCAGGACGGTCGCGAGCGGGCTGCGGGCCCGACGGGTCACGAGCAGCCCCTCGCCGTACGGCGTCTCGATCCGCATCCTGCTCATCTGCTCCCCTGCTCGTCGGAGACCGCTGCCTCGGGGCCCTCGACGGGCAGGGGCTCGACCAGGTCGGAGCCGTTGTTGTCGACGCTGTTGACCCGGGTGGAGACGGGGTAGGCCTCCAGCCGGCCGGGCGCTGCCGGGACGAGGAGGTCGAGCGAGCCCGACGCGGTGGGGTCGAGCCACTCGGCCCACCGCCCGCGCTCGACCATCAGCGGCATCCGGTCGTGGATGCGGCCGAGGTCGTCGGGCGCGTCGGTGGTGATCACGGTGCACGACCAGAGGAACGGGTGCGGGTCGTCGTCCGGCTTGGTGGGGTCGCGCCAGATCTCGTAGAGCCCCGCCATCGCCAGGACGCCACCGTCGCGCGGACGGATGAAGAAGGGCTGCTTCACGGCCTTGCCCGCCTTGGTCCGCTGCTCGGTGGCGTACCACTCGTAGTAGCCGTCGGCGGGCAGCAGGCAGCGCCGGGAGGCGAACGCCTTGCGGTAGGCCGGCTTCTCCGCCACCGACTCCATCCGGGCGTTGATCATCCGGTTGCCGATCGAGCGGTCCTTGGCCCACGACGGCACCAGGCCCCAGCGCAGGGTCCTGAGCTGGCGCTGCTGAGGACGGTCGTCCTTGGCCGGACGCTCGAGGACGGCGTAGACCTCCTTGGTGGGCGCGACGTTCCAGTCGGCCGGGCGAGGCTCGTCGATGTGCAGCTCGGCGACGTCGAACTCCTCGGCGAGCTCCCCGGCATCGCGGCTCGACGCATAGCGACCACACACGGGAACCACCTTAGGGGGACGGAGTGTGGTCACGGACGGATCAGGGTATGGAGAAGCCATGACCGTCAGCAGACTCCTGGCCCGCCCCCTTCTCGCCGCGTCGTTCGTGGCCGGACCGCTGCATGCGATCAAGCACATGGACAGCACGTCGGCGAAGGCCAAGAAGGTGACCGAGCGGCTGCTGCCGCTCGCCGAGAAGGCCGGTCGTCGCGCCGGCGTACCTGTGCCCACCGAGCCCGCGACCTGGGTCAAGATCAACGCCGCCGCCCAGATCCTCGGCGCGGTCGGGCTCGCGACGGGGAAGGCGCCACGCGCGTCGTCGGCGCTGCTCGCCCTCACCCTCCTGCCGACGACGATCGCCGGCCATCCCTTCTGGGAGGAGACCGATCCCGCCGCGAAGAGCGCCCAGCGCACGCAGTTCTTCAAGAACGTCTCGCTGCTCGGCGGCCTCCTGATCGCGGCTGGTGACACGAACGGTCGGCCGGGCGTCGCCTGGCGCGCCAGGCACGCCGCCAAGGACGCACGTCGGACCGCCCGCCAGGAGGCCCGAGTGATCAAGGCCAAGGCGCACCTGCACTGAGTCGGCACGCCGTGCGACCGATAGCCTTGCCGGCGTGACGGCACCGCTCGACGATCCCTGGCCCGCACCGCGCGCACGCGGACCGGTCGACGCCGTCGTCACGCTCCCCGGCAGCAAGTCTCTGACCAACCGGGCTCTCGTCCTCGCCGCCATCGCCGACGGCCCCTCCGTCGTACGCCGGGCGCTGCGCTCGCGCGACAGCCTGCTGATGGCCGGGGCGCTCTCCGCGCTCGGCGCCGGTATCGACACCAGCGGCGAGGACTGGACAGTCACGCCGGCGAGGCTCGCCGGCGACGCGACCGTCGACGTGGGCCTCGCCGGCACCGTGATGCGGTTCGTGCCCCCGGTCGCCGCCCTCGGCACCGGGCTGGTCTCGTTCGACGGTGACGCCCACATGCGGCAGCGGCCGATCGGCGAGATCCTCGCCGCGCTCCGGGCCCTCGGCGTCGACGTCGAGGGCGACGCCCTGCCCTTCAGCCTGCGCGGCAGCGGCGCGGTGCCCGGCGGCATGGTCACCGTGGACGCGTCGGGGTCCTCCCAGTTCGTCTCCGCGCTGCTGCTGGCGGGCGCGCGCTACGACGCGGGCATCGACGTCCGGCACGCGGGCGAGCCGGTCCCGTCGCTCCCCCACATCGACATGACGGTCGAGATCCTGCGGGCGCACGGCGTCGTGGTCGACACGGCGCTGAACGACCGCGGCGAGCCGGACCGCTGGGTGGTCGCGCCCGGGCCGATCAAGGCGGTCGACCACACCATCGAGCCGGACCTCTCCAACGCCGCGCCGTTCCTGGGCCTGGCCGCCGTCAGCGGCGGCAGCGTCACCGTCCGCGACTGGCCGCTGCGGACCACGCAGGCCGGCGACGCGCTGCGCGGCCTGCTCGAGCAGATGGGCTGCCGGGTCGCCCTGAGCGACGAGGGCCTGACGGTGACGGGCACCGGAGAGCTGCTCGGCATCGAGGCCGACCTGCACGACGTCGGCGAGCTGACCCCGGTGGTCGCCGCCCTCTGCGCGCTCGCCACGACCCCCAGCCACCTGCGCGGCATCGGCCACATCCGCGGTCACGAGACCGACCGGCTGGCGGCGCTCGCGACCGAGCTCGGCGACCTCGGCGCCGACGTCACCGAGCACGCCGACGGACTGACGCTGAGGCCGGCCACGCTGCACGGCGGCACCTTCCACACCTACGCCGACCACCGCATGGCGCACGCGGGGGTCGTGGTCGCGGCCGCGGTCGGCAGTGACGACGACCCGGTCCTCGTCGAGAACGTCGCCACCACGTCCAAGACCTTCACCGACTTCGCGCCCTTCTGGGCCTCGCTGTTCTGAGTCGACCGAAGCCCCCATGGTCCGCAACACGAACCGCTACTCCGACCACGACGTCGAGCACTACGACAGGCCGCGGCGGCGAACCCGGCCGCGGACCAAGGACCGGCCGACCTACGACGAGGCGGTCGACGGCGTCGTCGTCACGGTCGACCGCGGGCGCTTCACGCTGATCGTCGACGGCCGGGAGATCTGGGCGGTCAAGGCGCGTCCGCTGGGCCGCAAAGGGGTCGTCGTCGGCGACCACGTGCGGGTCGTGGGCGACGTCTCCGGCATCGAGGGCGCTCTCGCCCGGATCGTCGAGGTCAGGCCGCGCAGCACCGTGCTGCGCCGCACGGCGGACGACGACGACCCGGTGGAGCGGGTGATCGTCGCCAACGCCTCCCAGCTCGTCGTCGTCATCGCGCTGGCCGACCCGGAACCACGGCACGGGCTCATCGACCGCGCCCTCGTGGCGGCGTACGACGCGCGCATGACGCCGCTGCTCTGCCTCACCAAGGCCGACCTGGCCGATCCGGAGACGCTGCTGTCGACCTACCGCGCCCTCGGGGTCCCGTGGGTGGTCACCCAGCGCGGGGGCGACACCGGTATCGACGGGCTGGACGAGCTCCGCGACCGCCTCGAGGGCAGGGCCAGCGTGCTGCTCGGGCACTCGGGCGTCGGGAAGTCGACCCTCGTCAATGCGCTCGTGCCCGACGCCCGCCGAGAGGTGGGCCACGTCAACGCCGTCACCGGGCGCGGCCGGCACACCTCCACCTCGGCGCTGATGCTCGAGCTGCCGCGGGCGAGCGGCTGGATCATCGACACGCCGGGCATCCGGTCGTTCGGGCTGGCCCACGTCGAGCCCGAGCACCTCATCGAGGCCTTCCCGGACCTCGACGAGATGACGGAGGACTGTCCGCGCGGCTGCACCCACGGCGTCGACGAGCCGGAGTGCGGTCTCGACGTCGCGGTCGCGGAGGGCCAGGCCGACCCCGACCGGGTCGAGTCGTTCCGGCGGCTGCTGGCCGCCCGGTCCGAACCGCTCTACTGACCGGCCACCGACCGGCCACCGACCGGCCACTGACCGGCCACTGACCGGTCGTCAGCGGTAGTGGACGACCTCGCAGCCCCGGACCAGGTCGCGGTGGTCGGCGATGGCGACGTCGTGACCGCCACCGCAGTCGAGCAGGTCGCGGCCGCGGCCGCCCACCAGGCGGTCGGCGCCCCGCCCGCCCCGCAGGGTGTCGTCGCCGCGACCGCCGCGAAGCACGTCCCGGCCGCTGCGCTGGGAGATGCCGCGGTCGTCGACGTCGTAGGCGGCGAACCCCGCCAGGACATCGCGGCCGGCGCCACCGAGGATCTCGTCGCGTCCCGCGCCGCCGAACCCGATCCCCGGACCGCGCATCCCGCGCGCGTCGATGCGCCGGGCACGGGCCGTCCGACCGGTCTGGAAGCTGACGGTCCAGCCGCGGATCGCGGCGAGCCGGATGACGTGGCGGAGTCCGGCGGGCCCCACGAGAGTGGCCAGGGAGGGGCGCAGACGGACCCGGCTCAGCACCCGGTCGCGGACGTAGGCCGGGATGGTGCCGTCCTGCCAGACCCGGCCCTCGCGGCGTACCGACTCGGCGATCTGGATCTGCCCACCCCGCGCGGACACGCCGGTGGTCGGGTCGGGCATCAGCTGGTCCAGCCCCGGTCCACCGTCGAGGATGCGGCCGCCCCACAGGACGTCGCTGCCGGGACCGCCGGCGACGCTGCCACCGCCGAAGATGCCGTCATCGCCGGGTCCGCCCGACGCGGCGCCGTCCGGCGTGGCGAGCCGGACCGTCTCCGAGAGCGCCGACCCGCTGACGACCGAGGCGTTCGAGACCTCGATGTTGCCGTCCAGCCAACGCGGACCGGTGAGCCCGGACAGGTCGACGGCGTTGCTGCCGCCGCCTCCGTCGACGGTGACCCGGTCGAGGTCCTGGCACCGCGCATGCGCGGTGCCGTCGACGACCAGCGAGCGCGCGACGCACGCCACGACCACCCGGTCGTCGGCAGCATCCCCGCGGACGACCACGAGCTTGCCGAGACCGTCGTCGCGCACGGTGACGGTCACCACCGCCGACGCGGGAGCGGCCACGGCGACCGCCAGGAGCAACGAGGCACCGGCGACCGCACCCGTCCGGGTCCGCCGCCACGAGTTCCGAGAGCGCATCCCCCATCCGAACACGGCGTCGCCCGCCCGTCCACCCACCTGCGGTCGGGCGCGGCACTACGCTGACCCCCGTGCCCAGCGACTACACCGACGACCTGCGCCTCGCGCACCTGCTGGCCGACGACGCCGACTCGATCAGCTCGGACAGGTTCAAGGCCCTCGACCTGCACGTGATGACCAAGCCGGACCTCACGCCGGTCAGCGACGCCGACCAGGCCGTCGAGGAGGCGATCCGCCGGACGCTGTCGCGCACCCGGTCCCGTGACGCGATCACGGGCGAGGAGACCGGCTCGACGGGCTCGTCCAACCGCCGGTGGATCATCGACCCGATCGACGGCACCAAGAACTACGTCAGGGGCGTCCCCGTGTGGGCGACCCTCATCGCCCTCGCGGTCGACGACGAGGTCGTCATGTCGGTGGTCTCGGCACCGCAGCTGGGCCGGCGCTGGTGGGCGGCCGAGGGGCAGGGCTCGTGGACCGGGAAGTCGCTGATGAAGGCGACACGCAACACCGTGTCCGACGTACGCCGCCTCGAGGACGCGTCCTTCGCCTACTCCGACCTCTCCGGCTGGGAGGACCGCGGCCGGCTGCAGGAGACGCTCGCCCTCATGCGCCGAGTGTGGCGCACCCGCGCCTACGGTGACTTCTGGTCCTACATGCTCCTGGCCGAGGGAGCGGTCGACATCGCCGCCGAGCCCGAGCTGGCGCTCTACGACATGGCGGCGCTGGTGCCGATCGTCACCGAGGCGGGCGGCACGTTCACGTCCCTCGACGGCGCTCCCGGCCCGTGGGGTGGCAACGCGGTCGCGACCAACTCCCACCTGCACGAGGCGGCCCTGTCCTTCCTCGGCTCGCTGCCCGACGGTGACGACGACCCTGACTGGCCGTCGTCCGGCCCCGGCAGCGTCACGCCCCTGCACGGTCGCTAGCGAGCGGCGCGGGCGGTTGTCGGCCCGTCGGCGCAGGTCTACGGTCGAGGCATGCACATCAGCGACGTACTCGCCCGCAAGCCGAGCGGTGCTGTCGTGACGGTGACGCCCGACACCACCATCCGCCAGCTGCTCGGCATCCTCGCCGAGCACAACATCGGTGCCTGCGTGGTCTGCACCGATGACGCCATCACGGGCATCGTCAGCGAGCGCGACATCGTCCGTCGGCTGCACTCCGACGGCCCCGCCGTCGCGGTCGAGAACACCGTCGGCGCGATCATGACGAGCGACGTCACCGTCTGCACCTCCGCCGACGACATCGAGCAGATCCTCGGCGTGATGACCGAGCGACGCTTCCGGCACCTGCCCGTGGTCGACGACGACCGCCTGGTCGGCATCGTCAGCATCGGCGACCTGGTCAAGCACCGCATCGACCAGCTCACCTTCGAGCGCGACCAGCTCGAGGGCTACGTCCACCAGCACTGACCCGCTCCAGTTCGGGCCGAGTCGATCTGCACGGAACCTCCACACGTCGCGCGCACCTCGGCGACACGTGCGCTTCTAGCCTGGCGTCATGCAGGAGTCGCGCCGGGTCCTCGTCGTCGAGGACGAGCCGGTCATCAACCAGACCGTGTCGGACCGGCTCACCGCGGAGGGCTACGAGGTCGTCCGCGCCTGGGACGGGCCGGGGGCCGTCGCGGCCGACGCCGAGCACGAGCCGGACTTGGTCGTCCTCGACGTCATGCTCCCGGGGTACGACGGCCACGAGGTGTGCCGCCGGATCCAGGCCCGGCGCCCCGTGCCGGTGCTCATGCTCACCGCCCGCGACGACGAGTCCGACGTGCTGGTCGGCCTGGGCGTCGGCGCCGACGACTACCTCACCAAGCCCTTCCGGATGCGGGAGCTGGTGGCCCGCGTGGCCGTCCTGCTGCGCCGGGTGGAGCGGGCCGCCGAGCTGGCCGAGCGTCGCCCCGCCGAGCTGGGCGGCCTGCGCGTGGACGCGGCGGCGAGGCGGGTCTGGCTGAGCGCTGGCACCGGCTGGGAGGAGGTGCGGCTGACCCCCACCGAGTTCGACCTCCTCCTCTGCCTGGCCGCCGAGCCCGGCACGGTGGTCAGCCGCGACCGACTGATGGCCGAGGTGTGGGGCTGGCCGGGCGCCTCCGCGACCCGCGCGGTGGACAGCCAGGTGAAGGGGCTGCGCGCCAAGGTCGGCGCCGACCGGATCCGCACCGTCCACGGCGTCGGCTACGCCTTCGAGGTCACCGCATGACGCCGCTGTCCTGGGTCGGCTCGGTCAAGGTCAAGCTCGGCCTCCTGGTCGCCGCTAGCGTCGTGGTGGCGGTGGCCGTGACGAGCCTGGGCAGCGCCGGTGGCGTGCCTGTCGCGCTGAGCATCCCGGTGACGATCCTGCTCGCGCTCGCCGTCACGCAGCTGCTGGCGGTCGGCATGACGTCGCCCCTGCGCGAGATGACGGCGGCGGCCGGGAGGATGGCGACGGGCGACTACGCCGTCCGCGTCACCGACACCTCCAGCGACGAGGTCGGCGAGCTGGCCCGCGCCTTCAACACGATGGCGCGCGACCTCGCGACGGTGGACCAGCAGCGCCGGGACCTGGTCGCCGGCGTCAGCCACGAGCTGCGCACCCCGCTGGCCGCCCTGTCCGGCGTACTCGAGAACCTCGTGGACGGCGTCGGTCCGACCGACCCGACCTCGCTGCGGTCGGCGCTCGCGCAGACCGAGCGGCTCAGCGCGCTCGTCGCCGACCTGCTCGACCTGGCCCGCGTCGACGCGGGGAAGGCGCCGCTCAGCCCCGCCCCGGTCCCCCTGGGGCCGTTGCTGGCCGACGCCGTCGCTGAGGCGATGACGCTGGGCGCCCTGGGCCGCGCGGTGACGTACGACGTCAGCGTCCCTGACGACCTCGTCGTCAGCGCCGATCCGGACCGGCTCCACCAGCTCGTCGCGAACCTGCTCGACAACGCCTCCCGGCACAGCCCGGCCGGCGGGGTGGTGCGGGTGAGCGTCTCGGTTCAGGGCGACCGCTACCGCCTCGAGGTCCACGACGCGGGCCCGGGGGTGGACCCGGCCGACCGGGAGCGGGTCTTCGAGCCGTTCGGCACGCTGCGCGCGACGAGCGGTGGCGGCGGCACGGGCCTCGGCCTGGCCATCGCCCGCTGGGTGACCGAGCTGCACGGCGGCTCGATCAGCTTCGTCGACCCCGAGCCCGGCCCCCAGGGGGCGGCGATCGGCGCCCGCGTCCGGGTCGACCTCCCGCTCCGTCCCCCCGACCGTCCCGCCGTCCGTCAGGAGACCCTCATGTCGCCGAACCCCGCCGCCGCTCCGGCTCCGACGCCACCGCCGGCATCCTCCGAGGCGCCTGCGACGCCTCCCCCGACCGCGCCCCGGCCCCTCCTGGACGACGTGTTCGGCACGTTCTGGACCGAGCCCGGCACGCCCGCGCGGCTGTCGCTGCTCGCCGGCGCCCTCGGGGTCGGCCTGCTCGCCGCCATCGTGCTGCCGTTCCGCGTCCAGGGCATCGGGACCTCGCTGGTGCTGCTCGCCGGCGGTGGCGTCGTACTCGTGGCGAGCAAGGACCGGCGCGACCCGTTCACCCTCGCCTGCGCCGCGCTCTGCGCACTGCTCGCCCTGGTGCCCACCGTCCGCGCCGCCGACTGGCTGCTCGTCCTCTCCCTGCTCGCGGGGGCCGTCACCGCAGCGGTCGGCCTGACCCGAGGCCGGACGCTGCCCGGCTTCATCGTCTCCTGCCTCTCCTGGCCGCTCGCCGGCCTGCGCGGGCTGCCGTGGCTGGGCCGCACCGCCGCGCGAGTGACCGGCCTCGGCCAGGGCGCCGCGCTCCTGCGCACCCTGGTGCTCTCCCTGGCCGGTCTCGTCGTCTTCGGCCTGCTGCTGGTCTCCGCCGACGCGCTGCTCGCCGAGTGGGTCGACGCCGCGCTGCCGGACCTCACCCTCGACACCTTCGTGCTGCGCGCCTTCCTCCTCGTCGCCGTCGGCGGCGTGGTGCTCGCCGGCGCCTACCTCGGCCTCAATCCACCCCGGGTCGACCGCACCGGCCAGCCGGCGCGCCCCGTGGAGCGCCGCTACGAGTGGCTGGCCCCGGTGCTGGTGGTCGACGCGGTCTTCGCCGCGTTCCTCGTCGCCCAGGCGGCGGTGTTCTTCGGCGGCCACGACTACGTCCGCCGCACCACGGGGCTGACCTACGCCGACTACGTCCACCAGGGCTTCGGCCAGCTCACCGTCGCGACCGCCCTCACCCTGCTGGTCATCGCGGTCGCCGCCCGCAAGGCGCCGCGGGCCACGCCGGCGGACCGGCTCTGGATCCGGGTCGCGCTGGGCGCGCTCTGCCTGCTCACCCTGGTCGTCGTGGCCTCCGCGCTCCACCGGATGCACCTCTACCAGGAGGCCTACGGCTTCACCCGGCTGCGCCTCCTCGTCGACGTCTTCGAGGGCTGGCTCGGCCTGGTCGTCCTCCTGGTCGCCGCGGCCGGCGCCGCGCTGCACGCCAGGTGGCTCCCGCGCGCCGGGCTCGTCACCGCCGTCGTCGCCCTGCTCGGCATCGCCGCCGTCAACCCCGACGCCTGGATCGCGCAGCACAACCTGGACCGGTACGACGACACGGGCAAGGTCGACTGGTCCTACCTGCAGGGTCTCTCCGACGACGCGGTGCCGGTGCTCGCCGACCACGACGCCGCCTGCGCCCTGGTCGGGCGCGAGGACGCCCGGGACGACTGGCTGGAGTGGAACCTCGGCCGGTCCCGTGCCGCCGACCACCTCCCCCGCTTCGCGGGCGCCACCGGGTCCGTCGCGTCAGCGGACGGGTGCCCCAGCGATGCGGCAACCACCGCTGACTAGGCTTGCCCGCATGAGTGAGAAGCCCGAGATCGACTTCGTCGACCCCACGCCCCCGACCGACCTCGTCATCAAGGACATCACCGAGGGCGACGGCGAGGAGGCGGTCGCCGGCAGGACGGTGAGCGTCCACTACGTCGGTGTCGCGCTCAGCAGCGGCGAGGAGTTCGACGCCTCCTACAACCGCGGCGCGCCGTTCCAGTTCCCCCTCGGCGCCGGCCGGGTCATCGCCGGCTGGGACCAGGGCGTGCAGGGGATGAAGGTCGGCGGCCGCCGCCAGCTCGTCATCCCGCCGCACCTCGGCTACGGCAACCGCGACCTCGGCGTCATCAAGCCCAACGAGACCCTCATCTTCGTGGTGGACCTGCTCGGCGTCTCCTGACGCCATGACGGGCGCTCGGCTGCGTCGTCGGAGCTCGACGGCCCGCTTCGCGTCTCACCGCGTCACCAGGGCAGGTCGTCCTCGTACGTCGCCTGGTCGGCCACCCGGGCGGCGCGGCTCTCCGACCCGCTGCCGAGCCGGACGACGTCCCCGACGTGCAGCTGCCGGCCGCGGCGCGTGTCCACCTCGCCGTTGACGCTCACCGCGCCGGCCGCGATGACCTCCTTGGCCTCTCCCCCGTGCTCGACGAGCCCGGCGAGCTTGAGGAACTGGCCGAGTCGGATCATCTCCTCGCGGATCGGGACGTCCTCGGGCTCGGGCTCCTGAGACTGCTTCTTGCGACCGAACACGGGCATCAGTCAACCAGCACGGTGATCGCGTGGATGAGCACGCCCACCAGGCCGCCGACCACCGTGCCGTTGATCCGGATGAACTGCAGGTCGCGGCCCACGTGGAGCTCGATGCGCCGGGCGGCCTCCTTGCCGTCCCACCGCTCGATCGTGTGCGTGATGACGGCGGTCACCTCGGCGCCGTACCGGTCGACGGCGAAGACCGCGGCGTCGGCCGCGAGGCCGTCGAGGCGGCGGCGCAGCGGCTCGTCCTCCAGCAGCCGCTCGGCGAAGTCCGACAGCTCACGGCGCAGGCGGTCGCGCAGGGCGCCGTCCGGGTCGCGCAGCGATGAGGTGACCACGCGGCGCAGGGCGTTCCAGACCGAGATGGTCGAGGCCAGCACCTGCGGGTGGTCGAGCATGCGGTCCTTGAGCCGTTCGGCGCGCTCCTGCGTCGGCGGGTCCTGCTGGAGGTTGTGCGCCAGCGTGGCGAGCATCGAGTCGATGGCCTCGCGGGCCCGGTGGTAGGGGTCGTCGCGGATGTCGGCCACCCAGCGCACGAGCTCGAGGTGGATGCGCGAGGCGACCCGGTCGTTGAGCGCGGGCGGCGTCCACCAGGGGGCCCGCTCGCCGAGCACGTCGGTGACGGTCTCCTCGTTGGCGAGCAGCCACGCGTGCAGCTCGACCAGGGCCAGGTCGACGAGGCCGCGCTGCAGGTCGTCGTCGATCGCCTCCTCGATCAGGCCGCCGAGCAGCGGCGCGATCGGCTCCTCGCGCAGCCGCGGGAATAGCGCCTCGGTGAACAGCGACGAGACGTGGTCGTCGCGCACCCGGGACAGGGCGCTCGCGGCCACGACCGACACCTCGTCGACGACCCGGCGGGCGTTGGCCGGCTCGCTCAGCCAGCGGCCCACCCGCTGGGAGACGTCGGCGATGCGCACCCGATCCCGGATCACCTCCTCCTGCAGGAAGTTCTCCCCCACGAATTCCTCCAGCCCGCGGCCTAGCTCGTCCTTGCGCTTCGGGATCAGCGCCGTGTGCGGGATCGGCAGGCCGAGCGGGTGGCGGAAGAGGGCGGTGACGGCGAACCAATCGGCGATCGCGCCGACCATCGACGCCTCGGCGCCGGAGTTCACGAAGCCGAGGAAGCCGTGCCGCCGGAGGGTGGCCAGGTAGACCAGCGCCGCCACCACCAGCAGGCCGAGGGCCAGGGTTCGCATGCGGCGCAGCGCCTGCCGTCGCGTCTCGTCCGCCGCCGGATCACCGACTATCAGGCCACTCACGGGCCCGATTGTGCCGTGCCGACCAACGATTCAGCCGCGCCTCACCCCGCGTGGGAGACTCCACTCCATGGTTCGCACCGTGATCACCTTCGGCACCTTCGACGTCTTCCATGTCGGACATCTGCGGATGATCGAGCGCGCGGCGTCCTACGGCGACCGCCTCGTCGTCGGCGTCTCGGCCGATGCGCTGAACCGCGTGAAGAAGGATCGCGAGCCGGTGTTCACCGAGTCCGAGCGACTGGCCATCGTCGGCGCGCTCAAGCCCGTCGACGAGGTCTTCGTCGAGGAGAGCCTCGAGCTCAAGCGCCACTACATCGAGAAGTACTCCGCCGACGTCCTCGTCATGGGCGACGACTGGACGGGCCGCTTCGACGAGTTCGCCGACATCTGCGAGGTCCGCTACCTCCCGCGGACGCCGGCGATCTCCACCACCGCGCTCATCGAGAAGATCTCCGGCCAGTAGCTCGTCAGTAGGTGACGCCCGGCGGCAGGTGCGGCCGGGCGTCGGAGAGCGAGACGTGCACGACGCCGTCGACGATCTCCACGGCGTGGGTGCGGATCGGCAGCGTCGCCGGCAGGATGTCGACCTTGCCGGTGCGCAGGTCGAACGCCGAGCCGTGCAGCGGGCACTCGATCTCGCAGCCCTCGACCCACCCCTCGGAGAGCGAGGCGTTCTGGTGGGTGCAGGTGTCGTCCACCGCGTAGACCTCGCCGTCCTCGGCGAGCACGACACAGATCGGCGGCTCGCCCTCGGGCTCGAAGCGGATCGGCTCGGAGGTCTCCAGGTCGGACAGCGCGCAGACGGGTATCACGATCGAGACAGTAGCGGCCCGCGGTCGGTCGGCCGTGACAGACTCCGGTGCCGTGAGTGGGAGCGCCCGGCCGACGTACGTCCTGACCGTGGACTGCCCCGACGGGCCGGGTCTCATCCACGCGGTCTCGGGGTTCCTCTTCGAGCGCTCCGGCAACATCTTGGAGCTGCAGCAGTACGAGAACCACCGCGAGGGGCGCTTCTTCCAGCGCATCGAGTTCGAGGTGCTCGGCGACGTCCCGGCCGAGCGGCTGCGTGAGGAGTTCGCCGAGGTCGCCGAGCGCTACCGCATGCACTGGCAGCTGCGGGCCGCCGACGCTCCCTGCCGCATACTGATCATGGTGTCGAAGGACGGCCACTGCCTCAACGACCTGCTCTTCCGCTGGCGCAGCGGCGGCCTGCAGATCGACGTGCCGCTGATCGTCTCCAACCACCGCGACCTCGAGCAGCTCGCGGCGTCGTACGACGTCCCGTTCCAGCACCTCCCGGTGACGGGAGCGACCAAGGCCGATGCGGAGGCGCGCCTCCTCGACCTCGTCGAGGCGGAGCAGATCGACCTGGTCGTGCTGGCGCGCTACATGCAGATCCTGTCCGACGATCTCTGCACGCGCCTGGCCGGTCGAGCGATCAACATTCACCACTCGTTCCTGCCCAGCTTCAAGGGCGCGAAGCCCTACCACCAGGCCTTCGACCGCGGTGTGAAGCTCGTCGGCGCGACCGCGCACTACGTGACCGGCGCCCTCGACGAGGGGCCGATCATCGAGCAGGACGTGCTCCGCGTCGACCACCGCGCCAGTGTGGAGGACATGGTCGCGGCCGGTCGGGACGTCGAGGCGCAGGTGCTCTCCCGCGCCGTCCGCTGGCACGCCCAGACCCGGATCCTGCTCAACGGCCACAAGACCGTCGTCTTCCGTTGAGGAGTCGCCCCCGCACCCCCGAGGGGTCAGTCCCTCACTAGCGAGGGGTCACTCCCTCACTAGCGAGGGGTCAGTCCCTCACTAGCGAAGAGTCGATCCCTCCGGGTGGAGGGATCGACTCTTCGGTGCTGAGGGATTGACCCCTCGGTGCTGAGGGATTGACCCCTCGGTGCTGAGGGATTGACCCCTCGCGGTCAGGCGCGGGCGGCGACGAGCTGGAGGACGTGCTCGACGAGCGAGATCAGCGTCGTCTTCGTCGACGCGCGGTCGCGGGCGTCGCAGGTGACGACCGGGATCTCGTCGCGCAGGGCGAGCGCCTCGCGGATCTGCTCGGCGGTGTAGCGGTCGTCGTCGAAGACGTTGTGGGCCACCACGAACGGCACGTTGCGCGACTCGAAGTAGTCGATGGCGCCGAACGAGTCGGCCAGCCGGCGGGTGTCGATGAGGACGACGGCACCGATGGCGCCCTGGGTCAGGTCGTCCCACATGAACCAGAACCGGTTCTGGCCGGGCGTGCCGAAGAGGTAGAGGATCAGGTCGGAGTCGAGCGAGACGCGGCCGAAGTCCATGGCGACCGTCGTCGTGCGCTTGTCCGGCACGGCCGAGAGGTCGTCGACCTCGGCGCTCGCGGAGGTCATCACGGCCTCGGTCGTCAGCGGCATGATCTCGGAGACCGAGCCCACGAAGGTGGTCTTGCCGACGCCAAAGCCACCGGCGATGACGATCTTGGCCGACATGGTCGCCTGACGGGTGTCGGGAATCACGGGGTTTCCTCCACAGTGTTGTTCAGAGTTTGCGGAGTCCGCGGAGGACTCGCTCGAGCAGGGCGGCGTCAGGACGGTCGTCCTCACTGGCGGAGGCACTGGTGTGCACCTGCACGACGCCTCGGTCCACGAGATCGGAGATGAGCACCCGCACGACGCCGAGCGGGAGCTTGATGAGCGCGGCGACCTCGGCCACGGAGCGGCTCTGGGCGCACAGGTCGGCGATCGCCGACTCCTCGGGGCTGCGGAACCCGTTGGCACCGAGGACTCCCGACTCGGAGTCGGTCTTGACGAGCGCCTCGATCGGGTAATCGCGTTTGGGCTTGGTGCGTCCGCCGGTCAGGGCATACGGCCTGACGAGCGGAAGCGGCTCGGGGGAAGCGTTGCTCACGGTCTCACCTCATGAACCGTCAGGCGCCGTCGGCGCCGGTTCGAGTTGCGGGGGTCAGGGCGCTGGTCACCCGCGAGATGAGCAGCTGCATCTCGTAGCCGACCTGGCCGAGGTCACAGTCCGGGCTGGCGAGCGCAGCGAGGCTGGAGCCCTCGCCGACCGCCATGAGGACCAGGTAGCCACCGTCCATCTCGATGACCATCTGCTGCACCTGGCCGGCCGCGAAGCAGCGTGCGGCGCCCATGGTGAGGCTGGTCAGTCCCGACGTGATCGCCGCGAGCTGGTCGGCCCGGTCCGGCGGGAAGTCCCGCGAGCTGGCCATGGGCATTCCGTCGGCGGAGACCAGGATCGCGTGTGCGATGTCCGGCGTCCGCTGGGTCAGGCTGTCGACCAGCCAGTCGAGTCCGGCGCTGACAGTCGTCACTGGTGCTCCTCGTGTGCTCGGTTCTGCGACGCGTCGTAGGCGCCGAGAACGGTGATCTCTTCACTGTGGTCGTCGGTGTCGGGCGTGTCGCTGGTCCGGGCCCGGCTCACACCCTGCTGGAAGCTGGTGAGGCCGCGCGTACGACGGCGCTCCAGCCGTGGCAGCTGGACGACGTTCTCCGGAACGGTGTCCAGCGTCTCGGCGGCCGGCGCGGCCGACCCGGGCACGAGGTTGCGTCCGGGCACCCGCACCGGCAGGCCGTCGACCGTCATCGGCGAGTCGCCGTCGGAGGTGGCGGGGTCGGCGGCCAGCTCGGCGGCTCGGCGCCAGCCCTCGTCACCGGGCGAGACCCACTCGCCCGACTCCGGGGCCGCCTCACCGGACGTCGGCTCCGACTGGCTGCGACGCGCCTCGAGGGGCGTGCGCCGGGTGAACCACTCCGACTGCATCGTCGCGAAGATCGACGAGTCGTCGGCGCCGTCCTCCTCGTCGAGGCGGTTGAGCGCCTCCGCGGCCGAGGGAGCGTTGAGCACGTCGGCGGCCAGCTCGGCGATGAGCGGGTCGAGCACCGGCCCGGACTGCTTCGCCACCGGGCGCACCAGGGACGGGCTCAGCGACTGCAGGAGCTCTCCCGGAGCGGCCGTCGGGGCGGGCGGCACGGTCTCGGCCTGCTGCTCGGCCTGCTGCTCGGCCTGCTGCTCGGCCTGCTGCTGGGGCTGCTCGGGCTGCTCGGGCTGCTGGGACTCCTCCGGCCCGGCGGGCTGCGCGGCGGCCTGAGCGACCTGCTCCGGCTCGACCGGTGCGGGAGGCGTGAGCCGTGCGGGAGGCAGAAGCGGCACGCGGGGGGCGGGCAGCACCGGCGGGGCGGCGGGCGCGGCCGGCGTGCCCGAGCCGAACGCGTCGAACGTCGAGTCGCCTGCGAGTCCGGCGGGCAGGTTGCTGCGCGGGACGCGGGTCGGCAGACCGCTCGAGCTGATCGCCGGCGGCGCGGGCGGCTCTTCGGCCTTCGGCGGCAGGAAGAGGTCGCTGCGGACCGGGTCCTGCGGCGCCGCGAACGGGTCAACGACCGGCTGAGCGCGCTTGGCGATGGTGCCGAGCGGGTTCTTGATGGCGCCGTCGACGCCCTCGGCCCGACCGGTCAGGTAGGTGTTGAGGAGCTCCTCGGGGTCGCGCAGCGGCACCGTGGTGGTGAACCAGTTCTTGACCGGAGGCTCGGAGGCGATCGGCGTGGTCGGCGGCGTGTAGCCCTCCGGGGGCCGGATCGCCGACCGGGTGGCCGGCTCGGGCGCGGACGCCGCCGGAGCGGCGGTCGGCTCCGCTGCCGGCGCCTCGGGGGCCGGAGCCGGCTCGACGGGCGCTGGAACGGGCGCCGCGGGAGTCAGGTCCACCGGAGCTTCGCGGGTGAAGTCCTCCGGCGGGACGCCGGTCGCGGTGCGCTTCGGGAGGGTGGGGATGCCGGACTCGGTGAAGGCGGCCGGCGTGGGCGCCTGCTCGGCGACGGGCTGGCTCGAGTAGGTCTGCGCGGTGAGCGGGTCACCGTCGAAGGAATCCGCACCGAGCGGGTCGGCGTGGAAGGACTCCGCACCGAGCGGCTCCAGGGAGTCGGCCTCCTCGACGGACACGTCGTCCAGCGCGGACGGCCGGGACGGGTCGAACAGCTCGGCCGGAGCGGCCACAGCGACCGGCTCGAGCGGCTCCTCGGAGATCCACGGCTGCGTGGCCTCGGCCGGGCTCGCAGTCAGCTCCTCGACCGGGACCGCCGGGTCGAGCACGTCCACGGCCAGGGCGGAGCGGGTCTCGGGCTCGACCAGGACGCCGGCCGGGATCTCGACACGGGCGACGACGCCGCGCGGGCTGTTGGCCCGCAGCTCCACCGTCAGACCGTGCCGGTCCGCGAGGCGCGAGGCGACGACCAGGCCCATCATCCGGGCGACGTCGGCGTCGAGGCCGCCGGCGCTGCGAAGCTTCTCGTTGGCGCCGTCGAGCTCGACCGGGGACATCCCGATGCCGAGGTCGCGGACCTCGATGACGAGGGGGCCTGCCGCCGACGTGCGCATCGAGCGTACGACGACCGGTGAGTCCGGCGGCGAGAAGTTCGTCGCGTTCTCGATGAGCTCGGCGAGGAGGTGGACGAGGTCGCCGGCGACGCTGCCGCGGAACTTCGCGGCCTCGCCCGACTCGATCTCGACGCGGGCGAACTGCTCGACCTCGGAGCTGGCGGCGCGAAGCACGTCGAGCACCGGGACCGGTCCGCGGGCGCCCTGGCCGGTGTCGCCACCGGCGAGGACCATCAGCGACTCGTCGTTGCGGCGCATGCGGGTGGCGAGGTGGTCGAGACGGAACAGGTTCGCCAGGTGCTCCGGGTCCTGCTCGCCGGACTCGAGCTCGTCGATGAGCCGCAGCTGGCGCTCGACGAGGCTCTGGGAGCGGCGGGAGAGGTTGACGAACATCCGGTTGACGTTGGCGCGCATCTGCGCCTGCTCACCGGCGAGTCGGATGGCCTCGGCGTGGACGGCGTCGAACGCCTCGCCGACCTCGGAGATCTCGTCGCGGCTGCCGACGGCGATGGGCTTGATCTCGAGGTCGTCGACCTTGTCGGACTCCTCGATCTCACGCACCCGCTCGGGGAGCTCGTGCCGGGCGATGTCGAGGGCCGCGTCACGCAGCTGGTGCAGCGGCCGCAGGATCGAGCGAGCCACGACGACGGTGGCGATGAGGGCGAACAGGAGGACGATGAGCACGGTCAGGGCGCTGATCAGCGCGTCGTGCTGGGCGGCGGCCCGGCGGTCGTCCACGGCCTTGGCCAGGTCCTGTGCAGCGGTCGAGACGACGCTGGTCATCAGGCCGAGGAAGGCGGCCGAGGTGGTGTTCCAGTGGGCCACGTCGATCTGCGCGGCGACCGGGTTGCCGGTGCTGATGATCGTCTCGATGGCGTCCTGCATGCCGGCGTGCGTGCTGGCGCCGTCCTCGCTGTCGGTGATCCGGTCGAACTGGACCTGCGCCTGGGGCGAGGTGTTGTCGCGGAAGAAACCGGTCGCGTCCTTGTAGGACTGGGTGGCGGACGCGAGCGCGGTGAGGTCGAACTGGCTGATGGAACGCTGACCGAGCGCCTTGGTGACCAGGATGCGCTGCGCGGCGATCGCCTCGGCCGCCGTACGCACCTGGCCCAGGGCGAGGGCCTGACGGTAGAGACCCTTGCTCGACCCGAGGTCGGGCAGGTGGCTCGCCAGGCCGAGCAGCAGGTTCAGCGTGGTGGTGTACTCCGTCTGACCCAGCAGGCGGGTCCGCGGGTCGGCGAGGTCGGCACGGACCTTGGACATGTCGTCGAGCGTGCCGGTGATCTTGCGCAGGTCCTGCTGCAAGGACGCGTCGCGCGAGGAGTCGATGTCAGCCAGTCGCGTGCGCCAGACCTTGATCGCGCTGTCGGTCGTCTGCCGGACCGGGTCGAGCGACTTGTCCGAGATCTTCGGCACGCTGCCGGTCTCACGCTCGACCTGGAGCTGGAGCGCCAGGCGGAAGCTGTCCGGCAGCGCGCTGGCGACGCTGGCGGCGCGCGTGGCGTCGGAGCTCTCGCCGAGGGCCGAGGCCATGCGCAGGCCGCCGAGGCCGAGCGCGGCTACTGTGGGGATCAACAGCACCCCGACCAGCCTGGGGCGGATGCCGCGCCAGGCCTTCCGACGGGTTGCTTGAGTGGTCGATGGCTCCGCCATGCTCCCTCACCTCTGGACGATGCCCTGCAGTCTGAAAGGGTCAGGCAGGCCACCCGAGTGGATGCCAGTTCCCTGCCATCCCTCGCGTGTCGATGCTCGTGGCGTCGACGTCGTCCGGTGCGGCAAGCGTCAAAGTAGCGGGATTCCGTGGCGTAGATCGCAAGATCTGGAAAATCGCCGGAATTCCCTCCGATGGGCGATGCGGAGCCGTACGTCCGGGCCGGGCGACCTGGCCCTAGCTGCCTATGCGCTCCGGCCGGCTGTATACGACCATCGAGGTCCCGCGCAAGAAGCCGACGACCGTCACACCGGCCTCGTCGGCCAGCTCCACGGCGAGCGACGAGGGCGCCGACACGGCCGCCAGCACGGGGATCCCCGCCATCGACGCCTTCTGGGTGAGCTCGAAGCTCGCGCGGCCGCTCACCATCAGCACGGTGCCGCGCAACGGCAGCTTCTCGTGCTCGAGGGCCCAGCCGACGACCTTGTCGACGGCGTTGTGACGGCCCACGTCCTCACGTGCGACGAGCAGCTCGCCGGTCCGGCCGTCGAACAGCCCGGCTGCATGCAGGCCGCCGGTCAGCTCGAAGATCTCTTGCGCCGCCCGCAGCCGCTCGGGCATCGCGGCGAGCAGCGCCGCGTCGACGACGACGGGGTCGTCGGCGACGTCGTACGACGACCGGGTGCGGACCGCGTCGATGCTCGCCTTGCCGCACACCCCGCAGGACGACGACGTGTAGACGCTGCGCTCGAGCCCGGTCTCCGGCACCGCCACTCCGGGTGCGAGCTGCACGTCGAGCACGTTGTAGGTGTTGACGCCATCGTCGGTGGAGCCGGCGCAGTAACGGGCGGTGGTGATGTGGTCGCGCTGGCTGACCACGCCCTCGGACACCAGGAACCCGGCCGACAGCTCGACGTCGTGGCCCGGAGTCCGCATCGTCACTGCGAGCGGACGGCCCTGCAGCCGGATCTCCAGCGGCTCCTCCGCGGCGAGCCTGTCCTCGCGGACGCGCGGCTCGCCGCCCACCTCGAGGCGGGTGACCCTGCGTCGTACGGCGCGCTTGCGCATGACTTCGAGGTTAACCGTTCAGGTGCCGTCTCACGCGTCCGCGGGTCCACCGGGCTCGCCGGACTCAAGGCCGGACTCAAGGCCGGACTCGAGGCCGGACTCAAGGCCGGACTCCGGGCCGGACTCCACCGACGGGGTGAGGTAGCCGCGGAAGGCCACCTCGCGCCGCAGCGTGAAGCCGAGCCGCTCGTAGAGAGCGATGGCGCCGGTGTTCGAGGAGGCGACATGGAGGAACGCGCGCTCACCTCGTGCGGCGATGCCGGCCAGCACAGCGGTCACCAGCGTGGCGGCGTACCCCCGCCCGCGGGCACCGGGAGCGGTGCACACGGCACTGATCTCGGTCCATCCGGGCGGGCGCAGCCGCTCACCGGCCATGGCGACCAGGTCGGCACCGTCGCGGATGCCGAGGTAGGTCCCGAGCTCGATCGTGCGGGGCCAGAACGGGCCGGGTCGGGTGAGCCGCGCCAGCGCGAGCATCTCCTCGACGTCGGCGGGACCGAGCCTCACGACCCGCGGGTCGGCTCCGTCGTCGCCAGCAACGGGCGGAGCGACGAGCGGAGCGACGAGCTGGACACCCGGCAGCGCGAACACCTGCTCCCAGTCGGCGGGCGGCGTCGCCGTCGAGCTGAACAGGTCGGCGAGCTCGCCCGGCCCGAGCAGGCCGGCGAGGCCGGCCCAGTCGGCGTCGGTCGCGTCGGCCGGCACGGCGGCGAAGGTGGCCACGCCCGGCAGGTAGGTGGTGGTCCGGCCGAGGCCGCGGGCGAGGCGGGCGTGGTGGCCGCGGAGCGAGTGTCCGACAGGGTCGTCGAGCACGGTCTCATCGGAGGGCACCAGCGCATGATGGCACCACTCGCCGGACCGTCAGCCTCCGGCCAGGTCCCGGGTCGCCCGGATGGCCTCGGCGACCGCCTCCGGCGTGCCTCCGGCGCGGCCCGCGGCGAGGCCGATCACGAACGCCGAGACCGGTGCCGCCTTGCGCTCCACCGCGTGGGCGACGTCGCCGGCGATCGCCAGGATCGCGTCGATGTCGATCTCGTCCTCGATGCCCAGCTCGGCGGCGAGCCTCGGCACCCACTCCTCGACGGTCATCTCTCTCCTCGGGTCGCTCACACGGGCAGGGGCTGGAGGAGGGCGGTCCCGCCCTCGGGGGGTACGACGGCCAGCGCATCGGCGGCGGCGACACCGCGCAGCATGGCGCTGTGGTCGTGGCCGAGGGCGACGACGCCGTCGGCGGTGAGCCTGACGGGCACCAGGCGCGTCGCGGACCGGTGCGGCGACAGGTCGCCGGTGACCGGTCCGAGCGGCGAGAGCGGGTCGCCCCGGAGGCCGCCCAGCGCCGGGGCGACGACGGTCACGAAGGCGACCAGCGCGGCGAACGGGTTGCCGGGCAGCGCGGCCACGAGCCGGCCGTCGGCGAGCCGCCACAGTCCCGCCAGGCTGCCCGGGCGGCAGTCCACCCCGTCGGCGACGGGAGTGGCACCGAGCTCGGCCAGCAGCGGCCGGACGTGGTCCTCCCGGCCGACCGAGGACGAGCCCGTGACCACGACGACCTCGGCGTCGGCGCCGCCCAGCGCGCCGCGCAGCATCTCGGCGTCGTCGATCAGCCGCGTCACACCGGTCGACGTACCGCCCGCCCAGGCGACCCATCCCGGCAGCGCCGGGCCGAGCGCGTCGCGCACTCGTCCGGGACCGTCGCCGAGCTCGGAGCCGGTGACCAGGGCCGCCACTCGCGGCGCGGGGACCACGCTGAGCGCGCTCACGCCGACGGCGGCCGCGAGCGCGACGACCTGGGGCGTCACGCGTGTCCCCGCCGCCAGGAGCACCTCCCCCGCCAGAGCCTCCTCGCCACGGTGCCGGACGTGCCGGCCGGGCTCGACGCACCCGCTCACGAGCGCCCCGTCGACGTCGGCGTCCTCGACGGGGAGGACGGATCGCGTGCCCGGAGGGAGGTGAGCGCCGGTGGCCACCTCCCACGCCTCACCGGCCCCGTCGGCCCGGTCGGCCCGGTCGGCACCGCCGACCGCTGCCGGTGGCGGCGGGTCGCCGGCGAGGGAGCGACCGACGACGCGCCACGGCGGAGCACCGGCGACGGCGTACCCGTCCATCGCCGCGTTGTCGAAGCCGGGCAGGTCCTCGGCCGCGACCAGCGGCGCGGCGAGCCGCAGGCCGAGCGCCGCGGCGAGCGGCTCCGTCACCGCGGTCAAGGGCACGACCGAGTCGTACGCCGCCCGTCGCGCCTGCGCCCAGCCCAGCACCATGGCGCCCACCCTATGAGGGCTACGGTTCGCTCGTGAGCGGGGTCATCATCCTGAACGTGGTCTCTGCCGGCTACGCGCCGGTCAAGGGCACCGCGCACCGTCCGTACGACGCTGTGGGGCTCGCTGCGACGGGCGCTGTCGGCGACCGCCGGCTGTGCGCGGTCGACCTCGAGCGGCGGCGCGTCCTGCGCACGGTCCAGAACCCGAGCCTCCTGACCGTGGTCGCCGGCCGCGATGGGGATGTGCTCGAGCTGACCGCGCCGGGCCAGGCACCGGTCGCGGCCGAGATCGAGCCGACCGGTGGGACGGTGACCTGCGAGTACTGGGGCCGCCCGGTGGAGCTGGCCGTGCTGGCGGGCCCGCACGCCGACGTGCTCAGCGACCACCTCGGGAAGCGGGTCGTCCTGGCCGCCGCGCCGCCGGCGGCCGTCGTCTATGGCGGGCCCACCGTCACGCTGGTCGGCACCGCCTCGCTGCGCGACCTCGGCGAGCGCT
This sequence comes from Nocardioides terrae, assembly GCF_900112345.1. Lineage (GTDB taxonomy): Bacteria > Actinomycetota > Actinomycetes > Propionibacteriales > Nocardioidaceae > Nocardioides > Nocardioides terrae. The sequence continues at coordinate 226,490 of NZ_FOLB01000001.1, forward strand.
GCGGGGTCGACCTCCTCGCCGAGTCGGCGCGGTTCCGGGCGACCCTGGTCGTGGAGACCGAGGAGCCCTACGTCGAGGAGTCGTGGCTGGGCAGGGAGCTGCAGGCAGGTTCGGCGGTGCTGCGCGGTGGAGTCGCGATCCCGCGGTGCGCGGTGATCGACCACTCCCCCGCGACGGGCGAGAAGGACGCCCGCCTGCTCAAGGCGCTGGTCACCTACCGACCGCTCAACGCTGCGGGCGAACCCGCGTTCGGTGTCTACGCCTCGGTCACGACCCCAGGGGCGGTCACCGGCTCACTCGCCTGACTCATCGTCGTCGAGCTTCCCCTCGCGCTCGGCCTCCGCGACGATCCGCCGCACGCTCTCCACCGAGCCGCAGCCGGAGTCGATCAGCTCGTTGCGGCGCGCCGCCCACCTCTCGCCGAGCTCGAGCCGGATCCGCTCGCCCACCTCGGTCCGGGCCGGGCTCAGGATCGTCAGCTCCTCCTCGGCGACGTGGTGGGCGACGAGGTTGCTGAGCTCCTCGACGGCGTCGGTGAAGGCCTGGGTGTCGGTCCCCTTGAGCTCGAGCACCTTGAGGAGCGCCTGGTTGCCCTCGGCGTGCTCCTCCTCGCCGTGCTCGACCTCGTGCTCGCCGATGTCCTCGGCCTTGCGCCGCAGCACCGGGTAGACCAGCTCCTCCTCCGCGACGCCGTGCCCGATGAGGACGTCGGAGAACGCGCGCCGCACGGCCTCGCGGTCCTCGGTCTGGTCGCGCAGCTGGCGCAGCAGCTGCTCGAAGCGGCGGTGGTCGTCGATGATCAGGTCGATGACGTCCCCGGAGAGGGGACGGCCCACGTCGATGCTCGTCATGGGGCAGCAGTAGCCCGTGGCGCGCCGCGGCATGCCCGTCACCCACCGGGATACCAGTCGCCATGACCACATCGCCTACTCCCTCGGACCCCCGCCCGTCCGCTCCTCTCGCGGTCGTGACCGGCGCCTCGACCGGCATCGGTCGCGCGCTGGCGAAGGAGTTCGTCGACCACGGCTTCGACATCGTCATCGCCGCCGACGAGCCCGCGATCCTCGAGGCGGCCGCCGAGCTGGCCACACCGGACCGTCGGGTCGTCCCCGTGGAGGTGGACCTGTCCACCGCGGAAGGCGTGCAGGCGCTCTACGACAAGATCGACCGCACCCCCGACGCGGTCGCCCTCAACGCCGGGATCGGCGCCAGCGGGCGCTTCGACGAGACGAGCCTCGACGACCACCTGCGGCTCGTCGACCTCAACGTCCGGTCCACCGTGCACCTCGGCCAGCTGCTCGTCCGCGACATGGTGCGCGCCGGCAAGGGGCGCCTCCTGGTCACCTCGTCGATCGCGGCGGTCGCGCCCGGGCCCTACCACTCGACGTACGCCGCGTCGAAGGCGTTCGTGCACTCCTTCGCCGAGGGGATCCGCGAGGAGCTGAAGGGCACGGGCGTCACCGTCACGTCGCTGATGCCCGGGCCGACCGACACGGAGTTCTTCCGCCGCGCCTCCATGGAGGACACCCCGCTGGGCCGGAGCGACGCGAAGGACGACCCGCAGGAGGTCGCCCACGACGGCTACGAGGCGCTGATGGCCGGCAAGAACAGCGTCGTTGCCGGCTCCGCCAAGAACCGCATCCAGGCCGAGCTGGGCACCCACCTGCCCGACGCGCTCGCCGCGCCGCTCATGGCCCGGATGACCAAGCCCCAGGACTGAGCATCCACGAACCGTCGAAGGAGACAGCATGCGAGCCGTGACCTGGCAGGGACCCAAGCACATGAGTGTCGAGGAGGTCCCCGACCCGACCATCAAGGACCCGACCGACGCGATCATCCGCGTCACCAGCACCGGCCTGTGCGGGTCCGACCTGCACCTCTACGAGCCCCTGAGCCCGTTCATGACCGCCGGCGACGTCGTCGGCCACGAGCCGATGGGCATCGTCGAGGAGGTCGGCTCGGAGGTCGGCGACCTCAAGCCCGGCGACCGGGTCGTGGTGCCGTTCAACGTCAGCTGCGGCTCGTGCTGGATGTGCGAGCGCGGCTTCCAGAGCCAGTGCGAGACGACGCAGAACCACGAGCACCACACGGGCGCGAGCCTGCTCGGCTACAGCAAGCTGTACGGGCAGGTGCCCGGTGGCCAGGCCGAGTACCTGCGGGTGCCGTTCGCCGGCTACGGCCCGATCAAGGTGCCGGAGGGTCCGCCCGACGACCGGTTCGTCTACCTCTCCGACGTGCTGCCCACCTCCTGGCAGGCCGTGGAGTACGCCGGCGTCGGACCCGGCGACACGCTCCTGGTCCTCGGCGCCGGTCCGATCGGCGACATGTCGACGCGCATCGCGCTGCACCGCGGCGTCCGCGTCATCGTCGCCGACCGCGTGCCCGAGCGGCTCACCCGCGTCTCCTCCCGTGGCGCCGAGGTGATCAACATCGACGAGGCCGGCAAGGAGCTCGGCGACCGGGTCCGCGAGCTGACCGGCGGCCGCGGCACCGACGCCGTGATCGACGCGGTCGGCATGGAGGCGCACGGCTCGCCGGTGGTCGAGATGACCCACAAGATGGTCGGCCGGCTGCCCGATGCGATCGCGCAGCCGTTCATGAAGAAGGCCGGCATCGACCGGCTGGCGGCCCTGATGAGCGCCTTCGACGCGGTCCGGCGGGGCGGCACCGTCTCGCTCTCCGGCGTCTACGGCGGGGCGATGGACCCGATCAACATGATGCAGCTCTTCGACAAGCAGGTGACGCTGCGGATGGGCCAGGCCAACGTCCGGCGCTGGAGCGACGACATCCTCGACCTCCTGACGCAGGACGAGGACGTGCTCGGCGTGGAGTCGTTCGCGACGCACCACCTGTCACTCGACGACGCCCCGTCGGCGTATGCCGACTTCCGCGCCAAGAAGGACGGCATGGTGAAGGTGCTGTTCAACCCGTGAGCGGCCCGATCCGGCGGATGCCGCTGTACCGCCACGTGAAAGCGGGTACATGATCGACTCGACCATCCCCACACCCTTGGAGGAACCATGACCGACGGACCGCTCAGCGACGACGACCTGACCACCACCGGCGCAACCGGTCCCGACGCCTCCGTGGGCGGCGACGCCGACGGCACCGACGGCGACGGCACGGACGGGACCGACGGCGACACCACCGATGGCGACGGGACCGACGGGACCGACGGTGACGCCACCGACGGTGACGGCACCGACGGTGGCGACAGCGACGGGACCGACGCCTAGATGACCGCCTCCTCCTCGGAGCCGGTCGTCGGGTGAACGCCCTCGACCTGCTCAGCGGTGACGCCCAGACCTTCCTCGCGAAGGTCTGGGCGTCCCGCGTGCACCTCCACCGCACCGAGCCCGACGAGCTGGTCGGGCTGCTGTCCCTCGACGACGCCGACGCGCTCCTCACCGACACCGCGATCCGGACGCCGGCCGTCCGGGTGGCCAAGGACGGCGCCGTCCTGGCCGAGTCGTCCTACACCCGCCACGCGACGATCGCGGGCAAGCAGCTGACCGGGCTCGTCGACCCGCGCCGGGCGCTGGAGCTCTTCGCCGACGGCGCGACGATCGTCCTCCAGGGGCTGCACCGCTACCACCCGCCGCTGACCCGGCTGGTGGCCGAGCTCGAGCTCGCGCTCGGACACCCCTGCCAGGCCAACGCCTACCTCACGCCGCCGGGCGCCCAGGGATTCGCCGTGCACTCCGACAGCCACGACGTCTTCGTCTTCCAGACGGCCGGCTCCAAGCAGTGGGAGATCCACGGCGCCGACGGTGCCGAGGAGGTCCTCCTCGAGCCGGGCCTGTCGATGTACCTGCCCGCGGGCACGCCGCATGCCGCCCGCGCCCAGGAGACCGTGTCGCTGCACGTCACCATCGGCATCAACCAGCTGACCTGGCGCGGACTGGTCGAGCGGACCGTCTCGCCGCTCCTCGCGGGCGTCGACGGTGGCCACCTGCCGGCCGGCTACCTCGACGACCCGGCCCTGCTGCGCGACGGGCTGGCCGAGCGGCTCGAGACCCTCGCCGCCGAGGTACGCCGCCTCGACACCGCGGCCGCCGTCGGGGCCGAGATCCGCCGCTTCCTCACCTCGCGCCCACCCCGGCTCTCCGGCGGGCTCCAGGACGTCCTCTCCGCGGGGTCGGTGGAGGTCACGACGCGGCTGCGCCGTCGCCCCGGACACCCGTGCGTCCTGCTCGACCGCGGCGAGCAGGTCGAGGTGCTGCTCGGCGACCGCGCGATGACCGGTCCCGCCCGGATCAGGCCCGCCCTGGAGGAGCTCCGGCTGCGCGCCGAGCTGACCCCCGCCGACCTGCCCCTGGACCCGGAGAGCAGTGTCGTGCTGTGCCGCCGCCTGGTCCGGGAGGGCCTGTTGGAGATCGTGTGAGCGTCGCCAGCGACGCCGACGGTCCAGCCGGCACCCCTGCCTGGCGCTGCGCGGCCGCGAGCCTCGACCGCGACGAGCCGGTCGCGGGCAGCGCCACCCACGTCCGTACCTGGCTGCTGCTCGAGCACGTCGGCCCCTGGGGTCGCACGGCCCTGCTCGACGCCCGCCTGCCCGACGGACTGGGCGCCGAGCTGAGCCGGCGCGCCCAGCAGCTGCGCGCCAAGATCCTCCTGATCCGGCGCTACAGCTCCGAGCCGGACAGCAGCGACGGGCTCCGGGTCTTCGCCGCGCAGGCGGACCCCGTCGCGCCGCGGCTGGAGTCAGGCCTGCTCAGCGACCCGCGCGACGTGCTGGACCTCGACCTGGCCGCACTGCGCCACGGCGGCACGACCGGCCTGTCGGCGCACGACGGAGACATCTACTGCGTCTGCACCAACGGCCGTCACGACGCCTGCTGCGCCGAGCGCGGGCGACCGGTCGCGAAGGCGCTCGCTGCGGCCCACCCGGAGGAGACGTGGGAGGTCTCGCACGTAGGCGGCGACCGATTCGCGGGCAACATGGTGGTGCTCCCCCACGGGCTCTACTACGGACAGCTCGACCCGGCCGGCGCACTGGACGTGATCGCCGCCCAGCGCGCGGGCCGGCTCGACCTCGACCGGCTCCGCGGCCGGTCGACGCACCCGATGCCCGTCCAGGCCGCCGAGATCGCGCTGCGCCGCGAGCTCGGCCTGACCGGCTTCGACGAGGTGCGGCTCACCGGCGCGACGAGCGACGGCGAGGTGACCCGCGCGGTCTTCAGCACGCCGACGAGCGGGTACGCGGTGAGGGTGCGTACCACCCGCTCCCCCGCCACGGCCGTCCGACTGACCTGCACCGCGGGACGACCCGAGCCGCCGATCGCGCACGACGTGCTCGGGATCGCCGAAGCGGGGACGTGACCGGTCGTTTGGCAGGCTGGAGAGTGTGATGACCGTCGAGTCCGAGCCCGTCGCGGGTCGCTACCGCCTGATCCGCGAGGTCGGCCGGGGCGGCATGGGCGCAGTCTGGTTGGCCCACGACGAGCTGCTCGGCCGGGACGTCGCGCTGAAGCGGCTCGGCCACTTCGAGGGGGTCCAGAGCCGGGTGCGGGCCGAGCGCGAGGCCCAGCTCGCCGCCCGGCTCAGCCATCCCAACGTGGTCACCGTCTTCGACCTCGCGGAGGACGACGACACCCGCTGGCTGGTGATGGAGTACGTCGAGGGCACGACCCTCTCCCGGCTCGCGGCCCTCCGCGACGGGCTGCCGCTCGACGAGGCGGCGGCGATCATCCGGCAGGCGGCCGAGGCGCTCCGCGTGGCGCACGCGGCCGGCATCGTGCACCGCGACGTGAAGCCGTCGAACCTCATCGTCGCGCTCGACGGGACGACCAAGCTCACCGACTTCGGCATCGCCCGCGGTGACGCCGACGACACGCTGACGGCGACCGGCATCCTCACCGGGTCGCCGGCCTACCTCGCGCCCGAGGTGGCCTCCGGGACGACGGCCACGCCGGCCAGCGACATGTGGTCGCTGGGCGGCACGCTCTTCCAGGCGGTCACCGGCCGGACGCCGTACGAGCTGGGTGACAACGTGGTCGCCGGGCTGGTCCGGATCGTGCACGACGACCCGCCGCGGCTGCCGGCCGGATCCGGGCCGCTCGGCACGGTGCTCGCGGCCACGATGGTCAAGGACCCGGCGAGCCGCTGGACCGCAGCGCAGGTGTGCGACTTCCTCGACACCGTCGCCACGGCGCCGCCCGGCGCATCGCTCCCGCTCCCGACCGACGGGCCCGACAGCACCCAGGTTCTGCCCGAGACGCCGACCGCCGCCCGGCCCGCTCGGCCTGCCCGGCGTGCACCGGCGGCCCGGTCCCGCCTGGTCTGGCCGGTCATGGCAGCGGTCCTGATCCTCGTCCTGGTGCTCGGCGGCTGGCTGCTCAGCCGGTCCCGCTCCCCGAACAACGAGCCCTCGGCCACGTCGACGTCGACGTCGGGCCCGGCGAAGGGCGCCACCGGCACACCGCAGACCTCGACCACCCAGGCCGCGAAGCCGACCGCCGAGGAGATGACGTCGTTCCTGCGCGGCTACCTCACGACCGTTACCAGCGACACCCGAGCGGCCTTCGCGATGCTGACCCCGTCCTTCCAGCAGGCGTCGGGCGGGTACGCCGGCTACGACTCCTTCTGGAAGCACGTCCACCAGGCCACCCCGAGCGGGATCCGGGCGGACCCCGAGGAGCTGACGGTGAGCTACCACGTCGACTACGCCGGACCGAAGAAGAAGGTGAGCGGCGGATCCGACGACGTACGGCTCCAGCTGGTCTACGACGGGGCCGGCCACTACCTCATCGACGGCGAGCCGAAGTGATCAAACCAGACCGATCTAGTAGACTAAACCCGTGACGATCGACGCCCTCCCTCACCGGACCCGCCACCGCATCGCCGTGATCGGCGGTGGCGCGAGCGGCGTGCTCACCGCCGTCAACCTGCTCGCCCGCTCCGACGACCCCGGCCTCGAGGTCGTGATCCACGAGGCGAGCGGCGTGGTCGGGCGCGGCGTCGCCTACGGCACCAACGACCAGCGCCACCTGCTCAACGTCCGCGCCCGGCACATGAGCGCCTTCCCGGACTCACCCGGCGACCTCCTCGACTGGGCGCTGCGGACCGGTCGCAGCGACGACCCGCAGGGCTTCCTGCCCCGCGCGGACTTCGCGATCTACCTGCAGGACCGGCTCACCGACGTCGCGGACGACCGGCTGCGCATCCGGGCCGGCCGGGTGACCGACATCGTGCGCACCGACCCCGGCTCCGACTCCGACCCGGCCGGCGGCTTCGAGATCGTCACCGAGCGGAGCCGCAGCCGCGCCGACGCCGTCGTGCTCTGCCTCGGCAACCAGCGGCCCGCGCCCCTGCGCGACGCATCCGGCGAGCCGCTCGCCGAGGCGCCCTGGCACCTGGCGAACCCGTGGGATCTCGGCCGTCTGCGCACCCTGCCCGCCGACGCGCGCGTCCTCGTCATCGGCACCGGCCTGACCGCGATCGACACGGCTATCACGTTGCTGGAGGACGGCCCCCGCCGCCGGGTCTCCCTGGTCAGCCGGAGCGGGATCCTGCCCAAGCCCCACGTCGAGCAGCAGCACACCGCGTGGGTGACCAAGGTGCCCGCCGGCCCCCTCACCGCCGACCTGCTCGCCGCCGCGGTCAGGGCCGAGTGCGAGGCAGCGCGCCACCTCGGGGTGAACTGGCGCAACGTCGTCGACGGCCTCCGGCCGCATACCCAGGACATCTGGCGACGGCTGCCGTTGCCGGAGCGTCGACGCTTCCTGTCGGTCTACGACCGCGAGTGGGAGGTACGTCGGCACCGGATGGCCCCCGAGGTCGCGCTCCGGCTGGCGCGCTACCGCTTCGAGGGCCGGCTCACCGTCGCGTCGGGCGCCCTGCACACAACCACCGACCTCGGGGCGCGATGTGCCGTCTCGACGGCGCCGGGCGGCCCGGCTTCCGAGGTCGATGCGGTGGTGAACTGCACCGGGCCGCTCTCGGACCTCGGCCGCGCGACGGACCCGCTGCTCGTGGCGCTGCGGGACAGCGGGCTGATCGCGCCTGACCCGCTCGCACTCGGCCTCGACACGACGCTCGACGGCCGCGTGGTCGGGATCGACGGCGGCGTCGTCGGCGGGCTGTTCACGGTCGGCCCGGCTCGCAAGGGCACGCTGTGGGAGTCGACGGCCATCCCCGAGATCCGCGCCCAGGCCGCGGGTGTCGCCGCGATCCTGTCCGATCAGCTGGACGGTTCGGGAACGTCCACCTTCGAGCAGTCGACCTTGGGGTTGACGCCGAAGTAGTTGAGCGGCCCCGCCACGATGGTGAGGGCGGTGTCACCGACGTCCTTGCAGCTGACGTCGTCGTCACCGCTGAAGTAGTCACGCTGGTAGGCCGCGAACGCCCCGATCAGCAACCAGATCAGCACGATCAGTCCGATGAGTCCCCGCATGGGGAGGTCGTACCCTCTCGCGACGGCGCGCAACCGTCGGCCGCGCGTCAGAAGGTCCGGGCCGCCCAGACGACCTTGCCCTCGGAGGTGCTGCGGCTCCCCCACCGGTCGGCGACGGCCTCGACGATGGTCAGCCCGCGCCCGCTCTCGGAATCGCGGTCGACCCGGCGTCGTCGCGGCCGCAGCGGCGTGGCGTCGACGACCTCGATCAGGACCTCGTGGGGGACGTGGCGCAGGCGCAGCTCGTAGGGGCCGCGCGCGTGCCGCACCGAGTTCGTGACGAGCTCGCTGGTGATCAGCTCGAGGTCGGCCACGATCCGCTGCGGCAGCTGCCACCGCTGCAGCTGCGCAGCGACGGCGCGGCGGGCCCGCGCCACCGAGGCCGGCTCCTCCTCCAGGGACACCCTCATCAGCTGGCTGCCGGAGTCGTGCACCTTGACCACGGCCAGCGCCACGTCGTCGTTGGCCCCGTGCGCGAGCAGCTCGACGAGGGTCTCGGGCAGGTCGGCGACGGGCCGGCCGCGCAGGTCCACGAGTGCCGTCTCGAGGGCCTCGATCCGCGCGCCGAGGTCGACGCCGCGCCGCTCCACGAGCCCGTCGGTGTAGACGGTGAGGAGCCCGCCGACGGGCAGCTCGACGCGACGCGTCGCGAAGCCGACGTACCCCGACCCGAGCGGCGGCCCGTCCACCGAGAGCTGCGCGGTCGTCCCGTCCGGACGGACCAGGATCGGCGGGACGTGACCGGCGTTGGCATAGCTGAGCGAGCGATCGGTGTCGTCGTAGACGCCGTAGACGCACGTGACGATGCCCTCGGGAGCGACCTCCTGCACGATCGCGTCGAGGTTCTCGACGACCTCGCCGGGCGTGAGGTCGAGCCGGGCCAGGGCGCGCACAGCCGCCTTGATCTGACCCATCACCGACGCGGCGCGCACGCCACGGCCCATGACGTCACCGATCACCAGCGCGGTCCGGCCGCCGCCGAGCGCGATGACGTCGTACCAGTCGCCGCCGACCTGCATGCCTTCTACGCCGGGGCGGTAGAAGGTGGCCACCTCGAGCGCCTCGGAGTGCGGCTCGACGTCGGGCAGCAGGCTGTGCTGCAGCTCCTCGGCGATCGCGCGGTCGCGGGCGACGGCGTGGCGCTCGGCCGCCGCCGCGGCGTGCTGGAGCTGGATCATCCGGCGCTGCACGCGCAGCCGCGCGAGCAGCTCGCGCGCTGCGAACGGCTTCACCAGGTAGTCGTCGGCGCCCGCCTCCAGTCCGTCGGCCATGCCGTCCTCGCCGGCCCGGGCCGACAGCATCACGACGGGTACGCCGGCCAGGCGGGCGTCCTGCTTCATCCGAGCCAACAGGCCGAACCCGCCCAGGCGCGGCATCATCACGTCCGAGACGACGATGTCGACCGGCCGCTCGGCCAGCAGCTCCAGCGCCTCGATCCCGTCGGTGGCGGTGAGCACGACGTAGTCCTCGGCGAGCAGGTCGGCGACGTAGGTGCGCATGTCGTCGTTGTCGTCGACGACCAGCACGGTGGCGCGCTCGCCCCCGTGCTCTGGCCCGTGCTCGGCCCCGTGCCCGACGACCTCGTGTGGCGCCTCCGCCCCGGCCTCCAGCCAGCGGACGGTGTCCTCGACGATCGACTGACCGGGGACCGGCCACCCGAGGTCGTCGGTGGAGTCGGCCACCTGCTCGGCGGGCAGGTGGTCGTGGCCGAACGGGATCCTGACCGTGAAGGTGCTCCCCTCACCCAACCGGCTCCGGACCTCGACCTCGCCCCCGTGGAGGTCCGCGAGCTGGGCGACCAGCGCCAGGCCGACCCCGGAGCCCTCGATGCTGCGCGAGGCGGCGCGGCGGACCCGGTGGAACCGTTCGAAGAGCCGCGGCAGCTCCTCCTCGGGGATGCCGGTCCCCGTGTCGGAGACCCGCAGGACGGCACGGTCGCCGTCGGCGTCCCCCTCACGGTCCACGCTCACGGTGATCCCGCCCTCGAAGGTGAACTTGAAGGCGTTGGAGAGCAGGTTGAGGACGATCTTGGCCCAGTGGCCGCGGTCGACGTACGTCTCGCCCTCCAGCGTGCCGGTCACGGCGAGCCGCAGGCCGGCCCTGTCCGCGGCGCTCTCGAACATGCTGGCCAGCTCGGCGGTGTAGCGCAGCAGGTCGGTGGGCTGGAAGGTCGACTCGTCCCGCAACGCGTCGAGGCGGGAGAAGTCGAGCAGCGTGTTGACGAGGCCGAGCATCCGGCTGCCGTTGCGCGCGATGACCTGGAGCCGGGTGCGCTGGGTGTCGTCCAGCGGGTGCCGCTCGTCCGCCAGGGCATCCTCGGCGGGCCCGAGCAGCAGGGTGAGGGGCGTGCGCAGCTCGTGGCTGACGTTGGCGAGGAAGTCCGACTTCGCCTCGTCGAGCCGGCCGAGCGCCTCGGAGCGCTCCTTCTCCTGCTCCATCGCGCGCGCGTCGGTGATGGCGGCCGAGAAGTGCCCTGCGATCAGGTCGGCGAAGTCGAAGAAGCTCCCGTCGACGGGCCGGTGCCGGTTCGCTCCGAGGGCCAGGAAGCCGTAGGGCGTCGCGTTCATCGGGCGCGGCAGCGGGACGAGCACCGCCTTCTCCGGCGGCAGCCGCCAGACCCCCGTCGGCAGGTCAGGGAAGCGCTCGTCGATGGCGTCGACGGTCACGCGGGACCCCTCGGCCAGCCGTCCCACGGGCCAGACCGGGTCGGCATCGCCCGCCTCGATGCGCCGGGGCGCCGCCGGATGGCCCGGGTCGATGCCCGACGTACCGGCCAAGGACGCGCTGCCGTCACCGTCGAAGAGATAGGCCGCGACCCACGGCAGCGACCCCTGGTTGAAGGCCAGGTGGTCACAGCCCGCGCGTACGGCGTCGGCGACCGTCTCGGCGGTGGAGACGCGGATGCCGAGGTCCCGCAGGGTGCTGGCGCGGCGCTCGCCGACCACCTGCTCGGTGACCTCGGCGACGACACAGAGCAGCCCCTTGATCACACCGTCGTCGTCGGTCAGCGGTGAGTAGGAGAGCGTGTGGTAGGTCTCCTCGAGGTAGCCGGACCGCTCGAGGAAGAGCTGCAGCGAGTCGTCCCAGGTGGACTCGCCGGCCATCGCCAGAGCCACCCGGGGCTCGACGGACGACCACACCTCCGACCACACCTCGCGGGCCGGCCGGCCGAGCGCCCAGGGGTACTTGGTGCCCAGGCTGTCGTGGCGGTGGGCGTCGTTGCAGATGAAGGTGAGGTCGGGACCCCACGCCATCCACATCGGGAAGCGCGAGCCGAGCACGATCTGCACGGCGCTGCGCAGACTCTGCGACCACTCGTCCGGGTCGCCCAGCGCAGTCGCCGCCCAGTCGACGTCGGCGAGGTCGCGGCCGACCCGGCCGGCCGCGCGCAGCGTCTCCCGCATCGAGGTGGTCGTCATGGTTGGCCCGGTCGGCTCGGGCTAGCCCGCGAACTCCCGGTCGAGCGCCTCCTCGACCGTCGGGTGGACCGCGACCACCTTGTCGAGGCTCGTCAGCCTCAGCAGGCGGAGGACGACGTCGTTGCTGCACGCAAGGACCAGTGCGCCCCCGAGGACGTGCAGCCGTCGCCTGATCGAGACCAGCGCGCCGAGACCGACCGAGTCGAGGAAGACGTCGCCCTCGAACGCGAGCACCTGGTTGACGTGACCCTCGTCGGCCAGCTCGAGCAGCCTGGTCCGCAAGCGCTCCGCGGTGGTGATGTCGATGTCACCCGTGGCCGAGATGACGCAGGCCCGCTCCCCGATCGACACGTCGAACGAGAGCGCCTCGTCGGGGGTGGGGTCGGACTCGGCAGGCGACACGGAGACTCCTCGGAAGGCGGCGAACGAGAGCCCGTTACCCGGACTGAGGTCATTGTGCACGTTCTCCGCGCCGACTGACGCCTACCCGATCCTGGCGATTTCCCCGACTCGGCGGCCGTGCGAGCGGCGAGGCGATCTGAGCGTGGGTCGGATACCCATTCCCCTGCAAGGAGGCAGCTCGATGCGGAGACTCCAGACGATTGCGAGCGTCGCGGCGCTCACTCTCACCGCCGGCTTGGCCGGCGTACCCCAAGCCGAGGCGGCCGGCCGTCACCGAACCCTCGCGGATGGCCTGCTGAGCCCGCTCAGCCTGGCCGTCGACACCGACGGCACCACCTACTTCACCCAGAACTTCGCCGGCATGCTCGCGAAGGTCAGACGCGGCAAGGCGCCCAAGGTGCTCTACCGCGCGGCCAACGGCAACGAGGTCGGCGGCGTCTCCGCCCACAACGGGCGTGTGGTCTTCACCGAGACCGCCAGCGACCCGCAGGGCAACCCGGCCGACTCGTGGGTCAAGGTGCTCACCCGCCGGGGCAAGGCCCGCACCCTCGCTCACGTGCGCGCCTACGAGAACAAGAAGAACCCCGACGCCAGGGTTCTCTACGGCGCCCGCGGGATCAGCGGGGAGTGCGCCAGTCAGTGGCCTGTCGAGCAGGCCGGCCCCGCCGTGCACCAGGGTCTCAAGGACTCCCACCCCTACGCGACCTGGCAGAGCGGTCGGACGGTCTACGTCGCCGATGCGGCCATGAACGCGATCCTCGCCGTGCGCAAGCACCGGATCAGGACCGTCGCCGTGCTGCCGCCTGCGGCGGTGAAGATCACCGCTGAGCTGGCCGCCGGCGCCGGGATCCCCGCGTGCGCGGTGGGCCTGACCTACTACAGCGAGCCGGTGCCGACCGACGTCGAGAAGGCTCCCAACGGCTCGCTCTACGTCACCACCGAGGGCGGCGGACTCGGCGAGATGATGCCGCTCGGCGCCCTCTACCGGATCCGCGGCAAGAAGGCCCACCAGGTGGTCGGCTCGCTGTTCGGTCCGGTCGGCCTGGCCATCAACGGCCGCGGCGACGCCTTCGTCTCCCAGCTCTTCGGCGGGATGATCTCGAAGGTCAAGCACGGCACCCATCGCGCCCGCACCTTCGCGAAGGTCAACATGCCCGGTGCGCTGGACTGGCGGGGTCGGCTCTACGCGACCACCGACGTCCTCGTCGGCGCCGGAGACCCGAGCGCACCGCCGGCCGCGCCCGGCGGCAAGGTGGTGCGCTACCGCCGCTGAGCACTCCCGCACCAGGTGACGAGGGGGCCGTCCACGGCGGCCCCCTCGTTGCGCGGACGACCCCGATTTGGGGTTAACCCACCCCACCTGTAATGTTCTGTTCAGCGACGCGGGGTGGAGCAGCTCGGTAGCTCGCTGGGCTCATAACCCAGAGGTCACAGGTTCAAATCCTGTCCCCGCTACCACACAGGGAGTCCCGGACCATCAGGTCCGGGACTTCCTGCATTTCCGACCCGCTGTGATGCGCCGAGGCTGCGCGACCCCTCGCTGCAGGTCCCCGGCCGCGACACGCAGCCGTCTCGGCGTGTCGGGCTGGTGGCACGCGTGGAGCGGCTGCCGGGCGCTCGGGGGCGGCGCGGACGGCATGGCGGAGGCTAGGGAGCAAGCACGTGCCCCTCCCGCGTCACTCCAGCAGCGCGACCGCCTGCGCGACCTTGTCCTGGGCCTGCTCGAGCAGCTCCTCGCGCTTGGCGAAGTCACCGGCCTTGCCGGCGGCATCGGCCTGCGTGAAGAGGGTCTGCGCCTCGTCGAGCAGCGCGCGCGCCCGCTGCTCGGCGTTCCCGTTGGGGTTGCCGCTGGGCGTGGGCGTCGGCGAGCCGCTCGGGTTCGGCGACGGCGGACTGGTCGGAGTGGGCGTCTGAGGCGTACCCGTCGACTTCAGCGCCGACGTGATCGCGGCCTGCAGCGTCTTGCCGTAGCCGAGATGGTTGTCGTAGGAGACGAGCACGTAGGCGAGCACGGGGTACGGCGACGACGTGCCCTGCTTGGCGTAGACGGGCATGACGTACATCAGGCCGTGCGACGTCGTCGGGATGGTCAGCAGGTTGCCGTAGGTCACCAAGGAACCGGTCCCCTGGTACGGGAGCAGCGCGCTCGAGATGGCCGAGTCGTTCTTCAGGTTGGAGAACACCTGGCCCGGGCCCTGCGTCTGCTGGTCGGGGCGCTCGAGCACCTCCATCGTGCCGTACTCCGGCGAGGTGGCGTCGGAGTTGACCGTCATGACCGCCGAGAGGTTGTTGCGGCCGTTCGGCGTGAAGGTCGTGGAGAGCGACCAGACCTCCTTGTCCGAGCCCGTCTCGTCGAGGAACATCCGGTAGGGCGCCATCAGGTGCTCTCCCGGCGTGGCCGGGTCGGTCGGCACCTGCCACCAGTCGGAGCCCTGCAGGAACGCGCGGGCGTCGGTCACGTGGTACTTCGCGAGCTGGAAGCGCTGGACCTTGAACAGGTCCTCCGGGTAGCGCAGGTGTGGCAGCAGGTCGTCGGGGATCGCCGACCGGGGCAGCACGGTTCCGGGGAACGCCTTCGACCACGCGTGCAGGATCGGGTCCGACTCGTCCCAGGCGTAGAGCCGGACGGTGCCGTCGTAGGCATCGACGGTGGCCTTCACGGCGTTGCGCATGTAGTTGATCTGGTCGGTCGGCAGCGTGCGCAGGCCGGTGTTCTGCTGGAGGACGTCGTCGGTCATCTCCTGGAAGGAGTCCTTCTCCGAGCCCGGGTAGTGGTCGGTCGTCGTGTAGCCGTCGAGCACCCACTGGATCCGGCCGTCGACGACCACGGGATAGGCGTCGTCGTCGAGCGTCAGCCACGGCGCGACCTTCTCCACCCGCTGGCGCGGCGTGCGGTTGTAGAGCACCTCGGAGTTCTCGTTCATCCGCCCGGAGAGCAGGAAGCTGGACGAGCCGAACTTGATGCCGTACATCAGCCGACGGAACGTCGACCCGATCGGCACACCACCCCGCCCGTCATACGTCGTGTGGGTCTCCGCGTCCTCGCCCGACTCGGCCAGGTCCAGCTCGACGGGCGAGGCACCGTCGGGTCGGCCGACGACGGCGTAGGTGGTCGCCTGCTCACCGAAGTAGACGCGCTGCTCGAACTGGCCCGGCCCGTTCTCGACCAGGTCGTTCTGCGCACCCTGGTTGCCCTGCGCCCACTGGATCGACTCGCTCTCGCCGGAGTCGTCGAGCGGCCGCTGGTTGGCGTAGGCGGCGATCACGCCCGAGCCATGGGTGTAGGTCGTGTGCAGGTTGGTCCAGTTGCGGTCCTTGGGGTCGATGCCGCTCTGGTCCAGCTCGCGCACCCCGAGGACGAGGGCGCGGTCCTTCCCGCCGATGTCGTAGCGGTCGACGTCCAGCGGCTCCGCGAGGCTGTAGTAGCTGCGCTCCTGCTGGCTCTCCTCGAAGAGGTCGTGCACCAGCAGCGGGTCGACGAGCGGCGCCGACGCGACCTGCGCGTCGAGGTCCTGGGCGAGCGAGGCCGGCCCGGAGGCGTTCGCCTGTGCGGTGTAGTTCTGGACCATCACCTTCGAGTCGTCGATCGCGTAGGCCTGCCGCGTCGCGTCGATGTTCTTGGCAAGGTAGGGGATCTCCTTGTCCGGCGAGGGGCGCACCTGGAAGCCCTGCACGATCGCCGGCCAGATCAGCCCGAGCAGGATCGCGGAGATGAGCAGCAGGGCGGCGCCGACGCCGGGCAGCAGCCACGTCCGGCGCCAGATGTTGACGAGGAACAGCACCGCGCAGATGACAGCGATCCCGGCCAGGATCGCCTTCGCCGGCAGCACGGCGCGGTCGTCGGTGAACGAGATGCCGGTCATCTTCGGCCCGTCGCCGTGGACGAGGTCGTAGCGATCGAGCCAGTAGTCGGCCGCCTTGGCGAGCACGAAGATGGCGATCAGCGTGGAGAGCTGCACCTGCGCGCCCGGGGAGACGCGGTCGCGCTGGGACTGCAGACGGATGCCGCCGTACAGGTAGTGGACCAGGAGGGAGAGCAGCAGCGCCACGACGGACGCGGCCATCACGAAGTTGACCAGGAGGTGCCACCACGGCAGGTCGAAGACGTAGAACCCGATGTCCTTGCCGAAGTAGGGGTCGTCCTGGCCGAAGTCACCGCCGTTGCGCCACAGCAGGTAGGTGCGCCACTTGCCGGCCCCCGAGGCGCCCGCGAACACCCCCGCGATGACGGCCACGCCGACCAGCAGCCACGTGCGGATCGGGTTCACCGCGTCGCGGTAGCGCTCCAGGCCGTTGTCGCCCGCGGCGGGCTGGATGAGCGGTCGGCTGCGGTAGGCAGCCATGATCGTCGCGGCGACCGCGCCGCCCATGATCAGGCCGAAGACGAGGAACAGGCCGGCGCGCACCCGGAACAGCCGGGTGAACACGCTGCCGTAGCCCATCCGGTCGAACCACAGGTGGTCGGTCCACAGCGAGGCGAAGGTCGTCAGCAGGAACAGCGCGACGGCGAGCGCCACGGCCGTGATGACGAGCGCCCGGGTGCGCCCCGAGCCGCTGCGCGGCGGGCTGTCGCGCGGGTCGTCGTCGAAGAGCTCGCTCACGCCTGACCGTCCTCCGCCTCGGCGCCGTCGTCCTCGAGCGTGCCGCGCAGGAGCTCGACGAGCTGCGGGACGAGGTCGTCGCCCGCGACGACCTCCTCCGGGGTGTCATGGGTCCGCAGGCGCAGGGCGCAGTACGACGCCCCGGCGCGGGTCACGCCGACGACCATCCGCACGTCCTGGCGGTCCGGGTGCTGGCGCGCGAACGCGTCGGCCGCAGCCGGGTCCGCAGGGATGTCGGCGTCCACGCCCGGCGGCAGCACGAGCCGCTCGACGACCGCTGCACAACCGACCACGCCGTCGGGCCAGATGATCGTCGGGAGCGCCTCCTCGAGGGGGCGGGTGAGCTGCTCCTGCTCGACGGGCGTCAGGCTCCCCTGCGCCGAGGCGTCGTCGAGGCCCATGAGCGCGGCCAGGGCGGGCTCCTTGGCGACGAGCGACGCGGTGTCGACGAGGGCGTAGAGCGTCGCCGGCTGGTCCCACCCCTGCCCGCTGGCGTGCGTCTCCAGCTCCAGGACGGCGGCCGCCAGGGCCGGGTCGATGTCAGTGATGTCGAGGCTCATGATCCCCCTCCGCAGGTCGGCAGCTTCGCGTCATGATCCTTCGTCCACGTCTCGACGGACGTCACGGCGTCGTGCATGGTCGTCACCTCCACCAGTCTCACGTCACCCCGGGCGGCGCCGACGGCCTCGTCGCAGTTGTCCTTCGGGACCAGGAACAAGCGCGCGCCGTCGCGGTCGGAGGCTGCGATCTTCTGCTGGATCCCCCCGATCGGGCCGACGCTGCCATCGGGCTCGATCTCGCCGGTGCCGGCGATCTTCTGGCCACCGGTCAGGGAGCCGGGCGTGAGGACGTCGAAGATGGCGAGGCTGAACATCAGGCCCGCGCTCGGGCCGCCGATCGCCGGGTCGATCCCGATGGAGACGTCGAAGGGGAAGTCGTAGCCGGCGCCGACCGTCGCCCCGATCCGCGGCGTGCCGTCGTGGTCGGTGGGCGTGACGCTGACGTGCATCTCCTTGCCGTCCCGGCGCACCAGCAGGTCGAGCGGCTGGCCGGCCGGCGTCTTCCGGATCAGGCCGATGCCCTGGTCGGTGCTCGTCACCGCCGCGCCGTCGATGCTCACGAGGACGTCACGCGGCTTGAGCCTCCCGTCCGCCGGCTCGCCCTTGCCGACGTCGGCGATCGTGACGACCTCCGGGACGTCCTGGCCGAGCTCGTGCAGGGCGACGGCGGTGGCCACGTCCTGGGAGGAGGCCATCTGCGCGGCGCCCTCCTGCCGGCTCTCCTTGTCGCTCGTGCCGGTCTGGTAGACGGCGTCCCACGGATAGACGGCGTCCTTCTTGCTGACCCACGCGCCGAGCAGCTCGGGCAGCCGGACCTTCGTGTCCGGGCGGCTCACCGAGACCGTCGTCATGCGCAGCTGGCCGTCGTCGCGGAAGACCTGGTGACCCTCGACGTCGATGATCGGCTTGCCGTCGCTCTTGCCGAGCACGTCGACGGTCACACCGGGCCGGTAGACCACGTAAGGCAGCGGGCTGAGCCATGCCACCACCAGGAGCGCGATCACCAGCGGCACCGCGACGAGACCCGCGATCGTCCGCTGGGTCATCGAGGTGGCCTTCTTCACGGCGCCAACCCTCCCATGCGATGCCAAGCGGCACCTGAGAGGTCCGGGCCTGCGCTCAGGACGCCCGGTCCCGCGGCGCGCGGACCGCGACGCCGGTGGAGCGCTCACGCGGCGGCCGGCGTACGACGACCCCGGGCTGCGCGGGACGGCTCAGCGCCTCGCCCATCCGGCGCACGGCCGTCTCGCGGTCGACGTCGCCGCGGCCCTCGCGCCCCCACCAGGCGACCCACAGCATCGCCAGGACCGTCACGACGGCGGACGGCACGAGCCAGAGCAGGATGTCCACGCGCCCCAGGCTATTTCAGCGCGACCCGCTGGCGGCTACGGCGCGCCGACCCACTCGTCGGTGCCGTCGGTGAAGCGCTGGTGCTTCCAGATCGGCACCTCGTCCTTGAGCGTGTCGATGAGCGCCCGGCTCGCGGCGAAGGCGTCGCCGCGGTGCCCCGACGTGGTGGCGACGACGACGGCGATGTCACCGATCGCCAGGTCCCCGGTGCGGTGGACGGCGGCGACGCCGTTGACGTCGTGGTCGCGCGCGACCCGCTCGCAGACGTCGACCAGCCGGTCGAGCGCGGTCGGGTGGGCGTCGTAGGTCAGCCCGGTCACGCCCTTGCCGCCGTCGTGGTCCCGGACCCGGCCGACGAAGAGCGTCAGCCCGCCCGAGGCGTCGTCGTCGAGGACCTTCACGACCTCGTCGACGTCGAGCGGCGTCTCGCGGATCTCGGCGAGCCGGACTGCAGGATGGGTCACAACGATCACCTTAGGCGCGCGTGGGTGTGCCGCGTACCGTTGGACCCATGGCTGAGAACCCTGGTGACCCGGGCGACAACCCGTTCAAGGGCACCCCTTTCGAGGCGTTCTTCACCGGCGGCGGCATGCCCGGCGGCGGAGTTCCGGACCTCTCCTCGCTCTTCGCGCAGATGCAGTCGCTGATGCAGCCGTACGACGGCCCGCTCAACTGGGACGTCGCGCTCGACATCGCCCGCAAGAGCGCCGCCCAGTCCCCCGACCCCACGCCGACGGACCGGCAGAAGGGGGCGGTGGCCGACGCCCTGCGTCTGGCCGACCACTGGCTGGACGGCACCACCTCGTTCCCGTCCGGGATCGCGACGGCCCAGGCGTGGAGCCGGGCGGAGTGGCTGGTCAACACCGTCGACGTGTGGAAGGTCCTGGTCGAGCCGGTGGCCGCCTCCTCGGTCAACGCGATGAGCGGCCAGCTGCCCGAGGAGATGCAGGCGATGGCCGGCCCGATGATGGGCTTCCTCGGCAAGGCCGTGGGCGCGCTGATCGCCAACCAGGCAGGCTCCGGCCTCGGTGGCCTGGCGAGCGAGGTGCTGTCGGTCTCCGACATCGGCGTACCGCTCGCCGCGCCCGGCCGGGCCGCGCTGCTGCCGACCAACGTGCACGCCTTCGCCGAGGGCCTCCCGGACGTCTCCGAGGACGACGTGCTGCTCTACCTCGCCCTGCGCGAGGCCGCGCACCAGCGCCTCTTCGCCGGCGTTCCCTGGCTGCGCGACCACGTGATCGGCGCCGTCACCGACTACGCCCGCGGCGTCGAGGTCAACCTCGGCAACATCCAGCAGCAGGTCGAGGAGCAGATGCGCGGCGTCGACCCGGCCGACCCGCAGTCGCTGCAGCAGCTCTTCGAGAACGGCTCGCTCTTCGAGATGCCCGACTCCCCCGCCCAGCAGGCGGCCCTGGAGCGGCTCGAGGTCGTGCTCGCTCTGGTCGAGGGCTGGGTCGACGAGATCGTCGGCGAGGCGACCAAGGAGCGGATGCCGGCCGCGGCCAAGCTGCAGGAGGCGTTCCGCCGCCGCCGGGCGGCGGGCGGCCCCGCCGAGCAGACCTTCGCGACCCTGGTGGGCCTGGAGCTGCGGCCGCGGCGGCTGCGTGACGCGTCGACGCTGTGGGGCGCGCTGCGGGCACGCCAGGGCGCCGAGGCGCGCGACGGTGTGTGGATGTCGCCGGCCCTGCTGCCCACGGCGGCCGACCTCGACGACCCGCTGGGCTTCCGCGAGGGCGCCGACCAGCCCGAGGCCCTCTCCGAGGACGACTTCGACGCCGAGCTGCGCAGGCTGCTCGACGGCCCCGACACCGAGTGACGCTCCACGAGGACGCGCTCGACCTGCTCGCCTCCTGGCCGGCCCCCACGCCCGGCCAGGAGGTCCTGCGTCAGCGGTACGCCGACTACCTGCTCACCCACCCGCCCGGAGTGTTCCGCGAGGACCGGCCGCACCACCTCACCGCATCGACAGTCGTGCTCTCCGCCGACGGCGGCTCCGTCCTGCTGACCCACCACCGCAAGGCGCAGCGCTGGTTCCAGCTCGGCGGCCACCTCGAGCCGGGCGACTCCTCCGTGCTGGCCGCGGCGACCCGGGAGGCACGCGAGGAGTCCGGGCTGGCCCTCGACCTCGACCCGGCGCCGGTCCAGCTCAGCGACCACGCGGTGGAGTTCTGCGGCCCGGGCGTGCACCACCTCGACGTGCGGTTCCTCGCCGTCGCACCTGCGGACGGCGTACCCACCACCTCGACCGAGTCGCTGGACGTGCGCTGGTGGCCGGCGGCCGACCTGCCCGACCCCGACCCCGACCTAGTCGAGCTCGTCGCCCTCGCCGTGCGGCGGCTCGATCTTGGCGGCCGCTGACCAGCCCAGCAGGTAGCCCTTGGCCCGCTCGGCCTGCGGGAAGCGGTCGACCCACCCCCAGAACCGGGCGTCGTGGGACGGCTCGAAGAGGTGGGCGAGCTCGTGCACGAGCACGTAGTCGAGGACCCAGGACGGCATCCCCTGAAGCCGCTCACTGAGCCGGATCGTCCGGTCTCCCGGCGTGCACGACCCCCAGCGGGCGTTCTGGTTGCCGACCCAGCGCACCGACTCGGGGATGGCGATGCCGCCGAAGTAGCGGTCGCTGAGCGATAGCGCCCGCTTGAGCAGGTCCTCGTCGCTCGGCTTGAGGCGGCGCTCCTGCCTCTCCAGGCGGGCGACCATCGAGTCCACCCACTCGGCCTCCTCCTTCGCGGAGAGGGAGGCGGGGACGAGCACGACGATGCGATCGCCGTCGCGATAGGCGGAGACGGTACGCCGGCGCCGCTTGCTGCGCCGCACCTCTACGTTCGCCCTCGCCATGCTCGGACCCTAGCGCCGCGCCCAGTCGAGCAGGCGCTCCTTCGGCCAGGTGTTGACGATGCGCTCGGGGTCGATGCCGGCCGCCTCGGCGCGCTCGCAGCCGTAGATCTGGAAGTCCAGCTGGCCGGGCGCGTGGGCGTCGGAGTCGATGGAGAACAGGCAGCCGATGTCGCGAGCCAGCTCGAGCAGCTTCGTCGGCGGGTCACGGCGCTCGGGGCGGCTGTTGATCTCGACGGCGACCCCGTGCTCGGCCGCGGCCTCGAAGACCCGACGCGCGTCGAACGTGCTGCCCGGGCGGGTGCCGCGGTTGCCGGTCACCAGCCGCCCGGTGACGTGGCCGAGGACGTTGGTGAAGGGGTTGCCGATGGCGGCGATCATCCGCGCGGTCATCTCGGCGGGATCCATCTTGAGCTTGGAGTGGACGCTCGCCACGCGCAGGTCGAGCCGGGCCAGCATCGCGTCGGTCTGGTCGAGCGAGCCGTCGTCGAGGATGTCCACCTCGATGCCCTTGAGGAGGGTGAATCCGCCGTCCAGGTGCTCGTTGAGGGCATCGACCACGGCGAGCTGCCGTCCGAGCCGGTCGACACTGAGCCCGTGCGCGATGGTGAGCCGTGGCGAGTGGTCGGTCAGCACCAGGTAGTCGTGGCCCAGCTCCATGGCGGTGAACGCCATCTCCTCGATCGGAGAGCCCCCGTCGGACCAGTCCGAGTGCGAGTGCAGGTCTCCCCTCAACCGCTGGCGCAGGTCGGCGCCACCGGACGTCAGCTCGCCGCCGTACTCCTCCTCGAGGCTGGTCAGCCGCTCCGGGATCTCCCCGGCCACGACCTGGGCGACCACCTTCGCCGTGCTGGCGCCGACGCCGGCCAGGTCGGTCAGCGTGCCCGCGCCGGCACGGGCGGAGATCTCGTCCTCGCCCAGCGGCAGCAGGGCTGCGGCAGCGGTGCGGAACGCCTTGACCTTGTAGGTGTCGGCACGGGCCCGCTCGAGCAGGAACGCGATGCGGCGCAGGGTCGCGACGGGGCCTCGGGAGGGCGACACGCCGGAGTTCACGGCCACTATTTTTCCTCCACACCCCGTGGAAAGACATCGTCGCTGGTCACGAGGGCGATCCGTCGCCCCTCGAGATCGTTGTCCCCACGGCTTTCCCGACGTTGTCCACGGTCCCGCCCAGGTTATCCGCATGCTGTCCACAGGTTCGCCCACAGGGTGGGGATCCTCCGCGTTGACCACCCGCGGGGCCGCTCCTAAGGTTTCTCCGCAGATGAGACCCCCGGCGCCGCCGGACGGCCTTCGCAAGGGGAAGGCGAAGGACGATCCAGGCACCGGGGGTCTCCTCATGTCCCCGGCCGGGTCGCCGCTCGGGCTGAGCGTGGCCCGCCCCAGCGCGACACGCCGGACGCTGAGCGTGGCCGCAGTGTGGATCGGGGCGCTGTGTGCCGTAAGGTCGAGGCGGGCCCCGCGGTCAGTGCGCCGCGGGATCACGGCGGGCTTCCCTGCATCAATCCCCGTCGCGACGACCATTCGTGAGACATAGAGAAGGAGGCCGTCATGGCGGAGTCATGGAGCGGCGAGTTCTACTGCGTGAAGTGCAAGGAGAAGCGCGAGGCGACCGGTGAGGTCAAGGTGAACGACAAGGGCACCAAGATGGCGAAGGCCGTCTGCCCCGTGTGCGGCACCAACCTCAACCGCATCCTCGGCAAGGCCTGATCCACCCGGCCTGAGCTTTCGACGGCGGCGTCGCCCGGTGATCCGGGCGGCGCCGCCGTCTTCTGCGTCTCCTGTGGATGACGGCCGCGCCTCCTGATCGATCCGTGGCAGCCTCCGGACATGAGCGCGCCCATCGACGAGGCCGGACGCCCGCTCCTGCGGCCCGGATGGCAGGTCGCCCGCTTCGACGACCAGCACCTCCAGGTCGGCCTGGACGCACCGGCCCGCGTCGTCCTCACCGACTCCCCCGACGTACGCCGCCTGCTGTCGCTGCTCGCCGATCCGGACGCGGCGTGGGAGCCGCCCTCGTCGCTCCTGGCGATGCGGGCGCTGGACGGCCTGCACCGGGCCGGTCTGTTGGTGCGACTGCCCGCCTCGGCGCTGGAGACGCGGCTGGCTGCGGTGCACGGCGTCTCGGCGCCGGGCAGGGTCGCCGCGCGCCGCCTCGCACGAGTGTCCGTCGACGCGCCCGCCGACGTCTCCGAGACGCTGGCCGCCATGCTGCGGTCCGAGGGCGTCAGGCCGGTCACGAACGCCGCCTCGGTCGTCCTGGTGCTGGCCCGCGGGGCGGTGCGGCGAGGGCGCCTCGACGACCTGTTGCAGGGCGGTCGGCCGCACCTGGTGGTCAGCGGTCTGCCGACGGGGTGGGAGGTCGGCCCGTTCGTCTCACCCGGCCAGACCGCCTGTGTGCGCTGTGTCGACGCGGCGCGGGCCGAGCGCGACCCTCGCCGCGCGGTCGTCGCCGACCAGCTCGCCCGGTCCTCGGCGCCCGTGCCGGTCTCGCCGACACTGCAGACCGCCGCGCTGGCCCTCGCTGTGCGAGAGATCGTGTCCTACGTCGACGGCGACGTGCCGACAACCTGGTCGACGTCCCTCCTGCTCGGCCCGTCGGGCGCGCCCGAGGTCCGCCGCTGGCCGCGGCACCCGCTCTGCGGGTGCGCGTGGGACGTGGTGCTCGCCGAGGAGCCGGAGGCGCGGGGCTGACCCGGCGCCCGTGCGCCGGGCGCTCGCTCACCACCACTCGGAGTCGAGCTTGCCCTCCATCGCGCGCAGGTGCTCGCGCGAGCAGGCCTCGCAGAAGGTCTTGCGGACGCCGTGCTCGACGGCCGTCGTCCAGGTGAGCGTCTCCGCACCCTCCGACGCGGTCCGCCCGCAGAAGTCACAGCTCAGCACAGGACCAGGAAAGCAGAACGGCCCGCCCGCCCCAAGTGGGACGGACGGGCCGTTCGTGTCACACACCCGCGATCAGGGTGCCGGGGAGGTGTCCCCGGTGTGCCTCTCTGTCTCTACAGAGCGCGGGCGAGGGCCAGGCGCGCCTGCTGAGCTGCCTGCTCCGCCTTGCGGCTGAGCCGGCGGGCGCGGGCCAGCTGGTGGCCGCGCCGCATCTCCTGCGCCTCTCCCAGGCGCGCGGCCATCTGCGCGCGCGCCAGGTCTTCCTGCAAGCTGATCATCTTCGTGCTCCTGTTTCGGAAAAGGGTCATGGGTCGTGGTGGTGCTAGGCGACGATGGGGTGCTTCCGCGGGCGACCGCGCGGGCGCTTGCGGGGGATCACCGTTCCCTGGAGGAACAGCTCACCGCCCCACACGCCCCACGGCTCACGTCGCGCGAGCGCTCCGTCGAGGCACATCGTCTGGACGGGGCAGTCGCGGCACAGTGCCTTCGCGAACTCCACGTCGCTCGGGGACTCGGCGAACCACAGCTCCGGGTTGTTGGCCCGGCAGGGCAGCAGCTCGTCGTCGACCTTGCCGGCACTGTCGTGCAGCAGACCCAAGGTGGGGTCCAGGACAGTGTCCAGCCCAGCCTCGAACGCCTGGTCGGCGCGGTCGAGAACGCTGGTGGTCATCTCGTTCACCTCCTGTGTTTTCCTGATCGCTTGTTCTTCTTGACGTTGTGGCGCTGAACTAGGGATTCGGCCTTGTCGCGGAAAACAGAAAGGCCGCGGATCCCGGGGTTCGGGTTCCGCGGCCTGGAGGCTGCCGGTCGTCTGACGATCAGACGGACGGTGGTCTCCAGGCGTAGGTCCCACGAACCCAGCCCTTGCGGGTGGTGGCCGGCTTGAGAGCCACCTCTCCCTGGGCGAGATCGACGGTGCGCACGGCGAAGCGAGCCGCGTCGGCGCACGGGGCAAAGGTGTGGTGGTAGCCGGACATGCCGATGGACGACTGGATGTCAGTCGTCTGCTGGATCAGGTTGCTGTTCATGTTGCTGCCACCTCCTTCGAGGGATCGTGCGCGCGAAGCTGCCAACTCCACAGTGCGCGGTTTCGGGGTCGAGAAGAACGCTAGTGGGAGCTCGTCAATGGCCGCAAATCATTTATGGGCTGTTTTTCAAGGAACTTCTGCCACGATCGCGAGAACGTCCTCGCCGTACGCCGTCAGCTTGGCGTCGCCGACGCCGGGAACGCGCAGCAGATCGCTGCGGGAGAGCGGTCGCCGTTCGGCGATCGCCTCGAGCGTCGCGTCGGTGAAGATGACGAACGCCGGCTTGTCGATGGTCCTCGCGGTCGCGACCCGCCATTCCTTGAGCCGGGCGTAGAGCGCCTCGTCGTAGGGCGCCGGGCAGTCCTCGTGCCGACCGGCCCGCTTCTCCGCCGCCGTCCCGAGCGGCCGCCCGCAGGTGCGGCACATCCGGGCGCCGCGGCTACCCGTGGGCCGCTCGCCCGCCCGCTGTCCGGCTCTGACGGAGTCCGGCAGCAGCGGGTCGAGGAAGCGCGACGGCTTGCGGCTGCCCCGCTGACCGGGCTGCCGGGCCGCCGACCACGACAGCGCGAGGTCGACCCGGGCGCGCGTGACGCCGACGTAGAGCAGCCGGCGCTCCTCCTCCACGGCTGCAGGCGAGTCGAGGGAGTAGCTGATGGGCAGGGTGCCGTCCTGGAGTCCGACGAGGAAGACCGAGTCCCATTCGAGGCCCTTGGCGGCGTGGAAGGTGGCCAGGGTGACGCCGTCGGCGACGGGGGCGTGCTGGTCGGCGGCCCTCCGGTCGAGGTCGTCGACGAACGCGCCCAAGGTCGGCGGGGTGTCTCCGCCGGCCGCGGCGAACGCGACCGCCTGGTCGATCAGCGCCTGCCACGACTCCCAGCGGTCGCGGACCTGGCCGCGGTTGTCGGGCGGCGTCGAGGTCCAGCCCATGCCGGCCAGGGTGCCGTGGACGGTCTCCAGGAACTCCTCGCCCTCCCCCGAGCGAGCGGCGCCGCGGAGGCGGGTGACCGCCTCCCGGACCTCGGGCCGGTCGAAGAAGCGGGCGGCGCCACGCAGGACGTAGGGGACGCCCGCGCCGGTCAGGGCGTCCTCGAACGTCTCCGACTGCGCGTTGATGCGGAAGAGCACGGCGATCTCGCCGTAGGGCCGGCCGTCGGCGTGCAGCTGGCGGATCCGGGCCGCGACCGCCTCGGCCTCCGCGACCTCGTCGGAACGCGGCTGGAAGGTCACCGCGGGACCGGCCGGGCGCTGGGCCCGCAGCTCCACGCCGTGGCTGGACGAGCCGGCGAGCAGCCGGTTGGCCGTCTCGACGACCTGCGGGCTGGAGCGGTAGTTGCGGACCAGCTCGACGCTGGTGGTGTTGGCGAACTTCGCCGGGAAGCCGCGGAGGTAGGCCGCGTCGGCTCCCGCGAAGGAGTAGATCGTCTGCGCGGGGTCGCCGACGACGCAGATCTCGTCGCGACCACCGAGCCACAGGTCCAGCAGCGCCGACTGCAGCGGTGAGACGTCTTGGAACTCGTCGACGACGAACCACTTGTACTGACGACGCACCTGGGCGGCGACCCGCTCGTCCTCGGCGAGGAGACCGGCGGTCAGCAGGAGGACATCCTCCATGTCCATCCGGCCCTGCTCGCGCTTGACCTCCTCGTAGGAGCCGAAGAGGCGGCCGACGGTCTCGAGGTCGACGTTGCCGACCTCGCGCCCGCGGGCCAGCGCCACGCGCTGGTAGGAGTCCGGATGGACGTTGCTGACCTTCGCCCACTCGACCTCGGAGGCCAGGTCGCGCAGCAGCGCCTGGTCGGCCCGGAGCCGGTGACGGCGCGCCGCCGGGGCCAGCATCGGGATCTTGGACTCGGTCAGCGTCGGGAGCTCGGTGCCGTTCACGTGGGGCCAGAAGTAGCGCAGCTGCCGCAACGCTGCGGAGTGGAACGTGCGGGCCTGCACCGCGCCGGCGCCCATGCCGCGCAACCGCTGGCGCATCTCGCCGGCCGCCCGCGTGGTGAACGTGACCGCGAGGATCTCCGTCGGCGAGTAGACGCCCGTGGCGACGCCGTAGGCGATCCGGTGGGTGATCGCGCGCGTCTTGCCGGTCCCCGCTCCGGCGAGCACACGGACGGGACCACGCAGCGCCTCGGCCACGCGGCGCTGCTCCGGGTCGAGCGCGTCGAGGAGGGCGTCGGGGCTTGTCACGGCGACCACCCTAGAGGCGGGCTCCGACAGCGTCCGCAACGTGCACGTCACCCGGTGGACGGGTGGAACAACTCCGCGCTCCGCACGGTTGAGGCGTACGACGATCCCTGAGAAAGCGGAGGCGAGTAGTCCAGATGGCTGCCCAGACGTTCACGATGTATTCGACCCCCTGGTGCGGCTACTGCCAGCGCCTCAAGGGCCAGCTCGGCCGCGAGGGCATCACCTTCGAGGAGGTCGACATCGAGCAGCACCCCGACGCCGCCAAGATCGTCGAGCAGGTCAACAACGGCAACCAGACGGTGCCGACCCTCGTCTATGCCGACGGATCCGCGCAGACCAACCCCAGTGTGATCCAGATCAAGGAGAAGCTCGCCGCTCTGGCCGGCTGAGCCTCTCGCTCACCAGGTGCCGGGCAGCCGGTCGCCGTACCACGCCTCGATCAGCGACCTGCTGATGGAGACACCGCTCGGCAGCTGGACGTCTCCGGACTCCGCTGCCGAGCGCAGCTCGGCACGGGTGAGCCAACGCGCCTCGACGATCTCGTCCTCGTCGACCTCGATGTCGGTGCTGTCGGCACGGGCGGTGAACCCGAGCATGAGGCTCGCCGGCAGCGGCCACGGCTGGTTGCCGAAGTAGGTCACCTCGCCGACACGTACGCCGGTCTCCTCGGCGACCTCGCGGCGGACCGCGTTCTCCAGCGACTCCCCCGGCTCGCAGAAGCCGGCCAGCGTCGAGAACCGCCGTTCCGGCCACACCCGCTGGCGGCCGAGGAGGCAGCGCTCCTCGTCGGCGCCCGGCTCGCCGAAGGTGACCAGCATGATGACGGCGGGGTCGCTCCGGGGGAACTGGACGTGGCCGTCGCTGCAGACGAGCTGGTGACCGGCCTGCTGCGGCGTGAGCGGGCGGCCGCAGCGCGGGCAGAAGCGGGTGGCGTGCAGCCACTCGGCCATCCCGAGGGCGTGCAGCACCAGGGTCGCCTCCCCTTCGGCCTCGCCGGACGCGAGGGTCGGCAGCAGGCCACGCAGTGCCAGCCAGTCCTCGCCCCCCTCGTCGGCGCCGAGGACCACGGCGAACCGGGTCTGCCCCGCCCGGTCGCCGAGCAGGAGGCGGACGCCTGTCGGGGCCGTGGTCGGGCGCACCCAGTCGATCCGGCCCTCGGTCATCCGCACCCGGTTGCCGGCCACGAGCATCGCGCGTGATTCCGGGTGCCGCCACTGCCGGTCGAGCCAGTCCTCGTCGTCGCGATGGGCGTGCAGCCGATCGTGGGCGATGCCCGCGAGGCGCTCGTGCGGATGGGTGTCGGTGCGCACGTGGCCAACCTAGGGCCTGCGGCAATAAGGCGGCAGGCCCGGGTGTTGAGCAGGTCGTGGACATGCCTCTCGACTCCGTCGTCATCGGCGCCGGGCAGGCGGGACTCTCGGCCAGCCACCACCTGCGGCGGCGCGGCATCGACCACGTCGTGCTCGACGCCGACGAGGCGCCGGGCGGTGCCTGGCAGCACCGCTGGGACTCCTTGACGATGGCCGACGTGCACGGCATCGCCGAGCTCCCCGACAGTCGGCCGCCGGTCGACCCGGGTCGGGTGAACGTCGTCGTGCCGGCGTACTTCTCCCACTACGAGCGCGATCACGACCTGCCCGTCATCCGGCCGGTGCGCGTCGACCGGGTCGAGCCGGCCGGTGATCTGTTGCGGGTCCGTGCAGGCACCCGGGAGTGGCCGACCCGGACCATCGTCAACGCGACGGGCACGTGGTCGCAGCCGCACCTGCCCTCCTACCCGGCCGGCGCGACGTTCGCCGGCGAGCAGCTGCACACCCACGACTACCCCGGGCCCGACCACTTCCGGGGCCGCCGGGTGGTCGTCGTCGGCGGCGGCGCGTCGGCGGTCCAGCTGCTCGGAGAGCTCGCGCTCGCCGTCGACGACCCTGCTCGCGACCTGACGTGGGTGACCCGGCGCGAGCCGGTGTGGCGGACCGGCGGCTTCGACCGGGAGGCCGGTGCCGCGGCCGTGGCCCTCGTCGAGGACCGGGTACGCCGCGGCCTGCCACCCGCCAGCGTCGTGTCGGTGACCGGGCTCATGCTGCGGCCGCAGGAGGAGGCGGCCCGTCAGCTCGGCGTCTATGACCGACGCCTGCCGATGTTCGCCTCGATCGAGCCGTCGGGCGTGCGCTGGGCCGACGGCACCTTCCGCGAGGCCGACGTGATCCTGTGGGCGACCGGATTCCGGCCCGCGATCAGGCACCTCGCCCCGCTCCACCTTCGCAGCGCGGCCGGCGGCATCCAGCTGGACCGGTTCGGCACCACCGCCGTCGCCGACCCGCGCGTCCAGCTCGTCGGCTACGGCCCGTCGGCCTCGACGATCGGCGCCAACCGGGCCGGCCGGTTCGCCGCCCGAAGGGTCGCCGCCTGGCTCGATCGCGATCAGCTCAGCAGCGCCTCCAGCGCCTGACGGTCGGGTAGATCGGCCGGCTCGACGATCGCGCCGGTGCGGACGTAGACGAACGCCGCGCGCACCTGCTCGAGCGGCACCCCCTGGAGCTCGGCCCAGGCGACGCGGTAGATCGCCAGCTGGAGCGGATCGGCGGTGGCGGCCCTGCTGGTCTTCCAGTCGACGAGCAGCCACGAGCCGTCGGGCTCGCGGTAGACGGCGTCGATGCGCCCGCGCACCACCTGACCGGCGAGGACGAGCGCGAACGGCGCCTCGACGCGGTGGGGCGGCCGGTCGGCGAAGTCGCCCGCCTCGAACGCCTTGACCACCTCCGCCAGGTCGGCGTCGTCGACGATGTCGGCGTCGCCGCGCCCCGGCAGCTCGTCGGGGTCGAAGAGGTCCTGCTGGCCGAACCGCGCTTCGACCCAGGCGTGGAAGCGGGTGCCGAACCGGGCCGCCGACGACGGCTGCCGCGGCACCGGCCGGGCCAGCTCGCGGGCGAACGCCTCCGGATCGTCGCGGAGTCGGGCGAGCGCTGTGGCGGACAGGCTCTGCGGGCGGCGTACGACGACCTGCTGCTCGGCCTCGGCACGGGCCTCGGCCACCAGCCGGTCGATCTCCTCGTCCCACTCGGCGACCCGTGCCGCCTGGACCATGTCGAGGTCGTCCTCGGCCGTCGCGTCGACGCTGCGCACCAGCTCGGCGGCGGCCAGCCGCCGGCGCGCCTCCGCGCCCGGACCGGTCGCCGGCCAGGGCCGGGACGGATCGACGGCGGCGTAGGGGTTCGGCGTCTGCTTGGGGTCCGGCTTGACCAGCCAGTCCACGGCGGTGCCGCGCGCCTCGAGGTGCTCGCGGACGACCGCCTGGTAGGCCGAGGGGCCGAACGGCGTCTTGCGCGGGGTCCACAGATAGCTGGTCACCGAGAGCCGGTCCTCGGCGCGGGTGAAGGCGACGTAGCCCAGGCGGAGCTCCTCGGCGGCCTCGTGCACCTTCACCGCGGCGCGGTAGGCGTCGATGGCGGGCTTGTCGAAGCCCTCGAGGTGGGGCAGGTCGCGGGCGTCACGCCGCAGCCGGGACGGCAGCACCGAGGGCGTGGTCAGCCAGGTCGGCCGGGTGCGGTTGGACGGGAAGACCGTCTCGCACACGCCGACGAGGAACACCTCCGCCCACTCCAGGCCCTTGGAGCGGTGCACGGTGAGGAGCTTGACCGAGTCCGCCGCCGACGGGGTGGCCAGCTCCAGCCCGCTGCCCTCCTCCTCCTCGGCGGTGAGGTAGGCCAGCAGCGCGGCCATCGACACGTCGCCGTCGATGGCCTGGAAGTCGGCGACCGCCTTGACGAAGAGGTCGACATTGTCGCGCCGCGTGGCGGCGGCCGGCCCGGTGGCCGAGGCCAGCTCGACGTCGGTCCCGATCGTGTCGATCACGCGGCGCACCACGTCGAGGAGCGGCTCGCCCGCGTGGGAGCGCAGGAAGCGCAGCTCGCCGGCCAGCAGACCGAACCGCTCCCGCGCCTCGGGTGAGTAGGGCCAGTGGGCCGGGTCGCCGGGGTCGGCCAGTGCGTCGTCGAGGGCCGGCAGCTCGGCTGGGTCGATGCCGTCGGCGATGGCGACCATGGCGTCGGCGATCGAGCCGGCCTCGGCCGTGCGACGGCCGCCCGCGAGCCCTTGGGCGCGCAGGGCGAGCAGCTTCTGGTCGCGCGGGCCGATCGCCCAGCGTGGTCCGTTGAGCAGGGTGAGCAGCGCGGCGTTGGCCGTGACGTCGTGGAGCAGGTGGAGCACGGCGACGATCTCGGCGACCTCGGGCAACCGCAGCAACCCGGCGAGGCCGACGATCTCCACCGGGATGTCGGCGGTGGTCAGCACGTCGAAGACGCGCTCGGCGGAGGCGTTGTCGCGGGTGAGGACCGCGAGCCGCGACCAGGCCGGCTCGGAGTCCGCCGCGAGCGCGGCGTGAGCGATCTTGACCTCCTCGGCCAGCCAGGCGAGCTCGTCGTCCTGCCGCTCGAAGACCCGGGCGGTGACCCGCCCCTCCCCCTTGCGCGGGTCGGGCACGAGCGGCCGGACGCCGGGCGTGGCGTCGTACAACGGCTGGGCGAGCTCGTTGGCGACGGCCAGGATCTGGCTGCCGGAGCGACGGTTGACGGTGAGGTGGAAGAGCGGGACCTGGCCGCCGTCGCGGCGGGGGAAGGTGTCGGCGAAGCCGAGGATGTTGGAGACCGAGGCGCCGCGCCAGCCGTAGATCGCCTGGTTGGGGTCGCCCACCGCCATCACGGCGTGGCCCTCGCCGAACAGCCGGGACAGCATGATCGCCTGGGCGGTCGAGGTGTCCTGGTATTCGTCGAGCATCACGACCTTGAAGCGCTGCCGCTCCGCGGCGCCCACCTCCGGCTGCTCGTCGGCGAGCCGCGCGGCGAGCGCGATCTGGTCGGAGAAGTCCATGAGCCGCAGGTCGGCCTTCACCCGGCGGTAGGTCTCGACGAGCTGCAGCAGCTCCTCGCGTCGCTCGACCGCGTCGAGCGCCTTCTCGACCGGCTCGAGCCAGGTCTTGCGCGCCTTGCCGGCCAGCTCCTCCTCGCGCGCACGCTCGAAGCCGCGTCGCACGTCGGCGTCGTGCGCCCGCACGTCGTCGGGCTCGCGCAGGTGCTCGTTGAGGGAGCTGTCGAGCGCGAGCAGCCACTGGATGACGGTCGGCGGGTGGTCGGAGAGCAGGACGACCTCGCCGCCGTGCCGGTCGATGGCGCGCGCACCCAGCTGGTAGCGCGCCGCGTCCGTGATCACGCGGGTGTCGGGCTCGTGGCCGATGCGGAGGCCGTGGTCGGTGAGCAGACCGGCGGCGTAGGCGTTGTAGGTGGACACGGTGGGCTCGAGGACCTCGCCCTCCTCGTCCTCCTCGAGGACGCCTGCGTTGTCGAGCGCCTGGCGGATCTTCGCGCGCAGCTGCGCGGTCGCCTTGGTCGTGAAGGTCAGGCCCAGCACCTCGTCGGGCCGGACCTGGCCGGTGACGACGAGGTAGACGACACGCGCCGCCATCAGCGTGGTCTTGCCGGACCCCGCGCCCGCGATGACGACGACCGGCTCGAGCGGCGCCGTGATCGCCTGCCACTGCTCGGGCGAGGCGGGGTGGTCCTCCCCCATGATCGCCTGGAGCTCCTCGGGCGTGCGGACATCGCGCGCGCTCATGCGGTCACCGCCCCGGCGCCCCTGATCGGGCAGAGGCTGAGGTAGTCGCAGCGCTTGCAGTGCTCCCCCGAGACGGCCGGCAGCTCCTCGGCTCGCAGCCGCTGCGCCGCGACGGCGAGCTGGCGGCGCAGCTCGGCGCGGACGGCGCCGGTGTCGTCGTGGGCCTCCTGGCGCTGGACCTTCACGGCCAGCGCCGGATCGGGCATCCCGAGCTGGACCAGCTCTCCACCGCCACTGCCCGCACCCGGCGCGTGCTCGGCGACGCCGCCGCTGTCGATGGCGAGCTGGTAGACGGCCAGCTGGGCGTTGGACTCGACCGACCTGTCGCTGGGCGGGTTCTTCCCGGTCTTCAGGTCCACCACGACGACGTGGCCGTTGCGATCCAGCTCGAGCCGGTCGGCCCGGCCGGTGAGGGTCACGGTCTCCCCGTCGTCCAGGCGTACGTCGGCCCGGAAGGCGACCTCGACGTCGACCAGCCTCCGCGCATTGCCGAGGTGCCAGGCGACGAACCGCTCGAGCGCGGACCGGATCCGGGCGTGCTCGCGCTGGCTGGCCCACTGCACCCGGAAGCTCAGCCGGCTCCAGACCGCGTCGACGTGCTCCATCAGCACGTCGACGTCGGGCGGCAGGTCGGCGGTCGCCACCCGCTGGGCCAGCGCGTGGACGATCTCTCCGACGTTGGCCGCTTGGTGCGAGGCGGCGATCCCGCCCGCCTCGCGGGAGAGGAACCACTGGGTGGGGCACTGCAGCAGCCCGTCGAGGACGCTCGGCGAGATCGGCACCGGCTTCGCCGGGTCGCGCAGCGGGGTGACCGACCGCGACGCCGAGCGGGTCCCCCACCAGGTCGACGGGTCGGCCGCCGGCACGAGCGGGCGCTCGCCGCGCGACTCCCCCGCCAGCCGGGCCAGCCGGCGGGCGGCCGCGAGCCGCAGAGGCTCCTCGGTCTCGGGGTCGGCGACGACGCGGCGCAGCTCGGCGACGAGACCACCGAGGGAGAGCGGCCGGCGCGGGCGCCCGATGGTGCGCTCGACGCTCACGCCGAGCTCGTCGAGGAAGCGGCTGGGCTGCTCGCCCTCGTCGTCGTCGGAGTGGACGGCGGTGACGATCAGCCGCTCGCGGGCGCGGGTGCAGGCGACGTAGAACAGCCGTCGCTCCTCGGCGAGCAGCTCGCGGGCGGTCAGCGGCGGGACGAGCCCGTCGTCGCCGATCCGGTCGGGCTGCAGCAGGCTGCTGCGCCGGCGCAGGTCCGGCCACGCCTCTGCCTGCACGTGGGCGACGACGACGAGCCGCCACTCCAGGCCCTTGGACCGGTGGGCCGTCAGCAGCCGCACGGCCGCACCGCGGGCGCCTCGCTCGGCGAGCGTGTCGGCCGGGATCTGCTGGGCGGAGAGGAGCTCGAGGAACGTGCGGGCCCCGGCCCGGTCGCGCTGCGCCTCGATCCGGGCGGCGGCGTCGAAGAGCGCGAGGATGGCGTCGAGGTCGCGGTTGGCCCGGCGCGCGGAGCCGCCGCCGAGCTCGACGGCCCGCTGCAGCCGCTCCGGCCACCGGGTCGACGACCACAGCTCCCAGAGCAGCTCCTCCGGGCTGGCGCCGTCCTCCTCCATCTCGGCGACGCGGTGGAGCAGCTCCACCGTCGCGCAGGCCCGGGACACGGCGGCGTCGTCGTCGACGCCCGCCAGGAAGTCCCGGTCGACCAGCGCGTCGCGCAGGAGCTCGCGCGAGGACCGGACCGGCCGCTCCTCCTCGGCCGCCCGGACCTTCTCCCGGCTGCGCAGGGCGCGCGCCAGGCGGCGTACGTCCGGGGCGGCGAGGCCGCCGAGCGGGCCGGTGAGGATGCCCTCCACCTGGGCGTGGTCGACGAAGTCGGCGTGCTCGGGATCGTCGTTGCCGAGATTCAGGGCCGCACGCAGCGCCGCGAGGAGCGGCTCGACCGCGGGGTCGCGCACCAGCGGCACCTCGTCGCCGGCCACCTCGACCGGGACGCCGAGCGCCCCCAGGGCACGGCGCAGCGGCGGGATGGTCGACCGGCCGGACCTGACCAGGACCGCCATCTCGTCCCAGCCGATGCCGTCCTCGAGGTGGGCGCGGCGGAGGAGGTCGGCGAGGTGCTCGGCCTCGGCGCGCTCGCTGTCGAACGTCATCACCTGGACGCGTCCGGCCGGGCCGTCGGCCTGCGGCGCCAGGAAGGCCTCCCTGGCCTCCTCGTCGATCGTGCCCGGCAGGCCGATGCGGCCGGCGACGCGCTGCGCGGCGACCAGGAGCCGCGGGCCGAAGCGCCGCGTCGTGCGCAGGGCGACGACCGGGGCGGCGGCACCGCTCGCCTGCGGGAACTCGGTGGGGAACTCGAGGATCCCGCGGACCTCGGCGCCGCGGAAGCCGTAGATCGACTGGTGAGGGTCCCCCACGACGACCAGGTCGCGGCCATCGCCGGCCAGAGCACGCAGCAGGGCGACCTGGCCCGGGTCGGTGTCCTGGTACTCGTCCACGAAGACATGGCGGTAGCGCGCGCGCAGCTCGTCGCGGTGGACCTGCGCCTCGATCGTCGCGCGCCGGATCAGGTCGGCGTAGTCCGTCGCGCCCTGGCTGTCGAGGTTGGTGAGGTAGGAGTCGAGGAAGAGGCCGGCCGCGGCGAACTCCGGGATCCGCTCCTGCTCGCCGAGCAGCCGAAGGTCCTCGCCCTCGAGCCCCTTCTCCCGCGCTCGCGAGAGCACGGCCTGCACCTCGCGCGCGAAGCCACGGGTGCCGAGGGCGCGGCGCAGGCTGTCGGGCCAGTGCACCGACTCCGGGTGGTCGGCGAGCAGCTCGCGCAGCACCACGTCGGCCTCGGGGGCACTGAGCAGCCGCAGAGGCGCTTCGTAGAGCTCCTTGGGGGCGTAGGCGCGGATCAGGCCGTAGGCGAAGGAGTGGAACGTCGAGCACGGCGTCGCGCTCATGGTCCGGCCCAGGCGAGCGGTGATCCGGTCGCGCAGCTGGTCGGCCGCCTTGCGGGAGAACGTCAGCGCGAGCACCTGGTCGGGCTGCGCCCCGCGCTGCTCGATCCTCTCGACGATCGCCTCGACCAGCGTCGTCGTCTTGCCCGTGCCGGGCCCCGCGAGGACGAGCAGCGGCCCGCCCGGATGGTCGACGACGCGCTGCTGGTGCTCGTCGAGGGCCGGCGGCGCCGGCGCGGGCGCCGGGTCGGCGAGACGGTAGGTGACGGTGGGGCTCATGGCAGGAACCACTCCATCATGTGCCACCGACACCTCCGACGCCGCCCGAACCGCCGGATTGCCCGAACCCGGTCGCGACATTGGTCGAGAGATGCCATTCCGAGGCAGTCCCGGCCGATGTGAGGCTGGCGCGCATGACCGGTCCCCTCGCCGACCTGCTGGTCCTCGACCTGACCCGGGCCCTCGCCGGCCCCCACGCCGCGATGACGCTCGGCGACCTGGGTGCCCGGGTCATCAAGATCGAGCCGCCCAACGGGGACGACTCCCGGTCGTGGGGGCCGCCGTTCATGGACGACAGCGAGCACACCTCGACGTACTTCCTCTCGGCCAACCGCAACAAGGAGTCGGTCGTCCTCGACCTCAAGAGCCCGGAGGACGCCCGGCTGCTCGAGCGGATGGTCGCCAGGGCCGACGTCCTCATGGAGAACTACCGCCCCGGCGTCCTCGACCGGCTCGGCTTCTCCATGGACCGCCTGCACGAGCTGAACCCGCGGCTGATCGTGCTGTCGATCACCGGCTTCGGCCACGACGGGCCGGAGGCCTCGCGGGCGGGCTACGACCAGATCGCGCAGGGCGAGGGCGGCATCATGTCGCTCACGGGCGTCGGTGCGCCGACCAAGGTCGGCGTCCCGATCGGCGACCTGGTGGCCGGGGTGAACGGCGTCGTCGGCGTCCTGGCCGCCCTGCACGAGCGGGCGTCGACCGGGCGTGGACGGGTGGTGCGGACCTCGCTGCTGGCCGGCATGGTCGGGTTCCACGCCTTCCAGGGCACCCGCTGGACGGTCGCCAAGGAGGTGCCGGGGCTCGCCGGCGGCCACCACCCGTCGATCGCGCCGTACGGCATGTTCGCCACGGCGACCGCGCCGATCCAGATCGCCTGCGGCTCGGAGTCGCTGTGGCGGGCGCTCTGCGGCACGCTGGGGTGGGACCCGGCCGTCGACGGGTTCGCGACGAACCGCGAGCGGGTCGCGAACCGGCCCGCCCTCGTGGAGCGGCTCGAGAGCGACTTCGCGTCCGCCCCGGCCGAGCACTGGCTGGCCCTGCTCGACGCGGCCGGCGTCCCGTCGGGCAAGGTCCGCACGCTCGACGACGTCTACGAGTGGGAGCAGACCCGCTCGCAGGGCCTGGTGGTCACCGTGGACCACGCCACGCTCGGCCCGATCGAGCTGCCCGGCTCGCCTCTGCGCTTCGACGACAACGCCTACTCCGGCGCCCGCGAGACGCACCTCGCTCCCCCGCTGCTCGGTGAGCACACCGAGGCGGCGCGGGCGGAGTTCGCCGAGGCCTAGCCTGGCCCCATGGCGTACGACGAGCAGCTGGCCGCGAGGGTGCGGGAGCTGGTGCCGCCAGGCACCGCGGAGACGAGGATGTTCGGCGGTCTGGCGTTCATGGTGAACACCCACATGGCGCTCTCGCTCTCCGGCGACGGACTGTTGGTCCGCGTCGACGACCCGGAGGCTGCCGCCGCCCGCGGCGCCGAGGAGATGCGGATGGGCGAGCGGGTCATGACGGGCTTCATGCGCGTCCCCGCCGCGGCGCTGGCGACCGACGACGCGCTTGCGGGCTGGGTCGGGCCGGCCGTCGCCGAGGCGCAGGCCACGCCGCCGAAGGTCCGGAAGACCCCGAAGACCCCGAGGCGGCCGAAGGGCTCGGACAAGAACGGCTGAGCGTGGTTACCGGGTCGGCGTGAAGCCGCCGAAGGACGCCGCCGTCGCCGCATCGGGCAGCTGGACCGACCCCGATGACCGCTACCGGTCACCGACCGGCATCGTCCACGCGTGGGTGCCGCGCACCAACCAGACGCTCTGCGGCCTCCCGCTGAGCAAGGCGGGGCTGATCAGGTTCCCGCACATCCCGTGGGCCGAGGTGCAGCCCGCGACCGGTCGAGACGCCGACCAGGTCCAGGAGGTGTGCCCGCGGTGCGCGGCGGCGATGGGCCAGCGCCGCGACGAGAAGTCGTGGCGCCGGACCAACCCGCGTCCTTGATTCAGCCCAGGTCGACGATCGCGGCGACCGGGCCGCCGCCCTCCGGCCCCTGGTGGGCGGCGGAGACCGAGACGAACACGGCCGGGTCGCCGGTCACCGCGGCGGTGACACCGCCGACCGCCGCCTTGATCTGCCGGTGCCAGTGCACGTCGGAGTCGTCGAGCATCGCGTTGCGGCGACCGCGCACGTGGCCGTCCTGCGAGGCCTCGCACTTGAGGAAGACGTTGACCAGCCGGCCGTCGAGGTCGGTCGGGTGCGGCCGCTCGGGCAGGTCCAGGCCGGCCGAGCGGACGGCCTCCCAGATCCCGTCGGCGTCGAGGGCGTCGCCCATCACCGAGTGACCGATCCGGTAGCGCCCGCCGACGCCGCGCGCGTTGCCGACCACGACCACCTGGGCACGGTCGAGCTCGACGCCCGAGGAGCAGGAGGCGACCGCCGAGAAGAGCGAGCGGTCGCGCATGATCTGCTCGTCCGTCGGCATGTCGATCTCACCGAGCGCGACGGCGATGCCGAGCGCCGTACCGCCGTTGGAGACGTCCATGGAGTGCAGCGTGTCATCGGTGAAGACCGTCTTCCCCCGCGCGTGCGCGTCGGCGATCGTCTTCAGCACCAGCAGCGGCGTCTTGGTCTGCACGTAGTGGACGTCGGCGACGTCGGTGATCCCGGCCCGCTCCATGGCGACCTTCACCGCGGCGGCGACCTTCTCGACCATGGCGACCCGGCCGATGTCCTCGGGCAGCAGCTCCTCGCTCATCGCGTAGCCGACGGTGAGCCGGAGGTCGTCGGTGGCCTCGGCGTCGACGGTCGCGAAGATCGTCGCGTGCGGGCTGATCACGCCGTCGGTGCCGCCCGACCACACGATCGGGATCTCCTTGACCGCCTCGGGGTCGGCGCCGCGGGAGACCAGTGCCTCGCGGAAGGCCCGGTCGGCCAGGATGCGGGTGTAGTCGTTGACGCCGCCGTTGCCCTCCGTCTTGCCGACGACGGCGATGACGCGGGTCGCCTCGAACACGCCGTCGTCGATGAGCTTGACCAGCTCGGAGGCGTCGGAGACGTGATGGAGCGGCACCTTGCGGACTTCGATCGCGGGCATTCAGCTCTTCCTTTCGGGGTCTGGCGAGACGTTCGTGCCGGCGGCGCCGGCGAGGGCGGGGACGATGTGGTCGAGCGAGCAGATCGATGCCTGCCGCCCGGTGGTGCGGACGAACCGGAGCGCGGCCTCGACCTTCGGGCCCATCGACCCGGCGCCGAACTCGCCGTCGTCGGCGTAGGCCTGCAGCTCCGACAGGGTGGTGCGGTCCAGCGGCCGCTCCTGCGGCGTGCCGTAGCCGAGCAGGACCTGCGGGACGTCGGTCGCGATGAGGAGCACGTCGGCCTCGACCGCGCCGGCGAGCACCGCCGCGGCCAGGTCCTTGTCGATGACCGCCTCGACCCCGCGCAGCCGGGCGTCGGGTCCGTCGCGGACGACCGGCACGCCGCCTCCGCCGCCGGCGATGACGACGTACCCGTTGGCGACCATGGCCAGGACGGCCGGCACGTCGAGGACCTCCTGGGGCTCGGGGCTGGCAACCACGCGGCGCCAGCCCTTGTCCCCGAAGTCGCGCCAGACCTCGCCGTGGCCGATGAGGGTCTGCGCCTCCTCGCGCGGCAGGTAGCGCCCGATCGGCTTGGACGGCTCGAGCAGGCCCGGGTCGTCGGCGCTGACGAGGGTGCGGGTGACGAGCGCCGCCACCGGCCGGTGGGCGCCGCGCGCCTGGAGGGCGAGCTCCAGCGCGTTGGCCAGGATCACGCCGATGGTCGCCTGCGTCTGCGCGACGCACCAGTCGAGCGGGACCGGGGGGACGACCGCGGCGGCGATCTCGTTCTTGACGAGCAGGTTGCCGACCTGCGGCCCGTTGCCGTGGGTGACGACCACCTCGTGGCCGGCCGCGACCAGGTCCGCCAGCCCGTCGGCCGCCCGGCCGGCCGCCGCGATCTGGTCCTCGGGCCGGGCGCGCCCGTCGGGGCTGCTCAGCGCGTTGCCGCCGAGCGCGACGAGGACTCTCATGCCTGAACGCTAGGGGCGCGCACCGGGCCGCGGCATGGGCAGGTGTTGCCGCGCCGTGGCCCGGATGTTCGGCGACAACTACGCACTCGGTCTCGCGACGGTCGCTGCGCGACCTCCTCGACCAGCGTGCTCAGCAGCGACCGTCAGCGGCCGCCGGCCACCCGGACGGTCGTCGCGGTGACGTACGACGCCTCCGGGCTCATCAGCCAGGCGACGGTGGCGGCGATGTCGTCGGGCTCGCCGGGCCGGCCGAGCGGCACGGCGCCGCCGATCCGGTCGAGCCGCTCGGCGTCCCCGGAGTCCTCGTGCATGCGGGTGCGGATCGCCCCGGGGGCGACGCCGACGACGCGCACGCCGTCGGGCCCGGCCTCCTTGCCGAGGCCGAGCGTGAGGGTGTCGAGCCCGGCCTTGGCCGCCGCATAGTGGACGTACTCCCCCGGCGAGCCGATCGTCGCCGCCCCGGAGCTGATGTTCACGAGGACACCGCCCGATCCGCCGTAGGACCGGCCGAGGCGTCGTACGGCCGCGCGGGCCACGAGCAGCGGAGCGACGAGGTTGACCTCGACGACGCGTCGCACGACCTCGGGATCGGTGTCCGCGAGCGGTCCGAGCGGACCGGCCCAGCCCGCGTTGTTGACGACGCCGGTGAGGCTCCCGGCGGTCTCGAAGAGCCTGTCCACGCCGTCCGCCGCGGCGAGGTCGGCGGCGACCAGGTCGCAGGAGACGCCGAGGCTGCGCACGGACGCGGCGGTCGCCTCGGCGGCCTCCGCGTCGGCGCGGTAGGCAAGGACCAGGTCGTGCCCGGACGCGGCGAGCCGGTGCGCGATCGCGGCACCGATGCCTCGGGTGCCCCCGGTGATCAGTGTTCGGGTCAGGTCGGCAGCGTCCACGGCCTCATTCTGGCCGGTCGTCCTCCTGGCCCATCCGGGGGCTGCCGAGGAGGTACTGGCCGAGCAGGCCCGGCTTCCTCTTCGGCTCGTGCTCCGGCTCGGGCACGATCCGCCCCTGGGCCATGTCCCAGAAGGCATCGGTCCGCCGCATCACGCCGCGCGAGACCCTGCCGAGCATGCCGCCGTGCGGCTGGTGCGGGTGCGGCCGGGTCGGCTCCTGGGGCTCGACCCGCTGGATCCGGCCGGTCAGCTCGGCGAGCCGCTCGTCGTCCAGTCGCTCGGTGAGCCGGCGGGCGAGCTCCTCCTCGTGCCGACGCTCGTCCCCCAGCGCCTGCTCGACGTCGGCCCACAGCTCCGGCCAGGCGTAGTGCCCCTCGATGGTCGAGCCGTACTCGTGCGCGTTCACGTGGTAGAGCAGCACCTCGAGCCGCTTCACCGACGCGGTGAGGTCGTGGCACAGGGCCTTGCCGTCGGGAACCTTCGCGTACTCGGGCAGCATCACGTCGTCGATGGCGTGCAGGTGCCGGGAGGTGCCGCCGAGGAAGTCGTCGATGCGGTGCCTCTCGAGGCGCGGGTCGTCGCGCGTGCCCTGCATGTGTCGGGCGGTCTCCATGCGAGCGGCCAGGTCGTCGTGCGTCGAGCCGACGTAGTCGATCAGGCAGGCGGTCTTGGTGCTCATGCTGTCACCTCGCTGAACTCGATCTCTCTTCACAGTGCCCTGCTGTTCACGAGATCACAAGCCCACAGGTTCAGGGCCGCAGGTCGACCTCCGCGTACGCCGCCCCGCCACTCAGCCCGGCATAGCCCGGGCCGCGGTCGAAGAACACGTCGGCGACCCGCGAGCGGCCCGCCCGCTCGACGGCCGTCGCCTCCGCGTCGAAGCCGAGCAGGTCACCCTCGCCGGTGAGCACGACGCCGTAGTCGTCGAGGGCGGCCGCCGGCGAGACCTTGCGCCACAGCACGTCGCGCACGACCGACGCGGGGTCGCGCTCGAGCGGGTCGCCCCAGCCGCCGCCGCCGGTGGTGCGGATCCGGATCACCTCGCCGGCCTGCACGGGCGCGGCGTCGGCGAGCGCGTCGATCTCGCGCTCGTCGGGGCCGCCCGGGTCGATCGTGACCTGGAACGGCCGGCCGGCACGGCCCCCGGCGACGCCCCAGCAGGCGAGGATCGAGCGGTCGGCGATCGACATGAAGTGGGCGTCCTTGAGCATCCGGATGTGCTTCTCGTAGCCGAGCCCGCCACGGTGCTTGCCCGCTCCCCCGCTGTCCACGGCGAGGCTGAGCGACTCCACCCGGAACGGGAAGCGCGCCTCGGTGAACTCGGTCGGGAGGTTCCTGGAGTCGGGGACGACGTGGATGGTGTCCTCACCGTCGCCGTGCGGTCGCCCGCCCGAGCCGCCGCCGAGGACCTCGCGCATCAGATAGGGGCGGCCCTCGCGGTCCTCGCCGTAGACGCCGGTGTAGCGGATGGTCTCCTGGTCGGCCGGCATCTGCCCGTCGACCGCCTTGGCGACCACCCCTGCGAGCACGCCGAGGAGCCGCAGGATGACGAACGTCCGCGCGTTGGTCGGCGCCGGGAAGACCGGCGTGAGCAGCGTGCCCGGCTCGGGGAACCGCATCTCGATGAGCGGCACGATCCCCTCGTTGA
Source organism: Nocardioides terrae (assembly GCF_900112345.1). Taxonomy (GTDB): domain Bacteria; phylum Actinomycetota; class Actinomycetes; order Propionibacteriales; family Nocardioidaceae; genus Nocardioides; species Nocardioides terrae. The sequence goes on from NZ_FOLB01000001.1 coordinate 269,537, forward strand.
CGTCGAGCTCCGCCATCCGCTCCGGGGTGTCGGCGAGGTTGCGCAGGATCGGCGCCAGCCACTTCTTGAGGAAGACACCGTCGCTGTAGTCGCCGCAGTGGTTGATCGGCCCCTTGGCCTGCGGTCCGGTGCCGTCGAAGTCGAGGATGATGCGCTCGCCGCCGGGGTCGTCGGCGCCCGTGCGGGTCAGGGTGATCCGCTGCGTGTGCAGCATCGGCTCGTCGACGCCGTCGTGCTCGGCGTAGTCCTCCCACGTCCACGTTCCGAACGGGATCTTCGCGATGATCTCGCGTCGGTAGGTGTCCGTGGTCCGGCTGATGATCGCGTCGAAGGCCGCCTCGACGGCGCCGACGCCGTACCGCTCGAAGAGCTCGCCGAGCCGTCTCGCGCCCATCAGGCAGGCGCTGCACTCGGCGTCGAGGTCGGCGGCCAATGACTCGGGCATGCGGGAGTTGCGGGTCATGATCGCCAGGGCCGAGCGGTTGGGCACGCCCGCGTCCCACAATCGGATCGGCGGGACCATCAGCCCCTCCTCGAAGACGCTCGTGGCCGCGCTCGGCATCGAGCCGGGCACCGCGCCGCCGATGTCGTCGTGGTGGCCGAACGCCTGCACGAAGGCGACGACCCTGCCGCTCGCGAACACCGGGACGGTCACGCACAGGTCGGGCAGGTGGCCGATGCCGCCCTCGGAGCGGTAGACGTCGTTGTGGAAGAAGACGTCGCCCTCGCGCATCTCCTCGATCGGGAAGTCCCGGGCGACCGGGTGGACCAGGGCGCTGTAGGACCGGCCGGTGAGCTTGCGCAGCAGCCGGTCGTGGATGCCGGCGCGGAAGTCGTGCGCGTCGCGGATCATCGGGCTGCGGCTGGTCCGCGCAATGGCGGTCTCGACCTCCTGCTCGACGGCCGCCAGGCTGCCCTGGACGATCTCGACGAGCACCGGGTCGGCGCTCCTCCCCTCGTCGGCGGTCAGGTGGCCGAACGGGAACTGGGTGGGCACTCTTCGGCTCATGCTCCGCCTGCCTCTTCCTCGTGGGCGCGGGTCACGATCAGGTTCAGGTAGGCGTCGACGGTCGCCGTGAAGCCCGGGTGGATCGGCACGGTCGAGCCGAACTCCTCCACGATGGCCGGCCCCTCCACGCGTACGCCGGGGGCGAGATCGGGCCGCCAGAGGATCGGCGCGTCGACGTACCCCTCGGCGGCGTCGAAGCAGACCGGCCTCGCGGTCTCGATACGCTCGCTGGCGCTCGCCTCTCGACCACCGACGCTTTCGCCGGTCGAGTGGCCGGAGCCGCTGGGCGGAGGCGTATCGAGACCTGCCTTCCTGATCTCCGGGCGCTGGATCGGCCCGATGCCGGAGACCCGGAGGTTGACCCACTCGACCTGCTGGGTCGGGTCGCTGGCGAAGTCGTAGCCGTAGGTCGAGCGGTGCTCGGCGTGGAACCGGTCCGCGACGACGGCGAGCGTCGCCGCGGTGACCGGGCCGTCGGGGACCGGGACGCGGACCTCGAAGGCCTGCCCGAAGTAGCGCAGGTCGGCGGTGCGCGCGAACTGGTGCTGCTCGGCCGTGAACCCCTCGCCCGTCAGCGCCTCCGCGGCCCGCGCGGTCAGCGCGTCGAGGATCGCCGCGACGTCGCCCGGGTCGAGCGCCGACGCGAGCGAGACGTGGGTCTGCACGTAGTCGTTCTTGACGTCGACGGTGAGCAGCCCGAACGCGCTGACGTTGCCCGGGTTCGGCGGCACCAGCACGGTCGGGATGCCGAGCACGTCCATCAGCCGGCACAGCAGCAGCGAGCCGGAGCCGCCGAAGGTGACGAGGGTGAAGTCCCGGACGTCGAGCCCGCGCTTGACGGTGACCTGGCGCAGCGCGTTGGCCTGGTTCCAGGCCGAGATCTCGAGGATGCCGGTCGCGCAGGCCTCGGGCGTCATGGCCAGCTTCCCGGCCAGCGCCTCCAGGCCGGCGCGCGCGGCCGGGACGTCGAGCGGGATCTCCCCGCCGAGCAGGTGCGGAGGGATCCGGCCGAGCACGACGTGGGCGTCGGTGACCGTGACGTCGGCCCCTCCGGAGCCGTAGCAGATCGGGCCGGGCGCGGCGCCCGCCGACTGCGGGCCGACCTTGAGGGATCCCTCCGGCGAGAGCCAGGCGATCGAGCCGCCGCCGGCGCCGACGGTGACCACGTCGATCATCGGGATCTTGGACGGGAACGCGCCGACCGAGCCCTCGGTCGTCAGCGTCGGCTCGCCGTCGATGACGACGGAGACGTCGGTCGACGTACCGCCCCCGTCGCTGGTCAGGATCCGCGAGAAGCCGGCGACCTTGGCGATGAGCGCCGCGCCGAGCGCGCCGGCCGCCGGGCCCGAGAGCACGGTGGTGATCGGCTGGTGGACGACCTCGTCGGCCGAGAGCACGCCGCCGTTGGACTTCATGACGTAGAACGGCGGGCCGCCGAGCTCGGCCAGCCGGCCCTTGATGTTGCCGACGTAGGAGCGCAGCCGCGGCTTGACCGCGGCGTCGACGAGGGTGGTCATCGAGCGCTCGTACTCGCGGTACTCGCGCAGCACCTCCGAGCTGATCGAGACGACGGCGTCCGGGTGCTCGTCGGTGAGGATCTCGCGCATCCGCTCCTCGTGCGCGGGGTTGGCGTAGGAGTGCAGGAAGCTCACGCCCAGGGTGCCGACGCCCTGCTCGCGGAACCAGCGGGCGACCTCACGGGCACCCGCCTCGTCGAAGGGACGCACCTCGGTGCCCTCGAAGTCCATGCGGCCCTCGACGCCCTTCACCCGGTCGCGCGCCACGATCCGGTCGGGCTTGACCCAGAAGTAGGAGTTGCCGTAGCCGTCGGGCACCGACTGCCGGGCGATCTCGAGCATCGCCTCGTAGCCGGTGTTGGTGATGAACCCGAGCCGGTCGACCTTGCCCTCGAGCAGTTGGTTGGTGGCCACCGTCGTGCCGTGGGACACGGCGGCGATCGCTTGACCGTCCTCCGCTCCGAGACCGATCAGGCCGAGCCCCTTCTCGACGCCCGCGAGGAACCCCTCGGCCGGGTCGTGCGGCGTGCTCGGCGTCTTGGTGGTGACCACCTCGCCGGTGGTCTCGTCGAACACGACCACGTCGGTGAAGGTTCCGCCGGTGTCGATCCCGATCCTGATGCTGCGGGGCGGTCGCATGCGGCAAGTGTTTCGGCCGTACGACGGCTCCGGCGACGGCACGATGTGCCGACGAACCGGCGTTTCGTTGTCAGATGTCGTCGGCGGGCCGGGCGGTCAGACGTCGGCGGCCCGCTCGTTGTAGACGCCGGCCTCCTCCTGGCCGGTCAGCGCCTGGATCGCCGTCATCACCTCGTCGGTGAGCAGCCGGCGGGCCTTGCCGAGCGGCAGGCCGTCGTACCGACCGCGCGGGTCGATCGGCTCGCCGAACGTGACGTGCACCTTCACGACCCGCGGGATGCTCGAGCCGATCGGCTGGATCCGCTCGGTGCCGCGCAGGCCGACGGGGACGATCGGGACGCCGGCGGTGAGGGCGAGATGGGCGGCGCCGGTGCGGCCGCGGTAGAGCCGGCCGTCGCGGCTGCGGGTGCCCTCGGGGTAGATCCCGAACGCCTCACCGCGGCGCAGCACGTCGAGGGCGACGTCGAGGCTCTCCAGGGCCGACTTCGTGTCGTCGCGGTCGATGGGCAGCATGCCGAGCGCCTCGAACCAGGCCCGCTGGACCGCTCCGCGGACCCCGGGCGTCGTGAAGTACTCCGACTTCGCCAGGAAGACGACCGTGCGCGGCGCCACGGACGGGATCACCACCGAGTCGACGAAGCTGAGGTGGTTGCTGGCGAGGATCACGCCGCCGCTGCGCGGGACGTTCTCGAGGCCCTGCACGTCCGGTCGCCAGACGGCCCGGAGCAGCGGCGGGACGACACGATGCACGGCGTCGTAGAACATGCTCGCGATCCTGACGGTTACCGGTCGGTCTCGGAAACCTGCGCCTCGCTGTCGGCGCGCCTTCCCGGCCTGGCGACCGGGACCTGCTCACATAGGTGAAGGGCCCTCGCGAGTATGAGTCGCAAGGGCCCTTCGGTTTGACCGATCACGGGTGAGCCTCTCGGTCGACAGCTCCTCGCCTCCGGTCCCCGCGCTGCATCACCCAGCGGCGGCGCCCTCTCCTTCGCCTTGCGGCGTCGGGTCCGGCGTCTGGACCTTCGTCTCCGAGCTGTCCCGCCTTCCTCGGTTCCTCCGGTTTCCCTTCGGTGCCTCGGTCGGCGTGAGAGAAGTTCTACGCCCCCTGTGAGCCGGGCCACAAGGGGTCGGCGAGAACAACTTCGATTCCACAGCCGACTGCACAGGATGACCCCGGTTATCCACCACGGCCGTCACTTCTCCACCGGTTGTCCACCGGTTCCGGGGACGGCTGTGCAGAACCGGTCTAGACGACCGATCGGCTCGTCGTCACCAGCCGCGCGCCTGCTCGAACGCCGCGGCGATCTCCAGGAGACGTCGGTCGGCGCCGTGCGGGGCGACGATCTGCACGCCGACGGGCAGCCCCTCGGGCGTGGCCCCGGCCGGCACGGAGATGGCGGGGCAGCCGGTGACGGTGATGAAGTAGGCCGACCGCATCCAGTCCAGGTAGCTCGCCATCGGCCGCCCGTTGATCGACGTCGGGAACTCCTGGTCGGCCGGGAAGGGCGGCACCTGCGAGGTCGGCAGGACCAGGACGTCGTAGTCGTGGAAGAACAGCCGCATGGTCTCCGCGAGCCGGGTGCGCTGGGCGTAGGCGCGGGCGACGTCGGCGCCCGTCAGCGACTCCCCGGCCCGGATGTTGTCGGCCAACGACTGCTTGAACGCGTCGGGGTGGCGGGCCAGCAGGGCGCCGAACGCCGCCTGGAATTGCCACGCGCGCAGCGTCCGGAACGTGTCGTCGGCCAGCGCCAGGTCGGGCCAGGCGGAGAAGACCGAGGCGCCGTTGCGGGCCAGGAGCCGCCCGGCCTCCTCGGTGACGGCGGCGACGGACGTGTCCACCTCGAAGGCACCGCCGAGGTCGAGCGTCCAGGCGACGCGCAGACCGTGCAGGGACCCGGCCACCGGCGGCGCGAAGGCGGCGCCGGGCTCGCCGAGCGCCTGCGGCGCGCGGGGGTCCGGCCCCGCGATCACCGAGAGCAGCAGCGCCAGGTCACCGACGTTGCGCGCCATCGGGCCGCCGACCGACGTCGTCTCCCACTGGTTGGGCTTGGGCCACTCGGGCACACGACCGAAGCTGGGACGCAGGCCGACCAGGCCGCAGAACGACGCCGGGTTGCGCAGCGAACCGCCCATGTCCGAGCCCTCGGCCAGCGGCACCATCCCCGCGGCCAGCGCCGCCGCCGCTCCCCCGCTCGACCCGCCGGCCGACCGGCTCGGGTCGACGGGGTTGCGGGTGGTGCCGAAGACCGCGTTGAACGTGTGCGACCCGGCGGCGAACTCGGGCACGTTCGTCTTCCCGACGGTCACCACCCCGGCCCGCCGGATCCGCTCGACGATCAGCTCGTCGGCCTCGGGGACGTGGTCGGCGAAGAGCGGCGAGCCGTACGTCGTCCGCCATCCGGCCACGGCGTGGGTGTCCTTGAAGGCGAACGGCAGGCCGTGCAGCGGGCCGGCCGGCGCGCCGGAGGCGAGGTGCTGGTCGGCGGCCGCGGCGCCCGCCCGGGCGCGGTCGACGTCGAGGGACACGATCGCGTTGAGGTCGTAGTTGCGCTCGCCGATCCGGGCCAGGTGGAGCTCGAGCAGCTCGCGGGCGGAGATCTGCCGCGCGCGGATCGCGGCCGCCTGCTCCCGGGCGGTCGAGGCAACGGTGAGGTCGGTCATCGGCGCCCGAGGAATCGGCCGGCGACGACGCCGAGCAGGACCAGCCCGGCCCCGACCGCGATGCCCTTGACGAACTCGTCGCGGTCACCCGACCGCGCCGGGGCGGTGAAGACCGTCCCGACGGCAGCGGGGGTCTCGATACGCTCGCTGACGCTCGCTACTCGACCATCGGACGCCCCGCTGGTCGAGTAGCCGGAGCCGATGGGCGGAGGCGTGTCGAGACCCCTGATCGCCTCGCCGATGCCCTTGAAGAACTCCCCCGCCATCCGCTTCGAGACGCTGGTCAGCATCCGCTGGCCGACTCCTCCGACCATGCCCCCGACGGTCGCGTCCGCGGCGTAGGAGACCTCCGTGCCGCCGTCGACGGCCCCCAGCGTGACGTCCACGGTCGCGTCGATCGTCCCGGGTGCGCCGGCCCCCGACAGCCGCATCACGAGCGACTGGCGCTCCACCAGGTCGGAGAGTACGGCGGTGCCGTCGTAGGTGCCCTTGATCGCGGCGACGCCCGCGGTGACCGTCATCGCGTAGGAGTTCTCCCCCACCGTCTCCAGCCGCGAGCAGCCGGGGATGGTGCGGACCAGCACGGCCGGGTCGAGGATCGCCTCCCACACCGACTCCACGGGGTGCGGGACGACGACGGATCCGGTGATCTTCACGAGTGCTCCTGACGCAGGGTGAACAGGTCCGACGGGGAGATCGGCATCGCGGTGAGGGCGAAGCCCTCGGCGTCGGAGATGGCCGAGGCGAAGACGGCCGCCGACGGGATCACGCCCGCCTCGCCGGCGCCCTTGATGCCGAGCGGGTTGAGCGGCGAGGGCGTCTCGAGGTGGTCGATGTCGATGCCGTCGGGCACCTCGGTGACGTAGGGCATGAGGAAGTCCATGAAGGACGCGTTCAGCAGCTGGCCGGACTCGTCGTAGGCCATCCGCTCGTAGAGCGCGCCGCCGACCCCTTGCGCGACGCCGCCGTGGATCTGGCCCTCGACGATCATCGGGTTGATGAGCCGGCCGCAGTCGTGCACCACGGCGTACTTCAGGATCGAGATCTCGGCCGTGTCCGGGTCGGTCTCGACGATGACCGCGTGCATGCCCGAGGCGAAGGTCGATCGCTCGGGGCTGTAGAAGTCCTTGCCCTCCAGGCCCGGCTCGTCGTCCTCGGCGACCGGCGGCTTCCCCGGGTCGCCCACGGTGAACTGGGTGGCGACCCGGGACTTCTCGTCGAAGGCGTAGCGCAGCGGGTTGGAGAGCACGGCGACCGTGCCGAGGTCGATCACGGCGCCCCCGTCGAGCGGGTTGCCCTTGACCGACACGACGCCGTCGTTGATCTCCAGGTCGTCCTCGGCCGCCTCGAGGGCGTCGGCGGCGATGCGCAGCACCTTCTCGCGGGCACGCAGCGCGGCCAGGTGGATCGCCGAGCCTGACATCACGGCCGCGCGGGAGGCGAAGGTGCCGACGGCGTACGGCATGCGCCGCGTGTCGCCGGTGACGACCTCGACGTCCTCGAAGCGGCACCCGAGCGTGTCGGCGACGAGCTGCGCGAACGCGGTCTGGTGCCCCTGACCCTGGGTGGTCAGGCCGGTGGCCACCTTCACCTTGCCGGAGGTCTCGATGTGCACGTGGGCGCCCTCGTAGGGCCCGACGCCGGTGCCCTCGACGTAGCAGGCCAGCCCGATCCCGACGCGTCGGCCCTGTGCGGCCATCTCCTGCTGGTAGGCCGGGAAGTCGTCCCAGCCGACGAGGGCCTTGATCTTCTCCAGCATCGCCGGGTAGTCGCCGGAGTCGTACTCCAGCTCCCGGCCGTCCTGGAAGATCAGCCCCTGGTCGTAGGGGAACTCGTCGGGCTGGATGAAGTTGGCCGCCCGCACCTCGGTGCGGTCCTTGCCGAGGAACCCCGCGATGGCGTCCATGGTCCGCTCCATCGCGTAGCAGCCCTGCGGCCGGCCGGCGCCGCGGTAGGGCGTCACCATCACGGTGTTGGTGTAGAGCGACTCGAAGACGACGCGGTAGACCTCGGGCTTGTAAGGCCCGAGCAGCTGCGTGGAGGTGATGATCGGGACGATGAGGCCGTAGGGGATGTAGGCGCCGTGGTCGTGCCAGAACCGCACGTCGAGCGCGAGCAGCCGTCCGTCGTCGTCGAAGCCGACCTCGACGTGCTGGACCTGGCCGCGCTCGTGAGCGCTGGAGATGAAGTGCTCGCGGCGGTCCTCGGTGAACTTCACGGTCCGGCCCAGGGCGCGCGCGGCGAGCGGGACGAGCAGCTCCTCGGGCCACGGGTGGTTGATCTTGACGCCGAAGCCGCCGCCGACGTCCGGGGTGACGACGTCGACCTGGCCGAGGTCGAGGCCGAGCTTGGCCGCCACCACCGCGCGTACGCCGGTCGAGGTCTGCGTCGACGTCCAGACCTGCAGCCGGTCGGTGTCGGGGTCCCACCGGGCGACGGTGCCACGGCCCTCCAGCGGGGTGCAGGCGGACCGCTCGACGGTCAGGTCGAGCGTCAGTGTGTGCGGCGCCTTGGCCATCGCGGCCTCGACGTCACCGGTGGCCTGCTCCATCCGAGCCGCCACGTTGCCGGGCACGTCGTCGTGGACGAGGTGCTCGGCGGCGCGGGCCGCGTCGATGCCCACGACGGGCGGCAGGAGGTCGTAGGCGACCTCGATGCGGCCGACCGCGTCCTCGGCGAGGTAGCGGTCGTCGGCGACGACGAACGCGATCGCCTCGCCGACGTAGTTCACCCGGTCCTTGGCCAGGGCGTACTGCGTGCGTCCCTCGGTCAGCGCGGGGTGAGGGATGAGCAGCGGCAGCGGCTCCGCCATCGGGCCGGTCAGGTCGTCGTAGGTCCACACCGCGTGGACGCCGTCGACGTCGAGCACACCGGAGACGTCGATGTCGACGATGCGGGCGTGCGCGTGCGGGCTGCGCAGCACCGCGCAGTGCAGCGTGCCGGGCGAGACGGCCACGTCGTCGGCGTACCGGCCCCTGCCGCGGAGGAGCCGCTGGTCCTCCGTGCGCTGCACCGGCTGGCCCATCAGCTTGGTGGTCATCGCTGCTCCCCGCTCAGCTCGGCGGCGCGCTCGACGGCCTTGACGATGTTCTGGTAGCCCGTGCAGCGGCACAGGTTGCCGGCGATCATGTCGCGGGCCTGCTCGTGCGTCGGGGTCGGGTTGTCGCGCAGCCCCGCGGTGATCGTGGTGAGGAAGCCGGGGGTGCAGAAGCCGCACTGCAGCCCGTGGCACTCGGCGAACGCCTGCTGCACGGGGCCGAGGCTGTCGTCGTCGTTCGCCAGCCCCTCGACCGTGGTGACCTCGGCGCCCTGCGCCGTGACGGCGAACATCAGGCACGACCGCACCGGCCGGCCGTCGAGCAGCACCGTGCAGGCCCCGCAGACCCCGTGCTCGCAGCCGACGTGGGTGCCGGTCAGCCCGAGGTCGTGGCGCAGCGCGTCGGAGAGCAGCCGGCGGGCGGGCACGGCCAGGTCGTGGGTCACCCCGTTGACAGTCAGGGCGAACTCGTGGAGGTCCTCGCTCATCTCGCCTTCCTCGCCTCTCGCACGACCTTCGCGGTGAGCACCCTGACCAGCTGGGCGCGGTAGTCGGCGGTCGCGTGGATGTCGCCGATCGGGTCGAGCCGGCTCAGGGCCGCCTCGCCCAGGTCGTCGTCGGGCACGTCGGTGAGGTCGATCACCGTCGGCACGTCGCTGACCGAGAGGTACGCCGCCTTGACCGTGTCGTTCGAGACCAGGGCCGCCACGCCGACCAGCGCGTAGTCGCCGTGCCGCCGCGCGACCTCGGCGAACGCCACGCCGGCGCCGTCGGCCAGCGCCGGGAAGGTCGCGCCCAGCGCCAGCTCGTCGGGTGCCAGCGACGACTCCAGAGGCCCGACGAAGAGCTCCTCGGCAGGGACGGTGCGCGTCCCACGCACCGACCCCACGTCGAGGGACCCGCCCAGCAGGGCGAGCACGGCCGGCAGCTCGGCGGCGCTGTCGGCGTGCACGATCGACCCGACCGACGTACCCCTGTTGCGGATGGTCGGGTGGGCGACGTGGGCGAGCGCCTGGGCCAGCAGCGGCTGGGCCAGCCGCGCTTCCTCGGAGGCGAGCAGGTCGGCGTGCCGGACCAGCGCGCCGACGTGGACGCCCTCGGGCCGGATCTCGATCGCGGCCAGCCCCGCCGCCGGGTCGAGGTGGTTGATGTCCACCAGCGCCGGCGGCGAGGCCAGCCGCATCGAGAGCAGCGGGACCAGGCTCTGCCCGCCCGCGAGCACCTTCGCGCCCGCACCGTCGCGCAGCTCTGCTGCCAGTGCTTCGCACGCCTCGGCGGGCGTGCTCGGACGGTGGTAGCGGAAGGGGGCAGGCTTCACGAGTCCGTGTGCATCCTGTGGTCGTCGCGGTCCTCGCCGCCGATGTGGCGGTGAGGCGCCGCGTGGTCCTCGACATGGGCGCCGGGATGGCCGACGGCGATGATGGCGCCGTCGTCGACGCCCCGGGGCGCGACGACGCGGGCGAGGTGGTAGCCGCCCACCACCACGATCGTGCCGAGCGCGATGCCGGTCAGGCTGAAGTCGTCGGTGAACTTCAGCGTGGCGTCGCCGACGGCGAGAATGATTCCCGCGGCGAGCGGCACGAGGTTGGCGGGGTTCGCGAAGTTGACCCGGTTCTCAATCCAGATCTTGGCGCCGAGGAGACCGATCATGCCGTAGAGCACGAGCGTGATGCCGCCCAGCACAGCTGGCGGGGTCTGGTTCACGATCGCGCCGAACTTCGGGATGAAGCCGAGCAGGATCGCCACGATCGCGGCCACGAAGTAGGCGGCCGTCGAGTAGACCCGGGTGGCCGCCATGACGCCGATGTTCTCGGCGTACGTCGTCGTCGGCGAGCCACCGACCGCGGAAGCGATGACGGTGCCGACGCCGTCGGCGGCCACCGCACGGCCCATCAGCGGGTCGAGATCGGCGCCGGTCATCTCGGAGACCGCCTTGACGTGACCGACATTCTCGGCGATGAGCGCGATGACCGCCGGCAGCGCCAGCAGGATGAACGTGATCGAGAACGACGGCGCGTGCCAGCCCACCGCATCCAGGTTGCCGGCCAGCGTCTGGTTGCCGACCAGGCCGTCGGCGGTGTGCTTGGGGAAGCCGAACCAGTCAGCATGCTTCACCGGGCTCCAGTCGACGCGGGCGTGCGTGGTCGCCTCGCCGTTGGAGGACGGCGTCACCGAGGTGATCTTCCCGAAGATCCCGTCGAACAACCACGACACGAGGTAGCCGAAGATCAGGCCGAGGAAGACCGCGATCCGGCCCGCGAAGCCGCGCAGTCCGACCGCCATGAGGACGACTGCCACCATGGTGATGATGGCCACCCACGCATCGGCCGGCATGTAGGTCTTGGTGGCTACCGGCGCAAGGTTGAAGCCGATCAGCATCACTACGGCGCCCGTGACGGCGGGCGGCAGCACCGCGTTGACCACACCCGCGCCGAGGAAGTGGATCACCAGGCCGACGATGGCGAGAACGATGCCGGCAACGAGGATGGCCCCGGTGACGTCCGCGGGGCCGCCCTTCTGGGCGTAGATGGCGGTAGCCGCGCCGACGAAAGACGCCGAGGTGCCCAGGTAGCTGGGCACCTTGCCCTGGACGATCAGCAGGAAACAGATCGTCGCGATACCGGACATCATGATCGCCAGGTTGGCGTTCAGCCCCATGACGATAGGGAAGACGAATGTCGCGCCGAACATCGCCACGACGTGCTGGGCCCCGATGCCCACGGTCTTCGGCCAACTGAGGCGCTGATGGGGGGCGACGGGCTGACCCGGCGCCGGGTCGACCACGTCCCACTTGAACAACGACGACATCGCTGAACCCTTCTCTGGTGCCTCGCTCGGGGTCGAGGCGGATCTGCTCAAACTAGTGACGCAGATCATGGCCACTCGACGGCGACACCTGCCGAAGGCTCGCCAGAGCGGTGGGCAGCAGTTGTGCGGTGTCGCCGGCGCAGGCGGCCCGGTGATCAGCCCGTGATCTCGAGGACGCGCAACGCCACGGCGACGTCGAGCCGCAGGTGCGGGTCCTGTGAGAGCGGCCCGAGCAGCCGCTCGAGCTTGGAGACGCGGTAGCGCATCGTGTTGTAGTGGAAGAACTGGCTGCGCGCCGCCTCGGCGACGTTGAAGTTCGTGTCGAGGAGGACCTGCAGCGTGCGCCGGAGGTCGGCCGCGTCGCTCGAGTCGTCGGCGAGCGGCCCGAGCACGTCGTGCGCGAACGAGCGCAGCTCCGCCTGGTCGGGGATGAGGGCGATCAGCCGGTGCAGGCCGAGGCCGTCGAAGAACGTCGTCGACCCGCCGCCGTGCACCCGTCGCCCGACCTCGACGGCGCGCTGGGCCTGGGCGTAGGCCTCGGAGAGCTCGTCGACGGTGCTCGCGATCCGGCTCACCCCGACGCTGAACGGACGACGGCCGCCGCCCTTGTCACCGGTGACCGCGGTGACGGCGCGGCGGACCGCGGTGTGTCCGCTGTCGGCGCAGTCGGCGACGGGGAGCAGGACGACGACCTCGGAGGAGAAGTCGACCGTCGGGATCGACTCGTCCAGGCCGCGGGTGACCTGGCGCCAGGCCGCGGCGAACCGCTCCTGCCACTGCCGCCTGACCAGGCGGGCGACCGGCGCGGTGTCCGGTGGCAGGGGGTCGATCTCGGCGCAGAGCACCACGACCGGCCGGTCGAGGTTCCAGCCGAAGGTCGCGGCGTGCTCGGCGACGTAGTCGTCGCTGTTGGGCCCGCCGGTCCGGTGCAGGAGCAGGTCGCGCAGGAAGTCGCCTTGATACTTGTTCTCGATGGCGGTGATCGCCTCCTGCCGGGTGATCAGCAGCGCGGCGACGGCGGCGGCCCGCTCGAGAGCCTGGACGTCGTCCTCGGCGATCGGCCCGTCGAGCTTGACCACGATGAGCCGGGCCAGGTCCGACCCGCCGGCGGCGACGCGCTGGCTTCGCGCCTCGGCGCCGTCGCGCATCGGCACGCTCGACCCGCTCAGCCGCTCGACCCTGATCCGGCCGGTCGGGTCGACCAGGTGGTGCACGTCGAGCATCGCCCGATGGTCGAGCGTCACCGCCGACGCGCGTTCGCGTCCGTCGGTCGACGTCACCAGCACGCCGACGCCGACCACCCTGGCCACCTCGGCGGCGATGTTGTCGAGGGTGCCGTCCTCCAGCACGATCTGCGTGAGCGCGCGGTGCAGCGCGTCGATCCGGGCCAGCGCATCGATCGCGCTGCGCTGGTCGACGGGCTGGTCGACGGGCTGGTCGACGGGCCGATCGACGGGCCGATCGACGGGCTGGCCCACGAGCTGTTCCGTCATGAGCCGCTCCCTATCAACATCTGCAGCCGTCCTCACGGATCGTTGTCAGGTCCTCACATCGGCACACCGTAAAGCACGCCGCTACCGTCAGGCACGTGAAACCCCCGACCCGGCTGCCGGCGGCCGCCTCACGCCGCGTCCGCGACCGGATCGGGAGCGCGCCCGACGGGCCGCTGCCCGTCCTCCACCGCGGCCCCCACGCGCTCTACCTCGACCTAGCCGGGCGGTGCCTCGGAGTCGTCGACCGCCTGGCCGCCCAGGTGCCGTGCGCCCTGCGGGTGACGAGCCTGACCGGGCTCGAGAGCGCCTCGGCCACGGTCGTGGCCGGCGTCCTCCACCTCGACGGCAGCCCGCTGCCGATCGGGCGGATCGTCGACGTCGCGGTCCCGCGCATCCCTGCCGCGGGCCGGGCCGAGCAGCCCTCCGCCGCCCGGGTCGCCGAGCTGGTCGGCTCGGGCACCGGCCTGACGCCGTACGGCGACGACGTGCTGTGCGGCTGGCTCGCGATGCACCGCGCGGCCGGTGTCCAGACCCCCGCCGTCGACGCTGCCGTGCGGTCCCTGCTCCACCGGACCACGCTGCTGTCCGCGACCCTGCTCGACTGCGCCCTGCACGGCGAGGTGCTGCCGGAGTTCGCCGACTGGGTCCGGGCGCTCGGGACGTCCGATGAGGCAGCGGCCACCGCCGCCCTGGAGGGGATCGGCCACACCTCGGGCCGAGGCCTGTTGACCGGAGCGCGGCGCGCGCTCGCCACGCTGAGAGTGCCGGTGCCCGCATGACGACCACGAGCCATACCCACGTCGAGCTCCGCCCGGGCGCGTACGCCGACTCGGTCACCCTGCTGCAGGTCTCCCGCCAGGTCCAGGGACTCGCCGGCGTCCAGGCCGCGCAGGTCGCGATGGCCACGGCCCTCAATCTCGACGTCCTCACCGAGATGGGCTTCCAGGTCCCCGGTGAGGCGACGGCCAACGACCTCGTGGTCGCGGTCCGGCTCGACGGCGAGGAGCACCTCGCCGACGTGCTGGACGGTGTCGCGCAGGCGCTCGTCGACGCCGCCCGGGTGCCCTCCGGGGCAGGGGGCGCTGGAGATGCCGTCGCACCGCCGCGCACGACCGGGGCCGCGCTGCGTCGCGAGCCGGACTCGATGGCGCTGGTCTCCGTCCCCGGCGACCTGGCCGTCCTCGAGGCGATGGACGCGGTCGAGGCCGGCCGTGACGTGATGGTCTTCAGCGACAACATGCCGGTCGAGCAGGAGGTCGCGCTCAAGCGAGCCGCCGCGGGGACGGGGTCGCTGGTGATGGGCCCCGACTGCGGGACGGCGGTCGTGGGAGGCATCGGGCTCGGGTTCGCCAACGTTGTCGAGCCCGGCCCGGTCGGGATCGTCGCCGCCTCCGGCACCGGCACGCAGCAGCTCCTCGCCCTGCTCGCCCACGCCGGCGTCGGCGTCTTCTCCGCGCTCGGCGTCGGGGGCCGTGACCTGTCCTCGGCGGTCGGCGGCGCCTCGACCCGGGAGGCGCTGCGCCGCCTCGACGAGGACCCGTCGGTCGAGCTCATCGTGCTGCTCTCCAAGCCGCCCGCGCCCGAGGTGGCCGCCGCGATCAGGTCGTACGCCGACACGCTGGCCACCCCCGTCACGATCGCTCTGCTCGGTCCCGACGCGCCCGACATCACGGCGTCGGCGGAGGCGGTGCTGACCCGGCTCGGCGTGGCGGTGCCCGAGTGGCCGGTCCACGGCGCCGCCCACCCGGCCGCGGTCGGCCGGTGGCTCCGCGGGCTCTTCGTCGGCGGCACGCTCTGCGACGAGGCGATGCTCATCGCGTCGCGGCGGCTGGGACCGCTCCGCTCCAACATCCCGCTCGCGCCCGACCAGGCGCTGCCCTCCTCGCTGACCGCCGACGCGCACACGTTCGTCGACTTCGGCGACGACGCGCTGACCGTCGGCCGGGCCCACCCGATGATCGACCCGACCCTGCGGCTCGACCACCTCGCGAGGGCGGCCGCCGATCCGCAGACCGCCGTGATCCTGCTCGACGTCGTGCTCGGCCACGGCGCCGACGACGATCCGGCCGCCTCCCTGGCCCCCGCCCTGGAGCCGATCCGGACGCCGGTGATCGTCTCGCTCGTCGGCACCGCCGGCGACCCGCAGGGCCTCGACCGGCAGGCCCGGGCGCTCGCCGCCGCCGGCGCCGAGGTGCACCTGTCCAACGCCAGTGCGACCCGACGCGCCGTCGAGCTCGTCCCGACCTACCACGGAGAGCGCTGATGACCCACGTCGTCTCCTCGGGCATCGACCTGCTCGCGACCGCCGTCGAGGACCAGGCGGTCACCGTGACCCGCGTCGACTGGCGCCCGCCGATGCCCGGGACGGCCGCCGACCTGGCCACCGTCGCCACCGACCCGCTCCGCGCCGCCGCCAACCAGCAGGCCCTCGCGGCCTTCCTCGGCGTCACCGCCCGGCTCGTCGACGTCGCGCCTGCCAGCGAGGTGCTCGGCCTCGAGCGGGGGCACTTCCTCCACGCCGGCCCGCCGATCGGCTGGGACCGCGCGTCCGGACCGCTGCGCGGCGGCCTGATGGCGGCTGCCGCGTTCGAGGGGCTGGTCGACGACCCGGAGGACGCCGCCGCGCTCTTCGAGAGCGGGTCGTTCACGCTGGAGCCTTGCCACCACCACCACGCGGTCGGACCGATGGCGGGGGTGGTCTCGCCGTCGATGTGGATGTTCGTGCTCGCCGACGACACAGCCGGTGGCCGGCGTACCTTCTGCTCGCTCAACGAGGGCCTCGGCAAGGTCCTGCGCTACGGCGCGTACGACGACACCGTGCTCACCCGCCTGCGCTGGATGCGCGACGTGCTCGGCCCGGCCCTGCAGCGTGCGGTCCGCGGCACCGAGAGCGTCGACGTCACCGGCATCCTCACCCAGATGCTCCAGATGGGCGACGAGGCCCACAACCGCAACCGGGCCGGCACCCTCATGCTGCTGCGCGACCTCTCCCCCGCGCTGGTCGGCAGCGGCGTGGACACGGCCGACCTGGCGCAGGTGTTCCGGTTCATCGGCGGCAACGATCACTTCTTCCTCAACCTCGCGATGCCCGCCTGCAAGCTGGCGCTCGACGCCGCCCGCGACATCCCGGGCTCCACGATGGTCGTCGCGATGGCCCGCAACGGCACGGACTTCGGCATCCAGGTCTCCGGGACCGGCGACGATTGGTTCACCGGGCCCGCGCAGGTGCCCGAGGGGCTCTTCCTCGGCGACTACGGCCCCGAGGACGCCAACCCGGACATCGGCGACTCGGCGATCACCGAGACCGCGGGGATCGGCGGCTTCGCCATGGCGACCGCGCCCGCCATCGTCCGGCTCGTCGGCGGCTCGGTGCCCGACGCGCTGGCCGCGACCCGCCGGATGCACGAGATCTGCCTCGGGGAGAACCCGCGCTGGAGCATCCCCGTGCTCGAGTTCCAGGGGGTCCCGTCGGGCATCGACGTCACCCGGGTGTGCCGGACCACGATCCTGCCGCAGATCAACACCGGCATGGCCGGCCGCGTCGCCGGGACCGGCCAGGTCGGCGCCGGCCTGGTCACCCCGCCGGCCGAGGTCTTCCCCGCGGCACTGGCCCGGCTCGCCGAGCTCAGCCGGCAGAGGGCAGCCACAACGCCTTCCTGACGTCGACAGCACCGGTCGGCCGCAGCGGCGTCCCCTCCTCCAGCCACGCCTGCCGGGCCTCGTCGAGCAGCCGGTCCGGCAAAGTCCCGTCGGAGCGGACGCAGCGCCACCACGTCACGGTGGCGCCGTGCCGCGACATGACCCGTGCGGCGAAGCGCGGGCCGTAGCCGTAGGCGTCGAAGAGCGCGTCGGCGATGGCGCCGTACGTCGTCACCCGGCCGCGCGGCACCTGCTCGACCAGGGACAGCACCGCGTCGTCGTACTCGGTCAGCTCCGGAGGGCCGTCGTCCACCCCGCCGAGGCTAGCGACCCCTCAGAGCACCGCGTGGAACGGCTCGGTCCCGTTCACCAGGCCGAGCCCCGCGATGCCGGAGTGCTGCTGGGCGAAGGCGAGCTCCCTGCCGAGGTCCCCGATGTTGTTCGACAGCGGCAGCGGCGCCAGACCGAGGGTCGAGAGCACGCCGACCGCCTTGCCGCCGGCCGACATGAAGCCGGAGCCGGAGTCGCCGGGGATCCCGGGCGTCAGCGTGTACGCCGGGTGCGACCACCCCTCGTCGGCGGCGGCGTCGCCGAGGCTGGCGCCGAGCTTCGGCGACAGGACGCTCAGCCCACCGCGCAGCGAGGAGTTCCCATAGCTGTAGAGGCGGTCGCCCGCCGCGGTGCCGTCGGTGTCGATCCCGGTCGGGCCGCCGAAGAACGGGACCGACGGATTGACCTTGCCGACGTCGGCGGCGTCGACCCGGACCAGGGCCAGGTCGTTGTAGGCGCAGGTCTCGGCGTCCGACGTGCCGAGCTCGTGCATGCGGATCCACGACGAGTAGGCGAGGGTGCCGTGGCCGACCACCGTGCCCTCGTCGACGAGGCTGCCGCCCGTGTTGAAGGTGACCGGCGTCCCGAGCGGCAGTGACCCGGCCTGGCAGCCGTCGGTGTCGGTCGCCTCGCCGAGGCCGGCGCAGTGGGCCGCGTAGCCGACGTACACGTCGCCCGCCGCGTCGGTGTAGACGAAGTTGGCCGTGCACTGCGCACCCGCGGTGTACATCTGCACCCCTGGCGTGATCGCCGCCGATCCCGCCGGCGCCCAGCCCGGGGACGCCGACGACGACCGTGGCGCGACCAGCACGAGCGCGGTGATCGCGGCGAGCATCAGCGTGATCGTGAGCGTGGCCGCCTTGGTGGCGGTGCGCGAGAGCTTCATGCCGTACCTCCCGAGAGATGGGCCCGCGTAGACCCGTCAAACGACGAACGCCCGTCCGGGTTATCCCCGGACGGGCGCTCGATCCCTCAGAGGCGGGAGGTCAGTACGTCGGCTGCGACGGGTCGATCTGGTTGACCCAGGCCACGACGCCACCGCCGACGTGGACGGCGTCGGAGTAGCCCGCCCCCTTCGCGACGGCGAGCGCCTCGGCGGAGCGGACGCCGGACTTGCAGTGCAGGACGACCTGCTTGGCGCCGTCGCCGGTCAGCTCCTGGAGCTGCGCGATCGCGTTGCCGTTGAGGAACTCGCCCTTCGGGATCAGCACCGAGCCGGGGATCTTGTTGATCTCGTACTCGTTGGGCTCGCGCACGTCGACGAGGACGAAGTCGCGGCCGCCCTCCTCGCGCTCCTTGAGCATGTGCTCGAGCTGCACGACGGAGATCGTCGAGCCGGCGGCCGCGTCGGCCGCCTCCTCCGACACGGCGCCGCAGAAGGCGTCGTAGTCGATGAGCGAGTCCACGGTGGGGTGCTCACCGCAGAGCGCGCAGTCGGGGTCCCTGCGGACCTTGAGCTTGCGGTAGGACATCTCCAGGGCGTCGTAGATCATCAGCTCGCCGACCAGCGGGTCGCCCACGCCGGTGAGCAGCTTGATGCCCTCGGTGACCTGGATCGCGCCGATGCTCGCGCAGAGCACGCCCAGGACGCCGCCCTCGGCGCAGGAGGGGACCATGCCGGGCGGCGGGGGCTCCGGGTAGAGGCAGCGGTAGCACGGCGCGTCGGCCGCGGCCTCGGCCAGCACCGGGTCCTTGCCGTTGCGCAGGCCGGCCGCGAAGACGGAGGCCTGGCCGTCGAAGCGGTAGATCGAACCCCAGACGTAGGGGATGCCGAGGAAGTAGGCCGCGTCGTTGACCATGTAGCGGGTCGCGAAGTTGTCGGTCCCGTCGATGATCAGGTCGTAGCCCTCGAAGACCCTGAAGACGTTGTCGTTGTCGAGCCGCTCCTCGTGGAGGACGACATCGACGTAGGGGTTCGCCTCGGCGATCGACTCCTTGGCAGAGAGCGCCTTGGACTTCCCGATATCGGACTGGCCGTGGATGATCTGGCGCTGCAGGTTCGACTCGTCCACCTCGTCGAACTCGGCGATCCCGATCGTGCCCACGCCGGCCGCGGCGAGGTAGAGCAGCGCCGGGCTCCCGAGGCCACCGGCGCCGATGACCAGCACCTTGGCGTTCTTGAGCCGCTTCTGGCCCGACATCCCGACGTCCGGGATGATCAGGTGGCGGCTGTAGCGACGCACCTCGTCGATCGTGAGCTCCTCGGCGGGCTCCACGAGCGGGGGGAAGGACACGGCGGTCTCCCTTTCGTCTAGATCTCAGCGGTGTTCGAGTCCAACACCTGCCACGACCTCCATGTTCCCCCGCCGCCCGCGGCACGCCCGACGGCGTCCCGTCATCCGGACGCCCGCGGACGGTGGGTCGCGGGCGGCGTACGACTCCGCTCGCCACAGCGTGAGCCGGTGCGGTGCCGGGCGGCTACCACGGAGTAGTCTCGCCCGCGTGACGACGGACTACGACCTCGATACGACGCGGCCACGGGGCGGCCGCATGCCGCGGCGCGAGCGCCGGGCCCAGCTCCTCGAGTCCGCCCTCGAGGTCTTCGTCGCCCAGGGCTACCACTCCGCGGCGATGGACGACATCGCCGAGAAGGCCGGCGTGTCCAAGCCGGTGCTCTACCAGCACTTCCCCGGCAAGCTCGAGCTCTACCTCGCGCTGCTCGAGCAGTCCTGCGACACCATGATCGCCAAGGTGCGCGAGGCGCTGGAGTCCACCCAGGACAACCGCGACCGCGTCGAGCGGACCGTGCACGCCTTCTACGACTACGTCGCCAGCGAGTCCGGCGCCTACCGCCTCGTCTTCGAGTCCGACCTGACCAACGAGCCGGCGGTGCGCGAGCAGGTCGACCGGGTCACCAACGAGTGCTCCGAGGCGATCGCCGCCGTCATCGCCGCCGACACCAACCTGCCCGAGCCCGCGGCCCTGCTGCTCGCGGTCAGCCTGGTGGGAATGGCGCAGGTCTCCTCGCGGTTCTGGCTGGACAGCCAGCGCCGCATGAACCAGGAAGAGGCGGCTACCTTCGTGGGCGGGCTGGCCTGGCGCGGGATCCGCGGCTACCCCAAGACCGACGAGCACTGAGCAGTTCACAAGACGAAGGAGTTCCCCGTGGAGGTCAAGATCGGCGTCCAGCACGCCCAGCGCGAGCTGGTCCTGGAGACCGACGAGACGGCTGAGGCCGTCGAGAAGCTGGTCGGCGACGCGATCGCCGGCGGCGGACTGCTCAGCCTGGCCGACACGAAGGGCCGCAAGGTCTTCGTCCCGGCCGAGAAGATCGCCTACGTCGAGCTCGGCACGGGCAGCGTGGGGCACGTCGGCTTCCGGAGCTGATCGTCGGGGGCCGGTCGCCGGCCCATGTGCTGATCGTGCCTTCGGCGGGGTACCAACGCCGTGAGGGGGCATAGGGCCCCCTGGACGGGAGTACTCACATGATCGGCACGATCATCGCCTCACTGGTGGGCGGCCTCATCATCGGCCTGCTCGGCAAGTTCATCGCACCGGGCGACCGGGACAACATCCCGCTGTGGCTGACCATCGTCTGCGGCATCGCGGGCATGTTCATCGGCAGCTATCTCTATGCCGCGCTCTACGACTGCTCCGACATGAACAACTGCACCAACGGCGTCGACTGGTGGCGTCACGTGTGGCAGATCGTCGTGGCGGCCATCCTGGTCGTCATCGCTTCCGGTCTGACCGGTCGCTCCACGCACACCGGGCACTCCCGGCGCGCCTGAAGGCGCTGACGCCTCACGGCGTCCGTCCTGCCGAGCCGTCGCGGCCCGCCCTCCGGGGCGGGGCGCGGCGGCTCAGTGCGCCAGGCCGAGCCCGGTCATCCGCTCGACGTGGCGCTCGGTGAGCCGGGCGAACATCCGCCCGATCGCGGCCAGGTCGAGGCCGGGCATGTCCACGCCGCCGGCGAGCAGGGCCGACAGGGCGTCGCGGTTCGCCGCCACCCGCTGGGCCTCGGTCAGCGCCTCGCCCATCAGCCGCCTCCCCCACAGCGCGAGCCGGCCGGCCAGCTTGGGGTCGGCGGCGATGCCGGCCCGGACCCGGTCGACGGCGAACTCGGCGTGGCCGGTGTCCTCCAGCGAGGTGAGGACGAGATCGCGGGTCTGCGGGTCGAGGAACGCGGCGATCTCGCGGTAGAAGTCGTTGGCCAGCCCGTCGCCGACGTACGCCTTGACCAGGCCCTCCCACCAGTCGCTCGGCGCCGTGTGGGCGTGGAAGGACTCGAAGCCGTCGCGGAACGAGTCCATCGCGGTGAACGGGTCGGCGCCGAGCTCGGTGAGCCGGGCGCAGATCGACGCGACCTTCTCGATCTGCTGGGAGGCGAACAGCCCCAGCGCGACCTTGTCCTCGAGGGTCGGCGCCAGCGTGGCGTCCTCGGCGAGCCGCTCGAAGGCGCTGACCTCGCCGTAGCCGACCGCAGCGAGCAGGTCGACGACCGCCTCACGGTAGACGGGGTCCGAGAACGCCACAGAGTCCGCCGATGCAGTCACGCGCTCACCCTACCGATAGAATGCGAGGCGATTGATGGGCTGTGCCGCCCTGCTGCACCACCACGAGGAGCGCTGGCGCGGCCCGGTATGTGCGCGGCGTAGCGCTGATCGCTTCGAAGCTGTGAGTGCCTCCGCCGCAACGGGCTACATCACAGACCCCGGCGAGGCGCCGGGCACACGAAAGCGAAACATGACGACATTCCGAGAGCTCGGGGTGCACCCCGAGATTTGCGACGCGCTCGAGCGCAAGGGCATCACCACCCCGTTCGCCATCCAGGAGATGACCCTCTCCGTCGCCCTGATGGGCACCGACCTGATCGGCCAGGCGCGCACCGGCACCGGCAAGACCCTCGCCTTCGGCATCCCGGTGATCCAGCGCAGCGTGTCCCCCAAGGACGCCGACTACGTCGAGCTGCCGCAGGGCAAGCCGCAGGCACTCATCGTCGCCCCGACCCGGGAGCTCGCGCTCCAGGTCTCCAGCGACATCACCCTCGCCTCGGCGGACCGCGGCCTCCGCGTCCTCACCGTCTACGGCGGCGTCGGCTACGAGCCGCAGACCGACGCCCTCGCGTCCGGCGTGGACATCGTCGTCGGTACGCCGGGCCGCCTGATCGACCTCGCCAACCGGCGGGTCCTCGACCTCTCCCACGTGCACGCGCTCGTCCTCGACGAGGCCGACGAGATGCTCGACCTGGGCTTCCTGGAGGACATCCAGCGGCTCATCAAGATGACACCCGAGACCCGGCAGACGATGCTGTTCTCGGCGACCATGCCGGGCCCGATCGTCGCGCTGGCGCGCATGTACATGCGCACGCCGATGAACATCCGCGCGGAGTCGTCCTACGAGAACGCGACCGTGCCGGCGACGGCGCAGTACGTCTACCAGGCGCACGACCTCGACAAGCCCGAGATGATCGGCCGCATCCTGGTCGGCTCCCCCGACGTCGACAAGGTCGTCGTCTTCGCCCGCACCAAGCGCCAGGCCCAGCGCGTCGCCGACGACCTGACCGACCGCGGCTTCAACGCCGGCGCCCTGCACGGCGACATGGCGCAGGTCGCCCGCGAGAAGACCATGCAGCGCTTCCGCGAGGGCAAGGTCCAGATCCTCGTCTGCACCGACGTCGCCGCCCGCGGCATCGACGTCACCGGCGTCTCCCACGTCATCAACTACACGACGCCGGACGACGAGAAGACCTACGTCCACCGGATCGGCCGCACCGGCCGGGCCGGCGCCTCCGGCATCGCCGTGACGCTGGTCGACTGGGCCGACCTCCACAAGTGGAAGATGATCAACAAGGCCCTCGACCTGCCCTTCGACGACCTGACCGAGACCTACTCGTCCTCGGAGAACTTCCTCCACGACATGGGCATCCCGAAGGGGACCAAGGGCCGGATCAAGGCCGCCGCGCCCGTCGAGCGCAAGCCGCGCGAGCGGTCCGAGCGGTCCGAGCGGTCTGAGCGGTCCGAGCGGTCTGAGGGTGAGCGGTCCGAGCGCGCTCCGCGCAACCGCGACCGCAGCCGCACCCGCTCGCGCAGCGGCCGGCCCGTCGAGGGCGGCGACGAGTCCGTCGCCGCGCCGCAGGGCGCCTCGGCCACGGTCGTGGACGGCGTACCCGCCGACGGCGACGCGAAGCCTTCCCGCAACCGCCGCCGGCGTCGCCGGCCGTCGGGCTCGCGCCCGGCCGCTGAGGCCCCCGCCGCCGAGTAGGGCGCGGGCGCACAGCTTCCGAAGGGTCATCGTGACGGTTCGCGAACCGTCACGGTGACCTCTCGGCCGGGCCCGACGGCGGCGACCTCAGGCGACGACGACGACCTTCGTGCCCTCCGGCGCGAAGTCCCACAGGGCGATCGCGTCCTTGGTGCGCTGCCGGATGCAGCCGTGCGACTGCGGCGTGCCGAGCTGGGAGATCCGCTGGAGCGGGGCGCCGTCCTTCGTCGGGATCGTGTGGAAGCCGATCGCGGCCCCCGACGGGCCCTTGGTGAACCGCACGAAGTACTGCATCACCCCGGAGTCGTCGACGCCGACCGCCCAGCGGGAGCGGGAGTAGACGGCGTAGGTGCCGGGATGCAGGTTGTCGATGAGGCTGCCCGACCCCAGGTAGGTCCGCTCGACGTCGTCGGCATGGTCGACCAGCCACACCCGCTGTGCGCTCTGGTCGAAGACGATCCGCCGGCCGGACCCGCTGGCCGGCGGCAGGGCCGTGGGGTCGGGTGGTGTCACGGCCTTCGTGGACGGTACGTCGGCCTGCTCGGCCGCGACGCTGTCCGCGGCGTCGTCCGACGGCCCGGCCGACCCGGCAGCCGAGCCGGCCGGGTCCGGCGACGTCGACGGAGCAGCTCCCAGCGTCGACGACACGCGCTGGCGCACCGACGCGTCCGGGGACGAGCCGTCCCATCCGCCGGCGGAGCTCAGCAGTGCCACGGCGACGACAGCGACCGAGGCGGCCACGGCAGCCAGCCGTCCGTAGCGCGGCTGCACGGCCCGATGCTTGGGCGTCATGACGGACGGGTCCTCAGGCGCCGGCTCTTCGGCCGGCCGGCCTCCGCGCGGGCGATGAGGTTGGCGGCGACCTCGCGGTAGGCCTGCGCCCCCTTGCTGGTGCGCGACGTGGCGAGGATCGAGCGTCCGGCGGCGGGCGCCTCGGCGAACTTGATCGTCTTCGGGATCGGCGGCTCGATGACCGCCAGGTCGTAGGTCTGCGAGATCGTGTCGAGCACGGTGCGCGCGTGCGTCGTGCGGCCGTCGTAGAGCGTGGGCAGGACGCCCCAGACCTCGAGGCCCTTGTTGGTGAAGCGGCGCACGTCGTGCACGGTGTCGAGCAGCTGGCCGACGCCCCGGTGCGACAACGTCTCGCACTGCAGCGGGACGAGCACGCCGTCGGCCGCCGTCAGCGCGGCGACCGTCAGCACGCCCAGCGACGGCGGGCAGTCGAGCAGGATCCAGTCGTAGCCGTCGGCACCGACGAGATCGGCCAACGACGCCTTGAGGACGTGCTCGCGACCGGTGCGGGTCAGCAGGTCGGCCTCCGCGCGCGCCAGGTCGATGGTCGCGGGCAGCAGGTCGACGCCGTCCTCGGTCTCGAGGACCACCTCGGTCGGGTCCAGACCCTTGGTGAGCACCTGGTGCACCGAGAGGTCGAGGTCCTCGGGGTCGACGCCGAGCGAGAACGTCAGGCACGCCTGGGGATCGAGGTCGACCAGGAGCACCCTCTGGCCGAGCTCGGCCAGCGCGGCACCGATCGAGGCGACGGAAGTCGTCTTGGCGACGCCACCCTTCTGGTTGGCGACGGCGAGCGTGATGGTCATCGGGGCCATCATGCCCGATGGCGACGCCCCGGCGGGCAGACTGTGGCCCATGTCTGCACCCCGAAGCACCGCTCTCGTCACCGGCGCCACCGCCGGCATCGGCCACGCCTTCGCCCGCCAGCTCGCCGCCCGCGGCCACGACCTCGTCCTCGTCGCCCGCGACGCCGAGCGGCTCGAGCAGGTCGCGGAGGAGCTCCGCACCACCTACGGCGTCCAGGCCGAGGTCCTCCCGGCCGACCTCGTCGACCGCCAGCAGCTCGGGCGCGTCGAGGAGCGTCTGGCCGACGAGGCGCGGCCGGTCGACCTGCTGGTCAACAACGCCGGCTTCGGCTTGAAGAAGCGCTTCCTCGACAACTCCGCCGACGACGAGACGGCCATGCTCGAGGTGCTGGTGACCGCTCCCCTGCGGCTCAGCCACGCCGCCCTGGGCGCCCAGGCCCGGCGTGGCCACGGTGGCGTCATCAACGTCGGCAGCGTGGCGTCGCTGCTCCCCCGCGGGACCTACAGCGCCGCGAAGGCGTGGATCAACGCCTTCACCGAGTGGGCGCACCACGAGTACGAGCCGCAGGGCGTCGCCGTGATGGCGCTCCTGCCCGGCTTCACCAAGACCGAGTTCCACGAGCGGATGGGCGTGAGCCGCGGCTCGGCGCCGGACTGGATGTGGCTCGACGTCGACGACCTGGTACGGGAGGCGCTGGCCGACTACGACAAGGGGAAGGTCTTCTCGGTCCCGTCGGTGCAGTACAAGGTCATCGTGGCCGGCGCCCGCGCCGTACCGACCCGGGTGCTGCAGCGCTTCCAGAGCCTCGGGCGCCGCTGACCCTCAACCCTGGCCCGCCGAGCTGATCGAGGGCGACGACTCCCCCGTCGTCGAGCGTCGCCTCAACGACGGGCGTGCCTTCCGGGTGATCAAGGACCCGCACCAGCCGGCCGACCTCGAGCGCCGGGTGCGCGAGCTCGGCTGGGACGTCACCGTCGGGAGTGCCGGCCCGTTCTACTGCGGTACGGCTACGACGGCGTAGCCGCCTACTGCTCGACGAACGCGCGCACCGCGTCGGCGACCATCTGCACCGCGATGGCGGAGAGCAGCAGGCCCGCGATGCGGGTGACGAGCATGACGCCGCTCTCCCGGATCAGCTTGAGGATCGGCAGCGAGAACCGCATCGCGAGCCACAGCACCAGGTGGACGCCGACGATGCCCAGCGCCACCGCGTCCAGGTCGCCGAAGGTGTCGACGCGCCGGGCGAAGACCATCGTCGCGACGATCGCGCCCGGGCCGGCGAGCAGCGGGGTGCCGAGCGGCACGAGCGCGACGTTGCCGCCGTTCGCCGCGAGCGGCTGGTCGTCCTTGCCGGTCAACAGCTCCAGCGCCACGAGGAGCAGCAGCAGACCGCCGGCGCACTGCAGCGCGGGCAGCGAGATCGACAGATAGTCGAGGATCCCCTGGCCGAAGACGGCGAAGACCACGATCACGAAGAACGACACGGTCACCGCCTGCCAGGCGGCCCGGCGGGCGTGGTCCACGGACCGGCCGGACGTGAGCGACAGGAAGATCGGCACGGTGCCGACGGGGTCCATGATGACGAAGAGGGTCACGAAGACCTCCACCATCAAGGTGACGTTCACCGGATGACCTGCGGCGTCGGACGCCCGCTCGCCGCCGACGCGGTGGCCGCCGCGTCGATCAGCCGTGCGTACTCCTCGGGCGCCGTGGTGTTGACGCCGAGGTCGTGCATCGTCTTGCCGGTGCCGTGATAGTCGCTCGAGCCGGTGACGACCAGCCCGAGGTTGCGCGCGATCGCCCGCAGCCGGTCGCGACGGGTCGCGTCGTGGTCCTGGTGGTCGACCTCCAGGCCGGTCAGGCCGAGCTCCTGCAGGCTGGCCAGCTCGGCCTCGCCGGGTCGCTCGGAGGTGCTGCGACCCCAGACGTGCGCGATCACCGAGGCGCCGCCCGCCTCGGCGACCAGGGCGATCGCCTGGTCGAGCGAGGTGGCGTAGCGGCCGACATATCCGGGCCGACCGGCGGCGAGCAGCGTGTCGAAGGCCTCGTCGCGGTCGGCGACCACCCCGAGCCGCACCAGCGCGTCCGCGACGTGCGGCCGGCCCGACGCGGCGGCGTCGGGCGAGACGGCGAGGACGTCGTCCACGGTGATCTCGACGCCCAGGCCGCGCAGCCGCTCCACCATCATCGGCAGCCGGTGCCGGCGCCCCTCGAGGACGTGCTGCAGCTCGGTGACCAGCGGTGGGTACGTCGGGTCGGGGAGGTAGCCCAGGAGGTGGACGCTCCTCCCCTGGTGCAGGGTGCTGATCTCCATGCCGCGGACCAGCTCGATGCCGATCTCCGCGGCGGTCGCCGCCGCCTCGGCCCAGCCGTCGGCGGTGTCGTGGTCGGTCAGCGCCACGACGTCGAGACCGGCCGCCTGCGCGGCGCGCACGAGCTCCTCCGGGGAGTCGGTCCCGTCACTCACGCGTGAGTGCGTGTGGAGGTCGATGCGCACCCGCGAAGGATAGTGGCAGCCCCGCTCACCAGGGTGGAGCGGCACCGCCGAACGGCAGCTCGACGAGCGCCGGGCCGAGCGTCGAGACGTCGCGCAGCAGCCAGGGGTCACGCAGCAGGAGCAGCGCCGACGCCGGCCGGATGACGAGCCACAGCCAGCGCCCCGCGCCCTCGCCCGCGAGCACCGACCGGTCCCACTCCGACGCCGCCTCACCGACGCCGTCGCAGGTCGACACCAGCCAGAGCGGAACGGGCTGCCCGTCGAGGCGCACCTTCGACGCGGGCGGGCCGTCGCCGATCTCGGCGCCCGGGTCGTCGTGGAGCGTGCCGGCGCAGCGCGATCCCAGGCCGGTGGACGGCTCCTCGGACACGATGAACAGGTCGACGGGACCGTCGAGCTCGCTGGGGCCGGACACGCAGGTGTAGGTCGCCTTCCGCTCGACGACCCCGAAGTCGGTCACCCGCCAGCCGGGGCTCAGCGGCCACGGGACGTAGGTCGGGAGGGCGTCGGCCAGCTCCAGGTGCGCCGCGAACTCGTCGTACGACGACTCCGCCGGGCGCCACAGGGGCGCGACCAGCCCGTGCTCCGGGCACGACCACGAGGCGTCGGTCTCCTTGATCGGCGCGACCGGGGTCGGGCAGCGGGGGCAGCCGGGTGTCACCCGCCAACGGTGTCGGGCCCGAGCGGGAGCGTCAAGGGTCGCGGGGTCGCCGCGCTGGTGGGTCAGGAGTTCCAGTGCAACACGACGGGCTGCTCGCGCTCGGAGCCCAGCACCGAGAGCGTGGCGGTGTCGAGGCGGAGCAGCCGCCCCTCCGAGACCGGAAGGCCGAGCCAGCGTGCGGCCAGGGCCCGCAGGGCGTGACCGTGGCCGAAGACCAGCGCCTGGCCCTCCACCGCGCGCACCCGGCCGATCACCCGGTCCAGCCGGGCACTGACCTGCTCGGCGCTCTCCCCGCCGGGCACCACGCCCCGCCAGACCGTCCACCCCGGGTCGCGCTCGCGGATCTCGTCGGTGGTGATGCCCTCGTAGTCGCCGTAGTCCCACTCGGCGAGGTCGCCGTCGACCTCGGCGTCGGGGAAGCCCGCCAGCTCGGCGGTACGCCGGGCCCGCTGGCGCGGCGAGGTGAGGACGAGCTCGAAGTCGACGTCGGACAGCCGAGCCGCGAGCGTGCGCGCGGTCTGCTCGCCCTCGGGCAGCAGCGGCAGGTCGGTCGTGCCCGTGTGCCGGCCGGAGACGCTCCACTCGGTGGCACCGTGGCGGGCGAGATAGAGCTCGGTCATGGCGTCAGTCTGGCAGTCTCTGCGCATGACTCCTGGCCTGGGCCGTCACCGCGGCGCCGCCGCTGCGGCGTTCGCGACCCAAGGGCTGGTGTTCGTGAGCCTGACGACGCGCCTGCCGCGGTTCCGTGAGCACTGGGACCTCGGTGAGATCGGCCTCTCCCTGCTCCTGCTGATGATCGTGCTGCTCGCCGGGGTCGGGTCGGTGGTCGCCGAGCAGCTCGCCCGGTACAGCTCGAGCGCGGCACTGCTGCGCACCGGCCTGGTCACCATCGCCGTCGCGGTGCCGGTCGCGGCGGCAGCGCCGGCGTTCGGGGTGTTCATCGGCGGGCTGGCGGTCTACGGCGTCGGCCTCGGCGTCGTCGACGCCACGACCAACATGCAGGCCGTCGCTCTCGAGCACCGCTACGAGCGCCCGATCCTGCCGTCGCTGCACGGCGCCTGGACGACGGGCGGCGTCGTCGGGGCCGGGCTCGCGCTCGCCGCGGGCGACACCCCGCTCGCCCTGACCGGGCTGGTCGCGCTCGTCCCGGCCGCGGTGGCGCTGGCGCCGTACCTCCCGCGCGACCACGGTGCGACCGGGATCGGCGACGTCGCGGCGGGCGGCGAGGGCGCGGAGGTGCCCTGGCGGCCGATCCTGCTCGTCGGCCTCGGGATGGTGCTCTTCTACATGGTGGACACCGCGGCGCAGACCTGGGGACCGACCTACCTCGACGACGTCTTCGACACGCCGCACCGCCTGGTCGCCCTGGCGACCTTCCCCTACCTGCTGGCGAGCCTCGCGACGCGGGTGGCCGGCGACCGCCTGGTGACGCGGTACGGCGCCGTGCCGGTGCTGCGGGTCGGTGCGCTGGTCGGCTGCGCGGCGCTCGCCGTCGTGGTCCTCGCCCCGACCTGGCCGGTGGCGGTCCTGGGCTTCGCCGTGCTCGGTGCCGGTGTCGCCGTCATCGCGCCGCTGAGCTTCTCGGCCGCCGCCCGGATCGCCGGCGGCGATCGCTCGCGCGTCGACGCGGTGATCGCCCGGTTCAACCAGTTCAACTACCTCGGCGCGCTGCTGGGGTCGGTCCTCACCGGCCTGGTCGGCGCGGGCAGCCTGCGGGTCGGC
This sequence comes from Nocardioides terrae, assembly GCF_900112345.1. Classification (GTDB taxonomy): domain Bacteria; phylum Actinomycetota; class Actinomycetes; order Propionibacteriales; family Nocardioidaceae; genus Nocardioides; species Nocardioides terrae. Next base: position 299,353 of record NZ_FOLB01000001.1, read on the forward strand.
TTCGCGGTGCCGATGGTGCTGCTGCTGGCGATGCTGCCGCTGGCACGGGCCTTCGCACCGGCCACCCTGACGCCGGTCAGGGCCGAGCGATCCGCCGGTTGACCGCCCGCGACACGAGCGACGGCGCCACGTCCGCGACCACGGCCATCACCTTGCCCGGCAGGCCCACCGCGGTGTGCACGCGCGGCGACAGCACCCGACGGAGGCCGCGCCGCGGCTGCGCCATCGCGAAGACCTCCTCGGCGACGTCGCCCGGCGTCAGGTGCACGCCCAGCGCGTCGGTGCTGGCGATGTGCAGGTCCTCCGTCATCGCGGTAGCCACGAAGAGCGGCCACACCGCCTGCACGCGGATCCCCTCGTCGCGCCACTCGATCTCGAGCGCCTCGGTCAGCCCGCGCACGGCGAACTTGCTGGCCGAGTACGACGCCAGCTCGGCCTGGCCGTAGATCGCGCTGGCCGAGCACACGTTGATGACGCCCGACCCGGCGGTCGCCCGGAGCGCGGCGTGCGCCGCGTGGCAGCCGCTGAGCACGCCCTTGACGTTGACGTCGACCGTGCGCAGGTGTGCGTCGAGCGGCACGTCGGCGAAGCGGCCGCCGAAGAGGATCCCGGCGTTGTTGACCAGCAGGTCGAGACGGCCGCCCGAGCCCTCGGTGAAGTCGGCGATCACGGCGTCCCACTGCTCGGGCACGGTCACGTCCAGGACACCCCCGACGGCGGCAGCTGCTCCGTGCTCCGCGACCAGCTCGCGCACCGCCCGCTCGGCGCCGACGGCGTCGATGTCGTAGACGCCGACGAGCCAGCCGGCCCGCGCGAACCGCCCGACGATGGCACGCCCGATGCCCGTCGCCGAGCCGGAGACGAGGACCGCGGGTCGGGTGCTCATCGCGGGATGAGTGCCCAGTAGTCGAGGTCGAGCAGCACGCCGTCGGCGTACTTCCCGTCGTTGTCGCCACCCACCTGGCGCAGCGTCATGGACTCGTCGTGGCCCTTCGTCGCGACCAGCCGCAGCCGCAGCGCCCCGACTCCCGGGGCCTCGAGCTCGACCCGGTCGAGCACCTCGCTCCACGCGTGCACGGTGTCGCCGGCGAAGGCAGGGGACACGTGGGAGCCGGCGTTGATGGCGGCGATCAGCTGGGCGTTGGCCAGGCCGTTGAACGACAGCGCGCGGGCCAGCGAGATGATGTGGCCACCGTAGACCAGGCGCCTGCCGTCGGGGCGGGCGTCGGTGTTGAAGTGCACCTTCGCGGTGTTCTGCCACAGCCGCGTCGCCAGCATGTGCTCGGCGTCGGTGAGCGTGACGCCGTCGACGTGGTCGATCCGCTCCCCCACCTCGTAGTCGCCGAGGCGGTGCGGCTCCCCTGCGGCGCCGAAGTCGTACGCCGCGAAGGAGATACCGTGCGGGACGACCAGGTCCTCGGGTGCGACGACGGCGGCGAGGTCGGGGACGACGATCTCGGGGGCCGGGGCGTCCACGTCGCGCTTGTGGACCATCACCCAGCGCGCCCAGTCGAGGACGACGGCGCCACGGTGGTTGGTGGCGGTGGAGCGGACCCAGACCACACCGCTGCGGCCGTTGGAGTTCTCCTTCAGGCCGATGACCTCGGAGCGGGTCGAGATGGTGTCCCCCGGACGGACCGGGTGCTGGAAGCGGCACTCGGCGTAGCCGAGGTTGGCCACGGCGTTGAGCGAGATGTCGGGGACCGTCTTGCCGAAGGCGATGTGGAAGCCGACCAGCTCCTCGACCGGGTGTCGGTCGAAGCCGAGGGAGGCGGCGAACTGTGCCGAGGACGGCACGGCGAACCGGGTCGGGTAGATCGCCCCGTAGAGGGCGCGGTCGCCCTCGGTCACGGTGCGCGGAGTGGCGTGCTCGATGACCTGGCCGAGGACGAAGTCCTCGAAGAAGTTGCCAGCGTTCGTCTTCGACATCTGCCGTCCCTCTCTTACTGGCCAGTAGGCCGGCCCATCATGGCGAACCCCGTGGCGGCGGCGGTACCCGCTCAGCGGGTGGGAAACGTCATACCGGCGCGAGCGCGGCCTCGAGCAGGCGCGCCAGCACCTCGACGGCCTCGCGCTGCCCGACGGCGCGGCTGGCCGGCCACTCCGGCAGCCCCGGCCGGTCCGACGGCTCCGGCCGGCGCTCGGCGAGCAGCGCGCGCAACCCGTCGAACCCGTCGTGCGCCGCGGCGACCACCTCGGTCTCGGCGACCTTCGTCGGGTCCGTGCCGGGCACCTCCACCGGCGTCAGGTCGGACCACTCCCCCTCGAGGCGGAGATCGTCGGCACGGAGCTGCTCGACCATCCCGGCGGCGTAGGACCGGACCCACCGCGCGACGGGGAGACCGATCTTCGGCTCGCTCCGCGCACGCCCGCCCAGCACCCGTTTGGCGAGGAGCTCCTTGCGGACCGGCTTGCCGTCGGACGTGGCGATGCCGAGCTCGACCAGCCGGGCGTTGACCAGCTGGAGCAGCTGGGCCGACGCCGCCCCGACGGAGGCGTTGCTGACCGGGCCGGGCGCCAGCCCCGTCGGGTCGAAGCCGACGACGCGGCCGAACCGCGCGGTGAGCTCGGCGTGCGGCGCACCGGGCGGAGGTACGGCGACCAGGGTGACCGCACCGTCGCCGACCGCCTCCGCCCAGCGACGCGTGATGCGGACCAGGTCCTGCTGCCGCCAGAAGGTGCGGCCCGCCTCGGTCAGGTGCCGGTCTCGTCGACCCGGCCGCGGTCGGGCGCGGTGGGCGCTGCGCAGGTAGTCCTCCCAGCCCCAGGCGCGACCGTTCTGGACCGTCTCCTGCCACATCGAGGCCAGCTGCCGGTTGAGGTCGCGGGCGGTGACGACGACCTCGACCCGACGGTCGGGGAAGCTGCCGACGACGGCGGCGACCTGCCGCTTGGAGAAGGTGCCGAGGTACTCCATCGAGAGGACCGCGGTGCCGCTCCACGCCGAGACCTGGTCGGCCAGCGCCGACCAGGCCGGGCCGTCGGCGGCGCCTGTCCGGATCACCTCCCGGACCGCGGCGACCTGGTCGCGCCACGCCTGCCCGGGGACGAGCACCCCCTGCTCGGCGAGCACCTGCCGGTTGGCGAACAGCAGCGCCTGGAGGCTGGTCGTGCCGGACTTCATCGTGCCCACGTGGAGCACGACCCGCTGGGTCATCGGGTCCCTTCCTGGGACTCGCGCCGCTGGACGCTCTGGGGGTCCTCGGCGACGCTGCGCCGCACCAGCTCCTCGAGTGCGTGGAGGGCCGCGTCCAGCTGGGCCTCGACGCCGACCTTCTCGGGGCTGACGCCGGCGGAGGCGACGGGCTCGAGGTCGGCCAGGTCTCCGACGACACGGACGCCGCTCGCGGCAAGGCCGGCCCGCTGCGCCTCGGCGAGGCGGCGCACCCACCGGGTGACCTTGAAGCCGAGGGCCGGCTCCGCGCGACGGTGCCGCGGAAGGATCGTCTTGGCGATGCCGAACTTCACGTGCCGGGAGTAGTCGGGCCAGGCCAGGTCCGCGACCCGGTGGTTGATCCGCTCCATCAGCTGGGCGGAGGCGGCCCCGAGCGACTCGTTGCCGCTCTCCGGCGGGGCGGCCGCCTCCGTGGGCAGTCCGACGGCTTCGCAGAAGCGCCGCCAGAGCAGCTCCGGGTCGGCTGCGGAGCGAGGCAGGGTGACGACGGTGACCGCGTCGGGGCCGACCAGCTCAGCCCACTTGCGGGTCACCGCGACCGCGTCCTGCTCGTTCCAGAAGACCTCACCGGGGCCGCGCCGATGACGGACGCCGTCGACGTACTCCCGCCACGGCCAGGTGCGGGCGTTCTTGAGGGTCTCCTGCCACATCGAGGGGATCGTCCGGCCGAGGTCGCGGACGGTGACGACGGCCTCGACCCGCGTGGACGGGAAGGACTCCACAACGGTGCGCAGCTTGTCGGCCGATGCCGAGCCCAGGAACTCCATCGAGATGATCGCGGTGCCGGGGAAGGCGTCGATCTCGGCGACCATGGTCTCCCAGGCGCCGCCGAACTCGCCGTGGGCGCGCTGGCGCCGGCCCAGCGCGTCGCTCACCGCGTTCACCTGGTCGCGCCACTTCGCGCCGGGGAAGAGGAACCCGGCGTCGGCCAGGCCCTCGCGCGCGGCGCCGAGCCGCGCCTGGAGGTGGCTGGTGCCGGACTTCATCAGCCCGACATGGAGGACGACGCGCTCAGCCATGATGGGTCAGGCTAGCGAACCGGGGGCCGACGACCGCCGTCAGCCCGATGCCGGTGCCCGTCAGAGCTTGTAGTCCTTGAGCAGGCTGCGGCCGATGATCATCTTCTGGATGTCGGAGGTGCCCTCGCCGATGAGCATGAACTTGACCTCGCGCATGAGCCGCTCGATCTCGTACTCCTTGGAGTAGCCGTAGCCGCCGTGGATGCGGAAGGAGTCCTCCACGACCTCGTTGGCGTACTCCGAGGCCAGCATCTTCGCCATCCCGGCCTCCACGTCCATCCGCCGCCCGGTGTCCTTGAGGCGGGCGGCGCGCACCATCATCGTGTGGATGGTCTCGACCTTGGTGGCCATCTCCGCGATCCGGAACAGGATCGCCTGGTGGTCGGCGATCACCTTGCCGAAGGTCTTGCGCTGCTGGGCATAGGCCACCCCGAGCTCGAAGCCGCGGATCGCCAGGCCGCAGGCGCGGGCGGCCACGTTGACGCGGCCCACCTCGACGCCGTCCATCATCTGGAAGAAGCCCTTGCCCGGCTCGCCACCCAGGATCTGCTCGGCGGCGATCTTGTGGTCCTCGAGGATCAGCTCGGTCGTCTCGACGCCCTTGTAGCCCATCTTCTCGAGCTTGCCGGGGACGGTGACGCCCTGTGCGGTCTCGCCGAACCCGGCCTCCTTCTCGACCAGGAACGTCGTCATGTTCTGGTAGACCGACTCCGCCCCCTCGTCGGTCTTGGTGAGCAGCGCGACCAGCGTCGAGGAGGCGCCGTTGGTCAGCCACATCTTCTGGCCGGTGATCGAGTAGGAGCCGTCCTCCAGCCTCGTCGCCTTGGTCGACACTGCGGAGACGTCCGAGCCCAGCGCCGGCTCCGACATCGAGAACGCGCCCCGGACCTCGCCGGTCGCCATCCGCGGCAGGTACCTCTGCTTCTGCTCGTCGGTGCCGTGCTGCATCAGCAGGTAGGCCACGATGAAGTGCGTGTTGATCACGCCCGACACCGACATCCAGCCGCGGGCGATCTCCTCGACCACCAGCGCGTAGGTGAGCAGCGACTCGCCCAGGCCGCCGTACTCCTCGGGGATCGTCAGCCCGAAGACGCCCAGCTCCTTGAGCCCGTCGATGATCTCCTGCGGGTAGGTGTCGGAGTGCTCCAGCTCCTGGGCGGCGGGGATGATCTTGTCCTCGACGAACTGGTGGATCGTCTTCAGGATCTCGTCCTGGATCTCGGTCAGACCCTCGGTCTGGGCAAGGCGACCCATCTGGTGCTCCTCGAAGTTCGGCGCTGCGTCTCGGTCGGACCCGCCCGAGGCTACCGGGCAGTAGCGTGCGTCGTCCTGTGTCGTCCTTCACACCGGTCGCGCTGGGTTAGGATCGCGGTCCGAGCCCGGAGGGGTGGATCCGGGGCGGGGAGGTCAGGATGGAACGCCGAGGCGGGGCGCGACGCCGCACGCTCTCGACCACCGAGGCCTTCCACCGACGCTTCCGCACGGCCGGCATCGCCGTCGCCGTCGTCGCGGTGCTAGCCATCGTCGGCGTGACGGTCGGCCTCCAGCGCGACTCCGACCCGACGAGCACCAGCGCCCGGCCCCGGCACACGCCGTCCGCCTCCGCCGCGCCCCTGGTCGTCGTACCCGCCGTGCACTTCGACCGGCGGATCCTGACCCTCCCGGAGATGAAGGAGAAGTTCGGCAAGCAGGGTCTCCACCTCGTGGAGTCCGACCCGACCCAGCCGACCACCTTCACCATCTCGTCCTTCAACGTCCTGGGCTCGAGCCACACCGGCAAGAAGGGCTCGGCCGCCGGGCCGGCCCGCGCGGCCCGGGCGGGCTCGCTGGTGCGGCGCAAGGGCGTGAGCGTCGTGGGGCTCCAGGAGTTCCAGTCCAACCAGCGCGGCGCCTTCCTCGGCAACGCCGGGATGGTCGCCTACCCGTCCGCGGGCGGCCTGGACGGCGAGAACTCCATCGCGTGGGACCCCGACGACTGGTCGCTGGTCGAGGGTCACCTGGTCGACATCCCCTACTTCTTCGGCCAGCCGCGCAAGATGCCGAACGTCCTGCTCCGCAACCTGCACACCGACCGGATGGCCTGGTTCTCGAACTACCACAACCCGGCCGACGTGTTCGGCTGCAAGTGCGGCGGGCACCGCGCCGCGGCGACCGACCGCGAGATCTCGATCGTCAGGGACCTGACCTCGAGCGGGACGCCGATGTTCACGACCGGCGACATGAACGACCGGGCCAGCTATGCCTGCAGGTACGCCGCCTCGGGGCTGCACTCCGCCGACGGTGTCAGCCGGGCCGGCGGCTCCTGCCACCTTCCGGGCAACGAGTGGATCGACTGGATCTGGGGCTCGTCGCAGGTGTCGTTCTCGCGCTACAGCCGCGACTACTCGACCCGCAACGGGCCGAAGATCTCCGACCACCCGATCATCACCGCCACGGCCACGATCGCGCCGGCCGCCGAGGCCTGCAAGAGCTACACGCGGCACGGGGACAAGTACTGGTTCTGCCCCGACCCCACCGCCGACTGAGCCCTACGGCAGCATCGCGGTGACCGAGTTGACCGGGTGGTCCGTCGCGGCGTCGACCAGCGGCCCGTCATCGCTGAGGTAGCCCGAGAACGACACCCCGGCGGTCGCCAGGATCCAGTCGATCGGCGTCGGCTGCGGCGGCCGGCAGCCACCGGCGCCGTACGACCCTCCGGCGGCGAAGACCACGGGCAGCGCGGCCGCCATCTCGCAGAAGAACGTGCGCTTGGAGTTCATGTCGCCGACCAGGAACACGGGCGTGCCGTCGGCGGAGAGCGCCCGGATCGCCTCGACCTCGCGCTGGACGGCGGCGCTGCGGTAGCGGTCGTTGTTGCCGCCGCACACGGCGCAGTTGGTGGCGGGGTTGTGCACGCTGATCACCCAGAAGGTGTCCTCGGTCGCGCGCATCCGCAGCTGCACCGCCGGCGTGTGGATGGTCTGCCCGCCGAAGTAGGGGTAGGTCACGGTGCGGGCCGAGAGGAGCTCCATCGCCGACTCGCGCCAGGCGATGGTCTGCCGGCCGTCCGCCTGGTCGCTGCCGGGGCGCGGGAACATGCCCCAGCCGGCTCCCATCTGGCGCTGGAACGCCTGGGCCTGCGGCGGCTCGAACTCCTGGAAGCCCACCACGTCGACGGCGTGGTTGGCGAGGATCCTGACCGCGTCCGACATCCGCGTGTCGTAGGGCGTCTTGATGAAGGAGTCGCCCCCCTTGCGGGTGTGCGAGGCGCCGAGCACGTTGAAGGTCGCGATGCGGAAGATGGACGGCGAGGCCGCGACCGACTGCGCCGACTGGGCGAGGCTCGACGCCTGCGATCCGGGTTGCGGCGGGACGGGGGCGGTCGTGGACGGTGTCGCGGGCAGCGTCGTCGTGGGCGCCGCGGCCGGCGTGCTCGGCGTCGGGCTGGGACCGAGCGTGGCGTGCTCGACCGGACCGCCGGACTGCTGCGACGAGGGCGTGGCCCGGTCGTCCCCGCGTCCCCCGGCCGTGACCTGGAGGACGACCAGACCGGCGACCACGCCGACGATCGCGATCAGGACGGCCGCGTCCAGCAGCACGGAGCGGGTCGGGCGGAGCACCGCCACATTGTCACCGATGCCCGGTTGCGGGGCCGACCGATCCCCTTCTGTCGCCTTAGTATCAACGGGTCCTTTACCTTCACGTCTCGGAGGAACGATGTCCGCACGGCCACGCCCGACCCGATCCCGAGCCCGCCGCGCGCTCAGGACGGCGGCCTCGCTGGGCGCCGTCGCCGCAGTCGCGACGGCGGCGCTGGTCGCACCCGACGCGCCGGACGCCACTAGGTCGCTGGGCGCGGGACGGATCGCCCTCAGTGCCGACGTGTCGCTCGCGACGCAGCCACCGGGTCCCACCCGCTTCCGGGTGAGCACCTTCAACTTGCTCGGCTACGGGCACACGATGCCCGGCGGCGACCGCAAGGGCTGGCTGGACGGGACCACGCGGCAGCGGATGGCCGACCAGCTGATCCTGGCCAACGGGCTGGAGGTCATCGGCTTCCAGGAGATGGAGTCACCGCAGATCGCACAGTTCAAGGCCGAGCTCGGTGGCAGCTACGACATCTTCCCGGGCCGGACCGATCCGAAGGCCGGCTACAACGTCAACGTCGACGGAAACAGCATCGCCTGGCGCAAGGACCGCTGGACGGCGCTGCAGGAGACGTTCTACGACGCCCCCTACTTCAAGGGCGCGAACGTCCCCAAGCCGATCGTGCTCCTGCAGAACAGGCTGACCGGGCAGCAGGTCTTCGTCACCAACACCCACAACCCGGCCAACACCTTCGGCGACGCGCAGGCCCTGCGCGACCGGTCGGTCGACATCCAGGCCCGGACGTTCGCCGCCCTGCAGGCCCAGCACCCCGGCGTCCCGATCGTCTTCACCGGCGACATGAACGACACCCGCGACTTCTACTGCCGCTTCACCAAGAAGAGCTCGCTGCGCGCCGCCAACGGCGGCACCCGGACCGCCCGGTCCTGCACGCTGCCTCCGTCGCCCCAGATCGACTGGATCATGGGGACGACGAACATCCGGTGGAGCGGATACCAGCAGCTGCGCACGCCCTACATCAAGCAGACCACCGACCATGCGCTCGTCTGGGCCGACGCGACCCTCCAGCCGGTGGCCGCCCAGCGCGCCGGCATCCGCCGTGTCGTCGTGCTCGACGTCGAGGGCCTGCCGGCAGCGGCGCTGACCGGCCGCAACGCTCGCTACGCGCCCCACCTGCGCCGCCTGATGGCCTCCGGCGCCGCGACCCTCAACGCCCGCACCGCCGCCGAGACCAGCGCCTCGCTGCCCAACCTCGTCTCGATGCTGTCGGGCCGACCGGCCGCTCGCGGGTACGGCGGCCACGGGGTCACCTGGCGCAAGGACCAGCCGCACCGCAAGCGCCGGGCCACCACCCGGGCCGCTGCCCGGCGCTACGTGCCCACGCTGTTCGACTCCGTCCACGACTGGGGCGGCCGCACGAGCCTCATGAGCTCGGACCGCAACGCCGGCCTGGTGCGCCGCTCCTACGACAGCCGGCACGGCGCCCGCGACGTCCAGGGTGTCCGCTACAGCCGGTCGAAGCTGTCCGTGTCGACCACGCGCTCGAGCGACACGCAGGTGGCGAAGGCGCTCAAGAAGCAGCTGCGGCACCCGCGGACCGTCTCGGTGGTGCAGCTCAGTGACCTGCGCGTCACGGGCCAGCGGCACGGCTTCCTCGGCCGCGCCTACCGCAAGGCGCTGCGCAGGCTCGACAAGAAGGTCGGGAGCATCTGGGCCTCGATCCGCCACAACCGGCGGACCGCGGGCTCGACGCTGCTCGTCGTCACCGCCGACTCGGGCGGTCACCACCACGCCGCTCAGGGACGCTCGCTCAGCAACATCCAGGTGCCCTTCATCGTGTGGGGTCACGGCGTGCCGGCCCGGACCGACCTCTACAGCCTCAACCCGGCCTACCGCTCCCCTGGAGCGTCGCGACCCGGCTACGGCGGCCCGCAACCGATCCGGACCAGCGACGTCGCCAACCTCGTCACGGGCGTCCTGGGCTACCCCGTGGTGTCGCGGAGCCGGACCCGCACGTCACAGGACATGAACGTCTTCGTCACCAGGTGACGTCGGGTCGGTGGCGGGCCCGATAGCGTTCACCTGTGAGCACCACCCCGTCGCGCGTCTTCCTCGCCCGCCTCGTCGGGCTGCCTATCTTCGACCCCCGCGGCGATCAGGTCGGCAAGGTGCGTGATGCGGTCGTGACCCTCCGATCGGAGCGGAGGCAGCCACGGGTGCTCGGCCTGGTCGCCGAGGTGTTCGGTCGCCGGCGGGTCTTCCTTCCGATGACCCGGGTCACCAACGTCGACGCCGGCCAGGTCTACACGACCGGGCTGCTCAACATGCGCCGCTTCGAGCAGCGCTCGACCGAGACGCTGGTCATCGGCCAGATGATCGACCGGCAGGTCACCATCACCAGCAGCGGCGTCAGCGGCACCGTCTACGACGTGGCCATGGAGCAGGCCCGCAACCGGGACTGGGTGCTCTCCCGCGTGGCCGTCCAGGAGCAGGCGTCGAAGGGTCGAGCGGCGCTGCGCCGGCGCGGGCAGACCCACGTGGTGGAGTGGGACGACGTCGTCGGCCTGGCCCAGCGCTCCGCCACGCAGCCGGCCACCCACCTGCTGCACGCCATCAACGAGATGCGGCCGGCCGACGCGGCCAACATGATCCACGACCTCCCGCCGGAGCGCCGTCGCCAGGTCGTCGCCGGGCTCGACGACGAGCGCCTCGCGGAGGTGCTCGAGGAGCTGCCCGAGGACGACCAGGTCGAGATCCTGGAGCACCTCGACTCCGAGCGCGCGGCCGACGTGCTGGAGGAGATGTCGCCCGAGGACGCCGCCGACCTCATCGCGGACCTCCCGCCCGAGACCGCCGCCACGCTGCTCGAGCTGATGGAGCCCGAGGAGGCCGAGGACGTCAAGCGGCTGATGTCCTACGAGGAGAACACCGCGGGCGCGATGATGACGCCGGAGCCGGTGATTCTCGGCCCCGACGCAACGATCGCCGACGCGCTGGCCTACGTCCGCAACCCGGAGCTCACCCCGGCCGCAGCCGCGCTGGTCTACGTCTGCCGGCCGCCGCTGGAGACCCCCACGGGCAAGTTCCTGGGGGTGGCGCACATCCAGCGGCTGTTGCGCGAGCCGCCCTCCACCCTCGTGGCCGGCGCGCTCGACAGCGAGCTCGACCCGCTCCGCCCGGAGAACAGCCTCGACGAGGTCGCGGCCCACCTGGCGACGTACAACCTGGTGGCGGCGCCCGTGGTGGACGAGGCGGGCCACCTCGTCGGCGCGGTGACCGTCGACGACCTGCTCGACCACCTGCTCCCCGAGAACTGGCGCGACCGGGCGGTGGGTCATGGCTGACCTCCGCGCCGAGCGCGCCCGCCTCGACACCCCCCGGGACGTACGCCGCCACCTGGTCCGGCGCCCGACCATGGGCCCCGACACGTTCGGTCGGTTCGCGGAGCGGTTCGCGCGCTACATGGGCACGGCGCGGTTCCTGCTCTGGATGACCGGCTTCGTGGTGTTCTGGCTGATCTGGAACACGCTGACGCCGTGGAAGTTCGACCCGTACGCCTTCATCTTCCTGACCCTCATGCTGAGCCTGCAGGCGTCGTACGCCGCCCCGCTCATCCTGCTCGCGCAGAACCGCCAGGAGGACCGCGACCGGGTGATCGCCGAGCACGACCGGCAGATCGCCGCCCAGTCGAAGGCCGACATGGAGTTCCTCGCTCGCGAGATGGCCTCGCTGCGGATGGCGCTCGGCGAGGTCGCCACCCGCGACTACGTCCGCTCCGAGCTGCGGGCCCTTCTGGCCGAGCTCGAGGAGCGACGTGACGGACCAGGAGAGGCGGATGTGCCGACTGACTCCGAGGGACCGGGGTCCACCACGTAGGCTGGGGCATCGTGAGCACCACCCTGCTGGACCGTGTCAACGCCGCGCTGGCGACCGTCAACGACCCCGAGATCAAGCGACCGATCACCGAGCTCGGCATGGTCGAGTCCGTGGCGGTCGACGACGCGGGCGTCGCCCACGTGAAGGTCCTCCTCACGGTCGCCGGCTGTCCGCTCAAGGACACCATCAACCGGGACGTGACCGGCGCGGTCGGCACGGTCGAGGGCATCAGCGCCGTCGACCTCGAGCTCGGCGTGATGACCGCCGAGCAGCGCACCGAGATGCGCAACTCGCTCTCCGGCGGCGCCGCGCAGCGGGAGATCCCGTTCGCCAAGCCCGGCTCGCTCACCAAGGTCTTCGCGATCGCGTCCGGCAAGGGCGGCGTCGGCAAGTCCTCGGTCACCGTGAACCTCGCGGTCGCCATGGCCGCCCAGGGTCTCAAGGTCGGCCTCGTCGACGCCGACATCTACGGCCACTCCGTTCCGGCGATGCTCGGCGTGGCCGACGCCCGGCCGACCCAGGTCGACGACCTGATCATGCCCGTCCCGACGCCGTCGGGCGTCTCGGTGATCTCCATCGGCATGCTCAAGCCGCGCCGCGACCAGGTCGTCGCCTGGCGCGGACCGATGCTCGACCGGGCCCTCGTGCAGATGCTCGCCGACGTCTTCTGGGGCGACCTCGACGTGCTGCTGCTCGACCTGCCGCCCGGCACCGGTGACATCGCGATCTCGCTCGGCCAGCACCTGCCCAACGCCGAGATCCTCGTCGTCACCACGCCGCAGGAGGCAGCGGCCGAGGTCGCCGAGCGCGCCGGCACGATGGCCGAGATGATGCACCAGCGGGTCGTCGGCGTCGTCGAGAACATGTCCTACCTCGTCTGCCCGCACTGCGGTCCCGAGCACAAGATCGAGATCTTCGGCTCCGGCGGCGGCGCCCGGGTGGCGTCCACGCTGTCCACCCGCTTCGGCGCCGACGTGCCCCTGCTCGGCCAGATCCCGCTCGAGCCGTCGCTGCGCGAGGGCGGCGACGTCGGCAAGCCCGTGGTCGAGGCCGACCCGACCGTCCCCGCGGCCGTCGCCCTCGTCAACGTCGCGCAGCGCCTGGCCGGCCGCTCCCGGGGTTTGGCAGGTCTGCAGCTAGGGCTCACGCCATCGAGTAAGTTCTAGCCCGTGTTCGGCATCGGCCTTCCCGAGCTGGCGGTCATCGCCATCGTGGCGATCTTCGTGTTCGGGCCGGACCGGCTTCCGGAGCTGGCCCGGCAGGCCGGCCGGTTCGTGCGGCGGGCCAAGGACATCGCCGACGGCGCTCGGGACCAGCTGCGCCAGGAGCTCGGGCCGGAGTACGCCGACCTCGAGCTGCGCGACCTCGACCCGCGCGTCTTCGTCCGCAAGCAGATCGACGCGGCGCTGGCCGAGGCCGACATCGCCGAGGTGGCCGCGGCGCAGGCGGCGGCGAAGTCGCGCCTGCTGCGCGACGGCGAGCGACCGCCGTACGACGCCGACGCGACCTGACCGGATCCGTCGGCCCTCCGGCGGCGTTCCGTCGGGCTAGTCCCGACTCTGCACCGCCGCCAGCGTCGCGAAGGCGATCAGCACGACCTGGGCCGGCTCCCCGACCGCGACCTCCACGAAGTCCGCGCCGACCCGCTGCACGACGCCGTCCCACCGCTGGCCACCCGTGCCGTGGAAGACGCACCGCTCCGCCGCGTCGGCGAGCCGGCGCAGCGCCGACCCGAGACCGAGCTTGGCGGCGACCGGCCACGCGACGTCCGGAACCGCGCGCTCGCTGGCCCCGCGGACGCCGCTGACCGCCGCCTCCCGCACCACCCAGTCCTGGCCCCGCCCTCGCAGGAGCAGCCAGCCCGTCGCGACCCGCTCGAGCACCCCGTCGACGAGGCCGACGCCGTTGATGTCGAGGGTGATCTCGCGGTCCAGCGACGCCATCAGGCGGGCGGCCAGGGTGACCTGCTGGTACTCCGCGCGCCGCCGGTCGGCGAGCTCGGCCTCGCGCTCGAGCGTGAAGGACGCCGAGGCCTGGCTCTCGAGGTCGTCGAAGAGCCCGAACAGCTCGTCCTCCCAGGTCACCCGGTCAGCGTGCCATGCGTCCCCACCGCGCGGAAGAAGTGCCACTCGCCCTGGGCCGCCACGAGGCGGTAGCGGCGGTCCAGCTCCTCCTGGGCGGTGCCCGCGTCGATGGCCCAGCTGTCGAGGCTCGTCCCCTGCACCACCACCCAGGTCGGTCGGTGGCTGCTGCGCAGCACGGCGGTGAGCCCGGCCAGGTGGGGGTCCCGCACCCGCACGGGCAGGCTCCACAGGTAGCGGTACGGGCTGGACACCCCGGCCCGCCGCAGGATGGACGCGGTTCCGAAGGCGACCACGGCCGTGTCGCCGGGACGGGTGAGCTCGGCGAACCGGCCGGCGGCCGTGTCGATCTCCCGCTGACCCCGCGTCAGCCCCGGATAGGCATCGGTGACCTGTGCGCCCACCACCGCGGCGTAGGCCACCACGACGGCCGCGACGACCTGCAGTCCGGGCCGGTGCCGGGCGAGGGCGACGACGAGCAGGACGAGCCCGGGGACGGTCCCGATCAGGTAGTGCCACCAGTAGCTCCCGCCTCCGACGATCCCGACCGTCTCCCAGAGCAGGACCACCGCCGCCACCAGGGGCAATGGGCCGCGCTGACGGGCCCGGGCGACCGGGAGCAGGGGCACGAGGACGAGGACCGGGGCGGCACTGGCCACCAGCGCGTCCACCATGCTGTGCATCCGGCGGTCGGTCGCGGCGGGGTCGTCACCGGAGATCACCTCGGCGGCCTTGAACCGGAAGGAGACCACCGCCTCCCACAACGCCCCCGGGTCGGTGCCGCGGGCGGCGGCCCACCCGACCAGGACCAGCGTCGTCAGCACCGCGCCGCCCGCCAGCCCCAGTGCGTCGTACGCCGACCGGCGGATGCCGACCGTCCGCACCTGCCAGAGCAGCGCCGCGACGCTGGCGACGGCGACGTCCGCCATGCTCTGCTTGACCGCCACGGCGGCGGTCGCGAGCGCCCCTGCGGCCACCCACCAGACCACGGCGCGGCGGCCCCGGCGCAGCGCGACGAGGAGCGCGACCAGACCGCCGAGGACGAGTGGTGCTGCCAGCAGCTCGCCGTTGACCTGTCGGGTGCCGAACAGCGGCGTGGAGAGGAACACCGCCGCGGTGGCAGCCGCCAGCGTCGGCGCCCAGCGCCGGTCCGGCGCTCCGACCCGGCCGACCGCTGCGGCCAGGCACACGGCGATCACGACCGCGACGACCCCGACCAGCCGCAGGGCCGTCGCGCCGCCCAGGTGATCGGCGAGGCCGAAGATGCCGATGATCAACGGCGGCCGGTCGACCCAGTAGTCGCCGTAGAGCGACGACCCCGGCGACCACTGGCCGCCCACCATCAGGAAGCCGGCCTCGTCGGGTGAGAGCGGCTGGCCGAGGAAGGGCAGCCGCGCGACCGCCGTCAGCAGGGCCAGGACGACGGTGGTGGCGGCAGGCAGGGGCGCGGTCCGGATGCCGAGGAGGTACCCGGGCACCTCCGTCCGCACCCGCCCCTCCGGACGAGATCGCGGAGCGAGGTGCGCCCCTGGCGCGCATTCCACTTCGCGTTGCAGCAGTTCTCCACAGGCACACTCCGGGTGATTGACGCGCGACAAAGCGCGCCTTTCAATGTCAAACAGACGCAAACTCACGTATCTCGGAGATCTGACATGCGACTGCTGCGCTGCTGCCTCCTCCTGCTGGCCGCCACCACCGCCGCCGCGGGCGCGCTCCGGGTGCTCGCGACGAGCGTCGTCGAGCCCGGTGAGGGCTTCGAAGGAGCCCTCGTCCGCGGCTGCGCGGTCGTCGCGTCCGGCTGCGTCGCTTGGGGCTGGTTGAGCGTGGTCGCCGTCATTGTCGAGGCGCTGCGCGCCACCGGCACCGCCGGGCGGCGCCCGGCGGCCACGCCCGGAGTTCCCCCGGCGCTGCGTCGGCTCGTCCTGGCCGGCTGCGGCGTGGCGTTCACGGCAGCCGCGGCACCCGCCCTGGCCAGCACCGGGGCCGGCACGAGCACCAGCTCCGACGCACAGCGGGCGATGCCTGCCGCGGTCGCCGGGCTGCCCTTCCCGGCGCGGGCGATGGACCTGCCCGCCGAGGCTCGCCACGTGGTCGTCGTACGACCCGGGGACTCGCTGTGGGCGATCACCGCACGTCACGCCCCGCAGGCCGACGACGCCGAGGTCGGCTCGGGGTGGCGGCGGCTCTACGCACGCAACCGGGCCGTCGTCGGCGACGACCCCTCCCTCATCCACCCCGGACAGCACCTCGTGCTGCCCGACGATCTCGAGGAGCCCCGATGACCCGACCTACCGACCGCACGGTCGTGGCGCTCGCCCCGTCCGCGCCGGTCACCAGCGTGCAGGGGACGCTCGCGCTCGCCCTGCAGCCGCGCCAGGAGCCACCCGTGGTGCGCACGGCGCACACCGGTGAGGGCGCCGACATCGTGAGCATCGACGTCCGCGCCCGCCGCGAGCTGGAGACCTGGTCGTGCCGCTTCGCGCAGGCCGCCGTGGAGATCGTCGGCGGCGACCGGCCCGCCGGGCAGCTGCTGCGATGGACGACACGCGAGGTCTACGCCGACCTCAACCGCCGCGCCCTGCTCGTCGCTCGCGCCGGCGGACACCAGCCCGGCCA
Organism: Nocardioides terrae; assembly: GCF_900112345.1. Taxonomy (GTDB): domain Bacteria; phylum Actinomycetota; class Actinomycetes; order Propionibacteriales; family Nocardioidaceae; genus Nocardioides; species Nocardioides terrae. The sequence goes on from NZ_FOLB01000001.1 coordinate 315,705, forward strand.
GGGCCGGGTGCAACCGGTCCGGCCGCGGGTCGTCGGCGTGCACACGTGCTTCGTCGACACCGGGATCGCCGAGGTCGGCCTGCACGTGCGCTACGGGCGGCGCTCCCGGGCCGTCGCCGCGCGCTTCGAGCGCAGCGACGGCCGCTGGGTGTGCACGGCTCTCGAGTTCGCCTGAGCAGCCGCGAGTCGAGACCCGGTCGCGTCAGCGAAACGCCTAGCCGTTGACGCGCGTCGTGAGCCCGGTGGGCCCGCCCGGCCGGCCGTGGCACTGCTTGAACTTCTTGCCCGACCCGCACGGGCACTGCTCGTTGCGCCCGACGCTGGCGTAGGGGTCGTCGACGTTGCTGGTCGGCTCGGCCTTGACCGCCTCGCCGCCCTGCTCGTCGGGAGCCGTGTAGGCGAGGTGCTGCGGACGCTTCGGGGCGTCCAGGCCCTTGGCCCTGATCTGCGGGGAGGCGGCCTTGAGCGCCTCGCCGATCGCTTCGAGGCTGACGCCGTCGGTGCCGACCGCGACCGGCGGCTCGGCGAGCGCGCCCTCGTGCATCGGACCGGCGTGGCGGGTGCCGTCGGGGTGGTAGTGGAACTCCTCCTCCTCTTCCACCTGGACCTCCAGGTTGAAGAGGAACCCGACGGCCTCCTCCTTGATGGAGTCCATCATCGCGCCGAACATCTCGAAGCCCTCGCGCTGGTACTCCACGAGCGGGTCGCGCTGGCTGTAGGCACGCAGGTAGATGCCCTCGCGCAGGTAGTCCATCTCGTAGAGGTGCTCGCGCCACTTGCGATCGAGCACGGAGAGCAGCACGCGGCGCTCCAGCTCACGCATGACCTCCTCGCCGATCTCGGCCTCGCGGGCGTCGTACGCCGCCTGGGCGTCGGCCCGCAGGCTGGCGATGAGCTCGTCGCGGTCCAGGTGGGCCTTGCCGCCGGCCTCCTCGACGAGGTGCTCGTAGCTGACCGTGACCGGCCACAGCTGCGACAGGTCGGTCCAGATCTGGTCGAGGTCCCACTCCTCGGCGAACTCCTGGGTGCGGGCGCTGACGACACCGGCGACCACGTCGTCGATGAAGCCGCGGACCTGCTCCTCGATGTCGGCGCCCTCGAGCACCTCGCGCCGCTCGGCATAGACCACCTTGCGCTGGCGGTCCATGACGTCGTCGTACTTGAGGATGTTCTTGCGGGACTCGAAGTTCTGCGACTCGACCTGGCCCTGCGCGTTGGCGATCGCGTTGGTGACGTTCTTCGCCTCGATCGGCACGTCGTCCGGGACGCGCAGGACGCGCAGCACCCGGTCGACCCAGTCGGACTTGAACAGCCGCATGAGCTCGTCCTGCAGCGACAGGTAGAACCGCGACTCGCCCGGGTCTCCCTGACGGCCGGAGCGACCGCGCAGCTGGTTGTCGATGCGGCGCGACTCGTGGCGCTCGGTGCCGACGACGTAGAGACCGCCGAGGTCCTTCACCTCGTCGTGCTCGGAGGCGACGCGGGCCTTGAGGGTCTCCACCATGCCGGGCCAGGCGGCCTCGTAGGCCTCGGCGGTCTCACCGGACGGCTCCAGGCCCTGCTTGCGCAGCTCCTGGTCGGCCAGGAACTCGACCGAGCCGCCGAGCATGATGTCGGTGCCTCGGCCGGCCATGTTGGTGGCGACCGTGACCGCACCCTTGTGACCGGCCTGCGCGACGATCTTCGCCTCGTCGGCGTGGACCTTGGCGTTGAGGACGGTGTGCGGGATCCCCTTGCGCTTCATCAGGTTCGAGAGGTATTCCGACTTCTCGACGGAGACCGTGCCGACGAGGACGGGCTGCCCCTTGGCGTGGCGCTCGGCGATGTCGGCGACGACGGCCTCGTACTTCGCCTCCTCGGTGCGGTAGACGAGGTCGGGCTGGTCCTGGCGGATCATCGGCTTGTTGGTCGGGATCGGGACCACGCCGAGCTTGTAGATCTTGTCGAACTCGGAGGCCTCGGTCATGGCCGTACCGGTCATGCCGGACAGCTTCTCGTAGAGCCGGAAGTAGTTCTGCAGCGTGATGGTCGCGAGGGTCTGGTACTCCTCCTTGACCTCCACGCCCTCCTTCGCCTCGATCGCCTGGTGCAGGCCGTCGTTGTAGCGGCGACCGGAGAGGATGCGGCCGGTGTGCTCGTCGACGATGAGCACCTCGCCGTTCATGACGACGTACTCCTTGTCGTTGTGGAACAGCTCCTTGGCCTTGATCGCGTTGTTCATGAACGAGATCAGCGGAGTGTTGACGGAGTCGTAGAGGTTGTCGATGCCGAGGTGGTCCTCGACCTTCGTGATGCCGCCCTCGAGCACGGAGATCGTGCGCTTCTTCTCGTCGACCTCGTAGTCGACGTCGCGCTCCATCTTGGTGATGATCTTGGCGAACTCGTCGTACCACTTGACGTCGTCGTCGGTGGGACCGCTGATGATCAGCGGTGTGCGCGCCTCGTCGATGAGGATCGAGTCGACCTCGTCCACGATCGCGAAGTAGTGGCCGCGCTGGACGCAGTCGTCGATCGAGGAGGCCATGTTGTCGCGCAGGTAGTCGAAGCCCAGCTCGTTGTTGGTCGAGTAGGTGATGTCGGCGTTGTAGGCCGCGCGGCGCTCCTCCGGGGTCATCTCCGGGGAGACGACGCCGACGGTCAGCCCGAGGAAGTGGTGGATGCGGCCCATCATCTCGGACTGGAACTGGGCGAGGTAGTCATTGACGGTGACGACGTGGACGCCCTTGCCGGCCAGGGCGTTGAGGTAGGCGGGCAGGGTCGAGACGAGGGTCTTGCCCTCGCCGGTCTTCATCTCGGCGATGTTGCCGAGGTGGAGCGCCGCGCCGCCCATGATCTGCACGTCGTAGTGGCGCTGGCCGATGACACGCTTGGCGGCCTCGCGGACCGTCGCGAACGCCTCGGGCATCAGGTCGTCGAGGCTCTCGCCTCCTGCGAAGCGCTCTTTGAGCTCGGCCGTCATGCCCTGCAGCTCGGCGTCGCTCATCTTGACGAAGTCGTCCTCGATGGCGTTGACCGCCTTGGCGATCCCTTCGAGCTGGCGGACGATCTTGCCCTCGCCGGCGCGGAGAAGCTTGTCGAGAATGGCCACGGTGGTTCGACTCCTAGCAGAGGTTCCCGGGCGATCCGGGCGAAAGATGTTGCAGGCGGTGAAACTCTACCTGCGGACCGTGATCGATACCTCAGCAGCCAGTGATCCGCTGAGGTCGCCGCGCGGCTCGACCACGATCTCGTCGAGCCGGAGCCAGCCCGCGAGCCGGCCCAGCTCGGCGGCGAGCTCGGCCGCCGTCTCCGGCGGCGCGCCCGGCTCGGCGTACGCCGCCTTGGCGACCAGCCTGCCCGCGCGCCGGTCGGCCTTGAGGTCGACGCGCGCGACGATCCGGTCGCCGAGGAGGAACGGCAGGACGTAGTAGCCGTGCACCCGTTTCTCGGCCGGGACGTAGATCTCGATGCGGTAGTGGAAGTCGAAGAGCGCCTCCGTCCGCGCCCGTTCCCACACCACCGGGTCGAACGGGCTGAGCAGTGCCCGGGCGTCGATCCTCCGCGGACGGCGCGCGTCACGGTGGAGGTACGCCGGCCGGCCCCATCCCTCGACCGAGACCTGCTCGACCTCGCCGGAGTCCACGAGCGTCGCCACGGCGCGCGCCGTGTCGGCGACGGACATCCGGTAGTAGTCGGCGAGGTCCCTGACCGTCGCGACGCCGTGGCTGCGAGCGGCCCGGCGGACCAGCTCGACGTGCGCCTCCTCGGGAGTCGGCGTCGGCAGGGCGAGCACGGGGGCCGGGATGACCCGCTCCGGCACGTCGTAGCGGATCTCGAACTGGCCGTTGCGGCCCGCGATCGCGAGGTCGCCGGTGGTGTAGAGCCAGTCCAGGACGCGGCGGGCGTTGGACCAGTTCCAGCCCCAGTGCTCCTTCTTGCGCGGCAGCCCGGCGTCGAGCTCGCGGGCGGTCGACGCGCCCCGCTCGCGGATCTCGGCGATCAGGCTCTCCTCCAGGCCGGGCTCGGCCTCGACGATCGACCACTTGCCGCGCCGCTCACGGTGGTGCGCCATGCGGTGCTGCATGACCGGCCACAGCTCGACGGGCATGAAGGCCTGGACGTGGGCCCAGTACTCCACCATCCGGCGCGGCCGCGTCTCGCTGGCGCGCCGCAGCAGGTCGACGTCGTAGGGGCCCATCCGCGAGTAGAGCGGCATGTAGTGCGCCCGTTGCAAGACGTTGACGCTGTCGACCTGCAGCACGCCCGTCCGCTCCAGCGTCCGCTGGAAGGTGCGCATCGTCGGCGTCCGCCCGCTGGTCGAGCTCTGGTCGAGACCGTCTGCGAACCCCTGCGCGGCGAGCGCCACCCGGCGCGCCTGGACCAAGGACAACGACTGCACGGGCGTCACCCTAGGCGGCGGCGCCGACAGCCCTACGGCAGGTCGAGGAGCTTCTCGCGGACGGCGTACATGACCGCCTCCATCCGGGAGTGCAGCTGCAGCTTCTCCAGGATGTTGCGGACGTGGTTCTTGACCGTGTTCTCGGAGATGAACAGGTGCTTGGCGATCTCACGGTTGTTGAGGCCCTTGGCCACGAACCGGAGCACCTCGAGCTCGCGCTCGGTCAGCCGGAGTCCGGGCACGTGGTCACGCTCGGGCCGCGACATCTGCTTGAACTCGTCGATCAGCTTGACCGCCATCGACGGGCTGATCAGCGACTGGCCGTCGGCCACGACGCGGACGGCCTGGGCGACCTCCTCGATCGAGGAGTCCTTGAGCAGGTAGCCCGAGGCGCCCGACTTGACCGCCTCGTAGAGGTCGGCCTCCTCGTCGGAGACGGTCAGCATGATGATCTTCGCCGACGGGACGGCCTGCTTGATCGCCGCGCAGGCCTCGATCCCGGTGCGCTTCGGCATCCGGATGTCGAGCAGGACGACGTCGGGTGCGACGGCGGAGGCGAGGGCGCTGCCCTCGTCACCGTCCCCGGCCTCGCCGGCGACCTCGATGCCGGGCTCCGCGGTCAGCAGCATCGTCAGGCCGCGACGGAACAGCTCCTGGTCGTCGACGACGAGCACACGGATGGGCTCGGAGTCGGCGGGACTCTTGGCAGAAGGCACGGGTAGATCATGGCACGTCAGGGCCACGTTCGCCCCCTGGCCGGGTGACAAGGAACGGGCCGGGATAGTCCGGATGGACCATCCCGGCCCGCGGCTTCAGGTCACGGGGCCGTGCTGGGCGCCTCAGTCCTCGCCGAGATCGAGCCCGATCACGCCGTAGTCGTAGCCGCGGCGCCGATAGACGACCGACGGCCGCTGGGTGTCCTTGTCGACGAAGAGGAAGAAGTCGTGTCCTACCAGCTCCATCTCGTAGAGCGCCTGGTCGAGCGTCATCGGAGTCGCCGAGTGGACCTTCTCCCGGACCACGAGCGGCCCGTCACCGGTGACGGTGATCGGCCCGACCTGGCGCTCGACCGCGGTGCGGTCGGACGCGTCGGTCTCCGACGTCGGATCCTCCAGCGGTACGTCGGCCAGCGCCTGCCCGACGGAGACGGGCGTGCGGCGGCCGCGGTGGACGCGGCGCCGGTCGGCGGCGCGTCGCATCTGCGAGGCCATCTTGTCGAGCGCCAGGTCGAGGGCGGCCATCTTGTCCTCGGCGGCACCTTCGGCGCGTATCACCGGACCTTTCGAGAACGCGGTCAGCTGCACGTGTGTCGAGCCCTTGTGCTGTCTGGGGTTGGGCTCGCAGTCCACCTCGACATGCACCCGCATGATCCGGTGGTCGTGCTTCTCGAGCCTGGCCAGCTTGTCGGTCGCGTGGGCGCGGTATCGATCAGAGATCTCGCAGTTGCGTCCGGTGACGACGACTTCCATGGGTTACCTCCCGTGCATTTGAGGGGCATTTCGGAGGGAGCGATCCTGGGGTCTAGTACTCCAGGTCCCCGGTTCCCCAGTGCACGCCCAGCAAGCCGGTGCGCGCTGGTGAGCCGGAGGAGGAGTCCGCCCGGCCGACCTGGTCTTCTTCCCCACAGCCGCCTGCTGGGGTGTTGCGGCTTGGTGCCACGCGACCCTCTCCCGGTGACCCGCCGCATCTGACGGCTGGTCCGGGGCAGGACTTATCTCTAAGCCGCACCGTGATCCCCGTGCCCCGGCGAGGGGACTCGGGTTACGTGGGCCGCTTCGCCTGCGACTGGCATCGGCTAGCCGTCCAGGCACCCGGCGTCCGGGCGCCTGAGCGACGCAACCACGGACCCGGGCGGACTCCATACACAGACGTTAGACCCCGGCCGAAGGCGGACCAAGGGCAGGGTGTCCGCAGTTCCGCAAAATCAGCGCCGTCCGGCGGGACCGCGTCTCTGGGTCGCGGCGACGGCGGCGATCGCGACGACCTCGAGGCCGACCGACTCCAGCGCACGCTGCGCCTCGCGTGCCGTCGCGCCGGTCGTGACGACGTCGTCGCACACCACGACCCGCGCCCTCGGCAGTCGTCGGCCGAGCCGGGCGAGGGCGGTCGCGGGGCAGGTCATCGACCCGGCCAGGTTGGCCGCCCGGCCGGTGGCCGAGAGTCCCGCCTGGTCGCGCAGCCCGGGCCGGGTCCGCAGCAGGCGGACGGCCGTCACGTCGTGCCCGCAGGCGCGCAGCGTCCGGGCGGCGGCCACCGTGACGTCGTACGTCGAGTCGAGCGCGCGCTGGCGCACGCTGCTGGGTCGCGACGGCACCGGGACGAGCGCCACCGGACCGTCCACGCTGGCGAGAGCGGTCGCCACCGAGCCGGCGAGGAGGCGGCCGAGGGGACGGCGCAGCGCCAGCAGCCGGCGTTCCTTGAGACCCACGACGAGCTCCTTGAGCGTGCCGTCGTAGGGCCCGGCCGCGAACGGCGCAACGAGCCCGGCCGGCGGCGGCGAGGGCCACGCGAGTCGTGCACCGCGCGGCAGCTCCGCCTCGCAGGAGCGGCAGAGCAGTCGTCCGGCCACGCCACAGCCGACACACGTCGCGCCCAGCACCAGATCGGCCCAGGCGTCGCGGAGGGTGGTCGGCACCCACCGATCAGACCGGCCCGACGGCACCGCCGCAACGGCGCGGCCCGTCTTGTGGAGAACCGTCAGCCGACGAAGCCCAGGGCCGTCACCGGGCCGTCGAGCGTCGCGTCGCGGGTGTCGCCGGTGAGGCCTCGCAACTGGGTGCCGATGACGCCGTACGCGCCCTGGTCGGCGACCGGTGAGCTCAGCAGCGCCTCGACGTCGTCGGCCACGATGATCGGCTGGGCGGGGAAGGCGGCGCTCGAGCCGTCGACGGCGACGGCGCGCACCTGCGTGGCACCGGTGAGGTGGTGCAGCAGCCACACGGTCGTGGGTGACGACCAGGCGATGTCCTGGATCCGCATCGGAGCCTTCTCGTCCGGCGAGATCGGCGTGGTCGCGGTGGCCGCGACCATGCGGCCGTCCTCGTCGCTGCGCATCCGGCTGACGACGAGTCGGTCACCGGCGACGTCGCGGCGTACGGCGACGAGGCGGGTGCCGTCGCGCGAGACCAGGAACCGCCCGATGTCCCTGCCGCTGACGCCCGGGAGGTCGATCGGGTGCTGCTGCCCCTCGCCGTCGACGTAGGACACCTCGGCGCCGCTCCGCGACCGGTCGACCAGCCAGAGCCGGCCGGCGACGTCCCACGCCGGCCGCAGGAAGTCGCGGCCCCGCGCCACGGTCCGGCTCTCACCGTCAGCGTGCACGGCTGCCAGCTGGACGGCGGAGCCGCCGGTCGTGACCCCGGCGGCGTGCTCGCCGGTCAGGTCGACGGCGACGGATCTCAGGCCGGCACTGCGGGCGCCGAACGGACCGGAGACGGCGGTGAGCCGAGGGGCGCGGCCGGAGACCAGCCGGCCCCGGTCGTCCAGCCCGAACATCTCCGAGCTGGCTCGATAGCCCGCCGGGTCGTACTCCGGCCCGTCGGAGACGCTGAACTGCGCGCGGCCGCCGGGGAGCTGGACCGCCCGGCCGGCGATGGAGAGCTTGATCGAGCTCACCGTGGGGTCCTGGCGCAGCGTCCAGGCGAGCTGCGCCGTCAGCAGGGTCAGCGCCTGCGGGGTCGGCTGGGTCAGCTGGTCAGGCCCGGCGGTCAGCGCGATGTCGGCGGTGCCGTCCTCGTCGACGGGGACCGAGAGGCCCTCGCCGACCCCGGGCGGCAGGAAGCTGCGCACGATGCCGGCCAGCTCCGGCGAGGGGCCGGCGACCAGGTCGCGGACCAGCGTGGTGGCGAGCTGGTTGCCCCGCGGCACGAACACGGGCTCGGGCACCAGCACACGGCCGGTCGGGTCGAAGAAGTAGAGGGAGAGCTGGGTGAACCGGGCCTCGAACCACGAGATCGGCACGATGAGCGCGTTCGGGGCGCTCGCGATCCGCCACTCGCCGTCCTCCTGGCGGAGCCCGAACGACAGGTGCCGGCCCGCGGCGGGCACGGCGCCCTGCCAGGCGCCCCGGGCGTCGAGCCGGTAGGCGCCGGTCAGGTCGACGGCGATGTCGGCCGGCTCACCGCGTGCGACGCCCTTCTCGGTGTAGAGGATGGTCGCCTGGCCCGGGTTCCACGACGTGCGCGCGTCCTGGGTGAGGAACTGCTGGGCCGCGCGGGTCTGTGCCGGGGTCGCCAGCATGGCGTCGAGGAAGCCCTGCACGATCTCGGTCGGCGATGCGCCACGCTGCGGCGGACGCGGGTCGATCGAGATGCCGGGCACGCGGGTCGTCTGGGGGCCGGGGCCGGCCTCCACGACACCGCCGCTGGTCGGCATGCGGACGCCACAGGCGACCAGCGCCGGCAGCAGCGCGACGCCCACCGCCAGGAGGAGACGACGGGTCATGAGGCACGCTCCCCTGCGTCCTGCGGCACCAGCGGCAGCGGGCTGTGGTGCAGGGGCGCGCCGACCCGGCGCGGCAGCGTCAGCCGGAACTGCGCGCCGCCACCCGGGCGCCCCCAGGCCTGCAGCCAGCCCCCGTGCAGGTGGGTGTCCTCGACGGCGATCGCCAGCCCCAGTCCGGTGCCGCCGCTCGAGCGGTCGCGGGCCGGGTCGGCCCGCCAGAACCTGTTGAACACCATCGCCGACTCCCCCGGCGCCAGGCCGACGCCGTAGTCGCGGACGGCCACTGCGGCCGCCTGGTCGTCGGCCTCCACGCTCACCACCACGCCCGGCGCGCCGGACGCAGCGGCCGGCCCGGCGTGGTCGATCGCGTTGCTGACCAGGTTGCGCAGGATGCGCTCCACCCGGCGGACGTCGGCCTCGGCCAGGCAGGGTCGGTCCGGCGCGCGTACGACGACCTCGACCCCTCGCTTGCGGGCGACCGGCTGGGCCGCCTCGACGACGCGGTGGGCCACGTCGACGAGGTCGACGTCGTCGGTCTCCAGGACCGCGGCGCCCGCGTCGAACCTGCTGATCTCCAGCAGGTCGACGAGCAGCCGCTCGAACCGGTCCAGCTCGGTCTGGAGCAGCTCGGCGGCGCGCGCCGTGCCGGGGTCGAACTCGTTGCGGGCGTCGTAGAGCACGTCCCCTGCCATCCGGACCGTCGTGAGCGGCGTCCGCAGCTCGTGGGAGACGTCGGCGGTGAAGCGACGCTGGACCCGGCTGAGCTCCTCGAGCTGCCGGATCTGCCGTTGGAGATTGCTGGCCATCTGGTTGAACGACACCGCGAGCCGGGCCAGGTCGTCCTCGCCGTGGACGCGGAGCCGCTCCTGCAGCTGGCCCGCCGCGAGCCGCTCGGCGACCTGTCGGGCCAGCCGGATGGGGGCGACGACCTGCCGGGCCACCAGCCAGCTGACCCCGGCGACCAGGACCAGCAGCAGCGCGCCGGCGACGAGGAGCGCCCGGGTGACCAGCCCGAGGGTCTCCTGCTCCTCGTCGAGGGGGTAGAGGAAGTAGAGGACGTAGGTCAGCCCGTCGGCGGGGAGCTCGACCTCCGACCCGACGACGATCCCGGGCACCCGCGTGGTCACGTCACCGCTGGTGGTGCGGACCGTGGTGTAGGTCCACGCGGTGCCGCTGTGACCGGCGAAGTGGTCCTCCAGCTTCACCGGGACGCTGGTGGTGTCCAGCCCCGGGGAGAACTCGGCGCCGCCGTCGGCGATCCTCCCGCCCGGGTCGTGTGCGCTGCGGTCGATCGGGCCCGCCATCACGACCCCGAACCCGCGGGTCGCGCCGCGCTGGATGATCGGCTCGACCAGGTCGCGCTGCTGTCCCGACGCGTCGACGTCCACGGCGGAGGCGGCCGAGAGCCGGTCCCGCGCGTCGGAGACCTCGGTGGCGGTCTCGGCCAGGACCGCGTCGGCGCGGTGCTCCAGCAGGCCGTCACGGACCTGCTGCAGGAGCAGCCAGCCGACGGCGGAGACGGCGAGCGCGGAGAGCAGCATCGTGCTCACCACGACCCGGGCCTGGAGGGACCGGCGCCAGACCGTCAGGACCCGTCTGAGCACCTCATGCCTCGATGACGCGCACTAGCGGCCGGCCTTGTAGCCCACGCCGCGGACGGTGAGCACGATCTCGGGGTTCTCCGGGTCGTGCTCGACCTTCGACCTCAGCCGCTGGACGTGGACGTTGACCAGGCGGGTGTCGGCGGCGTGGCGGTAGCCCCAGACCTGCTCGAGGAGGACCTCGCGGGAGAAGACCTGGTGGGGCTTGCGCGCCAGGCAGACCAGCAGGTCGAACTCGAGCGGGGTGAGCGCGATCGGCTTGCCGTCGCGGGAGACGGTGTGGCCGGCGACGTCGATGGCCAGGTCGCCGATCGTCAGCGCGTCGCCGTCGACGTCGTCGAAGCGCCGCATCCGGGCCCTGATCCGCGCGATCAGCTCCTTGGGCTTGAACGGCTTGACGACGTAGTCGTCCGCGCCGGACTCCAGGCCCACCACCACGTCGACCGTGTCGCCCTTCGCCGTGAGCATGACGATCGGCACGCCGGACTCGAGGCGGATCTGCTTGCAGACCTCGAAGCCGTCCAGCCCCGGGAGCATCAGGTCGAGCAGGACGAGGTCCGGCCGGTAGGCCCGGAAGGCCGCCAGCGCGTCGTCGCCCCGGCCACACAGCTGGGAGTCGAAGCCCTCCTGGCGCAGCACGATCGAGAGCATCTCGGCGAGTGAGGCGTCGTCGTCGACGACGAGGATGCGCCCCTTCGTGCCCAGGTCGACCACGTTGCTCATGGTGTTGATTCTGCCCTAGCGGGAAATGCAGTGGACGTCATGCGGGGCGGTCGGCGTGGCCGCCGCCCCGTATGACGTCCTCAGGGTCGGTCAGTACCGGTAGTGGTCGGCCTTATAGGGCCCCTCGACCGGCACGCCGAGGTAGTCGGCCTGGGCCCGGGAGAGCTCGGTCAGCTCGACGCCGATCGCGTCGAGGTGGAGCCGGGCGACCTCCTCGTCGAGGTGCTTGGGCAGCACGTAGACGCCGACCGGGTACTCGTCGGTCTTGGTGAAGAGCTCGATCTGGGCCAGGACCTGGTTGGTGAACGAGTTCGACATGACGAACGACGGGTGGCCGGTCGCGTTGCCGAGGTTGAGCAGACGACCCTCGGACAGCACGATGATCTTCTTCCCCTGCGCGCCGTCGTCGCCGGGGAAGATCCACTGGTGGACCTGCGGCTTGATCTCGTCCTTGACGATCCCCGGGATCTTGGCCAGGCCGGCCATGTCGATCTCGTTGTCGAAGTGACCGATGTTGCCGACGATGGCCTGGTTCTTCATCCGCTGGAAGTGCTCGACCCGGATGATGTCGAAGTTGCCGGTGGTGGTGATGAAGATGTCGGCGTAGTCGACGACCGTCTCCAGGCGCTTGACCTCGTAGCCGTCCATCGCGGCCTGCAGCGCGCAGATCGGGTCGATCTCGGTGACGATGACGCGGGCGCCCTGGCCGCGCAGCGACTCCGCGCAGCCCTTGCCGACGTCGCCGTAGCCGCAGACGACGGCGACCTTGCCGCCGATCATGACGTCGGTGGCGCGGTTGAGGCCGTCGATGAGCGAGTGGCGGCAGCCGTACTTGTTGTCGAACTTCGACTTGGTCACCGAGTCGTTGACGTTGATCGCAGGGAAGAGCAGCGAGCCCTCCTTGAAGCGGTCGTAGAGACGCAGCACGCCGGTGGTGGTCTCCTCGGTGACGCCCTTGATCCCGTTGGCGATGGTGGTCCAGCGCTGCGGGTCGTTGGCCAGCGAGCGCTCGAGGACCCGGAGGACCTCCTTGAACTCCTCGTTGTCGGTGGAGTCCTGGCCGGGCACGGCGCCGGCCTTCTCGAACTCGACACCCTTGTGCACGAGCAGCGTGATGTCGCCGCCGTCGTCGAGGAGCATGTTGGGGCCGACCCTGTTGCCCTCGGCGTCGGTGAAGTCGAAGACCTTCTCGGCCTCGTCCCAGTACTCCGCCAGCGTCTCGCCCTTCCAGGCGAAGACCGGGGTGCCCTGGGGGTCCTCGGGCGTGCCGTTGCCGACGACGATCGCGGCGGCAGCGTGGTCCTGGGTGGAGAAGATGTTGCAGGTGGCCCAGCGGACGTCGGCGCCCAGGGCGACGAGGGTCTCGATGAGGACACCGGTCTGGATGGTCATGTGCAGCGAGCCGGCGACGCGGGCGCCCTTGAGCGGCTGCGAGTCGGCGTACCGACGACGCATCTCCATGAGGCCGGGCATCTCGTGCTCGGCGAGGGTGAGCTCCTTGCGGCCGAACTCCGCGAGGCTCAGGTCAGCAACGTTGTAGTCCATGACAACTTCCTTGTGCTGGAGGTTCTCGTCCTGCGGCGCATCTGCGCTCTGTCGGGATCTCCCGCGCATGACGTTGCCCAGCAGACTACAAGCGCGTACGCCGCCCGGCTGAATCTGCGCGGGTCAGTGCTCGGGGTCCGCGCGACGGCGTCGGTGGGTCGCCACATGCACCGCCGCGACGACCACCGCTCCGACGAGCACACCCACGACGAACGACACCACCGTGTTGAACAGCCAGCCCAGGATGCCGCCCACTCCGTCCACGCTGTCGTGGACGTCCTCCTCGGCGTGGTGGAGGGTGTCGTAGGGCCAGTGCCAGCCGACCTCGGCGGCGTTGCTCAGCAGGATGTGGCCGCCGACCCACAGCATCGCGATCACGCCCACGACCGAGATGACGGCCAGCAGCCGCGGCATCGCGGCCACCAGGCCGCGTCCCACGGCGCGGGTCGGTCGGGACCTGCGCTGCGCGAGGCTGAGGCCGACGTCGTCCATCTTCACGATCAGGCCGACCACACCGTAGACGCCGATCGTGATCGCGATCGCCACCACGACGAGGATCGACAGCCGGGCCCAGAACGACTCGTCGGCGACCTCCTTGAGCGCGATCACCATGATCTCGGTCGAGAGGATGAGGTCGGTCCGCACGGCGCTGCTGACCAGCAGCTTCTCGTCGTGGCCGTCGGCGCTCGGGCCGGGCAGGTCACCCACGTGGTCGTCGTGGTGCCGGATCCGCTCCCAGATCTTCTCGGCGCCCTCGAAGGCGAGGTAGGCGCCGCCGACCATGAGGATCGGCGCGATCAGCCACTCCATCCACTGGCTCAGCACCAGGGCGACGGGGAGGATGATGAGGAGCTTGTTGCGCAGCGAGCCGATCGCGATCTTCTTGATGATCGGGAGCTCGCGCTCGGCGGCGATGCCCTGGACGTACTGCGGCGTGACCGCCGTGTCGTCGACGACCACCCCGGCCGCCTTCGCGGTGGCCTTCCCCGCGGCCGCGCCGACGTCGTCGACCGAGGCGGCGGCGAGCTTGGCGATCGCGGCGACGTCGTCGAGCAGGCCGAACAGGCCCGCGCTCATCGGAGGTCCCCGCCGGGTCGCGTGCGGCACAGCGGGCCGAGCCCGGGGCTCGGTGGGGTGGTCATGCCCGAAGGCTAGTGGGCGGCGCTCAGGCTCTCACGTTCGGTGGCCTGGTCCATCGGGAGCCGATCCACCACGTCGTCGACCCGGGTCGAGACGACCGCCAGCTCCGTGGCGTAGTTCAGGTGCTTCTCGGCGTGGCCCAGCGGGTCGATGACGTGCAGCAGCACGGTGGCCACCGGCTTCCAGGCGAGGAGGAGCGCGATGCCGACCGAGAGCGCGGTCGTGGCAAGCAGGGCGACGACGCCGTGGGCGTTCGCCCAGTCGGCGTACCCGGTGTAGCCGAGGGCCTTGATGAAGAAGCCGTGGCAGAGGTAGACGACGAGCGTCATCGAGCCCATCCGGGTGAACCAGCCGGTACGGCTGGTCATCAGCGCGATCAGGGCGAGCGCCCCGACGACGCCGGCCGCCAGCACCAGGAGGCGGGTGAGGTAGCCCTCGGTCGGGCTGGCGCCCATCGCGGTGTAGCTGTCGTTGTAGTAGAGCCACTCCCCCGTGCCCGCCCAGCTGCGGAGCTGCCCGCTGAGGAACCAGATGCCGACCATGGCGGCCAGGGCGCCGAGGCGCACCGGCACGCCGCGCAGCCGGTTCAGGCGCTCGGGGGTGGCGTGCAGGCCGAGCACGAAGAACGGCAGGAAGCCCAACACCCGCGCCAGGTCGAGGGTGGCGCCGGTGACGAGCCCGCCGAGCAGGCTGGCCGCGACGGCGACGGGGATCGCGACCCACGGCGAGCGCAGCAGGGGGGTCGCCATCCGCCAGATGAAGAGGGCGGGCAGGTACCACAGCGGCCAGTGCGGGTTGATCCACAGCTCGTGCAGGTGCTCGCCGCCGGCCCAGAGCCGGAAGACGGCCAGGGCGGCCTCGACGATGACGTAGGGGATCGCCACCGACCGCACCAGCGCCCAGATCCGCGGCCCGGTCCACTCGAACCCGCGCGAGAGGTAGCCGGTGATGAGCACGAAGGCCGGCATGTGCCAGGTGTAGAGGAAGTCGTAGAGGTGGTTGTTGCCTGCGTTCGACGCGAGCATCGTCCAGGAGTGGCCGACGACGACGAGGGTGACCAGCGTCATCTTGGCGTTGTCGAGGCGGGCGTCGCGCAGAGAACTCACCCGTCCTGAGTACCCAAACAGCCTGAGAGGGATACTCAGGTGGGCTGTGGGACGGCCCTCAGCGGGGGGCGCGCCGGCCTTCAGTCCTCGACCAGTCCGATGCGCAGGTACTCGGCGGCGTAGGTGCCGGACAGCAGCAGCTCGGCGTACCTCGCGACCTCGCTCGAGGCCTCCGCCGCGATCACCTCGACGCGTACGCCGCGCTCGTCGGCCGCCCGGGTGAGGGTGCTGCGCTGCTCGTGCCGGACCGGGTCGTCGGCCCCGTCGTCGAGGACGACGAGGACCGGGCGCGGCCCCGCGCCGTCGCCACCGTCGAAGGGGTCGTCGAAGACGGTGTGCTGGCGGGCCGCCTCGATGACGGGCAGCAGGTGCTCGGCGTCACCGGCGAGCGCGCCTCGCCCGCTCGCGCGGCGGATCGACTCCGCGACCCGGCGACCCGCCCGGGCCGCGAGCACGGATCCGCCCCACACCAGCGGCAGCGAGTCGGCCAGGGTCAGCGCGAGCACCTTGCCCGGGTTGACGGAGATGTCGCGGTGCGGCGAGCAGGCGATCGCGACGGCGTCGAGGGCGGCCGCGACCTCCTCCGGCTCGGCGCTCGGGCCCAGCCCGACCCGGTCGAGGAAGGAGAGCACGAGGACGGCGACGGCCAGCTGGTCGCCGGTCATGACCGGGAGCACGGTCGCGTCGCGGCCGGCGGCGTGCTCGGCGACGAGGGACCGCTCGGGGCCGGCGACGACGACCTGGCTGCCGCGCCGGACCGCCTCCGCGACGGCGCTCGCGGTGGCCGGGTCGCCGCCGTCGGGGGCGAGCACGACGACGAGGTCGAGGCTCCCGACCCACCCGGGCAGGTTGGGCGAGGGCCAGGCGACGAAGGGCACGGGGCAGGATGGCTCCAGAACCGCCCGGACGAGGCGGGAGTCGGGTCCGGCGGCGACCACCGCACGTGGCCGCCCGGACGCCGCCCGCTCGACGGCGAGTCCCAGCGCCTCGGAGGACTCGGCCGCCTCACGGCGTACGCGCGCTCCCGACTCCGCGAGCCAGCGCAGTCGCAGGTCGGCGCCAGCCAGTGCCAGCTCGTCCTCGAGCCGGCTCTCGTCGAACCACGTCGCCATCGCCGCTCCTCCGAACGCTCAGGCCGGCTTACGGGCCTCGTCCACGAGCAGGACGGGGATCGAGTCACGGACCGGGTAGGCGTATCCGCACGTGCCCTCGCAGACGAGCTCGCCACCCTCATCGGTCTGCACCGGCTTCAGCGACCCGTGGCAGTTGGGGCAGACGATGATCTCGAGCAGCGTCTCGTCGAGCCCCAGATTGGTCGGGTTGGTCATGTCAGGCGTCCTTCCGGATGATGGCGAGCACCTCGTCGCGCAGGTGCTCCATGGTGGCGGTGTCCTTGCCCTCGACGTTGAGCCGCAGCAGCGGCTCGGTGTTGGAGGCGCGGACGTTGAAGCTCCAGTCGTCGGTGCTGACGGTGAGGCCGTCGAGCCGGTCCAGGGCGGCCCCGTCGCGGCCGCCGTAGGTCGCCTCGATCTCGGCGACCACCGCCTGCTGGTCGGCGACCGTCGAGTTGATCTCGCCCGACAGCGGATAGCGCTCGTACGGCGCCAGCAGCTCGCTGAGCGGCACGTCCGCCTCGGCGAGCGCCGCGAGGGCGTGCAGCGCGGCGAGCATGCCCGAGTCGGCGCGCCAGAAGTCGCGGAAGTAGAAGTGGCCGGAGTGCTCGCCGCCGAAGACGGCGTCGGTCTCGGCCATCCTCGCCTTGATGAAGGAGTGCCCGACCCGCGTGCGCACCGGCCTGCCACCGAGCTCGCTGACGATCTGCGGCACGGCACGGCTGGTGATCAGGTTGTGGATGACAGCACTGCCCGGCGCCTTGGCCAGCTCGCGGGCAGCGATGAGGGCGGTCAGGGTGGACGGCGAGACGAGCTGGCCGCGCTCGTCGACGAGGAAGCAGCGGTCGGCGTCGCCGTCGAAGGCGAGCCCCACGTCCGCCCCGGTCTCGCGCACCTTCGCCTGCAGGTCGACGAGGTTCTCCGGCTCGATCGGGTTGGCCTCGTGGTGGGGGAAGGTGCCGTCGAGCTCGAAGTACATCGGCACCAGCTCGATCCCGGGCAGCCTCGCGAAGACGGCGGGTGCGGTGTGGCCGGCCATGCCGTTGCCCGCATCGGCGACGACGGTGAGCGGACGGCCGGAGACCGGCGCCAGGGACAGCAGGTGGTCGGCGTACGCCTCGAGGACGTCCTGCTCCTCGACGGTGCCGCTGTGCTCCTGCTCGAGCGGCGAGCCCTGCAGGACCAGGTCGCGGATCTCGGCGAGGCCCGACTCCATCCCGACCGGTGCGGCGAACGGTCGGCACTGCTTGATCCCGTTGTACTGCGCCGGGTTGTGGCTGGCGGTGAACATCACGCCGGGCAGGCCGAGGTGACCGGAGGCGAAGTAGAGCTGGTCGGTCGAGGCGAGCCCGATCATCACCACGTCGGCACCGGCCTGGTTGGCTCCCTCGGCGTAGGCCCGGGCGAGCGACGGCGAGCTCGGCCGCATGTCGTGGCCGATCACGATCCGCCGTACCGGGTCCTCGGGGGTGTCGAGGACCCGCACGAACGCGCGGCCGGTGGCGCGGGCGAGGTCCTCGTCGACCTGGTCGGGGACCGTGCCGCGGACGTCGTAGGCCTTGAAGACGGCGCCGACGTTCGCGGGGTCGAGGGACGAGGCCATGGAGCCGACCCTAGCGGGGCCGGGCCGCTCAGTCGCTGGTCAGGACCCTCAGGTGACCCTTGCGGCGGGTCTCGTGGGTGCCCTCCTCGGCCGCGGGCCGAGCCGTGGTCGGCACCGGGCGGGCCGCCTCGCGGACGGCGTCGGCGAGGGCGAGCAGGTCGTCGTTGGACGGACCGGGGTCGATGCGGCCCGTGGCGAGCCGGAGCACCTCCCACCCGCGGGGCGCGGAGAGTCGTTCGCTGTGCTCGAGGCAGAGGTCGTAGGCGTGCGGCTCGGCGTAGGTGGCCAGTGGGCCGAGGACGGCCGTCTGGTCGGCGTACACGTAGGTGAGCGTCATGACCGCGGGACGGGTGCATGCCGTACGCGAACAACGACGAGCGGGAGTCACGTCGCAGACCGTACCGCTCGCCGGCGACCGCGCGGACTAGGCTCGCGGACGTGCCGGCTGAACTGGGACGTGAACGGGGAGCTGACGTGGTCATCGACGTCGGCCGGAGCCGCACCGGGCCGCGCTCGCGCCGTGACCGGCGCGGACGCGGGATGCGCGGACCGGGTGTCATGCCCCAGGTGCCCGGCGTGCCGGAGCTCCGCACGGCGCGGGAGAGGTTCGACGACCTGGCGCTCGGGATCATCAGCGAGGTCGACGCCGCCTGGGCCGACCGCCTCGGGCTGGTGGAGTACGCCGTCGAGGACGCCCCTCAGGTGCCCGACGACTGGTCGGTCGACACCGTGCCGCTGTCGTCGCTGGTGCGCGGCTCGGGGACGAGGCCGACCCGGCTGGTGCTCTTCCGCCGCCCGATCGAGCACCGCTGCGAGACCCGCTCCGACCTCGAGGCGATGATCCTGACCGTCGTGGTGGAGCAGGTCGCCGAGCTGCTCAACGTGGAGCCGTCGGTGATCGATCCGCGCTACGAGCGGGACTAGCGGGTCCCTGGCGCGACGGCGGGCACGGCGCCGGCCCGCACCAGCTCCCGCAGCCGTACGACGGCCGAGCCGCCGTCCTGCAGCTGCACCACGCCGCGCACCGCGGTGCGCTGGGGCGAGACCTCGATCGATGTGGCCTTGTCAGGCAGGTCGAGTGTGGCGCCCTGGTCGAGGGCGAGCGAGACGCGCTGGTTGAGCAGCTCGGCGCCGTCGGCGGCGCGGGCGATCACCGTGGCGACACCGACCGCGTCGGCCCCGGCCAGCACCAGCCGCTTCGCTCCCTCCGGCATGACAGCAGTCGTCGGCGTGAACACCCGCGGACCGGGCGCGAGCAGGGAGAGGTCCCCGCCGGCGACCGAGCGGAGCGAGGCGGCCAGGCGGTGGTCGGAGACCACCTCGATGCCGATCGCGTCCTTGGCGGTGTCCCCGCCGAGCAGGTCGTCGAGGACGGTGCCGACGGCTGCGTGGGGCGGGACCGTGATCGGCGTGGCGCCGGCCGGGGCGAAGACCGAGCCGGCCGTCACCAGCCGCACCGTCGCGGTGGCCTGGTCGTCGGTGTCGTTGGCGAGGGTCAGCGTGTGCCGTCCGGCTCCGGGGGTCACGCCGAGCAGCAGGTTACGCCGCGCCGGCCGCAGCTGCGGCTGGAGCCAGTCCTCGGTCGACGTACCACCGGTGAGGCGCTCGCCGCGGTCGCGGACGGCGACGCCGAGCTGGCCGCGCTGGACGACCACGTGCAAGGCGAGGTCGCCGGTCTGCGGCACCACGGAGCCGAGGTCGATCTGGACGTGCGACCCGCCCTCGACCGCGACACCGCGCAGGGCGGGGACGTCGAGCGGGCCGTCGTCGCCGAGCACCCCGACCTCGGCCACCGCCTGTCCGGCGTTGGGGTTGGTCAGCACGAGGACCGAGGCGTGGGTCGGGCCGGCGCCGACGCCGGTGAACCACTGGCTCGCGGCGACCGGGGTGCAGTCGAGGGCGGTGAGCGGCTGCGACGACGACAACCCGGCGACGATGCCCGGTGCGAGGTTGTCCTGGCCGCCGACCACGACGGGAGCATCCGGGGCGGGCTGCTCGACCACCCGGCCGGGCGCGACCTGGGCGCTGCTCGTCCCTGCCTCGGAGGTCAGCGTGAGCGCGCCGGTCGCACCGGAGGCGCTCGCCACCCGGAGTGTCGACTCGTTGCCCGAGCGGCCGTCCAGCGAGCTCGGGCAGACGACCGAGCTGGTGGTGAGGGCACTGGTGGCGGGTGCCTGCCGGTGCGTCGCCGGCGCGTCCGGGCGCACGAGGACGAGCAGGAGCGCCACCACGACCGGGAGCGCGATCGCGAGGCCGGTCGTCACGTCGATGCGGCGTCGGGTCATGCTCGCCTCCTCCGCTCGACGGTCGGTGCGCACTGGACCACGACCGCGACGAGTCCGGCGAGCTGCACGACGACGAGGGCCAGGTGCAGCCACGAGGTCCCGCCGTGCAGCGACTCGGCGGACGGCGCCGTGTCGAGCTGCCAGGCGCGGGTGCTGCGGGCCTGCGCGCTCGCCTGCGAGACGCCGCTGGCGGCATCGATGGCCGCCGACACCGCCGGGTCGCTGGGCGCCGGCTGGACGACGTACTGGATCCCCGCGGCGGCGAGGCCGTCGACGGTCTCGTCGTCGGGTCGCGACACGAAGTCCCTGACCAGCGCGGCGAAGTGGGAGTCCTCGGGGGTCAGCGCGAGGATCTCGTCCTCGCCGAGCGTGACGCCGGCGCCGCGCACGACGCTGTAGCGGACGCCTCCCGCGACCCCGCCGTGCAGCACGAGGATGCCGTGCTCGCGGCCCGAGGCGGCCTCCTGCAGCATGTAGGCCGGGACGTCGTCGCGCACCTCGTCGCCCAGGGCGCCGTGACCGCCCACGACCGCCCACACCAGGCCACCGACGGCGCCGATGACGGCGAGCGCCGCGAGCGCGCCGGCCAGCAGGCGACGCCAGCCGGCCAGCGAGGTCAGCGCACCCTGGACACCGATCACGGCGGCGGTGACGGCAGCAGCCTGGACCAGGAGGAGCAGGAACGTGGTGCCGGCCGGTGCGGAGGTGGCACCGAGTCGGATGCTGACGAGCGAGAGGACGAGCGCGACGAGTGCCGCCACGACGCCCACGACCCAGCAGACGAGCACCGGCACCCGGGTCCGCCCCGGGACGAGGGCCAGGACGGCCAGCACCGGCAGGACCAGGCCGAGCCACTGCGGCGCCCCTAGGTCGGGCAGCCGGCCGAGGGTCAGGTCCAGGCCGGACAGCGCCGGGCCGGGAGGGATGCCGGCGTCGAGCAGCAGGCCGCTGCCGGCGCCGTGCTGGAGGGCGGGAAGCCACCAGGCCGCGAGCAGCACGAGCGGGACGCCGAGCGCCACCGCAGGCGGACCCCAGACCGACCGGTCGCCGAAGACCGGAGCGCTGCCGCGCAGCAGCAGCCGGGCGACGAGGAGGACGACGACGGCGAGGAGCAGGCAGACTACCCAGGCGACCGGCGTGAAGGCAGCGATCAGGGCGAGCAGCCCGCCGCTGCGCCAGCCCGCTCGCCAGCGGCGGTCCGGCTCCGGGTCGGCGAAGCCGAGCGCGGCATGCACGGCCCACGGCAGCGTCGCTCCGGCCACCACCGGGCCGAGCCGGCCGTCGCTCCAAGCGCCCGAGACGAGCGGGACGAGCGCGTAGGAGGCCGCGCCCCACAGCACCAGCCAGCGCGGGGCGCCCTTGATCGAGAGCAGCCGGCCGACGACGCGGAGCAGGCGCCACGCTCCCCAGAGCGCAAGGGGCGGAGCCACGACGAGGGCGGCGGTCACGGCGGCGGACGGCGAGCCGAGCAGGGTCGCGAGCAGCGTGAGCGGCAGGAGGTACGCCGGCGCCGGGACCGCCGTGCCCTGGCCGATGGGATGCCACGACTCCACGACGAGCCGCCACCAGTGCCCGACGGCGTCAGGAGCGGGTGAGAGCCCGCCGCCGGCCACCGTGCCGAAGGCGGTCCTCGTCGCGACCACGAGGGCGATCACCACGACCGACAGCAGCACCGCGACCGGGTTGGTGAGGAAGCGGGCGACCAGTCCGGTGTCGCGCAGGATCGCCTCTCCGTCGTACGCGTCGCCGGCCTCGATCTCGGCCTGCCGTCGGGCGGCGAACGAGGCGGGGTCGCGCTCGGCCGCCGCCGCCCGGCGTCGCTCGGCGACGTCGGAGGCCTGGTTGGTGAGTGCGCCCGCGAGGTCGCCGACGAAGTCCAGGCCGTGCCGGTAGGGCAGCCAGGGCGGCGCGAGCAGCCGGCGCACCTCACGGGGGTCGGCGACGTCCAGAGCGCGTCGCTCCCGGCGCGCGGCACGCACCTGGCGAGGGCGGGCGTAGACGTTGAGCAGAGCGGCCAGCTCGTCCAGGGCCTCCCCGGGTGAGCGGACGAGCAGGAAGCCGAGCATCCGGAGCAGGGTGCCGAGGAAGAGCCGCACCAGCTGGAAGGGCAGCGCGCGGGCGCGGACGTTGACGAGCAACGTCCACAGCGCCGCGCGGCGCTCCTGGTAGTGGGTGTGCCGGCCGGTGAGCGGGGTGGTACGGATCCCGCGGTGGGCGGCCTCGGCGTGGAAGACGACGGCGTCGGGCACGACGATCGTGCGCATGCCGGCCCGTGCCGCGCGCCAGCCGAGGTCGATGTCGTTGCCGAAGATCGGGAGCTGGGGGTCGAAGCCGCCCAGCCGCTCGAGCGCCTCCCGCCGGATCAGCATGCCCGCGGTGTTGACGGCGAGCACGGTGCGGACGTCGTTGTGCTGGCCCTGGTCGTACTCGCCGCGCTCCAGACCCGTCTCGCGACGGCCGGTCCCGGAGATCGTGACGCCGAGCTCGAGCAGGCGGCGCAGCGAGGGCCACTCGCGCAGCTTCGGCCCGAGGATGTCCAGCCCCGCCTCGGCCTCGACCGCGGTCAGCAGCCACTCCAGGGCGGTCGGGTCCGGCGTCGAGTCGTCGTGCAGGATCCACACCCACTCGGCCGGGTCGTCGCTCAGCGCGTCGAGGCCGAGCGCCACCGCCTCGGGGAACGTTGTCGAGCCCTTGACGACGCGCACCTCGCCGAACGCGTCCCGCAGCATCTGCGGGCTGTCGTCCTTGCTGCCGGTGTCGATCGCCACCACCCGGTCCGGGGCGACGGTCTGCGAGCGGATGCCGTCGATGACCGTCGGCAGCCAGCGCGCGCCGTCATGGCTGACGACGAGGAGGGCGACCGACGGGTGAGACACGATCGGCAACCCTAACCGGGGATCCCTGGGCGGCCGAAAAAGCAGAAGCCCCGGGGGTGTGGTCCCGGGGCTTCTCTGCTCGTGTGCTCAGACTGCGCGCTTCTTCAGCTTGCGGCGCTCCCTCTCGGAGAGACCGCCCCAGATGCCGAAGCGCTCGTCGTTCATCAACGCGGACTCGAGGCAGTCGTCACGCACCTCGCAGGTCTGGCAGACCTTCTTCGCCTCGCGAGTCGAACCGCCCTTCTCGGGGAAGAACGCCTCGGGGTCGGTCTGAGCGCACAGTGCCCGCTCCTGCCATCCCCCCTCATCGGCGTCCGGTTCGAGGAGAAAGAGCTCTCTCATCTTCATTCGCCCCCTAGTCGACCCTGTGTTGGACCTTCAAGCCCCGATCCGTCGGTTCCCCACTCTTCGGTGAGCGACACGCCGAATCAAGGAAAAACAACACTGTGGGAATTACATGCCTGTCGTACCCACAAGTCAAGCCCGACGTCTGCTACAGGGACCAAGGTCGCAGCCCGGCTGCACCCCTGGTACAAGCGATAGGGAACGATGAGGCGCCATGCGCAACATCACCGTCCTGTCCGGTGGCGTCGGCGGCGCGCGGTTCCTGCAGGGGCTGCTCCGCGGCATCGCCGACGGCAGTCTGCCCGGAGTCTCCCCCGATGCCGAGGTCACCGTGGTGGCCAACACCGCCGACGACCTGTGGATCCACGGCCTCAAGGTGTGCCCCGACCTCGACACGGTGATGTACACCCTGGGCGACGGCATCGACGTCGAGCGCGGCTGGGGCCACGCCGACGAGACCTGGAGCGTGATGGAGGAGCTGCGTGCGTACGACGTCGAGCCGACCTGGTTCAACCTCGGCGACCGCGACGTGGCGACCCACCTGGTCCGCACCCAGATGCTCGACGCGGGCTACCCGCTCTCGGAGGTGACCGAGGCGCTCTGCCGGCGCTGGCTGCTCCCTCGCTACGGGCACGGCGTCCGGCTGGTGCCGATGACCGACGACCGCGTCGAGACCCACGTGGCGATCGCCGACCCGGACTCGCCGAGCGGCCGCCGGGTCGTGCACTTCCAGGAGTACTGGGTCCGGCTCCGCGCCTCGGTCCCCGCCGAGCTCCTCGTCTTCGTGGGCCTTGAGGAGTCGACGCCCGCACGCGGCGTGCTCGACGCCATCACCGGCGCCGACCTCGTGATCCTGCCCCCGTCCAACCCGGTCGTCTCGGTCGGCACCATCCTCGGCGTCCCGGGGGTGCGGGAGGCGCTGGTCCGGACGTCCGCGCGCGTCGTGGGGATCTCCCCCATCATCGGCGGCCAGCACGTGCGCGGCATGGCCGAGCAGATGCTGACGTCCATCGGCGTCGAGGTCAGTGCCGCCGGGGTCG
This sequence comes from Nocardioides terrae, assembly GCF_900112345.1. Lineage (GTDB taxonomy): Bacteria > Actinomycetota > Actinomycetes > Propionibacteriales > Nocardioidaceae > Nocardioides > Nocardioides terrae. The sequence goes on from NZ_FOLB01000001.1 coordinate 339,902, forward strand.
GCCTGCACTACGGCGCCCGCACGAGCGGCGGCGTCCTGGACGGCTGGCTCGTCGACAGCTCCGACTCCGGCTCGGTCGGGCGTCTGGCCGAGGCGGGGATCCCCACCGCGGCCGTGCCGCTGTGGATGAGCGACCCGCAGACGACCGCCCGGATGGCGGCCGCCGCCATCGACCTGGTCCGAGCGCCGTGATCACCGTCTGGGCCCCCGACGGCGTCGGCGAGGTCCGCGGGGGCGACGACCTCGCCGACCTGGTCCTCACCGCGCTCGAGGCCCCGCTCGTCGACGGCGACGTCGTGGTCGTCACCAGCAAGGCGGTCAGCAAGGCCGAGGGCCGGGCCCGGGCCTCGACCCGCGAGGCCGAGCTGCCCGGCCAGACGCTCCGCGTCGTCGCCCGACGGGGACCGACCACCATCGTCCGCAACCTGCTCGGCCTGACCATGGCCGCCGCGGGCATCGACGCCTCCAACGTCGCGGCGGGCACCGTCCTGCTCCTGCCGGTCGACCCGGACGCGACCGCCCGTCGGATCCGGGCGGCGATCGGTGAGCGCACCGGCACCAACGTCGGGGTGGTCGTCACCGACACCGCCGGACGGGCCTGGCGCGACGGTCAGACCGACCTCGCGATCGGCGCGGCCGGCCTGACCGTGCTGCAGTCCTTCGCGGGCCGCACCGACGCGCACGGGAACCCGCTCGTCGTGACCGCGCCCGCGGTCGCCGACGAGATCGCCTCCGCCGCCGAGCTGGCCCAGGGCAAGCTGGCCGGTCGGCCGTTCGCCGTCGTCCGCGGGCGCGCCGACCTGGTGCTGCCGGCCGGGGAGGACGGACCCGGCGCGGCGACGCTCGTGCGCCCGGAGGGGGCCGACCTCTTCGGGTACGGCGCCCGCGAGGCCGTCGTACGCGCCCTGGCCGGACGGCCCGAGGACCGAACCCCGTTCGGTGCTGCGGGCAGCCGGGACGAGCTCGCGGAGGCGGTGCTGACGGTGACCGGACAGGCGCCGTCTCCCGACGGCGCCGCCCTCGTCGTCACCGGCGCCGAGCCGGCGACACTGGCGGCGCTGGCCTTCGCGTTCGGCTGGACTCTCGAGACGACACCGACCGAGTTGGCCGGTCATGCACGTCTACTGCCACCGACTCCGTAGACTCTGCGCGACCCGCACCACCCGACACCTGATCGAGGAACGCCGAGACCGTGGCCAAGAAGACCGCCGCCCAGAACAACCGACGGGCGGTCATCGACGACATCCGCAAGAAGCAGAAGGGCGCCGACCGCCGGCGTGGCTTCGCGATCGTCGGCGTGTGCGCCGTCGTCGCCATCCTGATCGTGGGCGCCGCCGCGTTCCGTCCGGTCAAGGACTGGTGGGACGAGCGGAAGTTCAACGACGTCAACCTCGCCGAGGTCGGCGCGCCGGCGTCGGCGTGCGACAAGATCACCACCAAGAAGGCCGACGGCAACCAGCAGCACGTGCCGTCGGGGACGCCGGTGGACTACACCACCACTCCCCCCGCCTTCGGCCCGCACTGGAACGAGGCCGGCCTCGCGCCGGTCCCCATGGAGAAGAAGTTCTACGCCTGGGGCGAGCGCCCCGAGCTCGAGGCGCTGGTGCACAACCTCGAGCACGGATACACGATCGTCTGGTACGACAAGACCGCGAACGACGACGGGAGCGAGATCGCCGCCCTGCGCGCCATCGGCTCGAAGTTCCCCGGTGACTCCAACATGCGCTACAAGCTGAAGATCGTGCCGTGGCTCCCCTCGGACGAGGGCGGCAAGAAGTTCCCCGAGGGCAAGCACATCGCGATCACGCACTGGTCGGCCGGCGGTGACGGCCAGACCGACGCCACCAAGCAGGTCGGCGTCTTCCAGTACTGCAGCAGCGTGTCCGGTACGGCGCTCAAGGACTTCATGACGAAGTACCCCTACACCGACTCCCCCGAGCCGCTGGCCATGTGACGCACCCCGTCGGCCTCCCCTCAGGTGAGGTCGACGGCGCCGTCCTTCTGGAGGCCGACGACCAGCTGCTTCACCTGCTGGGCGCGCTCGCGGGTCGTGACCAGGACGGCATCGGGCGTGTCCACGACCACGATGTCCTCGAGGCCGATGACGGCGATGACCCGGCCGCTGTTCGGGACGACGAGGCCGCTGCTCTCCACGGCCTTGACCAGGTGCCGGTCGCCCAGGACGGTCGGTCCCTCGCTGTCGACGGTCAGGGCGGCGTCGAGCAGGGTGGCGAGGGAGTCGAAGTCCCCGACGTCGTCCCAGCCGAACTCGGCGGGCACGACGGCGACCTTGCCGGCCGCGGCGGCCGGCTCGGCCACCGCGTTGTCGAGGGCGATCTTCGGCAGCGTCGGCCACACCTCGGCGATGGTCTCCGGCTCGGCGGCGATCGAGCGCAGCCGGGCGGCGAACCCGGGATCGGCGTCCGCCAGCAGGTCGAGCAGCACCGTCGGCCGTACGACGAACATGCCGGCGTTCCACCGATAGCCGCCGGAGGCCAGGTATCCCTGCGCCACCTCGGCGGACGGCTTCTCGACGAAGCTGTCGACCAAGCCGACGCCCTGGTGGCCCTCCAGCGGTCCGGCCTGGTGGATGTAGCCGTAGGCCGACGAGGCGAAGGTCGGCTGGATGCCGATGGTCACGAGCCAGCCCTCGCGCGCGACGGCGGCCGCGGTGTGCACCGCCTCGGTGAACTTCTTGGCCCGGGTGATGACGTGGTCGGCCGCGAAGGATCCCATCACGGCGTCCGGGTCGCGCCGCTCGAGGACGGCGGCCGCGAGCCCGATGGCGGCCATCGAGTCGCGAGGCGTCGGCTCGGCGAGCACTCCTCCACCGGCCAGGCCGGGCAGCTGCTCCAGGACCGCCTCCTCGTGGGCAGCGCCGGTGACGACGAGGAACCGGTCGTCGACCAGGGGGGTGAGCCGGTCGTAGGTCTCCTGGAGCAGGGAGCGACCGCTGCCGGTGAGATCGCGGAGGAACTTCGGCGCCGTCGAGCGCGACAGTGGCCACAGACGGGTGCCCGACCCCCCGGCAGGGATCACCGCCCAGAAGCTGTCGATGTTGAGTCTGCCGATCACGCCGTCAGGGTAGGCGATCCTCGCCCAGGCGGTGCCCGTATCGTCAGGACGTGACCGTCTTCACCGAGGTGCTGACCCGCCTGCTGCGACAGGACTCGGGACGTCCGCTCGTGACGTTCTACGACGACGCCACCGGCGAGCGGACCGAGCTGTCGGTCGCCACCTACGCCAACTGGGTGGCGAAGGCCGGCTCCCTCCTCGTCGACGAGATCGACCTCGAGCGCGGCATGCGGATCCGGGTGGACCTGCCGCCCCACTGGCTGACCACCGTCTTCCTCGGCGCGGCCTGGAGCACCGGGCTCGTCGTCACCGACGACTCCGGTGACGGCGGTGAGCCGGAGGCCGTCGTCACCGGGCCGGACGGGCTCGACCGATGGTCGGCACAGGCCTCGGAGCGGGCCGTGCTGGCCTGCTCGCTGCGGCCGCTCGGTGTCCGGTTCGCCGAGCCACTGCCGCCCGGCGTGCACGACGTCGGGGTGGAGATCTGGTCGCAGCCCGACTCGTTCGTGCCCTGGGACCCCCCGTCGGGCGCCGACCCCGCCGTTGCGCTGGCCGGCGCGACGATCAGCCAGGACGAGCTGTGGGAGGCGGCCGCTGCCGGGACCTCGATCGGGTCCACTGGCGGCGACCGCCTCCTCTCGGAGGTGAACCCGGCTTCCCCACCGGGGATCCCCTCCTTCACCGGGCCGCTCAGGACGGGCGGCTCGGTGGTCCTGGCCGTCCACGCCGGCCCGGACCGGCTCGAGGCGATCGCTGTCGCCGAGCGGGTCACGGGCCGCTTCCCACGTGTGGCGGCCACGGACGTCCAGAACTGATCAGCCGGCCAGGTCGTAGCCTCCGAACCCGCTCCCCAGCAGTTTCGGCTTGGCGAGGCTGCCGTCGGCGTTGCCCTGCAGCGCGTAGAGCGCGCCGGCTCCCGTGCGCACGATCAGGTCGGGGTGACCGGTGACCTCGAGCGCGCCGACGCCGATCACCCAGTCGTAGCCGGCCAGGCTCACCGGCAGGGTGCGCGGTGCCCCCAGTCCGGCAGGGCCGTTGCCCGGGTAGAGCTGGAGGGCGTTGCCGTTGCGGACCAGCAGGTCGGGCGTGCTGTCGGCGTCCCATGCTCCGGCCGAGATCTGCGTCTGACCGGCCATGCCGCCGTACGCGGTGACGTAGCCGGTGACACCGGTGGAGCCGTTGCCGGGGTAGAACCGGGTGGTGCCGCTGAGCGCCGCCATCAGGTCCATCCGGCCGTCGCCGTCGACGTCGCCGGGCGCGGTGATCATCGTGGCCGAGCGGAAGTTGCCGATCGAATAGCGACCGCTGAAGCTGCCCGCGCCGTTGCCGAGCGTCAAGTAGAGGGTGCCGTCGGTCTCCCGGTAGAAGACGTCCCCGTGGCCGTCCCGGTTCCAGTCCCCCGCATTGAGCACGAGGTTGGCCCGCGACAGGTCCAGGTTGGTGACGATGGGCTGGCCCAGGTCCGTGCCGCTGCCGCGGTTGAGGACGTCGACGCGGCGACCGGTCAGCGCCAGGACGTCGGGTGCGACGTCGCCCATCACGTTCGTGGCGCTCAGGACGCGACCGACCGCGTGCAGCGGCCTGTACGGCCCGATCTGGGCGCCGAAGATGCCGCGACCGAGGTTGGGCCGGACGTAGCCGAGCCGGCGGTGGGCGGTGCGGACGAGGAGGTCGGCCTGGCCGTCCTTGGTGAAGTCGGCCGCCACGATGGAGTCGTAGGCCTGCCAGCCTCCGCCGAGCGATCGACGGTGCGGGAAGCCGCCGTTGCCCTTGCCGTGGTAGAGCCACAGCACGCCGTTGCGGGCCCGGGCGAGCAGGTCCACCCGGTGGTCGCCGTCGACGTCGCCGGCCGTGATCATGTTGTAGGCGCGGAAGCTGGACTTCAGCGTCTGCCTGCGGAACGTGCCGTTGCCTCGGCCCAGCCACACGGTGACCTTGCCGCTGTGCCTGTTCCGCGAGAGCAGGTCGTTGCGCCGGTCGCCGTTGACGTCACCCAGCGCGGTGATGAGGTCGCGGTTGCGCTGCTGCATCGAGGGGGCCCGCCCCTTGCCGAAGCCGCCGGCGCCGTTGCCCGGCCGGACCACCGACTTGCCGGCGCGCGTCACGAGCACGAGGTCGGCGCGGCCGTCGCCGGTCAGGTCCGGCGAGAGGACCGGGGTGTATCCGGACCGGACCGTGAAGCTCGTGTGGCCGGAGAAGCTGCTGAAGCCGGCGGTCGGAAGGATGACGCCGCGCTTGTCGCTCGCCCGCCGGGCGATGATGTCCGGGTAGGCGGATCCGGCCAGGTTGGCGTTGCGGCCGGCGTAGCTCAGCGGGCGCTGCGCCACGGCGGCGATCTTGCGGATGTCCGGGATCCGGGCGTAGAGGTACCGGCCCGGGCAGGCGGTCGACTTCGTGTCGCGGTGACCCATGATCGAGGAGGCGAACACGCGCCGGCCGATCTTCACGTTCGTCGCCGCCGCGGACACGCCGTTGATCGCCAGCTTCCAACCCATCAGGGAGCCGAACGCCCCGACGACCGCCTGCGGCGGCGCGACGATGTCGAAGTTGCCGATCGCGGAGGCCCCGAAGGAGTCGCCGTTGTAGTTCTCGGTGTGGGCGCCGACCACGTTGCGGTCCACGCCGCCGTAGCGCCCCTCCCAGATCCGGCCGAACCGGTCGATGAGGTAGTTGTAGCCGATGTCGCGCCAGCCGCGGCTGCGCACGTGGTAGGCGTAGATGCTCCGGATGATCGCGGGCACCTCGGCGGCGCTGTAGTCGTTGGCGTTGACGGTGTGGTGGACGAAGCCGCCGTGCACCGATCCGTACGACGGGGCCGTCTGCTCACGGATCCGCTCGTCGGCGCCCCACTGCGCGCGGCTGTAGATCAGCGGCTTGGTCGCCACGATCGGTGCGGCGGCCAGGGCGAGCCCGTCCTGCTGCTCGTCGGCGACGTCCGCGGTGTCGGCCGCAGGGGCGGCGGCACGGTCAGTGGCCGGGTCGGCCGGGGCCACCGAGCCGTCGCCGGCGGGGTCGGCCGGGGCCTCGACCAGGCCGCCGTCTCCGTCGGGAGCCGCGTCCGGGATGACGGGAAGCTCGCTGGTGTCGATGTCGGGGGTCTCCGCCTTGGTCGCGGTGACCTTGCCGGGGTCGATCACGGCGAGCTTGAGGTCGGCCGGGACGTCCTCCGACTTCATCTCCGCGCGGACCTGGACCTGGTCGACGTGCCCGACCAGCGCCTCGTCGGTGCCGGGGCGCTCGTGGCGCGCCTCCTCGGTCCCGGCGTCGGGGCCGTGCTCGTCGTGGTAGTCGAGCTCCTGCCACCCGCTCCACGCGCCGTCGGTCTGCGTGCGGAGCGTGAAGCTGATGTCACCCTCGCCGATGTCCTGCCCGTGCTCCCAGGTCACGCCGACCGTTCCGTAGCCGCTGACGTCCTGCGGGTCGCTCGTGATCGTCGTGGTGTCGGTGGCGGTGTCGGCCACCGTGGTCGCGTGCAGCCCGGCCGAGCCGGCCGAGCCGGCCGTGCTGGTCGCCACCGCCGGCACGACGCGGGCGGCGCCGTGGTGGGCGGGGGCGAGAGTGCCGCCGACCGCACCGGCCGGCGCGGTCAGCGCGACCTCGTGCAGGTCGGGGTCGGCCGCCGAGGAGGCGACCGGGGTGGCCTGCTCGGCGACAGCGGCGTACGCCGCCATCGCGGCCTGGCCGTCGTCGACAGCGGACGCCGGGCCGGTGGAGGGGTGGTCGCGGACGACGTCGAGGTTGACGACGTTCGCGGCGGGGACAAGGGCGGCGAAGACGGCGCCGAGGACCAGCGTCTGCTGGCACAGGGCGACGAAACGCGACTTCTGCGGATGCATTAAGGGCTCCAGGTGTGCGGGGAAGAGTCACACGAGGGCTCAACTTTCACATCAGTCACAGCATTCTGGGAAGGGAATGCGAGTAACTACAATCGTGTAATTTCTACTCGACACGCCGATCACTTGGAGATTAACGTAAAATTACAACCGTGTCATTCGCGAAATGACGACGGCCCCGCCCTCCCCGAGGGGTGAGCGGGGCCGTCAGGCCGGGCGGTCGGTGCCGCCGGAGCTGCTCTCAGATCTCGGCCCCGAGCTCGGAGTCGGTGACGGACATGGAGGCGGCTGCCGATGAAGAGCCACGGTCCTCGGGCGACAGCTCGTCGTCGTACTTGACGTAGCGGATTCCGTCGAGGGCGGGGCCGTCGAAGCCCAGCTTGCCCTTCTCCAAGACAATCACCCGCTCGCACATCTTGGCGACCGAGCCGGCCGCGTGGCTGACGTAGACCAGGGTGACGCCGCTGTCGCGGACCTCCTGCATCTTCTGCATGCACTTCTTCTTGAAGGGCTTGTCGCCCACCGCGAGAACCTCGTCGGCCAGGAAGATGTCGGAGTCGACGTGGACGGCGACCGCGAAGCCCAGTCGGGAGTACATCCCGCTGGAGTAAGTCCCGACCGGGGTGTCCAGGAAGTCGCCGATGTCGGCGAAGTCGACGATCTCGTCGAACTTGCGCGCCGTCTCCCGCTCGGTCATGCCGAGGATGGCGGCGTTGAGGTAGACGTTCTCCCGACCGGTCAGCTGCGGGTGGAAGCCCGCGCCCGTGGCGATCAGCCCGGCGATCCGGCCGCGGGTCAGCACGCTGCCCATGTCCGGCCGCATGGTGCCGTTGATGAGCTTGAGCAGCGTCGACTTGCCCGAGCCGTTGAGGCCCATCAGGCCGACCGACTCGCCCTGCTGGATCTCGAAGGTCACGTCGTCGACCGCGTTGAACGTGTCGGAGATCTTGTTGCCGCGCAGCTTGGCGACGGTCATCTGCTTGAACGTCTTGTGGTAGCGCTTCGTGAACACCTTGGTCGCGTTCTCGACCTTGATCGACGTCACCATCAGAGCCGCTCCGGGACCTTGTTCTCGAACTTCTGGAAGACCCGCTGGGCGACCACGAGGATCAGCACCGCTGCGATCAGGTTGCCGAGCGTCCACAGCCCGAGGTGGTCGGGCAGCGTCTCCGCCGCCGACCTCGTCGGGTCGGCCGTCGTACCGACCCAGAACGCACGCTGGAACAGCAGGCACGCGATCGCGACCGGGTCGCACAGGTAGAGGTGGGTCACCCAGGTCGGAAGGTTGTCGCGCACCAGCGAGAACGGGTAGAGCATCGGCACGGCGAACCGCACGTAGTTGTTGATGATGCCGACGAAGCTGCCGAAGTCGCGGAAGAAGACGTTGGCGGTGCTGAACAGCAGGGCGAGCGCCGTGCCGAGGATCATCGCGATCAGGACCGCTACGACGGCGCACATCATGCCGACCATGTCGGGCTGCCAGCCCTCCATGATCCCGACGCCGATCAGGATGAGGATCTGCGGGGCGACGTGCCACAGGGAGACGAGCATCGTCGCCACGGGGAACATCTCGCGCGGCACCGACATCTTCGCGATCAGGCCCTTGTTGCCCACCAGCGAGCGCGTGCCCGCCCCGAAGGTCTCGGTGAAGAAGTGGACGATGATCAGGCCGGCGAACATGTGCACGGGATAGTTCTCGAAGCCATGGCTGGCGCCGAGGATCTTGCCCATGAAGAACCAGTAGATGAAGAACTGGGACAACGGGTTGATGTAGGACCACAGGAAGCCGAGGAACGAGCCCTCGTACCGGCCCTGGACCTCGCGCTTGACCAGCAGGCGCAGGACGTAGCGCCGGCGGAAGACCTCGAGCAGGCCCTGGTGCGCCGACGGAGACGCCAGCGGCACGTCGGCGAGCCTGTGGCGGTCGACCAGCGCCTGGGTGCCGGTCGAGCCGGTCGTCTCGGTCATGAACCCGACTCCTGATCGGTCTCCGTCCAGGGGCGGAAGGTCTGCTCCCACGACTCCGGCGAGGTGATGTCGCCCAGGGCGGCGCGGTAGCGCTGGGCCAGCGCCGGCCACTCGCGCCGGTAGCGCTCGTGGAGGGCGAGGGTGCGCTTCATCAGGTCGCGGAACGCGCCGAGGTCACGCTTGTAGAGCGCCGTCGAGGATCCGTCGTTCATGGACACGACGGCCGAGTCGTACGACGCCAGCTTCCACCACTTGGCGTCCATCGCGCGGATCTCGGCCTCGGGGTAGTCACGGGAGAGGTCGCGCGGCGGCTTGACCGCGTGGCGGATGGGGGCAACGCCGGCGCTGATCAGGCTGGAGAGCCGACCGGGCACCTCGACGACGTCCTTGCCCTTGCGCGGCGGCTTGGTCCGCTTGACCGGCGGCAGGTCGTCGCGGTCGGTGTGCAGCTGCGCGTCGGTGAACTGCTTGCGGAAGGTGTTGATCTCCGTGAGCTTGCCGGCCAGCATGCCGTGCAGCGCCTCCGGGCCGGCGAGGACGTCCTCGAGGGCGCGCAGGCGCAGCTCGGCCGTGGAGTACTGCATGGAGACCAGGTGGGCGATCTGGTGGTTGAGGCTCTCCCGGATCAGCCGGCCGCCCTTGGGGTAGGGCGAGTGCAGCAGCGCCGCGATGAAGCGGTTGCGCAGGTGGAAGTAGGCCTGCCAGTCGACGGCGTCGTTCTTGTCGCCCCACGGGATGTGCCACACCGCGGCACCCGGGAAGGTCACCGTCGGGTAGCCGGCCTCCTTGGCGCGCAGCCCGTACTCGGAGTCGTCCCACTTGATGAAGAGCGGCAGCGAGAGGCCGATCTCCTCGATCACCTGGCGCGGGATCAGGCACATGTACCAGCCGTTGAAGTCCACGTCGACCCGCTTGTGCAGCCAGCGCGAGGAGCGGATGTTGCGGGCGGAGAGGTCCCAGTCGCTGTAGCCGTCGAGCGGCGTCTGCCACCAGAAGCGCCACGGCTGGACGATCTCACCGAAGCTGTGCAGCCGGCTCTTGGCGTAGAGGCTGAACATGTGGCCGCCCACGAGGGTGGGGCGACGGCACAGGTCGCCGAAGGTGACCGCCCGGATGATGCCCTCGGGCTCACACTCGACGTCGTCGTCCATGAGCAGGGTGTACGTCGCCGTGCCCTTGCGCACCGACTCGAGCTGACCGCGCGCGTAGCCGCCGGAGCCACCCAGGTTGCCCTGCTCGATGACACGGAGCCGGCCCTGCAGGCCCTTCTCGGCGTCGGGGAAGAACTCGCTGTCGCGGACGAGCTGGGTCTTGCTGCCCTGCTCCATCACGAAGACGGTGTCGAGGTAGGGCAGCACCTCCTCGGTGCCGAGCTGGCCCAGGAGCTTGGCGCAGAAGTCGGGGCGGTTCATGGTCGTGATGGCCATGTCGATGGTGCCGTGCTCGGCCCGGTCGGCCGGGACCTCCGCGGTCCACTCGGCGGACTCGACGACCGCGTCGGTCGTGCCGGCCGCGACGTCGTACCAGTACCAGCCGCCGTCGACGAAGGGCTTGAGCGAGAGGTCGAACGTGAGGGTCTGCGAGTCGCCCTCGACGGTCGCGGCGTCGACCTTCTGCGAGCGGCCGTCCGACGTCGACTTGTTGACGACGACGGTCGCGCCGGACCCCTTGACGACGAGCGTCAGGGTGACGTCGGAGACGACCGTCCAGCGGCGCCAGTAGCTCGCCGGGAACGCGTTGAAGTAGGACCCGAACGACACCCGCTCCCCCGCCGGAATGCGGAAGGCGGTGCGGGACAGCAGCTGGTCGGGGTGGACGGCGCGGCCGGTCGAGGTGGACTGCCGGATCGCGGCGTTGTTGAGGTCCTTCGCGGACCGGTTGCCGCCGACCTCGTACTTGCTCGCGTCGAGCTTGATCTCCTCGAGGTCGACGTAGAGCGCGATCGCGTCGAGCTCCCGGTCGACCGGCATGATCTGGCGCTGCAGCAGACGGGTCACCGTCGAGGCCTCGGCGCTCGCCTTGGCCTTCTTCGAGCTGGTCTTCGTCACGGTCACTCGTCCACTCCACCACTCTTGAGCTCGGCGCCGTCCACGAAGTGGGGGCGGAGCTTGTTCTCGAACATCGACAGCGCCGAGGCGATCGCCATGTGCATGTCGAGGTACTTGTAGGTCCCGAGGCGGCCGCCGAACAGCACCATCGGCTCGGCCTTCGCGAGGTCGCGGTACTTGAGCAGCTTCTCGCGGTTGTCGGCCGTGTTGATCGGGTAGTAGGGCTCGTCACCCTCCTCCGCAAAGCGACTGTACTCACGCACGACGAACGTCTTGCCGGGCGTGTAGCGGTCGGCCCGCTCGGGGTGGAGGTGCTTGAACTCCAGCTCGCGGGTGAACGGCACCTCGGGGTCGTTGGCGTTCACCACGCCGGTGCCCTGGTAGTCCTCCACGTCGAGGACCTCGGACTTCAGGTCGACCGTGCGCCAGGAGAGCCGGCCCTCGGCGTACTCGAAGTACTCGTCGACCGGGCCGGTGTAGACGATCGGCACCTTGCCCTTGAACTCCTCGGCCACGTCGAAGAAGTCGACGCCGACGCGCACCTCGATGTTGGGGTGCTCGGCCATCCGGGTCAGCCACGCGGTGTAGCCGTCGACCGGGAGGCCCTCGTACTTGTCGTTGAAGTAGCGGTTGTCGAAGGTGTAGCGGACGGGGAGCCGGGTGATGATGTCCGGGCTGAGGTCCTTGGGGTCCTTCTCCCACTGCTTCGCGGTGTAGCCCTTGATGAAGGCCTCGTAGAGCGGGCGTCCGATCAGGGAGATCGCCTTCTCCTCGAGGTTCGTGGCGTCCTCGGTCTTGAACTCCGACGCCAGCTGCGCGATCAGCGCGCGGGCCTCGTCGGGCGTGTGGGACTTGCCGAAGAACTGGTTGATCAGCGCCAGGTTCATCGGCAGGGAGTAGACCTGCCCCTGGTACTTGCCGAAGACCCGGTGCTGGTAGTTCGTGAAGTCGGTGAACCGGTTGACGTACTCCCACACCTTCTCGTTGGAGGTGTGGAACAGGTGCGTGCCGTACTTGTGCACCTCGATGCCCGTCTCGGCGTCGAACTCGGAGTAGGCGTTGCCCCCGAGGTGGGGCCGGCGCTCGATGATGAGCACCTTCTTGTCCAGCTCGGCGGCCATGCGCTCGGCGATGGTAAGGCCGAAGAAGCCGGAGCCGACGACCAGGAGATCGGGAGCGTGGTCTGGGAGTTCGGTTGACACGGTGGGTCAGTCTACGGAGGTCGCGGGGAGGGTCCGCATTCCCCGCGCCGCGCGTAGGGCACGGATCACGTTCGACGCCTCGCCTCGGCGGCCGCGCAGGAGCGCGACGAGCGTCACCGCCAGCGTGATCGCCCAGGGCTTGGCGCGGACGAGCGCGTTCTCGCCGTAGCGCAGGTGGACGACGAAGAGGTTGCGATACATGTAGAACCCCTTCCAGCTGCTGAGGTCGTGCTGCTGGCTGAAGTCGAGCTGGCGGACGAGCCGAGCGTCACGCACGGCCCAGATGCGCCAGCCGGCGCGGCGGGCGCGGAGGGCGTAGTCGACGTCGTCGTAGAAGATGAAGAACGTCGGGTCGGGCAGGCCGATCCGCTCCACGACGCGGCGGTGCACCATGAAGCCCTCGAACGCCACGTTCGCCAGCTCCACCCGTTCGGGCATGCTCGCGCGGTCCGGATAGGAGGTCATCACGCTGGCGGTCTTCGGCTTGATCGCCAGTGGGTTGCGCAGGTCGAAGCGGGTGGCGGCGAGCTCGATGAGGCTGCCGTCGGTGTTCTCGCGCACCGACATCAGGCAGTCGGAGCTGTCGGGGTCCTGCGCCAGTAGGACGGTGAGGCAGTCCGGGGCGGGGACGACGTCGTCGTCCATGAGCCAGATGCGGTCGAACCCCTCGTCGTACGCCGCCTTCACGCCGGCGTGGAAGCCGCCCGCTCCCCCGAGGTTGTCCGGGCTGGTGATCACCTGCCGCCGCGTCCCACCGGCCGGGGCCGTCGAGACCCAGGTCGCGAGGACCTCGGCGGTGTGGTCGGTGCTCGCGTTGTCGACGACGATCACCGCGTCGGCGGGGCGCTCGAGCCTCGCCAGACCGGCGAGGAGGTTGGCGAGCAGGTCGGCGCGGTTGTAGGTGACGACGACGATCGCCACAGTCTCGACACCTCCGCTGGTCGAGTAGCCCGAGCCGCCAGGCGAGGGCGTATCGAGACCACTCATGCCAGGAACCTCTCGTGCCCGGTGAAGTCCCCGCGCAGCCCGGCCCACATCGCCCGTGCGCTGAGCAGGAGCCGCCTGGGCGAGGGGCGCGTGAAGGTGTAGAACCACCCCGTCTTGACGACGAACGCCAGCGCGTGCGGCCAACCGTTGTAGTCGCGCTGGTTGACCAGGTTGTTGCGAGCCATGCAGTAGTGCTTGAGGTCGCTCGGGCTGTGGTTGTAGGTCGTCCGGCCGAACATCATCGGCGTGCCGAGGCTGCCGACCGACGGGTGCAGGAAGCGCGCGCTCGCGACGGTGGCGATGCCGGCGCCCGCCGCCTCGGCCCGCAGCCGGTACTCGTGGTCGTCGCCCCAGATGAAGAAGTCGGCCCGCGGGACGCCGATCCGCTCCACGAGCGCGCGGGTCACCAGGACGCCGTTGAAGGGGATGACGATGCCCTCGAGGATCCCGGGAGGCCTGGCGGCCCGCTCGACCGCGGCGACGTCGTGCACCACCCGGGTGCCGCCCGGCAGTCGGACGGGGAAGACCAGCCGGTCGGGCGCATCCTCGTCGACGACCACGGGGCCCCAGAACTCATAGCCGTACTCCTCCAGCGGGAGCAGGCGCTCCAGGCAGTCGGGAGCAGGTACGCCGTCGTCGTCCATCAGCCAGACGAGGTCGGCGCCGCGCTCCACCGCCCACGCGAGTCCCTCGGCGAAGCCGCCGGCGCCGCCGGTGTTGGTGGCCAGCGTCCGCGCGACGACCCGCCGCTCGGCGTGTCCGTCGGCCCCCTCGGCACCGGGCTCGAGGGACGCCAGCCACTCCGACGTACCGTCCGTCGAGGCGTTGTCGACGACGAGGACCTCGTCCAGGCCGGGCACCGCGTCGAGCCGCTCGAGCAGGCGCTGCAGCAGGGCGAGCCGGTTGAAGGTGACGACGACGGCGGCGATGCGCCGTCGCCCGACGGCACCGTCCCCCTGCTCGCTCACGCCGGCAACCCTATGGTCTCGACGGGCTCGACCGGCGACGCGGGTCGGCTCGATCGGCGAGGCGGGTCAGCAGGCCGAGGCGAGGTCGTCGGACTGGTTCGCGGCGTAGCCGGTCTGGAGCGAGCCGATCGACCCGCCGGTGACCACGGCGTTCCCCTCAGGCTGCTCGGCCGGAGCGGTGGAGCCGCCCGACGGGGCGCCCGACGTCGGGGTCCGGGTCTTCTTCGGCACCTTCTTGCCCTCCGCACGGTCGATGGCGGTGGTGATCATCGAGCGGACCTTGGCGATGTCCGGGTGCGCGGTGACGATCGCGGGCGGGACGAGCGAGACGGTCGCCACCTTCTGGCTCTTGGCCTTCAGCGCGAGGGACACGAAGCGGCCCACCTGGCTGGCCGGGATGCTGGTGGAGACCATGTTGGAGCCGGCCTTGGCGATCTCGTCGAAGTTGGTGAGCACCTTCTGCGGGCTGACCTGCTGGAGCATGGCGGCCATCACGCACTTCTGCCGCGCCATCCGCGAGTAGTCGTCGGAGTCGTGGCGGGCCCGGGCGTACCAGAGCGTCTCCCAGCCGTTCAGCTTGCGCGTGCCCGTCTTGAGGTGGGTGTAGAACTTGTCGCCCGGGATGCCGACCGGGATCGGCGTACGGACGTTGAGGGTGACGCCACCGACGGCGTCGACGAGGCCCTGGAAGCCGGACAGGTTGACCAGCGCCCAGTAGTTGATGTCGAGGCCGGTGATCCCCTCGATGCCCTCGATCGTGGCCGCGATGCCGGGGTTGTCCTCGCCCGCGAACACGTCGCGGTGGTCGGCCGCCCAGGTGCTCAGCGAGTTGAGGTAGCACTCGTCGCAGTCGTAGCCGTGCGGGAACCGCTTCGCCAGGACCGAGCCCTTCTTGAAGGGGAAGTCCGACATGTTGCGCGGCAGGCCGATGAGCACCGTCTTGCCGGTGCTGGCGTCGATGGAGGCGACGGTCATCGAGTCGGTGCGCAGGCCCCAGCGGGTCTTGCCGCCGTCGCTGTCGCCGCCGATCAGGAGCACGTTGAAGCGGCCGTCGTGGGCACCGACGACCTCGTTGCCGGCGAAGGTCGCCATGACGGTGCTGCGCATGACGCCGACCGTGTGCGAGCCGAAGAGGAGCACCCCGCCGACGACGAGGCACATGACGCCGTTGACGCCCAGCAGGACCCGTCGGTGGGTGAGCATGAGGGAGAGCGGCTGGCTGATGCGCCAGGCGTCGACCAGCAGCGCCGCCCAGGCGACCGCGATGGCCATCAGCCCGAGCCGGAGCAGCTGCAGCACGGAGGGGTTGGTGAAGAGCGTGAGCGCGCGCCCGCGGTCGAGCACGGCGAGCACCAGCGTTCCGAGGCCGAGCAGGAGTAGGCCGGCCCAGACCCGCATCGCGATCCGACCGACCCGGGCGTTGCCGGCCACGACCTGGGCCGACCCGGGGACGACGAGCGTCATGACGAGCAGCGAGAACGCTCGTCGGTAGCGGACGCGGGCCGCACGCTCGGCGCACGAGGTGCGGACGGAGGGCCGGGGCTGCGACATGTGACACTCTCTGTTGCGAGCTCGTCGTGGGGCGAGACGCAGGTCAAAGGCGGGGGAAGATCGGGCGTCGCCGACCGCTCGAGCCGGCCCCGCCAGTATCACCAGTCACAACCGTCACAGGTCGGAGCGACACGCGTCACGGTTCGCCGACACCCGGGTGCTGGCTCGGGCCGGGTACCTTCGTCGCCATGGCAGATCGACCCAACAGCTCAGGAGAGGGCCCGGAGTTCGACTGGCTCTACGGCGCGCGCGGTCGCAACGGCGACCGGTCGGCCGAGAAGCCGGAGGCGACCCGCGCCATCCCCGTGCAGCCGCGCACGCAGCGCGTCCAGGGTCGTGACCAGCAGGCGCCCTCGGCACAGCCGCAGCCAGCACAGCCGCAGCGCACCCAGGACCGGCGGGCCGCCCGTCCGCCGGCCGCTCCCCCGCTCGCCCCGACGCCTCGCGAGGCGGGCTCCGGCGGCGGACGCGGCCGCTTCGTCAGCTTCAAGACCGTGCGCCGCATCGTCTACGTCCTGGTCCTGGCCTGGATCGTCAGCCTGGTGTGGGTCGGCCTCTCCTTCCCCGGCGCCATGTCCCGCATCGCCTGGGAACCGTCCGGCGCCCGCCCGGCCGACCAGCCGGGGACCAACTACCTGGTCGTCGCGAGCGACTCGCGCAAGGGCCTCTCGGCCGCGCAGCGCAAGCGGCTGCACACCGGCAACGACGTGGGACAGCGCACCGACACGATCAAGGTGCTGCACACCGGCAGCGGCCCCAACCTGCTGATGACGATCCCGCGCGACTCCTACGTTCCCATCCCCGGCCACGGCAGCACCAAGATCAACGCGGCCTTCGCCTACGGCGGCGCGAAGCTGCTGGTGAAGACCGTCGAGCAGAACACCGGCCTCCACATCGACGGCTACGTCGAGATCGGCATGGGTGGCCTCGTCAACCTGGTCAACGGCGTCGGCGGCATCACCATCTGCCCGAAGACCGACATGAAGGACCCGCTGGCCGGCCTCGACGTCAAGAAGGGCTGCCAGCACGTGAAGGGCGTCAAGGCGCTCGCCTACTCGCGCTCGCGGCACGCCCAGCAGCTGGGCGACCTGGGCCGCGGCGAGGCGCAGTCGGAGGTCATCGGCCAGATCGGCAAGCGTGCAGCGACCCCCGGCACCCTGCTCAACCCCTTCAAGCTCAACGGCCTCAAGGACGCCGCCTCCGGCATCGGCGTCGGCAAGGGCATGAGCACCCTGGACATCGCGCGGTTCGCCTGGGCGTTCAGGTCGGTCTCGAACGGCTCGGCCCTCACCTGCGGCGTCCCGATCTCCGACATGTACATCCACTGGGACGACGCCCGCTCCAAGAAGATGTTCGACTACCTCAAGGCCGACCGGACCGAGGACATCCCGCAGAACCTGTGCACGCCGTCGGGCCTGCCCAAGTCGGTCACCGGCTGACGCTCCGCCTCACATCGTGTGGCCGGATGCGCAGCCGGTGCGCCTCCGGCCACACGATCAGCGGAGCGGGGCCCGCCGATAGGTTCGGTCCATGACCTACCAGACCCTCAGCGTCGAGGTCGACGGCGACGGCATCGCGACGCTCACCCTCGACCGGCCCGACGCGCTCAACGCGTTCGACGTGACGATGGCGCGCGAGCTCGAGCGGTTCTTCCTCACCGACGCCCGCTCCGACGACGTGCGCGCGGTCGTCGTGACGGGGTCGGGCCGGGCGTTCTGTGCCGGGATGGACCTGTCGGCCGAGGGCAACGTCTTCGGGCTCGACGAGTCGCAGCAGCCGACGCCGGAGACGCTGCGCGAGCGGTTCGACGACCCGGCGTACGCCGACGGCATCCGTGACACGGGCGGGCGAGTGACGCTCGCGATCCACGCGCTCCCGAAGCCGGTCATTGCCGCCCTCAACGGCCCCGCTGTCGGGATCGGCGCCACGATGACGCTGGCGATGGACATCCGGCTGGCCTCGACGCGCGCCCGGATCGGCTTCGTCTTCGGCCGCCTCGGCATCGTGCCCGAGGCCTGCTCGAGCTGGTTCCTCCCGCGCATCGTCGGCATCCAGCAGGCCCTGGAGTGGGTCTACGCCGCCGAGGTCCTCACCGCTCAGGAGGCGTACGACGGCCGGCTGGTCCGCTCGCTGCACGAGCCCGACGACCTGCTGCCGGCCGCCCTCGAGCTGGCCCGGTCCTTCGTCGTCGGCCGCTCCCCCGTGGCCCTCGGCCTGGCCAAGCAGCTGCTCTACCGCAACAGCGCCGCCGCGGACCCGCTCGAGGCGCACCTCTCGGACTCGCTCGCGATGTTCTACACCTCGATCGGGGACGGCAAGGAGGGCGTCGCGGCGTTCCTCGAGAAGCGGCCGCCGAGCTTCACCGGGACCGCCTCGGAGCTGCCTCGGGTGTTTCCGTAGCGGGTAGTTTCTTCAGGTATGACCAGCCAGACCGAAGAGCCTGACGAGTTCGAGCCCGAGACCAAGGTCGACCCGGCGGACGGGATCTGGGAGGGCGACGCCATCGACGTGGTGGAGTCCGAGGAGACCGACGACCGGGAGATCTACGTCGACGCCGAACGCCTCGAGGAGCCCGTCGACCCCGACGAGGAGGACGAGGAGCTCTGAGGCTCCCGCCGTGATCGGTCAGCCGAGCGCGCGGTCCAGGAGCGCCCGGAGCTCCGCGGACGCGCGCCGCGCACCCTCCTCGTGCCACGAGGACGTGTCGCTCATCGTGTAGCCGTGCGGGGCGCCCGGCACGATCTCGTTGACGTGCGGTCGGCCCGCCTCGGTGAGGGTGTCCTCGAGCACCGTGACGTGTTCGGGGGTCAGGCTCTTGTCGTCGTCCGCGTGCAGCAGCGCGTACGACGCCGTCGTGCCTGCGATCGCGAGGTGCGGGCTGTCCGGCCGGTCGGTGACCAGTCCGCCACCGTGGAACCCGCCCACGGCCTTGACCCGGTCGGCGTGCCAGCCGGCCGTGCGCAGCGCCAGGCGTGCACCCATGCAGTAGCCGACGGTGCCCATCGGGCCGGCGGCCGCGTGCTCGGCGAGCGTCGCGATCCAGGCCGCGGCGTCGCGCTCGGCCTTGTCCGGGGTCAGCGCGTTGACGCGGGCCATCACGCCGGACCGGAAGAACGCCGCCCGGTTCTCGGCGACCCGGAGGTCGGCGGTGGGCGAGAGGTCGGCCGCTGAGCCGTGGCGGTAGAACACGTGGGGCGCGAGGACCGTGTAGCCCCACGACGCGATCTCGTCGACCATCTCGGCGATCCTCGGGCGCAGTCCGATCGCGTCCATGTAGAACAGCACGCCCGGGCCGGACCCGGCGAGGTAGGCCTCGGCGGTACCGTCCGGCGTGGGGATCTGGATCGTCTCGACCATGCCCGGACGCTAGCCGTCGTCCCCGGCGCGTCCGTCCTCGGGGTGCTCGGAGCGCTCGGGGTCCGCATCCTGCTCGCCGCGCTCGCGTTGTTCAGGGTGCTCACCGCCTCCGCCGGCGCGCGCGGCCCGGTCCTCGGCCTCCGGGTCGCCCGTGAACAGGCCGACCCCGCTGGCGCGGCGCAGCAGGTAGGGGTGCGCGTTTGACTCGACCAGCTCGGTGCGCTGGCGCGGTAGGCCGTCCTCGTCGTGGCGCTGCATCCAGGCGATCAGCTGCTCGCGCACGTGGCAGCGCAGGTCGAACAGGGTGGGCGCGTCGCGGGCGGTGACCAGCACCCGGACCCGCACGTAGCCGGCCAGCGCGTCGGTCACCTGCAGCACCTTGACCCGGCCGTCCCACAGGTCGGTGTCGGCGAGGATGCGGTCGAGCGCTTGCCGCATCGCCTGGGTGTCGACCCGCCAGTCGACATCGAGCTCGACGGCGCCGAGCAGCTCCGAGGCGTGCCGCGTCCAGTTCTGATAAGGGTTCTGGGTGAAGTACGTCGACGGAAGGATCAGCCGCCGGTCGTCCCACAGCCGGACGACGACGTACGTCAGGGTGATCTCCTCGACCCAGCCCCACTCCTCCTCGACGATGACGGCGTCGTCGATGCGGAGCATGTCGCTGAACGCGATGGTCATCCCCGCGAAGACGTTGGCGAGCGAGGATTGCGCTGCGATGCCGACGATGACCGAGATGACCCCGGCGGACGCGAGCAGGCTGGCGCCGACGGCCCGGACGTCTGGGAAGGTGAACAGCGCGACACCGACGGCGACCACCGCGACCGCGACCACGGTCAGCCGGCGCAGCAGCAGCACCTGCGTCCGCACCCGGCGGGCCATCAGGTTGTCCGGCACGTCGGTGCGGTGCCGCCGGAGGCTGACGTCCTCGGCATAGATGATGAGCGCGCCCACCAGCCACGCGCAGGCACCGACCAGCCCGATCCGCAGGGTGTGCTGCACGGTCGGCCACCAGTCCCACGTGCCGTACGGCGTCCGGGTGACGGCGACGTAGAGCGCCAGCACCACCGCGAAGGTGCGGAACGGGGCCCGCAGGCTGCGGCGGAGCGTGCGGCCGCGCGACCAGTACCGGCCCACCAGGTGGAAGGCGAGCGCGCCCAGGACGATGACGGCGAGCGCGGTGACGCACGCCGTCGCCAGGAACGCGAAGAAGTCGGGCCAGGAAACGGTCACCGCCTCCCAGTGCGCCGCGAGACGGCCACCGAAACACCCGCCCGCGGCTGCGTGCGATCAGGTGAGCGTCACGCCGAGGCGCGCTGCACGGGGCAGCTCATGCACCGCGGGCCGCCCCTGCCCCGGCCGAGCTCGCTGCCCGGGATCGTGAGGACCTCGACGCCGTGGCCCTCGAGCATCGCGTTGGTGGCCACGTTCCGCTCGTAGGCGACGACGACACCGGGTCGGAGGGCCAGCACGTTGCAGCCGTCGTCCCACTGCTCCCGCTGGGCCACGTGGTCGTGGGCGGCGGTGAGGACGCGGATCTCGTCGACGCCGATCGCGTCGGCCAGCACCCGGTGCATGTCCTCAGCCGGATGCGCGGTGACCTTGAGCTCCTTCGCACTGTCGCCCGGCTCGATCGTGTACGACGGCAGCAGCCCGAGGCCGGCGTACGCCACGAACGTGTGGGGGTCGACCATGGTCATCACGGTGTCGACGTGCATGAACGCCCGCTGCCGGGGCAGCACCAGCGCGACGATCCGCTCGGCACCGCCCTCGTCGAAGAGCCGCAGCGCCATCCGCTCGATCCCCTGGGGCGTGGTCCGCTCGCTCATGCCGACGAGCAGCGCGCCGCCGCCGAGGACGAGCACGTCGCCGCCCTCGATGCTCGCGGGCGCCTCCTCGCGGCCCTCGCTCCAGCGCGGGACCGGCGTCCCGGCGAAGCGGGGGTGCCATCGGTAGATCGCCTCGTAGTGCAGCGTCTCCCGCATCCGGGCCTGCTTCTGCATCGCGTGGACGCTCAGCCCGTCCTAGATCCACGCCGAGGGGTCGCGGGTGAAGAGGTGGTTCGGCAGTGGCGGCAGGAGCAGGTCGTCCGGCAGCGCCGAGTGGACGACCACGGACGACGGCGCCTCGACGTGCTCGAGCAGCTCCCGCTTGGTCATCCCGCCGATCAGGTGACGGGCCAGCAGGCCCGGCTCGAGCCGAGCGAAGAGGTTGTAGAGCGCGTCGACCGCCAGCGGCCCCTGCACCCGCTCGTCGAACGTGCCGTCCAGCACGTGTTTGCGCGCCTCGGGCAGCGCCATCGTCTCGGCGAGCAGGTCCCCGAGCAGGTGCACGCGGACGCCTTGGTCACGCAGCAGCACCGCGAAGGCGTCGTGCTCGTGCTGGGCCCGCTCCACCCACACCACCTCGTCGAAGAGGTAGTCGTCCTTGCTGGCCGGCGTCAGCCGCTCCAGCTCGAGGCCCGGCCGATGCAGGATCACCTCATCGAGCCGCTCGGTCTCCGAGTCCACCGTCATGCCGGTCAGTACCCAGCCGCACACGTCGTCGTCGCGTGTCGTCGGGTACCGGCCGGGCCCGCGGGCGGGAACCGCGTCAGCGGCGCTGCTCACCGAGCCGGATCAGGTCGCCGACGCGGCGCAGGGCGCGACGCACGGAGGTCGACCAGCATGGGTCGCCGAGGAGGAGCACCGCCTCCCCGCCGAGGAAGGCGGCGCCGACGAGGAGGGCGACGTCCTCGGCCGTGAACGGGCCCAGGCCGCCGAGCTCCTGCTCGGCCTCGGTCAGCGTGCTGTGCAGCACGTCGAACCATGCCCGCAGCAGCTCCCCGATCTGGTCGGCGACGGCGCGGTCGGACCACCCGGCGGCGATCATCTCCTGCAGGACGCGCACGTACCCCGACGCGAGATCGTCGTCGAGGAAGTCGCACGCCTGGTCGTAGCGGGCCGACAGCGGCTGGTCGCCGGCGTACATCGACTCCTGGCGCCCCACCAGGCGGCTGTTCTCGGCCGCCAGTAGCGCGAGCACCAGCCCCTGCTTGCCGCCGAAGTGGTAGTGGATCTGGCTGAGCGGCACCCCGGCCCGGTCGGCCACCCGGCGGGTCGACAGGTTGGCGTACCCCTCCGCCAGCAGGCACTCGCGTGCCGCCGCTGTGAGCCGGTCGACGGTCTCGGTCGACATCGCTTCCTCCTGGAAAAGAGCCTTGTCGGTCGATCGCCCGAATGCTAGCGTGCCGGAATTCGGTCGATCGACCGAATCTGTCGACAGGAGTCGCTCATGACCGCTCGCATCGCGGCGCTCGCCTACGGGGTGATCGCCTACCTGGCCTTCCTGGCCTCGCTCGACTTCACCGTGCTGTTCCTCGCCGGCGTCGTGGTCCCGAAGACCGTCGACGACGGCCCGGCCGGTCCCGCCTGGCTCGCCGTCGTGGTGAACCTGGCCCTCCTCTCGCTCTTCGCCGTCCAGCACAGCGTGATGGCACGGCCCTGGTTCAAGCGGGCCTGGACCCGCGTCGTCCCGCCCGCGATCGAGCGCAGCACCTACGTGCTGGCCGCGAGCGCGGTCGTCGGCCTGCTGCTGTGGCAGTGGCGCCCGCTGCCCGACGAGGTGTGGTCCGTCGACGCGAGCTGGGCTCGCGCCCTCCTGTGGGCGGGCCAGGCCGCCGGCTGGGGCATCGCGGTGGTCAGCACGTTCCTGCTCGGTCACTTCGACCTCTTCGGCCTCCAGCAGGTGATCGCGCGCTGGCGCTCGACGCCCTACCGCGAGGACGGGTTCCGCACACCGAGCCTCTACCGCTACGTCCGCCACCCGCTGATGACCGGCTTCCTCATCGCGTTCTGGTGCACGCCCGACATGAGCGCGGGGCGGCTCCTCTTCGCCGCCACGGCATCGGCCTACATCCTCGTGGCGGTGCGGTTCGAGGAGCGCGACCTGCGCGCCCAGCTCGGCGAGCCCTACATCGACTACGCCGACCAGGTGCCGCGCTTCGTCCCGCGGGTGACCTCCGGTCTGGCGGTCCCGGAGCGGTCGCGGACAGACTGAGGCCGGGAGGAGCCATGACCGCTGACCAGCAGACCCGCCCACCGGGCACGGCCGACCACGAGGGGGAAGCGGTCGCCGCTGGGACGAGGGTGCTCTTCCGGGTGCACGGCGTCGGCCGACCGACCCTGCTGCTGCTCCCGACGTGGACGATCGTGCACCAGCGATTCTGGAAGCTGCAGGTGCCCTACCTGGCGCGCCACCACCGGGTGGTCACCTTCGACGGCCCGGGCAACGGGCTCTCGGACCGGCCGGTCGATCCGGCGGCGTACGACCACGACCGCCAGGTCGAACGGGCGCTCGCCGTGCTGGACGCGACGGGGACGGAGCAGGCCGTGGTCGTCGCGGTGTCCCGGGCGGCGTACTGGGCCCTGGACCTGGCCGCCAACCACGCCGAGCGGGTGCTGGGCACCGCACTCATCGCACCGTTCGTGCGGCTCGGCCAGGCATCCGGCCAGGTGTCCGGCCAGGCACCCGGCCAGGTGTCCGGCCAGGCGCCCGGTCGCGAGCGGGCGAAGCGGCCCGACCCGGCGGACCTGCCCGCCTCCGCGGTGCCGCACCTGGGGATCGATCCGCCCGAGCACTGGGTCAAGCACGACCCGCGCTATTGGCAGCGGTCCTACGACGACTTCCTGTGGTTCTTCTTCGGCCAGTGCTTCCCGGAGCCGCACTCGACCAGGCCCATCGAGGAGGCCGTCGGCTGGGGCCGGGAGACGACCGCCGAGGTGCTCGCCGCCGAGGCCGCCGGGGCGCTCCCGTCCGGGGAGACGGTGCGGGAGTGGTGCGGCCGGATCAGCTCCCCGCTGCTCGCCGTCCACGGTGACGACGACCGCGTGAGCCCGGTCGAGCGCAGCCGCCTCCTCGTCGAGCTGACCGGCGGCCACCTCGTCGAGGTCGCGGGGGGCGGCCACCTGTCGCTGGCCCGCGAGCCGGTCAAGGTCAACCACCTGCTGCGCGACTTCGCCCGGACCGCAGGAGCGGCGCGATGACCAGCGAGCTCTGGGAGCGCGCGCGGGCCCGCCCGCGGCGCGCGCTCTACCTCTCCTCCCCCATCGGCTTGGGCCACGCCCGGCGCGACCTGGCGATCGCCCGGCACCTGCGCGAGCTGCATCCCGACCTGCAGATCGACTGGCTCACCCAGGACCCGGTCACCCGGATGCTCGAGCGCGCCGGGGAGCGGGTGCACCCCGCGTCCGGCTGGCTGCGCAGCGAGTCGGCCCACCTCGAGGACGTCGCGGGCGAGCACGACCTGCACGTCTTCGGGGCGATCCGGGAGATGGACGAGATCCTCGTGAACAACTTCATGGTCTTCGACGAGGTCGTCGAGGAGACGCCGTACGACCTCGTCATCGGCGACGAGAGCTGGGAGGTCGACCACCACCTGCACGAGAACCCGGAGCTGAAGCGGTTCTCGTTCGCCTGGATGACCGACTTCGTCGGCTGGCTGCCGATGCCCGGCTCCGGCGAGCGGGAGGCGCTGCTCACCGCCGACTACAACGCCGAGATGCTCGAGCAACGGGCCCGCTACAAGCGCATCCGCGACCGGCAGATCTTCATCGGCGACCCCGACGACGTCGTCGACGCCTCGTTCGGCCCCGGCCTGCCCGACATCCGTCCGTGGACCCTGGAGCACTACGAGTTTCCCGGCTACGTCACCGGCTTCGACCCGCCGTCGGCGCAGGACGTCGCACGGGCCCGCCGCGAGCTCGGGTACGCCGCCGACGAGGTGCTGTGCCTCGCCGCGGTCGGCGGCTCGGGCGTCGGCGAGCCGCTGCTGCGCCGGGTGCTCGACGCGGTCCCGATCGCCCGGCGCCTCCTGCCGGAGCTGCGGTTCCTCGTCGTCACCGGCCCACGGATCGACCCCACCGTCCTGCCCCAGGTCGACGGCGTCGACGTCCGCGGGTTCGTGCCGGACCTGCACCTGCGCCTGGCAGCCGCCGACGTCGCGATCGTCCAGGGCGGCCTGAGCACCACGATGGAGCTGGCCGCGGCCCGGGTGCCCTTCCTCTACGTGCCGCTGCGGCACCACTTCGAGCAGAGCATCCACGTCCGGCACCGGCTCGAGCGGTACGGCGCCGGCCGCTGCGTCACCTATGACGAGGTGAGCGACCCGGCCTGGCTGGCCGAGGCGCTGGTCAAGGAGGCCGGCACCGAGGTGGTCAGCCTCCCGGTCGAGAGCGGCGGCGCCGAGCGCGCAGCGGCCATGCTCGCCGAGCTGTTGTGACGATCAGGCCGACCGCACCGGTCGGTGCGACGACCTCGTGCACGAGCCACGTGCGGTTCTCGAAGGTGCCGCCGTAGGCATCGGTGCGCCGGTTGCTCAGCGGCGAGAGGAGCTGGTGGACTGCTCGTCGTTCCAGAGCCCGGTGTCCTGCAGGGAGATGCGCCCCTCGGGCAGGACGGCCGTCGCCTCGGTCAGCACGACGCCGACCCCGGCCCGCGCGAAGCCGCCCAGGTGGGCGAGGTGCCTGTCGTTCGGTCGGGACAACCGACGGAGGCGGCCGGCTGTTCCTTGGTCGCCCTATGGAGGTGAGCGCCAGGGCCGTCACCTCCAGCGACGAAGCGCATCGGGCAGTTGAGTACGCGTACGCATGTGGCGGCTCTCCTGCCGGCCGAAGACTGAGGCCCATGACGCATCAGCCTGTGCCCGTCGTCGGCTGCCCGGACTGCTCCACCCCGATCACCCCCGGAGCCGACCGCTGCCGCTCGTGCGGCCTCCTCCTGCTCGGCCCGACCGCCGCCCGGCTCTGGCAGGTCGACCAGCAGCTCACCGCGCTGCACGCCGAGCGCGGGCGGCTCCTCACGGACCTGCGCGCCCGATCGGGCCTCGGAGCGGCCGCACCGGCATCCTCGGCGGAGCTGCCCACGGCCGGCGGCCTCCCGAAGTATCCGATTCCCGCGCTCCGGCCCTGCCGTCCGGCGGGCCGCGGCCTCGACATCGGCGCGCAGAGGCTCATCCTCGGCACCGGCGCGGCGCTCGTCCTCGTGGCAGCGATCGTCTTCGCCGCGGTGGCGTGGACGTCGCTGCCCGTCGTCGGCCAGGCCGCGCTCATGGTCGCCGCCACCGCCGTCACGGCGGCCGCGGCCGCCAGGGTCGCCTCGCGCGGCCTGCGGGGCAGCGCCGAGACGCTCGCCGCGGTGACGGTCGGGCTCCTGCTCGTCGACATCGCCGCGGCGCGGACCCTCGGCGTCGCCGGGCTCGGCAGCGTCGATGCGGCCTGGTACGCCACCGCGGGCGCGGCCGTGGCGGCGGCGGTCATCGCCGGGCTGGTCCGGGCCGGCAGCACTGACGCTCCACGCCTCTACGCGTGGGCAGCGGTGGCGTGCGCCGCCGCCGTCCCGTCCCTCGCGGCGGCGGCCGCCGACGTCTCGACCGTGGTGTTCGCCGTCGTCGCGCTCGGAGCCGCGGCAGCGTTCGGCGCAGCCTCCGACCGGATGCCGGGCCGCTGGGCGACGGCCGCTCCGGGTGCCGTGATCGTCGCGACGGCCTACCTGGCGACCGGGACGGCCGTCGGGATCCTCGGGTCCTTCCTCCGGCCGCTCCTGGGCGAGCCCGGCGAGCGGGAGAGCTCGGCGGTGGCGTTCGCCGTGGTGGCCCTGGCCGCCGCGGGCCTGCTCCGGGTCCGGACGGCGAGCGTCCGCTCCGCCCTGGTGCGCGCGACGCCCGTGCTGGTCGCCGGCGCGGCGGGTCTGGGCCTGTGCTCGCACAGCCGGTACGGCGTGCTGGCCCTGAGTCTGCTCGGCTCAGCGGTGGCTGCGGGCGCCGCGGCGGCGTCCGGCCGGTCGGCGCACGACCCGCGACCGGCCACGGGGCGGACGCTGGTCGCCGGGCACGGGGTCGCGGCGGCGGCGCTCGGCGTGTTCGCGGCCCAGACCGCCGACGGTCTCTTCGGGAACGTCTCGTCCGGGCAGCTCGACGTCCGCCTGCTGGCCGCCGGCCTGGTGGCGATCGCCGGCGCGGCGGCGCTGACGGCGGTGCTGGTGCCCGTCGCCGCCGGGGCGCGCGCCGGCCTGACGGCGTACGCCGGGACAGCGGTGCTGCTCGCCGCCGGCCTGGCCGTCTCACCGGCGCACGACCGGCTGTTGAGCACCGTCGCGGTCCTCGTCGTGAGCCTCGCGATCGCCGCGACGGCGGCCTGGCGCTACGGGACCTCGGACGAGCCGCTGCTCGGCCTGGTCGCCGCCGGTGGCTTCCTAGCCGCCGCCGCGATCGGGTCGGACGACGCGACGACCCTGGCGCTCGTGACCGCCTCGGCCGGCCTGCTCTGCCTGGCCTACGCGGCGCTCCCCGCCCGTGGCTTCCTGGCCGCCGGCGGTGTCGCCGGGTGCTCCCTGGCGGTCTGGCTCCTGCTGGCCGATGCGGGTGTGGCGGTCGTCGAGGCCTACAGCCTTCCGCTGGCCGTCCTCGCCGGCGCCGTCGGCGCGGTCCGGCTGGTCCGGGAGCCCCGGGCGCCGTCCTGGGCGACGGTCGGTCCGGCGGTGATGGCCGGACTGCTCCCGTCGGCCATCGCCGCCGTCGGCGACGACGGTCTGGTCCGTCCGCTCGCCGTCCTCGTCGCCGGCGCGGCCGTCGTCGCGGCCGGCCTTCGACTGCGCTGGCAGGCGCCGGTGGTGCTCGCCACCCTGGCGCTGCTCGTCGTCGCGGTCTCCCAGCTCGCGCCGTACGCCGTCGGCGTCCCCCGCTGGCTCAGCCTGGGCGGCGTCGGCGTCGTCCTGCTCGTGCTCGGGATCCGCTACGAGCAGACCCGTGAGGCCGCGGTCGGCATGGCGCGTTGGGCCCACCGGCTGCGCTGACGACGGCCTCAGGCCCGCCGGCCGTGGCTCTCGAGCAGCCGGAGCCAGACCTCACTGCCGCACTCCGACACGCACGTCGACCCCCTCGTCGGCGAGGGCAGCAGCGAGGTGGTCGCCGACGAACGGCTCCTCGCGGTCGAGCAGCGGGGACGACCGGGACGGAGCCCGTCGCCAGCGCGACGGTCCTGGCGGAGTAGACACGGTCCGGGCCGACCTCCACCCGGCCGGGGCCGGCGAGACGGCCGGTGCCGCGGATCAGGTCGATGCCGGTCGCCTCGAGCCAGGCGACCTGGCCGTCGTCCGGTTCTCGACGCTCGTCATGCCTCGGTCCGCCGCAGGACGATGCTCAGACGGATCGCGGAGATCAGGAAGAACACCCCGCCGAGGATGGCGTAGCCGCCCACCCCGGAGATGTTGTCGGCGTCTCCGAGTCCCTGGGCCAGGAACGAGGCGCCGGCCAGGACCGAGATGCCACCGGACAGCATCTGGGGCACCTGTCCCCCGGAGCGTCGGTTGCGGATGGCGGTGATGAGCTGGGGGATGCCGGCACCGATGGCCCAGATGCCCCACACGGCGAGGGCCGCACCGATCGACGAGGTCGAGGCCGCGCCGAGTGCGATGGCGACGACGATGCTGACGATCACGTTGACCCACTCGGTGACCTTCGCCCCCTGCGTGTCGGGATCGGTGCGGAGCTGCCAGAGCACGGCGGCCGCGTCGAAGAGGGGGTAGATGAACAGGAGCGCGGTCAGGAGGGGTCCGGTCGCGACCGAGGTCGGGAAGAGGAGCGCCGCCCAGATGACGGCGAAGCCGGAGCGGACGAAGTAGAGGCGACGCAGCGCCTGGCTGAACGTCGACGTGGTGATCGTCTCGGTGATGGTCATGATGTCTCTCTTTTCGTGAGGAGCGCAGCCGTCAGGCGGCGGCGGTCGGGAGGGTGGCCGCGAGGGTGCCGGGCACGTTGCCGCGGGTCGCGACCGATGAGGGGCACCCATCCCTCGACGCCCAGGTAGAGTGACTAGTACGTCTACATATCGTAGATAGACTGTCTGGAGCGCCGGCGCAAGCCGGCCCGAGCAATGAGGAAGGCGACGATGCCCGCAGAGACCACCGCCGTGGCGGCACCCGGTCGGTCAGGTGCCGCGACCCGCGCGCGCATCCTGGCCGTCGCGAACGATCTCTTCTACGCCCACGGCATCCGCGCGACGAGCGCGGACCGCATCATCGACGAGGTCGGGATCACGAAGGTGACCTTCTACCGGCACTTCCGCACCAAGAGCGACCTCGTCGTCGCCTACCTCGAGCAGCAGGCCGCCGCCGAGCGCGCCTGGATCGAGAGCGTCCGGCGCGAGGGCGATCCGGTGGGCTCACTGCGCAGCCTGGCCACCGACATCGGCGCCGCGAGCTGTCAGCCGGGCTTCCGGGGCTGCGCCTTCATCAACGCCGCGGCGGAGTTCTCCGATCCCGACGACCCTGTCCGCAGCGCCGTCGATGCCCACCGCCGCTGGAT
The DNA here is from genome assembly GCF_900112345.1 of Nocardioides terrae. Classification (GTDB taxonomy): domain Bacteria; phylum Actinomycetota; class Actinomycetes; order Propionibacteriales; family Nocardioidaceae; genus Nocardioides; species Nocardioides terrae. The sequence continues at coordinate 369,226 of NZ_FOLB01000001.1, forward strand.
GCTCGACGTCTTCGCCGAGCTCGCGTCGCAGGCGGGTGCCGACGACGTCGACGCCATCGCCAAGCAACTGATGATGCTCCGGGACGGGGCGATGGTGAACGGCTACCTCAACGACCCCGCATCCGTCGCCGGCTCCCTCGGGGCGGCGTTCGCGTCGATCCTCGTCAAGGCGACGTCGACGGACTGACCTGCGAAGGCGGTTCTCTCAGATCTCGCTCTGGACGCCGGCCAGGAGCTGGCGCGCCATCACGATCCGCTGCACCTGGTTGGTGCCTTCGTAGATCTGCGTGATCTTGGCGTCGCGCATCATCCGCTCGACCGGGTAGTCGCGGGTGAAGCCATAGCCACCGAGCAGCTGGACGGCGTCGGTGGTCACCTGCATCGCGACGTCGGAGGCGAACGCCTTCGCTGCGGCGCCGAAGAACGTCAGGTCGGCGTCGCCGCGCTCGGACCGGCCGGCGGCGGCGTAGGTCATCTGCCGGGCCGCCTCGATCTTCATCCCCATGTCGGCGATCATGAACTCGATGCCCTGGAAGGACGCGATCGGCTTGCCGAACTGCTGGCGCTCCTTGATGTAGCCCAGCGTGTAGTCCAACGCCCCCTGAGCCACGCCGACAGCCTGCGCCGCGATCGTGATCCGGGTGTGGTCGAGGGTCTTCATGGCGTACTCGAAGCCGCGACCCTCCTCACCGATGAGCCGGTCAGCCGGAATGCGCACGTTGTCGAAGTAGACCTCCCGGGTCGGGGAGCCCTTGATGCCGAGCTTCTTCTCCGGGGCGCCGAAGGACACACCCGGGTCGGACCTCTCCACCACGAACGCGCTGATGCCCTTGGACCGCTTCTCGGGATCGGTCACCGCCAAGACGGTGTAGTACTCCGAGACGCCGGCGTTGGTGATCCACCGCTTGACGCCGTTGAGCACCCAGCCAGCATCGGGGCCGTCGCCATCGCGGACCGCGCGGGTCTTCTGCGCGGCGGCGTCCGAGCCGGCGTCGGGCTCGGACAGGCAGTAGGAGAAGCCACCCTCGCCCGCCGCCAGCGCCCCGAGGTACTTCTTCTTGAGCTCCTCCGACCCGCCGATCTGCACGGGCAGCGAGCCGAGCTTGTTCACCGCCGGGATGAGCGAGGCCGAGACGTCGGCGCGCGCGATCTCCTCGATGACGAGCACCGTCGCCAGCGCGTCGGCGCCGACGCCGCCGTACTCCTCCGGGACGTGCGGTGCGTAGAAGTCCGAGGCGACGAGCGCGTCGTGCGCCTCCTGCGGGTAGCGCGCGTCTTCGTCCACCGCCGCGGCGTACGGCGCCACCTTCGCGTCACAGAGCTCACGGATCGCCTTGCGGATCTCCTGGTGCTCCTCCGACAGGGCGAACAGCGGGTACTCAGCGCTCATGGCACCGAAGTCTACTGTCGAGTAGCCGGCCCTCTCCCACCGAGTGGCTACCGTGACGACATGGTCGACTGGCAACCACGCGACGCGATCGACTTCATGCTCGACGACTGTGACACCTGGGCCGTCGTCGGCCTGTCGGGCGACCCGACCCGGACGGCGTACTCCATCGCCGCGCTCCTCCAGCGACGCGGGAAGCGGATCGTCCCGATCCATCCGGACGGCGCGTCGGGGCAGCTCGAGGTGCTGGGCGAGAAGGCCTACCCGACCCTCGCCGACGTCCCGTTCCCGATCGATGTCGTCGATGTCTTCCGCCGCTCCGAGGCGGCCGGGCAGTTCGCCGACGAGGCGGTGCAGATCGGCGCGAAGGGCGTGTGGCTTCAGCTCGGGGTCGTCGACGCCGGGGCGTTCGAGCGCACGACGGCCGCCGGGCTGCACATGGTGATGGACACCTGCCCCGCCATCGAGTGGGCAGGCGTCCCTGACGATCAGTCCGGAGGCTCCGGCGGCGGCGCGTCCGGTTGCGGCTCGGGGGTCGGCGTCGAGCCCGGGAACGGGTCGGGGATGTCGGGCCCCGGCTCGGGAATGCCACCGGGGTAGGGCTCCGTGCCCGGCTCCGCCGGGGGTACTGGTGTGGTGGTCATGCCGTCCGGTATCCCGCCCGACCCAGCACATGTGACCCCATGTGCGCCCAGGTGGGCCCAGGTGAGCCCAGGTGGACCCCTGTAGGCCACGCACGGTTTGGGCCACGCCGCGGCGGGGACCGAGCAGGTGTGGAGACGACCATCGAGCTGACGGTCGACGGCGAGCGCAGATCGCTCACGGTCGACACCCGGACCACCCTCCTCGACGCCCTGCGCGAGCGACTCGGCAACACCTCGCCCAAGAAGGGCTGCGACCACGGCCAGTGCGGCTCGTGCACGGTGCTGCTCGACGGGCGACGACACCTCACCTGCCTCGCCCTCGCGCTGTCGTACGACGGCGCGGAGATCACCACCGCAGCCGGGCTCGCCCGCGACGGGCTGCACCCGGTGCAGCAGGCCTTCCTCGACCACGACGGCTACCAGTGCGGCTACTGCACGCCGGGGCAGGTGTGCTCGGCGGTCGGCATGCTCGACGAGGCGGCCGGCGGCGTGCCGAGCCACGTCACCGACGACCTCGCCGTGCCGACCACGCTCGAGGACCTCGACGACGGCGAGATCCGGGAGCGGATGAGCGGCAACCTGTGCCGCTGCGGCGCCTATCCCGGCATCCTCGCAGCGGTCCGGGAGGTGGCCGGCGCATGAGAGAGCTCGCCTACCTGCGTCCGAGTGATCCGGCCGATGCCGTCTCCCTCGTCGCCAACGACCCGGACGCGCGCTTCCTGGGCGGTGGCACGAACCTGGTCGACCACCTCAAGCTCGGGGTCGCCACGCCCGGGACGCTCGTCGACGTGAGCCACCTCCCGCTCGACGCGCTCGAGGAGCACGACGGCGGCCTCCTCGTCGGCGCCAACGTCCGCAACAGCGACCTGGCCGCGGATCGCCGGGTGCGGACGGGCTGGCCCGTGCTCTCCCGCGCGCTGCTGTCCGGCGCGTCCGGCCAGATCCGCAACCAGGCGACGACCGCCGGCAACCTGCTGCAGCGCACCCGCTGCGTCTACTTCCTGGACGTCACCACACCCTGCAACAAGCGCGAGCCGGGCTCGGGCTGCTCGGCCGCCGAGGGCTACGGCCGCTACAACGCCATCCTCGGCGCCGGCCCGGCCTGCGTGACCGTGCATCCCTCCGACCTCGCCGTCGGCCTGGTGGCCGTCGACGCCACCGTCGTCGTGCTCGGGCCCGACGGTGAACGGCGGGTGCCCGCGGCCGACCTGCACCGGCTCCCCGGCGACGACGCCGCGCGCGACACGGTCCTGGGGCACGGCGAGCTGATCACCGCCGTCGAGCTGCCCCGCTCCGCCCACGCCCGCACCTCGACCTACGTCAAGGTCCGCGACCGGGCGTCCTTCGCGTTCGCGTTGGTCTCCGTGGCGGTCGCGATCGACCGGGCCGAGGACGGGACCGTCCGCGACCTGCGGATCGTCTGGGGCGGCGTCGCGCACAAGCCGTGGCGGGCCACCCGCGCGGAGGACGCGTTGCGCGGTCGGCCCCTGACCGAGGCCGGCGTCCGGGACGCCGCCGAGGCCGAGCTCGACCAGGCCCGGCCGACGGCCGGGACCGAGTACAAGCCCGCCATGGTCCGCAACGCGACGGCGCTCGCGTTCCGCCGGCTCGTCCCCGACCTGGCCGAGGAGGCCCGATGACCGAGCTCGTCCCCTCCCCCGTCGAGCCGAAGGCCATCGGCACCGCACTGCCGCGGGTCGACGGTGTCGAGAAGGTGACCGGCCGGGCGGCGTACGCGGTGGAGCACCCGGTCGACCGGCCGCTGTTCGCCTGGCTGGTCACATCGACCGTCGCCCGCGGCCGGGTCGTCGCCGTCGACCGCAGCGAGGCGCTGGCCCATCCGGGCGTCGTCTCCGTCGTCGACCACACCGACGCGCCCCGGCTCGCGCAGACAGACAACGGCGAGCTCGCCATCCTGCAGGACGACGCCGTCGGGTTCCGCGGCCAGATCGTCGCCGTCGTCCTGGCGGAGTCGTCCGAGGCCGCTCGCGAGGGCGCCCGGCTGGTCCGGGTCGAGCAGGAGGCCGAGCCGTTCGAGGCCGAGCTGCGCGAGGACAACGCCAGCTACCGGCCGGAGAAGGTCAATCCGGCCATGGAGACCGACACCGACCAGGGTGACGTCGACACGGCACTCGGCACGGCGACGACCGTGCTCGAGCAGACCTACCGGACGCCGTACGAGCACAACAACCCGCTCGAGCCGCACGCCACGACCGCGTGGTGGAGCGAGGAGGACGGCCGCGAGCGGCTCACGCTCTTCGACTCCAGCCAGGGGGTGCACGGCGTGGCCACCGCGCTCGCACCGATGCTCGGCATCGACAGGGAGCAGATCCGTGTCATGGCGCCGTTCGTCGGCGGAGGGTTCGGCAGCAAGGGCGAGGCCCACGCCCACGTGATGGCGGCCGCGCTCGCCGCGCGCACCACCGGGGGCCGGCCGGTGCGGCTGGCCGTGACCCGCCAGCAGATGTTCTCGCTGACCGGCTACCGGACGGCCACCATCTCGAAGTTCCGGCTGGGGACCGACGACGACGGCCGGCTCACCGCCATCGAGCACCGGGTGCAGGAGCAGACGTCGCGGCTGCGGGAGTTCGCCGAGCAGACCGCGTCGCCGACCCGGATGATGTACGCCGCCCCGAACCGCCGCACCAGCCACCGGCTGGCCGTCCTCGACGTCGCGGTGCCGTCGTGGATGCGCGCTCCGGGCGAGATGCCCGGCATGTTCGCCCACGAGGTGGCGATGGACGAGCTGGCTGAGGCGTGCGGCCTGGACCCCGTCGAGCTGCGCCGCCGCAACGACCCGGACGTCGACCCGGAGGAGGGCCTGCCCTTCGACCGACGGGGGCTGGTCGAGTGCCTCGACCGCGGGGCGGAGCGGTTCGGCTGGGCGTCCCGGCCGCGCGCGCCGCGCAGCACCGCTGACGGGGAGTGGTGGGTCGGGACCGGCGTCGCGTCGGCGACGTACCCCGCCATGCGACAGCCGGGCAACGTCGCCCGCGTCGAGTCCACCGACACCGGCTTCGCCGTCTCCATCGGCGCCGTTGACATCGGGACCGGCGCACGCACCGCCCTCACCCAGATCGCCGCCGACGCGCTCGGCGTCGGAACTGACGACATCGACCTGCGACTGGGCGACACCGCGCTGCCGATGGCCAGCGTGGCCGGCGGGTCGTCCGGCACCAGCTCGTGGGGCTCGGCGATCGTGGCCGCCGCACAGCAGTTCCTGGCCGACCACGGCGACCGGCCGGACCCCGGGCTCTGGACCGAGGCGTCCGCGCTGCGCGGCGACGAGGCGGACCGGTTCTCCTTCCACTCCTTCGGCGCCGTCTTCGCGGAGGTGCACGTCCACCGCTACACCGGCGAGCTGCGGGTGCCACGGATGCTCGGCGTCTACTCGGTCGGACGGGTCGTCAACCCGACCACCGCCCGGTCACAGCTCGTCGGCGGCCTGGTCATGGGCATGTCGGCGGCGCTCTTCGAGGAGTCGGTGCGCGATCCGCGCTTCGGGCACGTCGTGACTCAGGACCTGGCGACCTACCACGTCGCGGCACACGCCGATGTGGCCGGCATCGAGGCCGAGTGGCTCGACGAGTCCACCACGACCTTCACGCCGATGGGGTCGCGTGGCATCGGCGAGATCGGCATCGTGGGGACCGCGGCCGCGGTCGCCAACGCGGCGTACCACGCCACCGGTGTCCGCGTGCGGGACCTCCCGCTGACCGCCGACGCGTTCCTGGAGTGACGGTCAGTCGCGCGAGGCATCGCCTGCTGCGTGTTCGCGGACGACGGCACCCTTGGCGTGCGCGGCGGCCTTGAGCCCGGCCTGGAACTCGACGATCCGCGCCTGCAGCGCGGGGTCGGTCGCCCCGAGGATGCGGGCCGCGAGCAGGCCGGCGTTGCGAGCGTTGCCGATCGAGACCGTGGCCACGGGCACGCCGGCCGGCATCTGCACGATCGAGAGCAGCGAGTCCATGCCGTCGAGGTACTTCAGCGGCACCGGCACGCCGATGACCGGCAGCGGCGTCACGGCGGCCAGCATCCCGGGCAGGTGGGCCGCTCCCCCGGCGCCGGCGATGATGACCGACAGGCCGCGCTCGTGCGCGCGCTTGCCGTAGTCGATCATCTCCTCCGGCATCCGGTGCGCCGAGACGACGTCGGCCTCGTAGCCGATGCCGAACTCCTCGAGCGCCTCGGCGGCCACCTTCATGGTCGGCCAGTCGGAGTCCGAGCCCATCACGATGCCGACCGCCACCGGCCGGTCCAGCCTGTCGGGACCCATCGCGCTCACTCGCTTTCGTTGCCAAGGTCGCCGGCGAACCAGGCGGCGGCGTGCCGCGCCCGCTCGAGGCAGTCGTCGAGGTCGTCGCCGTAGGTGTTGACGTGCCCCACCTTCCGGCCGGGCCGCAGCTCCTTGCCGTAGAGGTGCACCCGCAGCCGCGGGTCGCGCGCCAGGGCGTGCGGGAAGCCGTCGTAGAGGTGACCGACCTCGGGGTCGGAGCCACCGAGGATGTTGACCATCACGGTCCAGCGCTGCCGCGGCGCCGGCGAGCCGAGCGGCAGGTCCATCACCGCACGGAGATGGTTCTCGAACTGCGAGGTCACCGCACCGTCCTGCGTCCAGTGGCCGGTGTTGTGCGGGCGCATCGCGAGCTCGTTGACGAGCACCTGCGGCCGTCCGTTCTCGTCGAGAGCCTCGAAGAGCTCGACGGCGAGGATGCCGGTGACGCCGAGCTCGCCGGCGACCCTCAGCGCGATCGACTGCGCCGCACCGCTGAGCTCGTCGGAGAGGCCGGGCGCGGGGGCGACCACCTCGTGGCAGATGCCGTCGCGCTGGGTGGTCTCCACGACGGGGTACGCCGCCGCCTGACCGCTCGGCGAGCGCGCGACGATCGCGGAGAGCTCGCGACGGAAGTCGACGAGCTCCTCGGCGAGGATGCGTACGCCGGCGTGGGCGGCCACCTCGAACGGTTCGCGGGCATCGGCGGCCGAGCGGACGACCCAGACACCCTTGCCGTCGTACCCGCCCCGGGTGGTCTTGAGGACGCAGGGGAAACCGAAGGCCTCGACGTCCTCGACGGTCCCCACGATGGCGTTGCGCGGGCACGGCACGCCGAGCTCGCCGAGCCGCTCGCGCATCAGGCCCTTGTCCTGGGCGAAGACGAGGGCGTCCGGTCCGGGCCGCACCGCGACGCCGGTGCGCTCCAGCGCGTGCAGGTGCTCGGTCGGCACGTGCTCGTGGTCGAAGGTGACCGCAGCGCACCCGTCGGTGACCTTCAGCAGGGTGTCGAGGTCGCGGTAGTCACCGACGACGTGGTCGGGGATCACCTGGGCGGCCGAGACGCCGCCGGCCTCGGCGAGCAGCCGCAGCGGCAGACCGAGCGCGATCGCCGGCTGCGCCATCATCCGGGCGAGCTGGCCACCGCCGATGACGGCGAGGGTGGGTGCTGACACGCGAACAGGCTATCGGCGCCCCGTCAGATGGCCGGGACCGCGCCCAGCTCGAAGCGCAGGCCCTTGCCGCGCACGGTGGTGATGAGGTGAGGGTGACGGCTGTCGTCGCCGATCTTGCGGCGCACCCAGCCCAGGTGGACGTCGATCGTCTTCGAGGAGGTCCAGAACCGGGTCGCCCACACGTCCTGCATCAGCTCGTCGCGACTCACGATGGTGCCCGCGTTGCTGATCAGCTTGAAGAGGAGGTCGAACTCCTTGCGGGAGAGCCTGACCTCGGTGTCGCCCTGCCACACCTGGCGGGTCTCGGGGTCGACGCGGACGTCCTGCACCTGGATCACAAGCAAAATGTAGGCAGCCGCTCGACGCGGCGGCGGGCGTTTGCCGGATCCTGCCACTGACAACTTCCTGCCAGTGTTCAGTCTCAGGTCGCGCGCCTGAACCGCCGCTCAGTGACGGCGTACGGCGACCGGCTCGACGATCCCGAAGCCGCGGACCGGCCGGGCCGGCAGCCGGCGCGTCTCGAACTGCTCCGGCGGCAGCACCGCGGCCGTCGTCTCGTCGATGATGACCCGGTTGCGCCTGGCCACCGCCGTGAGCCGCGCCGCCATGTTCACCGGCGGGCCGAACACGTCCCCGAGCCGGGTGACGACCGAGCCGGTCGCCAGGCCCAGCCGCACGTCAGGCATGCGGGGGTCGCGCCCGATCACGTTGATGATCCCCTCGGCAGTGTCGTAGGCGCGGATCGGGTCGTCGTTCACGAACAGCACCGAGTCGCCCAGGCTCTTGATGACCCGGCCCTGCTGGACCGCGATCACGTCGGCGCAGCGGGACTCGAAGAGCTCGACCAGGTCGCCGATCTTCTCCTGGGTGAGTGTGTTGGACAGCGCGGTGAAGGAGACGATGTCGGCGAAACCGACCGTGACCTGCGTGGTCCCCAGGTCCTCCGCCTCGGAGGCCTCGAGCCGCGCCAGCGCCGCGCTCATGTGCCGCCGCCACGCGTAGGTGATGAGGCCCTCGAAACGCTCGTTGAACTCGTCGGTGAGCGCGGCGGCCACCTCCTTGACCGCCGGCCGCTCCTCGAGCCGGCCGAGCGCCTCGAGGTGGTGCACCATCGCCGAGACCTCCCAGTCAGAGAGCCGGGCCATGGTGAGGCCGACGCCGCGGGTCAGGTTCACGGCGAGGTCGAAGTCGATGATCCCCGTGGCGAGGATGTCGGTGAGCGTGGTCAGCGCGACCAGGTCGTCCTCGGTGTAGAACGCCTCGTCGCCGGCCTCGGGGAAGCCGAGCGCGCGCCACAGCCGCTTGGCCTGCTCCAGGCTGACGCCGGTGCGCTCGGCGACCTCGGACGCGGTGTAGCGCGCGCCCTCCGGGATGGAGTCGACCACCTTCTACACGCCTTCGGCGCGGCCGTCGCCCGGGAGGGAGTGCAGCAGGTCGTTGATCCGTCGCTGCGACTCCTCGGCGTGCGGGATGTCGTGGAGCACGACCCGCCCGTGGGTGCTGGCGTCGCTGACGATGAGGGTGCCGCACCCGAGCAGCCGGTCGATCAGGTCGAACTCGTAGGCGACGTCGCTGATCCTGCTCAGCGGGATGTCGTGCCCGCGACGGGTCAGCACGCCCCGGCGGGTGATCAGCCGACGGGTGGTGACCGTGTAGGTCGCCGTCGCCCACTCGAGCACGGGCCGCAGCACCAGCCACACGACGCCGATCGCGACGATGACCCAGAGCACCAGCGACGCGACGCGGGGCAGCCAGAAGTGGCCGACCTCCCCCACCGCGATCAGCACGATCAGCGCCAGCAGCGGCAGGAGCAGCGCCTTGGCGTGCGTCCGTGTGTGGAGGACGACCGTCTCACCCTCGTTCAGCAGCTTGCTCGAGATCCCCACGTGCGAATCATGTCACTACCGGGCCGGTCGGAGGTGGACCACGTCACCCGCGCCGACGACCCGATCGCCCTGCGGCGTCGTGACGACCAGCCGGCCGGTCGCGTCGACCGCCGTCGCGGTGCCGACGAGAGTGCCCCCGCCCGGCAGCTCCGCACGCACCTCACGGCCCAGCGTCGCGCTCGCGCGGACGTACGCCGGCCGGAGCGACTCCGAGTCGGCGACCCAGTCCGCGTAGTGCTCGAAGAGGACCCTCAGCACGTGCCGCAGCACCGCGGTGCGGTCGACGAGGCCGCCCGACTCGATGGCGAGCGACGTCGCGGTCGGGACGGGCAGCTCCTCCGCGGTCAGGGAGGTGTTGATGCCGATCCCGACGACCGCCGCAGGCCCCGGGCCGCTGGTCGAGCCGGTCGCGGCCTCGATCCGTTCGACGAGGATCCCGCAGACCTTCCTGTCGCCATCCGCCCCGGCGACCAGCACGTCGTTGGGCCACTTCACGCCGGCGGCGTACCCCTCCTCGCGCAGGGCCGTGGTGACGGCCAGCCCCGCGAGCAGCGGCAGCCACGGCCAGCGCTCGGCGGGGACCTGCTCGGCCGGCGGCCGCAGCAGCACCGAGAAGGTCAGCGCCGAGTGCAGTGGCGTCTCCCAGGTCCGGTCCAGCCTCCCCCGACCGGCGGTCTGGTGCTCGGTCACGACGACGAGTCCCTCGGGAGCACCCTGGCGGGCGCGCTGGGCGAGCACGGCGTTGGTCGACGGCGTCTCGGGCAGGATCTCCACCACGAACGGGTCGTCGCCCGTGGCGATCCTCACAGGATCGAGAGGGGCTCGGCCGTTCGTGTGCTGGGTCACGGGCACTAGTGTGCCGAAGGTGAGTGCGCAGCCTGACGAGACGCAGACCAACCCGACCTCGGCCGACCTCCACACGACGGCCGGCAAGCTGGCCGACCTGGACCGGCGTATCGACGAGGCGGTGCACGCCGGTTCGGCCAAGGCCGTGGAGAAGCAGCACGCGAAGGGCCGCAAGACGGCCCGCGAGCGGATCGAGATGCTCTTCGACGAGGGCTCCTTCCAGGAGCTCGACGAGCTCGCGCGGCACCGCTCGACGGCGTTCGGCCTGGAGAAGACCCGTCCCTACGGCGACGGTGTCATCACCGGCTACGGCACGATCGACGGCCGTCAGGTGTGCGTGTTCTCCCAGGACTTCACCGTCTTCGGCGGGTCGCTGGGCGAGGTCTACGGCGAGAAGATCACCAAGGTCATGGACCTGGCGATCAAGACCGGCTCCCCGATCATCGGCATCAACGAGGGCGCCGGCGCCCGGATCCAGGAGGGCGTGGTCTCGCTCGGCCTCTACGGCGAGATCTTCCGCCGCAACGTGCACGCCTCGGGCGTGATCCCCCAGATCAGCCTGATCATGGGCAACTGCGCCGGCGGGCACGTCTACTCCCCCGCGGTCACCGACTTCACCGTGATGGTCGACAAGACCTCGGCGATGTTCATCACCGGCCCGGACGTCATCAAGACGGTCACCGGCGAGGACGTCTCGATGGAGGACCTCGGCGGCGCCCGCGCGCACAACACCAAGTCGGGCAACGCCCACTACATGGGCGCCGACGAGGAGGACGCGATCGAGTACGTCAAGTCGCTGCTCTCGTTCCTGCCGCAGAACAACCTCGACGAGGCCCCGGCCTACGAGGCTCCTGCCTCCCTCGAGATCAGCGACGAGGACCGTGCGCTCGACACGATCATCCCGGACAGCCCGAACCAGCCCTACGACATGCACGACGTCATCGCGGGGGTCCTCGACGACGGGGAGTTCCTCGAGTCCCAGGCGCTCTTCGCGCCCAACATCATCGTCGGCTTCGGCCGGGTCGAGGGCCGCTCGGTCGGCGTCGTCGCCAACCAGCCGATGCAGTTCGCCGGCACCCTCGACATCGACGCCAGCGAGAAGGCGGCCCGATTCGTCCGGTTCTGCGACGCCTTCAACATCCCCGTGCTGACCTTCGTCGACGTGCCCGGCTTCCTGCCCGGCACCGACCAGGAGTGGAACGGCATCATCCGCCGCGGCGCCAAGCTGATCTACGCCTATGCCGAGGCCACCGTCCCGCTCGTCACGGTCATCACCCGCAAGGCCTACGGCGGCGCCTACGACGTGATGGGGTCCAAGCACCTCGGCGCCGACATCAACCTGGCCTGGCCCACCGCCCAGATCGCAGTCATGGGCGCCCAGGGCGCGGCCAACATCGTCCACCGGCGCACGCTGAAGAAGATCGCCGACGAGGGGGGGGACGTCGAGGCCAAGCGCGCCGAGCTGATCGACGAGTACGAGACCACGCTCGCCAACCCCTACATCGCCGCGGAGCGCGGCTACGTCGACGCCGTGATCCCACCGCACGAGACCCGCGCCGAGATCACCCGCGCGCTGCGGCTGCTGCGCACCAAGCGGGAGACGCTGCCGGCCAAGAAGCACGGGAACATCCCGCTGTGACGACCGCGGCGGGCGGAGAGTCGAGCGCGGCGGGCGAAACCCGGCCCGCGCTCACCATCGTGAACCCCGACGTCACTGCCGAGGAGGTCGCGGCGATCGTGGCCGTGCTCGCCTCCCTCGGCGGTGGCGAGCCAGCGCCCCGGCCGCCGCGCAGCGAGTGGGCGAACCCAGCGCGGCGTGTGCGAGGCGACCTCGCGCGCGGAGCGGGTGCCTGGCGGGCCAGCGGTCTGCCGCGCTGAGGCTCGCCTCCCTTCGCCGCCTCGGGGCATATCAGCAGTCACACGCGGGGCCGGTTGTGGTCCACAGGGCTGCTTCCGGGTTGCGTTGTCCACAGACCTACGAGCTGTGTGCTCCGGCGTCGGGGACTGTCGGTGGTGGGCGGGATGATCCTGGGTATCGGATCTTCTCTCGGGAGTGCGCATGACCGCAGCGAACACGGAGCCACCGGGCCGGCCGGCACTGTCGCGGGTGCACGAGGTGCACCGGTTCCTCGGGCGTCTGCACGAGGTCATGGACGGGGTCGACTCCGACCGAGTCTGGGCCCTCTCGCCGGTCGAGATGGCCGAGTGTGTCCGGGAGGCGTACGCCGCCCAAGCCCGCCTCGCCGAGCTCACCCTCGCACTCCTGGCCCAGGCCGAGGTCTCGGGTGTGGCTGCGTGCGAGGGGGCGATGTCGATGCCGGCCTGGCTGCGCGAGCACATCCACTTGGCGCCGGCGGCGGCGAAGCGAGAGATGCGGCTCGCCCACGGGCTGGCCCGGCACCGGCTGGTCCGCGAGGCCCTGGCGGCGGGTGCGTTCCCGCCCGCCTCGGCCACCGTGGTCGTGGACGCGTTGGATGCCCTCCCCTCCGACCTGGACCCCGATCTGGTGGTGCGGGCCGAGCAGCACCTGGTCGGGGAGGCCCATGCCCACGACACCGGTGTGCTGCGTCGGATCGCTGACCATCTCGACGAGGTCCTCGACCCCGACGGCGCCGACCGGCGCCTGGCCGTCCAGCTGGCCCGTGCTGAAGCCCTGGCGGCGCGGCGGGCGTTCTGCCGGCTCCGGCACGACGAGACCACGCAGACCACCGACGGGGTCTTCCGGATCCCGCTGGTCCAAGGGGTGCGGTTGCAGCGGATGCTGGAGGCACTGCTCAACCCCGGCCGCCCCGACCCCATCGACCCGATCGACCCCGAGACCGGGGTTCGACTCTCGGCCGAGGAGCTGCGGGGGCGGGCGTTGGCCGAGCTGGTCGACCGCATCCCGAAGGGCACCCTGCCCCGGACAGGTGGGTGTGACCCGGTCGTGGTCGTCACCTTGGACCTGGCGACCCTCCTCGGCGGCCTCAAGGCCGCCCCTCTCGACACCGGGGACGCGGTCAGTCCCGGCACCGCCCGCCGCCTCGCCGCCCGCTACGGGATCATCCCGGCCGTGCTCGGCTCCAGCAGCGAGGTCCTCGACCTGGGCCGCAAGGCCAGGTTCTACACCGTCAAGCAGCGTCTGGCCATGACCGTGCAGCAAGGCGGCGTGTGCGCGGTCGAGGACTGCGCACGACCCGCCGCCTGGGCGGACGCCCACCACCTCCACCAGTGGCAGCACGGCGGACGGACCGACCTCAAGGACGGCGTGCTGGTCTGCCGGCCCCACCACACCTACGCCGACCACCCCGACTACCGGGTCGAACGCCTACGCCCCGGCCACATCCGCCTCCACCGACGCCACTAGGCCCGCCTCGACTTCGCCCTCTTCCGCCTCGGTTGCGCAATGAGGCTGGGCGTCTCTCAGCTCGGCACGCGCCGGTGGTTGATCAGCCTCTTGAGCAGCCGCATCGACCCGATCATGCCGAGCACGACCAGCACCCACGTCCAGGCTGCCCACACGACTCCCTCGATTCCAGAGAGCAGATCACTCCCGAGGTTCTCCCCGGGATCGACGGCTGCGTGGTGCCAGCTCGCACGAGCGGCAAGCGCAGCGAGCATCAGGGCGCCCGTGAGCACGGCTGCCGTCACGCTCAGCCATCGCGGAGCTAGATTCGACCCATGCCCGCCGGATGGGACCGCGTCTGCGTTCCGATCGAGTTCGAGTCGATCACGCTCTACCGGGAACCGGCCTGGTCCGCACGGCTGCGACGCGAGCAGAAGCGCAACAAGAGACGCCGGAGCCAGCCAGCCGAGCCGTCAACCGACTCGGCTGACGAAAACGCTCAAAAGCCTGCCCTGATCCGCACCGGCTCAGATGTCCATCGACCGGACGTCTCCGGCCGCCTTCGTTCCGGGTCGCCCCGCCTCGGCCGTCTCAGGGGGCCCTTCGGTGCGAGTCTCGGCCTCGTTCGTCGCCGCCATGATCGCGATGATCCGGTCGCGGTCCTGGGCGGAGGGGTACCCCCAGCCCGGCTCGTAGCCGTAGATCTCCTCGAGCAGCCGTCCGTCGGCGAGGTTGTCGAGGATCTCGACGGCGCGTGGGCCGATCAGGGCGGGGTGCTCCACGCCGGTCGCCTCGGCGACCTTCAGGAGGTCGCGGCGCAGCGTCTTGACGTAGTTGGCGACACGGACCGCCTTGAGGGCGGGGTCGAGGCCGTGTGCCAGTCACGGGTTCTGGGTGGCCACGCCGGTCGGACACTCGCCCGTGTGGCACTTCTGGGCCTGGACGCAGCCGATAGCCAGCATCGCCTCACGCCCGACGTTGACCATGTCGGCGCCGAGGGCGAACGCGACGATCGCGTTGTCGGGTAGCCCGAGCTTGCCGGAGCCGATGAACGTGACGTCCTCGTGCAGCCCGCGGCGGGCGAAGGTCGCGTAGACCCGGGCAAAGCCGAGCCGGAACGGAAGCGCGACGGCGTCGGTGAAGATCAGCGGCGAGGCACCGGTCCCGCCTTCACCGCCGTCGATCGTCACGAAGTCCACGCCGCGCTCGCCGCTCGCCATCGCGTCGGTCAACTCCTCCCAGAAGCCGAGGTCGCCGACCGCCGACTTGATGCCGACAGGCAGGCCGGTCTCCTCGGCGAGCATCTCGACGAAGTCCAGCAGGGAGTCCACGTCGTCGAACTCCGCGTGCCGCGAGGGACTGAGGCAGTCGACACCCTCAGGAACCCCTCGGGTAGCAGCGATCTCCGGTGACACCTTCGGCGCCGGCAGCACACCGCCGAGCCCGGGCTTCGCACCCTGGCTGAGCTTGATCTCCAACGCCCTGATCGGCGCGGAGTCGATCAGCTCCTTGAGCCGCGGCAGGCTGAACCTCCCCTGCTCGTCCCGACAGCCGAAGTAGGCGGTGCCGATCTGGAAGATCAGGTCGCCGCCCTTGCGGTGATACGGCGACACGGCACCCTCGCCGGTGTTCTGCAGGCAACCGACCGCGGCCGCGCCGCGGTTGAGCGCCTCGACCGCGTTGCCCGACAGGGAGCCGAAGCTCATCCCGGAGATGTTGACCACCGACTTGGGCCGGAAGGCATGCCGACGTCCCCGCGGACCGCCGAGGACCTTGGCCGACGGCAGCCGGGCCTCCTGCCCGACCGCGCCGTGCGTCGGGTACGCCCGCCCGAAGGTCTGGTGGCGGACGATCACGTTGCCGTCGGAGTGCTCGAGGTCGTTGTCGGTCCCGAACCCGAAGTAGTTGTTCTCCAGCTTCGCCGAGGCGTACACCCAGCGCCTCTGGTCACGGCTGAACGGCCGCTCCTCGTCGTTGCCCGCGACGATGTACTGACGCAGCTCCGGACCGATCGACTCCAGCAGGAAGCGCGCGTGGCCGATCACCGGGAAGTTCCGCAGGATCGCATGCCGGCGCTGCACCAGGTCGTGCGCGGCGATCGCGCCCAGCGCCGCCGACGGGACGAGAGCGGCCCACCTCTTCTTCACCCCTCCGCCGTACCCGATCGGCCCTCCGCCAACCGAGCACCGACCGAGCACCGACGGAGCGCCGACCGACCCGCCCGCGTCACTCGTCGACCGTGTCGGCGTGCCGGTGGGCGACCCGCCACTCGCCGTCCTCGCGCCGGTAGACCTGGGTGGCGCGGAGCGTGTAGGTCCGGGGACGCCCGTCGAGGGAGGCGGTCGTGTGCTCGAGGCCCTCGGTGTAGGCCATGTCGCCCACCACGTCGTAGCTCACCGGCTCGAAGGCGTAGGAGGCGCAGTTTGAGAAGCTCGCGCCGAGAGCGGCGAACAGGGCGTCGATCTCGTCCTGCCCGTGCGCGTTCCACCAGGCGCCGAGCACGCTGACCGGCTCCCGGCGGGACCAGAGCGCCCGCCGGGGCGCCGGGTCGCCGTTGTGCAGCGCCAGCTCAGCGTCGTGCAAGGCGCTCTGGACCCACGCCAGGAAGTCCTCCCGCTCCGTCATCCACCCATCATGTGCCCGGGCCGACGTACGCCGCCAGGCCCGCCCTCAGCCCTCGGTCGGCCGACGCTTCTGGTCGCGGCGTACGCGGGTCCGCAGCTGCCAGATCCGCAGGCTGCCGGCGACCGCCGCGACGAACAGCCCCGCCACCGCGGCGATCAGCAGGGCGACCGCGAGAGGCGTGCTCCCCTCCCAGCCCAGGAAGGACACCGTCACCGACCGGGTGTTCTGGGCGATGAAGATGACGAGCAGCACGAGCACGATCGCCAGCGCCACGACGCTGGCCCACGTGCGGCCGGCCCGCGAGGACCGCAGCGGGTCCTTGCCGGTCGGTGGGGCGGACATGTCCGGGTCGACGCCCTGCGTCCCCGAGACGTCAGACTCACTCATGCGGAGGTGGTACCCCGATCGGGGACCGGTCACCGGCCGTCAGGAGGTACGCCGACCCAGGCCTGCAGCGCTTCCCGCAGCGAGGCTGCGGCGCTCTCGGCGGGCTCGCCGGCCGCGGCCGCCCATCCGATCATCGTGTCCGGCCCGACCAGCAGCGCGTCGGCCGGACGCTCGTCCAGCGGCACCGTGACGACGTCGACGCGGCCGCTCCAGGCCTCCGCGACCTCACCGAGCTCCGGACGGTCGCCCATGTCGAGGAGCAGCGGCCGACCGCCGTGCAGGACACCCGAGAACCTCGGGTCCCGGTGGCCGACGCGCAGCGCGTGGTCGGTCAGCACGGTCCCCACGAGCGGGTGCCCCGGCGAGGCCGAACCACCGACGTCGGTGCCGGCCATGAGCGCCCCGAGACGCAGCAGCGGCTGCTCGTCGACTGCCAGCTCGGCCACGAGCGCCCGCAGGGCGTCTCCGGTCGGACCGTGGGCCCGGCGCAGGGCGACCTGGGCGCGGGTGTGCAGCAGGGTGCGCTCGGCGGCGGCTCGGCGCGCCTCGGCGTACCCGTCCAGCAGACCCGGGGGCGCCCATCCCTGGACTGCACCGGCCAGCCGCCACCCGAGGCCGGCGGCGTCCATCATGCCCGCGTTGATCGCGACGCCGCCCGCGGGGAAGAGGTGCGCGGCGTCACCGGCCAGCAGGACGCGACCGTCGCGGTATGTCCCCGCCTGCTTCGCCGAGTAGCCGAACCGGGTCATGCGCAGCGGCTCCCCGAGCGGCAGGTCGATGCCGAGCACCCGGTTCACGCTCGCGCGCAGCTCCGCCACGGTCATGGGTACATCGTCGTCGTACTCGCGCTGCTCCACCTCGGCGGTGTAGACGCCCATCGTCCCGCCCGACCCCGAGCACGCGAAGACGCCGCGCTCCGTCGCGGTGTAGCCGAACGGGACCCGGCCGACCCCGTCCACCTCGAGGCTGCCATCGTCGAGCACCGTCACCGAGTCGGGCACCGTGCACGACGCGAGCCGCTCGATCTCGGGGAAGGCCGTGCCCTCGAAGGCGATCCCGGCCAGCTCGCGGACGCGGCTGCGGCCCCCGTCGCAGCCCACCACGAACCGCGCGGACACCTCGTAGCGTCCGTCCGGGCCCCGCACCTCGACGACCGCCGTGTCCTCGTCCTGGCTCAGGCCGACCACCCCGTGGCCGCGACGGACCTCCACGCCCCGCTCCCCCGCGCGCTCGGCGAGGACCCGCTCGAGCTTCGGCTGGGGGAGCAGCACCGCACGCATCGGCGAGTCGTCGAGCACCGTGAAGTCGAGGTGCAGGCCACCGAAGGGGAAGCGCGGAGCCGGCTCCGGCCCGGTCTGTGGCCCTCGGAACCGGTCCAGCTCGCCGCGGTAGTGCAGCAGGTGGAGGATCTGCCCGGCCAGCCCGCCCGCCTTCGCGGCCTCCGAGGGGTGCGGCCGGCGCTCCACCAGGAGCACCCGCACCCCGGCGCCGCCCAGCTCCCCGGCCAGCATCAGGCCGGTCGGCCCCGCCCCGACGACGACCACGTCGACGTCAACGCCGACGTCAACGCCGACGTCAACGCTCGTCTTCACGTTCATGTCCACATCCATCTGACTTCCCCCTCGCTCCGAGCCGATGCGGCCGCCGATTCTCCCGGGCGACGGGGGTCTTGCGGCAAGCCCACCTCTGCCGTATACGTTGAAGCTGAAGGGGAAACTCGAGCGCCGTCGAACGCGCCGGTGTCCTAAGGTCCGAGAGTGACCACCGGAGTGACCCGCCCGATCGACGCCCGCACCGACCGGTTCGTCGAGGACTACGCCGCCCTCGATCCGCTCACCGCCACGTACGCCGGCATCCCCGGCCACGACCACGAGCTGCCGGACCTCTCCCCCGACGGCTTCGCCGCGACCGAGGAGCTGAACCGTCGCGCGCTCGCGGAGGTGAGCGCCCTCTCGCCCAGCGACGAGCGCGAGCTGGTCGCCCAGGACGCCTTCCGCGAGCGCGTCGGGCTGGCCGTCGACCGCGCCGAGGCGGGGATCGAGCGCAGCGAGGTCTCCGTGATCAGCAGCGCCGCGCACGCCATCCGTGAGGTCTTCGACGTGATGGCGACCGAGACCGACGACGACTGGCTCGCCATCGGCGAGCGGATGTCTGCTGTGCCGGACGCCCTGGCCGGCTACCGGCGCACGCTGACGGAGGAGGCCGCTGCCGGCCGGGTCTCGGCCCAGCGGCAGTACGCCGAGGTGGCGACCCAGATCCGGGGCTGGACCGGGCAGGAGGGCAAGGCGGGCGACTACTTCGCGAAGACCGTCGCCTCCGCGCCCGACCACCTGCGCGACCGCCTGACAGCGGCGGCCGCGGCCGCGTCGGCGGCGTACGCCGAGTTCGGCCGCTTCGTGGAGGCCGACCTGCTCCCCCGCGGACGCGAGCGCGACGGCGTCGGGCGCGAGCACTACCAGCTGGCGAGCCAGTCCTTCCTCGGCGCCCGGATCGACCTCGAGGGGACCTACGCCTGGGGGTGGCAGGAGCTCAAGCGCATCGAGGACGACATGGTCGCCACCGCCGGCCGGATCGTGCCCGGCGGCAGCATCGGAGACGCCGTGGCCGCGCTCGACCGCGACCCGGCCCGGATCCTGCCCGACCGCGAGGCGTTCCGGGAGTGGATGCAGGGCAAGGCCGACGACATCGTCGCCGGCTTCGACGGCGTGCACTTCGACATCGCGGACCCGATCAAGCGGATCGACTGCCGGGTGGCGCCGGTCAACGACGGCGGCGCGTGGTACCACCCGCCGAGCGAGGACTTCTCACGGCCGGGCACCATGTGGTTCTCGTTCACCGACGACCAGGTGATCTCGACGTGGCGCGAGCTCTCCACCGTCTATCACGAGGGCGTGCCGGGTCATCACCTCCAGTGCGCGCAGGCGGTCCACCGTGCCGACCTGCTCAACCGCTGGCAGAGGCTGCTGTGCTGGGTCAGCGGACACGGCGAGGGGTGGGCGCTGTACGCCGAGCGCCTGATGGACGAGCTCGGCTACTTCTCCGACGCCGGTGACCGGATGGGGTTCCTCGACAACCAGGCGATGCGCGCCGCCCGGGTCGTCGTCGACATCGGCGTCCACCTCGGCCTGACCATCCCGGTCGACAACCCGTTCGGCTGGCGGCCCGGCGAGGTCTGGGACGCCGACCGGGTGCTCGAGTTCATGCGTGCCCACACCCGGATGGACGACGGGCAGGTCCGCTTCGAGGTCAACCGCTACCTCGGCTGGCCCGGCCAGGCGCCGTCCTACAAGGTCGGCGAGCGGATCTGGCTCGAGGCCCGTGGCGAGGCACAGGCGCGCCGGGGTGCCGATTTCGACCTCAAGCGGTTCCACACCGACGCGCTCGACCTCGGCTCGCTCGGACTCGACCCGCTGAAGGTCGCGCTGGGGAGGCTGTGACCGTCCGGCTCAGCCCCGAGGAGGCGCGCCGGATCGCGGTCCGGGCGCAGCTGCTCGACGCCGAGCGGCCGCTGTCGCTCGTCTCGACGGTCGACCAGCTCACGCTCGTCCAGATCGACCCGACCACGGCCATCGTCCGCAGTGCCGACCTCGTCGCCTGGTCGCGGTTGGGGTCGACGTACGACCCGTCGGACCTGGTCTTCGCCCTCGAGACCGAGCGCTCGCTGGTCGAGCACGTGACGTTCATCCGGACGATGGACGACATCGGGATCCACCTGTCCGTGGCCGACGAGTGGATGCACCAGATGACCAAGGACTGGGTGGCCGCCAACCCGCGGTTCCGCGAGCGCCTGCTGGCCCAGCTCCGTGACCAGGGGCCGACCGCGGTCGGGGACCTGCCCAACGACCCCGAGGTGCCCTACACGTCGACCGGCTGGAACGACGACAAGAACACCGGCCGGATGCTCGAGGTCCTCTGCCTGCGCGGCGAGGTGGCGGTGTCCGGCCGGCGGGGCCGGACCCGGGTGTGGGACCTGGCCGAGCGGGTCTACCCCGACGACCTGTTCCGGCCGCCGCCTGACGAGGCCCGTCGGCTGCGCGACGAGCGCCGGCTCGCCTCGCTCGGCGTCGCACGCGCCAAGCCCATGCGCTCCCCGGGCGAGCCGTCCCCCATCGGGCCGATCGGCCTCGAGGCGGTGGTCGAGGGCGTCGACGGCGCCTGGCGGGTCGATCCGCAGGCGCACGCCGCCCTGAGCGAGCCCTTCGAGGGGCGCACGGCGTTCCTGTCACCCTTCGACCGGCTGGTCTACGACCGCGACCGCGCGGTCGACCTGTTCGGGTTCGACTACACGCTGGAGATGTACAAGCCGGCCGCGCAGCGCCGCTGGGGCTACTTCGCCCTCCCGATCCTGTACGCCGACCGGCTGGTCGGGAAGCTCGACGCGAAGGCCGACCGGAAGGTCGGCGTGCTGCGCGTCAACGCGGTGCACGAGGACGGCGTGTGGGAGCCGGAGGTCGCGGATGCCGTCGAGGCCGAGATCGACGCGCTCGCGGCCTGGCTGGGCCTCGAGGTCGCGCGTCACTGACGCTCGTCAGGGACGCTCACGCCCTTCAGCTCCCGAGCCGGGCCAGCTCCTCCTCGACCACCGACGGGTCGAGCTTGGTGAAGACCGGGGTCGGCTTCTCGACGGCGGTCCCGACCTGGACCGGGTGACGCCCCCACGTCGGGAACCCGGTGTAGTCGCCGGTGATGATCGGGTAGCCGGGGCCGCCGTCGAGGTCGTCGACCTCCTCGATGCGCGGGAGCGGCGCCACCCGGCCGCGGCCACCGAGCGCCTGGTCCACGGCATTGGCCGAGAACGGCAGGAACGGCGAGAGCACCGTGTTGAGGTCGGCCACGCACTGGGCCATCACGTGCAGGACCGTGCCCAGTCGCTCGGGGTCGTCCTTGATCTTCCACGGCTCGGTGTCGGAGACGTACTTGTTGACCTCGCCCACGACCCGCATCGCCTCGCCGATCGCGCGCTTCTGCTGGTGCCGGCCGATCAGGTCCCCGACGGTGGCGAAGGCGCCCTCGACCAGGTCGAGCACCGCCTGGTCGTCGTCGCTCAGCTCGCCCAGCGCCGGGATCTCTCCGAAGTTCTTGGCGATCAGGTTGACGGTCCGGTTGACCAGGTTGCCCCAGCCGGCGACGAGCTCGTCGTTGGTGCGCCGCACGAACTCCGCCCAGGTGAAGTCGCTGTCCTGGCTCTCCGGGCCGGCGACCGCCACGAAGTAGCGGAACGCGTCGGGCTGGTAGCGCTCGAGCAGGTCGCGGACGTAGATCACGATCTTGCGCGAGGAGGAGAACTTCCTGCCCTCCATGGTGAGGAACTCGCTGGACACCACCTCGGTGGGCAGGTTGAGCTCGCCGAGGTCGCCCGGCTTGCCGCCGCGGGTGCCCTTGCCGTTGTAGGCGAGCATCTCCGCGGGCCAGATCTGGCTGTGGAAGGTGATGTTGTCCTTCCCCATGAAGTAGTAGGACACGGCGTCGGGGTCGTTCCACCACTTGCGCCACGCCTCGGGGTCGCCCGAGCGTCGCGCCCACTCCACCGTCGCCGAGAGGTAGCCGATGACGGCGTCGAACCAGACGTAGAGCTTCTTGGTCGGGTTCTCGCGCCACCCGTCCAGCGGCACCGCGATCCCCCAGTCGATGTCGCGGGTCATCGCCCGCGGGCGGATCTCCTTGAGGATGTTCTTGCTGAAGCCGATGACGTTGGGGCGCCACAGCCCGGTCGCCTCGCGCTCGTCGAGCCACTCACCCAGGGCCTCGGCCAGCGCGGGCAGGTCGAGGAAGAAGTGGCTGGTCTCGATGAACTCGGGCGTCTCGCCGTTGATCTTCGAGCGCGGGTCGATCAGGTCCTGCGGGTCGAGCTGGTTGCCGCAGTTGTCGCACTGGTCGCCGCGGGCGCTGTCGTAGCCGCAGATCGGGCAGGTGCCCTCGATGTAACGGTCGGGCAGGGTCCGCCCGGTGGACGGGCTGATGGCGCCGTACGTCGTCTGCTCGACGAAGTAGCCGTTCTCGTGGACGCCGGTGAACATCTCCTGGACCACTGCGTGGTGGTTGCGCGTCGTGGTCCGCGTGTAGAGGTCGTAGGTGACGCCGAGACCGGCGAGGTCCTCCGCGATGACGCGGTGGTTGCGGTCGACCATCTCCTGCGGCGTGAGCCCGGCCTCGTCGGCGGCGATCAGGATCGGCGTGCCGTGCTCGTCCGACCCCGACACCAGCACCACGTCGTGACCCGCCATCCGCATGTAGCGGCTGAAGACGTCCGCGGGGACGTAGACACCGGCGACGTGACCGATGTGTCGCGGGCCGTTGGCATAGGGCCAGGCGGTGCAGGACAGGACGTGGCTCATGCCCGAATCCTAGTGAGCGGCCGCCACCCGGTTCCGCCTCAGGGGTCGAAGCGATGGACCCGGCGACCCGCCCGGCCACGGACCCACGGCAGCATCTCGTAGAGCTTGGTCCCCGGGCAGGCCGTCTCGTTGGTGTCCCGGTGGCCGTCGATGACCTGGAGGGTGACCGGGGTGCCGGCGGGGAAGCGGTCGCTGCCGCGCGAGAAGACGCGCACGTGGCGACGCGGGTGGCCGCCGTACTCGTCGAGCTTCCAGGCTGCCAGCCGGACGACCGCCCGCAGCGCCGCGGTCGACGGCGCCTGCCTGCCGAACCGCCCGATGAGCGCGATGCCGACCGACTCGTGGTTGAAGCCGAGCGTGTGCGCCCCGCGCACAGCACGGCTCGCACCGCCGCTGCGGCCGACCCAGGTCCGGCCGAACCGGTCGACGAGGAAGTTGTAGCCGATGTCGAACCAACCCAGCGAGTGCGTGTGGTAGTAGTACATGCCGCGCAGCAGCCCCGGCACGTCCCCGGGCGCGTAGTCGTTGGCGCTCACCGTGTGGTGGATGTGCACCTGCTTGATCCTGCGGATGTACGACGGCCGGCCGTTGCGCCACGAGGGGTCGGCGCCCCATTGCCGGCGGCTCAGCATGGCGGGCTCGGGGGCGTGGGTCGGCTTGCGGGCCGCGACACCAGCGACACCGGTGGCGGCAGGGGTCGCACCCGCGAGCGACCGAGCCGCGGGGCGGGCGGCCGGTGTCACGGCGCTCGCCTCGGCCGGGCCGGTGTCGATCAGCGAGAGCCGCAACCCGCGCGGGGTGTGGCCCAGCAGTCTGACCTGCACGTCGCGGTGCCGGCCGGTCCACACCGGCTGGGTACCGCGGGTCCGACCCTGCTCGTCGGCGCCGGGCAGGTCGGTCTGCAGCGGGAGCCTGCGCCACCGGCCCCAGCCACCGTGCTGCCCGGTCCACCGCACCGAGACCCGCCGAGGGGCACGGGCGCCGGTCCAGGTGACGCCGGCCATCGAGTAGCCGGTCGTGTGCAACGTCGCGGTCCGCCGCCCTCCGTCGACCCGCTGCCGGAGCCGACCGGCCAGCGCCAGGTCCAGGTGGGCCATCCCTCCGCCGGTCGGCACCAGCCGCAGCGAGGTGGCGGCCGCGACGGGTGCGGGGACGGAGGGTGCGAGGGTCAGGGCTGACGGGGCGAGTGCCAATGTCATGGCAACCGCGAGCGGTCGCCGAGACCCGAGTTTCGTTCGGCGCATGACTCAACATCATGCGTCACTTCAGTCACAGAAGCGACCGGGCCCCGGATTCGGCGTGTTGGGCGAGGCCTACGGCTCTGGCACCCACGGGACCACTCGGCCGGCGTACGCGGCGAGGTGCTCGTAGTCGTTCGAGCCCGGTGGCGCCTGCCGGGCGTCGGCGAAGGCGCGGCCCTTCCGGATCGGCCCGAGCACGCGGTCCATGGTGACCACGGCCCGCTGCGCGACCGCCTCGTCGAGGTCACCGGTCGACCGTCCGAGCGCGGCCGCGAGGTCCCAGGTGTGCACGGCGATCTCGGCGGCCTGCCAGTCCGGGTCGAGCATGACGCCCTCGCCGACCTCGCGCCACAGGTTGATCAGCGCGTTGCCGCGGGTGCGCAGCTCCTCACCGAGGCGCTCGGCGTAGTCCTCGCGACCGTTCCAGCCCGGCGGCGAGCCCTGCAGCATCGTCACGAAGACGCGCGGCTGGCCGATCAGGTGGTTGGCGAGGTCGCGGACATCCCAGTCCGCGCACGGGGTCGGGCGGGTGAGGTCGTCGGCGACGACCTCGTCGAGCAGGTCGGCCGCCTGGGTGAGCGCGCGCTGCAGGGCGAGCACGCCCATCTGGTCCACTGCCATCTCAGCGGGCGATCAGCTGAAGTCGAGCTCGTGGGTGCGCGCGCGCTTGAGCTCGTAGACGTACGGGTAGGCGGTGATGAGCTCGAAGCCGTCCCACAGCCGGCCCGCCTCCTCGCCCTTGGGTGCCTTGGAGATGACCGGGCCGAAGAAGGCCGAGCCGTTCATCGCGATGGTCGGGGTGCCGACGTCGTTGCCGACCTGGTCCATCCCGAGGTGGTGCGACTTCTTGATGTGGTCGTCGTAGGACGAGTCGTCCATCGCGTCGACGAGCTCCGGCTCCAGGCCGGCCTCCGCCAGCGCCTCTGCGATGACCTCACGGGTGAAGGGCTTCTTGTCGATGTGCCGGGCGGTGCCGAGCGCGGTGTAGAGCGGCAGCAGGACGTCCTTGCCGTGCTCCTGCTCGGCCGCCGCGAGGACGCGGACCGGGCCCCACGCGTCCTGGAGGAAGTCCCGGTACTCCTGCGAGATGTCCTTGTCCGCGTTGAGGTAGGCCAGGCTCATGATGTGCCACGTGACGTCGACGTCGCGCACCTTCTCGACCTCGAGGATCCACCGCGAGGTGATCCAGGCGAACGGGCAGGCGGGGTCGAACCAGAACTCAGCGTTGGTCATGTCGGCCCCAACACCGCGACGTCGGCGTCTATGCCGACCGCCGCCTGCGACCGTTCGGGTCAGCGGTGCCGGTGGCTCGACACGGCCCTGACCTGGACCTTGAGCGCCTTCCTGACCCGCATGGTCCGGGCGTCGCCGACGTAGAGCGCGACGAGCCCGCGGAAGCCGGGCCTCAGCCCGGTGAGGTGGACCTTCCCGACGCCGCGCACGAGGCGGACGCGGTGCTTGCGGCCCTGCATCTTCACCCAGACCGAACCGGCGGGCTGGCGGCTGTCGGGCGTCTTGACGATCACCTTGACCCAGGCCTGGCGCGCGGCGCGGGCCGCCACCTTCAGCCGCATGTCCACAGGCGCCTTCACCTCGCGGCCCGGGCCGAGGACGAGCGCCTTGCTGCGGTAGCCGCTGCGGGACAGCTGGACGCGCACCGAGATCTGCCTGCCGATGTCGCGCGGCTTGACGGCGTAGGTCTTCGCCGTGGCGCCGGGGATCGGCGTCCCGTCGCGCATCCAGACGTACGTCGCCTGCGCGTCGGCGGGCTGCAGGACGCCGGGGTCGGCGGTCAGCGTCTCGCCGACCAGCAGCCTGCCGCGGATCCCGCCCGGCGTCGCGACCCGGATGTCGGGTGCCTGCACCGGCCCCGTGGGGGCCGTCGCGGTGACCAGCGTGGTGTAGCCCGGGCTCGCCGTCGTCACCCGCGCAGCGATCCGCTTGTTGCCCAGGTCCTGGGTCAGCCGCAGCGTGACTGCCGTGGCACCGGGGATCGGCACGCCGTCGGCCAGCCACTGGACGGCGGTGCTCGTGGGCCTCGGGTTGTAGGAACCGACGGAGAGGCTGAGGGTCTGGTCGACCTGCGCGGTTCCCTGGATGGCCGGCGCCGTGGTGACGGTCTGGGTGCCGGGCGCCGTCGCGGCGGTCGGCGCGGTTCCGGCGATGCCGGTGACGTACGACGCCCGGCCGGCGATGACCGCCACCGAGATCCCCTGGCCGACGTGTGCAGGGCCTGGCGTGAAGGTTGATCCGGTCGCGCCTGGCACGGCCACGCCGGCGGCGTACCACTGGTATCTATACGCGGTCGCGGCAGGCGACCAGGCGCCCGGGGTCGCGCCGAGCGTGGCGCCGACCCTGGGCGCGCCGACGATGGTCGGGGCCGCGGTCGCGGTCAGCGTCACGTCCTTGTAGTGGATGAAACCGGTCGGCCACGGACCGCCCTTGCGGATCCGCCGCCAGTCGAACTCGCTGCCGTAGTTGGACTCCGAGATGACGATCTCGGTCGCGCTCACGACCTGCTCGACGTAGGCGACGTGTCCGGCCGAGCCGCCGCCGTTCGTGCCGGCCTTCCACCAGGCGATGGACCCGACCATCGGGGTGGAATTGTAGCCGAACGACGTACCCCAGTAGGTAGCGTCGCCACGGCCGGGCCTGAGCTGCGCCGGCCGGGTGGCCGAGCCGCCTGCGCGGATCATGCGGTAGGCGACGTAGTTCGTGCAGTTCACGCCGGAGTACATGTTCCAGTACATCTTCGACTTCGCCGTCTTGTAGCCCTGGTGGGACAGGCCCTTGCCCTGGCAGGAGTCGAAGCCCTTGCAGATGAACTCGGAGGTCGCCACCCGGGTCGCATCGGTCTGCACAGCGGTGCTGACGCCCGCGGGCAGCACGAACGTCAGCAGCGCCCCGACGAGGAGTACTGTCAGGGCCTGGAGTGACCGGTGATACCGATGTGACTGGAGTGGCACGCGAGCACTCTAGGGAAAGAAATGTCAACGCGACACGCCGACGCGATAACTACAACCTTGTAGTTATCGGAGCCCCGCTCAGGAGGCCGGAAAACTCCGGTTGCACCCCCGTGGAAGGATGCGGGCCATGCCAGGAACCAACCTCACTCGGGCCGAGGCCGCCGAACGCGCCGCCCTCTTGGACGTGACCTCCTACGACGTCTCCCTGGACCTCACCACAGGTCCGACCACCTTCGCCTCGACGACCACCATCGTCTTCACGGCGAGCGCGCCCGGAGCGACCACGTTCGTCGACCTCGTGGACGCCGAGGTCCACGAGATCACCCTCAACGGGACGTCGCTCGACCCGGCCACGGCATACGCCGACAGCCGCATCGTCCTCTCGGACCTGGCTGCGCAGAACGAGCTGGTCGTCCGCGCCGACTGCCCCTACAGCCACACCGGCGAGGGCCTGCACCGCTTCGTCGACCCGGTCGACGACCGCGTCTACACCTACACGCAGTTCGAGGTCCCCGACGCCCGGCGTGTGTTCGCCACCTTCGAGCAGCCGGACCTGAAGTCGGTCTTCAGCTTCCACGTCACCGCGCCGGAGGGTTGGACCGTCGTCTCCAACTCCCCCACGCCGACGCCGGAGCCCGCCGGTGACGACAAGGCGGTGTGGCACTTCGAGCCGACCAAGCGGATGTCGACCTACATCACCGCGATCATCGCCGGCGAGTACCACGGCGTCTTCGACACCTACGAGGGTCGGTTCGGCGCCATCGAGCTCGGGCACTACTGCCGCCAGTCGCTGGTGCCCTACCTCGACCGCGAGGACATCGTCCGCACCACCAAGCAGGGCTTCGAGTTCTTCGAGGAGGTCTTCGACTTCCCCTACCCGTTCGGCAAGTACGACCAGCTCTACGTGCCGGAGTACAACATGGGCGCGATGGAGAACGCCGGCGCCATCACGCTGCGCGACGAGTACCTCCCCCGCTCGCGGCAGCCGCGCTCGTTCTACGAGTTCCGGACCAGCGTCATCCTGCACGAGATGGCGCACATGTGGTTCGGCGACCTCGTCACGATGAAGTGGTGGGACGACCTCTGGCTCAATGAGTCCTTCGCCGAATGGGCGTGTTACCACGCCGAGGCCCAGGCGACCGAGTTCACCGACGCCTGGACCGGCTTCGCCAACGCGCGCAAGATCACCGGCTACACCCAGGACCAGCTGCCCACCACACACCCGATCGCCGCGGACAACTACGACCTGCAGGCCGTCGAGGTCAACTTCGACATGATCACCTACGCCAAGGGCGCGTCGGTGCTCAAGCAGCTCGTCGCCTGGGTGGGGCTCGACCCCTTCATCGCCGGGCTGCGGACCTACTTCAAGGAGTTCGCCTTCGGCAACGCCACCTTCGCCGACCTGCTGCGCCACCTCGAGGCCGCCTCCGGTCGGGAGCTGCAGAGCTGGGCGCAGGAGTGGCTGCAGACCGCCGGGGTGAACACGCTCGCCCCCGAGTTCTCCCTCGACGCCGACGGGCGCTACGCCTCGCTCGCGGTGCGGCAGACCGCCCACCCGGACTGGCCGACGCTGCGCCGCCACCGGCTGGGGATCGGCTTCTACTCCTTCACCGACAGCGGTTCGCTCTCCCGGACGGACTACCTCGAGGTGGACGTCGACGGTGAGCTCACCGAGGTCGCCGAGGCCGTCGGCAAGCAGCAGCCCGACCTGCTGCTGCTCAACGACCAGGACCTCGCCTACGCCAAGATCCGGCTCGACGACCGCTCGCTCGAGACGGCACTCAAGGGCCTCTCCACGATCGACGACTCGCTGCCGCGTGCGCTGGTGTGGAGCGCCGCCTGGGACATGACCCGCGACGCCGAGATGTCGGTCAGCGACTACGTCGAGATCGTGCTCGGCCACATCGGGGCGGAGACCGACGCCTGGGGCGTGACGCGCATCCCCGCCAACACGGCGCTGGCCGTCGCGACGTACGCCGCCCCCGACCGGCGCGCCGCCCTGGCCGCCCGCTGGGAGCAGGGCCTGCGTCAGCTCCTCGGCGAGGCCGCTCCGGGCGGCGACCACCAGCTGACCTTCGCGCGCTCGTTCGCGGCCGCCGCCCACACCGAGTCCGCGATCGCGGACGTGAAGGCGATCCTGGACGGCAGCCTGAGCTTCGACGGGCTCGAGGTCGACCAGGACCTGCGTTGGTCGCTCATCGTCGGCCTGGCCCGCGCCGGCGCCTTCGGCGAGGCCGAGATCGCTGCGGAGCTCGAGCGCGACAAGACCATCTCCGGCCAGGAGAAGGCCGCCGCCGCGCGCGCCTCACGGCCCGACGCGGACGCGAAGGAGGCCGCCTGGGCGGCGGCCGTCGTCAGCACCAGCACGCCGAACGAGACCGCGCGCGAGATCTCGCTCGCGTTCAACCAGCCGCGGCAGGACGGCGTCCTGGCTCCCTTCGTCGACCGCTACTTCGAGGCCGCCGACACGCTCTGGGAGCACCTCGGGACGCACAAGGCGTCGGTCGCGCTGGCCGGCCTCTTCCCGAAGTACGCCGCCTCGCCAGCCCTGCTCGAGAAGGCGGACGCGTGGCTGGAGAGCTCGCAGGCCGAGCCCGCCGCCAAGCGCTACGTCCGCGAGGGCCGCGACGCCGCTGCCCGCGCGCTCGCCGCCCAGGCCAAGGACGCGGAGTAGCCGCTCGCCGGTCGAGTAGCCCGAGCCGCTAGGCGAAGGCGTATCGAGACCATGCCGCCATGGTCTCGATACGCTCGCCGGCGCTCGTTACTCGACCAGCGAAGCAGCGAGAGTGGCGGACCAGGCCTGTCGTCGGTCGAGTAGCCGGAGCCGCTAGGCGGAGGCGTATCGAGACCAGCGAGGTCGGATCAGTTACGGGCGTGGTCGGCCAGCAGGGCGATGCCGGCCCGGAGGCCACCGACGAGGTCGTCCTCGGCGAAGGAGGAGCGCATCGTCTCGGCCGCCAGGGCCGTCTCGGTGTCGCTCAGCGTGCGGCGGACCCAGGCGCCGGTGATGATCTCGATGATCCGGCGATCGGGGTCGACGACGATCATGATGCTGCGCGTGGGCGCGACCAGCGTGTTGTGCAGCTGGGTGGCGTAGGCGCGCGGGTCGGGACCGGTGACCGGGCCGACGTAGACGGAGAACTCCGCCCGCGACAGCAGCTCGGCCTTGCGGATGGCCTCTTCGACGGCGTTGCGCTGGCCGGCCGTCAGGCGATCACCAGCGGGCACTTGCGCCACCGGCCTTCGAGTTCTCGTCGTCGGGCCCGGCGAGCTCGCTCGTGCCGCGGCGTGGGCCGCCGATCCACTGGCCCTCGACGTGGCCGCCACCGGTGAGACCCTCGCCCTTGACCAGGCCAGGGAGGGAGACGACCAGGCTGATCACCAGGGCGAGGCCGGCCGGGATGGCGAGGATGAGCACGAGCAGGTGGCCCCAGCTCATGTGGGTGTCGGGCGCCCAGCCCTCGGGGACCTCGGCCATGGCCGGCCCAGCGAGGACGACGGAGGCGGCGACGAACGAGCCGGCCGTCACGGCGGCCCGGCGGATGAGGGTCTGCGGCGTGGTCACGACGCCACGATATCGGCTGACGGCGTGTGCGGCGGAACCGGGGACTTGATCAGGCACGGCCATACTGGGCCGCATGTTCACGACGGCCGACACCGCCATGACCACGGCTCTCCCCCTGCAGCTGCCCACCGGATGGTTCGACAGGTCGACCTCGTGCGGCGACGACGAGGACATCTGCCGCCAGGTCTTCGACTGGACCGGCAACCAGAGCACCGCCAACGCCGCCGACCTGATCATCGGCCGGCCGCTGGCGATCCTCGGCCTGGTCCTCCTCGCGCTGGTCCTGCGCTGGGTGCTCAACAAGCTGGTCGACCGCGTGGTGAGCAGGGCAGGGGCGGGCGTCCTCCCGGACCGGCTCAGCGACCGGTTCGCCAGCGCGAACGCGACCCGTCGGGTGCAGCGCGCCAAGACCATGGGCGACCTGCTCAAGAGCATCATCACCGGAGTCCTGATCGCCGTCTTCGGCACGATGATCCTCTCCGAGATCGGGGTCAACATCGCCCCGATCATCGCGAGTGCGGGCATCGTGGGCGTCGCGCTCGGCTTCGGCGCGCAGTCGCTCGTCAAGGACTTCCTGTCCGGCATCTTCATGATCTTCGAGGACCAGTACGGCGTCGGGGACGTCGTCAACCTCGGGGAGGCATCCGGCACGATCGAGGCGGTGTCGCTGCGGGTGACCCGGCTGCGCGACGTCAACGGGACCGTCTGGTACGTCCCGAACGGCGAGATCCTGCGCGTCGGCAACATGAGCCAGAACTGGGCGCGGGCCGTGGTGGACGTGACGGTCGGCTACCGCGAGGACCTCGGGAAGGTGATCCGGACGCTGCGCGACGTCGCCGAGGACCTGTGGCAGGACGACGAGTTCAGCGGCGTCATCATCGAGGAGCCGGAGGTGACCGGCGTGGAGACGCTCGGCCCGGAGTCGATCGGCGTGCGGGTGATGGTGAAGACCGAGCCGATGGAGCAGTGGCGGGTCGCCCGCGAGCTGCGCTCGCGGATCAAGTCCCGCTTCGACCACGAGGGCATCTCGATCCCGGTGGCGCAGCGGGTGCTGTGGCAGGACGGCCCGCAGGCCGACGAGCACCGATCCTGATTGCTGGACCCACGCCGGCACCGACGCCGGCATCCACGCCGCCCGTCCCGCGCTGCAGCCCGCAGCGCGGGACGGCGTACGTCGTCAGCCGAGTGCGGCGTCGAGGGTGATCGTGGTGCCGGAGAGCGCCTGGGAGACCGGGCAGTTCGCCTTCGCGTCCTCGGCGAGTGCGACGAACTTGTCGTTGTCCACGCCGGGCACGTCACCCCGGACGGTCAGCTTGATGCCGGTGATGCCGGTGCCGGGGGTGAACTCGACGTCGGCGTTGACGGTCAGTCGGGTGGCGGGCGTGTCGTTGCTCGCCAGGCCGTTGGAGAAGGCCATCGAGAAGCACGCCGAGTGGGCCGCCGCGATCAGCTCCTCCGGGCTGGTCTTGCCGTTCGCCTGCTCGGCGCGGGACGGCCAGGAGACGTCGTAGGTGCCGAGGCCGGACGAGTCGAGCGTGACCTTGCCGGCGCCCTCGAAGAGGGTGCCCTCCCAAACGGTCGTGGCGGTGCGGGTCGTGGGCATGTGCGATCTCCCTTGATCAGTGGGGAAACGGGTCGTCCTCGATCCTTCCACGGCCCCGAAGGTGCCGACAGAGTCGGCGGGCGGGACAATGGCGTGGTGACCGATCAGCAGGCAGCCAGCTTCTACGACGCGATCGGCGGCCACGAGACGATGCGACGCATCGTCGCGAAGTTCTACGAGGGCGTCGCCGACGACCCGGTCCTCCGCCCGATGTATCCCGAGGAGGACCTAGGCCCGGCCGAGGAGCGCTTCCTGCTCTTCCTCACGCAGTACTGGGGCGGGCCGACGACCTACTCCGAGCAGCGGGGACATCCGCGCCTGCGGATGCGGCACGCACCCTTCGCCGTGACCGCCGAGGCACGCGACCACTGGCTGATGAACTTCCGCGCCGCGCTCGACGCCGTGGCCCTCCCACCCGAGCAGGACGCGCAGTTCTGGGACTACGTGACGCACGCCGCGCAGTTCATGGTCAACGCGCCCGGGTGAGCCTCGTGCCGAGGTGATGTAACACCTCGGCCCCTCCGTGACAGGTACGGCACGAAAGATCTCGAACGCTGTCTCGGAGGAGAACCCATGCAGAGCATCAAGGCTGTCGTCGCGACCGGCGCGGTCCTCGCGTCCACCGTCGGCGGCGCGTACGCCGCCGGCGTCGTCAACAAGAACGGCCACGAGGTCGACGACCACGCGGCCCACGGCCAAGCCGTCGCGGCCGCTGCCCGCGCGCACGCTGCGTCCGACACGCCGTCCGACACACCGTCCGACACCCCGTCGGAGGGGCCGAGCGGCACCGCCACCGCCGAGCCCACGGAGACCGTCACGGCCCAGCCGAGCGAGAGCGCCACCGCCGAGCCCACGGAGACCGCCACGGCCGAGCCGACCGACACCGCCACCGCCGAGCCGACCGGGACGACGACGCCGACGGCCGCCCCGCAGAAGCACCTGGGCTGGACCCAGGGCCAGCACCGCGGCTGGGCCAAGAAGGGCAAGCACTACGGTGTCGGCCACGGGACGGGCAAGCCCTCCGGTGTCCCCGGCAAGCACGTCAAGCCGGCCAAGCCCACCAAGGCGCCGCACCCGGCCAAGCCCGAGACCGCGCACTGACCGCGGTCCCCTTCCCCTGGACCCCGACGAGAATGGCCCCCATGGACGACCTCCCCGAGCTGCGCGCCACCGTCCCGGCGCTGGAGCCCGATGCCGTCCTGCTCGGGCAGCTCGCGGAGCTCAGCGCAGCGAGTACGGCGGCCGCCGGTCGCCGTCCGCTGCGACCCGTCCGAGCGCTGGCCGTGGGAGCGGCGGCGTTCGGACTGGTGGCGACGACGACGTGGATCGCAGGAGCGCTGCCCGGGGTGCCTTCCCCCCTCGCACCACACCAGGCACCCCCACCAGCGCCCACCGCGCCCGCGACGCCGAGCCACGGCCCCCACGTCCGGATCCCTGGAGCGGGCGTCGACCCCTCGTCCGGCGCCTCTCATCCCCCCACCGGGGCGCCGGACGTGGTCGGCTCCACCGGACCCCTGGGTCCGAAGCGGAACCAGCACGGTGGGCCGTCGACTCCTCCGGGCGCGCAGGGCAGCCCGGCCGAGGGTCGCGGCCAGAACGCGCACTCGGGCGAGCACTCGGACAACGGCAGGCGGACGCGGCCAGCACCAGCAGGGCGGGCAGCAGCGCGGCCGCGGGAACCGGCCCGAGGGGTCGCCCGGGCGCAGGCAGCATCACGGAACAGCGCCCTCGCCGCCGGGCCATCGCGCCGCCACGCCGTCGAGCGGTGACACGACCGGTCCGTGAGCGCCGACGACCCCACTGTCGCCGCGGCGAAACGCGGCGACCCCGACGCCTGGCGTGAGCTCTACCGAGCGCACGCCGGGCGCCTGCTCGTCTGGCTCCAGCGCCGGCCGCTGGCCGACGGTGCGATCACTGCCGACGATCTCGCCGCCGAGAGCTGGCTGACGGCGGCGAGCAAGGCGGCCGACTTCACCGGCTCCTCCGACGACTTCGCGGGGTGGCTCTTCGGCATCGCCCGCCACCTCGAGGCCAACGCGCGGCGACGCGCGGGCCGCCGCCGCACCGCGCCGCTCGCCGAGGTCGAGCCCGACCCGGTGGCCGGTCCCGAGCCGGCGTACGTCGCCGCCGAGTGGGTCCGCTCCGCCCTGGCCGGCCTGCCCGAGCGGGAGCGCGACGTGGTCACCTGCCTCGACGTGATCGGGCTCGACGTCGCAGGGACCGCGCGGGCGCTCGGGATGAGTCAGGTCGCCGTGCGCGTGGCGCGCCACCGCGGTCTCAAGCGCCTGCGCGGACACCTCGGCGTGGTCGCCGGAACCGCGGGTTGAGCTCAGCCCGCCGCAGTCGCGGCCAGCATCGCGCGGACGTCGGCCGGCGGCTCGACGCTGCGCTCGGTGGCCCGGTCGAAGAAGACCATCGCGTAGCGCGCCCGCGAGAGCACCTGACCCTCGGCGAGCAGCTCCGACTCCATCACCAGTGACGTCCGGCCGACACGGGCGACCCAGGTGTTGACGTCGTAGGGCTCGGGCCGGAACAGGATCGGACGGCTGTAGACCACGTCGGCCTGGGCGACCACCATCGACGGGAACGCGTCGACCCCCGCCTGCCGGCTCAGGGCGGTCACGCAGGCGAGCCGCGCCTCCTGGAAGTACTCGAAGTACTTCACGTTGTTGACGTGCCCGTAGGCGTCGACGTCGGAGAAGCGCACGTGCAGTGGGTAGTGGCCCACCTCGGTATGGCGCGGCTCGCCGAACGACACCTTCGGCGTCCCGGACGGCTCGAGGTAGGGCTCGAGGGAGGCCCGCTCCTCGGCAGTGAGCCGGCGCGGCCGCTCGGTGGCGAAGACGTACGGCGCGAGCACGCTCGTGGCGCGCAGGTAGACGGTGCGCTGTCCGGCGACCTCCCGGAACACCTCGTAGGCGAGGGTGAAGCTGGCCGCCCGCACCTCCGTCGCCCAGACCTCGACCAGGACCGGCGTGAAGTCGAAGGTCAAGGGCGCGACGTAGTGCACCTGATGGCTGGCCACGACGACGCCCTCGGCGAGGTTGTCGGTCTGCCGGCTGCGGGCGTGGACGCGCAGCATGTCGACGCGCGCCTCCTGGAGGTAGTCGACGTAGGTGACGTTGTTGACGTGACCGAGCATGTCCAGGTCGGCCCAGCGCATCGGGCACTCGTAGAGATGGCGCACGTCGCGAGTCTTTCATCCCCTCGTATCGTGTGCAGCGAGGCCCGGTAGGCTGCTAGGGCGTCATTACCCACGAGTAATCAGGGAGTCCCGTCATGCCCGAGGCCGTCATCGTCTCTGCCACCCGTACGCCGATCGGCCGGGCCAACAAGGGGTCCCTGAAGGACTTCCGGCCCGACGACCTGGCCGCCTTCATCGTGAGGGCCGCCGTCGAGAAGGTGCCCGGGCTCGACCCCAACACCATCGACGACCTGCTGCTGGGCTGCGGCCTGCCGGGTGGTGAGTCGGGCAATAACATGGGCCGGGTCGTGAGCGTCCTCAACGGCTGGGACCAGGTGCCGGGCACGACGATCACGCGCTACTGCTCCTCCTCGGTGCAGACCACACGGATGGCCTTCCACTCCATCAAGGCCGGCGAGGGCGACGTCTTCATCTCCGCGGGGGTGGAGACGGTCTCCCGGTTCGCCAAGGGCACCTCCGACCACCTCCCCGACACCCGCAACCCGCTGTTCGACGACGCCCTCGCGCGGACGAAGGCCACTGCCGAGGCCGGCAGCGCGGCCGGCGCCTGGCACGACCCCCGCGAGGACGGTCTGCTGCCCGACATCTACATCGCCATGGGCCAGACCGCCGAGAACGTCGCGACCCTGCGCGGCCTGGACCGTCGCGAGCTCGACGAGTTCGCCGTCCGCTCCCAGAACCTCGCGGAGAAGGCGATCGCCGACGGCTTCTGGGCCCGCGAGATCACGCCGGTCACCACCCCCGACGGCACCGTGGTCACCGGCGACGACGGCCCGCGCGCCGGGGTCACCTACGACGCCATCGCCAGCCTCAAGCCCGTCTTCCGCGAGGACGGCGTCGTCACCGCCGGCAACTGCTGCCCGCTCAACGACGGCGCCGCCGCCGTGGTGATCATGTCCGACACCAAGGCCGCCGAGCTCGGGGTCACCCCGCTGGCCCGGATCGTGTCCACCGGCGTCTCCGGCCTCTCCCCCGAGATCATGGGCCTCGGCCCCGTCGAGGCGTCCAAGCGGGCGCTGGCAGGAGCCGGCATGTCGATCGGGGACATCGACCTCGTCGAGATCAACGAGGCGTTCGCTGCACAGGTCGTGCCGTCCTACCAGGATCTCGGCGTCGACATCGACCGGCTCAACGTCAACGGCGGCGCGATCGCGGTCGGCCACCCCTTCGGCATGACCGGCGCGCGGCTGCAGAACACGATGCTCAACAGCCTCGAGTGGCACGACAAGACCACCGGGCTGATCACCATGTGCGTCGGCGGCGGCATGGGCATGGCCCTCATCCTCGAGCGACTCTGAGAGGGTCTGGAAGAATCGACCTGTGACTGAGCAGACGCGCTGGCTCGACGAGGACGAGCAACGGTCGTGGCGAGCGCTGCTCATGGGGATGACGCTGCTGCGCGACCGGCTCGACGCCGACCTGCGCCGGCTCTTCGACCTGTCGCTGCCCGAGTACGAGATCCTCGTCCGGCTCTCCGAGAACGACGGCCGGCTGCGGATGGCGCAGCTGGCCGACGCCATGGCGCACAGCCGGTCGCGGACCACCCACACCATCACGCGGATGGAGCACGCCGGCCTCGTCGAGCGGGCCGACTCCGCGGAGGACGGGCGCGGCAAGGTCGCGATCCTGACCGACAAGGGCATGGACCTGCTGCGCACCGCCGCGCCCTTCCACGTCACCGGCGTCCGCGAGTACCTCGTCGACCTGGTCGCGCGCGAGGACTTCGCCGCGGTCGGCCAGGTCTTCAACGCGGTGTCGGACTACCTGGTCGGCTGCCACCCGGCCATCGAGATGCGCGAGCCGCCGGCGTCCTGACGGCCGCCTCGGGAGCGACGTCGGGTTGGGTCGCTGCTGCCCCACCGACTGTGGGCCGAGAGAACAGATGGGTGGGGCGCCCTCCGACCGGCGTCAGGGCCGCCCCAGTCATCTGTCTCCATCATCGGCCTCCGGCCGGCGCGGTCAGTCGCGGGTCAGCCGGCGGTGGGTGACGCGGTGCGGCCGGGCGGCCTCGAGGCCGAGGCGCTCGATCTTGTTCTCCTCGTAGGACGCGAAGTTGCCCTCGAACCAGAACCACTCGCCCTCGTTCTCCTCGGTGCCCTCCCAGGCGAGGATGTGGGTGGCGATCCGGTCGAGGAACCAGCGGTCGTGGGAGGTGACCACGGCACAGCCCGGGAAGTCGAGCAGCGCGTCCTCGAGCGAGGAGAGCGTCTCGACGTCGAGGTCGTTGGTCGGCTCGTCGAGGAGCAGCATGTTGCCGCCCTGCTTGAGCGTGAGCGCCAGGTTGAGCCTGTTGCGCTCACCACCGGAGAGGACGCCGGCCTTCTTCTGCTGGTCGGGACCCTTGAAGCCGAACGACGCGACGTAGGCGCGGCTGTTCATCTCGAAGTTGGCGACCTTGATGAAGTCCAGGCCGTCGGAGACGACCTCCCAGACGTTCTTGTTCGGGTCGATGCCGCCGCGACTCTGGTCGACGTAGGAGATCTTGACCGTCTGGCCGACCCGGAGCTCACCGGAGTCGGGGGTCTCGCCGCCGGTGATCATCCGGAACAGCGTGGTCTTGCCGACGCCGTTGGGGCCCACGACGCCGACGATGCCGGCGCGCGGCAGCGTGAAGCTGATGTCGTCCCACAGCGTCCGGTCCTCGAAGCCCTTGGTGAGGTCGCGCGCCTCGAGGACAACGTCACCGAGGCGCGGGCCCGGCGGGATGTTGATGTCGGCCGCGTCGATCTTGCGGGCCTTGTCGGCCTCGGCGGCGAGCTCCTCGTAGCGGGCCAGCCGCGACTTGGACTTGGTCTGTCGGGCCTTGGCGTTGGAGCGGACCCACTCCAGTTCCTTCTCGAGCATCTTGGCGCGCTTGGCGTCCTTGGCGCCCTCGACCTTGAGGCGCTCCTTCTTGGTCTCGAGGTAGGTCGAGTAGTTGCCCTCGTAGCCGTGGATCGAGCCGCGGTCGACCTCGGCGATCCACTGGGCGACGTTGTCGAGGAAGTAGCGGTCGTGGGTGACGGCCAGGACGGCGCCGGGGTAGGACTTGAGGTGTCCCTCGAGCCACTGGACCGACTCGGCGTCGAGGTGGTTGGTGGGCTCGTCGAGCAGGAGCAGGTCGGGCTGCTGGAGGAGGAGCTTGCACAGCGCGACGCGGCGACGCTCACCACCGGAGAGGTTGTCGACGAGCGCCTCCGGCGGCGGGCAGCGCAGTGCGTCCATGGCCTGCTCGAGCCGGGAGTCGAGGTCCCAGGCGTTGGCGTGGTCGAGGTCGGTCTGCAGGTCACCCATCTCGGCGAGGAGCTTGTCGAAGTCGGCGTCGGGGTCCGCCATGAGCTCGGAGATCTCGTTGTAGCGGTCGAGCTTGCCCTTGATCTCCGCGACCGCCTCCTCGACGTTCTCGAGCACGGTCCGGCCCTCGGTCAGCGGCGGCTCCTGCTGGAGCATCCCGACGGTGGCGTCGGGGTCGCGGACCACGTCGCCGTTGTTGGGGTGGTCGAGCCCGGCCATGAGCTTGAGCAGGGAGGACTTGCCCATGCCGTTGGGGCCGACGACGCCGATCTTCGCCCCGTGCAGGAACGACAGGGTCACGTTGTCGAGGACGACCTTGTCACCGTGAGCCTTGCGGACGTTGCGCAGGGAGAGGATGTATTCCGCCATGGGTCACAAGCCTAGTGGCGGAACCGCCGCGCGGCCCGATCGGGGTCGCCGGTTGCGACCCCGATCGACGCCCGGCTCAGGCGGCCGCCTCTGCTCCGCCGACCGCGGGCGCCTCCGGACCGGCGACGGGAGGCGCCTCCGGGCGGTCGGCCGGCTTCTCGTTGCGGGACAGACGGGTGGTGCCGTGGCGCAGGTCGTGGCCGACCGAGGTCGCATCGATCTCCAGCGTCGTGCGCTCCGTGCCGTCCTGGGCGGTCCATGTGGTGACGTTGAGCCGGCCCACGACCGTGACGCCGTCGCCCTTCAGCAACGACTCGGCGACGTTGCGCGCCAGGCCGCGCCAGGCGTTGACCGTGTACCACTGCGTGGGGGCGTCGACCCACTCGTTGGTCCGGCGGTTGAGGTAGCGCGGCGTGCTGGCGAGCCGGAAGGTCGCCACCTCGGTGTCGCCGGCCTTCTTGAGGCCCGGCGTGGCGCCGACGAAGCCCTGCACGGTGATCTGGGTGTCGTTCATGGTCTTCTCCTCGGATCGGGTGCGGACCCCGGCGGGTCCGCTCGACCCGACCCTGCGCGGAGCGGCCGACACTCCCCCGTGCCCGGTCAGCCGGCTGTGGAGAAGACCGCTGCGGGCCGCCCTGTGGAGACAGAGCGGCCCGCTGTGGGACTGATGTGGTCCGGCGGACCGGATCAGTGGAGGGTCAGACCAGACCGTTCTTCTGCAGCCAGTCCTTGGCCACGTCGGCGGCGGTCGGCTTGGAGTCGGCCGCGAACGCCGTGTTGAGCTCCAGCAGCGCGTCGGTCGTCAGCTTCTCCGAGACGGCGGCCAGCGTCGACTTCACCTCGTCGCTCTGGGCGTCGTCGCGGATCAGCGGGACGACGTTCTGGGCGGCGATGAGGTTCTTCGGGTCCTCGAGCGTCACGAGCTTGTTCTGCGTGATCGACGGGGTCGTCGAATAGATGTCGGCCACGTCCACCTGACCGCTGGTGAGGGCCTTCAGCGTGGCCGGTCCGCCGCCGTCGCTGATCGCGGTGAAGGAGACGTCCTTGATCCCGTAGATCTTGTCCATGCCGGGAAGCCCGTAGGCCCGGGTCTTGAACTCCGGGTTGGCGGCGACCTTCAGCCCCTTGATCTTGGCCAGGTCGGCGATCGAGGCCACGCCGTTCTTCTGCGCGAACTCCGACGTCACGTTGAGCGAGTCCTTGTCCTCGCCCGGCGCCGGGTCGAGCACCGCCAGGCCGTCGGGGAGTGCTCCCTGCAGCGCGCTCTCGACATCTGCCGGCGCCGTCGCGGTCGCGTTCTGGTCGAAGTAGAGGAGCAGGTTGCCGGTGTACTCGGGGATCAGGTCGATGGTGCCGTCCTTGATGGCGCCGATGTAGGCCTCGCGCGCCCCGATGTCGAGCTTGGTGGAGGCGTCGACGCCCTTGGCCTTCAGCGCCTGGGCGTAGACCTCGGCGAGGATCTCGCTCTCGCCGAAGGCCGCGGAGCCGACCACGATCGACTTCGACGAGGACGTCGAGCCCGAGTCCGAGCCGGAGCTCGTGTCGGTCGGGTCGCCGCCGCAGGCCGCGAGGCTGAGGGCCAGCGCAGCCGCGGACAGGACGCCGAGCGTGCGGTTGAGCTTCATGGTCGTTCTCTTTTCTCGGTGTGGGGTCAGGGTCAGCAGGTCAGGTGGGCGAGAGCCGTTGGAGCAGGGCGAACGCACCATCGAGGAGCAGAGCGAGTACGACGACGACGAGTGAACCACCGAGCATCTGCGGATAGTCCCGGACCGCGATGCCGTCGAGCAGGTAGCGACCCAGGCCCCCGAGCCCGATATAGGCCGCGACGGTCGCGGTCGCCACCACCTGCAGGACCGCCGAGCGCAGCCCGCCCAGGAGCAGCGACAGGCTGAGCGGCACCTCGACACGCGTGAGGACCTGCCACTCGGTCATGCCGATGCCGCGCGCGGCGTCGACGGTCCGCCGGTCGACCGACTCCACCCCGGCGTACGCCCCGGCGAGCAGCGGGGGGATGGCGAGCACGACGAGCGCGGCGATCGGCGGGGTGAGCCCGATGCCGCGCCAGAGCACGACGAGGGTGAGCAGGCCGAGCGTCGGCAGCGCCCGCAGCGCCCCGGTGACCGCGATCGCGAGGCCGCGGAGCCGGCCGGTGTGCCCGATCCACAGGCCGAGAGGGATCGCGATGGCGGAGGCGATCACGACGGTGAGGGCGGTGTAGCCCAGGTGCTCGAGGACGCGGTGCGGCACGCCGTCCGGGCCGTGCCAGTTCGTCGAGGTGGACAGCCAGTCGAAGGCTTCGCTGAAGACGCTCATCCGGCGCCTCTCAGCCGGGTCCACGGCATCAGCAGCCGCCCCAGCAGCACCCAGACCGCGTCGAGGACGAGCGCCAGGATCACGACGAGCACGATGCCGACGGTGATCTCGGTGCGGAAGTCGCGCTGGAAGCCCTCGGTGAACAGCGAGCCGAGGTTGCTCACCCCGACCAGCGCACCGACCGTGACGAGGCTGACGGTGCTGACCGAGGCGACCCGGACGCCCGCCAGCAGCACCGGGCCGGCCAGCGGCAGCTCGACGCCGCCGAACCGCTGCCACCACGAGTAGCCGCTGGCGGTCGCGGAGTCGAGCACCTCGGCGGACACCTGCGCGAACGCGTCCGCCACGATCCGGACGAAGAGGGCGAGGGCGTAGAGGGTCAGGACGATCGCGACGTTGATCGGGTCGAGGAAGCTGGTGCCGATGAGCCCCGGGATGATCACCAGCAGGGGCAGCGACGGCAGCGTGTAGAGGATCCCGCCGGCAGCGAGCAGCACCGCGCGCGGCCGGGCGAACCGGCTCGCCCACCAGCCGATCGGCAGGGCCAGCAGGAAGCCGACCACGACCGGCACGACGCTGAGCCACAGGTGCTGCAGCATCAGGTCGACGAGCCGGTCGGAGTTGGCTCGGGCCCAGGTCATGTCCGGTCCAGCGTGGGATCGAGTACGCCGGCCGGGCGCCCGTGCTCGTCCACCACGACCCGCTGGCCGTCGAGCTCCGCGATGCGCAGCCGGCGGCGGCCCTTGTCGAGGCCGACGAAGCTGCGCACGAAGTCGTCGGCCGGCGCGGCCAGGATCTCGGCCGGCGAACCGGCCTGCGCCACCACGCCGCCCTTCCTGAGG
This sequence comes from Nocardioides terrae, assembly GCF_900112345.1. Lineage (GTDB taxonomy): Bacteria > Actinomycetota > Actinomycetes > Propionibacteriales > Nocardioidaceae > Nocardioides > Nocardioides terrae. The sequence goes on from NZ_FOLB01000001.1 coordinate 411,486, forward strand.
ATGACGACCTGATCGCCGAGGAGGAAGGCCTCCTCGATGTCGTGGGTGACGAAGAGGATCGTCTTGCCGAGCTCGTGCTGGAGCGTCTGCAGCTGGCGCTGGAGGTCGGCGCGCACGATCGGGTCCACCGCGCCGAACGGCTCGTCCATCAGCAGGATGTTCGGGTCCGCGACCAGGCCGCGGGCGACGCCGGCGCGCTGCTGCTGGCCGCCGGAGAGCTGGCGGGGGTACTTGTCGGCCAGGTCGGCGCCGAGGCCGACCTTGGCCAGCGCGTCCATCGCGCGCTCCCGGGCCTCGCGTCGAGGCACGCCGGCCAGGCGCAGCGGCGTCGCGACGTTGTCGACGATCCTGCGGTGCGGCAGCAGGCCGGCCTGCTGCATGACGTAGCCGATGCTGCGACGCAGCTCGACGGGTCCGCGGGTGGCGATGTCGACGTCGTCGATCAGCACCTGGCCGTGGGTCGGGTCGACCATGCGGTTGACCATGCGCAGCAAGGTCGTCTTGCCGCAGCCGGACGAGCCGACGAGCACGGTGGTCGAGTGCGAGGGGATGACGAGGCTGAAGTCGTCCACGGCCGGCGACCCGTCGTCGTAGGTCTTGCCGACCGATCGGTACTCGATCACCCGCGGACCATCTGCTCGATCGGGGTGGGCCCCGGCACGACCGGCAGGCCCGCCTCCTGCCACGCGACGATCCCGCCCTCGACGTCCGCGGCGTCGAGACCGAGGGAGAGCAGCGCACGCGCGGCGAGCGAGGAGGTGTAGCCCTCGGTGCACGCGACGATCCAGCGGCGCCGGGTGTCCGCCTGGGGAACCCGGGCGGTAGACGTCGGGTCCAGCCGCCAGAGCAGGTGGTTGTACTCGATGATCAGCGAGCCGGGGATCTCCCCGAGCTCGCGGCGCTGCCACTCCGGCCGGATGTCGACGATGAGGTCACCGCCCTGGACCGCGTCGGCCGCCTGCTGCGGAGTCAGCCGGGGCAGCCCGTCGCGGGCCGCCTCCAGCAGCTCGTCGACACTCGAGAACGTCACGATGCCGCACGCTCCTCACGCGCCGGAGCCGGCGCCTCGGGGTCGTCGGTCCAGCTGGATGCACGTCGCACCAGCCGGTCTGCGTCGACATCCTAGTAGTGCATGAGGTTGAGCGGCGGGGAGTAAACGTGCACGCCGCCGCGGCGTGGCGCCACTCCCGGACGCCCTGGGCTACGCCAGAGCGCGGTCGAGCCCGGTGCGGACCTCGGAGTACGCCGCCAGCTCCGCTTGGACCGGGGTGACGACCAGCTCCTGGGAAACCTCGGAGACGGCGCTGCGCAGCCGCTGGTCGGCCCTGGCGGCCCGGGAGCGGGCGGTGGCAGCGACGAGGAAGCGACAGACCAGCGCCAGGACGACGCCGAGCGCCACTCCCCCGATGAGCAGGACGAGCGGCAGCGCGATGCCGGCGACGTGGGGGATCGAGTCGTCGTCGAGGCCACCGGACAGCAGGGCCGCGAGGGACCAGACGCCTCCGCCGACGGCGGCGAGGATGAGCAGCCACTGGAGGACGCGGACGAGACCCGCCCAGACGGGGAGCCTCGAGGCGCCGAGGTCGGTGTCGCCGAGCGCGGCGTCGAGGCGGTCGTTGAGGTCGTCGATCCGGGAGACCGACGCCTGCCGGATCGACTCCTGCCACGCGTCACCGAGACCGGTCGACGCGTCGTCGGCGAGCGCGCGCACCTCGCTGTCGACACGAGCGCGCTGCACGGCGGTGGCCGTGGGGACCGACGTCCGGGAGCGACCCGTGAGCTCTTTGCCCGCCGAGCCGAGGTCGAGGTGGAGGCGCTTGAGCGGGTCCGGCTTCAGCGAGGAGACCCACGACACGAGCGGCCAGCCGGTCGCCCGGTTGGCCCGCATCCGGGTGGCGCGCTCGACCGCGTCCACGATGGTCGGGACGCCCGCCGCCTCGGCGATCGCGTCGTCGAGCGCCTCGACCCGGGCAGGAGCGAGGGAGCGGGCCTTCGCCGAGCCGGACTCGGCCGCGACCTTGCCCGCGACCGTCCTGATGTCGGCCTCGAGCCGGCCTCGGGTCGCCTTCTTCTCGGCGACGCGTCGGCCGATCTCCGCCTTGAGCTCCTGGACGCCCCAGCCCAGCTTGGCGCTGACGGGGATGATCGGGACCTTCTGCAGTCCGTCGAGATCGAGCAGCCGGCGCACGTCGGCGACCATCGACTCCCGCCGCTCCTCGGGGACCGTGTCGATGTGGTTGAGCACGACGACCATCACCTCGTCGTGGGTCTTGAGCGGCTCGAGGTAGCGGTCGTGGATCGCCGCGTCGGCGTACTTCTGCGGGTCCAGGACCCACACCAGCATGTCGACGAGCACGACGAGGCGGTCGACCTCGAGGTGGTGGGCCACCTCGGTGGAGTCGTGGTCCGGCAGGTCGAGGAGTACGACGCCGTCGAGATCGTGCCCCTCGCGGCGGGTGTCGAGCATCGAGTCGCGGGTGGTCTGGTGGCGATCGGGGATCCCGAGCCACTCCAGCAGCTCCCGGGCGCCCTGGGTGCCCCAGACGCACGCGGTCGCCCACGAGGTCGTCGGGCGTCGTACCCCGACCGCCGAGAGCTCGAGGCCGGTCAGCGCGTTGAACGTCGAGGACTTGCCCGAGCCGGTGGCGCCGGCGATGCCGACGACGGTGTGGTCGGCGGAGAGCTTGAGTCGTCCCTGGGCCCGCTCGACGACGGCCTGCGCCTCGCCGACGACCTCGTCGCTGAGCCGGCCGCCCGCGGCGTCCACCGCAGCAGCGAGCCCGTCGATCCGCTCGACGATGCCCGACCGGTCCGCACCCGAGGAGACCATGGCCGTCTTGGAGCTCTTGAGCAGCGAGGTCATGACCTCACCCTATTGCTGCCCGATCCGGGTCGCGTACCTGGCATCGTCGACGCGGCGCGCGGCCTGGCGCAGCTTCTCGGCCGCCTCCGGGTCCACGCGCAGGTTGTCGATGACGTCGAGGTAGCGCACCTGCTCGTCGGCGAAGAGCGTCCGCACCCGCACCTCGAGCGACTTGCGGGCGCGCTCGGAGAGCGTGCGCACCGCCTGGTCGCCGAAGACCGCCTCGAGCAGCTTCTGCCCGACGACTGCGGAGCCGCCCGCGATGCCCACCTCGGCGCCGGTCAGGCCGGCGGTGTTGGCGAAGACGACCACCATCAGCGCGACGGAGAGCCCGTTGACGCCGAAGGCGAGGAACCGTGCAGTGGACTTCTTGTCGGCGCCCTCGGTGCGCACCATGTCCAGGACGTCCTGCTGCCAGTCGCGCACGGCCCGCTCGGCCTTGCGGCGCAGGTCCCGGGAGGCCCGGCCGAGGTCGGTGGGCGAGGACTGGAGCAGGCCGCGGCCCGCCTCGAGCTGAAGCCAGGACGCCTCGGCGTGCTCGGCGGCCGCCTCGGCGTGCTCGAGGATGAGCAGCTCCAGGCCGGACTCGACGGCCACCTGGACCTGCTCGGCCTGCTGGGGCTTGCCCTTGACGGCGCTCACGAGCCGGTCGCGCAGCTTGCTGACCTTCGACTCCAGCGAGCGCAGCAGCTCACCGGTGCCGACGAACTCCTGCCAACGGGCGAGCACCTCGCCGCGCAGCATGGTGCCGTCGGCGGTCGCGGCGAGGATGGCCTGCAGTCCCCGGTCGTACGCCGTCTCGGCGTCGCGTCGCAGCCGGGCCACCGCCTCGGCCTGCGCGACTGAGGCGTCGGCGACCGGGTGGGCCCGGCGCGACACCGTGCGCACCGCACCCTCGAGGGTCTGCCGGACGACCGCCTGGCGGGCGCCGGTGTCGGCGGCGAGCATCTCCAGCCAGCCGCGGACCTCGGCGACGTGCTCGGCCGGGAGCAGGCCCTCGTCGGAGACCTTGCCCTCGTGCACGATGAACAGCGGGCTGTCCTTGAGCCCGCGCGAGGCGAGCATCCGGGCCAGGTGCGTCGCCACGGTCTGGACGGCGTCCGCCGGCGTGCGGTCGAGCACGATGGCGACCGCCGTGGACCGCTCCGCGGCGGAGCGTAGGAAGCCCCACGGCACCTGGTCGGCGTACCGCGCGGCGGAGGTGACGAAGATCCAGAGGTCCGCGGCGGCGAGCAGCTGGGCGGCGAGGAGCCGGTTCTGCTCCTCGACCGAGTCGACGTCGGGCGCATCGAGGATCGCCAGGCCGGCGGGGACGCTCTCGGACGCGACGAGCTGCAGCGCGTGCGGGTCGTTGGTGGAGTGGGACACCCGCTCGAGGTCGGGCAGCAGCCGGTCCTGGCCGAACCACTGCCCGTCGGCGGGGTTGTGCACGAGCACGGGCGACCGGGTGGTCGGCCGGAGGAGGCCGGGGGTCGTCACGCGTGAGCCGACCAGGGAGTTGACCAGCGTCGACTTGCCCGCGCCGGTGGAGCCGCCGACCACGGCGAGGAGGGGCGCCTCGATCGTCGTGATGCGGGGGATGACGTAGTCCTCGAGCTGGGCGACCAGCTCGGTCTGGCTGACGCGCTGCTCGGCCGCCCCGGGGAGGTCGAGCGGAAGTGCGACATCGGTGAGCGCCTGGCGCAGCCGCACCAGTGCGGTCACCATCCGGGTGGTCTCCGTCCCGACGTCGGAGCCACCGGGTGCTTCGTGAGTCGTCATCGCGTGGGTACCACCTGTCCGGGAAATGCGATGGTCGGCCTGACCCTACCGATTCGGGCGACGTACTCCTGCCCCCGCGCGGCGAAGTTCGGCGGCGGTGTTCCGCGCAGGTAGCGGTAGTGGAGGTAGCCGAGCTCGATGGCGGCCTGCTGGTAGTCGCGCATCGCCCGCTCCGCGGCAGCGCCGCCCACGGCCCGGGCGTAGGCGCGGCTGCGGCGGCGGGCGGCCAGGTCGACGACCCAGCCGATGTCGGTCGCGGGCAGCAGCCCGCGGGCGGCGGCGTCGCCCAGCGACCGGGCGAGCATCCTCCGCTCGGAGGAGCGGGCCCACAGGGCGAGCGCCCCGATGGCACAGAGGACGGGGATGATCAGCACGACGTAGACCAGCACGAAGCCCCCGAGGCCGTAGACCGTCGAGGAGTTCCAGAGCGCGTGCGTCACCACTGCACACGCGTACCCGCCCAGCGGGGCGAGCAGTCGCAGGGCGCCCGAGCGGGCGCCGACCGCGATGCCGATGCCGACCCCGGTGAAGGCCGTGAAGAGCGGGTGGGCGAAGGGGCTGGCCAGGCAGCGGACCACGAACGTGCGGGTGAGCGCGTCGAGGCCGCCCGGGCCGATGCCGTCGGTGCCGTCGTAGGCGGCGGCGAGATAGAGGATGTTCTCGGTGAAGGCGAAGCCGATCCCCACCATGCCGGCATAGACGATGCCGTCGAGGATGCCGTCGAGCTCGTCGCGCCGCCACCACAGCAGCGCGAGCAGGAAGGCGCCCTTGCAGGCCTCCTCGACCACAGGTGCGAGCACCGCGCTGGACAGGTCACCGGTGAGGCCGGTGACGACGCCCCCGACACCTTCGAGGACGACCGCGGCGAAGCAGGCGACGAAGGCGCCCCAGAGCAGCCCCAGGGCGAGCAGCCCGTGCGGCTCGGGCTCGTAGCGGTCGAGCCAGAGGTAGCCGGCGACGAGCGGGACGACCGGCAGCGCGGCGAGCAGCGTCGCGATCAGCAGCGTCGTGGGCGCGCCGGAGAAGGCGATCAGGAGCAGCATCGGCAGCGCCGCCAGCACGACGACGATCGACACGACGACGGTGAAGACCGTGCCGCTCGCCCGTCTGCGCCGCGTCAGCCGCGTACCTGCCCCCATGGGGGCCACCCTATCGGCGCGACACGCGGCCTAGAGTGTGCCCATGGGTGAGGAGACTCCGGTCACGACACAGCGTCCCGCGAAGCCTGCGACCGAGTCGCACGACCCCTCCGTCCCGGAGGCGTGGTCGGCGTTCATGCGGCAGGGCTGGGGCGACCGGGAGCTGGACCTCCCGGCACACCCCGTGACGGCGTACGCCGCCGCGCGGCGGGCCCGGCTGGCCGACGCGTTCCCGGGTGAGCGCCTGGTGCTGCCCGCGGGCGGCTTCAAGGTCCGCTCCTACGACACCGACTACCGGTTCCGGCCCGACACCGCGCACACCTACTTCACCGGCAACCAGACCTCCGACGCCGTCCTGGTGGTCGAGCCGGACGGCTCCTCGGTGCTCTACGCGCGGCCTCGCTCCTCCCGGGACACCGACGAGTTCTTCCGCGACCGCGTCTACGGCGAGCTGTGGGTCGGCCGGCGTCCGTCGGCGCGCGAGATCTCCGACTCGCTCGGCATCGAGGTCCGGCACATCAGCGACCTGTCCTCCCTCCTTCAGACCAAGGCGACCACCAAGACACGCGTGCTGAGGGGCAGAGACTCCTACGTCGACGCTTTGGTCTCCCCCGACGAGACCCGTGACGACGAGCTCTCCCGGGTGGCCTCGGAGCTGCGGCTGGTCAAGGACGACTGGGAGATCGCCCAGCTCCAGGAGGCGTGCGACATCACGGCGTACGGCTTCGAGGACTCCGTGCGTGAGTGGCCGCGGGTGCTCGAGTTCGGCGAGCGCTGGATCGAGGGCACGTTCTTCCGCCGTGCCCGGGCCATGGGCAACGACATCGGCTACGACTCGATCGTCGGCGGCGGCTCGCACGCCACGACGCTGCACTGGATCGACAACACCGGGCCGATCACGCCCGGCACGATGGTGCTGCTCGACATGGGTGTCGAGGGCCGCAACCTCTACACCGCCGACGTGACCCGGACGCTGCCGGTGTCGGGCACCTACACGCCGCTGCAGCGCGACCTCTACGACCTCGTCTTCCGTGCGCAGGAGGCCGGGCTCGCGGCGGTCCGGCCCGGCGCCGCCTTCCGCGCGGCGCACCACGCCGCCGTCGACGTGCTCGCGCACGGCCTCGACGACCTGGGCCTGCTGCCGGTCCCGGTCGACGAGGCGCTCGACGAGGACAGCAAGGTCTACTCGCGCTGGACCCTGCACGGCGTGAGCCACATGCTCGGCCTCGACGTGCACGACTGCGGCGTCGCCTCGAAGGAGGCCTACGCCGAGGGCACGCTCGCCGAGGGGATGGTGCTCACCGTCGAGCCCGGCCTCTACTTCCAGGAGGACGACCTGCTCGTCCCCGAGGAGCTGCGCGGCATCGGCATCCGCATCGAGGACGACGTGGTGGTACGCGCCGACGGCGCCGAGAACCTGTCCGGCTCGCTCCCCCGCTCCTCGGCCGACGTCGAGGCCTGGATGGCGTCGCTGACCGGCTGAGCAGATGATCGGCGATCGGTGGGGCGTCACCGACGCCGACGTACGCCGGCCCTATCCGTGCGACGCCCTGGTCGACTCGCCGACGTTGCAGGCGTGGCGGGGCGTGTCGGTCGCCGCGTCGCCGGAGGCGGTGTGGCCCTGGCTGGCCCAGGTGCGGCTGGCGCCGTACTCCTACGACTGGATCGACAACCGCGGCCGTCGCTCGCCGCGATCGCTGGTCGGGCTGGCCGAGCCGACGGTCGGCGAGCCGTTCACGGCCGTCGGAGGGCGGCCGCAGGGCAGGATCCTCTCCGTCGACCCGGGTCATCAGCTGACGGCGACGATCATGGGCGCGCTGATGTCCTACGTGCTGGAGCCGTCCGCCGCCGGTTCCACGCGGCTGCTGCTGAAGGTGGTCGCCTGCCCGTCACGCTGGGCGGCGCCGCTGCTCGCCGTCGGCGACCTGGTGATGGCGCGCCGGCAGCTGCTCAACCTCAAGGGCCTCGCGGAGCGCCCGGCACCCACTGGATAGCCTGCCGCGTGCCTTACTTCCTCCGCACCGGCGACAACGCCTTCACCCCGACCGAGCACGTCAGCGGCGCGTGGCGGACCGACGAGCAGCACGTCGCACCCGCGCTCGGCGTGATGACGCACGCCGTCGAGGGGGACCACCGTCAGCGCCGCGGTGGCGATGCCCTGGCGGTCTCGCGGCTCTCCTTCGACATCCTCGGTGTGCTGCCCATGGCCGAGTGCGAGGTGGACGTCCGGGTCGTCCGGCCGGGCCGGACCATCGAGCTCGTCGAGGCCGTGCTCAGCCATGCCGGCCGGCCGGCGGTCGTCCTGCGGGCGTGGCTGCTGGCGCGCGGCGACACCACCGACCTCAGCGGCACCCACCTGCCGGCTCTGCCGGAGCCCGGCTCGCTGCCGGCCTGGGACCCGACCACGGTGTGGCCGGGCGGTTTCATCGCCTCGGCGCAGCTCCGGCGGGACGAGACCGCGCCCGGCCGGGCCCGCTACTGGGTCCGCACCGACGTCCCATTGCTCGACGAGGAGACCAGTCCGCTCGCCAGCGCCGCCGGGCTCCTCGACATCGCCAACGGGATGACGGTGCGAGCCAGCCCGTCCGAGGTCCTCTTCCCCAACGTCGACCTGACCGCGCACCTCGTCCGGACGCCCGCGCCCGGATGGCTGGGCTTCGACACGACCGTCACGTTCGGCCCGGACGGCCACGGGTTGACCAGCAGCGTCCTCCACGACTCCGGCGGCCCGCTGGGGACGCTCGCCCAGACGCTCACCGTCCGGCCGCTCTGACCGGGTGCGCCAGCCCGGCGGTGTGACAGGCTTCGGCTGTGACTGAAGCGATCACACGCTCTCGACGCGGCCGACCGGGGCACGACCGGGACGCCGTGCTGCGGGCTGCGGTCGCCCTCTTCATCCGCAAGGGGTACGACGCCACCAGCATCGACGACATCGCGAAGTCGCTCAACGTCACCAAGTCGGCGGTCTACCACCACGTCAGCAGCAAGGAGCAGCTGCTCGCCGAGGTGCTGGACGAGGCTCTGGACGAGCTCGACAGCGCCGTGGACGCCGCCACCAGGGGCACCGGCCCGGCCTCCGAACGGCTGCGCGACGTCGTACGCCGGAGCGTGGAGGTGCTGGTCGCGCACCAGTCGGCCGTCACGCTGCTCCTGCGCGTGCACGGGAACAGCGACACCGAGGTGGCCGCACTGAGGCGACGGCGCCGGATCGACCGTGCCCTGGCCAGTCTCGTCAACGAGGCGGTGGAGGAGGGAGCGCTGCGCGCCGACCTCGACCCGGACGTGCTGAGCCGGCTGCTGTTCGGCATGGTCAACTCGCTCGTCGAGTGGTACCGCCCGAACGGCGAGATCTCGGCCGATCAGCTCGCCTCGACCGTCGCCGCCCTGGCCTTCGACGGGCTCGTCAGGGCCTGAACCGACGGGACCCAGCGCTCAGCGCGGCGGCCGCTGGTCGACGATCCGGCGCATCTTCCCGACCGACCGCTCGATGCCGGCCGGCTCGACCACGTCGACCGCGACCGTGACGCCGATCGAGTTCTTGATCTGCCGCTGGAGGAGCGCGCCCGCCTGCCGCGCATCCTCGGCGGACGCCGACTCGCGGCGCTCCACCCGGACGGTCATGTTGTCCAGGATCCCGTCGCGGCCGAGCACGCACTGGAAGTGCGGCGACAGCTCGCGCGTCGCCAGGACGAGCTCCTCGATCTGGGTCGGGAACAGGTTCACGCCACGCAGGATGATCATGTCGTCGGTGCGCCCGGTGACCTTCTCCATCCTGCGCATGGTCCGCGCCGTGCCGGGCAGCAGCCGGGTGAGGTCTCGCGTCCGGTAGCGGATGACGGGCATCGCCTGCTTCGTCAGCGAGGTGAAGACCAGCTCACCCACCTCGCCGTCGGGCAGCACCTCGCCCGTGACCGGGTCGATGATCTCGGGATAGAAGTGGTCCTCCCAGATGTGGAGTCCGTCCTTCGTCTCGACGCACTCGCTCGCCACGCCCGGGCCCATGACCTCCGAGAGTCCGTAGATGTCGACGGCGTGCATGTCGAGGCGCTCCTCCATCTCGCGCCGCATGTCGTTGGTCCACGGCTCGGCGCCGAAGATGCCGACCTTGAGCGAGGTGCTGCGCGGGTCGATCCCCTGACGCTCCATCTCGTCGATCACGGAGAGCATGTAGGACGGGGTCACCATGATGATGTCGGGGCGGAAGTCCTGGATGAGCTGCACCTGGCGCTCCGTCATGCCGCCCGAGACGGGGATGACCGTGCAACCGAGCTTCTCGGCGCCGTAGTGCGCCCCCAGCCCGCCGGTGAACAGGCCGTAGCCGTAGGCGTTGTGGAGGAGGTGACCGGCACGGCCGCCGGCAGCACGGATGCTGCGCGCCACGACCGTCGCCCACGCGTCGATGTCGTCGCGCGTGTAGCCGACCACGGTCGGCTTGCCGGTGGTCCCCGAGGATGCATGGATGCGGACGACCTCCTCACGAGGAACCGCGAACATCTTGAACGGGTAGTTCTCCCGCAGGTCCGCCTTCACGGTGAAGGGCAGCATCGCCAGGTCGGACAGGTCCTTGATGTCACCGGGATGCACGCCGGCCCGGTCGAACGACGCGCGGTAGTGCGGCACGTTCTCGTAGGCATGACGCACCGACCAGCGCAGGCGCTCGGTCTGGAGGCTCCGCAGCTCGTCGACCGAGGCGGTCTCGATCGGCTCCAGGTCACCGGGCTGGGGGCTGAGGTCCTGCATGGTCGCTCCTGTCGGTCGAGCTGTCGTACGTGTTCGGGTGCTCAGTCGCGCGCGATGGTCCGGCTGCGGCCGCGGAAGACCGCCACCGTCCCACCGTCGGGCTCGCGGTGGACCGTGACGTCGTAGATCCCGGACCGGCCGCGCAGCGCGGTCTCGTCCGCGGTCGCGACGAGCCGGTCGCCGAGCCGGCCGGCCTCGAGGAAGCTCACGTCGAAGCCCGACGCGACGGTCATCCGCCCGCGCGAGTTGCACGCGAGGGCGAAGGCGCTGTCGGCGAGTGCGGCGACCAGGCCACCGTGGGCGATCCCGTAGCCGTTGACCATGTCCTCGCGGACCGTCATCGCGACCACGGCGCAGCCGGGCCCGAGGTCGAGGAGCTCCATGCCGAGCGCGCGCGAGGCCGGGTCGTCGGCCCACATCGTGCGGGAGGTGTCGAGCGGGTCGGGCAGCGCATCGGTCACCACCGGTAGAACCCCTCTCCGGTCTTGCGGCCGAGCTTGTCGGCCGCGACGAGGTCGCGGAGGATCTGCGGCGGCTCGAAGCGGGGGCTCACCTCGCGGGCGAGGTGCTCGGCGATGGCCAGGCGTACGTCGAGCCCGACGATGTCGCTCGTGCGCAGCGGCCCGACGGGGTGGCGGTAGCCGAGGGTCATGGCGGTGTCGATGTCGGCGGCGGACGCGACGCCCTCCTCGAGCATGCGCATCGCCTCCAGCGCGATGGCGACGCCCAGCCGGCTCGACGCGAAGCCGGGCGAGTCGGTGACGGTGATCGCGGTCTTGCCCAGTGCCTCGACCCAGCCCTGCGCCCGGCCGACGAGGCCGGCGTCGGTCGTGGCGCCGACGACGATCTCGACCAGCGCGCTGGCCGGGACGGGGTTGAAGAAGTGCAGGCCGAGGAACCGGTCCGGACGGGCCAGCCGCCCGGCGAGCCCGTCGACGGAGAGCGAGCTGGTGTTGGTCGCGAGCACCGCCTCCGGAGCAGCGGCCTCGATGCCGGTGAGGACCTGTGCCTTCAGGTCGACGTCCTCGGGGACCGCCTCCACGACGAGCTCGGCCGTGGCCAGCGCACCGGCGTCGTCGCTGACCCGCAGCCGCGCGGTGTAGCTGCCCAGGTCACCGCCGAGCTTGCCGCGCTCGCGGGCGGTGGTCAGGCTGTCGAGCACCCGCTGCCGCGCCTGCTCGGCGGCGTCGGCGGTCGCCTCGATGACGGTGACGGACGAGCCGGAGACGAGGAAGGAGTGGGCGATGCCCGCACCCATGCGTCCTCCCCCGTAGACGCCGACCTCGCTGGGGAGGGTGGAGGTCATCGCTGGGAGTCCTTTCGGCGGTCGAGGAACGCGGTCATCCGCTCGTGCTTGTCGGCGGTCTCGAACAGGATGGCCTGGGCGAGGTCGTCGACGAAGGGGTGCGCCTCCCGTGGCGCGTGGAAGACGGCCTTGGTGAGGCGTACGGCGAGCGGCGCCTGCTTCGCGATCGAGTCGGCCCAGCGGTGCCCGGCCGCCAGGAGCTCGTCCCGCTCGACGACCTCGTTGAGCAGCCGCACGGCCCGCGCCTCGTCGGCGTCGAGCACGCGGCCGGTCAGCAGGATCTCCTTGGCGAGCGGCTCCCCCACCAGCTCGGCGAGCCGCCAGGCCGCGCCGGCGGAGGCGAGGATGCCGAGCCCGGTCTCCGGGTTGCCGATCCTGGTGGTCGGCGTACCGATGCGGAAGTCGCAGGCGTAGGCGAGCTCGGCTCCCCCGCCCAGCGCGTAGCCGTCGACCAGCGCGATGACCGGCATCGGCAGGCGGCGGATGCGGTCGAAGAGACCGGAGTTGATGCCGCGCAGGGCGTCGTCGCGGCGCCGCTCCCGCAGCTGGCCGATGTCGGCGCCGGCAGCGAAGCCACCGCCCTCACCGACGATCAGGGCGACCCGCGGCTCGGCCTCGAGGATCGCGCACGCCCGGTGCAGCTCGTCGACCATCTGCTGGTCGATGGCGTTGCGGACCTCCGGCCGGTTGAGGCGGAGCAGCACGCGGTCGGGCTGCTCCTCGAGCAGGACGGCAGTTCCGGTCACGTCGTTCCTCTCAGGCGTCGAAGTCGACGGTGACGCAGTCTCCGACGGGGTAGGACTGGCAGGTGAGCACGAAGCCGGCGTCGACCTCGGCGGGCTCGAGGGCGTAGTTGCGCCGCATGTCGACCACTCCGTCGGTGACCTTGGCGCGGCAGGTGCCGCACACGCCGCCCTTGCAGGCGAAGGGGAGGTCGGAGCGGGACGCCTGTGCGGCGTCGAGGATGCTCTGGTCGCGCGGCAGGGCGGCGGTGGCGGAGAGGCCGTCGAGGACGATGGTGACGTCGGTGGTGGCACCGTCGTAGACGCGGTCGAGGCGCTTGAGCTCCGGCGGCGGCTCGTCGACGTAGAAGAGCTCGAAGTGGATCCGGTCGGCCGCGACACCGAGCTCGGTGAGCACCTCGCGCGCGTCGTTGATCATGGCGAAGGGGCCGCAGAGCCAGACGTCGTCGAACTGCTCGACGGGCAGCAGGACGTCGAGGATCCGCCGGATCCGGTCGGCGTCGAGGCGACCGGAGAAGAGCTCGGCGTCCCGGGGCTCTCGGGAGAGCACGTGGACCAGCTGCAGCCGCGACCCGAAGGCGTTCTTGAGGTCACCCAGGTCCTCGGCGAACATGACCGACCCGCTCGTCCGGTTGCCGTAGAGCAGCGCGACCTCGGCGTCGCCGTGCGTCAGCAGCGAGGTCGCGATCGACAGCATGGGCGTGATGCCGGAGCCGGCCGCGATGCACAGGTGTCGACCACCGGCGCGCGGGTCGGCGGTGAAGCTGCCGGTCGGGACCTGCACCTCGATCTCGTCGCCAGGCCGGACGTCGTGGACCAGCCACGTCGAGAACAGCCCGTCCGGGATCTCGCGGACGCCGATCCGGGGACGGGCGCCCACGGGCGCGCAGATGGAGTAGGAGCGCCGCTCCTCGCGACCGCCGACGGTGCGCCGCAGCGTGAGGGACTGCCCGGGCAGGAAGGCGTAGTCCTCGGCCAGCTCCGGGGGCACGTCGAAGGTGACGGCCGCGGCGTCCTCGCAGAGCGTCTCGACAGCTGCCACGGTGAGGGTGTGGAAGGCGGCCGTCCTGGCGGAGCGAGGGGCGGTCTCGACGACGGTCATCTCAGATCTCCTTCACGTGCTCGAACGGCTCGAGGCACGCCGTGCAGCGGTAGAGCGCCTTGCAGGCGGTGGCGCCGAACTCCGAGGTCAGCTCGACCTGCGCGGAGCCGCACCGCGGGCAGGTCAGCCGGCGGCGGGTCGGCGACAGGTTCAGCGCGATCGGGCCGTCGGCGCTGGGCGCCCTGCCCGGCGCCGACAGCCCGTGCGCACGGAGAGCCGCCCGTCCGCGCTCGCTGATCCAGTCGCTGGACCACGCCGGGCTGAGCGCCACCTCGACGCGGGCGTCGTACCCGGCGTCGGTCAGCTTGTGCACGAGGTCGTCGCGCATCGTCGCCATCGCGGGGCACCCGGAGTAGGTCGGCGTGATGGTGACGACGACCCGGCCGCCGGACTCGCGGACGCCACGGAGCACCCCGAGGTCCTCGAGGGTCAGCATCGGCATCTCGGGGTCGGTGACCGAGGCCGCGATGTCGTACGCCGTCGTGGCGGTCGCGGTCGCGGTCGGCATGCTCACCACTTCCCCATCGGGTGGGCGCGGGCGACCACCTGCATCTCGGCGAGCATCCGGGAGAGCGCCTCGGTGTGCAGCCCGTCGCGGCCGGTGCGCCCCTGGACGCCTGCGAGCGGCGCGGCGCCGGGCCGGTCGACGCCGCTGACGGCGAAGACCTGCTCCAGCACGACGTCGACCTCGTCGGCCACGGCGGCCGGGTCGACACCGACGCCGGCAGCGGCGACGCCGGCCTCGACGGGGTGGGTCGAGAGCGGCTCGCCGAACAGCGGCCACAGCTCGGCCAGCGCGGCCGTGAGCCGGCGGCGCGACTCGTCGGTCCCCTGGGCGAGGGTGAGGAACCAGCGACCGGCGTAGTCACGGTGGTAGGTCAGCTCCTTGACCCCCTTCGCCGCGATGGCGGCGAGCACCGGGTCGCGACTCTCGGCCAGCCGGGTGAACAGCGAGAGCCGGACGGTTGCGAACAGCAGCGTCCGCACGACCACGTGGGCGAAGTCACCGTTCGGCACCTCGGTGATCCGCAGGTTGCGGAACTGGCCGGCGTCGCGGAAGAAGGCGAGCGCGTCCTCGGCCGGGACGGGCGACCCCTCGGGCAGGGTCGGGACGACGGAGGGGTCGGCCGCGGCGGCCCGCGCCAGGAGCAGCCGCGCCTGGCCCAGGAGGTCGAGGGCGATGTTGGCCAGCGCGATGTCCTCCTCCAGGTCCGGGGCGTTGCTGCACCACTCGGAGATGCGCTGGGAAAGAACGAGCGCGTCGTCGCCGAGCATCAGGCAGTAGGTCGCCAGCTCGTGGGCGTCGACGTCGTCGGGGACGGTGGTGTCGACGCCGGCGAGCGGGTCCTCGAAGTCGGTGCCGAAGGCCCACTGGGAGTCGTCCCCGGCGACGTCGTGGTGCTCGAGCAGGCCGTCGTAGACGTTGCCCGCGGCGGCGTTGGGGTCGGGGGTCGAGTGCGACATCAGCTGCTCACATGTGGGGGACGTTGTCGGGGATGTCGTAGAAGGTGGGGTGTCGGTAGACCTTGTCGCCCGACGGAGCGAAGAGCGGATCCTTCTCGTCGGGGCTGGACGCCGTGATGTCGGCGGACCTCACGACCCAGATGCTGACGCCCTCGTTGCGGCGGGTGTAGACGTCACGGGCGTGCCGGATGGCCATGTCGTCGTCGGGCGCGTGGAGCGAGCCGACGTGGACGTGGTTCAGACCGCGCTTGCCGCGCACGAACACCTCGTAGAGGGGCCACTCGCGCCTGTCGCTCATCGGACCTCCTCCGTTTCGCTGGTCGAGTAGCCCTCGCGAGGAACGAGCGCGGGTGTGTCGAGACCACCCGACTTGTCCGCGAACGCGAGCGCCGCCTCACGGACCCACGCGCCGTCCTCGTGGGCGCGGCGGCGGTGCGCGAGCCGCTGGGCGTTGCACGGGCCGTTGCCCTTGACGACCTGCATGAACTCGTCCCAGTCGGGCTGGCCGAAGTCGTGGTGGCCGCGCTCCTCGTTCCAGCGCAGCTCCGGGTCGGGCAGCGTGACGCCGAGGGCCTCGGCCTGCGGGACGCTCATGTCGACGAAGCGCTGGCGGAGGTCGTCGTTGGTGTTGCGCTTGATGCCCCAGGCCATCGACTGGGCGGTGTTCGGGGACTCGTCGTCGGGCGGCCCGAACATCATCAGCGCCGGCCACCAGAACCGGTTCACCGACTCCTGCACCATCGCGCGCTGCTCGTCGGTGCCCTGCATCATCGTCATGAGCAGCTCGTAGCCCTGCCGCTGGTGGAAGGACTCCTCCTTGCAGACGCGGATCATCGCCCGGCCGTAGGGGCCGTACGACGTCCGGCACAGCGGCACCTGGTTGCAGATCGCGGCACCATCGACGAGCCAGCCGATCGTGCCGACGTCGGCGTAGGAGAGCGTCGGGTAGTTGAAGATCGAGGAGTACTTCTGCTTGCCGGCCAGCAGCATCTCGGTGAGCTCCTGGCGGGAGGGGCCGAGGGTCTCGGTCGCGGAGTAGAGGTAGAGCCCGTGGCCGGCCTCGTCCTGCACCTTGGCGAGCAGGATGGCCTTGCGGCGCAGCGACGGCGCGCGGCTGATCCAGTTGCCCTCGGGCTGCATGCCGATGATCTCGGAGTGGGCGTGCTGGGCGACCTGTCGGATCAGCGTCTTGCGGTAGCCCTCGGGCATCCAGTCGCGAGGCTCGACGCGGTCGTTGCGCTCGACGATCGCGTCGAACTGCTCGAGCAGAGCGCGCTCGGCGGTCGGGTCTGGCGCCATGCCGGTTTCGGTGTCCGTGGTCGGCACGATTCCTCCTCGTCGCAGGGTTTACTGACCGAGCGGTCTGTTATACCTTGACACGCGTACGCCGGGCCACGCAAGGGCGTGACGCCGTCCTGCCCGGAAGCCGAGGGATGGAGCCACCTGTGACTGGAATGCTGGAGAGCTACGCCGCCGGGCGCTGGTTCCGGGCCGACGACGAGGGCCGACCCGTCCTCGACGCGGTGACCGGCGAGGAGATCAGCCGGATCAGCTCGACCGGGCTGGACCTCGGCGCGATGGTGCAGCACGCCCGCACGGTCGGCGCGCCGGCCCTGCAGGCGCTGACCTTCCACGAGCGGGCCGCTCTGCTCAAGGCGGTCGCCAAGGACCTGATGACGCGCAAGGACGAGTTCTACGAGCTCTCCTACTCCACCGGCGCGACCGCCCGGGACTCCGCGGTCGACATCGACGGCGGCATCGGCACGGTGTTCTCGATGGCCAGCAAGGGCACCCGCGAGATGCCCAACGACACCGTCTACCTCGACGGCGGCACCGAGCGGCTGGGCCGCGCTGGAACCTTCCTGGGCCAGCACATCTACACGAGCCGCCCCGGCGTAGCCGTTCAGATCAACGCCTTCAACTTCCCCGTCTGGGGCATGCTCGAGAAGCTCGCCCCGGCCGTCCTGGCGGGTGCGCCGACCATCGTGAAGCCGGCCGCCCAGACGGCGTACCTCACCGAGGCCGTCGTACGCCGGATCATCGACGCCGGCCTCCTCCCGGAAGGCGCCCTCCAGCTGCTGTGCGGCAGCCCCCAGGGCCTGCTCGACGAGCTGACCGTGCAGGACCAGGTCGCCTTCACGGGCTCCGCGCACACCGCCGGCCTCCTCCGCAACCACACCAACGTCCTGCACGGCGGCGTGCAGCTGGGCGTCGAGGCCGACTCCCTCAACTGCTCGATCCTCGGGCCCGACGTCGCCGTCGACGACCCCGAGTTCGACCTGTTCGTCATGGGCGTCGTCACCGAGATGACGGTCAAGGCCGGCCAGAAGTGCACGGCGATCCGGCGCGTCCTCGTGCCGCGCGACCGGGCCGACGCCGTCGCCGAGGCGATCTCCGCCCGGCTCGCGAAGGTCACCGTCGGCAACCCGCGCGCCGAGGGCGTCCGGATGGGCGCCCTGGTCAGCCTCGACCAGCGCGAGGAGGTCCGCAAGGCCATCCAGTCGCTGCGCGCCTCTGCCGAGATCGTCTTCGGCAACCCCGACCGCGTCGACACCGTCGACGCGGACCCCGAGCGGGGCGCCTTCATCTCCCCCGTGCTGCTCAAGGCCGCCGACGGCGCCGTCGAGCCGCACGACGTCGAGGCGTTCGGGCCGGTCAGCACGCTCATCGCCTACGATGACGTCGACCACGCCGTCCGGCTCGCCGCCCAGGGCAAGGGCAGCCTGGTCGGCTCGCTCGCCACCCACGACCCCGACGTCGCTCGCCGGGTGGTCCTCGGCGCGGCACCGTGGCACGGCCGCATCCTCGTGCTGGACCGCGACGACGCCGCTGAGTCCACCGGCCACGGCTCCCCGCTTCCCGTCCTCGTCCACGGCGGGCCCGGCCGGGCCGGCGGCGGCGAGGAGCTGGGCGGCGTACGCGCGGTGCTCCACTACATGCAGCGCACCGCGATCCAGGCCTCACCCGACATGCTGACCGCGATCACCGGCCGTTGGACCGCCGGGTCGGCGCGTAACGACGACGGCGTCCACCCGTTCCGCAAGAGCCTGGCTTCGCTGCGGATCGGCGACACGATCGCCTCCGCGCCGCGGACCGTGACCCTGGCCGACATCGACCACTTCGCCGAGTTCACCGGCGACACGTTCTACGCCCACACCGACCCCGAGGCCGCAGCGAAGAACCCTCTCTTCGGTGGCATCGTCGCCCACGGCTACCTGGTCGTCTCGCTCGCCGCGGGCCTCTTCGTGGAGCCGAACCCGGGGCCGGTGCTCGCGAACTTCGGCGTCGACAACCTGCGGTTCCTCACGCCGGTGAAGGCCGACGACTCGATCGCCGTCACGCTGACGGTCAAGCAGATCACCCCGCGGACCAGTGCCGACTACGGTGAGGTCCGGTGGGACGCCGTCGTCGTCAACCAGGATGGCGAACCGGTGGCGACCTACGACGTCCTGACGCTCGTGAGCAAGGAGTGGACCGACTGATGCAGCGCGTCACCGTGCAGTACTTCGACCCGTCCGACGGGCCGTCCTTCGAGGCGACCTACCGCGAGCGGCACGTCCCCCTCGTCAAGGCGATCCCGGGGCTCGAGCGCTTCACGCTCACCCGTCCGCGCGGCGGCGAGGACACCCCCTACCTGGTCGCCGAGCTGTGGTTCGCCGACCTCGACGGCTTGAAGGCCGGTCAGGCGTCGGAGGAGATGGCCGCGACCCGCGCGGACGCCGAGACCTACGACGTGGCCCGGCGGACGATGTTCTCCGGCTCCGTGGAAGAGGTCTGAGGCGTGCCGTCGAGCCTGGTCACCCGTGACGGCGACGTCGCCACCGTGACGCTGAACCGGCCCGCCCAGCGCAACGCCCTCGACGAGACCCTCAAGACCGCGCTTCTCGCGGCGGTCACCGAGGTCGGCGGCGACGACACGGTCCGGGCCGTCGTGCTCGCCGCCGAGGGCCCGGCCTTCTGCGTGGGGCAGGACCTGGCCGAGCACGCCGCCCGGCTCGCCGCGGACGGGGCGGAGGGCGCCTTCCGCACCGTCGAGGAGCACTACTCCCCGATCGTCGAGGCCCTCGCCACGATGCCGAAGCCGGTGGTGGCGGCAGTTCACGGCACCTGCGTCGGCGCCGGGCTCGGCCTGGCGCTGGCCTGCGACCTGCGCGTCTTCGCCGAGGACGCCACGCTCGGGACCGCCTTCACCGGGATCGGCCTCACCTGCGACTCCGGGCTGTCGGCGACGCTGACCCGCTCGGTCGGCGAGTCCCGTGCTCGCGAGCTCGTCCTGCTCGGCACCACCTTCAAGCCCGCCGACGCCGTCGGGTGGGGCATCAGCGGTCAGGTGGTCGCCGCGGAGGAGGTCGCGTCGACGGCGGCCGCCCTGGCAGCCCGGCTCGCGTCCGGTCCCACCACGGCGTACGCCGAGTCGAAGCGGCTCCTCGCCGCGGCGTCCCAGCTCAGCCTCGCCGAGACCCTGGCCGCGGAGGCCGAGGCCCAGGTCCGGTGCGGCGCGACGGAGGACCACCGCAACGCCGTCGACGCCTTCATGAGCAAGGCGAGGCCGACCTTCACCGGTCGCTGAGCCGCACCCGGCCGGCTCGGCTCCTGGAGCAGGTGCGCGCCGAGCGCGACGCCGACGCGGCCCGCCGCGCCATCGTGCGCGAGCGCGCGTCGCGGTTCCATCCGCTGGTCTGCACCGACAACGGCGGACGCTTGCTCGGGATCGTCCGCATCGAGCGGGTGATCGAGCGGCTCGCCGGAGGCGCGTGAGCCGGGCCTTCGTTTGCCCCGCGCGACCACGGGCTACCGCTTCGGGACGGAGCTGAGTTCGGAGGACCTGTGGCGGTGGCGACCTGATGGGCGACCCGAGGAACGGCGCGGGGGAACGAGCGAGGCGCGTCCTGATCACCGGCGCCTCGTCGGGCGTCGGTCGAGCGACGGCGCACCGACTGGCCGGTGAAGGCGCACGCCTGGTCCTCGCGTCGAGGTCGCAGGACGTCCTCGAGGAGGTCGCCGACGAGTGCCGGGCGCGGGGTGCCCGCGACGTGCTCGTGTGCGCGACCGACGTCGGTGAGCGAGAGGCCGTCGAGCGACTGTTCGCCGAGGCGGAGAGCAGGTACGGCGGCCTGGACGCCGTCATCCACTCGGCGGCGGTGGTCGCCTACGGGCGGTTCCAGGACGTGCCGGCGGAGGTGTTCGACCGAGCGGTCCGCACCAACTTCATCGGCACCGCGAACGTCGCGCGCTGCGCCCTGCTGATGTTCGACCGCGCCGGCGGAGGGTCGCTCGTGCTCGTCGGATCGGTGCTCGGGAAGATCGTGACGCCGCTGATGAGCTCCTACTGCGCCACCAAGTGGGGCGCCTACGGGCTGGCCCGCGTGCTTCAGATCGAGGCCCGCACCAGTCCGGACGTGCACGTCAGCGTCGTCTCCCCCGGCAGCGTCAACACGCCGATCTACGACCAGGCGGCGAGCTACTCGGGTCACGGAGGCACCCCGCCGCCGCCCATCGTGAGCGCCGACCGGGTCGCCGCGCGCTGTGTCGACGCGATCGACCGCCCGCGACGCGACCGCAACGTCGGGATCTTCAACGCCGTGATGGTCGCCGGCTACCGCCTGGCACCGCCGCTCTTCGACCGGATGGTCAGCCCGCTGCTCACGACGTTCGGACTGGGCCGGGCAGAGGTGGCACCCAACCCGGGCAACGTGCTCGTGCCCAACGCGGACGGCGAGGCCGTCGCCGGTCGGTGGCCGCACTTCTGGGGCTGAGCGCGCTCAGGCCCAGGGGTGCGGCCGGCAAGCCACGCGTGCCCGGAACAAGCACGCTGGACGCCGTAGCGGGATACTGGTCCGCATGCGAGCGATCTGGAAGGGCGCGGTCTCCTTCGGCCTGGTGAGCGTGCCGGTCAAGCTCTACGCGGCGACCGAGTCGCACGACGTCTCCTTCCGTCAGGTCCACGTGACCGACGGCGGACGGATCCGCTACCAGCGGGTCTGCTCGATCGACGGCGAGGAGGTGCCCTACTCCGACATCGCGAAGGGCTATGAGACCGAGGACGGCGAGATGGTCGTCCTCTCCGACGACGACATGGCGGCCCTGCCCTCCACGTCGAGCCGGGAGATCTCGGTCGAGAAGTTCGTGCCGAGCGACCAGATCGATCCGCTGCTGTTCGAGAAGGCCTACTACCTCGAGCCCGAGAACACTGGCAAGAAGCCCTACGCGCTGCTGCGCGAGGCGCTGCGCGAGGCAGACCGGATGGCCGTCGTCACCGTCGCCCTGCGCAACCGGACGACCACTGCCGTGCTGCGGGTGCGCGAGACCGAGAAGGGCGACGTCATCGTGCTCCAGACGATGATGTGGCCCGACGAGGTCCGCGTCCCGGACTTCTCCGTCGATCTCGAGGGCGAGGTGAAGCCGGCCGAGGTGAAGATGGCGCAGATGCTCGTCGAGACGCTGGCCGGTGACTTCGACCCCAGCGAGTTCGAGGACGACTACGCCGAGGCCGTCGAGACGATGGTCAAGACGAAGGTGGAGGGCGGCGAGGTCAAGCGCACCGAGACCTCCACCAAGTCCGCCGGCGAGGTCGTCGACCTGCTGGCAGCGCTGCAGCGGTCGGTGGCCGCCGCCAAGAAGGGCCGCGGCGAGGACGCCGACGACGCCGACGACGCCGACGAGAAGCCGGCCAGGACGAGCACCGCGAAGAAGTCCGCGGGCAAGGCCACGGCGAAGAAGGCGGCGACCAAGAAGACCGCGAGCAAGAAGACCGCCAAGAAGACGACGGCCAAGAAGGCCGCGCCGAAGAAGAAGGCCAGCTGATTGACCACGCTCTGGGACATCACCCCCACGGTCGACGTGGACTCCCCCGTCTTCCCCGGTGACCAGACCTACGACGCCGGCTGGACCTTCCGCATCGGTCCGGGCTGTCCCGTCAACGTGGCCCGCCTGACGCTGTCGCCGCACACGGGCGCGCACGCGGACGCCCCGCTCCACTACGCCCCGGACGGTACGCCGGCCGGCGCGCTCGACCTGACGCCGTTCCTCGGCCCCTGCCGAGTCGTCCATGCGACCTCCGCACGCCCGCTCGTCACCCCGGCCGACGTCGCCCACGCTCTCGACGAGGCGATGCCGCCGCGGCTGCTGATCCGCACCTACGACCGCCAGCCGACCGCCTGGGACGACGACTTCGCCGGCCTCGAGGCGACCCTGCTCGACGAGCTCGGCAGCCGGGGCGGCATCCTTGTCGGCACCGACGGCGCCAGCCTCGACCCCGCCGACAGCAAGACGCTCGACGCGCACCGGGCGGCCCACCGACATGACCTACGGATCCTGGAGAACCTGTTGCTCGACGACGTTCCCGAGGGTGACTACGAGCTCATCGCGCTCCCCCTCAAGCTCGCCACCGCGGACGCCGCACCCGTCCGGGCCGTCCTCCGGGAGCTCGTGTGACGACCCGGAACGACGCCGAGAAGCGCGACGCCGACGACCCGCTGGCCCCGCTGCGCGACCTCTTCGACCTGCCCGAGGGCACGATCTACCTCGACGGCAACTCGCTCGGTGCACTCCCCCGTGCGACCGCGGCCCGGGTCCAGGAGGTCGTCACCGGGGAGTGGGGCGACGCCCTCATCGAGAGCTGGAACAGCGCGGGCTGGATCGCCCTGCCGCACCGCGTCGGCGACAAGATCGCGCGTCTCGTCGGCGCCGGAGCAGGTGAGCTGGTCGTCGCCGACTCCACCAGCGTCAACGTCTACAAGGTGCTGAAGGCGGCCCTCGGCCTGGCCGAGCCGGGCCGCGACGTGATCGTCAGCGAGCGCACCAACTTCCCGACCGACCTCTACATCGCCCAGTCGGTCGCCCGCGAGCACGGCTGCGAGCTCGTCCTGCTCGAGCCCGGCGAGCAGCCGGCCGACCGGCTCGACGAGCGCGTCGCCGTGCTGATGCTGACCCACGTCAACTACCGCACGGGCGCGATGTGGGACATGGCGGGCATCACCGCGCAGGCCCACGAGCGCGGCGTCCTCACCGTGTGGGACCTCTGCCACTCGGCCGGGGCGGTCCCCGTCGACCTCACCGGCGCCGGGGCGGACTTCGCGATCGGCTGCGGCTACAAGTTCCTCAACGGTGGGCCGGGCGCCCCGGCGTACGTCTGGGCGAGCCCGCGGCACGCGGACCGCTTCGCCCAGCCGCTGTCGGGCTGGATGGGCCACGCCGCGCCGTTCGCGTTCACGACCGACTACGAGCCCGCGCCGGGCATCGCCCGCTACGTCTCCGGCACGCCGGGCGTGATCGCCACCGCCGCGCTCGAGTGCGGGGTCGACACGCTCCTCGCCGCCGAGCCGTACGGCGGCCTCGCCGCCCTCCGCCGCAAGTCGCTCGAGCTCACCCGGCTCTTCGCCGACCTCGTCGAGGAACGGGTCCCCGGGTTCGCGATCGAGTCGCCCCGCGACGACGAGCGTCGCGGCAGCCAGGTCTGCCTGTCCCGGCCCGAGGGCGGCTACGCGATCGTGCAGGCGCTGATCGCCCGCGGTGTGGTCGGCGACTTCCGCGTCGGGAGCGACGGCCTGCCCGACATCCTGCGCTTCGGCGTGACCCCGCTCTACACGCGCTTCGTCGACGTGTGGGACGCGGTCGAGCAGCTGCGTCAGGTGATGGAGAGCGCCGAGTGGCGCGACGAACGGTTCGACCAGAGACTGGCGGTGACGTGATGGACTACGGCGACTACCTGCACCTCGACGAGGTGCTGGCGGCCCAGCACCCCCTGTCCGGGGAGCACGACGAGCTGCTGTTCATCGTGCAGCACCAGACGAGCGAGCTGTGGATGAGGCTCCTGCTCCACGAGCTCGACGCGGCCACCGTGGCCGTGGCCGGCGACCAGCTGCCGTTCGCCTTCAAGACGACCGCCCGGGCGTCGAAGATCATGGAGCAGCTCGTCCACGCGTGGGACGTCCTGGCCACGATGACACCGACGGACTACAGCAAGTTCCGCGACGTCCTCGGCTTCGGCAGCGGCTTCCAGTCCTGGCAGTACCGGTGCATCGAGTTCGCCCTCGGTAACAAGAACGCGCGCTGGGCGGACTCCGTCTCGGGGCCGCACGCCCAGCAGGACACGCGGCTCTCAGCCGTACGCCAGGCGCTGGAGCGGCCCTCGCTCTACGACGAGGCGCTGCGCCTGCTCGACCGACGCGGCTTCTCGATCCCCGAGTCGCGGCTCGACCGCGACTGGACGCAGCCCTACGAGGCCGACGACCAGGTCGAGCACGCCTGGCTGGAGGTCTACCGCGAGCCCGAGAAGCACTGGGACCTCTACCAGCTCGGCGAGGAGCTCACCGACCTCGAGGACGCCTTCCGGCTGTGGCGGTTCCGCCACGTCTCCACCGTGCAGCGGATCATCGGCTCGAAGACCGGCACCGGTGGCACGAGCGGCGTCGGCTACCTGCGCACCCGGCTCGACGTCGTGCTCTTCCCCGAGCTGTGGGGGCTGCGCACCGAGCTCTGATCTCGGCGACCGGCAGAATGAGCGCATGAGCACGTCCCTCAGCCACGAGCTGACCTACGACGCCCCTCTCGCCGACGTGGCCGCGATGCTGGCCGACCCCGCCTTCCGGGAGCGGGTCTGCGACGCCCAGCACGCGATCTCGCGCAGGGTGACCGTGACCGGCTCGACCGGGAGCGGGAGCGTCGCGATCGACTACTCGCAGGCGTCGGCCGGGATCCCGTCCTTCGCCAAGAAGATCGTCGGCGACACCATCGACATCGTCCAGCGCGAGCAGTGGAGCCACGACCGGGCCGCTCTCGACATCACCATCCCCGGCAAGCCCGGGGACATGAAGGGCAGCATCACGCTCGCCGAGCGAGGCGGCATGACGATCGAGACCGTCTCGGTGGAGATCCGGGTCGGGGTGCCGCTCGTGGGCGGCAAGCTCGAGCGGCTGATCGAGGAGATCCTCGTCAAGGCCTTCAAGAAGGAGAACCAGGTCGGCCGCGAGTGGCTGGCTCGCTAGCGCCCTCGCCCGGTTCCTGGGCCGCCTCGGCGGCGGCGTCCTCGGCGGCGTCCTGCCGCCGGCGTACGGCGACCACGATCCCGAGCAGCACGAACGGACCAAACGCCAGCAGCAGCGTCAGGACCTTCTCGTAGGGATGCAGCGCGCCCAGGTGGAGCGCCACGATGTCGAGGAACACACGTCCACTCTAGATCGCGACGCCCGCACCTGGGCGTGCGGGTCATCCGGTCAGTAGCGCCAGATCTTGAAGCCGTAGGTGAAGCCGTCGAGGCCCCGCGTCGTCGGCAGGACCAGGCGGTAGTGACCGGTCTTGCCGAATCGACCGACGAACCGGCCGTTGGCGTGGAACTTGATCTTCTTGTACTTCTTCCAGTGCTTGCCCTTCTTGATCTGGACGGGCACCTTGAGGCCGGCGACCGAGGCCGCGGGCTTCACCGTGAAGGTGGTCTTCACGCTGCCGTGGCCGCCGCGGAACTTCATGTCGACGGCGCGGTAGACGCCGAACCGGACCGGCGCGGAGGCAGCCGCCGGGAACTTCAGCACGTCGCTGCCGTCGGTGTAGGTGCCCTCCGGCCGGTAGGCCCGGATGAGGACCGAGCCGGTCGCCGGGACGCTCGCATAGGCCGAGCCGGCCGACGTGTTGCCGCCGACCGTGGCCCAGTTCACGCCGTCGGCGGACGTCTGGATCAGGAGGTTGCCGGTGGTGCCGTACGGGAGCCGCCCGGTCGTGTACCCGGGACACGAGCCGCTCGCCGTGGCGTCGACGCTGTTGGTGCGGCCGAACTCCAGCGTGGTGTAGCTGGGCGCGACCTGGACCGTGTCGGTGCACTGCACGGTCGCCGTGGTCGCCGCGCTCGCAGGTGTGGCCGTTCCGACCGCCGCGAGCGTCGCCGTGCCCAGCCCGAGCGCGACGACGGCCCCGCCGACCCTGGACAGGAAGGTCCTCTTCATCGATGTGTCCCCTTGAGATCGTGACTTCCGGATCCCCAGATCCGGGCGGGCAGGTCCTGCCCGTGCCAGCGACAGCCAAGCAGGGAGAGGTGGAGAAGTCGATGGGGACAAGTCCCCAACTCTCACGTGATCAGGTCGGGGATCTCCTGCGTCGCGAACCAGCCGAGGTCCTCGTCGGGATCGGCGCCTGCGGGGCGCTCGGCGAGGTCGGCGTGCACCGCCGCCCAGCTCCGGGCAGGGACCGGCTGGGAGGGCGACGCCGCCTCGACCACGAGCACCACCCGCCGGCCCGGACCGGCGAGCAGGTCGGCCGACACGTCGGCCGCGGACATCAGGGCGGTGTACTCCCCGTCCTCGGTGTCGTCGGGCGGCTCGAACGCGCCGAGCACCCCGGGGTCGGACGCAGGGACCTCGCCGGCGGTGTGCCAGCGGGCGAGCAGGTCGATGGTGGCGGGGACGTAGAGCCGCATCAGGAGCCCGCCTGACCGCCGCGGCCGCTGCCGCGTCGACGACCCCGGGGCGCCCGGCCGCGGCCGCCGCTCGCGGTGTCCTGCAGCTCGGCGAGCGCGTCGGCGAAGCACTGGCAGAGGATGTCGGCGTCGGGGACGAGGTCGCGGTCGGCGGTCATCCCGAGGAACACCCTGCCGTGGTAGGAGGTCACGCCGATGGCGAGGGCGTGCCCCGGCGTCAGCGGCGGGACCGGAAAGCTGGCCACCATCTCGGCGCCGATCGCGTAGCGCGGCGACTGCGGGCCGGGGACGTTGGTGACCGCGATCTGGTAGCTGCCGCCCGGCTGTGCGGCCGCGGCGCGCGACCCGACGGCGTGGAAGGTGGTCGGCGCGAAACCGGCGATCGAGACGAGCCGGCTCGCGGCGACCCCGCGGCCGGTCGCCTTGTGGGACTCGAAGGAGTAGGACACCTGGTGCAGCCGGACCACCGGGCTGGCCTCTCCGACCGGCAGGTCGACGAAGTGCACGGCGATCTGCGAGCCCAGGGAGGTCTCCTCCTCGTTCTCGTCGATGACCGAGACGGGTACGACGGCCCGCACCTGCCGCAGCCCGGCGAGGGACTCGGCCCGGGTCATCAGCCAGGCCCGCAGCCCGCCGGCGATCACGGCGAGCACGACGTCGTTGATGGTCCCGCCGTGCACCGCCCGGATGGCGCGGAGGTCGTCGAGACGCGCCTCGAGGGTGACGAACCGCCGCTGCTGGGAGAGCCGGCCGTTCAGCGGCGTGGGCCGCTCGGGGCGGCGGCCCGTCATGAGCTCGGCGGCGCCGACGCCCCGTCGGACGGCACGGCGCGCCTCCCGGGCGAGGTGGGAGCCGGTGCTGCGCGCGGTGTCGAGCACCGTCTGGGGCTCCGCCAGCGCATCGCGGAGCGCGGAGACGACCAGGCCGGCGGGCGTGGGGGCACGCCCCGGCACCCAGTCGTCGGGGTCCATCGGCCTGGTCTCGGGGCTCACGTCGAGCAGCAGCTGGCCCAGGTCGACGGTCTGCACTCCGTCGACCAGGGCCTGGTGGGCCTTCGTGAGGAGGGCGACGCGCCCACCCTCGAGGCCCTCGACGAGATACATCTCCCACAGCGGGCGGTGGCGGTCGAGCGGCCGGGAGACGATCCGCGCGACGAGGTCGCGGAGCTGGTCGGCCGTGCCAGGGCGCGGCAGTGCGGAGCGGCGGACGTGGTACTCGAGGTCGAAGGTGGAGTCGTCGGCCCACACCGGGTTGGCCAGCCTCCCGGGCACCAGCTGGACCTTCTGCCGGTAGCGCGGCACGAACGAGATGCGGTCGGCGATGAGAGCCAGCAGCGCGTCGTAGTCGAACCCGCCCGGGCCCGGCTCGAAGATCTCGACCGTCGCGTTCTGTCGCGGCGCGGTGGGACGCTCGTCGGTCAGGAAGGCGAGGTCACGCGGTGTGAGGCGGTCCCCCATGTGACGCACCCCTTTCCGGGGCCTCTTGGGCCCCTCTCAGCAACGCGTGGGATTCTTCCAGAGGTGCGACGGGCGTGGACCGTCCGTCGTCGTCCGTGTGTCGAACTCAACCAGAGAGGCAACGATGCGCAAGCTGCGCCACCTCACCGTCGTCGTCGCAGTCCTCGCCGGCGGCCTCACCCTCACCGCGTGCGGCAGCGACAGCGACGCCCCGGCCTCCTCGAAGGTCAGCACCAAGAGCATCGACGTCACCATCGAGGGCGACAGCGTCACGCCGAACGGCGACCGTGTCGAGGTGTCCGTCGGCCAGCCGGTCGAGTTCGTCGTCAAGGCGGACGCTCCCGGCGAGATCCACGTCCACTCCGACCCGGAGCAGGAGCTGGAGTACACGAAGGGGACCACCATCCTCAAGCTCCCCGCCTCCATCTTCGACCGCGCCGGGATCATCGAGGTCGAGTCGCACGCGCTCGAGAAGACGATCGTCCAGCTCGAAGTGAAGTGATCCGCCGGTGATCTCGGCCCACGGGATCGGTGGCGCGCGCGACCTGCCGATCCCGCCGGAGCTCGCCATCGCCGGTGCGGTCGCCGCCCTGACCGTCTCCTTCACCGTCCTTGCTGTCGCGTGGCGCAACCCGCGCTACGACGCCGCGACGTCGGGGCGCGCCGCGCCCGCCTGGCTCGGCCGGGTCGTCGACGCCCCCTGGTGGCGGGTGCTCTGGCGCGTCGTCGGGTTCGTGCTCTTCCTCTACACCGCGATGGTCGCCGTCTTCGGCAAGGACCTGCTGACCAACCCGCTGTTCGGGATCTTCTACGTGTGGTGGTGGGTCGCCCTCGTCCCGCTGTCGCTGCTGTTCGGCCCGGTGTGGAAGGCGATCAGCCCGGTCCGCACCATCAACCTCTTCTTCGCCAAGCTCTCCGGCGGTGACCCGGAGACCGGCCTCTACCGCTATCCGGAGCGGCTCGGGCACTGGCCGGCCGCCGTCGGCCTCTTCGCGTTCGTCTGGATGGAGCTGGTCTATCCCTACTCCACCGAGCTGGGCCCGGTCCGGCTCTGGTGCGCGATCTACGTCGCGGCGATGCTCGTGGGCGGGGCGATGTTCGGCAACACGTTCTACGAGCGTGCGGACCCGTTCGAGGTCTACAGCTCGCTGGTCGCCAAGCTGTCGGCGTGGGGCCGCCGCGACGGCGTCCTGCTCGTCCGCAGCCCGCTCGCCAACCTCGACACGGTGACGCCGCGCCCGGGGCTGGTGGCGGTGACCGCCGTGCTCTTCGGCTCGACCGCGTTCGACTCCTTCAAGGACTCCTCGCACTGGGTGCGGTTCGTCCAGAACAACGACTTCATCGGCACCCACAGCTATGGCCTGACGCTGGCCAACAACCTGGCGCTGATCGCCTTCTGCCTCGCGGTCGGCGCGATCTTCGCGACCGGCACGATGCTGACCGGCGTCGAGCCGGGCTTCCAGCGGCGCACGCTCCCGGGGCTCTTCACCCACTCGATCGTGCCGATCATCGTGGGCTACGTCGTCGCGCACTACCTCTCCTACCTGCTCGAGGCGGGCGAGGCGACGCTGATCAAGGCCAGCGACCCGTTCTCCGACGGCTCCAACTGGTTCGGCACCGCCGACTGGAAGATCGACTACTTCTTCGCCTACCACCCGACGCTGCTGGCGACCACCAAGGTCCTCGCCGTCGTGATCGGCCACGTCGTCGGGGTGGTCGCCGCGCACGACCGGGCGGTCAGGCTGCTCCCGCGCCGCCACCAGCTCACCGGGCAGCTGCCGCTGCTCTTCGCGATGGTGGCCTTCACCGTCGGCGGGCTCTGGCTGCTGTTCTCGGCCTGACGGCCTACGACGCGAGCGGCGCCGTGTCGACCTCCTGCGGGTGCGCGAGCCCTTCGCGCAGCGCGGTGAGCGCCTCGACGGCGGTCCGCCCGGGCCGCCAGCCCAGCTCGCGCTCGGCCCGGTCGTAGGACATCAGCGGCATCTGCAGGAGGTAGTCGAGCAGCTGGGGCGGCGCGGGGATCAGGTGGGCGTGCCACGCGGCGGCCGCCAGGTCCCGGGCGACCCGGCCCGGGAACGGGATCGTCCGGCCACCGAACACCTCGGCCAGCACGGCTGCGTCGACGATCGGCTCCGTGGCCAGGTTGAACGCCCCGCGGGCGTCGGCGAGCACGGCGTCGGCGAAGGCCCGGGCGGCGTCGTCGGTGTGCATCGCCTGGAAGACCAGCCCGGGCAGCGCCGGCACGAGGGGTACGCCGACCCGGCCGATCAGTCGGGTCGGCATCCAGCTCCCGCCGAAGATCCGCAGCTGCTCGGGCGAGGACGGCGCCTTGAACATGAAGGCGGGCCGCATCCGCGCCACGCGGATCTCCGGGTGCGACTGCTCGAAGCCGTCCAGCATCCGCTCGACGTACGCCTTCTCGCGGCAGTAGGCGGCCGGTGACCAGCCGTGCGTCGGCCAGCTCTCGTCGATCCGCTCGGTCTTGCTGCCCGGCGAGTAGGCGCCGACCGACGACGCCACGACGACGGCCGAGACACCTGCCTGCGCCGCCGCGTCGAGCACGCGCGACGTGCCGTGGACGTTGACGCCCCAGGTGACGTCGGGGTGGTGGCTGGGCTGGAAGGCCCACGCCAGGTGGACGACGGCGTCGACCTCGTCGAAGAGCCCGACCAGGTCGTCGTACCGCACGTCGCAGGGGCGCCAGGTCACGCCGTCCGGCTGCCACCGCGGCCTGCGCCGGGCGATGCCGACGACCTCGTCGACCTCGGACCTGCGCGCGAGCTCGGCCACGACGCTGGTCCCGACGTTCCCCGTCGCTCCTGTCACCACGATGCGCATCCCTCGCACGTACCCCTGCCGCGGGGCGGCATGCGACACGCGTCAGCGGCGGCGAAGCGGCGTCAGGCGGCGCCGCGTCCGGTCGGCGCGGCGTCCGACGACCGGAGGCGCGAGCTCGTCGACGAGCCCGGCGACGGCCCGAGCGAGCGCGGTGTCCGGCGCCGTGTCGAGCAGCGACCGGCCGGCCACCGCCGCCTCGTCGACCGTCGCCCGGTCGTCGGGCAGGAACCGCACGCCCGCCGTCCGAACCACACCGTCGAGCATCCCGGTGATGTCCCGCTCGGACCATCCGAGCGTGGGCCGCATCCGGTTGACCACCACGTGCGCCGGCAGGGGCGTGCGCTCCCGCAGGTCGACCAGGGCGCGAGCCAGCCGAGGCAGACCGACGGGGTCGGGGCCGCCGACCACGACCAGCGCGTCAGCGGCCTCGAGCGCGTCGAGGGTGAGCTGGTTGCGGGTGGTGCGGCCCAGTGACTGGGCGCCGTCGTCCTCGATGCTGAAGCCGGTGTCGACGACGACGTAGCCGCTCGTCCGGGCGCAGTCGGCGATCTCCCCGACCAGGCCCGGGCGCAGCTCGGCCCACCGGTCGGCCCGCGGCAGTCCGGTCACCACGCCGAGGTGGGGCGCATAGCCGCGCAGCACCGTCGAGAAGCGCTCCGTGAGCTCGCCCGCAGCCGACAGGCGGGCCGCCGACAGCAGGCCGGAGACCTCGTCGAGGACGCCCAGGAGCGGTGCGACGGCGCCGCCGTAGGGGTCGGCGTCGACCAGGACGGTGGACAGCTGGCGGTGGGCGAGCTCGGCGGCGACGGCGGCCGCGACCGTCGTCCGGCCCGGAGCGCCGGGCGGCCCCCACACGACCACGACCCGGCCGCGCAGCGGCTCGCGTGCGCCGGCGTCCGACGGTGCCGCCGCCGGTGGCTCCGGCGCCGGGGCGCGCCCGCCCGCCGCCTCGACGGGTGCGGTGAGCGCCGCGGGCAGCTGGCCGAGGGCGTCCTCGCCGACGAGCTGGCCCAGCCCGGCGCGGGCGGCCCGGGCGCGGGCGGCGTCGCCCGCCGCGGCGGCCGGGACGACGGCGATCGGGCGCACTCCGAGGCGGCGCAGCTGGTCGGCGGCAGTGGCGTCGAGGCCCGGCAGGTCGGCGGCCACGACGGCGGCGTCGGCCTGCCCGGAGGCAGCGGCGGCGAGCAGGTCGTCCAGGTCGACGCAGCGCTTGAGCACGACGACACCGGGGCTGCGCTCGAGCACGCCGAGCGCGGCGGGCTCCCAGCCGGCGCCGGCCGCGGCCAGGAGGACGACGCTGGTCGGGGGCCCGATCATGAGCGCCGTACGACGGTCAGGGTCGGTGAGTCGGCCGCCCCGACGAGTCCGAAGAACCGGTGCGCGTCGTCCTCGGGGACCGCCAGGACGAGCTGCCGCTTGCCCGACGCCACGAAGCTGTCCTCGACGGCGGGCGCGTCGACGACGCTGACCCCGGCCAGCACCGGCTCGGCGTCGGCGTCCCGGGCTCCGTCGACGGGACCGCCCAGCAGGTAGACGTCGACGACGCTGCCCGTCCCGACCGAGGGCGGCACCTGCTCCGGGTCGACGGCGAGCGGCACCTGGACGGTCCCGTTCTGGTCGGCCGCGCCCACCGCCGAGCGCGGAACCAGCTCGCCGGCGCCGACGCCGCGCAGGAGGACACCGTCCGGCGGCTCGGTGGCGCGGAAGTAGCCCCCGACGTCGTCGCCGTCGGCGAACCGCACCCGGTGCTGCTCGAGGTCGGCTGCGGTCACCGGCGCGCCGGCCGCCAGGTCGTCGCCGGCCGCCCAGACCCTGACCGTGTCGTCGGACGCCGCGAGCAGCCGGGCGCCCGCCACCACCGAGACGGCGACCAGCGCGGCCCCGACCCACAGCCGCGGGTCGCGCCACCCGGCGCGCGGCACCCGCTGGGCCGGAGGCGCACCGGCAAGACCCGACGACGAGGTGTCCAGCCCGAGATTCACCAGGACATCATGGGACGGCGACAGGTCCCTCGTCACCTGTCTCTCCACAGGCCGCCGACTCAGCCGACCGCCGCGCGGGCCTGGGTGCGATCATGTCGGGCATGGCCGACAATCCGCGCTTCCTCACGCTGACCGACGTGGCCGAGGTGCTCAACACCTCGAGCGCGCAGGTCTACGCGCTGGTGCGGCGTGGGGAGCTCCCGGCCATCAAGCTCGGCGGTCGCGGTCAGTGGCGGATCGAGGCGACCAAGCTGGAGGACTACATCCAGAGCCTCTACGAGCAGACCAAGGAGTTCGTCTCCGACCACCCCTTCGTGGACTCGGAGACCGAGGGCTAGCCGACCTGGCCCGCGAGGGTGATCTGCACGTCCCGGTCCTTGCCGGCGTGGTTGACGGTGAACGTCACCGCCTCGCCCGGCTGGTGGGTGCGGATGGCGACGATGAGCCCAATGCCGTCGGTGACGCGCTGGCCGTCGACCGCCTTGACGATGTCGCCCTTCTCCAGGCCCGCCTTCGCGGCCGGGGTTCCCTTGTCGACCGAGCTGATCTCAGCGCCGTCACCGTCGCTCTCGCCGCCGGTGGCGACCTTCGCACCGATGATCGGGTAGCGGGCCTCGCCGGTGTCGAGGATCTGCGCCGCCGTCGTGCGCACCTGCTCGATCGGGATGGCGAAGCCGACCCCGATGCTGCCGGCCTCGTCCTGGATGCCGCCGGTCGTGGCGATGGCGGAGTTGACCCCGACCACCTGGCCGAGCAGGTTGACCAGCGGGCCGCCGGAGTTGCCCGGGTTGATCGCCGCGTCGGTCTGCACCGCGTTGATGTAGGACGCCTCGTCGGCCGAGTCGCCGGTCGTGACCGGGCGGTCGAGCGCGCTGACGATGCCGGCGGTCACCGTCGAGCTCAGCCCCAGCGGCGAGCCGATCGCGACGACCTGCTCCCCCACCCGGAGCGCGCGAGCGGCGCCGAGCGAGGCGGGCTTGAGCCCCTGGGCGTCCGGCGCGCTGATCACGGCCAGGTCGTAGACGGGGCTGCGGCCGACGACGGTCGCCTTGGTGCGGCGGCCCTCGGTGTCGACGACCCAGATCGGGCCGTCGTCCTTGGCCGCGTCCGCGACGACGTGGTTGTTGGTGACGATGTCGCCCTTGGTGTCGAGGACGAAGCCCGAGCCGGTGGCGCCGTTCTCCTTGCCGTCGTACTCGGCCTGGATCTGCACGGTCGACGGCAGCAGCGCGTCGGCGACCGCGACGACGCTCGCCTCACCCGCCTTGATCGGCGCCTGGCTCACCGTGGTGGCGCCCAGCCCCGCCGAGGCGTACGCCGACCCGTTGTCGTCGTCGCCGTAGTGGTCCCACAGCGCGGAGCCGCCGACGCCGCCCGCGGCACCGACCAGCAGCGCGAGCACCGCGACGGCCAGCCACGTCCAGCGGCTGGGCCGGGCGCGCACCGGTGCCGCTTCGGCGGCGGGCTCCACGCGGAGCGGCTCGGTCAGCGGCGGCAGCCAGGAGTCGCCCGGTCGGCTCGCGGGAGGGGGGAGCGCCGGACCCGGCATCGGCTGCGGTCGGGTCGGCTCCTGGTTGCTCACCAGGTCATTCTGTCAGGCATCGCCAGCGGAGCCGGTCACCGCGCGGACGCGCGGTCGCGGTGCACGACGACGGTCGTGCCCGTGCCGGACACGGAGACCACGGGGGTCGGTCGGTCGGTCGTCGGCGCGGAGGCGGGGGCCGCGCCGAGCGCGAGCACGCCCATCACCGCAGCGCCCACGGCACCGCCACCGACGGCCGCGAGGGCGAGGTTGCGGCGCTGGTGGTCGACGGCGAGGAAGCACTCCCCCGGGGTCAGCTCGGAGGCACCGAGCAGCGAGCCCTTGAGCCCGTCGGAGGCGGACGTCGCGGCGTCGAAGGACAGCCCGGCGAGGCGGCGCTTGATCCAGCCCTCGCGCTCCACCCGATCACGGCAGACGTGGCACTCGTGGACGTGCGCCCACGCCCGCTCGGCCTCGTCGACGGGCAGCTGCCCGTCGAGGAGGGCGCTGGTCCGGTTCCCGAGGTGTCCGCCCAGCAGGCTCATCGTGACGTCCAGCCGAGCACCTTGGGGCCGGAGTAGCGCAGCCGACCCTGGTTCGGGGCCCGGTGCTTGAGCGCCTCCCGGAGCATCGCGCGGCCACGGTGGATGCGCGATCGCACGGTGCCGAGCTTGGCCCCCATGATCTCCGCGATCTCCTCGTAGGTGAGGCCCTCGACGTCGCACAGCACGACGGCCGCCCGGAAGTCGGGCGGCAGCGCCTGGAGCGCTCGCTCGACGTCGTCGTCGAAGCGCTGGTCGGTGAAGGCGATGTCGGGCGTCGGCTGGTTGCTGCTCAGCCGGTCGGCCCGCTCGTCGGAGAGCGCGTCGAAGCGGATCCGCTGCTTGCGGCGGGCCTGGTCGAGGAAGAGGTTGGTCGTGATCCGGTGCAGCCAGCCCGCGAAGGTGCCGGGGGTGTAGGAGTCCAGCGACCGGAAGACACGGACGAAGACCTCCTGCGTGAGGTCCTCGGCGTCGTGCTGGTTGCCGGTCAGCCGGTAGGCCAGCCGGTAGACGCGGTCGGAGTGCTGCTCGACGATCTCGTCCCAGGTCGGCACGCCGGCCTGGTCTGTCGCCGTCTCCTCGCCCATGCGGGTCGCTCCCTCCGTTCGCGGATCCCTCACGCTAGACGCCCCACCTGAGCGCAACCTGTGAGGTTCCTCGTCTGACCCAACGGTCCGAGCGCGGGTTTCGTTCCCCCGCGCGGGGGCGGGGCCGCGTTAGGTTTCTCCCGTGAGCACCCAGCCGAACCCCAGCCCCGTGTCCGCACCGTCGTGGACCTATGCCGAGGAGTTCGTGGGCGAGGATGAGATCCTCGCTGCCGCACGCGCCCGGGCCACCGAGGTCGGCGTGGTCCCGATCGGCCCCGGCGGCGGCGCGGCGCTCCGGTTCCTCGCCTCGGTCCTCGACGCGCGGGCGGTCGTCGAGATCGGCACAGGCACCGGCGTCTCGGGCCTGTGGCTGCTGCGCGGCATGCGCGCCGACGGCGTGCTCACCACCGTCGACATCGAGACCGAGCACCAGCGTCTGGCCCGGCAGACCTTCACCGAGGCCGGCATCCCCACCCAGCGCGCCCGCACCATCTCCGGCGCCGCGCTCGACGTCCTCCCCCGGCTCACCGACGGCCACTACGACCTCGTCTTCTGCGACGGCGACAAGCGCGAGTACGCCGACTACCTGACCGAGGCGCTGCGCCTGCTGCGCCCAGGCGGTGTCGTCGCGTTCGACAACGCGCTCTGGCACGACCGGGTCGCCGACGCCGCCCAGCGCGACGAGGAGACCACCGTCATCCGCGACCTCGGCCGCACCGTCGCCGCCCACGACGAGCTGGTGCCGCTGCTGCTCCCCGTCGGCGACGGGCTCCTGGTCGCCAAGAAGGAGTGGAAGCCGGAGGCCTGAGGCCGTTTGGGAGACTGGCCCGCATGCCTCCGCTCGACCTGACCGCCGACGTCGTCGCGCTCACCCGCCAGCTGGTCGACATCGAGTCGGTGTCCGGCGAGGAGGGGCCGATCGCCGACGCGGTCGAGACGGCCCTGCGGGCACTCCCCCACCTGACGGTGCAGCGGTTCGGCCACACGCTCGTGGCGCGGACGTCGTACGGACTGGGCGAGCGGGTGGTCCTCGCCGGCCACCTCGACACCGTGCCCGTGAACGACAACCTGCCGAGCCGGCTCGAGGACGGCGTGCTGCACGGCCTCGGCACGTGCGACATGAAGGGCGGGGACGCGGTCATCCTGCGGCTCGCCGCGACCCTCGAGCGGCCCGTGCGCGACGTGACCTACGTGCTCTACGAGGCCGAGGAGGTCGAGGCGGACCGCAACGGCCTCAACCTGCTCTGGCAGTCCGACCCCGACCTGCTCGCGGCCGACTTCGCGATCCTGATGGAGCCGTCGAACGCCGGGGTCGAGGCCGGCTGCCAGGGCACCCTCCGCGTCGAGGTGCGCACCCGCGGCGAGCGCGCCCACTCCGCCCGCAGCTGGATGGGCGTCAACGCCATCCACCGGGCCGGTGAGGTCCTGCGCCGGCTGGACGACTACGAGCCGCGCCGGCCGGTGATCGACGGACTGACCTACCACGAGGGGCTCAACGCCGTGCTCGTCTCCGGCGGGGTCGCGGGCAACGTGATCCCCGACGAGTGCGTGGTGACGGTCAACCACCGCTTCGCGCCCGACCGCAGCGAGGACGAGGCGCTGGCGTTCGTGCGCGACTTCTTCGACGGCTTCGAGGTGACCGTCACCGACTCCGCCCCGGGTGCCCTGCCCGGCCTGGACCGGCCGGCCGCCCGGGCGTTCGTCGAGGCGGTCGGCGGGCAGGTCGGCCCGAAGTTCGGGTGGACGGATGTCGCCCGGTTCACCACGCTCGGCGTCCCGGCGGTCAACTTCGGGCCCGGCGACCCGACCTTCGCCCACAAGCAGGACGAGCACGTGGCAGTCTCGGAGATCGAGCACTGCGAGCAGGTGCTCCGAGCATGGCTCTCACGAGACTGATGAGGATCCGATGACGAGGCGAAGCAGCGGCGGCCCGCGGCCCACGGAGAACCGCCCGGAGGGCAGCACCAACGACCAGCGGCTGCTCGACAGCCGCGGGAGCGGCGACTGGGTGCACACCGACCCGTGGCGGGTGCTCAAGATCCAGGCGGAGTTCGTCGAGGGGTTCAACGACCTGGCCGAGGTCGGCCCGGCGATCTCCGTGTTCGGGTCGGCTCGGACACCGGTCGAGAACCCGTCGTACGCCTTGGGCGAGAAGGTCGGCGCCGCCCTCGCCAACGCCGGCTTCGCGGTCATCACCGGAGGTGGCCCGGGCGCGATGGAGGCCGCCAACAAGGGCGCGAACGAGGCGGGCGGGCAGAGCATCGGGCTCGGCATCGAGCTGCCGTGGGAGTCCAGCCTCAACCCCTACGTCACCTTCGGGCTCAACTTCCGCTACTTCTTCGTGCGCAAGACGATGTTCGTGAAGTACTCGCAGGGCTACGTCGTGCTCCCGGGTGGGCTCGGCACGCTGGACGAGCTCTTCGAGGCGATGACGCTCGCCCAGACGCAGAAGATCACGCAGTTCCCGATCGTCCTCATGGGCGTCGAGCACTGGAGCGGCCTGATCGACTGGATGAGCCAGTCGATGCTCTCGGACGCGCGGATCAAGGCGAGCGACATCGAGATGCTCACCCTGACCGACGACGTCGACGAGATGGTCGAGCTGATGGTCAGGGCCCGGGACGCGCGATGATCTGGGTGTTCGGGATCGTCATCGTCCTGGTCCTCGGAGGGGTGGCGGCGGTCGCCGCGGGACGCGGCGAGCCGATGTCCGAGGCGTACGACGACCGGCCCGATGCCCTCGTGCCGGCCGACCGGCCGCTGACCGCCGCCGACCTGCGGAGCGTGCGCTTCTCGGTGGCGCTGCGCGGCTACCGCATGTCCGAGGTGGACGCCCTCCTCGCCCGCCTCGGCGCGGAGCTGGAGGCCGCGCGCGAGGTTGCCGACCCGCCGCCCGCAGAGGAGCATGACGCCCCGTGTCCCTGATCGTCGCGTACGTCCTGACCGCGCTCGGGGTGCTGGCGGTGGTGCTCACCAGGTTCCGGCTGCGCAGCACGCACATCGGCTGGCCGCTCACCGTGCACACCGTCGCCGGCACCATCGCCATCGTCCTCTGGCTGGCCTTCCTGGTCTTCTCCGACGACTCCTTCGTCGGAGAGGGTCGCCGGAACGCGCTCGGCGTCATCGCCCTGGCGTTCTGGTGGATGATGACGGTCGCCGGGCTGATGCTGCTCGTCCGCTGGCTGCCCAGCCGCAGCCGCGGGAAGCGCGCCGCCGACACCGTCGACGCGGCCGACTCGTGGACCGGCACCCCGGGGCTCTCGGTGCTCGCCCACGTCGGCACGCTCCTCGGCGTCGCCTGGATGACCTGGGCCTACGCCTTCAGCATGGTCTGATGGGGCGCATGCCTCGGGTCCTCGCCAAGCTCCTGCTCCCGCTCCTGCTCCCGCTCCTGCTCGTCGTCGGCCTGCTCGACCTGGTCGCGTCCCCGCCCGCCGACGCCGGGGCCGCGCCGGCACGGCCGGCCGTGCTCGGCGTCAGCGTCATCGGCCACTCGGCCGGGGGCCGCCCGATCCGGGCCTGGCACCTCGGCACGCCGGGTGCCCGCAAGGTCGTGCTGGTCTCCACGATGCACGGCGACGAGTCGAGGGCCGCCGAGGTCCTCACCTCCCTGCGCGACGGCCGGGCCGTGCGCGGCATCGACCTCTGGGTGGTGCCGACCTACAACCCCGACGGGAAGGCGCGGCACACCCGGCAGAACGCGCGCGGCGTCGACCTCAACCGCAACTACCCGACGTCCTGGCGGCGGGTGGGCGGCCGCTACGACTCCGGACGCGCGCCCGGCTCCGAGCCCGAGACGAAGGCGATGATGCGCTTCCTCAGCGCCGTCCGGCCCGCCTACGTCGTCAGCTTCCACCAGCCGCTCGACGGCGTCGACACCCTGACCAAGCACCCGGCCTTCTCGCGACGGCTCGCGCACGCGTTGCGGCTGCCGGTCAAGACCTTCAGCTGCAACGGCGGCTGCCACGGGACCATGACGATGTGGTTCAACAAGCACTTCCCCGGGCAGGCCGTGACGGCCGAGTTCGGCGCACATCCGTCGCGCCGCGAGCTCCGCGGACCCGTCGTACGCCGACTGCTGCGGCTCTTCCACGCACGTCGGTAAAAGGAGCCTCTGGCCCACCGGCGCGGCCGATAGGGGATAATGATGCGCGGAAGCCGTGGGCCCGGGGAGGTCCACGTGACGCTCAGAGGAAGAGGTGCCGCATGGCGGCGATGAAGCCGCGGACGGGAGACGGTCCGCTGGAGGTCACCAAGGAAGGACGCGGCATCGTGATGCGCGTCCCGCTGGAGGGCGGTGGCCGCCTGGTGGTCGAGCTGAACGCCGAGGAGGCAGGCGCCCTCGGCGACGCGCTCAAGGATGTCGTTGGCTGATCCCACCCTTCCGCAGCAGGTCACCCCGCCTGCCGTGTCGCTCGATGAGCGTGCTCCCGGCGCCGTCACCGGGACCGAGGTCGTCGTACTCCCCGTCCTGCCCCCGATCGCGGGCAGCACCGATGAGTCGCTCGCGCTCGGACCGGGCGCCGCGGCGCTCGAGGAGGCGCTGACCGACGTCCTGGCCGGCGCCGACCTGCTCGACGTCCTCGACGCCGAGGGCGCGACCGGCAGGGCGGGCGAGGTGACCTCCTTCGTCGTGCCCGGCGGCGTGCGCGGCAACAAGGCGCTGAGGCGCGTGCTCCTCGTCGGCGTGGGCGCCCAGCGGCCGGTCGACTTCCGTCGGGCCGGCGCGGCCGTCGCACGGGCGACCCGCGACACCGCGACCCTCGCCACCACGGTGCCGGCCCTCGACCCCGACCTCGCGATCGAGCCGTTCGTCGTCGGCGTCACCCTCGCCTCCTTCTCCTTCGACTGGCGGGCCACCGGCCCGAAGCACCGCCCGGTCGGGTCGGTCGTGCTCGCCGAGCTCGGGGCGTCGTACGCCGACGAGGTGGCGCGCGCGGTCACGATCGCGGCGGCGGGCTGGCGGGCGCGGTTCCTGGCGACCGTCCCCTCGAACGTGAAGAACCCGGCCTGGCTGGCCGAGCAGGCCGTCACCGTCGCCGACGAGGTCGGCCTGAAGGCGGAGGTGTGGGACGAGGAGCGGCTGGCCGAGGAGGGCTTCGGCGGCATCCTCGGCGTCGGTCGCGGATCGGTCACCCCGCCGCGGCTGATCCGGCTCGACTACGCACCCCCCCAGGCATCGCGCAGGACGCCCACGGTGGCGCTGGTCGGCAAGGGCATCACCTTCGACACCGGCGGCCTCAACCTCAAGCCCGGCGACGCGATGACGACGATGAAGCGCGACATGACCGGTGGCGCCGTCGTGCTCTCGACGATGGCCGCGCTGGCCGCCGTCGGCTGCCCGGTGCGGGTCGTCGGCCTGATCGCCGCGGCCGAGAACGCCGTCTCGGGGTCCTCGATGCGCCCCGGCGACGTGCTCCGCCACTACCCCGGCGACAGGACGGCGCGGACCTCCGAGGTCAACAACACCGACGCGGAGGGGCGGCTGGTGCTCGCCGACGCGATGGCCTACGCCGTCGCCAAGGTGAAGCCCGGCGTGCTGGTCGACGTCGCCACCCTGACCGGGGCGATCAAGGTCGCCCTGGGCCAGCAGGTCGGCGGCTACTTCGCCAACCACGACGTGCTCGCGTCAGCCATCGAGAGCGCCGCGGAGACGACCGGCGAGCCGCTGTGGCGGATGCCGCTGACCGCGACCTACGAGGAGAAGCTCTCCTCCTCGATCGCCGACGCCGACAACAGCGCCGGGACCCCGCAGGCGATCACCGCCGCGCTGTTCCTCCAGCACTTCAACGGTGGCCTGCCCTGGGCGCACCTCGACGTCGCCTCCGTCGGCGACGCCCCGGAGGACCGCGACGAGTGGACCGCCGGTCCGACCGGCTGGGGTGCGCGCACCCTGCTCACCTGGCTCGGCTCCCCCGCGCCGCTCGCGGGCATCGTCTGAGGCAGCGTCCCCCGGGCAGCAGCAGGTCTCCAGCAGCTACAGCAGCCGGAGCAGGGCGGCGGTGAGCGCCGCGCCGGCGACGACCACCAGGAACGGCGCCCGCAGGAGCAGCAGGACCACGGCCGCACCGAGTCCGGCCAGCCGCGCGTCGACCACCAGCAGCTGGTCGTCGGCGAGGACCTGGACGGCGATGAGCGCACCCAGCAGCGCGGGTGGGATGAGCGCCGCCACCCGCTGCGTGAGCGGTCGGGTCAGCACGTGGTCCGGCACCGAGAGACCGGCCAGCTTGAGCAGGTAGCAGCCGACCGCGGTGACCATGATCCCCGTCCAGATCATCCGCGTTCCTCCCTGCGGAGGAACAGGCCGACCAGGACGGCCGCAGTGCCACCGAGGATGATCGGCAGACCGGCGGCGGTGAGCGGCACCAGACCGGTCGCCACCGCGGCGCCGACCACCGCCACGACGCGCTGCGGCAGCGCCGTGAGCCGCGGCCACAGCAGGGCCAGGAACGCTCCGCCGACGGCCGCGTCGAGGCCGAACGTGCGCGGGTCGCCGATCGCGGTCCCGGCGAGCGCGCCCACGAGCGTCATCAGGTTCCAGAGAACGAAGACCGACCAGCCGGTGAGCCGGAAGGCCAGCCGGGCGTCGGCGGGGTCGGGCTGCCCGAGCGCCATCGCGGTGGACTCGTCGATGACCACCTGGGCCTGCACCGCCCGCCGCCAGCCGCGCAGCCGCAGCACGGGCGCGAGCCCGATGCCGTAGAACAGGTTGCGGCTGCCGAGCAGCATCGCCGTGGCGGCACCCGTCAGCGGGGCGCCGCCCGCGGCGATCACGCCGACGAACGCGAACTGCGACGCGCCCGTGAAGACGAGCAGCGACAGCGCGCATGCCTGCCAGACGTCGAGCCCGGACGTGGTCGCGAGGGCGCCGAACGAGACGCCGTACGCGCCGGTCGCGACCCCGACGCCGAGCGAGTCCGCCCGGACGGACCTGCCCGGCACGGTCGTCAGGCCCGCGACAGGCTGATCGTGGCCACCTCGCCCTCGCTGAGGGCCACCTCGGTCCCTGTCATGCTCTCGACGAGCGAGTACGACGTCGCGAGCGTCTCCCGCGCGATCAGCTGCTCGTGCTCGCGGGCCGCGTCGAGCGCCGCCGCGGAGCCGCCCAGCACCAGCGAGATCCGGTCGGAGACGTCCAGACCGGCGTCCTTGCGCGCCTGCTGCACGGCCCGGACGAGGTCGCGGGCGAGCCCCTCGGCCGCCAGCTCGGGCGTGACCGAGGTGTCGAGCACGACGAAGCCACCACCCGGCAGCATGCCGACCGCGACGTCGTCGGACGCCGCACCGGCCACGGTCTCCAGCGTGTACTCACCCTCGACCAGCGCCAGGCCGCCGGCGGTCACCGTGCCGTCGTCCGCGACCGACCAGTCACCGGACTTCGAGCCCTGGATCGCCTTCTGCACGTCGCGGCCCAGTCTCGGTCCGGCGGCGCGGGCGTTGACGGTGAGCTTCTGCGCCACGCCGTAGGTCGCGGCCTCGTCGCTGTCGGCGTCGAGCAGGCGGACCTGCTTGACGTTGACCTCGTCGGCCACGAGGGACTCGAAGCCGCTGATGTCGGCGCCGACGATGGTCAGCGTGGACAGCGGCAGCCGGTTGCGCAGCTGACGCGCCTTGCGCAGCGCCGACGTCGCCGAGCACGCCTCCCGGACGGCGTCCATCGCCTCGACCAGCCGGTGGTCGGCCGGGAGGTCGTCGGAGGACGGCCAGTCCGCCAGGTGCACCGACCGCTCGCCGGTGAGCCCGCGCCAGACCTCCTCGGTGGTCAGCGGGAGCAGCGGCGCCACGACGCGGCAGGTCAGCTCGAGCACCGTGTAGAGGGTGTCGAACGCGGCCCGGTCGTCGGCCCAGAAGCGGTCCCGCGACCGGCGGATGTACCAGTTGGTCAGGACGTCGAGGAAGCGCTGGGTCGTCTCGCAGGCGTCGGCGATGTGGTAGCCGTCCATCGCCTCGGTCATCGAGGCGACGTACTCCCCGGTCTTGGCGAGGACGTAGCGGTCGAGCGGGTCGGTGGACGCCGTCGACCACTGGGCATCGATGCCCGCGGCGTTGGCGTAGAGCTGGAAGAAGTACCAGCTGTTCCACAGCGGGATCATCACCTGACGCACCGAGTCACGGATGCCCTGCTCGGTGACGACCAGGTTGCCGCCGCGCAGGATCGGGCTGGACATGAGGAACCAGCGCATCGCGTCGGCGCCGTCGCGGTCGAAGACCTCCGAGACGTCGGGGTAGTTGCGCAACGACTTCGACATCTTGTTGCCGTCGCTGCCCAGCACGATGCCGTGGCTGATGCAGGACTGGAACGCGGGCCGGTCGAAGAGCGACGTGGCCAGGATGTGCAGCGTGTAGAACCAGCCGCGGGTCTGGCCGATGTACTCGACGATGAAGTCCGCCGGGAAGTGCCCGGAGGCGGAGCCTCCAGATTCGGCACCGAGGAACCACTCCTCGTTCTCGAACGGGTAGTGGACCTGGGCGAACGACATCGAGCCCGAGTCGAACCACACGTCGAGGACGTCGGCGACGCGGCGCATCGTGGACCGCCCGGTCGGGTCGTCGGGGTTGGGCCGGGTCAGCTCGTCGACGAACGGGCGGTGCAGGTCGGGGTTGCCGTCCTTGTCGCGCGGCAGGCGGCCGAAGTCGCGCTCGATCTCCTCGAAGGAGCCGTAGACGTCGATGCGGGGGTACGTCGGGTCGTCGCTCTTCCACACCGGCACCGGGCTCCCCCAGAACCGGTTGCGGGTGATCGACCAGTCGCGGGCGTTCTCCAGCCACTTGCCGAACTGGCCGTGCTGGATGTGGTCGGGCGTCCAGCGGATCTGCTCGTTGAGCTCGAGCATCCGGTCCTTGAACTTGGTGACCTCGACGAACCACGACGAGACGCCCTTGTAGATGAGGGGCTCGCGGCAGCGCCAGCAGTGCGGGTAGGAGTGCTCGTAGGACTCCCTGCGGAGCAGGATCGTGCCCGGGCTCACCGATCCGGCGGAGTCGCCGCGGGTGACCGCCTTGAGGTCGTCGATGATGAAGCTGTTGGCGTCGAAGACCAGCATGCCGGCGTACTCGTCGACGGGGTGGGTGAACCGGCCGTCCTTGCCGACCGGCATGACCGCCTCGATGTTCTCCCGGTCGGTCACCTCCTTGTCGACCTCACCGAAGGCGCCGGCGGTGTGCACGACGCCGGTACCGTCCGTCGTCGTCACCGCGTCATCG
Source organism: Nocardioides terrae (assembly GCF_900112345.1). Taxonomy (GTDB): domain Bacteria; phylum Actinomycetota; class Actinomycetes; order Propionibacteriales; family Nocardioidaceae; genus Nocardioides; species Nocardioides terrae. Next base: position 456,143 of record NZ_FOLB01000001.1, read on the forward strand.
GCGGCGACCACGCGGAAGGCGTTCTCGTGGCCGGCGTAGTAGGAGAACGGCGGCGTGTAGGTGCGGCCGACCAGGTCGGCCCCCGTGTAGCGGCCGAGCACGGCCGGCTCGTCGTCCTCGGGGAAGAGCTCGCGCTTGTACGACGCCAGCCGGGCCTCGGCGAGCAGGTAGCGCGCCTTCTCGTCGGTGCCCGGGACCGGCCCCTCGACGACGACGTAGTCGATGTCGCTGCCGACCATCACCGCGAGGTTGCTCGGCAGGGTCCAGGGCGTCGTGGTCCAGATCAGGATGTGCGCGCCGTCGAGGACAGGATCGGCGCCAAGAGCGTCCAGCGGGTAGCCGACCGTGACGGCCGGGTCCTGGCGCTGCTGGTAGACGTCGTCGTCCATCCGCAGCTCGTGGTTGGACAGCGGCGTCTCGTCGTTCCAGCAGTAGGGCAGGACGCGGAAGCCCTCGTAGACCAGCCCCTTGTCGAAGAGGCTCTTGAAGGCCCAGATGACCGACTCCATGAACGTCGGGTTCATGGTCTTGTAGTCGTTGTCGAAGTCGACCCAGCGCGCCTGGCGGGTGACGTAGTCGCGCCACTCGCCGGTGTACTTCAGCACCGAGGCGCGGCAGGCCTCGTTGAACCTGTCGATCCCCATCTCGAGGATCTCGTCGGTGGTCTTGATGCCGGCCAGGCGCATCGCCTCGAGCTCGGCGGGCAGGCCGTGGGTGTCCCAGCCGAACCTGCGCTCCACGCGCCGGCCGCGCATGGTCTGGTAGCGGGGCACGATGTCCTTGACGTAGCCGGTCAGCAGGTGGCCGTAGTGCGGCAGCCCGTTGGCGAACGGCGGGCCGTCGTAGAAGACGAACTCGTTGCTGCCGTTCTCGCCCGCCTCACGCGCCTCGACACTCGCCCGGAAGGTGTCGTCCTCCGCCCAGTAGGCGAGGACCCGCTCCTCGATCCCGGGGAAGCGGGGGCTCGCCGCGACGGCGCCGTTGGGGTCGTTGGGGTCGGTCGTGACCTTGGGATAGGTCATCTGCGGCATCTCCTGGGTAGGTCCGGGTCTTCGTCGAGCTTGTCGAAACCCAGGGACGACTTGCGCCGCGGTACCACCCTGCTTGCCGGCCACCCCGATGGCGGAGTCGCCGACCACTCGTTCACGGCTGTGACGGGCCTACCCGCGGGGTTCTACTTCCTTCGACCGGCGAAGGTTTCTTCCCCGAGCTCGCCGCTGATGACGGCTCAGACGCTGTGCGCCCAGCCTACCGGCGCTTCGGGTCCTCGGCGAACGCAGCCTCGAGCCAGGCGTAGACCTGCGCGTCGCCGCGGGTGACGAGCAGGACGACCTGCTGCTCGACGGCCGTCACCGGCTTGCCGGAGATCCAGCGCCGCACGATGTCGGTGGACGCCCGGCGTACGGCCTCGAGCGCCTTGGCCATCGCCCACTCGGGAGCGGGGTGCCCCGCCGTCGACGCGATCCCGGGCACCTCGAGCGTCCAGGTGTCGTCATCGGCCCGCGACATCATCGGCGTCGGCAGCGGAATGGGGTTCTTCGGCACCCGCCCATGCTGTCACGATGTGCCCCATGACCTCTCCCACCGGGTACGACGGCAACTGGCTCCCCTCCGACGCGGACCCGCGCTTCGACGGCAAGCCGGTCGGCGAGCTGGCGACCTACCGCGACTACCTGCGCAACTACCGGCTCACCCTCGAGCTGAAGTGCGCGGACCTCACCCCGGAGCAGCTCGCCACCCGCTCGGTGCCGCCCAGCACCCTGAGCCTGCTCGGCCTCGTCAGGCACATGGCGCGGGTCGAGCACAGCTGGTTCCAGCGCGCGCTGCAGCGCAACCTCGACGAGCCGCGGCCCTACTCGGGCTCCGACGAACCCGACATCGAGTTCGGCCAAGCGGTCGGCACCCAGGAGTGCGTCGACGAGGCGTTCGACTCCTGGAAGCGGGAGATCGCCCGCGCCGAGGACTGGCTGCACGCCCAGAGCGACGCGTCGATGGGCGACGAGGTCGTCTACAACAGCGACGGCGAGACGACCACGGTCCGCGACATCCTGGTGCACATGGTCGAGGAGTACGCCCGCCACTGCGGCCACGCCGATCTGCTGCGCGAGTGCATCGACGGCCGCACGGGGCAGTAGTGGGCGCCCCCTAGACTTCTCCCCCGTGACCGACGCGAAGAGTGCCTGGGCCTACGGCCTGACGACGTACGCCGGCGACACCGTGCTCGATGTGTGGTTCCCGAGCCCGGTGCTCGGCGGCCGGCCCGACGACGCCGCTCCTGCCCCGGAGCTCAAGGCGCTGGAGGGCAGCGACGCGCTGCGCCGCGTCGAGAAGCGGGTCGAGCTGGTCGAGATCGACCTCGACGCCGCCCCGACGAGCACCCAGGACGTCTGGCTCCGCCTGCACCTGCTCTCCCACCGCCTGGTGCGCCCCCACGGGCAGAGCCTCGACGGCATCTTCGGCCTGCTCACCAACGTCGTCTGGACCTCCGAGGGCCCCTGCGCGGTCGACGGCTTCGAGCTGACCCGCGCCCGGCTGAAGGCCGCGGGGCGGCCGGTCGTGGTCTACGGCGTGGACAAGTTCCCGCGGATGACCGACTACGTCCTCCCGGCCGGGGTCCGGATCGCCGACGCCGACCGGGTCCGACTCGGCGCCCACCTGGCCGAGGGCACCACGGTCATGCACGAGGGCTTCGTGAACTTCAACGCCGGCACCCTCGGCGCCAGCATGGTCGAGGGCCGCATCTCGGGCGGCGTGGTCGTCGGCAACGGCTCCGACGTCGGTGGCGGGGCGTCGATCATGGGGACGCTGTCCGGCGGCGGGACGCAGGTCATCTCCGTGGGCGAGCGCTGCCTGCTCGGGGCCAACTCGGGCCTGGGCATCTCGCTGGGCGACGACTGCGTCGTCGAGGCGGGCCTCTACCTCACGGCGGGCACCAAGGTGACCCTCCGGGACGGCTCGACCAGGAAGGCGCTGGAGCTGTCCGGCGCCTCCCACGTCCTCTTCCGTCGCAACAGCACGACGGGGGCGGTCGAAGCGGTGCCGTGGCATGGCGAGGGCATCGTCCTCAATGAGGCACTGCACGCGAACTGACGTGAAGAGACTCGGGGCGACCCTGGTCGTCCTGGTCCTCCTCGGTGCCGCGGCGACGATCGGCTGGCAGCACCTCCACGCCAAGGTGCGGACGCTGCTGCCCGACGAGTGCGTCGCGAAGGTGGGCGACCTGCGCGCGGACCTCGACGTGGAGCAGGCGCAGAACGCAGGCCTCATCACCGCGATCGCCGTACGCCGCGGGCTGCCGCCCCGCGCCGCGACCATCGCGCTGGCGACCGCCTTCCAGGAGTCCAAGCTCTACAACCTCGACTACGGTGACCGCGACTCGGTCGGCCTCTTCCAGCAGCGGCCGTCACAGGGCTGGGGCACACGCAAGCAGCTGCGCGACCCGGTCTACGCGACCGGGAGGTTCTACGACGCCCTCGTGCAGGTCGACGGCTTCGAGACGATGCGCATCACCGAGGCGGCCCAGCGGGTGCAGCGCAGTGGCTTCCCCGAGGCGTACGCCGCCCACGAGCCGGCCGCCCGGGCGCTGGCGTCGTCCCTCACCGGCCGCTCGCCGCACGCCTTCACCTGCCGGATCGGCTCGACCGAGCCCGGGCGCTCGGCGGTGGTGAGCAGCGAGGTGACGGGGGTCTTCGGCGCGCTGGTGTCGACGCCCGTCGCGAACGGCCGGACGGTCACGGTCGGCGTACCCGACCGCACGACCGGCTGGGCGCTGGCGCACTACGTCGTCGCGCAGGCCGGCCGCCTCGGCATCCGCCGGGTGTCCTACGCCGGCCGCGCCTGGGCGCTCGACGAGACCTGGAAGCAGGAGGACGGCCGGGCGGCCGGTCGGGTGCGGATCGACCTGGCCGGACCGAAGGACTAACCGGTCTCGGCCTCGCCGAGCGGGACGTGCTCGCCCGCGATGCCGTGCGGGCCTACGTCAGCGACGCGGTCACCTCGGTGAGCTGGGCCGTCCGCGAGCCGGGCGACTTCGACCTGCTGGTCGGCCCGTCCTCGCGCGAGGAGTCGCTGCTGCGGGCGAGGTTCAGCGTGCGGTGAGCAGCCGCTCGACGGCGGCGTCGATCCGCTCGTCGGTCGCGGTGAAGGCGACCCGCACGTGCGAGCGGCCGGCGACGCCGTAGAACTCGCCGGGCGCGGCGAGGATGCCGCGCTCGGCCAGCCAGCCGACCGTCTGCCAGCAGTCCTCGCCCCGCGTCGCCCAGAGGTAGAGGGACGCCTGGGAGTGGTCGATCGCGAAGCCGGCGGCCTGCAGCGCCTCGCGCAGCTTGGCGCGGCGGGCGGCGTAGCGCGCGTGCTGCTCGCCGGCGTGGGCGTCGTCGTCCAGGGCGGCCCGCATCGCGGCCTGCTGGGGGCCGGGCATGATCAGGCCGAGGTTCTTGCGGACCGCGAGGAGCTCGGCCACGAGCCTCGGGTCGCCGGCGACGAAGGAGCAGCGGTAGCCGGCCAGGTTGGACCGCTTCGACAGCGAGTGGACGCTGAGGATGCCCTCGAACGACCCGCCGCTGACCGAGGGGTGCAGGATCGAGATCGGCTTCTCGTCCGACCAGCTGCACTCGATGTAGCACTCGTCGGAGACCAGGATCGTGCCGCGATCGCGGCTCCACTCGACGACCTTGCGCAGGTGCTCCAGCGGCAGCACGCGGCCGGTCGGGTTGGACGGGCTGTTGATCCACAGCAGCTTGGGGACCTGCGGGCCGAGCGCGGTCAGGGAGTCGGTCGCGATGCCCTGGGCGCCGACGAGCGCCGCGCCGACCTCGTAGGTCGGATAGGCGAGCTCCGGCCAGACGACCAGGTCGCCCCGGCCGACGCCGAGCTGCAGCGGCAGCGTGGCGACGAGCTCCTTGGAGCCGATCGTCGGCAGCACCCCGTCGAGGCCGAGACCTTCGACGCCGTGGTTGCGGGCCAGCCAGTCCACCGCCGCCTGGCGGGTCGACGGCAGGCCGATGGTCGTCGGGTAGCCCGGGGAGTCAGCCGCCTCGCGCAGCGCCTGCTGGACGACCTCGGGCGTCGGGTCGACGGGCGTGCCGATCGACAGGTCGACGATCCCGTCGGGGTGCGCCCGCGCCGTCTCGGCGTACCCGGTCAGCTTGTCCCACGGGAAGTCGGGCAGCTGCGCGGAGACTCCCAGCAACGGACTCAGTGGTCCTGGTTCTGCGGCGGCAGCGCCGCGATCGACGGCTCGTCCTTGTCGATGACGCCCATCTTGGCGGCGCCGCCCGGCGAGCCGAGGTCGTCGAAGAACTTCACGTTCGCGTCGTAGTAGCTCTTCCACTGCTCCGGGGTGTCGTCCTCGTAGAAGATCGCCTCGACCGGGCAGACCGGCTCGCAGGCGCCGCAGTCCACGCACTCGTCGGGGTGGATGTAGAGCATCCGCTTGCCCTCGTAGATGCAGTCGACCGGACACTCATCGACGCACGCGCGGTCCTTGACGTCGACACACGGCTGGGCGATGACGTAGGTCATCCGGATCCTCCTGGGGAACAAGGGATTTAGACATGCAGCAGCCTAGTATCTGCCGGTGCGCGCCCACCGCCTAGGTCCAGATGTCGTCGGCCGGCGCATCGTGGTGCGGCGCCTGGTCCCCGGCGAGCTCGGGCCGACCGGCGGACCGGCGTTCACCGACCTGCTCGGCGTCTGCGAGGCCTGGGGCGACACGTCGATCGTGGTGCGGCCGGAGTCCGGCGATCCGGTGACCATCCCGCTCGACCTCGTCGTCTCGGGCAAGCCCGTCCCGCCGCGACCGTCGGTGCGGCAGCGGGTGTCGGTCCGCGACGCCGAGCTGCGGACCGCGTCGCTGGCGGGGATCGGGACCACCGCCCTGGGCGAGTGGCAGCTGCGCTTCGAGCCGGCGCCGGTCGGGCGCGTGCGCAACCGGTTCAACTCCTGCCTGGGCGTCGGCGACCCTGGGCTTCCGCTGGCCGACGCGGCCGAGCAGGTGCGGCGGTTCTACGTCGACCGCGACAGGCCGCCGCGGATCCAGGTGGAGCTGGCGTCCGCCACCGAGGACGCGCTGCGCGAGCTCGGCTGGACGGCCGTCCCCGGCCGCGACTCCCACTTCCTGCTCGGCTCGCTGGCGCTCGTCCGGCGGACGCTCGGGTCGGAGTCCGTCGACGGGCCGGCGGCTCCGACGGTCGACGTCGACGGGACCCGGGTCACGGTCACGCTCGGGGACCTGACCCGGGGCGAGGCCGGGATCGACGGCGACTGGCTCGGCGTCCACAACCTGAGCGTCGAGCCGGCGTACCGCCGTCGTGGTCTGGCCCGGGCCGTCCTGCGCGAGCTGCTCGGGTGGGGAGCCGAGCAGGGCGCCACGACCGTGTGGCTGCACGTGCAGACCGACAACGAGCCGGCGCTGGCGCTCTACGACACGCTGGGCCTGCGCACCCACCACAGCTGCCGCTACCTCGAGGCGCCGGTTGGCTGAGCGCTACTGCCCCTTCTTCGGCGCCTTGCAGGTGACGTCGTCCTGGGGGATGTAGTGGGTGTGGAACTTCTCGGTCTTCTCGACCGCCGTCGAGCCCGGCTTGTGGAAGTAGCGCCACACGTCGATGTCGAAGCCGGGCGCACCCGACGTCGCCTCACAGTTGGTGTCGTGGATGACCCGCTTCTTGAACGGCGTCTGGTTGTAGCGATCACCCGTCTTGGTGGTGATGTCCCACGTCTTCGTCGACCACATCGACACCGTCACGGAGCCCTGGCTCGAGGGCGTGGACGGCTTGAACTCGGTGTGGACGAGGATCCCGTACGGCGTGTCGTTGGCGAACTTCAGGTCGACCGAGCCCCAGGCGACCGTCGCCTCCCGGCCGACGGGATAGCGGCTGATGTAGAGCGAGTGCGGCTTGTGCTCGACGTCCTTGAGCCCGGCGAAGAACATCGCGTTGAAGGTGGTCGTCGCCATCTGGGAGACGCCGCCGCCGAGGTCGGAGAAGAAGACGCCGTTCTGGATCGTCCACCCCTCGGTGAAGCCGTTCTCCCGGGTCCGCTCCCCCACCGTGTCGTTGAGCGAGAAGGTGTCGCCCGGCTCGAGGATCGTGCCGTTGACGAGCTGGGCGGCCCGGCCGATGTTGGTGTTGCGGTACTCCGCGTAGGGGAAGTAGGTCGTGAAGGTCGAGACCTTCTCCTTGATCTGCCACGCCTGCGCCTGCGCCGTGGAGATCTTCGGGTCGGCGACGGTGGCGTCGACCGCCTGCTGCCGCTGGCCCTCGGGCTTGGTGACCAGCGCGAGGAACGTGCCGGCGACCTGCTGCGGGTCGAAGCTGACGCCCGGCTTCGCGGGGATGACCTTCGGCTTTCCGTGCACCAGCTTGACCGTCGCGTCGACGGGCGCGTCGGCCCGCTCGGCGATGCCGGCACTGACCAGGGCGTCGAGCGCCTTCTGGTCCAGCGTCGGCTGGAGCGTGCCGTCCTTCGGCTCCAGCTTCAGCGCAGGACCGAACTGGGTCGGGCGCAGCACGACGGGTGAGCTGCCGAACATGAGCGTCACCGGGCCGGACATGGCCGGGTTGGCGAAGCTGTCGACGGCGCTCCGCACGTCGGCGTCGTCGATGTCGGGCTTGACCTCGTGGAGCTTCAGGTCGAGCGTGCGCCGGTCGCCGGACACCGCCGCGACCAGCCCCGCACGCAGCTCGTCGCCGTCGACCTCGGCGCCCGTGACCGCTGCGGCCGTCCGGACGCCCTCCTTGCCGAGGGTGACGGCCCCGTCCTTGGCAGCGGTCCCCAGCGACTTGTCCAGGACCGCCTTCGTCTTGTCCAACGCGTCCTGGTCGACCTCGACCACCGGGTCGACCCTGCCGCCGCCTGTGTAGTGGTTCCAGAGGTCGCGCGGGTCCCAGCTGCGGGCCGCGCCCGCGTCGGCGACGGTCGCGGCGTAGTCGATGCTCACGCCGGCGTCCGCCGGCTTCACCTGGGTCGAGGCGCCGTTCGCGGTGACCGTGACGGGCCGGTCGACGCGGCCGGCGAGCGCGTCGCGGAGCTTGCGCTGCGCCGCGGCGGGCGTGAGGTTGCCGATCCTGACGCCCGCGACGGTGGTGCCGTTGGCGATCTTGTCGCCGGCCATCGCGTAGGCCGCGGCCCAGCCGCCCCCGACGAGCACGGCCAGCACGACGACGACCACGAGCACCACGCCGAACCCGGCGCGCTCGCGCTTCATCTTGACGGCCGGCCGCTCGGCGGTGTCGTCGAAGGCCTCATCCCGCTTGGTCACGCCCGCGAGCCTAGGCGGTTCCGCCACGGTTGCCGGGGAGCGGCGTGCGTGGCGGGATCGTCGCGATGCCGACGACGAGGAGCACCAGCCCGAGCCCGAGGAAGGTGTAGCCGGGCGGGTCGGACCCGATCACGAAGTCGCCCTCGGGCCGGGCGAGGAGGAAGTACGCCGCCATGGCGGCCCAGCCGGCGGCGTACGCGAGGCGGAGCAGACCGGCCGGCACGGCCAGCGCGGTGGTCAGCGACGCGGCCGCGCCGAGCGCGAGCGCCCACCAGCGGCCGTGGGTCCAGACCGCGGCCAGGCCGACAGCCGCCCCGAGCAGGAGCAGCCCGAGCGCGACGGCGGGTCTCGACAGGCTCGACCGCCGAAGGATCACAGCCCGGCGAAGAGGTCGGTCTCGAAGCCGTCCTCGCCGACCGGGCCCAGCTTCCCCTTGGCGATCCGGTAGAACTCCAGGCCCCAGACCTGGTTGCCGAGGTTGTTGGAGAGCGCGAAGAACGGGCCGTCGGTCGCGATCTGGGTGGCGTGGGCGCGCATGGCGGCGAGCTTGGCCTCGACGTGGTCGTTCGCGTCGACCAGGGCGGCGATGTCCTCGTCGGGCGTCGTCATCGGCAGCGGGCCCTCGGGGTCGATGCCGTCGAAGGTCGTCTGCTGCCCCGCGTCGCGCAGCCGGCGCAGTCCCTCCCGCATCCGGCTCTCCGACATCGCGCTCCAGTAGATCTTGGCGATGTCCCACGGCTCGCCGAGGTCCTTGCGGTAGGACGGCACGGCGGCCAGCTGGGCGGCATACATCGCCACCCGGTGGGCCTGGATGTGGTCGGGGTGGCCGTAGTTGCCGAACTGGTCGTAGGTCACCATCACCTGCGGGCGAACCTCGCGGATGATCGGCACCAGGTGGTCGGCCGCCTCGGTGAGGTCGGCGTACCAGAAGGCGTTGCCGTGGCCGGTGCCGTCCTCGGGCGGGTCGGCCGGGATCGCGTAGCCGTCCTCGTGCCACTTCATGCCGGAGTCGCGGTAGGTGCCGAAGCCCCCGAGGTAGCGGTGGTCGGCGATCCCGAGCTCCTTCATCGCGGCCTCGAGCTCGCCGCGGCGGTGCTCGCCGAGCCCGTCCTCCTTGTCGGCGGCGAGGTGCCCGAGCTCGGGCACCAGGATCTCGCCCATCTCGCCGGCGGTGCAGGTGACGAGCGTGACGCCGCGACCCTCGGCGGCGTACTTCGCCATCGTGGCGCCGTTCTGGATCGTCTCGTCGTCGGGGTGGGCGTGGACCAGGAGGAGGCGCTCGGTCGGGTCTGAGGCAGGCACGCGCCCAGCCTACTGAGGTGGCCTCTTCACCTGCCGGGGCCCGGCCGGCAGGTCCAGCGGCTCGGGCGCCGGCGTGGTGGCGTCGAGGTCCAGCCAGCCGTCGTACTCGTCGATGAGCATCTCCAGGACGAGCTCGGGCGCGTCGCTCAGGACCGCCCACGGGTGGTCCTCGTCGTCGTCCTCGCCGTGCAGGCGCTCGCGCACGATCTCGGCGTCCCAGCCGTCCGCGCGCAGCCGCGTGGCGACCGCCACGGCGTCGTCCTCGTCGAACAGGATGGCGCGGAGCCGCCGGCCGAGCTCGGCCAGGAGCGCGTCGACCTCGGGCAGGAAGGGGCGGTCGGCGTCGAGCCAGCCCGGGCCGTCGAGGTCGTCGAGCTCGTCGATGCCCAGCCACCTGACGGTGTCGTGCGAGGGGTCGCGCTCGACCGGCTCGGGCTCGCCCTCGACGATCCGCGCGGTGGCGACCCGCAGCACCAGGCTGTCGCTGACGGGGACGGTCGCGGTCAGCCAGCCGGTCACCTCGACGGTGCAGCCGAGCTCCTCGGCGATCTCGCGGACGAGGGCATCCTCGGGCGACTCCCCCGGCTCGACCTTGCCGCCGGGGAACTCCCACCCGCCGGCGAGCCGGGGCGGCGCCGTGCGCCGGGCGGCGAGCACCTTGCCGGCCCGGACGATGGCGGCTCCGACCACGATGTCCATGGGTGGTGAGGGTAACCGCTGGGTCGCCACGGTTAGATCGGAGTCGTGACCCTCCAGCTCACCCGGACCGAGGAGAACGCGGCCGAGATCGACGCGCTGACGCAGGCGCTGGCGTCGTACGGCGGCGGACGCGTCGGGCTGGCGCCGCTGCTCGCCGACCTGCCGCAGCGGATGCACCGCAGCTTCGCGCCCGGCCGGGCCGTCTCCCGCGCCCTGGCCTGGGAGCCGGCCGACGACCTGGACCCGCTGTGGTGGCCGCAGGGCGTCACCAACTCCTACCGCACCCAGGTGACCCGCGAGATGCTCATGGTGTCGTGGTACTCCAAGGCCGGGGAGGGCGCGCGGATCTCGGTGATCGACCTGGCCACCCAGCGCTACCGGCACGTGCTGCTGGTGACGCCGACCGCGTCCGGCGGCGTGAAGCCGGTCCGGGCCCACGCCGGCGGGATCGTCTGGCAGGGGCCGTTCCTCCACGTGGCCGCGACCGCCCGCGGGGTGCTGACCTTCCGGCTCGACGACCTCATGCTCGACCCGTCGGAGAAGCACGGCTACCGCTACCTGCTGCCGGTCCGCTACTCCTACCGCGCCGATGCGCTGGAGGGCGTCGAGGGACTGCGCTACTCCTTCCTGTCGGTGGACCGGTCCGAGCGCGAGCCGGCGCTCGTCGTCGGGGAGTACGGCTCGACGAAGCAGACCCAGCGACTCGCGCACTTCGGCCTCGACTCGGTGTCGGGCGTGCTGGCCGCGGGACCCGACGGCGTCACCCGGCCGCTCCGCATCGACGAGTCGGGGCAGGCGCAGATGCAGGGCGCGTCGGTGGTCGAGGGGCGCTACTTCGTCACCGTGTCGCACGGTCCCTGGGGGCTCGGCTCGGTGCTGAGCGGGCTGCCGGGGTCGTTCCGACGGCACCGCTGGGCCACGCCGATGGGCCCGGAGGACCTCTGCTACCACCCGCCGTCGGGGTCGCTGTGGTCGGTCAGCGAGCACCCCGGGCGGCGGTGGGTGTTCGCGATGGAGCGGTCCTACTTCTCGGTCTAGCTTCTCGGGAGGCGGGCGAGCTGGCGGCTCTGCGCGACGAGGCGGCCGGCGGAGTCCCAGACCTCGCAGTCCTCCTCGAACATCCCGCCGGCGACGTTGCGGGTCGCGTGGCGCACCTTGAGCCAGCCCTCGGCCGGTCGGGCCCGGACGTGGGCGGTGAGCTCGAGGGTCGGCGCCCAGCCGGGGCGGCCGAGGTCGAAGGTCACCGGTGGGAGGAGGTCGACGATCGTGAGCAGGCTGATCGGGTCGGGCTCGCGGCCGTGCTTGAGCCGGAACCATGCGCTGATGACGCCCCGGCCCGACGGCTCGCCCACGGCCCAGCCGATGTGGTCGGGGTGGAAGAGCATGTCGAAGCGCTCCATCATCGGCGCGAGCCGCTTGACGTCGTCGGGCGCCATCGAGTTGGGCACGCAGCGGTCGCGCGGAGGCAGGTCGGGCTCCTCGGCGGTGGTCTCGACGCCGTCGGGGAGCGCGCTCAGGTCGCCGTACGTCGCCAGGGCGGTGAGCCGCGACTGCTCGCTCTGCCACAGCTCGGCCGCGACGGTGGCGACCGAGCCGCCGTCGCGCTTGACGGTCGTCGTGATGCGCGCCGGTCCCGGCGTGCTGGCGCTGAGGTAGTAGGCCGTGACGCTGATCGGGTCCGGCTTGCCGGGCACCGTGGCCCGGACCGCGTTGCCCATCGTGGAGAGCAGGTAGCCGCCGTTGACGCCGCCGCCGACCACCCAACCGGCGTCGAGGCGGGCGTCGAAGGTCCTGGCCGTCGGATCGCCCGTGGGCACTTCCGTCACGGCGATGTGGTCGTCGTACTCGCTGGTAGCCACGAATCGCAACCTATCGGTCACCGCGGTGCGGGATGCTGTGGGTATGCATGGACGACGGCCCCGCTCCGTCTACGACGCCGGCCAGGAGCCCGACCCGCGCTTCAGCCTCGCGAACGAGCGCACCTTCCTCGCCTGGATCCGCACCTCGCTGGCCATCGTGGCGGGCGCCGTCGCGCTGCACTCGCTCGAGGTCCCCGACACCGTGTGGGTGCGGAAGGTCCTGGTCGCCGCGCTGCTCGCGGTCGCGTGCCTGGTCGCGGTGACCGCCTCGACCCGGTGGGCGCGGACGGAGCGGGCGATGCGGCTGCGAGAGCCGCTGCCCGGCTTCGGGCTGGTCGGCGCCTTCTCGGGCGCGATCGTGGTGGTCGCCGTTTTGCTCGCGGTGGCGTTCGTGGTGATGTGAGTGGCGGCCGAGGAACGGGGCCGCGCTGACTTCGTGCGTGTCGTCGCGATGCTCGACGACCCGGACCCGATCGTCCGCGCGGGCGGCGTCATGGAGCTGCCGGAGCTCGTCGCCGATCCGCCGTCCGACCTGGTCGCCAGGGTGGTCCTCCTGAGCGACGACGCCGATGACGAGGTGCGTGACGCCGCCTGCTTCGTGCTCGGCACGCAGTGGGACCAGCGGGACTCCCCCGCGCTCCGCAAGCTCGTCCTCGGGCACCTCGAGGGCTGGGCGGACGACGGCGCGCCGGACGCACTGGCGGAGGCCGTACGCCGCCTCACCGATCCCGCCGGCCCCGGCGACGACCTGTTCGCGGGCGTCGCCGAGCTCCACCGGCGCCGGAGCCGCGACGAGGACGAGAGCGACGTGATCGGCTGGTGGCGTCTGATGGACAGGATGCTGGACCTCGCCCCGCACCGTGGCCACGAGTTCCTGGACGGCACCGACCGTCACCTCGAGGGCGACCCGGCGGCCGGGCGGTGGCTTCGCGAGCAGTCGGCTCTGGCGTCGTTAGTGGCGGCGACGGAGGCTTGAGTCGACGCGGGTCGCTGCCTCTGAACAGCCCTCTGACCTGCAGCAACAGGACTGTCGGTGGCCTCTGGTGTGATGGTGGTATGTCGATCTCGGTGCTCGCCTCCCCTCCGGGGGAGCCTGGTGACTCGTCGCTGGATGCCAGCGGCGACGTCTTGGCGGCGCTGCGGGCATCGAGGCAGCGCGAGGCCGCCGAGCAGGTCCTCCAGGCCCGGCTGGCGTTGGACTACTGCGCGTTCAACTCCCCGGACTCGCGCCATCCGGCCGCGACGGTGCCGGGCACCGAGGGTGAGCTGGCCCTGGCCGGGGAGGGCGCGCCCGGGGTGGCGGAGTTCGCGGTGGTGGAGTTCGGTGCCGCGGCCGGGATGTCGACCGACGCCGCGCGTCTCCACCTCGGCCGGGTCCTCGAGCTCGGCCACCGGCTGCGCCAGACCTGGCGCCGGGTCCGGGCCGGGCAGGTGCCGGTGTGGCGGGCGCTGCGGATCGCCGACCTCACCCAGTGCCTGCCGCCCGAGGGCGCGGCCTGGGTCGACACCCAGGTCGCACCGGTGGCCGGGCGGGTCGGGCCACGTGTGCTGGAGCGGCTGGTCGAGGAGGCGATCGTCCGGTTCGACCCCGAGACCGCCGCCCGCACCGCGCTGGAGGCCCTGGAGACCCGGCACGCCACGGTGACGGTCGAGCAGCACCTGTCCGACCTCGGTGCGGCGGCGTTGTCGACCGGCCGGGTCGATGCGGTCCTCGACGTGGCCGACGCGCTCGACCTCGACACGATCCTCGCCGAGCTGGCCGCCGAGCTGGCCGCGGCCGGTGACACCGACCCCCTCGACGTACGCCGGGCCAAGGCGCTCGGCCTGCTCGCGCGCGGTGAGGCCGTCGACCTGCCCCACGGCGTGACACCGCGGCGCCGGCGGGCGGTGGTGCTCCACGTCCACCTGGCCGAGGCCGCGCTGCGCGGCTACGGCGACGGGATCGGCGAGCTCACCACCGACACCGGGCACCGGCTCGGTCTCGTTACCGTCGAGCAGGTCCAGGAGTGGTGCGGCACCACCGGTGCGACGGTCACCGTGAAGCCCGTGCTCGACCTCGCCGAGACCCTCACCTCGACCGGCTACCAGCCCTCGACCCGGCTGCGGGACCAGGTCGTCGCCGCCCATGTCGGGTGCGCCTTCCCCCACTGCCACCGCCCGGCCGACAACCTCGACCTCGACCACATCGTCGAGCACGCCCAGGGCGGCCCGACAACCAGCGACAACCTTGCCCCGCTGTGTCGAAGACACCACCGCGCCAAGACCTTCGGCCACTGGACCTACCTCAGGCTCGGACCGGCCGAATACCTCTGGACCAGTCCCCACGGCTACCAGTGGGTCAAGGACACCGACGGAACCCGAGACGTCTCCCCCGACCTCCGCAACACGGGGTGAGCTCTTGCGGAAGCGGGTGCCCGCGGCGTTCCGTATGGTCGGTTCCATGACCGACGTGTCACAGCCGCCGCGGAACCTGCAGCCGCCGCCCGGGCTCGTGGAGGCGTTCCGCGCCTACGAGGCCGCGCTGATGGCCGACGACCGCGCGACCCTCGACCGGCTGTTCGCACCCGGTGAGACGACGCTGCGCGGCGACGCGGCCGGGCTGCTCGTCGGGCACGACGCGATCGGCGCCGCCGCCAGCGGCGGCGAGCAGAGCACGGCGCAGCAGCGCCGGCTCGTGCAGACCCACGTCCAGACCATCGACGACGATCACGCCCTCGTCGTCGCGGTCACCGAGCCGGCCACGGGCGGGCGCGGCCAGCAGACCCAGCTCTGGGCGCGCGTCGCGCACGAGTGGCGGATCACCGCCGCCCACATCTCCGTTCCCGCGCCGGCGCTGGACAGGAGCGTGTGGCGGATCGTGGGCGACCCGCTCGTCCCGAGCACCGACCCCGACGGCACGCTGTCCGGCGAGACCGTCGCCGTCAAGGACCTCTACGCCGTCGCGGGCCAGCGCATCGGCGCCGGCACCCCGGAGTGGCTCCAGCACGCAGCGCCGGAGGCGGAGCACGCGGACGCCGTACGTCTGCTGCTCGACGCTGGCGCCGAGATCCGCGGGATCGCGCGGACCGTCGAGCTCGCCTACGGCCTGACCGGCGCCAACGCGCACTACGGCACGCCGCCCAACCCGCGCGCTCCGCACCGGCTGCCGGGCGGATCGAGCAGCGGCTCGGCCAGCGCCGTCAGCCTCGGCCACGCGAGCATCGGCCTCGGCACCGACACCGCCGGGTCCATCCGCGTGCCGGCCGCCTACCAGGGCCTCTTCGGGATCCGTACGACGACCGGTGCCGTCCCGACGGGAGGCGTGCTCCCGCTGGCGCCCGGCTACGACGCCGTGGGCTGGCTGACCCGCTCCGCCTTCCTGCTGCGTGCGGTCGGGGACGTGCTCCTCCCCGATCAGGCCACCGGCGGCGACGAGACGCTGGTGGTCGTGCCCGAGCTGCTCGGGCTGGCGGCACCCGATGTCGCCGAGGCGATCCGCGCGTGGATCCCCGAGGGCGCCCGCGAGGAGCACTGGCCGCTCCACCGGCTCGACGACTGGGTCACGGCGCTCGCGACGGACCAGGGCGCGCGGGCCTGGCAGGTGCACGGCGAGTGGCTCGCACCACGCATGGACACGCTCGGAGCCGACGTACGCCAGCGGTTCGAGAACGCCTCCCGGATCACCCCGGAGCAGGCGGAGGCCGCCCGCACGACGGCCGCCGATGCCGGCCGGATGGTCCGCGACCTCGTCGGTGACCGGATCGTCGTCTTGCCGAGCGCACCCACGGTCGCGCCGCACCCCGGCGAGCACGTCCGCGGCACGACCCGCCGGCTCACCTCGCTCGCCACCCTCGGCGGGCTGCCCGCCGTCAGCCTCCCCCTGCGGACGGCGCGGGGCCTGCCCACGGCCGTGTGCCTCGTCGCCGCGCCCGGCCGTGACCGCGATCTGCTCGATCTGGCGACACGACTGAGCGAGGTGAACGCATGAGCGAGCACGAGTGGCTGCAGCAGGCCGTCGACCTGGCCGTGGCCAACGTCGCCAACGGTGGTGGGCCGTTCGGCGCGGTCGTCGTGAAGGACGGCGACGTCGTCGCTACGGGGCAGAACCGGGTGACGGCCGACCTCGACCCTACGGCGCACGCCGAGGTGCAGGCGATCCGCGCGGCCGCCAAGGTGATCGGGGACTTCTCCCTCGCGGGCTGCGTCCTCTGCAGCTCGTGCGAGCCGTGCCCGATGTGCCTGGCCTCCGCGCTGTGGGCGCGCGTGGACCGGGTCGCCTATGCCGCGACGCGCGACGACGCGGCGGCGGGCGGCTTCGACGACCGCGAGTTCTACGGCCTCTTCGCGCGGGACCGTTCGACGTGGACCACCGAGGTCGGCGTCGTCCCTCTCGACGACGCCACCGCGCCCTTCGACGCCTGGGCGGCGTACGCCGACCGCGTCGACTACTGAGCCAGCGCCTGAGCCGCGGCGGCCAGGTCGTCGACGCCGCGGGCGAGCTCCTCGGGCCGGTCGGTGGCAAGGTCGAGCTGGAACCCGAAGAGGCTCGAGTCGACCAGCGTGACGATCCGGCCGACCCTCTCCTGCGGCGCACCACAGCGGACGAGGTAGCCGCGCAGCGCCCGGATCCAGCGCTCGTTCGCCTCCCGCACGGCGGAACGGTAGGGCTCCTGCCCGATCAGGCCGGTCGCCGCCGCCTGCACGTAGATGTCCAGGCAGCCGTGCAGCGGCTGGCGCTGGTAGGCCTCCCACAGCCTGTTGACGCCGGCCCGCACGCCGTCCGCCGGCGGGAGCGCGTCGATCCCCGCGATGGACCGCTCCTCGGTCCGGGTCACGACCGCCGTGACGAGCCCGTCGCGGCTGCCGAAGTGGTAGAGCAGCATCCGGTCGCTGGTGCCGATCGCGGCGGCCACCGGGCGCAGGGTCAGACCGATCAGGCCGTGCTCGAGGACGTGGTCGGTGACCAGGTCGAGGAGCTCGTCGCGGCGGGACACGGAACTCATTGTGCACCGCGATGTAGCGAGTGCTACAGTCGGGTCGTGTAGCGACCGCTACACACAGCCCTTCCGGAGACACGATGTACGCCGCCCTGCTCCTGCTCAGCGCGATCGGGATCGAGGTCGGCGCGACCGCGTCCCTCCCCCGCACGCGCGGGTTCCACGACCCGACGTGGTCGCTCGCCGTCGTGACCGGCTACGCCGTCTCCATCTGGCTGCTCTCGATCGTCGTGCGGACGGTGCCGGTCTCGATCGCCTATGCCGTCTGGTCCGGCGTCGGGACGGCGGCCGTCGCGGTGATCAGCTACCTCTGGCTCGGCGAGTCGATGACCTGGGTCAAGGCGCTCAGCCTGGCCCTCATCGTGGTCGGCGTGGTCGGGCTCAACCTCGCCGGCAGCGCCCACGCCTGAGCGCCGAGCCCGAGTCGCGCGGAGCCCGAGTCGC
This sequence comes from Nocardioides terrae, assembly GCF_900112345.1. Lineage (GTDB taxonomy): Bacteria > Actinomycetota > Actinomycetes > Propionibacteriales > Nocardioidaceae > Nocardioides > Nocardioides terrae. The sequence continues at coordinate 473,686 of NZ_FOLB01000001.1, forward strand.
GCCGAGCCCGGGTCGCGCCGACCCTCAGACGGCCGCCGCGGCCGCGCGCCCGGCCGTCCGCCCGCTGAAGAGGCAACCGCCGAGGAAGGTCCCCTCGAGCGCGTTGTAGCCCATCATCCCGCCGCCGCCGAAGCCGCTGACCTCGCCGGCCGCGTAGAGCCCCGGGAGCGGGACCCCGGCCGAGGTCAAGCAGCGTCCCGACAGGTCGGTCTCGAGCCCGCCGAGCGTCTTGCGGGAGAGGATGTGCAGCTTCACCGCGATCAGCGGCCCGTGCTCGGGGTCGAGGATCCGGTGCGGCTTGGCGACCCGGGAGAGCTTGTCGCCGCGGTAGTTGCGGGCGGCGTACACCGCCGTCAGCTGCGCGTCCTTGGCGTAGGGGTTGGCCACCTCGCGGTCGCGCCTCTCGATGATCTCGCGCAGCGCCGCCTCGTCGACCCGCGGCCCCTCGGGCTCACGGTCGGCGAGCCGGTTCATGCCCGCGACGAGCTCGGTCAGGCTGTCGGCGACCACGAAGTCCTCGCCGTGCTCCATGAACGCGTGCACCGGGCCGGGGCCCTTGCGCGCCCGGTCGATGACCCCGCGCACCGACCTGCCGGTCATGTCGGGGTTCTGCTCCGAGCCCGACAGCGCGAACTCCTTGTCGATGATCGACTTGGTCAGCACGAACCACGAGTAGTCGTAGCCCGTCGCGCGCAGGTGCTTGAGCGTGCCGAGGGTGTCGAAGCCCGGGAAGAAGGGCGCGGGCAGCCGCTTGCCGGCCGCGTCCAGCCAGATCGACGAGGGCCCGGGCAGGATCCGGATGCCGTGGTTGGCCCAGATCGGGTCCCAGTTGCGGATGCCCTCGACGTAGTGCCACATCCGGTCGTCGTTGATGATCCGCGCGCCCGCGTCCCGGGTGATCCGGATCATCCGCCCGTCGACGTGCGCGGGCACACCGCTCACCATCGACCTCGGCGGCTCCCCGAGACGTGCGGGCCACGCCTTGCGGACCAGGTCGTGGTCGCCGCCGATGCCCCCGCTGGTCACGATCACCGCCTGCGCGCGGAGCTCGAAGTCGCCGACCTCGACCCGGCTGCTCGCGTAGCCGCGCTCGATCGACGACGGCTCCAGCACCTTGCCGCGTACGCCGACACAGGTGCCGTCCTCCACGAGCACCTCGTCGACCCGGTGCCGGAACGCGAACCTGATCCGACCGGTCGCGGCGTGCTCGCGCACCCGCCGCTCGAACGGCTCCACGATGCCCGGGCCGGTCCCCCACGTCAGGTGGAAGCGTGGCACCGAGTTGCCGTGCCCGTCCGCCCGCCCGTCGCCGCGCTCGGCCCAGCCGACGATCGGGAAGACCCGGTGGCCCATCCCACGCAGCCACGAGCGCTTCTCGCCGGCCGCGAAGTCGACGTACGCCTCGGCCCAGCGGCGGGGCCAGAGGTCCTCCTCGCGGTCGAACTGCGCGCTGCCCATCCAGTCCTGGAGGGCGAGCTCGTGGGAGTCCTTGATGCCCATCCGGCGCTGCTCCGGGCTGTCGACGAAGAAGAGGCCGCCCAGGCTCCAGAAGGCCTGCCCGCCGAGCGACTGCTCGGGCTCCTGGTCGACGAGCAGCACCTGCTTGCCCGCGTCCGCCGCCTCGGCCGCGGCCACGAGCCCGGCCAGGCCGTGACCGACGACGAGGATGTCAGTGCTGGAAGGGGCCTCCGCGCTCATGGCGGACAACCTACCGCCCGGTAGTGGCCCGTGGCGGTCGGCTCAGCGCGACGCCCAGTCGGCGCGCAGGATCGAGTAGAGGAACCCGTCGTGGTAGGCGCCCTCCCTCCACTGGGCGCCGCGCGTGACGCCCTCCTGCCGGAAGCCGACCTTCTCCAGCGCGCTCTGCTCGGCGAGGTTCTCCACATCGGTGTGCGCCTCGATCCGGTTGACGGCGGTGTGCAGGAAGAACAGGTCGACGAGCTGCCGCTGGGCCTCGGTGCCGGCGCCGCGACCGCGCGCCGCGGCGGCGAGCCAGATGCCGATCATCGGGTTGCGCGACTGCGCGTTCGGCCCCCAGCGCTGCCACACCCAGCTGACGTTGCCGAGCACGGCGTCGTCGTCCGCGATCGTCAGCCCGCCCAGCTCCGCGGTCAGCGAGGGGTCGTGCGCCGAGCTGCGCGGGGCGCGGGGGCCGAAGCTGTCGTACGGCGAGTCGCCACCGTCGAGCAGCGGGAGGTCGGCCTCCGTCACGGGGCGCAGGCGAACGGTCATGCGCGCAGGCTAGCGTCCGGCGCCGTCGACGAGGTCGAGCGCCAGCCGCCTGGCCTGCTCGAGCCGCTCGTCGTCGTCGAAGAGCCGCGACAGGGCGTTCGCGTTGGTCAGGTAGGCGTCGAAGCGGAAGGCGTCGCCCGCCGGGTCGGCGGAGCCGGCCCCGGCGAACTCGGCCTCCAGCGTCTCCACCCACTCGCTCTTCATCCGCCGCACGGCGTCCGCGACCGGACCCGACCGGCCGCCGTACTCGACCGTGACCGCGGCGAAGAAGCAGCCACCGGGGAAGGCGTCCGACCGGTAGTAGTCGATCCAGGCGGCGAGGAGCGCGCGCAGTCGCGGAGCGCCGGGCGGGTGCTCCCAGGCCGGGCGGACGACGAGGGCGATGAAGATCCGGCGCGCCTCGGCCACCGCTGCGACCTGGATCGCCTCGCGGGTGGGGAAGACGGTCAGGATGCCGCTCTTGCTCAGGCCCGTCTCCTTGGCGAGCCCGCCGACGGTGATCGAGTCGAGCCCGGTCACGGTCGCCGTCATGGCAGCGCTGCGGGCGACGGCGGACCGGGTCGCGTCCCCTCGTGCGCGGCGTCCGTCGATCATGCCTCGACTATACGACCGGCCGGACGTATAGTCACGACGAAGACATTACGACCGATCGGTCGCATACCTGAGGAGCACTGATGACCACCCTGCTCGGCCCCGCCGACAGCACCGACACCACCGAGGGCGTCGTACGCCGTCGACGGATCTACCTCGACGACATCGACGGCTACGGGATGCTGAACAACACCGTCTACCCGCGGATCTTCGACCAGGCGATCCTCGACTTCTGGATCGATGCCGGCTGGCGGCTCGACCGTTCGACGTCGGTGCTGGCCGTGCGGGAGATGAGCGTCGAGTACCACCGGCCGGTCCTGGGGATCGGCGATGTCGACGTGCAGATCTGCATCGTCCGCGCCGGACGGACGAGCGTCACCTACCGGCTGCGTCTGCTCTCCCCCGACCACGCGGTGGTCCACGCGGAGGGCACCCGCACCGTGGTGAGCCTCGATCCCGCGACGCTGCGGCCGACGCCGCTCGACGAGGAGATGTGGGCCATGGCCGCGCCGCTGCTCGGTGCCGGCGTGGCCCCGCCGAGCGCCTGAGTCAGACCCACGCCAGGAGTTCGTCGAGCGGCGGAGGGACGGCGTCGAGCGGGACCGACTCGGCGAAGAGCCGTCCGTAGCGCGCCTTGCGGCCGCCCTTGGTGCCGGCGAAGCGACGCAGCTGGTCCGCCAGGGCGCGATCACGCTGCGCCGGCTGCTGCTGCAGGATGCGGAACGCCGGCAGCTCGCCCGCCCGCTCGATCATCGCGAGGTAGCCGTCGGGGCCGAGCACGCGCATGAACTCGTCCTCCAGGTCCTCGACGCAGGCGAAGAACCCGGCCGCCGCCAGCGGCTCCGGGGAGCCCTCGCGGCGCAGCCCGACCCGCTCCAGCCCACGTCGCACGAAGTGCTGCTCGCGGGCGTCGTAGAGGCCGCCGAGCCGGACCCCGCGGTTCGCCAGCGCGCTCAGGTGGTGACCGATGTTGGTCGCCCCGCCCATCGACACGACGTCGACCCGCTCCGCCGCGAGGTCGCGTCCGCGGCGGCGGGCGACGGTCTCGACGGCGACCTTGTCGCTCTCGCCCTCCACCAGCAGCACCGCCCGCGCGCCGGGATGGAGGTCGACGTGCATGGTCAGACGAGGTTGAAGGGGAGCCCGTCCGGCACCTGGTCGACGCTGTCGGAGTAGGCGTGCATGGCCGCCGTGGCGGCGCGGAAGTAGGTCGAGATCTCGGCCGCGGCCGGCTGCGGGATGGCGACATCGACGAGCGCGCGGTCGAAGAGGGTCAGGCACGCCTCATAGAGGTCGGGGTGGTCGCCGTTCCCGGCGTGCAGGCGCTGCATCGACGACTCGTCGCCGTAGCCGGCGCTGTAGAGCGGCGGTCCGCCGAACGCCTCCGCGAGGTAGGCGGCCAGCCGCTCGTCGTGGTTCGGCATCGTCATGTGCTCGAACGGATGCCCTGCCAGCGGGTCGGCCGTGCAGAGCTCGTGCCAGTGGTGGCACAGCTCCAGGATCGCGTCGAAGCAGCCGGCCCGTGCGTACAGCGTCGGCGCGGCATCTGTCAGGTCGGCCGGATCCAACGGGGCACCTCTGCGAGGTAGGAGGTGTAGGAGTCGCCGAAGCGGGCGGTCAGGGCCCGCTCCTCGGCCGGGATCTGCACGCGGTCGATGACCGCCACGAACGCGGCCAGCGGCAGCTGCGTCATCCAGCCGCCCCGCGCGACGGCGTGCGCGGCGAGCAGGCCGGCCATGCCGACGTACATCGGGTTGCGGGTGAGCTTGAAGACGCCCTCGGTGACGAGGGTGCTCGCGCGGCTGGGGTCGATCGGGTTGACCGTGGTGTGGTGGCGGTGGAAGCGCTGGTTGGCCAGCACCAGCATCGCGACCGACGCGCTGGCGAGGGCGGACCCGGCGACGAGGTGGCGTGCTCCGCGGCGCCCCTTCGGGGCGAGGAGGTGCTGGGCGAGCAGGCCCGCGGCGAGGTACGCCGGCGGCGGGATCTTTGGCATGGCCACACGGTGCCACGCCGACTGCGTGAGCGGAAGCGGCGCGCTAGACCGTCAGGCCCATCGCCTCGCGCATCCCGCGCGTGGCGAGCTGGTCGGCCAGCTCGTTGTCGGCGGCGCCCGCGTGGCCCTTCACCCAGAACCACTGGACCTCGTGGCGGGCGCACGCCTCCTCGAGGCGCACCCACAGGTCGGCGTTCTTGACCGGCTGCTTGGCCGACGTCTTCCAGCCGTTGCGCTTCCAGCCGGCCAGCCAGCTGGTGATGCCGTTGCGGACGTAGGTCGAGTCGGTGAACAGGTGCACGGGCACCGCCCGGTTGAGGGTCTCGAGCGCCTCGATCGGCGCGGTGAGCTCCATCCGGTTGTTCGTCGTCACGCCGGCCTCGCCGCCGTACAGCTCGCGGACATGGGCGCCGTAGCGCAGCACCGCGCCCCATCCGCCCGGGCCGGGGTTCGGCGTGCAGCCGCCGTCGGTGTGGATGATGACCGGCTCCTGCGACGCGGGCACCTTCGGCACTGACATGGGCGGGAGCCTAGTGCCCGAGCGACGGAGCTCGACGTTCGCGAACCGTCCCCGCTGGGAACTGTGCGGCCATGAACGTCCGCGGGTTGCTCATCGGCATCGCGACCGTGCTGGTCGTGCCAACGGTCTCGAGTTGCGACAGCTCGAGCGACGACGACGTCGCGAAGGTCGCCACCGCCTTCTACGAGGCGATCGGCTCCGAGGACGCAGCCACGGCGTGCCGGCTGCTCGCTCCTCCCACGCGGTCGGAGCTGGAGAGCTCGGCCGGCAAGCCGTGCGCGAAGGCCATCCTCGACGAGGGCGTCCAGGAGGCGGTCGGAGCACCGCAGGTCGACGTCTACGCCACGATGGCGCGGGTCCGGTGGCCGCAGGAGTCCACCTTCATGGCGCGGTACGACGGCGGCTGGCTGGTCTTCGCCGCAGGATGCTCGCCGGACCCCAAGTCCCCGCGGGACGCCGACCGCTACGACTGCGACCTGCAGGGAGGTTGAGATGCGCTCACAAGCGGTGCTGTTCACCGTCTACCTCGTCGTCATCCTGGGCGGACTGGCGTGGTTCACGGCGTCCGCGTTGGCCCGGCTGTGAAAGGCGAAGCGATGAAGAAGACGCTCAAGGGCAACGGCCTGGGCCTGGCGTTCGGGCTGCTCTTCCTGGCCACCCTGGTCGCGCAGTCGTTCGCGGGCTGGCAGGAGTTCAACACCCAACAGGCCAGCGAGGGTCTGGTCCAGCTCAGCTGGTGGCGCTACGTCGCCTCCGCCGACTTCGGCGTCGACGTGGCGGAGAACTGGCAGAGCGAGTTCCTCCAGTTCTGGCTCTACCTGATGGCCACCGTCTGGCTGGTCCAGCGCGGATCGCCCGAGTCCAAGGAGCTGGGCGAGGAGGGCCGGGAGTCCGACCAGGACCAGATGGTCGGCGAGCACGCCGAGGAGACGTCGCCACGCTGGGCGCGCGTCCGCGGCTGGCGACTGCGGATCTACTCGCGCTCCCTGGGCTACGTGATGGGGACGATCTTCCTGCTGTCCTGGCTGGTCCAGTCGATCGCCGGCCGGGTCTCCTTCAACGAGGAGCGGCTCGAGCAGCTCCAGGGTCCCGTCACGTGGACCGACTACATCACGCGGGCCGACTTCTGGTCGCGGACGCTGCAGAACTGGCAGTCGGAGTTCCTCGCCGTGGGCAGCATGGCCGTGCTGGCGATCTTCCTCCGCCAGCGCGGCTCCTCGCAGAGCAAGCCGGTCGGAGCACCTCACAGCGCCACCGGCGTGGACGGGTAGCCCGCTACCTGACCTGCACCTCGACGGAGGTGACCGGGTTCTCGAACCGCGTCAGCCGCACGCTCACCTGGACGGTCCAGGTGCCGGGCTCGGGGAGCACCACGTCGGCGGTGTAGGTCCCGGCCGCGGTCGGGTGGACGGGGACCTCGCCGAGGTCGACGTCCGCCGAGCGGAGCGCAACGGCCGGGGCGGCGTACCCGGCGACGGGCTTCCCTGCCGCGTCCTGGACCTGCACGGTGAGGGTGTTGCGCCCGACCGTGCCGGGCGAGACGGCGGCCGTCACGCCGGTCGTGCCGGTCAGGACGGCGCGGCCCCGCGCGGCGTCCGGTGGCCGCGGCGTCGGCTGCTGGTTGGGCGAGAGGTTGGTGAGGAACGCGGTCACGCCGAGGACGACCACGAGCAGGGCGGCCTCGCACCAGACCGCGGTGTGGACCCGCAGCGCGGCGGTACGACGGCCCGGGTCCGCGGCGGCAGCGGCGACGCCCGGCACCAACCGCCAGCGGTTGAAGCCGGCGACCGCCGCGACCACCGCGACGATGCCGATCTTCACCAGGAGCAGCCGCCCGTAGCCGGTGTGCACCAGCGCGGACCAGGACCCCACGATGCGCCACGAGGCGATGACGCCGGTGAGGGTGAGGGCGCCGAGGGCTGCCGCACCGATGGTGGAGAACCGGGAGACGACGAGGGCTGCATCGTGCTGGCGCGCACGGAGGGGCCCCAACGTCAGGGCCAGGCTGACGAGGCCGCCGAACCAGACTGCTCCGGCGAGTAGGTGCAGGACGTCGGCGGGCAGCGTCAGGGCCTCGGGCCCGTCGGAGCGGGAGTGTCCCACCCATGCCGGAGACACGACCGCCACGATCACACCGATCGTGGCGACCGTCCGCCAGCGGGGCAGGAAGATGGCGACTGCGAGCCCGACGACCTGCGCCGCGAGGACGACCACCGAGCCGCCCACCAGGGACAGGTCGAGCGCCGAGTCGTCCCCCATGCCGTGCATGCCGAGACCGAGGTCCTCGGCGCCCTGCATCGGGCCGGCGTTCACCGCGGCGAACACGGCGAGGCAGGCGCCGAGCCAGCGGGCCATGGTCAACCGGTCGCGCACCTTGTCGCCCACCGTGATGCCGTCGAGGACCCACAGGCTGAAGAGGATGACCCCGCCGGCGAGGAACAGGCACAGGTAGTTCAGGGCCGCGGTGATGCTGATCGCCCGGGTCAGCGCCGGGTCTGCGGCCACCACCTGGGGAGCCACGACGGTCGCGCTGGGCGTGCCGACGGAGAACCGGATGGACCCCGCGATCGGGTGGGAGTCAGCCGAGACGACCCGCCAGACGACGACGTAGGTGCCCTGCGGCAGCTGTGGCGGGAGCGCAGCGGTCACGACTGCGTCGCGGCCCGTGGCCTCGGACGGGACCGGGTTGCCGCGCGCGTCGAAGACCTGCACCGACTTCCTCGTCAAGGTGACGGTCTCGTCGAAGGTGAACGAGATGGTGGATGGGCTGACCTGGAGGACCGCTCCGTCGGACGGATCAGATCGGACCAGGCTCGCGTGCGCGGAGGCCGCGGACGCCGGCAGCAGTACGCCGAGCACGGCCAGGGCGATGACGATGAACGCTTGTGCCGCTCGCCGTCGGCTCCCCTTGCGCATCGGTCGTGTCAGGCCTGGCGTCGGGTGCGCGCGAGCGCGGCGCCGGCCAACGCGACCGCGATGGCGCCGAGGGCGACGCCGGCGTACCCCCAGCCGTCGCCACCGGAACCGTCACCGGAGGCGTCACTGGACGCTTCGCCACTCGGGGTCGCCCTCGTGGTCGCCTTCGTGTCGGCGGCGATCACGAAGCTCGGTGCGGGGTGCTCGAGCGAGTCGGCGTCCTGGCCGGCTGCGGGGACCTCGGTCCAGGCGGTCTGGCCCTTCTCGCACTTCTGGATGGTCGGGAACGCCAACGTCTTCCCCACCGTGTCCGGAACCTCGATCTGGATGTCGAACGCGTCCCGATAGCCGTCCGGCAGCGGAGTCCGGGCCGTGTAGGTGATCGTGTCCACCTTCTCGGTGATCTGGTCGCCGTCCTCGGCCCCGATCGGCTCGGCCAGCTTCACGTCCTTCTTCGACACGTCGTAGAACGGGTTGCGGGTCGGGGTCGCCTCGATGACCTCCTTCGGCATCGAGATGGTGATCTCCGTGGTAGCCGAGCCCTCACAGCCGTGCGGGACGGAGAACGTCAGCATGCTGGAGGCGCCGGCTCCGGTGCTGCTCGGCGTGACCGTGACGTGGGCGGAGGCGGCCCCGGCGACACCGAGGACGAGCAGGCCGGTCGCGGAGGCGACCGCGCCGAGGCGCGCGGCGATGGAGCGGAGCTTCATGGATCTCCCGGATGGAGGCGGTGGTGGGGCACGACGGACCACGCGCACGGTGACCAGACGGGCATCATGTCAACCGCTCGGTCGACGTGCGCCTCACCGCTCCGGGGCGGACTCACACGTTGAAGCGGAACGATCAGGCAGGGTTTCGACTGTGGTTGGTCATCGCCGACTGACACCCGCAAACACGGTCTGACCTGCGAAAACACGCCCGCGAGACCGTTGGACGTCGTCGGCCAGAATCGGTCTCGGCCGGACTTCTTGCGGACTATTTGCGGACCGCTGGTCAGCCCTGCTCGGGCAATGCCCCCGTCTGCGTCAGCGGCCGGCCTGCAGATACCCGGACTCGTAGGCGAGCACGACCGCCTGGATTCGGTCGCGCAGGCCGAGCTTGGCCAAGATGTTTCCCACGTGAGTCTTGACGGTGGCTTCGCCGAGGACCAGGCCTTCCGCGATTTCCGCGTTAGACCGGCCGCTCGCCAGCAGTCCGAACACCTCGAGCTCGCGCTCGCTGAGGACGCCCAGGACGTCGGGGACCCCAGTGGTCGGCGGTGGTGCGCCGACGTAGTGCTCGACCAGTCGGCGCGTCACCTTGGGCGCCACGACAGCGTCGCCGCGAGCCACCATGCGCACGGCGAAGACGAGCTGCTCGCGAGGGACGTCCTTGAGCAGGAACCCGCTGGCTCCCGCCCGCATCGCGTCGTAGACATACTCGTCGAGGTCGAAGGTGGTGAGGACGAGGACCCTCGTCGGCGATCCGGCCCGCACCAGCTGTCGCGTCGCCTCGACGCCGTCCATGCGCGGCATCCGGATGTCCATCAGCACCACTTCCGGGGCGAGCGTCGCGACCATGCGCAGGCACTCCCTCCCGTCCTCGGCCTCGCCAACCACCTCGAGGTCGTCCTCGAGGTCGAGGATCAGCCGGAACCCGGCGCGGACGAGTTCCTGGTCGTCGCACAGGAGGACTCGTGTCATGCCCGTGCCCCGCAGATCGGGAGCGTTGCGACCAGCTCGAACCCACCGTCATCGGTGTGGCCGGACTGCAGGGTGCCGCCCGCGGCCAGCGCTCGCTCACGGACGCCGATCAGCCCGTGGCCGGAGCGTCCGTCCGACTCGATGCCCGCTAGACGAGCCTGTCTGCCGGGGTCATTGCGGACGACGACGCGCACGTCATCGCAGTTGCCCTCGACGGTGAGCCTGGTCGGCACGGCACCCGCGTGCTTGAGCACGTTCGTCAGTGCCTCCTGCACGATCCGGTAGACGGCCAGCTCGATGCCCGACGGCATCGAGACCCCGTCGACCCGCACGTCGGCATCCAGCGGCAGGCCCGCCTCGCGCAGACCGCTGACGAGCGGCGGCAGATCCGCCAGCCCGCGGGCCGGCGCTCGGGAGGAGCGACCTGCGCGCGGGTCGCCATCCCAGTCCGTGAGGTCGTCGCTCCGCAGCACGTGCAGCAGTTGACGCATGTCGACCAGGGCCTCACGGGCGCTCCCGCGAATCGCGCGGAGCGGGTCGCCGGCGCGCGACGGGTCCCGGGCGAGAGCTGCCTCGGCGGCGTCGGCCTGGACCGCGATCACGCTGAGGCTGTGGGCGACCACGTCGTGCAGCTCCCGAGCGATCCGGGCGCGCTCGTTGGCGACGGCCAGGCGGGCGAGGTCCTGCTGGCGCTGCTCGGCGTACGTCGCCCGCGACCGCCAAGACCGGGAGGCCCGTCCGAGCAGCCAGGCACCGCCGAGCTCGACTGCGATGAAGGCATAGTCCGAGCCGCTGTCGAGCCATTCGGTGAGGAACATCCCGGCGAGCATGAACCCCAGGCCGAGCGAGGCGACGCCTTCGTCGTACTCGGCACCGAGCGAGTAGGCCAACAGGAGAATGACCACCAGTGCCATGAGCGTCCCCGGCGACTGGTTGCCCCAGACCCCCTGGAGGACGTTGGCCGCGGTGGTGACAATCGTGGCGACCAACGGTGCGCGTGTGCGCCCAAGGAGGCTCAGGCCGATCACGACGGCCACCGGCAGCGTCAGCGCCAGCGGCGTCTCGTCGACGTCCCCGCTGACCAGTCCGCCGATCGAGAGAGCCACCACGAGCCCTGCCAGCACGACGTCGAGGAGGGGGACGCCAAGGACGGCTCGGGAGCGCGAGGTGGACGACACGCGTCGAGGGTAGATCGACTCGACGATCCCGGGATCCGTATGGAGGACGAGAGGGGTCCACCGTGCGGTGGAGCCGATTCGCGACGCAGCGGGAGGCGACGAGAGGTTCCGTCGCGCGAGCGTGACGTCATGACGAATTCAACTCTCCTCCGGTTCTCAGCGGTCGGCCTGGTGGCCGGGGCGCTGTTCCTCTCGCTGGGCGACCTCCTGCGTCGTACCGTCGACTCCTCGAGCGGCTCCTCGCCGACGGCGATCGCCGCGTCGGTCCACGACCACCCGGGTGTCTGGCTGGCCGCCGGCATCCTGAGTGCGCTGGCGCCGGTGTTCTTCATCCCGGGCGTCTGTGCCCTGGTGGCAACGACCCGCGGACGGGGGTCACGCGTGGTCGCCGTCGGCGGATCCCTGGCGGTGCTCGGCCTGGTGGCCTCGGTGGGGCATGCGGTGGCGTATTACGCCCCGTTCGCGCTGTACGGCCGGGCCGGCACCGACACCGCGACGATCAAGGCCCTGGACGACGCCTCGGAGTCCTACCCGATGCTGGTCGCGCTGATCATCGCGTTCATCGTCGGCATCACGATCGGCATGATCACGCTCCTCGTCGGTCTGCGCCGAGCTCGCCGGGTGCCGGTGTGGGCGCCGGTCGCAGCGGTGGTGTTCGCGGTTGCCGGCAGTTCCGGCGGTGTCGCGATGGGGATGCTCGGCATCGCGGCGGCGCTGGCGGCGTTCCTACCTGCGGCGCGGGCCTTGGTGGTCCCGACGACCGGCGGAGCATCGGCGCCAAGTGTTCGCGACATGGATTCGACCTCAGTCTGACCGGAGGTGGCCGTCGGGCCGGGTAAGGCATCGCCGGTACGGCCCGACGGCCCACCGCGTCTATGACTTGATCGGTTCGCTGCGTCTCCGCGCCGGGTTGCAGCGCTCCGCAGAACGCGAAGAGCGCCGCAGTCCCCGCAGGAACCGGCAATCGTCAACGCCTTCTGGCGACGGCGCTAGATGTTGAAGCGGAACGGAAACCGGGGGTTTCGGCTACCTTCGATCATCGTTTGAAAACAGCCGAAAAAAGGCCTCTGACCTGGGCAAACGCCGTCCGCGAGCCGTTGGCAGCCGTTGGTCAGAAACGGGCTCCGCGTGACTTCTTGCGGACTGTTTGCGGACCCGCTGGACGGTCGGAGACCCTGAGGTCATTCGTCGCGGACTCACCGACATGACGTCAGGCTAGTCCGAGCCCCGACCTAGACCTTCGATCTTCGCGGATCTTGCGGACAGGTCGCGGATGCTCTGCCAGACAGTCGCTCGGGGCGCGTCGATCTTGAGTGCTCGGATGTATTCGTCGAGACGTTGCGGGCGATCTCGGAGGTAGGTGACTGCTTTGTTGAGGCTCTCGCCAACCGTCTTGCCGTAGGCATCGACCGCCTTGCGCGCGCCGGCCTGCAGTGCGGCGGTGTCGGGTTTCATCATGGCCAGGTCGATGAGGTCGCGGCTGAACGTCGACGTGTCTGCCCAGCGGTCATCATTGGCAAGCAGCTTGGTTGCGACCTGGTCGGTTCGCGTCAGGATCCGTAAGCCACAGATCTCATCGCCCGGGGCGGGCGTGTCGAGGTCGATGCGGCCTTCATGGATGATCTTGAACTTGATCACAATCCCCGCAACGAGCACCGAGGCCCTGATGCCGTAGCCGTCGACAGAGGGTGTTCCACCCACGTCCAGTTCGCGCGTAGCCAGAGCGTCGAGCCCGTGGTCCCTGACCATCTGGCGCAGCGCGCGGTAGGACTTCGGGTCGGAGACCAGGAAGTCGATGTCGACCGATTCGCGGAACTCACCGTTGGCAAGGACGATCGCGGTCCCGCCTCCGAACCAGCAGTTGTGGTCGGCCAGGAGCGGTGCGTCGAGGATCGACAGCGCCTCGGCCACCTGTTGGTGGTGCAGCCGCCTAAACAAGGAGCCTCCCGTTGCTGTAGGTGTCCGCCAGGTGCTGGATGAACGCCTTCTCGTGGTCGGTCAGCGCCTCTTGGTTGAGGTGTCGCCAGCCGCGTTCGTAGAGGTTGAGCGCCTCCGTCTCGGTGATGGTGGTGCCGGCGTCGGTCTGCCATGCCAGCGTGCGGAGTCCGGGGTAGTCGCCGACCGTGATCGTCGCCGGTTCTGCTGCTGGCGCGTCGAGGATCGGGACGACGAGGTGAAGTCCGAGTGCGGCGGCAACGTTGATGTAGGCGCCGATCGTGACCGAGGGGTTGCCTGCCTCGATCCTGTGCAGGGTGACACGCGAAACGCCAGCAGCTTCGGCACAGGCGACTGCCGTGACACCGAGGGCCCTTCGGCGTTCGCGCAGCCGGGCGCCTAGGCGTTCGAGGTCCGCCTCTTGCTCGGGGCTCGTGTACGGGCTAGGGGCTGGCATGTTTCTCATTTTAGTCATTCAATCCTTACAGTCAATAATGAGAAACGTTTCGGATGATCAGACCGATCGACGGGCCCGCCTCCAGCTCGGCCGCGCGCGACCGCACCACGGCCTTCATCTCTTCGGAGATCTCAACGGACTCCGACTCGATGGGTCCGCTGGATGTACGCCACGAGCTCCATTTCGTTCGTCGAAGCTCAGGCCAGCCTCTCCCGCCGATCAGTTGGTGTGCTCGGCCCTCTGGAGCAGGGGTCGTGGACGTCCTCGATCGGGATTCCTGGCGGGTCACGACGCCGCTTCGCACGCTGCTCGACCTCGCCTCGGATTCCACCACTCTGCTGGACTCCACTCGGCTTCGCCCCCATCGACCGTTGCTCTCGGGCCTTTACGCGGTCCCCCGATCGCCGGACAGTAGGGACTCGCCACAGGTACTGTCCGCCCCTGTGAGCGCCCGACACCTAAGCCCCAATGACCCCGCCTTCGCGGGCTTGCCAACCGCCGACCACGAGTGGACTTCCGACGACTGGCAGCAACTGCTGCACTGGCTCATCGAGAGCGGCATCCTGACCTACAAAGACGTCACGGCGCTCGTGCTGGGACACCTGAACCCTCCGCAGGTCGGAACTTCTATCGCATCGAAGAAGACGTTCCAGGCGCACTTCCCGCCTAGGAAGACCTGGCAAGCGGTTCGCGGCTGGTTCTATCAGCAGCGGGGGATGTGCGAAGACTGCGGTGCCCGCCTGGAGCTGCAAGCCGATCACGTCGAGACTCGTCAGGACTACGGCGATCAGGCGGACCGCCTCGACAACATGCTGCTCCGCTGCCGCCGGTGCAACGTCGTCAGGCGTCCGTCGCATACACAAGGCGGGCTCACGTTCCTGACGGCAGAAGCCGCCCTGATGTGGATCCTTCTCATCAAGCGTCCCCGGACGTACCAGGAGTTCGAGGGCATGTGCCGCGACTACGGGATGACGATGGCCAACATCCGCTTCCAGGAGGCATGGGCGATGGCCCACTGGCTCGAGGAGGACGGCTCGTACACGATCGATCCCTCTTCCAGCCTCTAAGGAGAAGGCTCACCGCGTCCACGTAGCATCGTCACCGTGTCCGACGATCTATTCCTCTTTGGTGATGACAGGCCAGCGGCCCCGGAAGCCGTCACACCCGCGCCCGGATCGATCGCCGATTGGCAGGTCGACCTCCTCCGGAAAGCCCTCGACGCTCGAGGTCTCACCGCAGTGGAACATCGCAAGGCCGCGATCCAGCTGGCAGCGGGCAGAGCGGTCGAGTCCCTGCGGGCGCTAACGCATGACGAGGCCTTAAGAGTGCTGTCGAAGCTGGGGCAGACGCCCGCCAAGACGGACACCTCCCGCTCGGCCTGGGACGAGCGGGAAGAGGACACATGGATCGACCGCCTCTGAATGGCACCGCTCTGCCATGACGGTTGAAATCTCTAAAGCGCCATCGTGCGCGTGACGCCCTCCATATGCTTGCTCGGCTTTCCCAGCAATCCACGGAGGTCACGGCATGGCACGCAAGCCATCTGAGGAAGAGGAATTGGCGCCAGATGCGCACGGGCTCTACGACGCGACCTGGCAGGACGCCGAGTGGATGGCGATGGTTGAGCGGCTTGTTGCTGACGGGTTCGTAACCTGGAAAGAGGCCGCCGCCACCCTGCTGGGCGAACTCAACCCGCCGCAGGTAGGCACACAGATCGCCTCATCCGACGCAGGCACCTTCGGGTTCAAAGCGAATCACCGCTCGGCCTTCCCTGACGAGTCGCTGATGAGCCACGTCCTGGAATGGTTCTATGCCGAGAGCGGTCGTTGTGTTCATGAGGTTGAAGGAAAAAAGTGCGGGACCCGCCTCGATCTTCAGGCCGACCACATCAACGGACGCGAAAACTTCTCCGACAAGGCGGCCGCAGACACACTAGACAATCTGACCCTGCGATGCCGGCGCCACAACGTCGCCAAGCGCAAGTCCCACATCCTCAATGCGAATCGAACGCTGCTCCCAGCGCAGCAGGCTCTGATGTGGATACTCATCGAGATTCAACCGCGCACGAAGGTTGACTTTGGCCGCCTTTGCCGCATCTACGGCATGACGATGGCGTCGGTCCGTTTCGACGAGGCCTGGGCCATGGCGATCTGGCGCGAGCGCGAAGGCCGATACCAAATTGCGGCACTGACCGACCGCTACGACTTGGTCATCTGGCCAGACAACGCCATCACGCGCCGGTACACGAGCGTCGAGCCAGCCCCGGTCGGGGCGCAGATCCTGGCACCTGATGTGCACGGCGATGGCATCCTTTGCTTCGTCGCGTCTCCAGATGTCGGCATGGCCAACTTGCGGTACTACGAGTGTGACGTGGCCAAGATTCCCTTCATCTATCCACTGGACTCGCGGCCCACGACCGACATCGCGATCTGGCCGACCGCAAAGGGCGGCGTGCCCATGCCGCCTCGCGGGCTACAGCTCCACACTTGGGCTTTGCGTCGCCCGAACCAGGAGATCTATTGGTCCGCGCCTGGGTTGCAGCGTCGGGCTCCGGTGCCGAAGACGGTGAACGGCCTCAAGGTGACCGGCCTGGGACGTCGAGCAACTGTTTCCGATCTGTCCCTGACGATTCCCGAAGGCGCAGTCAAAGAAGCGTGAGAATGGTGCTCTCCAACGCCAACTCCGCCTGGTGCTCGCTAATGAGCCGACGACTTAGTTCGGCGTAGGTAGGGTCGCGCTCGATCAGGACCGCCTCGTGACCAGCGCTCATGGCTCCACGCGCCGTTGTCCCCGAACCGCCAAACGGATCGAGAACCAGCGACCCGGGAGCAAGACCATCCAGCAGCGCGGTCACGAGCTCTAGCGGGTACGGCGCGGTGTGACCGAGGGTGTTCTGCCCTCGAACCATCTTCACCACTGGGTGAATCCGCAGAGGCTGGTTGAGGCACGGCAGTCCACCCCGCTGCTTGACGTCCTCGGGCGTCTGCGCCGGCTTCTGCACCACGATGACGTGCTCCCAGCAGTTGAACGGCGACTGGTAGAACGGTGAGAAGTTCCCGGCATTGAAGCCGCGCTTCCCCTGGATCTCGCCCTTGTCCCAAACTGCCGACCCCATGTACCTGAAGCCCATGCGTCGGAAAGCGTCGACCATCAGGCCGGAGAGCAGCAGCCGCTTCTTCCCCATGTCGCTGAATGTGACCACTCGCTCGTTATCGAAGTAGTCAAAGATGTTGTAGACATACAGGCCGCCAGGCTTGAGCGTACGAAAGACCTCGTTAGCGATCCGGTACATGTCGTGCATGTAGGCGTAGAGGTTCGGCCATTGGGCATATTCACGGGCGTTGTAATAGGGCGGTGAGGTGACAGCCCGATCGAAAGCGCCATCAGGGATGTCAGCAAGCACCTCCACGGCGTCACCTTCTACTACGCCCCACCCCGAATCGCTGACGCTGAGCTGGGTCATCGGTCCACTTGGTGACGGCGGCTTCACGGGCAGATAGCGGCAGAAGAACGCGGAATCCCAGAAGAGGGGGTTGCCGCTCGCACTTTCTGGCTCCTCGCCGCTGCGGAGGTCCCGGCCCCGGGGCTCGGATGGCGATTCCTTGACGTCGAGGAGCACCACCACGTCCCCACGCATCGAGTAGTGCGCGAGAAGGGTGTCCAGGATCTCCTCATCAGAGATGAAAGGGAGAACGTCGCGCTGCCAACGACGGACGCTCTCCAACGAGATCTGATTGCCGTCGGTCTCGATCGCTTCCTGTTTTAGAAGCGATCGGAAGTCATAACGCTTTCCTCGGTTGTAGATGCTGCGATCGGCACAGAGCGGGTTCGCACACTCCCAACTCTTGACGCCGAAGCTCGGGTAGGAGTTGCCGCCGATGTTGTCACTACGGCAGCCCGGACATGGCACCTTGGTCTCGTCGCGACGGTTCTTCTGCAAGACGAGCAGGAGTCTCCGAATGTGGTCAGCCTCGTCGTGTAGGACGAACGTGTCCCGGTACGTGAAGCCTTCGTTCAGCAACGCGAACTGAGCCTTGTCCTCATTGATCTTGGTGACGTGGCTGACCGTCTCACGCTCGACGTCCTTCGCGCGAAAGAACAACTGCTTGAGCGGCACCTCGCTGAATCGCTCGGCGAACAACGGCAGGTCCGAAGCCAACTCCCACGCCTCTGCCTCGAGCCCGTCTTCGACGTTGATGAGGATTGCCAGGAAGCCGTAGTTGTCGATCGCGTCGAACTCGTCAGCGATCCACTGCGTTAGCCCTGCTCGTTGAGCTTCGTACGCCTCGCGGGGCTCGGGCCGCACCTGTCGAACGACCAAGCTGCGCCGCCGTTCGAAGAGGGCTGGGTTGAAGGCCCGCAGGTCAGACATGTAGTCCTCGGAGAACGGCATCGGTGGATCAGCGAAGACACCAGCGATCTCGGCGGTGGGCCAGATCGACCATGCGAGCGGACCAGCGGCTGCGTTGAACACGTCATTGGCGACATCGCGATCTGGCTGCTTTCGCAACTTCGTCGGATTAGTGGTTTCGGCCAGCAGCAGTCGCCTCGTCTCCGCGTGGCTCACCGGCGCCACCGCGGCCCGCAAACGGTGCAGCAGATGTCCGGACACCCCGCGCTCTTCCAGATGCTGTTCTAGCTCGTCGATTCGACCGGTGTTGATCGCCCATTCGAGGCGACGCTTCGTCGGGTAGTTGAACGTGATGGCGGAGCCCGCGCACTCGGCGTATAGCGCGGCGATGCTCTGCTTGTTCGCAACCATCTTCTGGTTCAGCCGCCCAAAGAACTCAGCCGAAATGCGCCCCCGCTCGATGTCAACCGCCGGTCCGAGAGTCGCGATGACCGTCTCCACAGCGCTCGCAACGTCACGCGACAGGGTCCCGGGGATGCCCGTTAGCTCTCGGAGCAGGCGCTCGAAGGCATGGGGATCACCAACACGGTGAACCAGCTCAGGAGTCTTGGCGTTGGGCATGGGAAGACGGTAAGCGATGCCACTGACAATCCCGAGGCGGCGCATCGTGGCTGTGGAGAACCTGCCCCCAGAACCGCCTGTGGAGAAGACCTGGCATGCCGGCGCCTGCCAAGGCCCACCGACGTAACTCCAAGCTGGCCTCGGTGGACGTGCGACCCGTCACTCTGGGGAGTTCCGCGTGAGGGCACCATCGAGCACAAGTTCCAGCCGCAGCTGGTCGCCTCCCAGCTGGAGCATTCGCTCGATGGCAGTCTCCAAGCGAACCAGCAGTTCGTCGGAGTCGCCGGTAATCGCATGCGTGGCCGGCCCTTCAGGGTTGAATACGTCGAGTTCGATTAGGAGCCGCTCGAAGTGGCTCGACTCGTCGATTTCAGCGGTGCTGTCAGCCAGCGCAGCGAGACACGAGCGGGCGTCGCCCAGCGCGTCCAGGTAGTCCAGGTCGAGCGTCACGCACCCAGGATGCGGGGCCGACGAACTGCGGCCGCGCGCCTGCGGCTCAGCCGTGGACAGGCACCTTGACTCCGTAGCTATGGACCCCTTCGAGCCTCTGCTTCTCCTCCGCCCTCACCTCCTGACCACTGGGAATCGTTGACTCTCATCACCTCCTCGAATCTCACCCCCATCGACTCTCATTTAGCTCCCTTCACCACTTCCTCGCGAGCGGCACACATGCTACGAAGGTTCGTAGATGGGTCGCCCGTGATCGGGCGGCCCACACGGCATTTCTAGGGGTCCGTTGGTTGTCGACGGACGTCGTGGAGGCGGTGATCGGCGTGCATGGCGGCGTGAAGTTCTACCGCGGTGCGGCGAAAGCCGCGCGCGCCTATGTCGAGCGGGATCGCTCGCGGGCCGATGACTACTACCTCGGCGAGGGCAGCGGCGTCGCGGCCCGGCTCACAGCAACCCCGGACGGCGTCGACCAAGCCGGCTTGATGAACGGCGAGATCTATGAGCAATGGGTAGCCGGGGTCGACGTCGACACCGGGCGCAAGAAGGGTCGGGTCCGCGGAGACGCGAACGCGCTGCGGTTCGTCGAGGTCACCATCAACGGACCCAAGACCTGGTCGTTGGCCGCTGCGCTTCATCCAGACATCTCGGCCGCGCTGGACGAAGCCCAGGACAAGGCAGCCGCCGAGATCGTCGGCTGGGTCGCCCAGCACGCGACCACCCGGGTGGGACCGCGCGGTCGCCAGGTGCAGGTGCCGGTCGAGAAGATCGAGGCTGCAGTGATCCGGCACTACACGTCACGTGCCGGTGATCCGCACCGGCACCTGCACCTCCAGGTCAACGCCCGCGTGTGGGCGGCCGGCGCCTGGCGGGGCCTGCACTCGGTGGGGGTGCGCGACATGATCGAGGCGATCAACGGCATCGGGCACGCCGCGGTCGCCACCGACCCTGAGTTCCGGGCGGCCCTCGCCGCACGCGGCTTCACCCTGGACCCCGAGACCGGGGAGATCGAGCAGCTCGCGCCGTACGTCGGGGCGTTCAGCGCCCGGACGAGTCAGATCCACCGCAACATCGACCGGTACGAAGCTGAGTGGCGGCGCGAGCATCCGGGTGAGGAGCCTGGGCCGTGGCTGCGTGAGGTGTGGGATCGGCGGGCGTGGGCCGATGCGCGGCCGGACAAGGTCGTCCCCACCGACGGCGCGGAGCTGGTGGCGCGTTGGAACGACGAGCTGTGCGCCCTGGGTTACAGCAATCCGGCCGCCCCAGCCGTGCTCGAAGCGACCCAGGTGGGCTGGATCGACCGAGACGAAGCGGCCGACTGGATCATCTCCCAGCTCGGGGCGAAGCGGTCGGCGTGGAACGCCGCCGACATCCGCGGCAGGGTCGAGGTCCTGTTGGCCCAGACCAACCTGGCCGCCGACCCCGCGGCGCGCGTCGAGCTCGCCGAGGACGTCACCGCCCGCGCAGCCGCACGCTGTGTTCGGCTGCTCGCCACACCCGACGTGCCCGAACATGTCCGCTCGCTGACCTCCCAGCAGGTGGTGAGGGTGGAGGCGGACCTCGTCCACCGCCTCGCCCGCCGCGCCGAGGAGCCGGCCAGGCGGGTCCGGCTGCAAGGGCGAGGGCTGACGCGGGTCGACCCCACTCAAGCCACCGTCGTCGGCGCCCTGGCCGGTGACGGCCAGCTGGTCGTCGTGGAGGGCGCGGCCGGTGCAGGGAAGACCACCGCGCTGAGGTCGGCGCAAACCGTGCTGGTACGTCAGGGGCGTCGGCTGCTGGTGGTGACGCCGACGCTGAAGGCAGCCGAGGTCGCCGCCGCGGAGACCGGCGCTGACGGCCACTCGGCGGCCTGGCTGATCCACCAGCATGGCTGGCGCTGGGACGACGACGGGCATTGGGCCAGGCGCCCCGCCGCCAGCCCGGACCCGGCCGCGCAACTTCGCCGAGGAGACCTCCTGCTCGTCGACGAAGCCGGGATGCTCGACCAGGACACCGCCCGGGCACTCGTCACGATCGCCGACGAGGCGGGGGCGCGGGTCGCCCTCGTCGGTGACCGGCACCAGCTCCCGGCAGTCGGACGCGGCGGCGTCCTGGACCACGCCCTCGCGTGGGCGCACCCGACCGCCGTGGTCACCCTGGAGAGGGTGCACCGCTTCACCGACCCCGACTACGCCGCACTCTCCCTGCGCATGCGCAAGGGCGACGACCCTGCCGCAGTCTTCGACGCATTGCATCACCGCGGGTCAATCGTCGTCCACCCCAGCGACAGCGAGCGCACCGCCGCCCTCGCCGATGCGGGAGCGGCCGGCGACCTCATCCTCGCCGACACCCGCGAACAGGTCGTCAGCCTCAACGCCGCGATCCGCGACCAACGTCGCGCCCACCCCGCCACAGGCGGTTCAGGCGACGCAGACCCGTCGTTGGTGACCGCCAAGGGCGAACGGATCGGGCTCGGGGACAGGGTCGCCACCCGTCGCAACGACCCCGACCTCGGCGTCGCCAACCGGCAAACCTGGACCGTCACCAGCATCCGCGACGACGGCACCCTGACGCTCCACGGCCACCGGCACGGGCGTGATCGGGAGATCCCGGCGGAGTACGCCACCCGGTTCGTTGAGCTCGCCTACGCCACCACCGTCCACGGAGCCCAAGGCGAGACCGTCTACCGAGCGCACTTCGCCGTCGGGGACACCACGGGCGGCCCGGCGGCGTACGTCGCGATGACCCGAGGGCGGAACGGGAACACCGCGCACCTCGTGGCCGAGTCGGTTCAGGACGCCCGCACGCAGTGGGTCGCGGTGTTCGGCCGTGACCGGGCCGACCTCGGCGCCGCCCACGCGAAGCAGCAGGCGATCGACGCTATCGACCGCTACGGCACCCAGCAGGGGCGCCGGCCAATGGACCAGACCGTCGTGGAACCGCGACGCCCGACCCCGGCATCCGGCGCCGGGATTGGCATTTGAGATCAATGAGGCCGCTTGCGCGGGCGCACGGGGCGCCACTCGACGCCGATCTCCTTCGCCAGCCAGGCGCTGAGTCCGGCTGGGTCCCGCGGTTGGGTGTCCTGAGGAGCGGTGGCAGCGTCGATCGCCGGCTGCCACGCTTCCCTGATCACCTGCGGGACGTTCAAGCGCTCCCAGACCTGCATCAACAAAATCCCGTCGACCGACTCCAACAGCAGGTCCGCGGTGCCACGAACGACGGCCCACTCGTAGTAGGCGATCCGCTCGGCCTCAACAGAGAGGTCCCACACCCGCGGCCGACGGGACTTGAACAGGGCCCCCAGCACCTGGACTCTGCTGAAGCAGTCCGGCATCGGCACCGACCACAACCGCTCGGGCACCAGGTACTGGCCGATATCGGGATCCTGGCGCACGTCGAAGTCGATGATCGGCTTGAACGTCAGCTCGGCATCAGCAGCCTCCAAGAGCCGCTCGACGACCTCCAAGGTGGGCGACTTCTTCCGCGACTCGTACTCCGAGACCGACGACTGCTGCGTCCTCGCCCAGGCCGCCAACTTCTGCTGAGACAACCCGGCTGCCCTACGGGCTCTCTCGATGACCGTCTTCGTCGGGTCCACCACCACAGAATATCGCTGAACATCGATAGGGAGGGCCCACACACCTACTGGATGAGGTCGAGAACCGCTTGGCCTCATCGACCAGCAAGGAGCACCCCCATGACCGCACAGCAGACGAACCCCGGCGACAACCGCCGCCCGCCGAAGGGCCCCGGCGACGAGATGCTCAGCCTCCAAGAAGCCTGCACGTTCCTCCGCGTTCCCGAAGGAACCCTGCGCTACTGGCGCCACCTCGGCGCCGGCCCCCGCAGCTTCAAGGTCGGCCGCCACGTCCGCTACTGGCGAGCCGACCTCATCCTCTGGCTCACCGAGCAGACCAACCGTCCCCAGAACCACCGCTGACCCTTGCCCCGCCGTCGGATCTCAGAGAGACGATGGAGCGATCCTGGAAGGAGCATCACCATGGCGGGTAACATCGCCAAGCGAGCCAACGGCAAGTGGCGGGCGCGGTACCGCGACGAGGCCGGTAACGAACGCGCGCGGCACTTCGACCGCAAGATCGACGCCCAGCAGTGGCTGGACCAGGTCACCTCGGCGGTGGTCACCGGCACGTACGCCGATCCCCAGGCCGGACGGATCACCTTCGCAGCGTTCTTCGGGGAATGGTCGGCCCGCCAAGTGTGGGCACCCGGAACCGTTCTCGCGATGTCGCTGGCGGCGCGATCGGTGCCGTTCGCGGGGAAGCCGATGAAGCAGATCCGCCGCTCGGACGTCGAGACGTGGGTCAAGCAGATGACCGCCGCCGGGCTTGCCCCCGGCACGATCAAGACGCGGTACGTCAACGTCAGGTCGGTGTTTCGCGCCGCAGTGAAGGACCGGGTGATCGGCTCCGACCCGACCGACGGCGTACGCCTCCCCCGCGGCCGTCGCGCAGACGTAGCCATGTCGATCCCCAATCCGGAGAAGGTGGGGCAGCTCATGGCCGTGGCCGACGAGCGGTTCCAACCGTTCATCGCCCTCTGCGCTTTCGCCGGCTTGCGGCTCGGCGAGGCCGCCGGTGTTCAGCTCGGCGACGTCGACTTCCTCCGCAAGTCGCTCAAGGTCTCCCGCCAGGTCCAGCGCGTCAACGGCGGGGCGATCGACGTACGCGCGCCGAAGTACGGCTCAGAGCGCGTCATCTACCTCGCCGACAGTCTCATCAACGTGCTCGCCGAACACGTCGCCGCTCACGGCACCACCGGCAAGGCTCGGTGGCTCTTCGCCGGCGAGGGCGACGAACCACCGCACCAGAACACCGTCGCCTATTGGTGGCGCAAGACGCTACGCGACTCCGGCCTGTCCGGCATCAAGCTCCACGACCTGCGGCACTTCTACGCATCGGGCCTCATCGCGGCCGGGTGCGACGTCGTGACCGTCCAGCGATCACTGGGCCACGCGAAGGCGACGACGACCCTCAACACCTACGCGCACCTGTGGCCGACCGCCGAGGACCGCACGAGGAAGGCAGCGGAGTCGATCATGTCCGCGTCGCTCGGCCAACCAACCCCGGCCTTGGCCAAGTTGGGGGCGAGTCCGACTGAGTGAGCTGTGGCCTCGCATCGCCGACGCACTTCCCACGGCATGAGCCGGTGGCGCGTCACAACCCAGAATGAGGAACGCCAGCGGCCGTCATCGGGCGGCGGCCTCTCCCGAGACACCGAGCCTCGCTCTCGCCAGCCGACCCTCCAGACTCCCGGGCGAAAGGTCGCAGGTTCGACTCCCGCCTGGGGCACTACATGGAGCACCTCGAAACGCCTGGCCGGAGGGTGTTTCGCTCGCCGGCCTGGCACGACCAACTCGGCTCCGCCCTGCTCCCGGGCTACCGGCGTCCATGCGGGCGCCACGGGTGGTCGCGGTCCGGGAGCTGGCGAGCTTCCCGGACGGCCTCCCGGAGCGGGTCGGCTCGACCGCGCTCGGCCCGACGTCGGGCGGGGAGAGGTCACTGCACACGCTGCAGCGGCCCTCTGCAGCGTTGCCGACCCCGGGGCCTCTTCTCGGGGGCCGCCCCAGCCCCTCGCACGACGTAGCCGGTCGCGGCGCGCCGGGGTTGCGAGATGGTTCGAACATACGTTCTATCTAGGTAGAGTGCGTCCATGTCTGACAAGAGCGCCATCGAGTGGACCGAGGCGACCTGGAACCCGACGACGGGTTGCGATCGAGTCTCCCCAGGCTGCGACAACTGCTATGCGCTCGCCCTCGCCAAGCGGCTCAAGGCGATGGGCAACCCGAAGTACCAGAATGACGGCGACCAGCGAACGAGTGGACCCGGCTTCGGAGTCACGACGCACCCGGACGCCCTCAACATCCCGTACTCGTGGAGGCGCCCGCGCGTGGTGTTCGTGAACTCGATGAGCGACCTCTTTCACGCGCGCGTGCCGATTGGCTTCATCAAGCAGGTCTTCGACGTCATGCAGGACACGCCCCACCACACCTACCAAGTGCTGACCAAGCGAGCGCGGCGCCTGGAGCGGATCGCGGACAAGCTCGACTGGCCGAGCAACGTCTGGATGGGGGTGAGTGTGGAGTCGGCAGACCAGTACGACCGCATCAGGGACCTCGCCAAGGTGCCAGCCGCCGTGCGGTTCCTGTCTTGCGAGCCGCTGCTCGGCCCGCTGCCCGACCTGCCGCTGGACGGCATCGACTGGGTGATCGCGGGAGGCGAAAGCGGCTTCTCGGCTCGTCCAGTAGATCCTGAGTGGATCCGAGAGATTCGCGATCAGTGCGTGGCCGCTCGCACGCCCTTCTTCTTCAAGCAGTGGGGTGGCATCCGAGCCAAGGCCGGAGGGCGCGAGCTAGACGGGCTCACCTGGGACGAGATGCCAGACACGTCCCGTCACTTGCGAGCGATGTAAGCCTTCTGGAGGTTCCCCGTCGGGACCGCCGCAATGACTTCATGCTCCTTGACACGCCTGAGCGCCTTACGGATGTGCGTCTCCCGCGCGAGGCCGAGCGTGCGGCCAAGCACCTCGCCAAGCTTGTTCTCGATGACGAACGCGGGGTGCGTCGCAAGGATGTCTTCGATGTTGGCCGCGATTTCCTCGACCCAGGCGTCCTCGTTGTCGTCCCAGTCCAGACCACGCAGCTCGGCCTGACCAGCGGTCGCTTCCTCGCGTTGGTCGACCAGCCAGTTGCGCCAGTGCTTTCGGGCCTGCGACATCGCGTCCATCATCTTCCAGAGCCCGTCAGGGTGACGGGTGAAGAGAATGAGTTCGTAGACGGGTTCCGCTGTCAGCGAGTCCGCGACTGAAGCGGTGATGTAGGCGTAGCCCGTGGCCTTGCTGACCTCGTCCGCGTAGCGCTGAAGGACCTGCTGAACCCAGTCGTCGTCGCCGCTCAGGAGCATCGTCTTCCACCAGTCGCCGCCGAGGAAGCTCGTCAGTGACTGGATGTGACCTTCTCGAGCCGGGTAGTCCTTGTCGCTCGTCAGAGCACCAGCCGTGCGCCGGACAGCCTCGAACGAGAAGTTAATGAGCACCTCGGTCTTGGGCTGGAGGACGTTGCTGTAGTACCCCGCCTTGTCCCGGCACTTGAGCAGGTTCACCATGCGGTCGAACGGGAGCGTGAAGCCGTACGGGTCGAGGAACACGAATAGCGGCAGGTCCTCGGCAAGCGCCACCACATCATCGATGTGATGTTCGACAGGGCCCTGCTTGACGTCGTACGTGTCAGGGTCCACGCCCTTCTCCGTCAACATCGCACGGAGCTTGTCGAGGTAGGCCTGCTGCTTCTCGCTGAACACGCTGTACACGGAACGCAGGTTCGCCATCGCCACGGCGGTGTCGACAAGGATCTCAGGTGAACCGGGTTCCTCATCCTCGTAACGCCCAGGGCCTGAGTAGGCGTCGTACACCACGACCTTCTTGTCCGTCGAGGTCGAGCCGACCTTGCCGGCCCACGCCGGGATGTACCGCTTGATGAGCTGGTGCTTGTAGATCGCAGCGGCCTGCGGCGATGAGAAGAAGTTGCTGTTGCTGACCATCCCGAGCGCTCCCGTCCGCCGTTGGGTTGACGAGAGTAGTGCCGATCACATCGGCATGGCAGGAGAATCGCGGTCCACCGCCCCCGCAGGGGTTTGATGCTGCCCCATTCGGTCAGACGCCTGCCAGACGAAACGAACGGGCAGCTCGTAGACCATAGGTGTTTCGTGTCGTGCATCGTCACCGAGCCGCCTTCACCTGGCGACGAAACTCGTTCAACACAAGGGCAACGTTCTCGGCGGCTCCTAGCCAGCCCTCGGCTTCGTCGTAGCCTGAGTCCGAGTCGTTGATTGGGATCCCGTCCACTTGGATCATCCCGTTGTCGTACGCGGTCACCGTGACCGTAAGTTTCCAGCCCTTGTCGCGCGCCGTTCGGTCTAGGCGCATGTGCTCTCGGATCCGGTTGAGGCTTGCGGGCATCGTGTGTGCCTCCCTCAGTTCAGTTCAGCGAGGATGCGAGGTCCGAGAAAGTACAGCTGAGGGTGCGTCGTCTCGTCTTTGCGAACGAGGCGGTGACGAACCAAGCTCACCAACGTCAGGTGTGCGTTCGGCGATTCCATTCCCAGGGCCCTTGCAACGTCACCCGCGCTGATGCCATCGGGGTGAGCCTCGGCTACCTGCGCGAGCACCCGCTCTTGGGTACCACCGAGGGCGGGATGGATTCGCTTCGCTACCCCCACCGCATCTTTAGGGCCCTCGCCGCTCGCCGGAGCGGCCCCCTCGGGGGATTCGCCGTCGCTCCGAAGGATCCTCACGATCGCCTCCAGATGATCTGCGACCTCGTGACGCCAGCGCTGAGCAGTGTGACTCATGACCATTCCATCCGTATGTAGGCACCCATATAGTATTCAGTCACCTACATACTCCCCAATAATGCTGGGCAGTGCAAGGTTGTGCGGATTCACTGGCAAATGCCGCCCCCACGGCGCGCTCCTGACTCAGTTCTCCTGGTCGTCGTCCTCGACGCGAGGTCCGCGTATGCGCCGCCACTCCTCATCGCGCTCGAGCTGCTCCTTCCGCAATTCCTCGAGTGTCTCGCGGATCAAACCTTTCGCCTGCTCATCGCTATAGCCGGTGAGGTCGATGGATGTATCTCCCCGCGAAAACTTGATCCCCTTGTGCCGGTTTCGGTGGAAGTAGGCGGTGAGGGCGGCAGCGACCCCGCCAAGTCCGCCCCCGAAGGATGCCGCGAGGATTGCCAGCTGTTGCGATGCAGAGGCCTCATGGATGCGACCGGCGTACACGCCCTCTGCATCAAGCAGCTCCTGCATCTCGTCCGCGGCGTGGGGACTGATCCTTACGTCCAGGGTCTGGTCCTCAGGGAACCCGAGTCCAATGCGGATGTGGGTAGGCGCGTCGCCGTCTGACCCGGACCCAGATGAGCGAGTGTCCATGCCCAGGAGTCTTACACGAGTGCTCAGCCGGTCTGCCTGGTCGCGATCCGCGCGACCAGGTGCTCTTGGTGTGGTCCATCGCTGCGGCAACCTGCGCGCGTGCGGCGGGTGGCTCGTTGTCCGTGCGGCCGTGCCAGTAGCGGTCGAGCGTCATGTTGCGTTCGCGTGGGGGACAGACGCTCCTGAACGTCCTTCACCGTCATCCCGGCGTCGGCCAACCTGCTGGCGTGGACGTAGCGGAGGTAGCGGGTCAACTTGCGGTCGGCTCCGGAAATTGGCCCTCCGAAACGGCCTCGATCGAGGCCATCACGCGAATTTTCTTGCGGACTCTGTGCGGACTGGGAAGGGTCATACCCCCTCTGACCTGGGCAAACGCGCCGATTCACACGTTGAAGCGGAACTCCACCACGTCGCCGTCGGCCATCACGTAGTCCTTGCCCTCCATGCGGACCTTGCCGGCCTCGCGGGCCTTCGTCATGGAGCCGAGCGACACCAGGTCGTCGAAGGAGACGATCTCGGCCTTGATGAAGCCCTTCTGGAAGTCGGTGTGGATGACACCGGCCGCCTCGGGGGCGGTGGCGCCCTTCCGGATCGTCCAGGCGCGCGTCTCCTTCGGTCCGGCGGTGAGGTAGGTCTGCAGGCCGAGGGTGTCGAAGCCGACTCGGGCCAGCACCTCCAGGCCGGGCTCGGCGACGCCGGCGTCGGCGAGGAACTCGGCGGCCTCGTCGTCGGAGAGCTCGACGAGCTCCGACTCCAGCTTGGCGTCGAGGAAGATCGCCTCGGACGGCGCCACGATCTCGCGCATGCGGGCCTTGAGCGACTCGTCGGCGAGCTCGTCGGTGTCGCAGTTGAAGACGTAGATGAACGGCTTCGCGGTCAGCAGCGACAGCTCGCGGATGGGCGCGCGGTCGATCGAGGTCGCGATGATCGGCGTACCCGCCTCGAGCGCCTCCTTGGCGGCCTTCGTCGCCTCGACGACGGGGGCGAGCTCCTTCTTGTTGCGCGCCTCCTTCTCCAGCCGCGGAATCGCCTTCTCCACCGTCTCCAGGTCGGCGAGGATCAGCTCGGTGGAGATGGTGGAGATGTCGTTGCCGGGATTGACCTCGCCGTCGACGTGCGTCACGTCGTCGTCACGGAAGACCCGGGTCACCTGGCAGATCGCCGCCGACTCGCGGATGTGGGCGAGGAACTTGTTGCCCAGGCCCTCCCCCTGCGACGCGCCGCGCACGATGCCGGCGATGTCGACGAACTCGACGGTGGCGGGCAGCTGCCGCTCGGAGCCGAAGATCTCGGCGAGCTGCGCCAGCCGCGGGTCGGGCACGCCCACGACACCGACGTTCGGCTCGATCGTCGCGAACGGGTAGTTCGCCGCGAGCACGTTGTTCTTCGTCAGCGCGTTGAACAGGGTGGACTTGCCGGCGTTGGGCAGGCCGACGATGCCGATGGTGAGAGCCACGGGCGTTGAGTCTAGGAGCCGGTACGACGCCCCGGTGAATCCTCACCCGGGCGGCCACCGCCGTGTGCGAGGCTCGGCCGGTGAGCCTCCCTCCCCTGACACTTCGCGAGCCGTCCCAGCGGGTGTCGCCGAAGGCGACCACCTACTGGCGCGTGCAGGCCGCGTTCGGCGCGATCGCGGCGTGGGCGATCGCGATCGGCCTCGTGGTGACGGTCCTCCTGGTGCCCTCGGGCTGGTGGAGCCCGCTGCTGTGGCTGGCGGCCGTCGTCCTCGTCGTCGTTCCGCTGCCCGCGCTCACCGTCGCGCCCCGCATCCGTTACGACGTGCACCGGTGGGAGGTCACCGACATCGCGGTGCACGTCCGCTACGGCTGGATCAGCCGCACCGACGAGATCGTCCCGCTCTCCCGCGTGCAGACGGTCGACTCGGCCCAGGGGCCGCTGATGCGGGTGTTCGGGCTGCGGACGGTCAAGGTGCAGACCGCATCGCGCTACGGCATCGTCTCGATCGCCTGCCTCGACGACGCGGTCGCCCAGCAGGTCGTCTCCCGCCTGGTCGCGATCACCGCCGCCACCCCGGAGGACGCGACGTGACCGACGGCTGGCAGCGGCTCGACCCGCGCACCCTGGCCACCCAGCCCTTCGCGATCGCGGCGAAGTCCCTCGTGCCCGCGCTGGCCGGCTTCGTCGGCGTCGGCTCGGCGATCGGCTTCGGCCTCGCCCTGCCGCTCACGGTCGCGGGCGTCGTCGCGGTCGGCGCCATCCCGTGGCTGACCACCACCTACCGGATCACCGGCACCCACCTGGAGGTGCGTCGCGGCCTTCTCAACCGCACGACGGTCACGGCACGGCTCGACCGGGTCCGCAGCGTCGACCTCGAGGCCGACGTGTTCCACCGCGTCCTGCGGGTCACGAAGGTCGCCGTCGGCACCGGCGTCGACGAGAGCCGGCTCGACCTCGACTCGCTCGACGTCGACGAGGCCGAGCGGCTGCGGGTGGCCCTCCTGCACGGCTCACCCGACGCCGTCTCGGCCGGCGCCTCCGACGCCGTCGCGCCGGCGCCGGGCTCACCGGCCCAGGAGATCGCCGGGCTGGACTGGTCGTGGCTGCGCTTCGCCCCGCTCAACATCGGCAACCTGGCCATCGCCCTCGCCGCGATCGGCGCGGTCGCCAGCCAGTTCGACGCGTTCATCGACAGCGAGCGGGTCGAGAGCGTGTGGGACTGGCTCCAAGCGTCCGACCTCCCGCTCGTCGTCGGCATCACCCTGGTCGCCGGACTGGTGCTGTGGGTCCCCGCCGCCTGCGTCGGCTACGCCGTGCGGTGGTTCGGGCTCCGCGTCACCCGCGAGCAGGGCAAGGAGGGCCCGACGCTGCGTCGCGTGCACGGCCTCTTCACCCAGCGCGCCACCACGGTCGAGGAGGCGAAGGTCCGCGGTGTCGTCGTACGCCGCAGCGCGCTGGTCGGCCTCGCCGGCGGGGCCGATCTCCGCGTGCTCACGACCGGCCTCGCCGACAACGAGCCGCACGTGCTGCCGTCCTCGCCGCGCGCCGTGGTGGAGTCGGTCGCCGCCGACGTGCTCGGCGACGCCGAGGCGCTGGTGGCACCCGCGACGCCCCACGGGCGGAGAGCGCGGCGCAGGGCCCTCTTCCACCACCTGCGCCAGGCGCTCTACGCGGTCCTCGCCGCGGTCGTGCTGACCTGGGCGCTCGGCACCTGGGGTGTCGACCGCCCGCTGTGGCTGCCGCCCACGGTCGCCGTCGCCGCAGTCCCGGTGGCGCTGGTCGCCGCCGAGCTGCGCTACCGCCGGCTGGGCCACGCGCTCACCGAGCACTACCTCGTGTCCTGCACGGGCACGCTCACGGCGACCCGGACGGCGCTGGAGGCCGACGGCATCGTGGGCTGGCGCCTGCGGCAGTCCTTCTGGGACCGGCGGCTCGGGCTGGCCCAGCTCACCGCGGCGACGGCGGCCGGTGGCGAGCAGGTGCTGGTGGCCGACGTGCCGCTCGGGGAGGCGGTCGCGGTGGCGGCCGCGGCGACGCCGCGGATGGTGGAGGGCTTCCTACCGACCGAGGACTGGGCCTAGGGTCGATCCGTCCTCTTCTCGGGGCCACAAGTCGGAGGCCATCCATGCGCGCTCGCTCAGCAATCACCGCCCGTTCGACCCGGACCCAGCTCCGGCTGCTCGTCCTCCTCCTCGCCGTGGCGCTGGCCGCCGCGTTCGGCCCGCCGGCCGCCGGGGCAGGTGGCCCTGGCCACTCCGGTGACGCGCCCTACCGCGGCCGGGTGGTCTCGCTGATGCGCCACATGACCCTGGCGGAGAAGGTCGGCCAGCTCTTCGTGATCGAGGTCGCCGGCCGCGACGCGACCACGGTGAGCGACGCGGCGAGGACCACCAACCAGCGGCTCTACGGCGTGGACACGCCCGCCCAGGCGATCGCGAAGTACCAGCCCGGCGGCGTCATCTACTACACGACCCGGAGCGCCTGCAGCGGTTGCCCGAGCGACGACAACATCGGTGACCCGGCTCAGGTCGCCCGCCTCTCCAACGGCCTCCAGGGCGCCGCCCTGGCCCAGCGCGCCCGCATCCCGCTGCAGATCTCGGTCGACCAGGAGGGCGGCGCGCTCGTCGCGCGGTTCGGCCCGCCGACCACGCAGATGCCCGGCGCGATGGCGCTCGGCGCTGACGGCTCCGCGCGGGACGCCCGCACCTCCGGCGACGTGATCGGGACAGAGCTCAAGGCGGTCGGCGTCACCCAGGACTACGGCGTCGACTCCGACGTCAACATCAACCCGAACAACCCCGTCATCGGGATCCGCTCCCCCGGCGGCGACCCCGCGCTCGTCTCGCGCATCGTCACGGGCGAGATCAAGGGGTTCCACGACGCCGGGGAGTCGGCCGTCGCCAAGCACTTCCCGGGTCACGGCGACACGGGCGTGGACAGCCACTTCGGCCTCCCCGTGGTGACGCACGACCTGGCCACCTTCGAGGCGACCGACCTTCCGCCGTTCAAGGCGGCGATCGCCGCAGGGGTCGACACGATCATGACCGCCCACGTCGTCTTCCCGGCCGTCGACCCCTCGGGCGCACCGGCCACGATGAGCCACCAGATCCTCACGGGCGTGCTGCGCGACGAGCTCGGCTTCGACGGGCTGATCGTCACCGACGCGCTCGACATGGGCGGCGCCACGGCGACGTACCCGCCGGACGTCGCCCCGGTCCAGGCGATCCTCGCGGGCGCGGACCAGCTGCTCATCCCGCCGCAGATGGACACGGCGTACGCCGCCGTCCTGGCCGCCGTCGAGGACGGCACCATCAGCCGGCGGCGGCTCGACGACTCGGTCTACCGGATCCTGCTGCACAAGTTCCAGCACCGCATCTTCCAGCACCCGTACGTCGATCCGGCGGCCGCGACGACCGTCGTCGGCGCGCCGAGCCACCTCCGGAGCGCCCAGGCGATCACCGATCGCACCACGACCCTCGTCAAGAACGACGCGGCGCTGCTGCCGCTCGCGCCCGGTCCGCGGCAGGTGCTCGTCGCCGGGTGGGGCGTCGGCACGACGCAGGCCATCGCGGCCGCGATGACCGCCCGGGGAGCGACGACCCAGGTGCGCGAGTCCGGCACGACACCATCGGCGACGGCGATCGCCGGCGCGGTCGCCGCGGCGCAGGCCAGCGACCTGGTCGTCGTGTCGACCAACAACGCCTACGCGGTCGACACCACCACCGGGCAGCCGACCGCCGCCGCAGCCGCGCAGACCCGACTCGTGCAGGCGCTGCTGGCGACGGGGAAGCCGGTGGTGGTCGCCGCCATGCGCAACCCCTACGACGTGGCGTCCTTCCCCGCGGCGCCGACCGTCATCGACACCTACGGCTACACCGCCGACCAGATCGAGTCGCTGGTCCGCGTGCTCTTCGGCGAGGTGGACCCCAGCGGGCGGCTGCCGGTCTCGATCCCGCGCGCCGACGGCTCGGGCGAGCTGTTCCCCTTGGGCCACGGCCTGCGGTACTGATCGGCCGGAGGGAACGGGCGGAATTCGCTCGCCCGCCTGCACCGCCCTGCGGCAGGCTGGCCGGGTGACCCTCTCCATCCACGACATCACCTTCGACGCGGGCGACGCGCACGCCCTGGCGACCTTCTGGGCCAACCTGCTCGGTTGGCACGTCTTCTACGACGACGACCCCGAGGTGCTGGTGGCGCCGCACTTCCCCGCCGACGAGATGACGACCCTGCTCTTCATCCCCGTCCCCGAGGGCAAGACCGCGAAGAACCGGGTCCACCTCGACCTCAACTCGTCCGACCTCACCCGCGACGAGGAGGTCGAGCGGGCGCTCGCGCTCGGCGCGACGGTGGTCGAGGACCACCGCAAGGACGACGGCACCGGCTGGGTCACCCTCGCCGATCCTGAGGGCAACGAGCTGTGCATCGTCCGGTCCCCCGCGGAGCGGCCCCCGGCCGGCACGAAATCGTGGCGGCTGGGCTGAGCGTCGGGCTCATGGGGCCGGCCAGATCACCTTGCCGTCGTCGCCGACCACGGCATCGCTGAACGAGTCGTCGAACCAGCCGGCGGCCTCGTCGGGCGCGACCTGCTGGCCGCCGAACTGGGACACGACGCCGGCGAGCGCCTTGACGTTGGCGACGTCGATGGAGCCGAACTTGCCGGGCAGCGGGCTGCCGGCGACGACCTCGGTCTCCTTCTTCCAGACCGCCGTCTCGTGCTTCGGGTCGGAATCCGCGCCGGCCTGGTCGTGCTGGTAGCCGAGGCACTCCTCGACGTGGGCGTCCTGAGCGCAGTACTGGTAGGCCCGGAACACCGCCCGCAGGAAGTCCTGGGCCGCCGTCGGGTGCTTCGCCAGGAAGTCGGGGTTGGCCGCGAAGGCGCCGAGCGACCCGGGGACGCCGAAGTCCTTCGGCTCCCAGACCTTGACCGGCGTACCCGCGGCCTCGAGCTGCAGCGGCTCGTTGGAGATGAAGCCGACCAGTGCGTCCACCTGGCCGCGCGGCAGGATCGTGGGGTCGTAGCCGACCTTGACCTGCTTCACGTCGTCCGCGCCGAGGCCGGCCTTGTCGAGCATCGCGGAGACGCCGACCGGGACCCAGCCCTTCTGCCCCAGCGTCTTGCCGCGCAGCTGGGCGAGGTCGGTGACCGACGGCATGGTCATCAGGATGTCGAGCCCGGCGTCGGAGTACGACGAGATGCCGGTGATCCGCTGGCCGTTGGCGTTGGCCGTCATGGTGTCCTGCTGCGAGAGCCCGCCGACCTGAGCGCGCCCGCTGGCGAGCAGCTTGGTGTTCTGCGAGACGTCGCCGGAGCCGGGCTGCAGCTTCACGTCGAGGCAGAGGTCCTTGAAGTAGCCGAGCCGGTCGGC
This sequence comes from Nocardioides terrae, assembly GCF_900112345.1. Lineage (GTDB taxonomy): Bacteria > Actinomycetota > Actinomycetes > Propionibacteriales > Nocardioidaceae > Nocardioides > Nocardioides terrae. The sequence continues at coordinate 508,366 of NZ_FOLB01000001.1, forward strand.
GGCGATGACCTCGAGGATCGAGGCCGACGCCTGCCAGTAGTAGCCCGACAGGTAGGTGACGGTGCCGGCGGCCTTGTTGTCGTCGCAGCGCTCGGCGGAGACGGCCGAGCCGGAGGTGCCCGCGGCGTCGTCGTCGCTCCCGCAGCCGGCCAGGCCGACGGCGAGGATCGCCGCCAGGGCGAGCGCGAGCGGGCGCAGCAGCTTCATCTGGGATCTCCTCGGATCGTTCAGCGGGAGCCGTGCCAGCGCAGGACGCGGCGCTCGACGACGGTGACCAGCAGCAACAGCAGCGACCCCATCAGGGCCAACACGAAGATAGCCGCCCAGACCGTGGCCGGACGGTTCATGGAGGACGCGATCTGGATCACGGTGCCCAGCCCGGCCGCCGACCCCGCGGCGGAGAGCTCGGCCACCACGGCGCCGATCACCGACAGCGGGAAGACGATCTGCAGCGCGGCGAAGACGTAGGGCAGCGCGCCCGGGATGCGCAGGTGCCGCAGCACCTCCCAGCGGGACGCGTGCACCGACCGGAAGACCTGCAGCACAGGCGCCGGGACCGAGCGCAGCCCGACCGAGGCGTTGATGAGGATCGGGAAGAAGCAGATCAGCGCGGTCAGGATCAGCTTCGGCGCCGGCCCGAACCCGAAGGCGACGACGAGAGCCGGCGCGATCGCGACCAGCGGGGTCACGTTGAGCACCACGGCGATCGGCATGACCGCGCGCCGGGCGAGCGTCACCTCGCTGACCAGGATCGCGAGGAGGAACGCCGCCACGAAGCCGATCAACAGGCCCGCGATCGCCTCGCGCAGCGTCACCCAGCTGTTGTGGACGAAGTAGCCGGGGTCCGCCTTGAGCGCCGACCACACGTCGCCGAGCGGCGGCAGCAGGTAGGGCATCCGGTCCGCGCCGACCTGCCAGAGCACGCCGAGGACCACGAGCAGGACGACGAGCGGCGCCCAGTACGCCGGGTGGAGCGGGCTGCGCCTCCTGGCCGGGCTCACGACGCGGCCTCGTCGTGCTTGTTCTGCTCGAAGGCGTCGCGCAGCCGATCGCGCAGGGACAGCTCGTAGGCGTGGAACTCCGGGCTGCGGATCAGCTCCTGGGTCCGCGGGCGCGGCAGGTCGATGTCGACGACGTCGACGATCCGCCCCGGCCGCGGCGCCATCACGATGACCGTGTCGGAGAGCCGGACCGCCTCGAGGATCGAGTGGGTGACGAAGAGGACCGTCGCCCCGCGCTCACCCCAGAGCTCGAGCAGCTGCTCCTGCTGCGCCTCGCGGGTGAACTCGTCGAGCGCCGAGAAGGGCTCGTCGAGGAGCAGCACGTCCGGCTGCAGCCCGAAGGCGCGCACGATGGCGACCCGCTGCCGCATACCGCCCGAGAGCTGGGCCGGGCGCTGGTGCATCGCGTCGCCGAGGCCGGCCCGGCGCAGCAGCGCGCGCATGTCCGGGAGCGGCTCCCGGTTGTGCCGCCGGTTGACCTTGGCGGGCAGGGTGGCGTTGCCGAGGACGGTGAGCCACGGCAGGAGCGCGGGCTGCTGGGGCACCAGGCCGAGCCGCTTCTCCTCGGCGGCCTGCCGGGGCGTCGTACCGCAGACCGTGACCGCGCCCGTGTCCGGCTCCTCCAAGCCCGCGACGATGCGCAGCATCGTGGACTTCCCGCAGCCGCTGGGGCCGATGACGCTCACGAACCGGCCGGCCGGGACGGTCAGGTCGATGCCGTTCAGCGCGACCACGCGGGTGGTGTCCTCGTGGACGCGGCCGACGCCGTCGAGGTGGATGGCGGCGCCGGTCATGCCGACAAGTCTTCCAGTGTCTCGCCCGCTAGGTTTCTCGGGTGCGCATCGCGACCTGGAACGTGAACTCGATCCGCTCCCGCATCGACCGGGTGGAGGCCTTCCTCGACCGCCACGACGTCGACGTGCTCGCCGTGCAGGAGACCAAGGCCAAGGTCGACCAGCTGCCCACGATGGGCCTCGAGGCGCGCGGGTACGACGTCGCGGCGGTCGGCCACTCGCAGTGGAACGGCGTCGCACTGATCTCACGGGTCGGGCTCGAGCAGGTCAGCGTCGGCTTCGACGGCATGCCCGGATGGGGCGACCCGACGACCGACGAGGCGCGCGCGATCAGCGCGGTGTGTGGAACTTTGGGGCGTGGCGGCGTCCGGATCTCCTCGCTCTACATCCCCAACGGCCGCAAGCCCGACGACCCGCACTACGTCTACAAGCTGGACTGGCTGGCGCGGCTGCGCGAGGCCGGCCGGGCGTGGCTGGGCGAGGACGCCGCCCTCGTCGGCGACTGGAACATCTGCCCCACCGACGACGACGTCTTCGACGTCACGCAGTTCCGCAACTCCACGCACGTGACGCCGCAGGAGCGGGCGGCGTTCCAGGCGATCCTCGACTCCGGGTGGACCGAGGTGACCCGGGCCCACGACCCCGGCTACACCTACTGGGACTACTACCGGCAGCGGTTCGAGCGCGACCGCGGGCTCAAGATCGACTTCGTCCTCGGCTCGCCGTCGCTCGCCGCCCGCGTCACGGGCGCCTTCATCGACCGCGACGAGCGCAGCCCCTCGGTCTTTCCCGGTGCGCCGTCGGACCACGCGCCGGTCGTGGTCGACCTGGCCGACTGACAGCGGCCGGGGGCGCGGCGCGTCGCACGGCCGCTGTCGGCGGGGCCCCCTACCGTGTGGAGCGGAGGAGAACCCATGAGCAGCTGGCATCCCGGTCACGAGCCCGGCCGTCAGGTCGTCGCGCTCGGGGTCGCGCTCGTGCTGTCGGGCGCCCTGCTCGACCTGGCGATCACCGGGCGCATCACCTGGCTCTTCGACGTCGTCTTCGTGCTGACGTGCGCGGCGCTGGCGGTGCTGGTCGCGCCGCGTGACCTCTTCACCGTCGGCGTGCTGCCGCCGCTGCTCATGCTCGCGGTCTTCGTGCTGGTCGCGCTCGCGCACACCGCAGCGCTCGGCCACCGCGACGACAGCGTCGCTCAGGCGGTCGTGTCCGGCCTCGCCCACCACAGCCTGGCGCTGTGCCTCGGCTACGCCCTGTGCCTGGCGCTGCTCGCGCAGCGGCGACGGCTGCTTCAGCCGACGAAGCGGGTCCAGTCCCCCGCGCCCTCGCGCAGCACCTCCGGATAGCCCTCCGACCAGTCCACGACCGTGGTCGGCTCGGCGGGGGTGTCCTCTCCGGTCTCGATGACGACGTCGACGAGGTGGTCGAGGGTGTCCTTCACGTCCCAGCCGTTGGTGCGCGGCTCGGTCTCGCCGGGCAGGATCAGCGTCGACGAGAGCAGCGGCTCGCCGAGCGCCTCCAGCAGGGCCCGCACCAGGGTGTGGTCGGGGATCCGCACGCCCACGGTGCGCTTCTTCGGGTGCAGCAGCCGTCGCGGCACGTCCGGCATGGCGGGCAGGATGAAGGTGAAGGGCCCAGGCGTGGCGGCGCGGATCGCGCGGAAGGCGCTGTTGTCGACGTGCACCATCTGGCCGAGCTGAGAGAAGTCCTTGCACACCAGCGTGAAGTGGTGCCGGTCGTCGAGGTTGCGGATCGACAGGATGCGGTCCCGGCCGTCCTTGTTGCCGATCCGGCTGCCGAGCGCGTAGCCGGAGTCGGTCGGGTAGGCGATCAGCTGGTCGTCGTTCAGCGCGTCGACGACCTGCTGGAGCAGCCGCTGCTGCGGGTTGTCCGGGTGGATGTCGAGGTAGCGCGCCATCGCTCAGGCCTTGCCCGCGGCCTTGAGGTCCTTGCGCAGCTCCGGCGGCAGCGCGAAGACAAGCGACTCCTCGGCGCTGTGGATCGCCCGCGCGTCCGGGTAGCCGCGCTCGGAGAGGAACGCGAGCACCTCCTCGACGAGCTTCTCCGGGACGCTGGCCCCGGAGGTCACGGCCACGCTCGACACACCCTCCAGCCACGCCTCGTCGATCTCCGAGGCGTCGTCCACGCGGTACGCCGACCGCGCACCCGCCTCCAGGCCGACCTCGACGAGCCGGACGGAGTTGGAGGAGTTCCGCGAGCCCACCACGATCAGCAGGTCGGTCGCCGTGGAGATCTCCTTCACCGCGAGCTGGCGGTTCTGGGTGGCGTAGCAGATGTCGTCGCTGGGCGGGTCGAGCAGCGCCGGGAACCGCTCCCGCAGGGCGGCGACGGTCGTCATCGTCTCGTCGACCGAGAGCGTCGTCTGGGAGAGCCACACGACCTTCTCCGGATCGTCGACGGCGACCTTGTCGACGTCCCACGGGCCCTCGACCAGCTGGATCGCCTCGGGCGCCTCGCCCATGGTGCCCTCGACCTCCTCGTGGCCGGCGTGGCCGACCAGGACGATGGCGTAGCCCTCGTTGGCGAAGCGCTTGGCCTCGTGGTGCACCTTGGTGACGAGCGGGCAGGTGGCGTCGATCGTCTTGAGCTCGCGCGTGCGGGCGTCGGCGTGCACCGCCGGCGAGACGCCGTGGGCGCTGAAGACGACCGTCGCACCGGCCGGGACCTCGTCGAGCTCCTCGACGAAGATGGCGCCGCGCGCGGCCAGGTCGCCGACGACGTGCTTGTTGTGCACGATCTCCTTGCGGACGTAGACCGGGGCACCGTAGAGGTCGAGCGCCTTCTCGACCGTCACCACGGCGCGGTCCACGCCGGCGCAGTAGCCACGCGGGGCGGCCAGCAGCACCTGCTTCTCCTCGTCGGTGAGGACGCGGGGCATGGCGAGGTCGGTCATGGCCCCGAGTCTACGGAGGGGGCAGGCGTCGAGCACTGTCGGCGAGCGTCGGTAGGGTCCGGGCATGGCCCTGGAGACCTCGCTGGAGTCCCCAGCCCCGGTCCGGCAGATCGCCAACGCGATCGCCGGCTGGATCGACCGCCTGGGTCCGGTCTGGGTCGAGGGTCAGGTCGCCCAGGTGAGTCGACGGCCCGGCATGCAGACCGTCTTCCTCACCCTCCGGGACACGGTCGCCGACATCTCCGTCTCAGTGACATGCAGCCGCACCCTCTTCGACGGGCTCAACCCGCCCCTCGTCGAGGGGGCCAGCGTCGTCGTGCACGCCAAGCCGTCGTTCTACGCCAACCGCGGCACGCTCTCGCTCTACGCCCGCGACATCCGCATGGTCGGCCTCGGCGAGCTGCTCGCCCGGCTCGAGCGCCGCCGCCAGCTGCTCGCCGCCGAGGGCCTCTTCGCCGCCGAGCTCAAGCGCCGGCTGCCGTTCCTGCCGGGTCGCATCGGCCTGGTCACCGCGCCGAGCTCGGCGGCCGAGCGCGACGTCCTCGAGAACGCGCGCCGCCGCTGGCCGGCCGTCTCCTTCGAGGTCGCCTACGCCGCCATGCAGGGCACCCGCTGCGTCCCCGAGGTGATCGAGCGGCTCGAGCGGCTCGACCACGACCCGTCGGTCGACGTCATCGTGGTCGCCCGCGGCGGCGGCTCCGTCGAGGACCTGTTGCCGTTCTCCGACGAGGCGCTGATCCGCGCCGTCCACAAGCTCACCACGCCGGTCGTCTCGGCGATCGGCCACGAGCCCGACAGCCCGCTGCTCGACCTGGTCGCCGATGTGCGTGCCTCCACCCCGACCGACGCCGCCAAGCTGGTCGTGCCCGACGTCGCCGAGGAGCTGCGCCTCGTCGCATCGGCCCGCGAGCGGATGCGCGGCGGCCTGGTCTCATGGCTCCATCGCGAGCAGGCGGCGCTCGACGCGATGCGCTCGCGCCCCGCGCTGGCCGACCCGCGCTCCCTGGTCGACGAGAGGTCGGGTGAGGTCGCGATGCTGCGCGAGCGCGCCCGGCGTACGCTCGCGCACCTGCTGGACCGGGCGCACGACGACATCGGCCACCAGCGCGCGCGGGCGCGGGCGCTGTCGCCGCTGGAGACCCTGCGCCGGGGGTACGCCGTCCTGCAGGACGCCGACGGTCACGTGCTCACCTCCGTCGCCGGCGTCGACGCGGGCGCCGAGGTCAGCGTCCGCGTGGCCGACGGCCGCCTCCATGCCACCACGACCCGAACCGAGGAGCTGCCCGATGGCCAGTGACGAGATCAAGCCTTCCTACGAGGCGGCCCGTGAGGAGCTGATCGAGGTGGTCCGCGCCCTGGAGACCGGTGGGACCACCCTCGAGGAGTCCCTGGCGCTGTGGGAGCGCGGCGAGAAGCTCGCGACGATCTGCCAGGAGTGGCTCGACGGCGCCCGGCAGCGGCTCGACGCCGCGATGGCGACCGACGACGAGGGCTAGGCGCTCAGCCAGGCCTCCCGACCGTCAGCGACCGCGGTCGAGGTAGCCGATCATCCGGTTGAGCAGGTCGGAGGCGCGCTGCAGGTCGCGCGAGGCGCCCGACGGATCCTCCTCGGGCAGGGCGAGACCGGCGGGGCGCCAACCGGGCCGCCCCGGCGAGGAGATCGTCGACGCGCTGCACCGCTACGCGGACCATGAGCTCGGCACCGCCGTGCGCGACGTCGAGTGCGTGCTGCCGGGCTTCCGTTATCGCGCGGTGGATGCGAGCGGCGTGGTCGAGAACGAGCTCTGCCCGGTCTTCGTGGCGACGATCACCGCCGACCTGACCCCCCACCCTGCCGAGGTCGCCGAGCATCGGTGGGTCACCGTCGAGCAGCTGCAGACGCTCGTCGCGACCGCCCCCTGGATCGTCAGCCCGTGGCTCGTGGAGCAGCTGGACGAGCTGGAGGACCTCCGGCGCCACGACCGGTCCGCCACACTCTGCTGAGCCGCCGCCCGGCTCAGTGACCGGCGAGCCGTCCCGTGAGCCGTTCGTGGCGGCCCGCGCTGGCGGGGTCGAGCCCGGTGATGGTGACCGCCTTGCCCTTGCGCTCGTACTTGGTCGTGATCGCGTCGAGCGCAGCGACCGTCGAGGCGTCCCAGACATGGGCGGCGGACAGGTCGATCGTGACGCGGTCGGGGTCGTCGACGTAGTCGAACTGGGTGAACAGGTCGTTGCTGGAGGCGAAGAACAGCTCGCCTGACACGCGGTAGACCGCGGCGGACCTGCCCCGCTCGTCGACGACCAGCTCGCGGCGCGTCGCGGTGAGGTGGGCCACCCGGCGGGCGAAGAGCGTCATCGCGGTGAGAACGCCGACCACGACCCCGATGGCGAGGTTGTGGGTGGCGACGGTCACGACGACAGTGGCCAGCATGACCGCCGTCTCGCTCCTCGGCATCCGGCGCAGCGTGGCGGGCCTGACCGAGTGCCAGTCGAAGGTGCCGACCGCGACCATGACCATCACGGCGACCAGGGCCGCCATCGGGATCCGCGCGACGACGTCACCGAGCCCGACGACCAGGATGAGCAGGAAGACGCCGGCCAGGAAGGTCGAGATCCGCGTACGGGCTCCCGAGCCACGGACGTTGATCATCGTCTGGCCGATCATGGCGCAGCCGCCCATACCGCCGAAGAACGCGGTGACGAGATTGGCAGCGCCCTGGCCCCAGGCCTCGCGGGTCTTGTCCGAGTGGGTGTCGGTGATGTCGTCGACGAGCTTGGCGGTCAGCAGCGACTCCAGCAGGCCCACCACCGCCATGGCGAGCGCGTAGGGCGCGATCGTCCGCAGCGTGTCCAGGCTGAGCGGCACGTCCGGGAGGAACAGCGACGGCAGGCTGTCGGGGAGCCTGCCCTCGTCGCCGACGTTCGGCACGCCGAGTCCGGCGACGAGCGTGAACGCCGTCAGGGCGACGATGGCGACCAGGGGCGCCGGGATGACCCGGTTGAGGCGCGGGAAGCCGACGATGACGGCGATGCCGACCGCGATCAGCGGGTAGACGGCCCACGGCACGTCGACCATGTGGTCGATCTGGGCCTCGAAGATCAAGATCGCCAACGCGTTGACGAACCCGACCATGACCGAGCGCGGGATGAACCGCATCAGCCTCGCGACACCGGCCACGGCGAGGACGACCTGGATGAGTCCGCCCAGGAGCACCGTCGCGATCAGGTAGTCGTAGCCGTGGTCGCGCATCACCGGCGCGATGACCAGCGCGACGGCCCCGGTGGCCGCCGAGATCATCGCCGGTCGACCGCCCAGGAACGAGATCGTCACGGCCATCGTGAACGAGGCGAACAGGCCGATCCGGGGGTCGACACCGGCGATGATGGAGAACGAGATCGCCTCGGGGATGAGAGCCAGCGCGACCACGAGACCGCCCAGGACCTCGGTCCGTAGCAGCCTGGGCGAGCGCAGCGCGGCGCGGACGTCGGGGGCGGGCGCGGTCGAGCTCACGGCGGAAGGCTCCGTTCAGAGGGGGTACGTCGAGCAGAGCACGGCGTACGACGCCCGCCTGTCCTCGGCGGGCCGTGGTGGCCATCGCCGGGCGACCGCAACGGTACCGTCACGTGCGGACCGGACCGAACTCCTCGCGCCGCGGGCCGTCACTCCGCGGGCAGTCGGGAGTACCGGCCGGTCCGCTGGTCCCAGGCCCATGACCCGTTGAGCGGGTCGGTCTCGAGGACCGGGCGCAGCTCGGGCCAGCGGCCGAGCAGGAACCCGAGGTCCTGGAGCAGGACGTTCGTCGGGTCGTCGACCTCCCGGTCGGTCTCGTCGCCGACCAGCGCCCGCCACCCGGAGTCGCGGTCGTCGTCGGGGTGCTCGCGATAGACGTAGCCAGGGCGGAGGCCCTGCTCGTGGCTGCGGCGGCTCACGAACACCCGCTTCCGCAGGAGCGGCCAGTCCTCGTCGGTCATGGGGGCATCCTCCCGCTGCGGGGTCGGCCCGGCTAGGCGACCGGTGCGGTCGTCAGGAGCCCGATCAGCTTCTTCAGGTCCTCGACGGGCGCCGAGCCGTAGACCAGCAGGGTGTCGTCGCCCAGCGTGGTGGCGAACGCGTGGTCGCGGGTGCCGTCGGTCCACGACGACCAGGTGCTCACGCCGTCCAGGCCGCTCGGGATCTGCACGTCCTCGCCCTGACGGGCGCCCTGCGGGAGGTCCTTGTCCAGCAGGTCGTCGAGCGGCGCGTTGGTCTGGTGGATCCCGACGAACTCGCCGTCCCCCGTCAGCATCGGCACCTGCCACACCGGCCGGTCGCCCGGGACGAACATGCTGTCGCTGTCGCGCACGATCCAGCCCTGGGGCAGCAAGCGCGGGTAGGCCACCGTCACACCCGCCTGCTGCACCTCCCGCACAGTGCCGCGGTAGTCGACGGCCACCGGCTTCACGTCGGGCTGGTCGTGGGTGAGGTTCTGGTAGGTGTAGTAGCCGACGACGGCGAGCACCAGGACGATCATCGAGCCGATCAGGCCACCGAAGGTGCGCGGGTAGCGTCTCGCTCCGGACTGCGACTCACTCACCGGCCCATTGTCTCAGGGCCCTATCCTGACGCCGTGCCGGCCCTGACCACGACCGTCGGGGACGTGAGCGGCGTCATCGCCCTGGCCGGCCTCCTCCTCGTCGCCCACCGGCACCCTCCGGCGCGGGTCGAGGCGTTGAGCGCGATCGGCGCGACCGCTCTCGTGCTCGCCTCCGGGCTGGTGCCCGTCGACGAGGCCTGGGACGACCTCCGGCCGCTGCTACCGGTCGTCGTCTTCCTCGTCACGATCCTGGTCGTGGCCGAGATGTGCGCGCGGGCCGGCGTGTTCACCGCCGCGGCACACCGGGTGCGCCGGCACAGCCGGGGCCGGCCGGCCTCGCTGTTCGCGGGCACCTTCGTCCTCGCCGCGCTCGTCACCACCGTGCTCAGCCTGGACGCGACCGTCGTGCTGGTGACGCCGGTCGCGGTCGGCGCTGCGACGGGTCTCCGCCTCTCGCCGCGGCCGGTCGCCTACGCCTGCCTGCGGATGGCCAACTCCGCCTCCCTGCTGCTCCCGATCTCCAACCTGACCAACCTGCTGGCGATGCCGCGCCTCGACCTCACCTTCGCGGAGTTCGCGGTCCGGATGGCGCCGGCGCTCGCCGCCGTACTCGTGGTGGAGTACGTCGGCCTGCGACTGCTGTTCCGCCGTGAGCTCGCCGAGCCGGCCCACCGCCCGCCCGACGACGAGGCGCCGCGGCTCGAGCCGGTTCCGGTCGTCGTGGTGGCGCTGATGCTGCTCGGCTTCGGTGTCGGCTCGTCCTTCGGCGTCGAGCCGGCCTGGGTCTCGGCGGCCGCGGCGCTCGTGCTGGTCGCGTGGGCCCGTCACCGCCGGATCGTGTCGTGGACGAGCGTCGCGCACGCGGGGCACCCGTCCTTCGCGCTGTTCGTCCTCGCCCTCGGTGTCGTCGTCGCCGGGCTGACCCGCGGGTTCCTCGGCGACTGGCTGGCCAGGCTGCTGCCCGGCGGGTCGTCGTACGGCTCGCTGCTGCTGGTGGCGGCGATCGCGACCGTCGCCGCCGCGCTGCTCACCAACCTCGCCGCGACGCTGCTGCTCGTCCCCCTGCTGGCACCCCTCGGCACCGACGCGATCCTCGCCGCCCTCGTCGGGCTGGGCGTCGGGTCCGGCCTGACCTGGACGGGGTCACTGGCCAACCTCTTGTGGCGGCGCACGCTCGTGCGGCACGGCGACCCCGGCCCCATGCTGGGCACCGCGGTGTTCCACCGGGTGTCGATGACCTTGACGCCGGTCGCGGTCGTCGCAGCAGTCACCGCACTCGCGGTCTTCTGACCACCCGTGGTCCGCATATGCGGACGGCGCCGTCCAAATGAACCGCAGGTGCGCCATAATTCTCGCGTGAGCTCCTACCGCATCCCCGAGGCGGCCGAGATCCTCGGCGTCAGCGACGACACGCTGCGTCGCTGGATCGAGGCGGGCCGGCTCGACACCGGCACGGAGGGCGGCCGCACCGTCGTCCCCGGCCCGGCGCTGGCCGAGCTGGCGGTGTCGCTGGCCGACGATCCCGACCGGGTCCCGCGAGCCGGCGCCGTCAGCGCCCGCAACCGGCTGCCCGGCATCGTGACCCGCGTCGTCACGGACACCGTGATGGCGCAGGTCGAGCTGATCTGCGGCCCCTACCGCCTGGTGAGCTTGATGAGCAGCGAGGCCGCGGAGGAGCTCGGCCTCGAACCCGGCGTACGCGCCATCGCCTCCGTCAAGTCCACCAACGTCGTCGTGGAGCGCCCGTGAAGAGGCTCGCCCTGGCCCTGTCCGCGCTCGCGCTCGTCGCGCCGCTCGCCGCCTGCGGGGGATCCGAAGACTCTGGCGGCGGTGACTCGGCCGACTCCACCACCCTGACCGTCTTCGCGGCGGCCTCGCTGACCGCGACCTTCACCGAGCTCGGCCACGAGTTCGAGGCCGACCACGACGGCACCACGGTGCGGCTCAGCTTCGGTGGCTCGTCGGACCTGGTCGAGCAGATCCGGTCCGGAGCGCCTGCCGACGTCGTCGCGTCGGCCGACACCGCCACCATGGACAAGCTCGGCGACGACGCGGTCGACCCGGAGGACTTCGCGAGCAACACCCTCGAGATCGCCGTCCCGCCGGGCAACCCGGCCCACGTCACGAGCCTCGCCGACCTGGCCGGGCCCGGGGTCAAGCTCGTCATCTGCGCGCCCGAGGTCCCGTGCGGCACCGCCACCGCCGTCGTGGCCCAGAAGGCGGGCGTGACGCTGCAACCGGTCAGCCAGGAGCAGTCGGTGACCGACGTCCTCGGCAAGGTGAGCAGCGGCGAGGCCGACGCGGGCGTCGTCTACGTCACCGACGTGAAGGCCGCCGGCGACGACGTCGAGGGCGTGACCTTCCCCGAGTCGTCGAGCGTGGTGAACACCTACCCGATCGCGACGGTGAAGGGCAGCCGGAACGCGGACGCTGCCCGGGAGTTCGTCGACTTCGTCCTCAGCGACGACGGCCAGAAGATGCTCGCCGGTGCGGGGTTCGGGAAGCCATGATCCGCCCGTGACCTCGAGGACCGTCGCACTGCCCCGCTGGCTCTACGTCCCAGCCGCCCTCGGCGGCGCCTTCGTGCTCCTCCCCCTCGTCGCGATGGTGACGCGGGTCGACTGGAGCGGGTTCGGCGACCTGATCACCTCCGACTCGGCACGGGACGCCCTGTGGCTCAGCCTGAGGACCGCCGCCTGCAGCACCGTGCTCTGCGTGGTCCTCGGCGTGCCGATGGCGGCGGTGCTCGCCCGTACCGACGTCCGCGGCATCGGCCTGGTCCGATCGCTCGTGCTGCTGCCGCTCGTCATCCCGCCCGTGGTCAGCGGCATCGCGCTGCTCTACACGTTCGGCCGGCGCGGTCTGCTCGGCCACACGCTCGACGTCCTCGGGATCGAGGTCGCCTTCACGACCGCGGCGGTGGTGATGGCGCAGACGTTCGTCTCGCTGCCGTTCCTCGTCATCTCCCTGGAGGGCGCGATGCGGACTGCCGGCCAGCGCTACGAGGTGGTCGCGGCCACGCTCGGGGCCGCGCCGTCGACCGTCTTCCGGCGGGTGACGCTGCCGCTGGTCCTCCCCGGCCTGCTGAGCGGCGCGGTGCTCGCCTTCGCCCGGTCGCTGGGCGAGTTCGGCGCGACGATCACGTTCGCGGGCTCGCTGCAGGGCACCACCGCCACGCTGCCGATCCAGATCTACCTCGAGCGGGTCACCGACCCGGACGCCGCCGTCGCCCTGTCGCTGGTGCTCGTGGTGGTGGCCGTGCTGGTGATCGGGGTCGCGAGGACCGGCAGGAGCGCACCGTGACCGGCACCCCGAGGCTCGTGTACGACGCCACGGTGGCCGCCCGTGACGTGACGCTGCGGCTCGAGGTCGCCGAGGGGGAGACCGTTGCTCTGCTGGGCCCCAACGGCGCCGGGAAGTCGACGGTGCTCGGCGTCATCGCAGGGCTCCTCGCGCCCAGCAGCGGCCGGGTCGAGCTCGACGGACGGGACCTGGCCGGCGTACCGCCCCATCGGCGGGAGGTGGCCCTGCTCGCCCAGGAGCCGCTGCTCTTCCCCCACCTGTCGGCCCTCGAGAACGTCGCCTTCGGGCCGCGCTCGCGCGGCGACGGCCGCTCCGCGGCGAGGACCGGAGCGCGCGAGTGGCTGGACCGGGTGGGCGTCGGCGACCTGGCGCGACGCCGGCCACACCAGCTCAGCGGCGGCCAGGCGCAGCGGGTCGCGGTCGCCCGTGCGCTCGCCGCCGAGCCGCGGCTGCTGCTGCTCGACGAGCCGATGGCCGCCCTCGACGTCGACGTCGCGCCGGCGCTGCGCCACCTGCTGCGGGGCGTCCTGGCCGGACGGACCGCGATCGTGGTGACGCATGACGCTCTGGATGCGCTGCTGCTCGCCGACCGCGTCGCCGTCGTCGAGGCCGGCCGGATCGTGGAACAGGGGCCCACGACCGACGTCCTGAGTCGCCCGCGCAGCGCCTTCGCCGCCCGGATCGCCGGGCTCAACCTGGTGTCCGGCCGCTGGGACGGGTCGGCCGTGCGGGGCGACGGGATCGCGGTCAGCGGGCTGCCGTCCGACGATCCGCCCGCTCCGGGCGAGGACGCCGTGGCGGTCTTCTCCCCCACCGCCGTCTCGGTCTTCCGCGACCCGCCGGGCGGCAGCCCCCGCAACGCGCTGGCGGCGACGGTGACCGAGCTGGAGCCGCTCGGCGACCGGTTCCGGGTGCGGGCCACGGCGGGAGCGATCCCACTCCAGGCGGAGGTGACGGCCGCCGCCGTGGCCGAGCTGGCACTGGTGCCGGGCGACCCGGTGAATTTGATCGTGAAAGCGACGGAGGTCTCGGTCCACGGCGCTCTGCGGGCCTCTTCGGGGGCCCTTCCGGCCGATACAGTCGGGCCATGAGCGAGCGCAGCGACAACCCCCTGCCGGACCCTCTCGACGTCGCCCCGCAGGCGCCCGACCGCAACCTCGCGCTGGAGCTCGTGCGCGTGACCGAGGCAGCGGCGATGGCGGCAGCGCGCTGGGTCGGCCGCGGCGACAAGAACGGCGCGGACGGTGTCGCCGTCAACGCGATGCGCGTGATGATCTCCACCGTCGCCATGAACGGCACCGTCGTCATCGGCGAGGGCGAGAAGGACAACGCCCCGATGCTCTACAACGGCGAGCGGGTCGGCGACGGGACCGGCCCGGACGTCGACGTCGCCGTGGATCCGATCGACGGCACGACGCTGACCGCGAAGGGCATGAACAACGCGATCGCGGTGCTGGCCGTCGCCCCCCGCGGCTCGATGTACGACCCGTCGGCGGTGTTCTACATGGAGAAGCTCGTCACCGGCCCGGAGGCCGCCGACGTGGTCGACATCCGGCTCCCCGTGGCCGAGAACATCCACCAGGTCGCCAAGGCGAAGGGCGCCACGCCCAGCGACGTGACGGTCGTGCTGCTCGATCGGCCCCGCCACGCCCAGCTCGCCGAGGAGATCCGTGGGACCGGCGCCCGGATCAAGTTCATCACGGACGGCGACGTGGCCGGCGCCATCGCCGCCGCGCGCGAGGGCAGCGGCGTCGACCTGCTGCTCGGCATCGGCGGCACCCCCGAGGGCATCATCGCCGCCTGCGCGATGAAGGCGCTGGGCGGCACCATCCAGGGCCGGCTGTGGCCCAAGGACGACGACGAGCGGCAGAAGGCCCTCGACGCCGGGCACAACCTCGACCCCGACTTCGTGCTCACCACCAACGACCTGGTGACCGGCGACGACTGCTTCTTCGTCGCGACCGGCATCACCGACGGCGACCTGATGAAGGGCGTGCACTACCGCGCTGGCGGTTGCACCACCGACTCGCTGGTGATGCGCTCGCGCAGCGGCACGATCCGCAAGATCGTCAGCGACCACCAGCTCTCCAAGCTCAAGGCCTACTCCGCCATCGACTTCGAGAGCTGACACGGTGGCCGATCACGTCGAGGTTTCCGAGGAGCAGCTCGCCCCGGTCGGCGACGGCATCGAGCTCTGCTTCCAGACCTTCGGGTCGCCCGATGCCGACCCGCTGCTGCTCGTCATGGGCCTCGGCGGCCCGATGACCTGGTGGGACGAGCGGCTGTGCCGCCAGCTCGCCGACGCGGGCTTCTTCGTCATCCGCTACGACAACCGTGACGTCGGGCGCTCGACGCGGGTCGAGGGGCGCGTCTCGATGTCGATGCTGACGCGAGCGTTCCTCGGCCTTCGCACGCGGGCGCCGTACACGCTCGACGACCTGGCGCGCGACGCGCTCGGCCTGCTCGACCACCTGGGGATCGTGGCCGCGCACGTCTGGGGCGTGTCGATGGGCGGCATGATCGCCCAGACGCTGGCCGTCGCCCACCCCGACCGCGTGCGGTCGCTGACGTCGATGATGTCGACCACCGGCGCGCGCACGGTCGGCTTCCAGCACCCCTCGCTGCTTCCGACCTTCCTGAGCCGCAGCGGGGACGAGGCGGGCTACGTCGAGGCGTCGGTGCGCACCTGGCGGATCATCGGGTCGCCGGGCTATCCCGTCACCGAGGAGGACGTCCGCCGCCGCGCCACCGAGACCTACGAGCGCGGCGTGTCCTCGCAGGCGACCGCGCGCCAGATGCTCGCGGTGCTCACCCAGCCCAACCGCACCCGCGACCTGTCCCGGGTCACCGTCCCGACGCTGGTGGTGCACGGCCTGGCCGACCGGATGGTCCACGTGTCGGGCGGCCGGGCCACCTCGCTCGCCGTGCCCCGCTCCGAGCTCCTGCTCATCGACGGCCTCGGGCACGACATCCCCGAGCGGCTGTGGCCGACTCTCGTCAAGGCCGTCCGCCGCAACGCCGACCGCGCCGCCTGACCGCCGAGGGGTCAATCCCTCCGCATCGAGGAGTCACCCCACACGCATCGAGGGGTCGATCCGTCCGGCCGAAGGCTGGACGGATCGACCCCTCGATGCTGAGGGATTGACCCCTCGGGGATCAGTCGGAGAGGCGCAGGCCCGACGTGGTGTCGAAGACGTGCACGTCGCGCGGGTCGGTGGTGACGTAGAGCGTGTCGCCCTTGCTGACCCGCTCACGCGCGGGGACGCGGATGATGATGTTGGACGGGGTGCCCTCGACGTCGCTCGTGCCGTAGACGAAGGAGTCCGAGCCGAGCTCCTCCACGACGGTGACCTGCACCGGCAGACCCCCCTCGCTGGCGGTGACGAGGCGCCAGGCCTCCGGCCGTACGCCGACCGTGATGTCGCCCTTCATCTTCGAGGACGCGGCCGGGTCGACCGGGACGAGGTACTGCCCGATCTTGGCCTGGCCGTCGGCCGCCTTGGCCTGCACGAGGTTCATCTGCGGGGAGCCGATGAAGCCGGCGACGAAGAGGTTGACCGGCTTGGAGTAGAGGTTCAGCGGGGTGTCGACCTGCTGCAGCTCGCCGGCGCTCATCACCGCGACCCGGTCGCCCATCGTCATGGCCTCGACCTGGTCGTGGGTGACGTAGACGGTCGTGACGCCGAGGTCGGCCTGCAGCTTCGCGATGTCGGTGCGGGTCTGGACGCGCATCTTGGCGTCGAGGTTCGACAGCGGCTCGTCCATGCAGAAGACCTGCGGCTGACGGACGATCGCGCGGCCCATGGCGACGCGCTGGCGCTGACCGCCGGAGAGCGCCTTCGGCTTGCGGCCGAGGTAGTCGGTCAGCCCGAGCAGCCCGGCGGCCTCCTTGACCCGGCGCTCACGCTCGGAGGAGTCGACCTTGGCCATCTTGAGCGCGAAGCCCATGTTCTCCGCGACGCTCATGTGCGGGTAGAGCGCGTAGTTCTGGAAGACCATCGCGATGTCGCGGTCCTTCGGCGGGACGGTGGTCACGTCGCGGTCGCCGATGAGGATGCGGCCGCTGTTCACCTCCTCCAGGCCGGCGAGCATGCGGAGGGTGGTGGACTTGCCGCAGCCGGACGGGCCGACGAGCACCATGAACTCGCCGTCCTGGATCTCGAGGTCGATGCCCTTGACCGCGGGGGCGTCGGTACCGGGGTACCAACGCTGTGCCTTCTCGAAGGTCACTGTTGCCATGACGAAACTGCTCCTTCACCGGCAGGTACGTGCCGGACGATCCGTAGTGAAGTGATGCCACAGGTGTGGCGGCCATCACCCTAGCCCATCGTTCGGCGGGAGCGCTCCCGGCCCGACGGGGCCGAAATGGGGCAGGTGACAAAGCGCCGAGAACGGGGTACACCGGAGTGGCAGACGTCACAGGGGAGGCGGTCGATGAGCGTGAGCGGTCATCGGAGGCGGCGGACATCCGCTCGAGCATGGGCGCTTGCCGCCGCCGGGATCCTTGCGAGTACGACGATCACCGCATGTTCGTCCGCATCAGGTCGGACGACGCTGGTGTGGTACATCAACCCCGACAGCGGGGGTCAGGCCGCGGTCGCGAAGAACTGCAGCACCGGCGACTACGCGATCACCACGCAGGTGCTGCCGCAGGACGCCAGCCAGCAGCGGATCCAGCTGGCCCGTCGGCTGGCCGCCCACGACAGCGGCATCGACCTGATGAGCATCGACCCGCCCTACACCGCGGAGTTCGCCAACGCCGGCTTCCTCGCCCCGATCCCCCAGGACCTGCAGGACGCGATCAAGAACGGCGGCGGTGACAGCGACGGGCCACCGCAGGCGTTCGGCGGAGCGGTGGACGCGGCCACGTGGGACGGCAAGCTCGTCGCCTTCCCGTTCTGGTCCAACACCCAGGTGCTCTGGTACCGCAAGTCCTTCGTCCAGAAGGCCGGGCTCGACATGAGCAAGCCGGTCACCTGGGACCAGATCATCGACGCGGCGGCGAAGAACGGCGGACGCATCGGCGTCCAGGCCAACAAGTACGAGGGCTACGTCGTCTGGATCAACGCCCTCATCTCCGGGGCGGGCGGGTCCATCATCGAGGACGCCGAGAAGGGCGTCGACGCGAAGATCACGATCAGCTCCGACGCCGGCACCGCCGCCGCCGGGATCATCCGCAAGCTCGCCCACTCCCCCGCGGCCCCGCCCGACCTGTCCGTCTCGAACGAGGGCACCGCGGGGTCGACCTTCGGCAGCCCGGCCGGCTCCTTCCTGGTCAACTGGACCTACATCTTCCACAACTACGACCAGACCGAGCCCGACGTCGCCAAGGACATCGGCTACACGATGTATCCGCAGACGGTCCAGGGGAAGGACGCCCGACCGCCGTACGGCGGCATCGGGATCGGCGTCAGCAAGTACTCCGGCCACGTCGACGAGGCGATGAAGGCGGCCGCCTGCATCACCAACGCCGACAACCAGGGCGTGAACGCGGAGATGACCGGCAACATGCCCTCGAGCGCGGCGGGCTACGCCTACCCGGCGCTGGCCAAGATCTACCCGGCCGACCTGCTGAAGCTCTTCCAGGACAGCGTCGAGGCAGCAGCGCCGCGGTCCGTGACGCCGTACTGGAGCGACATCTCCAGCGCCATCCAGAGCACGTGGCACCCGCCGATCTCCGTCGATGCGAGCACGCCGAAGGACTCGGCCTCGTTCATCGACGACGTCCTGCACGGAAAGAGGCTGCTGTGACGACCACCGTGGCAACCCCTCAGACGCGGGCGACCCGGCGGGCGCCGGCCAGCGACCGCAGCACGGCGGAGAACAGGCTCGGTCAGCGGCTGGTCGCCCCGGCGGTCCTGCTCATGCTGCTCGTGACCGCCTGGCCGATGATCCAGGCGCTCTACCTGTCGCTGTTCCGCTACCGCCTGACCACGCCCGACGACCGCGAGTTCATCGGGCTCGGCAACTACCTCACGGTCCTGGGCGACGGCCTGTTCTGGAAGGTCACCCTCAACACCGTGATCATCATGGTGGTGACCGTGGCGGTCGAGCTCGTCATCGGCTTCGCCTTCGCGATGGTGATGCACCGCATCGTCTTCGCCCGCGGCGTCATGCGGACCTCGATCCTCATCCCCTACGGCATCATCACCGTGGTCTCGGCGTTCGCCTGGCAGTTCACGTTCAGCATCAACAACGGCTGGGTGAACAGCTGGTTCGCCTGGCTGCCGTGGATCGGGACCGACACCAACTGGTACGGCGGCCACTGGTCGGCGATGTTCGCGATCATGGTCTCGGAGATCTGGAAGACCACGCCGTTCATGTCGCTGCTCCTGCTCGCCGGCCTCTCCCAGGTCAGCGAGGACATGCTCGAGGCGGCCCAGGTCGACGGCGCCACCTGGTGGCAGCGGCTGTGGAAGGTGATCCTGCCGAACATGCGGGCCGCGATCATGGTCGCGGTGCTGTTCCGGGCGCTCGACGCGTTCCGGATCTTCGACAACATCTACATCATGACGAAGGGTGCGCAGAACACCCAGTCGTCCTCGTTCCTGACTTATCGCCAGGTCATCGAGCAGTTCCAGCTCGGCATGGGATCGGCGCTCTCGGTGCTGCTCTTCCTGACCGTGCTGCTGCTCGCCTTCCTCATCGTCAGACTCTTCCGGGTCGACCTGGCCCAGGCGAGGGGTGAGGGCTGATGCGTCAGAAGATGGGCGTCGGGCACTGGATCGGGTTCGTCGTCATCCTGGTCTGGTGCCTCCTGCCGGTGGCCTGGATCGTGTCGCTGTCGTTCAAGTCGCTCGACGAGACGACGGTCGGCAGCCCGCAGTTCCTGCCCAAGGACCCGACCTGGGACAACTACCAGGTGCTGCTCAACTGGAACGACCCGGCCGGTCACGACTTCATGCGGGCGCTGATCAACTCCTTCGGCATCGCCCTGATCGCGACCTTCCTGTCGGTCGTGTTCGCGACCCTGGCGGCCTACGCCATCGCCCGGCTGGAGTTCCGGGGCAAGCGCCTGGTGCTCTCGATGGCGCTGGCGATCGCGATGTTCCCGGTGGTCTCGCTGGTCGGCCCGCTCTTCGACATGTGGCGCACGTTCCACCTGTTCAACACGTGGCCGGGGCTGATCATCCCCTACATGACCTTCACGCTGCCGTTGGCGATCTGGACCCTGTCGGCCTTCTTCCGCGAGATCCCGTGGGAGATGGAGCAGGCGGCGCAGGTCGACGGCGCGACCTCGTGGCAGGCCTTCCGGAAGGTGATCGTGCCGCTCGCCGCGCCCGGCGTCTTCACGGCCGCGATCCTGACCTTCTTCTTCGCCTGGAACGAGTTCGTCCTCGCGATCTCGCTGACGTCCACGACGGGCTCGCGCACGGTCCCGGCCCAGATGTCCTTCTTCGTCGGACCGGACCCGTTCAACCCGCCCTACGCCCAGCTCGCCACCGCGTCGGTCATCGTGACCATCCCGGTGATCATCATCGTCCTGCTGTTCCAGCGCCGCATCGTCGCCGGGCTGACCTCCGGCGCAGTGAAGGGTTGAGCCATGGCCTCCATCACCATGAAGAACATCGTCAAGCAGTACGGCGACGGGTTCCCGGCCGTCAACGACGTCAGCATCGACATCGCCGACGGTGAGTTCATGATCCTCGTCGGGCCGTCCGGGTGCGGGAAGTCGACCCTGCTGCGGATGATCGTCGGGCTGGAGGACATCTCCTCGGGCGACATGCTGATCGGCGACCAGCGGGTCAACGACCTGGCGCCGCGCGACCGCAACCTGGCGATGGTGTTCCAGAACTACGCGCTCTACCCCCACCTGACCGTCTACGAGAACATCGCCTTCCCGTTGCGGCTGGCCGGCGCCCCCGACAGCGAGATCGACCAGAAGGTGCGGGCGGCCTCCGCCACGCTCGAGCTCGACGAGCACCTCGACCGCAAGCCCGGCAACCTCTCGGGCGGCCAGCGTCAGCGCGTCGCGATGGGGCGCGCGATCGTCCGCGACGCCGACGCGTTCCTCTTCGACGAGCCGCTGTCCAACCTCGACGCCAAGCTGCGCGGCCAGATGCGCACCGAGATCTCGCGGCTGCAGAAGCGGCTCGGCATCACCACCGTCTACGTCACCCACGACCAGACCGAGGCGATGACCCTCGGGGACCGGGTCGCCGTGCTCAAGCGCGGCCTGCTGCAGCAGCTCGCGACACCGCGCGAGCTCTACGAGAACCCCGGCAACCTCTTCGTCGCCGGCTTCATCGGCTCACCGCCGATGAACTTCCTGCCCGCCACGGTGGAGGGTACGACGGCCAAGCTGCCCTTCGGCAACGTCGAGCTGCCGCCCGACCGTGCCGAGCGCGCGGCCGGACACGGACTGCTGCTGGCCGGCATCCGGCCGGAGTACTTCGACGACGCGAGCACCCGTGAGGGTGCCGGCGGTTCGACCTTCCACGCCACCGTCGAGGTCGTGGAGTGGCTGGGCCACGAGACCTACGCCTACATCCCCTACGACGCGCCGCCGGAGGTCGCCGAGCAGCTCCGCCAGCTCGAGCGCGACCTCGACGGCGAGGCGATGCACACCCAGCTCGTTGCGGCGCTCTCCGGCAACAGCCGGATCAAGGCCGGGGACCAGGCGGAGATCTGGGTCGACGCCTCGAAGATCCACCTCTTCGACCCCGAGACCGGCCGCAACCTCACCGTGGACGCCGAGCACGCGGGAACGATCCCGGACCTGGCGACGACCGCCTAGCGGACGCTAGCGACCCGGCAGCCGCCGGGTCCGCTCCCCCGGCATCGGCCGCCGCCTGACGTCGACGCTGCCCATCAGCGCGATGCCGCGCACCCGCACCAGCGGCGAGCCTGGCACCGGGTCGGGGTCCACCTTCGCCCGCCCCTCGGTGAACGTGCCCATGATCCCCGTGCCCGAGACGACGACGAGCGTCTGCGCGTTCACGATGACGCTGACGCTGCCCATGATGGCGCTCGCGTCGATCACGACCTCGCGGCCCGGGAAGATCGCTTGGCGCAGGTCGAGGGTGACGCTGCCCATCGACGCGAACGCGACGTGGTGCGGGGCGACGCGCCACACGCCGCGACGGTCCTGCGAGCTCATGATCGCCAGGCTCGAGTGGTGCGCCGGCGCGCCGGCGGCAGGCACATGGGCGGACGCGGGCGTCACCTGCCGGGCGACCGCCGGCGACGCGGGCAGGTCGGCGGTGATCGGCACCAGGTCGGCGTACGTCTTGGCGGCGTAGGCCTGCTCGAGCCGCTCGTCGAGCTCGGTGAGGTCGAGGCGACCCTCGCCCGCCGCCTCGCGCAGGACCTCCGCGACCTTGTGCCGGTCGTCGTCGGAGATCCGCAGCTGGGAGGGGTCCTCGGGGCTCACCCGGTCAGGGTAGCGACGGATCGGCCCGGCGTCAGTCGGCGACGACCAGGACCGGCGCGGGATCGACCGAGACCGACACCCGCTGCCCCGGCTCGAGCGCCAGGGCGATGCCGCTGGCCACCTGGGCGATGACGAGCGTGCCCTCGATGTCGACGGTGACCTGTGAGACGGGGCCTCGGAACGAGACGGCCACGACCGTGGCCGCCCCCGACTCCGACGCCGCGACCGAGACCGCCTCCGGCCGGACCAGCGCGACGCCCGTGTCCGCCGCGGAGCCGGGGAGCACCGGGATCGGCTGGCCCAGCACGGTCGCCGTACCGGCCGAGACGCTGGCGGGGATGCGGTTGGACAGGCCGACGAAGGCACCGACGAACGGGGTCGCCGGCGACGAGTAGAGCGCCGCGGGCGTCGCGAGCTGCTCGAGCCGGCCGTCGCTCATCACGCCGACCCGGTCGGCGACGGCGAGCGCCTCCTCCTGGTCGTGGGTGACGAACAGCGTCGTGGTGCCGACGTCGAGCTGGATGCGGCGGATCTCATCGCGAAGCTGGACGCGCACCTTCGCATCGAGCGCGGAGAGCGGCTCGTCGAGGAGCAGCACCGACGGCTCGATGGCCAGCGCGCGGGCCAGCGCGACCCGCTGCTGCTGACCGCCGGAGAGCTGGCGGGGGTAGCGCGATGCGTGCTCGCTGAGGCCGACCAGCTCGAGCATCTCGTGGGCGCGCCTGCGTCGCTCGGCGCCGCCCCGGCCGCGCAGCTTGAGCCCGAACGCGACGTTGTCGACGACGGTCAGGTGCGGGAAGAGCGAGTAGGCCTGGAACACCATGCCCATGTCGCGCTTGTTGGCGGGCACCCGGGTCAGGTCCTTGCCGCCGACCCGGACCTCGCCCGAGGTCGCGATGTCGAGGCCGGCCAGGATCCGCAGCGCCGTGGTCTTGCCGCAGCCCGAGGGGCCCAGCAGGGCCACCAGCTCACCCGGCTCGAGGTGGAGCGTCAGCCCGTCCAGGGCGCGGACGTCGCCGTAGTGGCGGTGCAGGTCGTCGAGCTCGACGGTCAGGCCGGTCACGTCAGTCCCCTTCATTCAGCACGGGTCGAGCGGCGCCGGTCGAGCAGCGACAGCGCCACGAGAAGCAGGGCGGTGAGCAGCAGCGTCGCCAAGGACGCCGCCATGGACGCGCCGATGTCGCCCTTGCCGAGCAGGACGATCCGCACGGGCAGGGTGTCGAAGTGCATGAGCGAGGAGAACGTGAACTCCCCCAGCACCAACGCGACGCTGATGAAGGCGGCGGAGAGCACTCCGCTCACGACGTTGGGAGCGACGACGCGGGCGATGACGGTGAGCCAGCCGGCGCCGAGCGAGCGGGCCGCCTCGGCGAGCGTGGTCACGTCGATGGACGACAGCGATGCGTCAAGCGCCCGGTAGGCGAAGGGCAGCACCAGGACGACGTACACGAAGGTGAGGGTCAGCGCCGAGCCTCCGAGGAAGTAGTTGACCCAGGAGTAGACGCCGTTGATGCCGACCACGATCACGAGCGGCGGCACGGTCAGCGGCAGGAGGCAGAGGAACTCCACCAGCCGGCTGGCCTGCGGCACCCGCAGCCGCACCCAGATCATCGTAGGGAGGAGCAGCACGAGCATGAGCGCGACGGTCAGGACCGCGAGCTCGAGGGAGGTGACGATCGCGTCGCGGACCTCCTGGTTCTCGACCAGCGCGCGCCAGTGGTCTCCGGTGCGGCCTCCGGTCAGGAAGTCCTTGGTGCTGAAGTCGAGCAGGGACCACAGCGGTGCGAAGAAGAACGCCGCGAAGGCCAGCAGGACGAGCGGGCGCACCCACCTCATCGCAGCCACCTCGCGGTCCGGCGCAGCAGCAGCGCGTACGCCGTCATGACGATCGCGACGACGACGATCATCTCCAGGGCGATGGCGTAGGCGAGGTGCTGACGACCGAGCAGCACCTCGCTGGTCAGCCCGGCGCGGATCATGAGCGGCAGGATGATCTGACCCTGGCTGACCAGTGCTGCGGCGGTGGCGTAGGCGGCGAACGCGTTGGCGAAGAGCAGCAGCACGCTGCCGAGGAACGCCGGGCGCAGCAGCGGGATGGCCACCTCCTTGAGGTACTGCCAGCGCGTCGCGCCCAGGCTGATCGCCGCCTCCCGCCACTGGGGGCGCAGCCCCTCGAGCGCCGGCACGAAGACGACGACCATGAGCGGGATCTGGAAGTAGAGGTAGACCAGGATCAGGCCTCGGACGCTGTAGAGCCAGCCGTTGCCGTAGAGGTCGAAGCCACCGTGGCCCGCGAGCCAGAGGGTGATGATGCCCTGTGAGCCGACCGTGGCGATGAAGGCGAACGCGAGCGTGACACCGCCGAACTGGGCGAAGACGCTGGTCAGCGCCATCACGGCGCGACGCAGCAGGCTCGTGGCGGGTGCCGACACGACGAGCGCCGCGAGGATCATCCCGAGCACCGCGCCGAGGATCGCGCTGACACCGGAGACCACGACGCTGTTCCAGAGCGTGTGCAGCATCGTGGAGTCGAAGAGGCCGGTGATGTTGTCGAGCGTGTAGACGCCGTCGTTGTCCTTGAAGGCGCCGATCGCGACGTTGATCGTCGGCACCACCATGAAGACGAAGACGTAGGCGACGAACGGCAGCAGGCCGAGCACCGGCAGCAGCGCGGTGACCCGTCGTCCGACCGGACGCCGAGCCCGTCGAGGCGGCGCCTCGACGGGCTCGGCTGGCGTGATCGTGGCCAAGGTCAGCCGATCGCCTTCGCCCAGTTCTTGCCGAGGTAGTCGGCCACCTTGGCATCGTCGTCGGGGGTGGGCAGGACCGGCTCGCCCGTCACCGGCGGCAGCTTGTCGTACGCCGTCTTGTCGATCGTGCCGGCCTTGTCCATCGCGTCGGCACGGACCGGACGGGCACCACCCGCGAGCCAGAGGTTCTGGCCCTCGTCGGAGTAGAGGTACTCCTCCCAGAGCCGGGCCGCGGCCGGGTGGACGGCGTCCTTGTTGATCGCCTGGTAGTAGTAGCCGGCGACCGGGGCGCCCTCGGGGACGAAGACCTTCCAGGTCGGCAGCTTCGCCGTCATCGCGGCGTTGAGGTAGTCCCAGTTGAAGACGACCGGCGTCTGCCCGGAGAGGATCGTCTCGTCGGTGGCGTCGACCGGGACGAAGTTGCCGGCCTTCTTGAGCTGCTTGAAGTAGTCGACACCGGGAGCGATGTCGGAGGCGCTGCCGCCCTTGGCGAGGGAGACCATCCGGACGGCGTTGAGGGCGGCGTTGGCCTGGGTCGGGTCGCCGTTGAGCGCGACCTTGCCCTTGAAGTCGCCCTTCATGAGGTCGTCGAGGCTCGTGATCTCGGGGACCTTGCCCGCGTCGTAGCCGAGCGCCATGTAACCGCCGTAGTCGTTGACCGCGGAGCCGTCCGGCTGCTTGAACGTGTCGGGGATGTCGTCCCAGGTCGCCACTTTGTAGGGCGCGAAGAGGTCGAGGTTGGCCAGGGCGACCGCTTGGCCGACGTCGAAGACGTCAGGTGCGGTGTCGCGGCCCTTGAGCTGCTTGGCCGCGTCGATCTCCTCCTGGCTGGAGGCGTCGGGCTGGGCCGAGTTGATCTTGATGCCGTACTTCTTGGTGAAGCCATCGATGATCGCCTTGTAGTTCGCCCAGTCCGGGGGCAGCGCGATGACGTTGAGCGACCCTTCCTTCTTCGCGGCGGCGACCAGCTTGTCCATGCCGCCGAGGTCGTCGGCGCTGGCCGCGGACGCGGCGTCGGCAGTGGCGTCGTCCTGCTTCTTCTCGGGGGCGGAGCACGCGGCCGCGGTTGAGACGGTCGCCAGCGCGGTGAGCGCCACGAGTGTCGATCTGATCTTCACTACTTGCTCCTGTCGGACGATCCGGTTGTGCCCATGGGCGGATGCTTGCGCGATCCGCCGTCTCCCTGCGAAACGTAGCGTGACCGGTGAGCGCCGGTCACGCAACGACTGGTCCTCCTTCTCTCCCTCGATGAGGACCTTTTCGCGACGCCCGAAGTGCTCGGGCTACCCTGCTCGCCGTGGCGAGCACCCCTGAGTTCCTGTACTCCGACCTGCTGCCGACGGGCGTCGACGAGACGCCGTACCGGCTGATCACGACGGAGGGGGTGTCGACCGTGGAGGTCGACGGCCGCACCTTCCTCAAGGTGGAGCCGGAGGCGATCCGCCGGCTCACCTACGAGGCGGTCCACGACATCCAGCACTACTTGCGCCCGGCGCACCTCGCGCAGCTGCGCAGGATCATCGACGACCCGGAGGCCTCCGGGAACGACCGGTTCGTGGCGCTGGACCTGCTCAAGAACGTCAATATCTCCGCGGGCGGCGTGCTGCCGATGTGCCAGGACACCGGCACCGCGATCGTGATGGGCAAGAAGTCCGAGGGCGTGCTGACCGGCGTCGACGACGGCGAGGTCATCTCCCGCGGCGTCTACGACGCCTACACGCAGCTCAACCTGCGCTACTCGCAGCTCGCGCCGATCACGACCTACGAGGAGAAGGCCACGGGCACCAACCTGCCCGCGCAGATCGAGATCTACTCGACCCCGTTGGTCTCGACAGGCTCGACCAGCGATCCGAAGCCGGAGTACAAGTTCCTCTTCATGGCCAAGGGCGGCGGCTCGGCCAACAAGTCCTTCCTCTTCCAGGAGACGAAGGCGATCCTGAACCCGACGCGGATCCTGGAGTTCCTCGACGAGAAGATCCGCTCCCTCGGTACGGCGGCCTGCCCGCCGTACCACCTGGCGGTCGTGATCGGCGGCACCTCGGCGGAGTTCGCGCTCAAGACCGCGAAGTACGCCTCGGCGCACTACCTCGACAACCTGCCGACCTCGGGCACGATGGCCGCCCACGGCTTCCGCGACCTGGAGCTGGAGGAGGAGGTCTTCAAGCTGACCCAGTCCTTCGGGATCGGAGCGCAGTTCGGCGGCAAGTACTTCTGCCACGACGTCCGCGTCGTCCGGCTCCCCCGCCACGGCGCCTCCTGCCCCGTCGCGATCGCGGTCTCCTGCTCGGCCGACCGGCAGGCGCTGGGCAAGATCACGCCCGAGGGCGTCTTCCTCGAGCAGCTCGAGACCGACCCCGCGCACTACATGCCGTCGGCGGGCGTGGCCGAGGACATCTCGGCGGGCGAGGTCGTGAAGATCGACCTCAACCAGCCGATGTCCTCGATCCGCGCCACGCTCTCCCAGCTGCCGGTCAAGACGCGGCTCTCGCTGACCGGGCCGCTGGTCGTCGCCCGCGACATCGCGCACGCCAAGATCAAGGAGCGGCTGGACGCCGGCGAGCCGATGCCGTCCTACCTGCGGGACCACCCGGTCTACTACGCCGGCCCCGCCAAGACACCGGCCGGGATGGCGTCGGGGTCGTTCGGCCCGACCACGGCCGGGCGGATGGACTCCTACGTCGAGCAGTTCCAGGCCGCCGGCGGGTCGATGGTCATGCTCGCGAAGGGCAACCGGTCACGCGCGGTCACCGAGGCGTGCCACGCCCACGGCGGCTTCTACCTCGGCTCGATCGGCGGACCCGCGGCCCGGCTCGCGCAGGACTGCATCCGGTCGGTCTCCGTGCTGGAGTACGAGGAGCTCGGCATGGAGGCGATCTGGAAGATCGAGGTCGAGGACTTCCCCGCCTTCATCGTCGTCGACGACAAGGGCAACGACTTCTTCACCGACCCGGCCGGCACCACCACGGTGCCGCTCTCGGGCATCCGGGTGCGGTCGGCCCAGTCCTGACGGCCGCTCGCTGCGGCTCGTTGACCGCGACACGCCAGGTTGTCGGCGTGTCGGGCTCTTCAGGCGCATCGAGCGGCCTGTGGATGACCGAGCGGGGTGCTGCCGGAACTCGTCCAGACTCGGAGCATGGATCCGGTCGGCCTGCTCGTCCAGCTCGGTGGCGCAGCGAGTACGGCGACCCTCCTGGCGAACGTCTCGCGCCGCGAGCTGAGGACGAGCCTGGGTCGTGGGGAGATCGTGCGCGTAGGACGCGGCCGCTACGCACTGCCCGTCGTCGACGAGGCGCTGACCGCCGCGCATGCGCTCGATGCCTACCTGACGCACCTCAGCGCCGCCCTTCACTGGGGCTGGGAGGTGCGCCTCCCGCCGGCCACGCCACAGCTGGCCGTGCCGCGCGGACGCCAGGTTCCCGAAGGGGTCCGGCTGATCGACCTGCGGCGCGAGGACCTGGACGGCTGGGCGACCAGCCGGCTGCAGACGGTGCTCATGTGTGCCGCCGACCTGCCGTTCCCCGACGGGCTGGCCGTCGCCGACTCGGCTCTGCGGCACGGTGAGCTGACCCGGCTGCGGCTCGAGCGGGCAGCAGTGGCCTTCCCGGGACGGCGCGGGCCGCTGGTGCGTCGCGTCGTCGCGTATGCCGACCCACGAGCCGCGAACCCGTTCGAGTCCGCTCTGCGCGCACTCGCGATCGGGGCCGGTCTCGGCGTGGTCCCGCAGTTCCGCGTCCGGCTCGGAGGCGTCACTCTGCACCCGGACCTCGCGGATCCGCTGCGCGGCATCGCCCTCGAGGCCGAGTCGTGGGAGTTCCACGGCAGGGACAAGAAGGCCTTCGAGCGGGACTGCCAGCGCTACACCCTGTTGACCGCGGCGGGCTGGCGCGTGCTGCGCTTCACCTGGCGAGAGGTGATCCACGACCCCGGCTGAGTCGCGGACCGCATCGCGGAAACGGTGGCCAAGGCCGCTCGCTACGTCTGAGAACGGCGACACGCCGACGACGCGGCGTGTCACGGCGACCGGACCGCGGCGAGCGGCCTACGCGTCGTCGACCTTCTCGTCGACCCGGTGCTCGGCGTCGGGCTTCTTGAAGTCGTTGTCGCGGCGGTTCTCCGGGGGCACGCCGTCGGGGCCGACCGCTCCAGGGTCGGGCTGCCCGCCGTCGTCGGCCGTCGTCGAGCCGACGACGGTGTCGCCGTCGCTGATCGGCTCGCGGTTCAGCCCGCCGGTCTCGGAGACCTGGCCGTCGCTCTCCTCCGCCGCCGACTCGCGGGGGGTGCCCGGGTGGGCTGCGGGCTCGGGGTGCTCGGGGGTCGGGTCGGTCGGATCGCTCATGGGATCCGTTACCCGGGCTCGTGCGGGCCCATTCCGCTACACCCGGCCGGCGCGCACCTCGGTGGTGATCTCCTCGGCGTCGAGCACCCGGAGGGCCGCCTCCAGCGTCGAGGACGCGTAGACGCCGTCGTCACGGGCGTCGAGCAGCGACTCGCGCATGGCGCCGATGGCGCGCAGCCGCAGCTCGGTGTACTGCTCGACCCGGTCCGCGGCGACCTCGGGGTCCTCGGGGTCCGGCTCCCGGCGCCGGAGCAGGGCGAGCACCTCGGGGTCGTACGCCGACCCGTCCGCGCGCCGCAGTGACGGATCGTCGAGCATCGCCCGCGACGCGCCGACCAGCCGCTCCATCAGCGGCCCGTGGTCGGGGTCGGGCCCGGCCGGTGTCGAGGTGGCCAGCCCGAGCCGGCGTACGAGCCAGGGCAGGGTTCCGCCCTGCACCAGCAGCGTGCCCGCGGCCACGGCGAACGCGACGAGGACCAGCAGGGAGCGCTGCGGCGTGTCGTCGGGCAGCGTCTGCGCCGCCGCGACGGTGACCGCCCCGCGCATGCCCGCCCACACGAGCACGGCGCCCTCCCGGGCGCCCATCGGGGCGCCGGCCAGGTAGTCGATGTCGGCCAGGCCGCGGCGGACGCGGGTGCGCAGCATCTCCAGGCGGCGGCCGGAGTGCTTCTCGATGTGGGCGGCCTCGCGGTCGTTGCGCGGCTCGCGCCGCGGGAAGTCACCCGACTCCAGCCGCTCCCCGACCGCCTCGAGCCGGCCGCGCTGCGCGTCGGCGCGCTCCGCCCGCCGGTCGAGCGCACCCAGCAGCGGGGCGACGTACGCCGCCCTGACCAGGACGACGATCAGGGCGGCGACGGGAGCGACCCACAGCCGCGAGAGGCCGTCGGCGTCCTCGACGATCCAGCGCAGCTGCAGCCCCATCAGCAGGAAGATCGCCCCTTCCAGCAGGAACTCGACCGTGCGCCAGTTCTGCGCCTCGCTGAGCCGGTGCGCGGGCGAGAGGTAGCGCGGTGAGCCCTGCCCGGTGATCAGGCCGGCGGTGACCGCGGCGACGAGTCCTGACCCGCCGAGGTGCTCGACGGGGAGGTAGGCGAGGAACGGGACGGCGAAGGAGATCGCCGTCCCCGCCGGCGCCTGCGCAACGTGGGCGCGCACGCGCAGGTGGAGCACGCCGATCAGGGCACCGACCGCGGCGGCGACGGCGACCGCGTAGACGAAGTCACCGAGCACCCCCATCAGCGAGACGCCGGCGGCCGCCACCGCCGAGCGGAGCAGCACGAGCGCCGTGGCGTCGTTGAGCAGGCTCTCGCCGTCGAGCACCGCCAGCACTCGCGGGGGTACGCCGAGCCGGCGGGCGATCGACGTCGCGACCGCGTCGGTCGGGCTGATGATCGCGCCGACGGCGATGCCGGTCGCCAACCCGATGCCGGGGATGGCGGCGTCGAGGAACACGCCGATCGCCAGGGCGCTCAGTACGACGAGGACGACCGACAGCCCGCTGATCGCGCGGAAGTCGCGCCGGAACTCCATCGCCGGCATCGACACCGCGGCCGAGTAGAGCAGCGGCGGCAGCACGACGCCGAGGATCAGGTGCGGCTCCACCTCGATGTGCGGGACGCCGGGGACCCAGCTGCCGACCACGCCGGTCAGCACCAGCAGCAGGGGCGCTGCCACGCCGAGCCGAGCCGCGAAGTTCTCCACCGCGACGATGCAGCAGACGCCGATGACGGCGATGAGCGCGATGTCCATGCCTGCATCCTTGCGTCCGGGCGCCCACTCGGACAGGGCAGTCCGGACCTGAAGGCCGGACCGGGCAGGATGGGGACG
Source organism: Nocardioides terrae (assembly GCF_900112345.1). Lineage (GTDB taxonomy): Bacteria > Actinomycetota > Actinomycetes > Propionibacteriales > Nocardioidaceae > Nocardioides > Nocardioides terrae. Next base: position 539,217 of record NZ_FOLB01000001.1, read on the forward strand.
TGCTGCCGGAGGAGACGATCGAGGTCGCGCGGGACAGCTCCGAGCGGGGTGAGCTGGTGCTGCGGCGGCGGCCCGACGGCACGCTCGAGCTGCGCGCCAACGGCGTGTTCGTCATGGACACCGTCGAGACGTCCACCGAGCGGGCCCTGGCGGCCCGGGCGCTGCAGCTCCACGACCGGCCGACGACCGTGCTCGTCGGCGGGCTGGGCCTCGGCTACACGCTCGCGGCCGTGCTCGAGGACGACCGGGTCGAGCGGGTCACCGTCGTCGAGATCGAGCCGGCTCTGGTCGGCTGGATGCGCGACGGCACGGTCCCGGGCGGCGCGCTCCTCGCCGACCGGCGGGTCACCGCGACGGTCGGCGACGTGGCATCGGTCCTGCGGGACGGCCCGGGGTCGGCGCACGACCTGGTGCTGCTGGACGTCGACAACGGACCCGGCTACCTCGTGCACGACGCGAACGCCGACCTCTACGAGGCGCCGGCGCTCGAGGACGCCCGGCGCGCGACGCGCCCCGGCGGGACGGTCGTCGTGTGGAGCGCCGCGGAGGCGCCCGAGCTCGAGCGGACCATGGCGCGCGTCTTCGGGCGCCGGCGCACCGAGGCCGTCGCCTACGACGTCGACCTGCAGGGCCGGGCCGAGACCTACTGGCTCTATGTCGGCCACGTCTGAGCGCGGCCAGGCACGGCTGAGCACGGCTGAGCACGGCTGAGCACGGCTGAGCACGGCTGAGCACGTCAGGGAACACGGCGGGGTACCGGCAGCGCTATGACTGACGTGACCTCCACCGAGTTCCGAATCGAGCACGACAGCATGGGCGACGTCAGGGTCCCGAAAGACGCCCTCTGGCGCGCCCAGACCCAGCGTGCGGTCGAGAACTTCCCCATCTCCGGCACGCCGCTCGAGCCCGACCTCATCCACGCCATCGGCCACGTGAAGGCGGCCGCGGCGACGGTCAACGCCGAGCTCGGCGTGATCACCGAGGAGCAGGCCGGGGCGATCCGGCAGGCCGCGGCTGGGATCGTCAGCGGGCGGTACGACGACCAGTTCCCCATCGACGTCTTCCAGACCGGCTCCGGCACGAGCTCGAACATGAACGCCAACGAGGTGATCGCGTCACTGGCCGAGCACTCGGGCGTGAGCGTCCACCCCAACGACCACGTCAACGCCTCGCAGTCGTCCAACGACACCTTCCCGACCGCCATCCACGTCGCTGCGGCGGTGGCTGTCACCGAGCAGCTGCTGCCGGCGATCGACGTGCTCGCCACGTCGCTGGAGCGCAAGGCCGAGGAGTTCGCCGGGCTGGTGAAGTCCGGCCGGACCCACCTCATGGACGCGACTCCTGTGATGCTGGGCCAGGAGTTCGGCGGCTATGCGGCAACGGTGCGCTACGCGGCCGAGCGGCTCGAGTCGGTGCTCCCCCGCGTACGCGAGCTTCCGCTGGGCGGCACCGCCGTGGGCACCGGCATCAACACACCGGCCGGCTTCCCGCAGGCGGTGATCGGAGTGCTGTCGGAGGCGACCGGGCAGCCGTTCACCGAGGCCCGCAACCACTTCGAGGCGCAGGGCACCCGTGACTCGCTGGTCGAGCTATCGGGCGTTCTGAAGACGCTCGCGGTCGGGCTCATCAAGATCAACAACGACCTGCGCTGGATGTCGTCGGGCCCGACCACCGGCCTCTCCGAGATCCACCTGCCCGACCTCCAGCCCGGGTCCTCGATCATGCCCGGCAAGGTCAACCCGGTCCTCCCGGAGGCGACGCTGATGGTCGCCTTCCAGGTCATCGGCAACGACGCCACGGTGACTGCGGCGGGCGCGTCCGGCGCGTTCGAGCTCAACGTCGCGATGCCGGTCATCGCGCGCAGCGTGCTGGAGTCGGTGCGCCTGCTGTCGTCGTCGATGACGGTCCTCGCCCGGCGTACGGTCGACGGGATCACGGCGGACCCCGAGCGCCTGCGCGCCTACGCCGAGTCGTCGCCCTCGATCGTCACCCCGCTCAACAAGTACGTCGGCTACGAGGATGCCGCGAAGATCGCCAAGCAGGCCCTCGCCGACGGCGCGACGATCCGCGAGACGGTGCTCCGGCTCGGCTACGTCGACCGCGGCGTGCTCACGCTGGAGCAGCTCGACGAGGCGCTCGACGTGGAGTCGATGACGCACCCGTAGGGCGCGGGGTCCAGCCCCTAGTACCAGCCGTGGGACTCGGAGTGTCCCCATGCGTTGCACGGGGAGCCGTATCGGCCCTGGATGTAGCCCAGCCCCCACTTGATCTGGGTGACCGGGTTGTTCTCCCAGTCGGGGCCGGCGGAGGCCATCTTCGAGCCAGGCAGCGACTGCGGGATGCCGTGGGCGCCGGAGGAGGCGTTGTGGGCGTGCACGTTCCAGTTCGACTCGCGCGTCCACAGCTTGTCGAGGCAGCCGAACTGCGAGCCGTCCCAGCCGAAGTCGCCGAGCAGGGCGCTGGCGATCGCCTTCGGGTCGCCGTCGGCGGCGTCCTCGGTCACGGCGATGGCCCGGACCTGGGACTGCGCGACGACGGCCAGCGCCTTCGCCTTCGCGGGGTCGGTGGCGGCGCGGCGGTCGCTCGATCGCGACACGGCCGGCTCCCGGCGGTCGGGCTCGGCGGCGGCGCTCGCGCCCTGCTGCAGCGGCGCCGTGACGGTCGCGGCGGCCAGGGTGGCCGGCTCGTTGCCGAGAGCGAGGCCTCCACCGACGACGGTTCCCGTGGCGGCAGCGGCGAGCCCACCGAAGAGGACGGTGGTGCGGACGGCCTTACGGGGTACGTCGAGGGCCGTGCGCTCAGGCGCCTTGCGGTGCCTGGGGGCGGCGTGTTTCGACAAGATTCACCCTCACGTCGCGAACAAGAACTCGAACACCATGCATGACGGAGCGCAGGGTCGCAAACCGAACACGAAAACTTTTGTGCAGGATTCGAATCAAATCCGTCCCGCTAGTCACATCCGTCACATCAGCCCCACGACACGAGCGCGCCGGGGCCCGTGCGGACCCCGGCGCGCCGGTGGAGCAGGTGACTCAGAGCACGTAGCTCTCGAGCATCTCGGTGACCAGAGCCGCGATGGGGGACCGCTCGGACCGGGTCAGCGTGACGTGCGCGAAGAGCGGGTGGCCCTTGAGCTTCTCCACGACCGCCACCACGCCGTCGTGCCGACCGACCCGGAGGTTGTCGCGCTGGGCGACGTCGTGGGTGAGCACGACCTTGGAGTTGGCGCCGATGCGCGAGAGCACGGTCAGCAGCACGTTGCGCTCCAGCGACTGGGCCTCGTCGACGATGACGAAGGAGTCGTGCAGCGACCGGCCGCGGATGTGGGTCAGCGGCAGCACCTCGAGCATGCCGCGGTCGAGGATCTCGTCGACGACGTCCTGCGACGTGACGGCTCCGAGGGTGTCGAAGACCGCCTGTCCCCACGGGCCCATCTTCTCGGCCTCCGAGCCCGGCAGGTAGCCGAGCTCCTGGCCGCCGACCGCGAAGAGCGGCCGGAAGACGACGACCTTCTTGTGCTGGCGGCGCTCCATGACCGCCTCGAGGCCCGCGCAGAGGGCCAGGGCGGACTTGCCGGTGCCGGCCCGGCCCCCGAGGGAGACGATCCCGATCTCGGGGTCGAGCAGCGTCTCGAGCGCGATGCGCTGCTCGGCCGACCGGCCGTGGATCCCGAACGCCTCGCGGTCGCCGCGGACCAGGTGGACCTGCTTGTCCGGGCCGACCCGGCCTAACGCCGTGCCACGGTCGGAGAGCAGCACCAGACCGGTGTGGCAGGGCAGGCCCCGGGCCTGCTCGAGGTCGATCACCCCGTCGTCGTACAGCTCGTCGAGGTCGGCGGCCGCGACGTCGAGCTCGGCCATGCCCGAGTAGCCCGTGTCGGAGTCGGAGATCGCCTCGGCACGGTATTCCTCGGCCTCCAGGCCGACCGCCGAGGCCTTGATGCGCAGCGGCAGGTCCTTGGAGACGAGGACGACGTCGGCGCCCTCGTCGGCGAGATTCTTCGCGACGGCCAGGATGCGGGTGTCGTTGTCGCCGAGCCGGAAGCCGGACGGCAGCGCGTCAGGCGAGGTGTGGTTGAGCTCGACCCGCAGCGTGCCGCCCTCCTCGCCGATGGGGACGGGTGCGTCGAGGCGGCCGTGCTGGATGCGCAGGTCGTCGAGCGTGCGCAGCGCCGTTCGAGCGAAGAAGCCCAGCTCGGGGTGGTGCCGCTTCCCTTCCAGCTCGGTCACGACGACGACAGGTAGGACGACCTCGTGCTCGGCGAAGCGTCGCAACGCGCCGGGGTCGGCGAGCAGGACGCTGGTGTCCAGGACGTAGGTCCGCACCTTCGTCCGCGAGGTCCGGGTCACTGAGGTCTTCGGCTGGGTAGCCACGCGGTTCACCCCTCACGGACCGCGGACAGGCACCCTGGCCCCCGGTCCTCAGCTCATGCAGGTGGACCGGATCGCCCGAAGGCCGGGGTGCCGGCCTCCTTCGACGCGACGCAGGTCAGTGCGTCGAGTCTGTGGGTCGTGACTGCTCACGATCGGGCCTCCCGGTGCGGCGAGCTTCCCCACTCGCCGTTGATGCGAAAGTACGCCGCCCCGGTACCCGGAACGCGCGACACGCCAGCATTCGTGGGTGAACTGTGGGTTTCGGGACTAACGGCGTCCGGTGCGTGCGATGGCAAGGCGGCGGCGCGAAGGCGACCATGGGAGCGGAGCGGTCGGCGAGCGCCGCCAACGCAGCCAGCGTGCGTACCGGGCGTCGTCAACGGCCCATGCGGCGTTCTCTGTGGGCATAGGCCCTCAGAGCGCGGAGGAAGTCGACCCGGCGGAAGTCGGGCCAGTAGGCCTCGCAGAAGTAGAACTCCGACTTGGCGCTCTGCCACAGCAGGAACCCGCCGAGCCGCTGCTCGCCCGACGTACGGATGACGAGGTCGGGATCGGGCTGCCCCTTGGTGTAGAGGTGGTCGGCGATGTGCTCGACGTCGATGATCTGCGCGAGCTCCTCGAGGGACGTGCCCTTCGCGGCGTGCTCGGCCAGGAGGGAGCGGACAGCGTCGGCGATCTCGCGGCGGCCGCCGTACCCCACCGCGACGTTGACGAGCATCCCCTCGACGTCGCGGGTCGCCTCCTCGGCGGACTTGAGCCGCTCGGCCGTGCTCGCGGGCAGCAGGTCGAGGGCACCGACCGGGTGCAGCCGCCACCGGCGCTGGTCGACGAGGGAGTCGACCGCCTCCTCGATGATCTGCAGCAGCGGCTCGAGCTCGGCGGCGGGCCGGTTGAGGTTGTCGGTGGAGAGCAGCCAGAGCGTGACGACCTCGATGCCGACCTCGTCGCACCAGGTCAGCAGGGGCTCGATGTTCGCAGCGCCGGCCCGATGACCGTGCGCGGTGTCGCGGCCGACGGCCTTGGCCCAGCGCCGGTTGCCGTCGAGCATGACGCCGACGTGCTTGGGCAGGTTGTCGTCGGGGAGCCGGCGGACCATGCGTGCCTCGTAGGCGGGATAGAGCACCTTGCGGAGTCCGCGCTTCCAATCGGCCACGGCTCCCAGAGTAGGGGTTCCCGACCGGGCTGCCACTACCGCCGCCTGGGTACCGTCGGAGCATGAGCGACCCGATGAACGCCCGCCTCGACCGTGCGCGCGAGCGCGGGCGCGACGCCGTTCGCGAGCGGCTCGACAACCTCTCCGACGCGGTCTCCGAGACGATCGCCGAGGCCAAGCCCAAGCTCCGTGGCTGGCTGCACGCCGCCTGCGTGCCGCTGATCCTCGCGGCGGGCGCCGTGCTCATCTCGCTGGCCCCGTCGGGCCGCGCCCGGATCGGCGACATCGCCTTCACGCTGTCCGCGCTGCTGCTCTTCAGCGTCTCGGCGGTCTACCACCGCGGCCACTGGGGCCCGCGCGCGCACGCGTTCCTCAAGCGCTGGGACCACGCCAACATCTTCTTGCTGATCGCCGGCTCCTACACACCGTTCTCGCTGATCCTCCTGCACGGGAGGGCGCGCGCCTGGCTGCTGTCGGTGGTGTGGATCGGCGCCGTGCTGGGCGTCCTCTTCCGGGTCTTCTGGAACGACGCCCCGCGCTGGCTCTACGTGCCGATCTACCTCGCGATGGGCTGGGCGGCGATCTTCTTCACCCCGCTGTTCTTCACCGGCGCGACGGCGCTGGGTGTCGGCATCGGCATCGCCGTCTTCACCTGCATCTGCGTGGGCGGCGCGCTCTACACCGTCGGCGGCGTGGTCTACGGCTTCCAGCGGCCGGACCCGTGGCCGCGCTGGTTCGGCTTCCACGAGGTCTTCCACACCTTCACGATCCTCGCCTTCATCGTGCACTACACCGGCGTCTCGCTGGCGACCTACGCACTGCGCTGAGCCGGCCTCACGACGCCGCGACCAGCAGCGTGGTGAGCACCGCACAGGAGAGCACGACGACGGCGCCGGCGACGGCAGCCGCCAGTGGCGTACGCCGGGCCAGCCGCTCGGCCGCCTGGTAGAGCACCGTGACGGCGGCGAGCAGGACGGTGACGTGCAGGAGGACCGCCAGCGCGATGCCGGTGATCGCGCCGGCCACGGCGAACCGTCCCCACAGCAGCCCGAGCAGCAGCGGGATCACCACCGCGCCGGCCAGGCCGCCGACCAGCTCGAGCCACCAGGGCCGCTCCCCCATCCACGGCAGCCAGTCGACGACGTCGACCAGATCGAGCGTGGCGACCGTTCCGAGGGCGGCGATCAGCGCGAGCGTTCCGTCGGCGGCCAGCACGTAGCACAGGTGGCGCAGCCTGCTCCACGAGGGCGTGCCGACGTGGATGGTCGCCAGGGTGACCGCCGACCACATCAGCCAGCGGCGGACCAGGCCGACGTGGGTGTCGCGCATCGCCCGGCGCAGGATCCGGTCGGCGTCCGGCCGGTCGATCGGCGGGCCGACGTACTGCTGGCCGGTGGGGTCGACCAGACCGTCGTGCAGGAGCGCGGGGACCAGGTGGTTGCCGGTCTTGGGCACCAGCCAGGTGAAGAGGGTCGGCACCGACGTCAGGTCGGTGCGGAAGGAGTCGAGGTCGGCGGGCACCAGCAGCTCGCCGTACTCCTCGTCGCGGTAGCCGATCCGCCGGAGCATCCGGAACAGCTCGCGCTCACCCTGCACGTCGCGCTCGAGCACGATCCGCGGCTCGGCGTCGGGATCGGGCGGCTCGGTGTCCGTGCCGCCGTCGTGGAAGCGGTGCGGCTGAGGCGAGGGGTCCGAGATCACGACCTCATCTGAGCATCAGCCGCCGACGCTGGCCAGCAGCGCGTCCGGCGTGGTGACGGGGCGCTCGCAGACGAAGCCTCGGCAGACGTACGCCGCCGGGCTGCCGTCGACCGCGGCTCGACCGTCCAGCAGCGGGATGTCGCCGCTCGGCCCGTCGGCGACCAGGACGACGGCGCCCGGCAACCGCCGGGCCGCGACGGCCAGCGCGTCACGCTCGCGGCCGGCCGGGCCGACGACGGCCACCTCGAGCGGCCCGTCGGCCATCGTCAGCGCCGCGGCGAGCGACCACCCGGCGAAGCGCGGCGCGCGCTCCATCAGCCCGGTGACCGTGGCGAGCGCCTCCTCGGCGGCCTGTCGGTAGCGGCCCTCGCCGGTCAGCGCGTGGGCGTTGACCAGCGCGTGCACCGTCGAGGACAGCCCGCTCGGCGAGGCGTTGTCCGAAGGGTCGCGCGGTCGTGTCACCAACGTCTCGGCGTCGCTCGCGGTGTCGAAGAAGCCGCCGTCGTCGGCGCGGAAGAGCTCGAGCGCGGTGTCGAGCAGTGCGGTCGCCCGCTCCAGCCAGACCGGGTCGCCGGTCGCCTGGAGCAGGTCGAGGAAGCCCGTCGCGACGCAGCCGTAGTCCTCGAGCACGCCCGCGTGCCGCCCGGCCGAACCGTCCCGGGAGACCCGCAGCAGCCGCTTCCCCTCGCGCAGGTGCACGCGGACCAACAGCTCACCGGCCTCGACCGCCCGGTCGACGTACGCCTGGTCGTCGAGGAGCAGCCCGGCGGCCACCAGGCCGCTGATGGCGAGGCCGTTCCAGGCGGCCACCACCTTGTCGTCGCGGGCGGGCGCGACCCGCTCTGCGCGCGCCTCGAACAGCCGACGGCGTACGTCGACCAGGCGCTGCGCCCCGGGACCCTCGGGCTCGTGCCGCAGCTGGAGGGTGGAGCTGCCGTGCTCGAAGGTGCCGGCGGCGGTCACCTCGAAGACCTGCGCCGCCCAGGCGCCGTCGTCCTCGCCGAGCACCGCGGTCAGCTGGGCCGGCGTCCACACGTAGAAGCGGCCCTCCTCGCCCTCGGTGTCGGCGTCGAGCGCCGAGGCGAAGCCGCCCTCCGCCGTCCCCAGCTCGCGCATCATCCAGTCCGCCGTCTCGCGGGCGACGCGCTCGCCGAGCGACGACCCACCGCCGCCGAGCCGGGCGTGGAGCGCGAGCAGCTGGGCGTTGTCGTAGAGCATCTTCTCGAAGTGCGGCACGACCCAGCCGCGGTCGACGGAGTAGCGGGCGAAGCCGCCGCCGAGCTGGTCGTACATGCCACCTCGGGCCATCGCGGCGACGGTCCGGTCGAGCATGTGGCGGGACCGGTCGGAGCCGTCGCGCCGCAGCAGCTCGAGCACCATCGTCGGCGGGAACTTCGGGGCGCCGCCGAAGCCTCCGGCCAGCGGGTCGAACTCCTCGGCGAGCTTGTCGAGCGCAGCGGTCACGACCTGCTCGGTGGGCAGCCCGGAGCCGCCCAGGGACGAGGCGACGGAGGCGAGGTGCGCGCGGACCGAGTCGGCGACCCGGCGTACCTCCTCCCCTTGCCCGGACCACGCGTCCGAGAGCGCCTGGAGGATCTGGCTGAAGGCCGGCTGCCCGTGCCGCGGCTGGTCGGGGAAGTAGGTGCCCGCGAAGAAGGGGGTGCCCTCGTGGTCGAGCGCGACGGTCATCGGCCAGCCGCCGTGCCCGGTCATCGCGGTGGTGGCCGCCATGTAGACCGCGTCGACGTCCGGCCGCTCCTCGCGGTCGACCTTGACCGCGACGAAGTGCTCGTTGAGGTAGGCCGCCGTCGCCTGGTCCTCGAAGGACTCGTGCGCCATGACGTGGCACCAGTGGCAGGCGGCGTAGCCGACGCTCAACAGGACGGGTACGTCGCGGCGGCGGGCCTCCTCGAACGCCTCCGGCGACCACTCCCACCAGTCGACGGGGTTGTCGGCGTGCTGGAGGAGATAGGGCGACGTAGCGGCGGCAAGTCGGTTGGCCATGAGGCAACTCTCCCCCGACCGACCTCACTCGGCGAGACCCGCCCGGGAGAACCGCACCTCCTCGATGTCCAGCCGGGCCTGGACCCTGCGCAGCACGATGTCGTCGATCCGCTGCTCGTCGCGCAGCTCGAGGAGCGCCTCGCGTCGACGCGCGATCAGGGCGAGCGACAGGCTCGTGTACTGGTCGTCGTGCTGGACCACGGGGTCGCCGGCACCGCTGGCGGCCGCCGCCAGCTTGCGCTGCTTGTCGAGGTCGTGGCGGACCCGGTCGACGACCGGCTCGCCGACGCCGAGCTCCGCGGCGGTGACGTCGATGGCCTCGATCGCCGCATCGAGCGTGTAGCTCTCGGCCAGCTGGGTCTCCTCGAGGACCGAGTTGTCGGCCGGGAGTCGCGCGAAGCGCACCACCGCAGGGAGCGGCACCGCCTGGAGCAGCGTCAGCACGATCACCCCGCAGGTGACGAGCACGATGACGTCCCGGTCCGGGAAGGGCGCGCCCGAGTCGAGCTTGTGCGGCACCGCGAGCACGGCGGCGAGCGAGACCGCTCCCCGGAAGCCGGCCGTCGCGCTCACGGTGCGCTGTCGCGCGCCGATGCGACGGAGCCGCTGCGCGGGGCGGCGGTCGAGGAGGCGGATGACGTACGGCGTCGTGTAGGTCCACAGCCAGCGGACCCCGATCACGACGGCGGTCACGACGACCGTGATGACCAGCGCGTGCCGGACCGAGGTGCTGGTCAGGTCGCGGAACGCCGACTGGGCCGAGAGCCCGACGAGGACGAACAGGGCACTGCTCAACACCGTCGTGGAGAGCGCCCAGAACGGGAGGACGAGCTGCCGGGTCGCCGCACCGGTGATCCGCGGCGTCACCTGGCTGATGAACAGGCCGCAGCACACGACCGCCAGCACCCCTGACGCGTCGATGGCGTCGGCCAGCAGGAAGGCCGCGAAGGGTGTCACGAGCACCGCGATGCCCTCGAGGATCGGGTCGTCCATCCGTCCACGTACCTGCCAGCTGATCAGGCCCACCACGATCCCGGCGAGCACGCCGCCTCCGTAGGAGAGCACCAGCAGCCAGGTGACGTGCCAGCCGGTCAGCTGCTCCTCGCCGACGGTGACGCCGACCGCCAGCCCGTAGACGACCAGCGCGGTGCCGTCGTTGACGAGGCTCTCGGCCCGCAACACGGTGACCGTGCGCCGGGGCAGGTCGCGGGCCAGGACGCCGACCGCTGTCGCGTCGGTCGGTGCCAGCGCCGCACCGAGCACCCAGGCCGGGCCCCAGTGCATCCCCAGCGCGTGGGCGGCGCATGCGACGGCGGCGGCGGTGGCCACCACGAGCACCGTGCTGGTGAGGACGACGACCCGCAGGTTGTTGCGGATCTCCCGGAGCGAGGTCGTCAGGCTCTCCCAGTAGAGCAGGGCGGGCAGGAAGAGCAGGAGCACCACCTCGGGCGGCAGCTGGGCCTCCCGCAGGTGCGGCGCGAAGCCGACCAGCACCCCGACGAGCAACAGCAGGATCGCGGGCGCGATCGGGTAGCGACGCGCCAGCGCGCCGCAGGCGACGAGGGCGACGCCGAGCAGGACGACCATCTCGAGTCCGAGCACGCGCCCATCCTCTTCGCACGAACCGGCCCCGTCGACCCGTCGACCCGGCGGCCCGGCAGCCCGGCAGCCCGGCAGCGTCAGGCGGGCCTGGTCACCTGGCTCGCCAGCCGCTGCGGCGCCTGGAGGCAGTAGGAGTCGGTGAGCAGCTCGGCCAGCTCGGCCCAGTCGGTGTCGTCGTCGAGGAGCAACCCGACCACGTTGCGACCCCACGAGGCGCGGAAGTAGGGCGCACCCATGTGCTCGAACGCCATCACCTCGTCCGGCTCGGCGCGGAAGGTGATCCGGACGAGCTGGTCCTCGCCGCCGAAGATGTGCGCGACCGTCGCCTGGCCGACGCGCCAGGCGACGCCCGTCCAGGCGTCGCGCTCCACGCACTCCGGCAGTCGCGTCAGCAGGTCGCCGACGCGGCGCACCCACTCGACGGGCACCGGCGCTCGATCGGGCATGGCCCGAGCGTCGCACACGCCACCGACAGCGCCGCCCGAGGCTCCCTCAGGGCCGGAGCCGCTCCGGGATCACCTTGTGCGTGCCGTCGCACCATGGCTTGGTGGCCGACTTCCCGCAGCGGCAGACCGCCGAGATCGGCCGCGTGGTCGGGTGCTCGACACCGTCGTCGTCCATGACGAGGTGCTCGCCGCGCAGCAGCATCGGCCCACCGGGGCACAGGACGACGTCCGGAGTCGGGCGGCTCATGCCGACTCCCCCCATCGGTCGAGGTAGTGGTGGGCGACGCGGTCCTCGAGGTCGAGGCACGAGAAGGCGCCGAACCAGACGTCGTCCTCGGTCTCGGGCTCAGCCTCGATGAGCGGCTGGCAGATCAGCCGCACCGCGAGCTGCTCGTGCACGGCGTCGGCCTCGACGTGCTCCTCGTAGTAGGCGCGCATCTCCGGCGCCAGCGCGAGCCGCTCCAGCCCTCGGGCCATCCGCCGGCACGGGCCCGAGCTGGTCGCCTCGAACGCCGCGAGGTGGCCCAGCGAGGCGCCCCGGAGCCGGCGGTGGAGGCCGAAGAGGCTCATCGCGTTGTTCTGCTCGAGCACCGCCAGCGGGGTCTGGTCGAGATAGGCGCCCTCGGTGGCGTCGAGCCCGAGCGCCGCGAGACCCTCCGCGAACAGGTGGGCGTGCAGTCGCTCGGGTCGTCCGCCGCCGTACTCGTCGTACTGCAGCTCCATGAGCGCGGCGCGTGCCGCGACGGGCAGGCGGGGCACGCTGAATGCGACCGGGTCGGACTCCTTGAGATGGTAGAGCGAGCGTGCCTGGAGCAGCTCCATCACCTGGTCGGCCGTCGCGCTCCGCTGCACGAAGCGGGCCAGCGACGGGCCCTCGTGTCTCTCCACCGCGGCGAAGAAGGCGGTCGCGAAGTCGCCGTCGTACGCCGGCCGGCCGCTCCACCGCGACCGCAGACGGTCCTCCAGGTCGTCCTCGAGGCCGCGCCGGACGGCGACCAGCTCGGGAGCCCACTCGAGCCGGTCGTCCACCTCCTCGAACCCGCGGTAGGACAGCTCGTAGAGGCACCACAGCGCCAGCGCGGCGTCCTCGGCCGCCTCCGGGCCAGGCAGCCGGGCGGCCGTCGTCGGGTCCCCTGACAGGAGCGCGGCGAACAGCTGCTCGCTGAACGCTCCACGGGGCTTGGGCAGGTGCATCAGTCGATCTCCTCGTCAGCCCCAGCGTGCCACGCGGCGCGGCGGTCGAGGAACCGTTCGTGGGGCAGGCGGGGCGAGGTCATGAGGAGAGGTAACCCGCGAAACGCCTCGCAATGAGCCGGATCACCCGGAGGCCATCCTCCGTACATGCGAGAGTTCGGTCGTGATCCGCGCGCTCGCCTACCGGAAGGGGCAGGCCGCCACCCTGGCCCTGCTCGCCGCACTGGTCACCGCGTGCGCGGTGTTCGCGCCGTTCTACGACCGCGTGATGCAGCAGGCGCTGGTCGACGTGAAGCTCACCGAGGCGCCCGCGCTCGACACGTCGCTCGTCATCCAGGAGCGCGCCGTGCCGGTCACCGACGGGCCACCGCCGAACGTCCCCGGTCCGCGGGACCTGATGGCGGCCGTCCCGTCCGGCCTCCGGCACTGGTTCCAGGAGCCGTCGTACGGCTGGACGGCGGAGGCCACCGTCCCGCACCGTCCCCTGAACCTCAGCGGACAGGTGATGTCGCGGACCGAGGCGTGCGAGCACGTCACGATCGTCTCGGGCCGGTGCCCGAAGGCGGCCGGGGAGATCCTGGTGTCGGTGGCGGACGAGAAGACGTTCGGCTACCGGCCGGGGCAGGTCGTCCCGACCGACGTCGCCGCGCAGGCCGCGGACGAGCCGGCCCGCGAGCGCGGGCTGGTCGTGGTCGGGTCCTACCGGGAGGTCCGCGGCAGCGACTACTTCGCCGAGCCGCTGACCGGCTGGTCGGGCGTCACGGTCGCGGACGTGAGCCCGGCGGTGATCCGCCACGAGATCTGGCTGACCGACGACGCCACGTTCGCCGACGGCCCGGACGCACTTCCCGACCCGCGCTCGGTGGCGGTCCTCCGGCTGGCGAAGGACCGGGTCGGGATCGATGAGATCGGCTCCCTCGCCGCCGTCGCCGCGGTGCACGAGTCGCCGGTGCTCAATGGACGTCAGACCGTGCCCGACGTCCGCACCGGCCTGCCCGACATCGCCGCCGAGATCGCCTCGCAGGTCGACGACTCCCGCGTGCTGGTCCCGCTGATCCTGGCGCCGCTCGCCACGCTGTGCCTCGTCGTCCTCTGGCTCGTCCTGGTCACCATCACCGACCTCAGGCGTTCGGAGGTCGCGGTCGCGCGGTTGCGCGGCCAGGGCGTGCGCGGCGCCCGCCGGCTCCTGGCCGGCGAGCTGGTCCCCGTCGTCCTCCTCGGCGCGATACCGGGGCTGGTCGCCGCCGTCGGCGGCGCCTGGCTGGCCGCTCGGCTGCTGCCCGGCGAAGCCGGCCTCGAGCTGCGCGTCCCCGTGCTGGTGAGCCTGCTCGGCGTGCTGGTCGTGCTGGTCGGCGCGACGTGGGCGGCGTCCTCCCGGGTGGCGCGTACGCCGGTCGACGAGCTGGTCCGCCGGAGTGCGACGTTCCGCCGCGGCTGGCGGATGCGTGCCCTCGACGCCGTCCTCCTGACCGGCTGCGTGGTCCTGGCCGTCGAGTTCGTGACGGGCGGGCTCAGCGGGCCCGCGTCGTACGTCGCCCCCGCGCTGTTCGCCCTCGGGGTGGGCCTGGTGCTGGCCTACCTGATCACGCCCCTCGCGGGCGCGGGCGGACGCGCACTGCTGCGCCGGCGGGCGAGCGGAGCCGCCCTCGGGCTGCTCGACGCCGCCCGCAGCCAGAGCCTGCGCAGCACGGTGACGGTGCTGACCGTCGCCACCGCACTCACCGTCTTCTCCGTCGACGCGGTCCTCGTCGCCGCCCACAACCGGGACCTCGCCGCCCGGCAGGCCGCGGGCGCACCCGCGGTGCTCCAGGTCGTCGGCGCGGACCTGGGCGCCGTCGACGCCGGGATCGACCGGGCCGTGCACGAGACGGGTGACCGCCGGATCACCCCGGTCGTCACGATCCGGCCGAGCGGCGACCCGAGCATCACGACCCTCGCCGTGCGACCCGAGGACTTCGCGAGGACCGCACTCCTCGCCCCCGGCGCCCTCCCGGCCGATTGGGTCGACCTGCTGTCCCCCGACGACATCGAGCCCGTCGACCTCACCGGTCGCAGGCTGACCGTCTCTGTCAGCGGCGGCGTGCTCGGCACCGAGGAGCCGGCCGTGCTCGGCGTCGACGTCGTCACCGACTCGATCGTCTACCACCGTGACCTGGGCCCCCTCCCGGCGTCCGGCGGTGCCCGGCTGGGCGTCGACGTGCCGTGTGCGGACACCTGCCACCTGTCCGCGCTGACACTCACCGGGAGCGTCGGCTCGTCGATGTCGGGCTCGGTCACCTTCGACCGGGTCAGCGTGGACGGCCAGCCGGTGAGCCTGGGCAACGCCTCGACCTGGACGGCGTACGACGGCGACGCTCTCACCCCTGGCGGCACCGACGCTCTCACGCTCGACGTGAGCACCGACGGGCAGGAAGAGGTGGCGACGACCCAGGCGTTCTTCGCGGGCAGCGTCCCGGTGGTGGCCACCGCCGGCGCCCGCCCTCACAGCCAGGACTACAGCATCACCGGGCTCGACGGGCGCTCCCGCGCGGCCGACCTCGCCGGCCGAGCCACCCGCCTGCCGGGTGCACCCGCCCTCGCCGTGCTCGCCAACCTCGACGTGCTGCGCCGCGCCAGCCACCCGGACTCCCAGGCGGTGCTGTCGGTGTGGCTCGGGGACGCCGATCTCGTCGCCCCGACGCGCCGGGCACTCGCCGCGCAGGGTGTGGCGCTGGCCGGCGTGAGCACCCTCGAGGGCGTCCGCCACGACCTCGACCGGTCGATCCCGACCTGGGCCGTCCAGCTCGGAGTGGTGACCGGGCTGGTGTCGCTCCTGGTGGCGCTGCTGATGCTCGCCCTGACCGCCGTCAGCGGCTGGCGCGTCCGGGCACGCGACCTGGCCGCGTTGTGGGTCGGCGGTGTGCCGCGCGGGATCGTGAGCAGGCTCGCGGTCCTCGCCCCGCTCCCGGTCATCGCGGTGGCCGTGCTCGGTGGCGCCGCGGCAGGGCTGGTCGGGGCGATCGTCGCGACACCGTCGATCCCGCTGTTCGCCGAGCCGCCCGAGGTCGACACCCTCGACCTGGCGACGCCGTGGCTCCCCGTCCTCGCCGTCACGGCGGCCTGCCTGCTGCTGCTCGGGCTGCTGGGTGCGGCCACCGGCCGCGCGGTCTACCGGCGCGCGGCGCTCGCCCGACTGAAGGAGGGCGTGTGACCGGCCTGCGCGTCACGACCCAGGGGCTCGTGCACCTCTACCACTCCGAGGGCCACGACGTCGCCGCGCTGTCCGGCGTCGACCTCCACGTCGTCGGTGGTGAGCTGATGGGGCTGCTCGGGCCGTCCGGCTCGGGCAAGTCCACGCTGCTCAACCTGCTGGCCGGCGTCTTCCGGCCGTCGGCGGGCAAGATCCACCTCGGTGACGTCGAGCTCTCCACCGCGACGGCGCACGAGATCGACCGGCTGCGCGCCACCGACGTGTCGCTGATCCTGCAGAGCGCCACCCGCAACCTGCTTCCCTACGCCAGCCCGATCGCCAACGTCGCCTTCGCGCAGCGCGCCGCCCGGCGGGCCGGCAAGGACGTCCCCGACCCGCGCGAGGTTCTCGCCGACGTCGGCCTGGAGGCCAACGCCGACGCCCCGCTGCCCTCGTTGACGCCTGGCGAGCTCCAGCTCACCGCGCTCGCCGTCTCGCTCGCGCCCCGGCCCGGTCTGCTCCTCGCCGACGAGCCCACCAGCCAGCTCGACCACGACGCGCGGGACCGCGTCCTCGAGGCGCTCGCCGCGACCAGCCGCACCCACGGCACGACGGTCGTCCTCGTCACCCACGACCCGCACGTGGCCGCCTACCTGCCGCGGACGGTGACGATCCGCGACGGTCGCATCGGCGGCGAGGGGCGCAGCGGCGAGGAGTACGCGGTCGTCACCGCGGACGGGTTCCTCCCGCTGCCGGCCCACGTGCGCGACGTACTCCCGCCCGGTGCCCTCGTCCGCTTCCATCCCCTGGACGAGCACGGGCGCTACGAGATCGTGCCGGAGGAGACCCATGACTGAGCTCGTCGCCACCGACCTGTCCGTGGAGTACGCCGGCCAGCACGGCCCGCTCTGCGCAGTCCGGCCGCTCGACCTCGAGCTCGCCGCGGGCACGTTCCTCGCCGTCACCGGACCGTCCGGTGCGGGCAAGTCATCGCTGCTCTGGGCGCTGGCCGGCGCTCTGACGCCGGCCACCGGCACCGTGACGGTGACCGGCGAGCGGGTGACCGACCGCGAGCGCGCCGCCACCCTGGGCATCGCGCTCATCCCGCAGGGCAACGGCCTGGCCGGCTCGCTGTCGGCCGAGGAGAACATCCTCGTACCGCTGGTGACCCGTCGGGTCGACCCGGCCGAGGCGTTCCGGCGGACCGATGACGCGCTCGAGCTGGTCGGGCTCGCCGACTCCCGCCGCCACCTCGTCGACGAGCTGTCCGGCGGTCAGCAGCAGCGCGTCGCCCTGGCGCGAGCCCTGGCCCAGCAGCCGCGGGTGATCCTGGCCGACGAGTCGACCAGCGACCTCGACGCGGGCAACCGCGCGCGGATGATCGGCGCGCTGCGCCGCGAGGCCCAGCGGGGCGCGGTCGTGGTGCTGGCGACGCACGACCCCGAAGCCGCGGCCGAGGCCGACGCCGAGCTTGCGCTCGACCAGTCGGTCGCGACCTGGGCCCGGCCGCTGCCGGGCTGAGGCGGTCGGCGGCCGCACGTCCGTCGCGCGTCGCCCCTGGCCGCCCCCCGGCCCGTCGCACGGAAAACAGATGGGTTGGGCGCCGTTCAAGCAAGGTCGAGGCCGCCCAAGTCATCGGTTTTCCATCGACACCCCGGGCAGAAGCCGGATCCCGCAGCATCATCCGGCTGAACCGGGCCGGATCCCGTCCACAGCCCCTCCTGCAGGCGCACTGATCCACAGTCCCGGTCATGGCGCGATCGAGAGCCACCGGCACTGGGGAGATCCCCGGCATGGCGGAGAAGCAGATCGATCCGGCGCCACTCGTCCGACGTGGCCGCTCCCCCGGCGCCGGCTGGTCGCGGGTCGCGCGGGGGCTGCACCGGTCAGGTGGCCTTGGGCTCCTCGGCGATCTCCACGCGTGGTCGGCCGTCCTGCGACCGACCGCGGCATTCACCCATCTGACCGCGGCCCAGGTCCGCGGCTGGTGGCTGCCGCCGCTGCCCGAGGACCTTCCGGTCTGGGTCACCCAGACGATGGCGCAGAACGCCTCCACGAGGAGCGGACTCGTCGTGATCAGACGCCGCGGCATCCCCTGGTACGACCACGTCGGCGGGCTGCGGGTCTCGACAGCGGCGGAGACGCTCGTGACGTGTGCCATCGACCTCGGCCTGCTTGACCTCGTCGTGCTGATCGACGCCGCACTGCACCAGGGCGACGTGACGATCGCCGAGCTCGAGGAGGTCGCGCGGCAGCACCGGCGCGGGGCGCCGCGGCTGCGCGAGGCGATGCCGTACGTCGAGGGGCGGTCGGAGTCGGCGTGGGAGACGCTGCTGCGGGTGCTCCACGTCATCTGCGGGATCGAGGTCGAGCCGCAGAAGGAGCTGTTCACCGCCGACGGGAGCTTCGTCGCACGGGCCGACCTGTGGTTGGTGGGCACGGAGCGGTTCCACGAGTACGACGGCGACGACCACCTCGAGCGACGGCGCCGCCGCAAGGACCTCAAGCGGGACGGGCGGATCGGCCGTGCCGACCTTGAACGCCGCGGCTACACCTCGGCGGACGTGCTCACCCAGGGCGTCAGCATCCTGCGCGACGCCGACGAGGCGATCGGCCGTGAGCACGACCTCGCTCGGATCCGACCGTGGAACGACCTCCTCCGGGAGTCGCTCTTCACACCTTCAGGACGGAGAGGTTCCGCCGACGGCTCCGGCTCGAGGGGGCGACGGAGTCGACAACAGATGACTTGGGCGCCTGACGGCCGGCCCGGGCACCGACCGACCCATCTGTTTTTCCCGCCGCCAGCCAGCCACCGACAACAGCCCCACAGACAGCGGCCAGCCGATAGCCAGAACCCCTAGATCCCCTCCCGCGGCTCATCGATGAACACGACGGGATGGTCGCCGGGGTCACCCTCCATGTTGAGCGCGGAATGGGCGATCACGGCGCGGACGTGGGCGCGCTCGCGCTCCGCGCCGGCGCGGCACGGGATGAGCACGTCGTCGATGGAAGGAGCCGGGGCGAGCGTCGCGCGGTAGCCCTCGACCTCCAGCGCGGCGATCACCGCGGCAGGGTCCTGGCCTTCAGGGACGTGGTAGCGCAGCGTGTCGGTGTTCGGCGAGAAGGCCTCGGCCTTGACGGCCTCGTCACGACGCCGCAGGACGCGGACGGCAGCCATCGCGACGAGCGCGAGGACGACCAGCACCAACACAGGGACGAGTACGGCAGACATGCCGCTCCGGTACCCAGCCGCCCAGCCCGAGCCTCATACGGCTCAGTCGTCCTCCCAGTCGCGGCGCGGGCCGGTGACGGCGTCGCGCTCGGCGCGCGTCATGTTGCGTGACCCGATGAGGCTGACGACCGTCGTGACGGCGAGGGTTCCGACGATGACGACGAGCGAGAGCCAGATCGGGATGTCCGGTGCCCATTCGATGTGGTGGCCGCCGTTGATGAACGGCAGCTCGTTCTCGTGCATCGCGTGCAGGATCAGCTTCACGCCGATGAAACCGAGCAGGAACGCCAGCCCGTAGGAGAGGTAGATGAGCCGCTCGAGCAGTCCTCCGATGAGGAAGTAGAGCTGCCGCAGGCCCATCAGCGCGAAGAGGTTCGCGGTGAAGACGATGTAGGGGTCGCGGGTGAGGCCGTAGATCGCCGGGATCGAGTCGAGGGCGAACAGCAGGTCGGTGGTGCCCAGCGTCAGCACCACGAAGAACATCGGCGTGAGCAGCCGCTTGCCGCCGACGCGGGCGAACAGTTTGGTGCCGTGCCACTCGGCGGTCGCCGGAAGGCGCTTCTCGGCGAAGCGGACGAGCTTGTTCTCCTCGTACTCGTCCTCGTCCTCGCCGCCCTCGCGGGCCAGCTTGTAGGCGGTCCAGACGAGGAAGAGGCCGAAGATGTAGAAGACCCAGCTGAACTGGTTGATCGCGGCCGCGCCGAGCACGATGAAGGCGCCGCGCATGATGAGCGCCAGCACGATGCCGATCATCAGGGCGGTCTGCTGGAACTGCCGCGGCACTCCGAACTTCGCCATGATGATGATGAAGATGAACAGGTTGTCGACCGACAGCGAGTACTCCGTCAGCCAGCCGGCGAAGAACTCGGCCGACGGGTTCGGCGACAGCGCGTGCGGCTCGGCGAAGACCGCCAGTCCGATGCCGAACAGCACGGCGAGGCCCACGAAGACGGCCAGGTGCCGGCCGACCTCCGCCATGGTCGGCTCGTGCGGGCGGCGGGCGATGACGAAGATGTCGAGGGCGAGGACCCCGACGAGGATGACCGTGGTGATGGCCCAGACAGTGGGCGAGGCGACCGAGTCGCCGTAGAGAGCGTTCATGGTGTCAGTGACTCCTCCGGAGCGCGCAACAGGACTCCGGAGGTCTCTTCCACCCACGGGTCACGTGGATCGGCGGCACCGGGTCCGCCCCGTGGGGCGAGCCGTACTGACGACACCGTCGCGAAGGAATACTCCCCTCCATACGAGCACCATCCTCGCACGCCGACCCCGACCCGGGCCAACCGCACCAGGCCGAGGGGGTGACGAGGGCGCTCAGGCGCGGGGCGCGTGCCGCTTGCTGTCCCGCGACGACGGCAGGATGCCGGCGTCCTTGTTGCGCTGCGCCTTCTTGAGCTGACGGCTCAGGCTCCACCCGAGGAACACGACGGCGACGAGCAGGAGCAGGAAGACGGCGAAGGCGGTCCAGCCGGCCTTGACGTCCGCGGCCTGCGGGCCGTCCTCGGCCAGGACGGTGACGAGTGTGACGAACAGGGTGCTCATGATGGTCCCTCGTTGTTGCTGATGCCGGCGAACAGGTCGTCCTCCGGCATGGTGGTCTCGACGTGGCTGACGACGAGCTCGAAGTCCTCGGTCGGCCAGATCTCGTCCTCGAGCTCGCGCGGTGTGGCGAACCACCAGGAGTCGGGGTCGATCTGTGTGGCGTGCGCGAGCAGGGCCTGGTCACGCACGCCGAAGTAGTCCGAGCACGGCACGTGCGTGGTCACGCGGGCGTCCCAGGCGTCGTCCTTGGTCCACCGCTCCAGCCGCTCCCCGTAGTGCGACTCCAGTCCGTGGGCGATCATCGCCTCGTGCAGCGCCTGCGCCTTCGGCCGGTTGAACCCGTGGTGGTAGTAGAGCTTCAGCACCTGCCACGCCTCACCCAGCTCGGGGTGCCAGTCGGGGTCTGACGCCTTCTCGAAGGCGAAGACCGAGACCTTGTGGCACATGATGTGGTCCGGGTGGGGATAGCCGCCGTTCTCGTCGTACGTCGTCAGGACGTGCGGCTTGAAGGAGCGGATCAGCCGCACGAGCGGCACCGCCGCCTCCTCGACCGGGACCAGCCCGAAGCAGCCCTCCGGCAGCGGCGGCAGCGGGTCGCCCTCCTTCTCAGCCTCCGGCCAGCCGGAGTCGACGAACCCGAGGAAGTCCTGGCTCACGCCGAGGATGTCGCGAGCGCGCTCCATCTCCTGCCGACGGATCTCGTGGATGTTCTCCAGGATCCCGGGCCGGTCCATCTTCGGGTTGAGGATCGAGCCACGCTCGCCGCCGGTACAGGTCGCCACGTGCACGTCCACGCCGTTCGCGGCATACATCGCCGTGCTCGCGGCGCCCTTGCTCGACTCGTCGTCGGGGTGCGCGTGGACGTGCATCAGGCGCAGGCCCTTCCAGGCCGTGGCGCGGGGGTGCTCGGGCATGTACCGATCCTAGGTGGGAGAGTGTCGGCGTGACTCAGCAGGATCCGCGCATCGCCCAGCGGTACGCCGCCCAGGGGTCCGTGTGGCCCAAGGTCTTCATCGTCGCCGGGCTCGCCGTGGTGCTCCTGCTGGCGGTCTGGCTCGCCTGGGCGGTGTGGGTGCACTCGACGCCGCGGGTCACGTCGAGCCTGACCACCTTCGACGTCGTGGACGAGCACTCCGTCACCGCGGAGGTCCAGGTCGACCTGCGCTCCGACGCCGAGAACGCCAGCTGCCTCGTGCGTGCCTACGCCGAGGACCACACCGTCGTGGGCGACGTGTCCTTCGAGCCGAAGGACGGAACCAACGACGTCACGATCCGCACGGAGCGGCGCGCGACCTCGGTGGACCGGATCGGTTGCACGGCCGACGGGCAGAACGACGCCCGCTAGGGGTCTCCAGACGGTCGCTGCGCGACCTCCTCGACCAGCGGCCGCTGGGTCAGCCCTTGAAGAGGTCGGCGCTGAGCACGTGGACCTTGATGGTCTTGCCGGTCGGGCCGGTGAACTCCACGGTCTCGCCGGCCTTGTGGCCGAGCAGCGCCTGACCGATCGGTGCCTGCGGGCTGAAGACGTCGCCGTCGTAGAACGACTTCATCTCGATCGACGCGAGCAGGAACGTCTCGGCCTCGTCGTCGTCGTCGCCGTCGTACTTGTAGGCGATGACCTTGCCCGCTGCCACCACGCCGTCGTCGGCGGGCTCGGTCGTCTCGGCGGTGCGCAGCAGCGCCTCGAGCGCCTGGATCTCCCCCTCCAGGCGACCCTGCGCCTCGCGGGCGGCGTGGTAGCCGCCGTTCTCCTTCAGGTCGCCCTCGTCGCGCGCCGCGCTGATCTCGGCGACGATCTTCTGGCGCTGGGGACCCTTCATGTCCTCCAGCTGGGCGGCCAGCTGGTCGTAGGCCGACTTCGCCAGCCACACGGTGGACGTGGTCTCGGTCTGCTGCGTCATGACGGGTACTCCTGATGGATCTCGGGAAGCCGGGCGACGGGAGAAGGCACGATCGCCACGGGTGAAGCACAGTCGGCGGGCGCATCCTTTCTCGACGGCCCAGCGGGACTGTCAGATCGTCCAGTGTAACAAGCGGGGACCAAGAACATGCGTCCACGCGCCGGACGACGGGGTGGGTCAGGTGGCGTCCACCCGGTACCCACGCGAGCGCAGTCGATCCATCACGTCCGCCGCGTGCGGCTCGCCGCGGGTCTCGAGCTGGAGCAGCACCTCGACCTGGTCCAGGCGCAGCGCGGCGCTGTGCCGAGCATGCGCGACGTCGAGCACGTTGGCCCCCGCAGCCGCCACCTCGCCGAGCAGGTGGGCCAGCTCGCCCGGGAGGTCGGGGATGACGACGCGCAGGGTGAGGTAGCGGCCGGCCGCGGCCAGTCCGTGCCTGATCACCTTGTTGAGCAGCAGCGGGTCGACGTTGCCACCGGACAGCACGATCACCGTCGGCCCGACGAAGGCCAGCGGGTCGTCGAGGACCGCGGCGACGCCGGCTGCACCGGCCGGCTCGACGACGAGCTT
This sequence comes from Nocardioides terrae, assembly GCF_900112345.1. Lineage (GTDB taxonomy): Bacteria > Actinomycetota > Actinomycetes > Propionibacteriales > Nocardioidaceae > Nocardioides > Nocardioides terrae. The sequence continues at coordinate 562,104 of NZ_FOLB01000001.1, forward strand.
CGCGCGCTCGAGCACCGCGAGCAGCGCCCGTGATAGCGACTCCTCGGAGACGGTGCGGATCTCGTCCACGTGATCGCGTACGGCGCCGAAGGTGATGTCTCCCGGCAGCCCGACAGCGATGCCGTCGGCCATCGTGCGCATCGACGGCAGCGCGACCGGGCGGCCCTGCTCGAGCGACCCGGGGAACGCGGCGGCCCCCTCGGCCTGGACGCCGATCACCCGGACGTCGGGCCGCTTGGCCTTGATCGCGAGCGCGATGCCGGCGAGCAGCCCTCCCCCACCGGTCGGCACGACGACGGTGCGCACCTCGGGCACCTGCTCGAGGATCTCGAGCCCGACGCTGCCCTGGCCGGCCACGATGTCGACGTGGTCGAACGGGTGGATGAGCACGGCACCGGTCTCGTCGGCGTACCTCCTGGCCGCGACGAGGCTGTCCTCGAGGTAGCGCCCCTCGAAGACGACCTCGGCGCCGTAGCCCCGGGTCGCGCGCTCCTTGGGGATCGGCGCGCCCTCGGGCATGAAGACGGTGGCCTTGATCCCGAGGGTCTGCGCGGCGAGCGCGACGCCCTGGGCGTGGTTGCCGGCGCTGGCCGCGACGACCCCGCGGGCGCGCTCCTCGGCGCTGAGTCGGGCGATGCGCACGAAGGCGCCGCGGGCCTTGAACGAGCCCGTCCGCTGCAGGTTCTCGCACTTGAAGCGGACCGGCGACCCGGTGCGCTGCTCGAGCCAGCGGGCACCCTGGACGGGCGTCTCGATGGCCGCGTCGCCGATCAGTGCGCGCGCGGCCTCGATGTCGGCAAGGGTGACGGCGGGCTCGCTCATCGGTCGGAGTCCTCGGTGTCGTTGGAGTCGGGGAGGTCGGCGGTGCCCGGCGCGTCCGTGGCGTCATCCGACACGTCAGGCGACACGTCGTCGCCGACGGGTGCCTCGTCGGCGAGAGCACCCGCCGAGACCCCGGAGACGAGGTGCTGCACGACCGCGTTGATGGCCGCCGCGAGCGGCACGGCGACGAGCGCCCCGGCGATGCCGGCCACGAGGATGCCGGTCGCGATCGCCACGATGACGCCGAGCGGGTGCACCGAGACCCACCGGCCGAGGAGGAACGGCTGGAGTCCGTGGGCCTCGAGCTGCTGCACGAGGATGACGCCGGCGAGCATCAGCAGTGCGGTGATGAGGCCCTGGTCGACCAGGGCGACGAGGACGGCGACGCTGCCGGCCACAGTCGCGCCGACGAGCGGCACGAAGGCGCCGAGGAAGACGAGGACGCCGATCGCGGCTACGAACGGTACGCCCAGGATCGCCGCCACGATCATCACGCCGATCGCGTCGACGGCCGCGACGATCACGGTGGCCCGCACGAACTGGGTGAGCGAGATCCAGGCGACCCGGCCCGAGCCGTCGACCTGGTCGCGGGCCGCGCGCGGAGCGAGCCGGACGATCCAGGACCAGATCCGGTCGCCGTCGGCGAGGAAGAAGTAGGTCGCGAAGAGTGTGATGAAGAGACCCGCGAAGACGTGCGACAGCGCCGTGCCGACCTCGCCGACGCGCCCGACGACATTGCTGCCCTGGCTCTGGTCGGTGATCGACTTCTGGATCCGGTCGATGTAGTCGTTGATCTGGCTGTCGCTCGCGTTCAGCGGGCCGGTCTTGAGCCAGTCCTTGATCTCGTCGAGCCCCTTGACCGTCTGGTCGGCGAGGTCGTGGGCGCCGTTGGCGACCTGCTGGCCAGCGAAGGTGAGGAGGGAGGCGATGAACAGGATGCCGCCGATGACGACGAGCAGCGACGAGACGCCGCGCGGCAGGCCGACCCGCTGCAGCGCCGCGACGACGGGTACGACGAGCGCGGCGATGAGCATCGCGACGACGATCGGGATGACCACGACCTCGAGGAAGCCGAGCGCACGGACCAGCAGGTAGCCGGCGCCGGCGATGACGAGGAACCGCCAGGACCACTGCGCGGCCATCTCCACGCCGCGCGGCACCTCCGGCCGACCGACCGGCACGCGCGTGGTCACCGGCACCGCTAGCTGTGCCTGGCGCTCCTCGCGCAACTGGCTCCACTGGTGCAGGAGCCGGGCCGCGAAGCCGGCGTCGTCGGCCGACGGCGGCGCTGCCGGCGGCGGCGCCGCCAGGGGCGGCGGCTCCAGGTTGTCCTCGGTCACATCGCTGAGACTACGAGGTCGCGAGCACGGGTCGCGCCTCACCCGGCCGCGTCCGGCGGCCGTCAGCTGTCAGCTGTCAGCTGTCAGCCCAGGGCGCGGTCGAGGTCGGCGACCAGGTCGTCGGCGGTCTCGATGCCGACGCTGAGCCTGATCAGGTCGGCGGGGACCTCGAGGTCGGTGCCCGCCACGCTGGCGTGGGTCATCCGGCCGGGGTGCTCGATGAGTGACTCCACGCCGCCGAGGGACTCGCCCAGGGTGAAGACCTCGGCCCGCTCACACACCGCGAGCGCCTGCGCCTCGCCGCCCGTGACGCGGAAGGACACCATGCCGCCGTACCGCTTCATCTGGCGGGAGGCGACCGCGTGGCCGGGGTGGCTCTCGAGGCCGGGGTAGATCACCTCCGCGACACGGGAGTCGTTGACCAGGAAGTCGACGACGCGCTCCGCGTTGTCGCAGTGCCGGTCCATCCGGACGCCGAGCGTCTTGAGGCCGCGGTGGGTGAGGAACGCGTCGAACGGACCCGCTACGCCGCCGATCGCGTTCTGGTGGAAGGCGATCCGGTCGGCCAGCTCGAGGTCGCGCACCACGACCGCTCCCCCGACGACGTCGGAGTGGCCGCCGACGTACTTCGTCGTGGAGTGGACGACCACGTCGGCGCCGAGGGTCAGCGGCTGCTGGAGGTACGGCGACGCGAAGGTGTTGTCCACGACGAGCAGTGCACCGGCCGCGTGGGCGAGGTTGGCGATCGCCGCGATGTCGCCGATGTTGAGCAGCGGGTTGGTGGGCGTCTCGACCCAGACCAGCTTGGTGCGGCCGGGCTGGATCGCCTCGGCGACCGCCGCGGCGTCGTGCACCGCCGCGGGGGTGTAGTCGAGACCCCACGGCCGGGCGACCTTGTCGACGAGGCGGTAGGTGCCGCCGTAGGCGTCGTCGGGGAAGACGAGGTGGTCCCCCGGCTTCATCAGCGACCGCAGGATGGTGTCCTCGGCGGCCAGGCCGCTGGCGAACGCGAACCCGCGCTCGCCCTCCTCGACGGCCGCGATCGCGCCCTCCAGCGCGGTGCGGGTCGGGTTGGCGGAGCGGCTGTACTCGTAGCCGCCGCGCAGGCCACCGACGCCGTCCTGCTTGTAGGTGCTGGACGCGACGATGGGCGGGTTCACCGCGCCGGTCGTCGGATCCGGCTCGTAGCCGGCGTGGATCGCGCGCGTCTCGAAGCCTGACTTGTTCCGGTGCTCCTGGGTCACAGCCCGAGCCTAGCCAGCCGGGGAACGTCTGGCGCAGCGGCGGTGTTTGGATGGGTGCCACCACCAGACTCTCGAAGGAGGACACCATGTTCGGTCGTCCGACCGCCCTCTTCGCCCCCGAGCAGACCCTGCCCGGTCACGAGGCCCCCGCCTGGGAGCTGCCCGCGCAGCACCGGGTCCTCGGCACCGCGCTCGACGCGACGCCCGGCGACGGCACCACGCCCGACGGCCTTGAGGTCGCCTACTTCGGTCTGGGCTGCTTCTGGGGCGCCGAGGAGATCTACTGGCAGAAGCCCGGGGTCTACACGACGTCCGTCGGTTACCAGGGCGGCACCTCGCCGAACCCGACGTACGAGGAGGTGTGCTCGGGCCGGACCAACCACACCGAGGCCGTCCGGATCGTCTTCGACCCGGCGGTGGTCTCCTACGCCGACCTGGTCAAGCAGTTCTTCGAGGTGCACGACCCGACCCAGGGCATGCGCCAGGGCAACGACGTCGGGACGCAGTACCGCTCCGCGATCTACTTCACGAGCCCGGAGCAGGAGCTGACCGCCCGCGAGCTGACCGAGGTGTACGGCGAGGAGCTGGCCCGTCGCGGGTTCGACCCGATCACCACCGAGGTCCGCGAGGCGCCGATCTACTACTACGCCGAGCCCTACCACCAGCAGTACCTGGCCGTGAACGTGAACGGGTACCGGTGCCACTCGTCGACCGGGATCCCGTTCCCGGGCTGATCGGCCGCTCCGCAGAAGTCACCACGGAAATCGCTCAACCCGGGCCGCGGTCGGACGAATATTGGGATTGACCACTTCCTGGACGAGATCGCGGGGAACTTCCATGGCAGGCACTGCGCCACGCCGAGCGACCCTCGAGCTGCTGTTCAACTCGTTGGTCTGCTGCGCCGGCCTCGTGGTGGCCACAGTGGCCGCCGTCTCCGCGGTCTCCAGCGGAGAGACCGTGCCCCCGCTGCTCGCCGTCGGCGGCATCCTGCTGACGGTGCTGGTCGCGCGGTTCCCCGTGCTCTTCGACCGCGGCGAGGGCGGCACCGTCGAGATCGGCTTCGACTCGACCGTGCTGATCTTCATGCTCTGCACGCTCGACGAGAGCGCGGCGCTCGTGGTCTGGTCGCTCGGCGTCCTCGCGACGCAGATCGCCTCGGAGAAGCGGGTCGCGGCGAAGCTGTTCAACATCGGCGTCGGCATCCTGGGTGGGGCGATCGCGGCGCTCATCCTCGCCGCCACCCCCAAGTCCGACGGTCTGGCGACGGCCCACGAGCTGCTCGCGGTCGCAGTCGCGGCGACGGCGTACTTCAGCACCGACCTGTTGCTCTCCGCGGTGTCGCTCACGATCAGGGGCGGGCAGTTCAGAAATCACGTGCTGCAGCGCCAGACCGTGCTGGCCATCGCCTGCTTCGTCCCCTTCGACATGCTCGGCTACCTGGCCGCCATCGTCTATCGCGCGACGCCGTGGTGGACGCTGAGCCTCCTGTGTGCACCGCTGGTGAGCCTCCTGGTCGCGACCCGCGCCGTGACCCGGGGCGAGGAGAACTCTCGCCGGCTCTCGGCGCTCTTCGACGCGGCCGTCCGCGCGCAGACGCTCACCACCCGCGGTGAGGTGGAGGAGGCGCTGGTCGATGACGCCCGACGGCTGCTCCGCCTCCCCCAGGTCGACGTGCGCCCCACGCCGCCGGGCAAGGGCGAGATCGGCGCCGAGGTGCGCGGCGGCAAGGAGACGACCTGGCTGGTCGCGAAGGCGCTCGACCGGGCCCGCTCGACGTCGTACGCCGACGAGCAGGCGCTCAAGGCGCTCGCCGCGGTCGCCGACGAGGCGCTCTCCCGCCTCGACCTGATCGAGGAGAAGGTGCACGTCGCGCGGCACGACCCGCTCACCGACCTGCCCAACCGCGGCATCCTGCTCGACCGCGTGTCGCGGGCCCTCGAGGCCGCGCACGCCGACGCGCGTTGGGTGGCGCTGCTCTTCATCGACCTCGACGACTTCAAGCCGGTCAACGACCGCTTCGGCCACGACGCCGGTGACGCCGTCCTCGTCGAGCTCGCCGACCGGCTCCGGACGGCGGTCGGCGGTGCCGGCACCGTGGCCCGGCTCGGCGGCGACGAGTTCGCCGTCCTCTTCGAGGACCTGCCGCCGCGTGAGGTCGAGACGGCGTGCGAACATTTGCTCGCGATCATCGCCGACGACCTCCACGTCGGGGGCAGCACGTTCACCATCGAGGCCAGCGCCGGCATCGCCTTCGCGGAGTCCGACGACACCGCGACGGGCCTGGTCCGCAAGGCGGACCTCGCCATGTATGCCGCCAAGGCGAAGGGCGAGGGCGGTGTCGAGAAGTACGTCAGGGCGATGGGTCAGTCCCGCCTGGAGCGGCTCGACCTGATCGACGACCTGCGTTCCGCCATCGCCGGCGGCGAGATCAACGTCGTCTACCAGCCGATCATCGCGGTCGAGACCGGCCGGATCGTCGGCGCCGAGGCGCTGGCCCGCTGGTCACGCGACGGCGTCCCGATCCCGCCCGACGTCTTCATCACTGCCGCGGAGGACGCCGGCCTCATCGTGGACCTCGGCGACCACGTTCTCCGGCGAGTGGCCGCCGACGTGGCGACGCTGCGCAGCCACATCGACGGCCCGTTCCTGATGACGGTCAACATCTCCGCGCGCCAGCTGCGCGAGGCCACGTTCGTCGACAGCGTGCGAAGCGCCATCGCCGCGATGCACGGCGTCACCCTGGTCCTCGAGATCACCGAGCGGCAGGGCATCGACCTCGACCCGATCGTGCTGTCGCGGATGGAGGCGATCTGCGCGGCCGGCGCCCGCTTGGCCGTCGACGACTTCGGCGTCGGCTTCTCCTCGATCAGCTATCTGCACGACCTGCCGGTGCACTACATCAAGGCCGACGCCGCCCTGGCCCAGGACATCGCCGTCGACGAGCGCGCCCGCGCCCTGCTGCGCTCGGTCATCGCGATGGGCCGCACCCTCGGCCTCGGCGTCGTGATCGAGGGCATCGAGTCCGACGACCAGCTCGCGGCGCTCGGCAACGACACCGGGGAGCTGACCGCCCAGGGCTACCTGATGTATCGCCCCATGGTCCTCGACCGGCTCGCGGCGACCATCGCAGTCGACCGCGACGTCAACGCGCAGGCGCCGCAGGACCACCGCTGGCGGGGCGTGAAGGCCCTCGTCGAGGCGTCGGCCTGAGCCGCACCGGCTGGGTCGGCGGTCGTCGCGAGCGTCCTGCGGCGACCCCGCCAGGTCGCGCGGGGCGGCATGGATCTGCGCCCGTACGGATAATGGGCCGCGTGCCGCCGACGACGACCTTCGACAGCCTCGAGATCGAGTACGACGACCGCGTCCTCAGCCCTCGACCCTGGACTGCGCTGCAGGCGCACTGGGCGGCCGAGCTCCTCGGCGAGGCGCCGGCCGGCGCGGTGCTCGAGCTCTGCGCCGGTGCCGGCCAGATCGGGCTGCTCGCGATCAGCCGGCAACCTCGCCACCTCGTCTGCGTCGACAGCTCGCCCGTCGCGTGCGACTTCGCCCGCGGCAACGCCGTGGCCGCCGGACTCGGCGAGCTGGTCGACATCCGCGAGCGCCCGCTGGAGGACGCCGTGGCGCCCGATGAGCGGTTCGCACTCGTGATCGCCGACCCGCCGTGGGTCCCTCGCGACGAGACCGACCGCTTCCCCGAGGACCCGCTGACCGCCATCGACGGCGGTCCGGACGGGCTCGACGTGGCGCGCTCCTGCGTCCGCGTCGCAGCCGCCCATCTCCTGCCCGGCGCCTCGATCCTGCTGCAGCTCGGCACCCGGGAGCAGGCTTCGACGCTCGCCGGCGAGTGCCCCGACCTCGAGCTCCTCGGCCTCCGCGACGCCGACGGCGGGGTCGTCGTACTCCTCCGCCCCCGCTGACCTCTTCCCGCCGCCCGGGCCGGCGACGATCAGACGGTCACCGGTCGAGGGCCCGCTCGTGGACCGCGCGCATCTCCTCGTCGTACGGCGCGACCGGGCCGACGACCTCCAGCCCCGGTGCGACATCGGTGATCGCGAGCGGTCGCACCGGCGACCCCGACAGCCCCCAGCCGGTCCGCCAGCCGGAGAGCTGCTCGGCGGAGGCGGCGTAGACGACCCTGCCCAGGCCGGCCCACCCGTGCGCCGCGGCGCACATCGGGCAGTGCTCGCCGGAGGTGTAGACCGTGGTGGCCGCCCGCTCGGCCACCGGCAGGTGCGCGATCGCCCAGCGGGCGAGGGCCAGCTCGGGGTGCGCGGTCGGGTCGCTCTCGGTGTGCTCGAGGTTGCGCGCCTCGGCGAGGAGGTCGCCGTCGCTGTCGACGAGCACCGACCCGAACGGGTCGTCCCCCGCCTCCAGCGCCTCGACGGCGAGCGTGACGCAGCGGCGCAGGTGCACCGAGTCGACGTTCTCGGTCATCGGATGGCCCTCGTCGTCGCCTCAGTAGCGGGCGAGCCGTGCGACCCGCCCGTCGCCACCGGCGGCCCAGCAGGATCCGTCGTGGGTGCAGTCGAGGGCGTGGTAGCCCAGCGTGCTGACGTGGGTCCAGCTGCGGCCGCCGTCTGTGCTCACGCTGGTGCCCATGACGTCGCCCGACTCGCCCGTGGCGACCAGCCGGTCGCCGCGGCCGGGCAGGAAGGCGACGTCCTCGGCCAGGTGCGTCAGGTCGCCGGCGTTGCGCCACGTGCCGGAGCGGCCGGTCGTCGCCACGGCGTCCACGCCATCGGCCGGCTCGCTGAAGTCGCCGCCGACCGCTACGCCCTGCCACGGCGTGCGGAAGGCCAGCCCGAACACGCCCGCTGCCTCGCCGGCCGGGATCGTGGAGTCGGTGGCGGTCCAGGTCCGCCCGAAGTCGTCGGAGCGGAAGACCCGGGACAGCCCGCCGCCGGAGCCGAAGTACGCCGTCCGGCCGACCGTGACCAGGCAGTCCCCGCTGGCCGCGAAGCCGGCCTCGGTCGCCGCGTCGGGCATGCCGTCATCGGGCAGGACGTGCCACGAGCGGCCGGAGTCGCGGGTCGCGAGGATCCGGAACCGCCCGTCGACGGGGTCGCTGAGCGCCAGGCCGCGCCGGCCGCCGGGGTAGAACGCCAGGCAGTCGTAGAAGGCGGCCGGGTCGGGGTTGACGAAGGCGGTCGCCCAGGTCCGGCCGCCGTCGGTCGTGCGGTAGATCCGCGACGCGTCACCCTCGCCGATCGCGAGGACCACTGCCTCCTTCGCGCTGCGCGCGGCCACGTCCCGGAACAGCAGACCGTCGGTGTGGGGCGGGCTCACGTCCTTCCAGGTCCGCCCGCCGTCGGTGGTGCGGAAGACACGACCCGGCCCGCCGTCGGTCGCGCTGCCTCCGGCGACCCAGGCGGTCCGCCGATCCACCGCGTCGAGCCCGCGGAAGCTCTGGTCCGGGTCCACCACCGTCTGTCCCCACACCGGCGACCCGTGGTGGCCGGACCTGGTCGGGTGGTGGCCGGGGCCGGCGTACGCCGTGTTGATGGGGCCGGTGAGGCTGGCCAGGCTCGCCAGGAGCACGGTGGACAGGACGAGGGATCCGAGACGTCGCATGTCAGCACCCTGTTCCTTGCGCGGTGCTCCTGTCCAGATCGATTCAGGAGACGCTGATGTCGCGGTGCCAGGACTCGGTGACGACGCCGGTGCTCCACCCCATCGCGCGGTAGAGGCCGTCGGCCCCGGTCGGGCTGTCGGCGTCCACCTCGAGGCCCACCCGGTCCTCGCCACGCTCGGCGGCGTCACGGATCACGGCGCCGAGCAGGGCCTTGGCGACGCCGCGGCCGCGGGCGTGCCGGTTTACCCCGATGTACTCGACGTAGTTCCCGCCGCCCGGCATGGCCGTCGCGACCAGGGCCCCGGCCGGCACCGGCTCCTGATCGGGGTGCTCCGGGTCGTCGACGAACGCCAGCCACCACTTGTCCCAGCTGTGGCCGGGCTCCTCGCGGAGCCGCTGCATGAACTCGGGGAAGCTTTCGCGATAGGAGTTGAAGTGGTCGGCGAACGACTCCTCCAGCATCTGGTGCACGGTCCAGAGGTCCGCGGCGACGGGCAGGCCGTTGTCGTGCCGGCGCACCCGGCGGACGGTCACGCCGGGACGAGGAGCGGGCGGGTCCTCGCCCGGCTCGACCGGACGGCTCATCTGGAGCCAGGTGCGCACCTGGGTGAATCCGGACCGGGTGAGCCACTGCCGCTGGACGGCGTCCTCCGCGTACGGGCTCGCGTCGAGCTGGGTGCCGTGCAGGCCGCGCATCCGGGCGATCGCCCGGGCCCGCTCCGCGGCCCAGGCGTAGAGCGCGCCGGCGACCTCCTCGGCCTGCTCGACGGAGCGGTCGACGTAGAGGTGCACCATCGTGCGGCCGGCGGCCCGGTCGTGGACCATCACCCAGGCGCGCAGGGCACCGCCCGGGTCCACGGCGACCAGTTGCCACCTCGTCCAGGAGCGCAGGCCTGCGATCTCGGACTCCAGCCGCGCCTCGTCCACGACGCTCGAGCCGGTGAACGGTTCCTTGTCCGCCCTTCGGAGCGCGACGAGGGCCGGCAGGTCGGAGATCTCCGGCGTACGCGCGCTCCAGGCGGCGGGCAGTCCGGCGGCGGTCGGCGAGAGCGGCATCCCGCCAGTCTTCCAGGTCAGCAGACCGCCTTGCCGCCGGCGTAGTCGGGCGGCGGCGGGCTGTCGCCGTGGTAGGGCGGCCGGTGCAGCACCGCGCTACCGGAAGGTCGTCGAGGTCGACGAGTGATCGGTCAGTGCCGCTTCTGGATGAGCACGACGTAGCCGAGAGCGACGCCGAGGCCGGCCACGATCGGGCCGAACGACTGGGCCGTGCCCGAGGACGCGAAGGTCCAGATGGCCCCGAGGACGACCATCGCCAGCGCGACCAGCGTCCCCATCACCTTGATCGCGATGTTGGGGCTGCCGTAGCGGTTGTCGAGATCGGGCTTGCTCATCGCAGCAAGGTTAACGGGAGCACCCGCGCCGCGTCCTAGTCGTACCGGGCCTCGACGACCTCTCCCGTCAGACCGTCGATGAGCTGGGTGCCGTCCGCTGCCGACCGCAGGGCACGCAGGGCGATGGCGCGACGGTCGAACGACAGGGCCTCCACGTCGCCGGGCCCGGCGAGGATCCAGCGGCGCGGCAGTCGCGTCCCCCGATCTGGACGCCCGGGCTCCGGCTCACGGTCGCCGGGGGCGACGTACGCGTGGTGCAGCGCCTCGGCGAGCCGGGCGGCGCGCACCCGGCCGATGCCGGGGTGCTGGAGCAGGCCCTCCGGGGCGGCTGCAGCGACCGCCGCGATGCTGCCGAAGGCGGCGAGCAGGCTCCGCGCCATGGTCGGGCTGATGCCCGGGACGATGGAGAGCATCACCTCCGCCTGTGCGGACGGGTGGCGGGGAGCCCGGCGCGGACCCTCGGTCCGCACCGTCGGCGCGGCGCGGCGGGCCCGCTTGGCGAGCCGGACGATCCAGGCGGCGCTGTCCTCGACGTCGAGGCTGTGCAGCACGGCGAACCCGTCCTCCACCAGCCGGCACACCGCGCCGCGCCACGCGTCCTCGGCGAACCCGCTCGGCTCGCCCTCGATCAGGAGCACCGCCTGCGGGAACGCCGACTGCAGGCGCACCGCCTGGTCGAAGATGCGCCCGTCGCGGATCGACGCACCCAGGTCGGCGGGGCCCTTGCGCTCGACGGCCAGCCCGGGCCCGAGGACGTAGTCCCCGACCGGCAGGTCGGTCAGGCGTACGTCGACGCCGGCGGCGACCAGAGCGTCGGGGATGCCGCTGCTCCGCTCGCGGTGGTCGACCAGCACCGGACCCGTCTCGACCACGGACCCGACGCTACCGGGCCGATCAGCGCCCCGACGTCCCCGCACCGGTCACCAGAGCCCGACGAGCCCGCCGCCGATCCGGATCACGAACCCGGCCACGACGAGGATGAAGAACACCCGGACGAAGCGGGTGCCGCGCGCGACGGCGACCCGCGCACCGGCCCAGCCGCCGATCAGGTTGCAGCCCGCCATCACCAGCCCGACGTGCCAGACGACCGCGTCCTGGGGCAGGAAGACGAGCAGGGCGGCGAGGTTGGTCGCGACGTTCGCGATCCGTGCCTTCGCCGAGGCCTCGAGGAAGTTGTAGCCGAGCAGGGCCACGAGGCTGATCACGAAGAAGCTGCCCGTCCCGGGGCCGAGCGCGCCGTCGTAGAACCCGACAAAGAGACCCGTCCCGACAGCGGCCAGCGTGTGGTGGTGGCCGGCGAAGCGGAGCTCGGTGACCTCGCCCATGCTGGGCCGGAAGATCACCCACGCGCCGACGAGGACCAGGGCGACCAGCACGATCGGCTCGAAGGCGCTCGAGGGCAGGTGCGAGGCGACCACCGCCCCTCCCGCGGAGCCGGCGAACGCGGCGAGCATGAGCGGCACGAACGTGCGCGGGTCCGGCCGCACCCGGCGGTAGTACGTCGTCGCCGCCATCGTGGTCCCGAAGACCGACGAGAGCTTGTTGGTCGCGAGGATCTGCACCGGCGCGACGTTCGGCATCCCGAGCAGCAGTGCGGGGAGCTGGATGAGCCCGCCGCCGCCGACGACCGCGTCGACGAACCCGGCCGAGAGGGCCGCCAGCCCGAGCAGTGCCAGCACGGTCAGGCTTGGGTCGGACACGCAGCCTAGGGTGCCATCCGGTCGGCGCGCCGGTTCAGCAGGGCTCGCCCCGGTCGTTGGCCGCCAGCGTCGGGCTGACGGACCGTCAGCCGGCCCACCAGCCGCGACCGCCCCAGCCGCCGAACCCGCTCGCATCGCCGAAGCCGCCCCGGTCCGAGCGCGAGCCGAGGTAGGAGCCGACGACCGCCGCGCCGAGGTCGTCGAGCTCGGGCGCGACCACGCGTCCCTCGACGCGCTGGGCCATCGAGTCCACGAACCGCGCGAGGCCGGGGTCGTCGCCCAGCCGGAAGAACGTCGTCTGCGCGCCGAGCCTGCGTGAGTTGTCGAGCTCGCGGACGGCGTAGGCGATCGTGAGCGGGTGCGGCGGGTAGGAGAAGAAGACCTCGCCGTCGGACTCCAGGTGGGAGGTCGGCTCGCCGTCGGTGACGATCAGGAGCACCGGCTGGGCGTTCGGGTGCTTGCGGAAGTGCCGGTTGGCGAGCAGCAGCGCGTGGTGCAGGTTGGTGCCCTTGTCCCACATCGCGTCGAGCGCGGTGAGCTCCTCGATCTCCATCGTCCGGGCGGCCCGTCCGAACCCGATCAGCTGCAGCGCGTCACCGCGGAAGCGGCTGCGGATCAGGGTGTGCAGCGCCAGCGCCGTGCGCTTCATCGGCACCCAGCGGCCGTCCATCGCCATCGAGAAGCTGGTGTCGACCAGGAGCGCGACGGCGGCCTGGGTGCGGTCCTCAGTCTCCTGGACCTCGATGTCGTCGACGTCGAGGCGGACGGGCGGGATGGCCCTGCCCTCGCCTGCTGTACGCCGGACGGCGTTCCTGATCGTGCGCGGGATGTCCCACGGCTCGGTGTCGCCGAACGCCCACGGCCGCGTCGCCCCGGACAGGTCGCCCGCGGCGCCGGCCCGGCGGAGGTCGCGCTGGCCCTGCCGGCCGCTCATCCGCTCGGCGACGTCGCGCAGCAGTGCCTTGCCGAGCTGCCGCATCGCCTTCGGCGTGAGCCGCAGATCGCCGTCGGAGCCGCGCTCGAGCTGGCCGGTGTCGCGCAGCGCCCGCTCGATCTCGGCGAGGGTGCGCGCGTCGACCGCGGCGTCCTCGCCCAGCTGCCGGGCGAGCGCGTCGAGGTCGATGTCGTCGAGCCTGCTGCCGGCGTACGACTGGGAGAGCTGCTCGGAGAGCTGGTCGAGCTCGGAGAGCTCCTGCAGCACGCCGGTCCCGTCGCCGAGGCCGAGGCCCTCCTGGCCGTCGAAGTCCTCCGAGCCGCCCCAGTCCTCGCCGGGGCGCAGCATCTGCAGGTTGCCGTCGAGCCGGGCGAGCTGGTCCATGAGAGCGGGCGACCCGAAGGCCTGCTGGGAGAGCTGCATGAGCTCCGCGCGCTGCTCGGGCGACATCGAGTTGAGCATCCGCTGGGCGGCGGCCGACCGCTGGGCGAGGGCGTCGAGGAGCTCGTCGATGTTCTGCGGGTTCTCCGGGAAGAAGTCGCCGTGCTTGTCCATGAACTCCTGGAAGTCCGCGGGGGTGTCCTCCCCCATCGCGTGCTTCTCCAGGAGCTCGTTGAGGTCGCCGAGCATCTCGTTGACGGCCGCGCGATCCTCGTCGGTCGCGCCCTCGAGCGCCTGCTTCATCCCCGCGAACCGCTGGTCGAGCAGCTCGCGGCCGAGCAGGTCCTTGATCTGCTCGTAGGCCTCCCGCGCCTCCCGGCTCTGCCAGTCGTACGACGACAGCTCGGTCACCGCCGCCGCGGTGTTCGGCGGGAGGGAGTCGAGACGCATCTCCCGGAAGGCGCGGTCGGCGTCGTCCATCATCGCGTCGCGGGCCAGCTGCTTGCGCTCCTCGAGGACGGCCTTGTCGAGCAGCTCGCGCACCTCGTCGAGCGTCCCGTCGAGGTTGTGCCGCTGGGTGAGCTCGCGCCGCTTCTGCGCGACCTGGCGGGCCAGGTCGTCGAGCCCGCGCTGCTGGCTGCCACCGCGCCGCAGGAACTCCCGCATCGCCCGCTCGGGGCTGTAGCCGGCCATGACGTCCTGGCCGATCGCGTCGAGCGCCTCGGCCAGGTCCACGGGCGGCGCGAGCGGGTCGCCGCCGGCGTACTTCTTGTACTTAGCCATAGACGGTCTCGTCGCCGTCGGTGTCCTTGCCGATCCTGCGGGCCAGGTAGAGCCCCTCGAGCGCGAGCTCGATGGCTGCCGCCCGCTCGCCGTCGTTGGTGGCGCCGAGCCGGTCGCAGACCTGGTCGTAGACGTCGGACTCCCCCAGTCGAGGCAGCCCGGTGAGGAAGTCGAGCGCCGTCATGCGGCCGCTCGTGGTGACCATCGCGCCGCTCTCGATCGCGTCGACCAGCAGCGCGAAGTCGACGCCGCGGAAGTGCTGGCGGACCGTCTCGGCGGTCGCGGTGCGCAGCAGGTGGGTGAGGATCTCGTCCTCCCGGCCCTCCTCGCCCGACTCGAACTCCACCTTGCCACCGAGCACCTCGACGGCGGTGTGCAGGTCGACGACGCGGGCGACCGGCTCCTCGCCGTGCACGGTGGCCCGGTGGAGAGCGGCGGCGGCGACGGTCTCGGCGCCGGCGATCGAGAAGCGCGCGCTCACGCCGCTGCGCTGGTCCACGGCGGTCGACTCGCGCAGGTTGCGCGTGAAGCGGGCCAGGATCTCGACGAGGTGGTCGGGTACGTCGGCCACCAGCTCCGCCTCCTGGCGGATCACGGCCACCTCCGCCTCGAGCGCGACCGGGTAGTGCGTGCGGATCTCGGCGCCGAACCGGTCCTTGAGCGGCGTGATGATGCGTCCGCGGTTGGTGTAGTCCTCCGGGTTGGCGCTGGCCACGACGAGCACGTCGAGCGGCAGGCGGAGCACGTAGCCGCGGATCTGGATGTCGCGCTCCTCCATCACGTTGAGCATCGCGACCTGGATCCGCTCGGCGAGGTCCGGCAGCTCGTTGATCGCGACGATGCCGCGGTGGCTGCGCGGGATCAGGCCGAAGTGGATGGTCTCGGGATCGCCGAGCGATCGGCCCTCTGCCACCTTCATCGGGTCGACGTCGCCGATCAGGTCGGCCACCGAGGTGTCCGGCGTGGCGAGCTTCTCCGAGTAGCGCTCGGACCGGTGGCGCCAGGAGATCCGGAGGTCGTCGCCGTGGGCGACGGCCGACTGCTTCGAGGTCACCGTGACCGGGTCGTAGGGGTGCTCGCCCAGCTCGGAGCCGGAGATGACGGGGGTCCACTCGTCGAGGAGGCCGACCATGGTGCGCAGCAGCCGGGTCTTCCCCTGCCCGCGCTCACCGAGGAGGACGACGTCGTGGCCGGCGATGAGGGCGCGCTCGAGCTGAGGCACGACGGTGTCCTCGAAGCCGTGCAGGCCGGGCCACGGGTCCTCGCCGGAGCGGAGCTTGGTGAGCAGGTTGTCGCGGATCTCCTGGCGCAGCGGCTTGAGGACGTGGCCACTGGCGCGAAGCTCGCCGAGGGTCGCGATCGAAGGGGCTTCAGACACGTGGTCACGCTACGCCGCGACACAAGCGACTTTCCCCGTGTGGAACACCCGGAAATGCCAGTAGGGCCACCCCCGCGGGGGTGGCCCTACTGTGAATGATTGTCCGGCGGCGTCCTACTCTCCCACAGCCTCGCGGCTGCAGTACCATCGGCGCTGAAGGGCTTAACTTCCGGGTTCGGGATGGGACCGGGTGTTTCCCCTTCGCCATGGCCGCCGTAACTCTAGTTCGACCCCCCGGCGCGCCGTCGGCGCCGCTGGGGTCGAAAGCCACTATTCATATGTCACGTGCACCCGGGGGCGACTGGTGTCGCCACGGGTTCGTGGTGTGGTTGTTGTGGACGCGAGCAGTGTGTCTTCTGCACTGTGTTGGCGCAGGACCCTACTTGTTGTTGGTTTTGTTGAGGGCTTGTATGACAAGCCCTCGGCCTATTAGTACCGGTCGGCTGGGCATTGCTGCTGTACACCTCCGGCCTATCAACCCCATGGTCTGTAGGGGGCCTTACCCCATCAAGTGGGTGGGAAACCTCATCTTGAAACGTGCTTCCCGCTTAGATGCGTTCAGCGGTTATCACTTCCGAACGTAGCCAACCAGCCATGCACCTGGCGGTACAACTGGCACACCAGAGGTTCGTCCATCCCGGTCCTCTCGTACTAGGGA
>NZ_FOLB01000025.1 GCF_900112345.1 Nocardioides terrae
ACTAGATCAGTGCGACCACGCGCTGGACTTCCCAGACCTGCCTCGAGACGTCCGGGGTGTCCTCCTGGCCCAGAAGGCTGTCATCCTCAGGCGCAGCGGCCAGACATCGAAGGCGCTGGCCACGTTCGGGGACGCGATTGAGGCGCTCCGTGAAGTCCCCGGTGAGCTCGCGAAGGCTTACAACAATCGCGGGACTGCACAGCTCGAGTACGGCGATGCCGGAGCCGCTGCTGTGGACTACGCGGCAGCCGCGCGCCAGTTCGCAACTATCGGCGAGCGCGAATCTGAGGCCAAGGCCAGCCACAATCTCGGCTATGCCTTGTATCGGGCGGGGGATCTGGTGGGAGCGCTGAGCGCCATGGCGGCGGCTCACCGAGTCCTCGGACCGATCAGCCCGGTCAACAATGCCGTGTGCGAGCAGGACCAGGCCGAGGTGTTGCTGACGGTTGGCCTAGTCAGCGAGGGCACTGCGCGGCTCAAAGGGGCGGCACGCGACTATGGCAGCCGGCGCCTGCGCCAGAGGCAGGCCGTTGCCGAGCTCGCTCTCGCAACCGGTCTTCGTAATCATGACGCCGTTGCTGCCTGCACTGCAGCGAAGACGGCGACGCGGCGGTTCCGGGCACTCGGTGCCCAACGGTGGCAGGTCCGAGCTGAAGCTGAGGCTCTGGCCGCGCAGATCGAGCTCGGCGACAATCGCCGCCGCTTCATCCAGGACGCCGACCGCTTGGTTGACGCGTTGCAGGAGCAAGGCATGCGTTGGCCGGCCACCCGCACGCGTCTTCTCTCGGCGCGGGTTGCGTTGCGCCGCGGTGACCTCGCCGGCGCCAAGGGGCGGCTCGCTGGCGTCCGCATCTCGGGAGCGCCGCTCGATGTACGGCTTCTAGCGGCTGACCTTCGCGCAGAACTGGCCTCGGCCGGAGGTGGGCGCTCGATCGCGTTCAAGCACCTGAGGGCTGGCCTCGAAGAGCTGCATGCGTGGCAGGCGTCGTTCGGGTCCCTCGACCTTCAGACCAATATCGCCGGAAGCGGAGTCAGCCTCGGTCGACGAGGACTTGATCTGGCCCTGGCGTCCCGGCGTCCGGCGACGCTCCTGGAGTGGTCCGAGCGCGCCCGGATGCTCGCGTCACGGGTCCAGCCGGTGCGGCCGCCGCAGAATCCCGAGATCGTCGACGGCCTGGCCGAGCTGCGTGGAGAGGTGACGCCTCAGCGCGAGGCGGAGCTGAGGGCGAGGATTCGCGAGCTCGCCTGGCAGCACGGCGGGTCGCGGGAGGTGATGGACCCCGTGTCGCTGGGGTCGCTGCAGGAGGCGCTGGGCGGGTCCACGGCGCTGGCCGCCTACGTCGTCGCCGCCGAGCAGATCGTCGCGCTCGTCGTGACCGACTCCGCTGCGGTGTGGCACGACCTCGGACCGAAGTCGGAACTGGACGACCTGCTCGCCGGCCTGCTCCCCGACCTCGACATGGCCGCCTCCGACCTGCCCGACCCGATCGGTCCGGTCGTCCGCGGCGGACTCGTCTCACGACTGGAGGGTCTCGCCACCCTCCTCGTCGCTCCGTTGACCGGCGACCTGGGTGACCGCGGCGTGGTGCTCACCCCCTCGGGCGTCCTCGCCGGTCTGCCCTGGACCCTGCTCCCCGGCCTCGCCGGGCGACCGGTCACCGTGGCGCAGTCGGCGACCTCCTGGCTCGCCCGCCGGGCGACCCCGCTGCGCACCGCCTCGGCCGGCTTCGTCGCCGGCCCACGGGTGGCGCGCGCCGAGGACGAGGTCACGGCGGCCGCCAAGGAGTGGACCTCCGCCGCGGTCCTGACCAACTCAGCAGCCACTGCCGAGGCGGTCTCCGCCCTGGCGGCGAGCGTCGACGTCCTCCACGTCGCGGCCCACGGCCAGCACTCCGCCGAGAATCCGCTCTTCTCCGGCCTGCAGCTCGCCGACGGGCTCTGGTTCGGCTACGACATCGACCAGCTCGCGGCCGTGCCCGACGTCGTCCTGCTCAGCGCCTGCGAGGTGGGACGCTCCACCGTCCGCTGGGGCGAGGAGCTCATCGGCATGGCGACCGCATGGCTGCACGCCGGCGCCCGCTGCGTGATCGCGTCGGCCGCGGCGGTCGCGGACCAGGCGGCGTACGACGCCCTGCTGACCGTCCACCACGGCCTCGCCCACGGCCTGGAGCCCGCCGCCGCTCTCGCCGCCGCCGTACCGGAGGCGACCTCCGACCGCCCCCCGGTGCCGTTCGTCTGCTTCGGCTGAGCTGGATCTGCTCGTCCGACGTCGGGCGTATCAGCGACGTCGGAGGCCGCTCCTCAACCCCGACATGACCGGGGAGGAGCCACACATGACCATGCTTCAGGCCGCGACCGAGGACCGGATCGCCATCCACACCGTCAAGAACCCCGCCGCGGGCCAGCTCGTCGAGATCGGTGCCGGCAACCGGCTGGACGTGAAGTTCACCCACGGGCTCACCTCGAGCTGGGAGGTCGTCACGCGGCCGGTCAACCTGGTGCCGCTCGCGGTCGGTCGGGCGTCGTTCAGCTTCCTGGCGTTCCGGACGGACGTGCCGGTCCAGGAGCTGGTGCTGCGCCGGAGCAGCGGCGAGACGCGGACGCTCCGGGTGGTCACGCAGCCGTAGCGGTCACTGCAGCGGTCACCGGGTCTCGCTACGGTCGCTGCGCGACCTCCTCGACCGGCGTGCGGGTCACGCACCCGTCGTCCGACTAACTGCTGGGAGACGTCGGATCGGGCGGATCCCAGCTTGGCATCCGCCAGCGGTTGGTCGCGGACTACCCGACCGGGTCAGCCGATCCGCTCCCGCATCCACGCGAAGTCGGCCTTGTGCTCGGCGGCGCCGCCAGGGGTCTCACAGATGACCGGCGCGCCGGCGTCGCGGACGACGGCGGCGAGCAGGTCGGGGTCGATCCGGCCGGCACCGAAGTTGGCGTGCCGGTCCGCGCCGGAGTCGAAGTCGTCACGGGAGTCGTTGGCGTGCACCAGGTCGATCCGACCGGTGATCTTGCGGACGTCCTCCACCACCGTCTCCAGGGCGTTGCCGCCCGCGTGGGCGTGACAGGTGTCGAGGCAGAACCCGACCCGGTCGAACTGCTCGGTCGCCGAGATCGCGTCGAAGACGCCCGCGATCCGGTCGAGGTAGCGCGTCATCGCGTTGTCACCGCCCGCGGTGTTCTCGATCAGCAGGGGCAGCTTGAGGTCGGTCGCCTCGATCGCCTTGCGCCAGTTGTCGAAGCCCTTCGCGGGGTCGTCGGCCTTGTTGACGTGCCCGCCGTGCACGATCAGCCCCTTCGCGCCGATCGAGGCGGCCGCGTCGACGTGCTGCTGGAGCAGCTTGCGGGACGGGATCCGGATCCGGTTGTTCGTCGTGGCCACGTTGATGATGTAGGGCGCGTGGACGTAGAGGGAGACACCCGCGGCCTCGGCGTCGGCCCGTAGCGCGTCGGCCCCGCCGGCGTACGCGAGCTCCGGCCCCTTGTAGTCCTGCGGATCACCGAGGAAGAACTGGACGACCGTCGTGCCGCGCGCCTGCGCCTCCGCGACCGGGTCGCGCTGATCGACATGGGCTCCGATGACCACCATGCCGACCAGCCTAGGCGGCATCACCGACACCAGGACCCGGTGCAGCGGGCGCCGGCCAGGGGAGACGACGGTAGATCGTCCTCGGACCACCAACGGCGTGGCTCGCGGGCTGGTGGTCTGCTCGACGCCTCGGGGTCGAGAGCTGGGGTGGCACCGCGACGGCCAACGCATTGGCCACGACTCCGGAGGACTCGCTCACCGTGCCCTTCTGGGACCAGGCCCCTGCTGGCGGCAAACGACGCCGTGTTCACGTCCGCCTCGCGCGCGACGCAGGACGCGCTCACCGAGCGCTACCGCGTCCGTTGGCACGTCCCGTCGGCTCGTCGTGGACCGGCGGTTCCCGGCGGATCTCCGCGATCTGCGGGCACTCTTCTCCGTGCACCACCGCTTCGGCGAGGTGTCGGTCTTCCGGGTGCCGGCCGGGGACTGAGCTGGCGCTGCCGACGGGCCGTGCGCCTTCGCGATCTGAGCCTGAGGGCGGACTGCACCTAACATTGCGCGGCGTGATCGCCCGTCTGCTACGCGTGCCCGTCCCACTCGCGGCAGCGTGCGTCGCTGCGACGGTCGCGCTTCACGCGGCGGACGTGCCTTACAGCCAGACACTGCGCTTCATCGCGCTGCAGACGGTGGGGTACGTCGTCCCGGGGACTCTGCTGTGGCGCGCGCTGCGACGGCGGACGGTCTCGTGGCTGCACGACGCGACGCTCGGCACCATCCTGGCCCACGCGATCACCGTGCTCGTCTTCCTTGGCGGGCGCGCGGGGGGATTGCCGCAGGTGGTCTGGGTCGTGCCCGTCGCGACGATTGGCGCGTTCCTCGCCGTGCCCTCGCTGCGCGGCTACTGGCTGACGCCGCCTCGGCACCGCGAGCCGGCCTGGTTCACCTGGGGCATCGCGGTCGGCGTGATCCTGATCTGCAGCTGGTTCGGGGTCTATTCGGTCAAGGCGCCGATCGCCGGGCCGGCGCTGAACCTGCAACCGGTCGACTACGCCTACCTCCTCTCGCTGGCCGGCGAGGTGCGCAACCACATGCCGCCGACCACGCCGTACCTCGTCGACGAACGTCTGGACTACCACTGGTTCACGTTCGCCGACGTCGCGGCGATGAACTGGCAGGGCGGCCAGGACCTTGACCTGTTGCTCTTCCGCCTCGGGCCGCTCTGGTGCGTGGTCAACGCTTTCATCGCCTTCGGCCTGCTGGGCGCGCGGATGGCCGGTCGCAGATCGGTCGCCCTGGTCGCCCTCGCGATCGCCGTCCTGGTCGGCAGCGTGAACCTCCTCCATGGTGCCGACACCTACGTCGTGGACAGCACGCTGCTGATGGTCAACTGGATGGGCAGTCCGACCCAGGGCTTCGGCCAGCTCCTCGCAGTCGCGGTGCTCTACGTCGCCGTCGGCATCCTGCGTGGCACCTCGGATGGATGGCGGGCATGGCTGCTGTTCGGCGTGCTCAGCGGCGTGCTGATGGGGGCGAAGGCGACGTTCGTGCCTGTGTTGGGGGCCGGCGTGGCGCTGGTCGTGGTCATCGGCCTCCTGCGCAATCGGCGGGTGCCGCTGCCGGCCCTCGCCATGGGTTGCGTGCTGGCGGTGGAGCTGGCGTTCGCACAGATCATCCTCTTCGGCGGTGCACGTCAGGGCCTCACCGTCGACCCGGGGGCCGACATGCGCCGGCTCGGAGCGATGATCGCGGTCCCGGCGGACAGCGGCACGCTGCCGCTCGTCGCCGTCAGTGCCGCGATCGTGCTCGGCTGGCTGGCGCCACTGGCCGGCGCCGCGCTCCTCCTGCTGCGGCCGCGGCCGCCCGCCGGTCGACCCGGACCCAGCGACCCGGCGACGCAGCTAGTGGCCGGCATGGTGGCCGCCGCGGTGGCCGTCGCCGTGCTGCTCGCCCATCCCGGCTACAGCCAGTACTTCTTCCTGCGCTCGGGGCTCCCCTTCGGCTACCTGCTGGTCGCGTGCGGCCTTGCACGACTCGACGATCTCGGTGTCAGGCGCGCGGCTGGGTGGTGGTTGGTCGTCGCCGGTGCGGGCGGAGCGGCGTACGTCGGCCTGAGCCGCTTCGTCACCCGGGCCCCCCTGGACGAGGCCGCGACCGCGCGCCGTGCCCTGCTCCTGGTCGTCGGGGTCCTGGTCGTGGCGGGTGTCGCATGGCTTCTCGGACGCCGGATGGGGCGGCGGCTGCACGTACCCGGGCGGGCCACCCTGGCGCTGGGCTGCGTGGCAGTGGCGACGCTGGGCATGGGAACGGTGCGCGCCGTCGACATCGCTGTGACCTATCCGGCGCCGGCGTTCGATCCGGTGGCGAACCCGATCGACAACGGCCCGATCCCAGTGGGCGGCGTCAGCGCCGGGCACTTCGTCAGGGACCATTCGGGCCCCGAAGACATGGTCGCGACCAATGCGCACTGCGCGGCCCCGGTCGGCCCGTGCAACCCTCGCACCTTCTGGATCTCCGCCTACACCGAGCGGCGCATCGTGCTCGAGGGCTGGGGCTACACGGCGACGGCGAACGACGCGGAGCCGGACCCGACGGCAGCGCTCACGCTTCCCTACTGGAACCCACGGCTACAGGCACTCAACGACGCTGTCTTCACCGTGCCCTCGGCGACCGCCCTGAAGGCGCTCACGGATCGCTACCCGGTGCGCTGGCTGGTGGTCGACAGTCGCTTCCCCGTGAACCTCGCCGGTCTCCGCACGCTCCTCCCCGAGCACCGGCGCTTCGGCAAGGTGGTCGTCTTCCGCGTGAGGGCGCACTGACCGGGAGACGACCTCGTCAGATCTATACCCTATGGGGGTATGCTCGCGGCATGAGCCAGCACCCCGGGTACGCCGACAGCAAGGCCGACCACCTCAAGCGACTGCGTCGCATCGAGGGCCAGGTCCGCGGCCTGCAGCGGATGGTCGAGGAGGAGCAGTACTGCATCGACGTACTCACCCAGATCTCCGCGGCCACCAAGGCGTTGCAGTCGGTCGCGCTGGGGCTGCTGGACGAGCACCTCGGGCACTGCGTCGCCGACGCGGTGCGCAGCTCCGGCCCGCACGGCGGCCCCGAGGCCGACGCCAAGATCCGTGAGGCCAGCGACGCCATCGCGCGCCTGGTCCGCTCCTGAATCGATCCGTAGGAGAAGCAGATGAGCACCCAGAGCTACGTCGTCACCGGGATGACCTGCGCGCACTGCGTCGCGTCCGTCACCGAGGAGGTCTCGGACGTCAACGGAGTGACCGCCGTCGCCGTCGACCTCGAGACCGGCGCGCTGCAGGTCACCTCCGATCAGCCGGTCCCCGACGAGGCCGTCCGGGCCGCCGTCGAGGAAGCCGGCTACCAGCTGGCCTGAGCACGCCATGACCACGACGGAGAAGGTCGACCTCGCGATCGGCGGGATGACCTGCGCATCCTGCGCCAACCGCGTCGAGCGCAAGCTCAACAAGCTCGACGGCGTGACGGCCTCGGTCAACTTCGCGACCGAGAAGGCGCGGGTGGAGTACGCGGGCAAGGTCACGCCCGACGAGCTGGTCGCAGCCGTCGAGGCCGCCGGCTACACGGCGACGCTGGCTCGCGCCGAGACGACCGTCTCGGCCGTCGATCCAGACGCTCCGCTGCGGCAGCGGCTTCTCGTCTCCGCGTTGCTGAGCATGCCGGTCGTGGCGATGGCGATGGTGTCGGCCCTTCAGTTCACGAATTGGCAGTGGCTCTCCCTGACGTTGGCCGCTCCGGTCGTCGTCTGGGGCGGCTGGCCCTTCCACCGCTCGGCGTGGGTCAACCTGCGGCACCGCGCCTCGACGATGGACACCCTCGTCTCGCTCGGCACGCTGGCCGCGTTCGGCTGGTCGGTCTACGCGCTCTTCTGGGGCACCGCCGGCGAGCCCGGGATGACCGACCCGTTCTCGCTGACGATCGAGCGCACCGACGGCGCCGAGATGATCTACCTCGAGGCCGCAGCCGGGGTAACGACCCTGATCCTCGCCGGCCGCTACGCCGAGGCCCGTTCCAAGCGCCGCGCCGGCGCGGCCATCCGGGCCCTGCTCGAGCTCGGTGCGAAGTCCGTCACGGTGCTCCGGGACGGCCTCGAGACGATGGTCCCGGTCGACGACCTGCACGTCGGCGACCTCTTCGTGGTTCGGCCGGGCGAGAAGATCGCGACCGACGGCGTCGTCGAGTCCGGGTCGTCGGCGGTCGACGCCTCGTTGCTGTCCGGGGAGTCGGTGCCGGTCGACGTACAGCCCGGCGACCCGGTCGTCGGGGCCACGGTCAACGCTGGCGGCCGTCTGGTCGTCCGCGCGAGCCGGGTCGGCGCCGACACGCAGCTCGCCCAACTGGCGAGGCTGGTCGAGGACGCCCAGCACGGCAAGGCCGAGGTGCAGCGCCTGGCCGATCGGATCTCCGCGGTGTTCGTCCCGATCGTGCTGGTGCTGGCCGCCGCGACGCTCGGCTTCTGGGTCGTCGCCGGATGGGGCGTCGCCGCGGCGGTCACCGCCGCCGTCTCGGTCCTCGTCATCGCCTGCCCGTGTGCCCTCGGGCTCGCCACGCCGACCGCGCTGATGGTCGGCACCGGCCGTGGCGCCCAGCTCGGCGTCGTCATCAAGGGTCCGGAGGTCCTCGAGTCGACCCGCCGGGCGGACACCGTCGTGTTGGACAAGACCGGCACGGTGACGACGGGTGTGATGGCGGTGACCGGCGTGCACCCCGCGTCGGGCGTCTCCTCCGCGGAGGTCCTCCGGCTCGCCGGGGCGGTCGAGGCGGCCTCCGAGCACCCCATTGCACGAGCGATCACGACGGCGGCCTCCGCCTCCGCCGGAGAAAGAGATGACTTGGTCGGTGTCCCAGCCGCCCTGGAGGCGACCAACCCATCTGTTCTCGCCCTCCCGGAGGTGACCGACTTCGTCGCCACCCCGGGCGTCGGCGTCGAGGGCACGGTGGACGGCCGCCGGGTGAGCGTCGCCCGCAGCACGGACGGCGGCGTCGACACGGCCGTCGACGTGTACCGCGACGGTCACCGGCTGGGCACGATCACCGTGGCCGACGAGATCAAGCCGACGTCGTACGACGCCCTGCGCGACCTGACCGGCCTGGGGCTGCGACCCGTCCTGCTCACCGGTGACGCCCGAGGCGTGGCGGAGAGGGTCGCCGCCGAGCTCGGGATCCACGAGGTCCACGCGGAGGTCCTCCCTCCGGACAAGGTCGACGTCGTCCGCCGCCTGCAGTCGCAGGGCCGGGTGGTCGCCATGGTCGGCGACGGCGTCAACGACGCGGCCGCGCTCGCGACGGCCGACCTCGGCATCGCGATGGGGACGGGCACCGACGCCGCGATCGAGGCCTCCGACCTGACCGTGACCAGCGGCGACCTGCGCAGCGCCGCCACCGCGATCCGGCTCTCCCGCCGCACTCTCGCGGTCATCAAGGGCAACCTCTTCTGGGCGTTCGCCTACAACGTCGCGGCGATCCCGCTCGCCATGTCCGGACTCCTCCAGCCGATGATCGCCGGCGCCGCCATGGCCTTCTCCTCGGTCTTCGTCGTCGGCAACAGCCTGCGCCTCCGCCGGTTCGAGTGACCGTTTCGCTGGTCGAGTAGCCGCCGAGCGCCAGCGAGGTGGCGTATCGAGACCCGGTGGTCTCGAACCGCCCGCTCGTCCCTCGCGGGCTACTCGACCAGCGAGGGTCACTAGGCTCGCCACCGTGCCGCGGATCGACCTGACCCTGCCCGAGCTGTGGGACTACCGCCCGGAGCTGCCCGAACCATCCGGCTTCGACGCGTTCTGGTCGCGGACGCTGAGCGAGCAGGCGGGGTACCCGCTCGCCGTCACGCTCGAGCCGGTCGACAACGGGCTGGTGGCGGTGGAGACGTTCGACCTCACCTTCGCCGGGTTCGGCGGCGACCCGGTGCGCGCCTGGCTGCACCTCCCCGCGGCGGCGCTGCGGGACACCGAGCGCCTCCCGGGAGTGGTGCAGTTCCAGGGTTACAACGGTGGCCGGGGGCTGCCGCACGAGCACGTCTTCTGGGCGCTGGCGGGCTATGCCCACCTGGTCATGGACACCCGCGGCCAGGGCAGCGGCTGGACGACCGGCGCGACCGGCGACCCGCACGGCTCCGGGCCGAGCACTCCGGGCTTCCTCACCCGCGGCATCGGCCACCCGGACGCCCACTTCTACCGCCGGGTCTTCGTCGACGCCGTGCGCGCGGTCGAGGTGCTGCGCGGCCACGACCTCGTCGACCCCGACCGGGTCGCCGTCACCGGCATCAGCCAGGGCGGCGGGATCGCGCTGGCGGCGGGCGCGCTGGCGGACGGGGTCGCGGCGGTCATGCCCGACGTACCGTTCCTCTGCGACTTCCGCCGCGCCGCCGACCTCCCGACGCTCGACCCCTACGCCGAGATCGGGCGCTACCTCGCCGCGCACCGCGACGAGGTCGACCTGGTCTTCGACACGCTGGCGCACTTCGACGGGGCGTTGATGGCGCGTCGGGCGACCGCGCCCGCGCTCTTCTCCGTCGCTGTGGCAGACACGATCTGTCCGCCGTCGACCGTCTTCGCCGCCCACCACTCCTACCGTGCCGCCAAGGAGATCGCCGTCTACGAGTTCAACGACCACGAGGGCGGCGGGCCGTTCCAGCAGGCACGCCAGGCCGCCTGGCTCGCCGAGGTCCTCGCATGAGCGTCGGGACGACCTGGGCCGGCTCGCACGAGTACGTCGCCCGCGAGCTGCGCCGTCCGGCATCGCTGCCCGAGCTGGCCGAGCTGGTGGCGGCCACCCCGCGGTTGCGCGCGCTCGGCAGCAGGCACTCCTTCACCGACCTCGCCGACTCGCCGGGCGTGCTGGTCGACGTGACCGGCCTCCCGGGCGAGGTCGAGATCGACACCGACCGCAAGATCGCCCGGGCGCCGGCCGGGCTGCGCTACGGCGACCTCGCGGCGACCCTGCACGCCGCCGGCTGGGCGCTGGCCGCGATGGCCTCGCTGCCCCACATCAGCGTCGCCGGGGCGGTCGCCACCGGAACCCACGGATCGGGGAACGCGATCGGCTCGCTCGCCTCGGCCGTGGCGGCCATCGAGCTGGTCGACGGCAGCGGCCGTGCGGTCCGGCTCGAGCGCGGCGACGACGACTTCGCCGGAGCGGTGGTCGCGCTGGGCTGCCTGGGGATCGTCACCACCGTCGAGCTCGACCTCGAGCCGGCGTACGACGTCAGCCAGCTGGTCCTCGAGGGCCTCGCCTGGGACGACCTGCTCGGGCGCGTCGACGAGGTCACTGCGGCGGCCACCTCCGTCTCGGTCTTCACGCGCTGGACCGGCGCGGCCGTCGGTCAGGTGTGGCTCAAGGAGCGCGGCACGCCCCGGGTCCTCGACGCCACCCGGCCTGCGCCCGTGCAGCGGCACATGATCGACGGGATGGGCGTCGAGAACACCACCGCCCAGCTCGGCGTGCCCGGGCCGTGGCACGAGCGGCTGCCGCACTTCCGGATGGGGTTCACCCCGAGCGCGGGGGAGGAGCTGCAGTCGGAGTTCTTCGTCCCCCGCGCCCGGCTGGCCGAGGCGCTCGCCGCCGTCCGCGCGATCGGGCAACTCGTCGAGCCGGAGCTGCTGGTCTCGGAGATCCGCACCATCGCGGGGGACGACCTCTGGCTCTCCGGCGCGTACGGCGGCGACGCGGCCGCCCTCCACTTCACCTGGGCGCGCCATCCGCTGCAGGTCCACCCCCTGGTCGAGCGGGTCGAGGAGGCGCTTTCGCCCTTCGGGGCACGGCCGCACTGGGGCAAGGTGTTCCGGTCGCAGGAGGCCGCGATCGCGCCGCTCTACCCGCGCTGGACCGACTTCCGGGCGCTGGCCGAACGGTTCGACCCGGAGGGCCGCTTCCGCAACGCGTGGACGGCGCGGGTGCTCGGGGCCTGACGTTTTCAGCACGGCGTACCCACGCTGTTAGCCTGTGCTGTCCTCTCCGACCTGGGGGAGGACTTCGCAATAGCCCTCCTGCCACGGAGAGACCGTGGCCGCTGAGTCCAGAGGAGGTGGAGATCGCTATGCGTGCTTATGAAGTGATGGTCATCCTTGACCCGAGTCTCGACGAGCGCACCGTTGCTCCGTCGCTCGACAAGTACCTCAACGTCATCCGCACCGACGGTGGAACCGTCGACAACGTGGAGGTGTGGGGTCGTCGTCGCCTGTCGTACGAGATCAAGAAGAACGCCGAGGGCATCTACGCCGTGGTCACGCTGACCGCGGAGCCCGCGACGGTCAAGGAGCTCGACCGCCAGCTGACGCTGAACGAGTCCATCCTGCGCACGAAGGTCATCCGCCCGGGCAAGTGAGCCCTGTGGATCGACCCCGCCAGTGTCGGCGGCATCCGACAGGATGGTCACCGACACCGGCACCGACCAGAACGAGCTAGGGAGTACTCATGGCAGGCGACACCGTCATCACCGTGATCGGCAACCTCACCGACGACCCGGAGCTTCGCTTCACGCCGTCGGGTGCTGCGGTCGCCAACTTCACGGTGGCGTCGACCCCCCGCACCTTCAAGCGTGAGTCGAACAGCTGGGAGGACGGCGAGACGCTGTTCCTGCGCTGCTCGATCTGGCGCCAGGCTGCGGAGAACGTCGCCGAGTCCCTGACCCGTGGCACCCGCGTCATCGTCCAGGGCCGGCTCGTGTCGCGCTCCTACGAGGACCGCGAGGGCCAGAAGCGCACCGTCAACGAGCTGCAGGTCGACGAGATCGGCCCGTCGCTCACCTGGGCCACCGCCAAGGTGACCCGGGCCTCCCGCCAGGGTGGCAGCGGCGGTGGCGGCTTCGGCGGCCAGCAGTCCGGCGGTGGCCAGCAGGGCGGTGGCCAGCAGGCCAACGACCCGTGGGCCACGCCCGCAGCCCCGTCCGCTCCGGCGGCCGGCGGCGGTGGGTACGCCGGCGGTGGCGGCCAGTCCGCCCCGGCGAACGATCCGTGGGGTGCTCCCGGGGTCGGCTCGGACGAGCCCCCGTTCTGATTCACCGCCCCGCTGCCGAGCCTGCGAGGCAGCGGATCAGGCGGGGAGATCGAGGAGCGCCACGGCTGAGCGAAGCGAAGCCGTGATGCGCGTCTCGAGATCCAGCACCAACCCGAAACCGAATCCGTAACCATTCCGGCGCGAGCCGGGCTTCTAGAGAGGAAGCACCACAATGGCCAAGGCAGTGATTCGCAAGCCCAAGAAGAAGGTTTGCCAGTTCTGCAAGGAGAAGGCGACCGGCGTCGACTACAAGGACGCCGCCCTGCTCCGGAAGTTCATCTCCGACCGCGGCAAGATCCGCGCGCGTCGGGTCACCGGCAACTGCGTCCAGCACCAGCGCGACGTGGCCATCGCCGTCAAGAACGCCCGTGAGGTCGCCCTGCTGCCCTACACCTCGACCGGTCGCTGAGAGGAGCTGACACATGGCTACCAAGATCATCCTGACCCAGGAGGTCGTCGGCCTCGGCTCCGCCGGTGACATCGTCGAGGTCAAGGACGGCTACGCCCGTAACTACCTCGTCCCGCGGGGCGACGCGATCCGTTGGACCCGCGGCGCCGAGAAGCAGGTCGAGACCATCAAGAAGGCCCGTGCGGCCCGCGCGCTGCGCGACGCCGACCACGCCGGCCAGGTCAAGGCCAAGCTCGAGTCCGGGCCGGTCGCGCTCAAGGTGCGCTCCGGCAAGGAGGGCCGTCTGTTCGGCTCCGTCACCGTCGGTGACGTGGCGGAGGCCCTGTCCGCCGTCGCGGGCGAGTCGGTCGACAAGCGCACCGTCGTGATCGGCAACCCGATCAAGTCGCTCGGTTCGCACCAGGTCTCCGTCCGGCTGCACGACGAGGTGTCCGCCACGGTGGCCCTCAACGTCATCCCTGCCTGACGTTTCCTACCGCAGCAGCGGGGTCGGTCCTTCGGGACCGGCCCCGCTGCCGTCTCGATACGCGCCTCACGGCTTCGCAGGCTCAGCCCTGGCGCACTCGACCTCCCCGCCTCATCCGCCGCCTCGCAGGCTCGGCGGCGGGGCGGTG
>NZ_FOLB01000011.1 GCF_900112345.1 Nocardioides terrae
CCGGATCGAACGGTTGATGACCGACAACGCCTGGGCCTACCGCTGGTCGCTTCGAGCTGTCTGCGCCGAGCACGGCATCCAGCAGAAGTTCATCAAGCCCCACTGCCCGTGGCAGAACGGGAAGGTAGAGCGCCTCAACCGCACCCTGGCTACCGAGTGGGCCTACCGCCAGGTCTTCACCAGCAACGCCGACCGGGCAGCAGCCCTTGCACCCTGGCTCGAGCACTACAACACTGAACGTCGCCACAGCGCACTCGGAGGACGACCGCCGATCAGCCGCCTGTCACCAACCTGATGGCCGGGTACACCTAGGCGCTGCTCACCCGCTACCTGCGGGAGCTGCGCGGCCTGATGACGGAGGACTGGCGGGACGCCCGCTCCTCCTGAGCCGCGGCTCCGATCCGGCCCCGTGCCTCGGGGCGGAGCGGCACGTGCGGCTCCCAGTACCGACCCTCCGCCGACCGCATCATCCGGCCGGTCGGCACGCCGTGCTCGACGGCCTCCCGGTCACGCGCCTGCAGCGCCCGGCATAGCCCGACGGTGACGATGTAGCCCAGCACCGGAGCCGCGACCAGCAGGACGCGGAGGACGAGCACCTGCGTCTCGAAGCCGACGTGGAACGTCGTGGCGACGATGTCGGTGCTGCCCGAGAGCCAGAGCAGCCCGAAGAAGGTGAAGCCGGCGACCCCGAGTCCGGTGCGGCGGGGCCGGTTGCGCGGCCGGTCGAGGACGTGGTGCTCGCCGCGGTCGCGGGTCACCCACTGCTCGAGCAGCGGGTAGAGGACGACGACGCCCAGGAAGACGGCCGCGACCAGCTCGGGGACCAGCACGGCGAGCGGCAGGGTCCCGCCGAGCCAGGAGACGTCCCAGCTGGAGGGAGCCAGCCGCAGCGCGCCGTCGAGCCACGACGTGTACCAGTCGGGCTGGCTGCCGGCCGAGGCGGACTCGGGCGAGAAGGGGCCGTAGAGCCAGATCGGCGCCACCGTCAGCGTCCCGCCCATGACGACCAGGACGCCCGCGGTCACCAGGAACATCCCGGCACGCCGCGCCGCCGCGGCCGGCCAGGGCGGGCCGACGACATTGGACTCCCGGCGTCCCGGCCCGGGCAGCTGCGGCGGTCGCCGGCGCCGGGCGACGACGTACCGCGCCACCAGCACGGCCGCGAGCAGCACCGGGACGACCAGGACGTGCAGCCAGAAGAGCCGCGGCACGATGTCACCCGGGAACTCGCCACCGAAGACCAGCGCCGTGAGCCGGCTGCCGACGAACGGCGTGCCGACGAGGATGCCCTCGAAGATCCGCAGCCCGGTCCCGGACAGCATGTCGTCGGGCAGGTCGTAGCCGCTCCAGCCGCCGGCGAGCGCCAGCACGAACGTGGTGGCGAGCAGGACCCAAGCCAGCCGGTAGGGCCGGCGGAACGCCCCGGTGAAGAACCGGGTCGCCAGCTGCAGCATGAGCGAGGCCGGCAGGACCAGCGCCGCCCAGTGGTGCGTCTGCCGGAGCAGCATCCCGCCGCGGACCTCGAGGGAGAGGTGGACCGTCGAGGCGTAGGCCGCGCTCACCGGCACCCGGCGCAACGGCAGGTAGGTCCCGGAGTAGGTCACCACCTCCGACGACGGGTCGTAGTGCACGAGCAGGAGGACGCCGGTCACCACCAGGACGGCCAGGCAGCTCGCCGACACCGCGCCGAGCAGGCGGCTCCAGTGGTTCGGCTCCGCCCGCATCGCGAGGCCGCCGTACGTCGCCATCGACCGGAGGCGTCTGCGGTGGGTCCGCGCGGGTGGCGGACAGGTGACCTGCTGTTCGCGGAGCGACGTCGTCGAGGTCATGGCCGGTGCTCTCTCAGTGGTGGGTGCTGCGCACGGCCCGCTCGATGACGCGGACGGGGTTCGCGAACGGGACGGTCCGGCAGCCGTCGTGCTGCAGACCGCGGACGACGCCGGCCCAGCTCGACCCGTCGGCCCAGGCGCCGTGCAGCATCCGTGTCCGGCTGGGGCGGAGGTGGCGTCGTTCCATGTCTGGCTCCTGGTGATCGGGGGGCGGCGAGCGCCTCGGTCGAGAGGGATGACCGCCGCCGCGGTTCGACTGTGACGGCGGGCCCGGGCAGCCGGCGGGCCCGCCGGGTCGTCGCTACTGCCTGACGGGCCGCGCGGCGTGCCCGTAGAAGAGCTCGCGGTCACCCGCGTCCCAGCGCTCGCGCAGCCCCGGCGCGGTCAGGTCCCAGTCGGGCCGGATCTCGCGGGTGACGGTCCGCAGGTCCTGCCACAGCTCGGTCGTCGTCGGCCGGCCCCAGAACCAGTAGCCGTTGTAGACCGAGTGGACGGCCAGCCCGGGCGCGAGCACGAGGGTGTGCGGGATCATCGGGTCGTCGCCGGGATCGGTGTACTCGAAGATGTCGAGATCCCGCTGCACGGTCCGCTCCGGGTCGGAAAGGAACGGCCACTGGGCGCCGACGGCGTCGTGGAACTCCTGCCCGCCGCGCGGCTGGTCCGGGGTGATCGTGGCGACCCGGGTGTAGGCGACCGCGATCTTCGGGTAGAAGGCCGCGAGCTCGAGGTGCTGCTGGTGCTCCTTGGGGCAGTACGCCCCGCGCGCGAGCGTGAGGATCATCGGGTCCCCGCCCTGGATCTCGGAGAGGCGGCGCCTCGTCCCGGTGTGGTCCAGCAGGTCGTAGTCGGGGAACGTGCCCCCGGGGATCAGTGCAGGGTGCATGGTGGGCTCCTCAGTCGGTGGTGGTGGTCCGGCGGCTCAGGTCGATGACGTCGACGACAGCCCGGGCACACGCCGCGAGGTAGCCCACGTCCAGGGTTCGCGTGGTCACGCGTGCGAGCTGGCCCATCGGTCGTCCTCTCCCGCCGGGCGATCCGGCACACGGCCCATGACCGGTCAGCGGGCGGATCGGTGACATCGGGCGGGCTCGCGACGAACCCGACGGGAGCTGCGCGGGCGCGGACGGCGCCCGCGCAGCCGGGTGTCGTCGGCTCAGGACTGCTCGGCGACCCAGTCCTCCCAGCGCGGTCCACGGACGACCGCGTCCGGGCCGGGCAGCATCGAACCGCCGGCCATGCTGGCGGGGGCGGGCACCGCCTCGACCTCGAGGCCCTCGCCGCGCAGCTCGACGAGTCGGCGGACCAGGTCGACGAGGCTCTCCTGCTGCGGACCGGCGAGATCGGTGTCCGCGGCGGTGTCGGCCGTGGCCAGCTCGACGAGGAGACGGGCGATCTCGGCGCTGGCGACGGGCTGCAGGGGCACGTCGATGATGTGGGTGACGGCTCCGTCCTTGTTCCACTCCAGCATCTGTCCGGCGAACTCGTGGAACTGGGTGGCGCGCAGCACGACCGGGCCGGGCGCGGACCGGCGTACGGCCTGCTCCTGGGCGACCTTCGCGACGTAGTAGCCATAGTCCGGGCTCTTGTCGGCGCCGACGATCGAGAGCACCACGGTGCGGAGTACGCCGGCCGCGACCGCGGCCGTACCGAGGTTCTCAGCGACCGTCTGGAAGAAGGCGGTCGCCTCGGCCTCGTCCAGCGAGGGGCTCTGGGTGACGTCGATGACGGCCTCGACGCCGGCGAGCGCCTCGGTGAGTCCATCGGGAACGGTCAGGTCGAAGCCGGTCTGGCGGGCGAGGCCGACGACCTCGTGCCCGGCCTGCTGGACGAACGTGACGACCTGGCTGCCGATCAGGCCGGTCGAACCGGCGACGGCGATCTTCATGATGTGCTCCTTACGCGGATAGTTGACATCCGTGATTGAATCACGAAACACGGATAAGACGTAACCGGGTTATGCTGAGGTCGTGAAGATGAACGCTGGCGTCGAGTGGGCCATCCACTGCTGCGTGGTCCTGAGCTCGGCCGACGGTCCCGTCTCGGCCCAGCG
The DNA here is from genome assembly GCF_900112345.1 of Nocardioides terrae. Taxonomy (GTDB): domain Bacteria; phylum Actinomycetota; class Actinomycetes; order Propionibacteriales; family Nocardioidaceae; genus Nocardioides; species Nocardioides terrae. Next base: position 3,880 of record NZ_FOLB01000011.1, read on the forward strand.
GCTCGCCGAGTTCCACGGGGTCTCGCGGACCTACCTGGCCAAGAGCCTGCAGTCGCTGTCGCGGGCCGGCATCGTCGAGACCACCGAGGGCCGCGTCGGCGGGTACGTGCTGTCGCGGCCCGCCGACGAGGTGAGCGTCCTGGCGGTCGTCCAGGCCATCGAGGGCCGGGAAGCTGCCTTCCGGTGCACCGAGATCCGGCAGAACGGTCCCTTCGGGGCGTCGCCGGAGGAGTGTGTACGCCCCTGCGGCGTGGCCACGGTGATGGCCGCCGCCGAGCGCGCCTGGCGCGCCTCGTTGCGCGAGGTCACCATCGCCGACCTCGCCGGCCAGGTCGCGGCGGAGACCGACGAACCGACCCAGGTCGCCGTCGGCCGGTGGCTGCGGCCGTGACGAGGAACGAGCAGGGTCGGACGGACCGGTGAGCATCTCGGAGGAGGTCGCGGGTGCGGGGTGGTCACGCGGGGCGACCGAGCCGCTAGCGTTCCCCTTGAGCACATCCACCGACACAGTCCTTCGGAGCCGTCCGAGGAGTCCGATGAGCGCCACGACACCGCCTCGCCTGGTCGGTCGGCGCGACGAGCGCGCGTCCCTCGACGACCTTCTCGTCGACCTGCACTCCGGCCGCTCGGCCGCATGCGTGATCCGTGGCGAGGCGGGCATCGGGAAGTCGGTGCTGCTGGACTACGTCGTCGCCCAGGGCCGCAGGGCGACCGTCAGTCGGGCCCAGGGCATCGAGGCCGACATCGAGCTGGCGTATGCGAGCCTCCACCAGCTCTGTGCGCCGTTCATGTCGGGGATCTACGACCTGCCCGACCCGCAGCGCGACGCGTTGCAGGTCGCGTTCGGCATGGCCGCCGGCGACCCGCCCGACCGGTTCCTGGTCGGCCTCGCCGTCCTCACCCTGCTCACCCGCGCCTCCGAGACACGGCCGGTGCTGCTCGTCGTGGACGACGCCCAGTGGCTGGACAGGGTCTCGCTGCTGACGCTCGAGTTCGTGGCGCGCCGCCTGCTCGCCGAAGCCGTCGCCATGGTGTTCGGGGTGCGCGAGCCGGAGGGCGCGTCCGTCCTCGTCGGCCTTCCCGAGATCCGGGTGCAGGGGCTGGACGCGGGCGCGGCCGCCGAGCTGCTCGACGCGGCCGTCGACGGTCTGCTCGAGGAGAAGGTCCGCGACCGGCTGGTCGCCGAGACGCACGGCAACCCGCTTGCCCTGCTCGAGCTCTGCCGCGGCCGCAGCGCCGCCGAGCTGGCCTACGGGCTGGACGCCGTGGAGACGGCCACCATGTCCAGCCGCATCGAGCAGGACTTCGTACGCCGGCTCAACGCGCTGCCCGACCACACCCGCACGCTGCTCCTCATCGCCGCCGCCGAGCCGCTCGGTGACCCGCGGCTCATGCTGCGGGCGGCCGACCTCCTGCAGATCACGCCCGACGCCGCGCCGGCGACGGCGGCCGGGCTGATCGAGCTCGGGGAGACGCTGCGCTTCCGGCACCCCCTGGCGCGGTCCGCCGTCTACCGCCAGGCCGCCCCCGAGGAGCGCCGCGCCGTCCACCGCAGCCTCGCCACGGCGACCGACCCCGTCACGGACCCGGACCGACGGGCCTGGCACGCCGCCCAGGCCTGCGACGGTCCGGACGAGGACGTCGCCACCGGTCTGGAGCGGGCCGCGGACCGGGCTCGGCAGCGAGGTGGCATGTCGGCCGAGGCGGTGCTCCTCGAACGCGCCGCCGAGCTCACCCCGGACCCCTGGCTGCGGGGCACGCGAGCCCTCGCCGCCGCCAGTGCGTACTTCTCGGCCGCATCGCCCGACCGGGCGACCGAGCTCGCCTCGCTCGCCGAGCTCAGCCCGCTCACCGCGCTCGACCGGGCGCGGCTGGACCGGCTGCGTGCCCGCATCCTCTTCGCCCGGAGCAGGAGCGACGAGGCGGCTCCGCTGCTGTTGCAGGCGGCCCAGGCCCTGGCGGCCGAGGGCTCGCCGCTCGCCCGCGAGACCTTCCTGGAGGCCATCAGCGCGACCGTCTTCGCCGGGCGGGTGCACGGCCCGGCCGGTGCGCGAGCCGCCGCCGTCGCCGCCCGGAGTGCTGGCACCAAGCCGTCGGCCTCGGCCGCCTCGGACCAGCTGCTCGACGGCGTCGCCACGCTTCTCGCCGACGGACACGAGGCGGGGGTGCCGGCCCTGCAACGGGCGTTCGAGCCGTTCGTCACCGAGGAGCTCACCAGCCGCGAGGAGACGATGCGGTGGCTGCTCCACGTGCCGGTCGCGATCGAGTCCTTCATCCACCACGCGTGGGACCTGCCTGCGTGGGACGCCCTGTCGAGCCGCGCCGTCCGGCTCGCCCGCGACACCGGCGCTCTCAGCGTCCTCCCGCCTGCGCTCATCTATGCCGGCGGCGTCGAGATCCACCACGGTGACTTCGCCGCGGCGGCCCGGATGATCGACGAGGCGAACGCGATCGCCGCCGCGACGGGCAACGCCCCGCACGCCTACGCCGCCCTGGTGCTCGCCGGCTGGCGCGGCGACGAGGAGGCGGCCATGGACGTCATCCGGCCGGCGCTGGCCAACGCCTCCGAGCGCGGCGAGGTCTCCCTGCTCGGTGTCACGGGCTACATCCGAGCCGTCCTCTACAACGGCCTCGCACAGTACGAGACGGCCCTGGAGGCGGCCCGTGCCGGCGTCGAGCACGACGGCTACAACTTCACCGGGCTCCCGCTGGTCGAGCACATCGAGGCGGCCGTGCGGTGTGGCGAGCTGGACCAGGCCCAGCAGTCACTGCACCGGTTGATCGACCTCACCAGCGCGGCGACCAGCGGCTGGGCCGGAGGGGCCAGCGCGCGCAGCCGGGCCCTCCTCGCCTCCGACGACGACGCCGACCAGCTCTACCGCACCGCCCTGGCCGAGTTCGCCCGCGACCGTGTCATGGTCGAGGTCGCCCGCACCCATCTGCTCTACGGGGAGTGGCTGCGCCGATCACGACGCCGCTCGGATGCACGCGAGCAGCTGCGGACCGCGCACGACATGTTCGACGCCATGGGTGCCACCGGATTCGCCGAGCGTGCCCGTCGGGAGCTGCACGCGACCGGCGAGCACGTCCGCGCGCGGACCATCGAGGTGGCCACGGCGCTGACCCCGCAGGAAGCCCAGATCGCCGCTCTCGCGGCCGGCGGCATGACCAACCCGAAGATCGGGGCCGAGCTCTTCCTCAGCCCGCACACCGTGGAGTGGCACCTGCGCAAGGTCTACTCCAAGCTCGGGATCAGCTCCAGACGCCAGCTGCCGTCCGCGCTCCGGAGCCAGGGCAGTCACGGCCGACTCGAGATCGCCGCCCAGCCCTGAACGACCCTCCGCGAGCCGCGGCGACGCCGGCCGTCGGCACGGGTCACCGGCGCTGCCACGCATCGCGTAGCGGCCCCACGGTGTCCGCCCACGCTCCCGCCACGCACCTCACCACGGGCCGGCCACGCACCGCACCACGCAGGTCGGTGGCGCGGGCGGCCCGCCCCGAGCGGGAGCGTAGGGGGAGCGCCATTCCCGGCGCCCCGCTACCAGGAGGAACCCTATGTCGACGCTCGCACGGGACATCGTCCCCCGTGAGGCTGCCCAGGCTCACGACGGAGTGGTCGAGATGGAGCGTGCGCTGGAGGTCTTCCTCGCCCACCGCATCCGGCTGTTCCGCATCGCCCACCGGATCACCGGTGACGTGGCCAGCGCCGAGGACGTCGTCCAGGAGGCATGGGTGCGCTGGCAGCGCACCGACCGCACGGCCATCAAGAGCCCGGGAGCGTTCCTGACCACCGCGACGACGCACCTCGCGATCAACCTGATCCAGACCGCGCGGCACCGCCACGAGACCACGGCCGAACCGCCCCCGGCCGACCTCGCCGACAGCGGGCAGGACCCCGCGGCCCGCGTCGAGCAGGTGGCGGCGGTCCAGGAGAGCCTTCGGCTGATGCTGGCCAGGCTGACCCGGCCCGAGCTGACCGCCTACCTGCTGCGCAAGGGCTTCGACCACCGGTACGCCGACATCGCAAGCCTCCTCCGGACGAGCGTGGCCAACACCAGACAGCTCGTCCGCCGCGCCCGGCTCCGCCTCGACGGCGGCCAGGACCACGCGGTCGACCCGGCCGAGCTGCACCTGCTGACCACCGCATTCCTCCGCGCCGCCGGCACCGGCGACTTCCAGCCGCTCGAGCGGCTCCTGGTCGACGACGCCGCCCGCGCCCTTGCCTGCGCAGGCACTCACCGCTCCCCGATCGGGCGCGGACACCGCCCGATGGCCCGGTTCGCCTGACCCAGTCCCGCGCCGGCGGGAAGCGCCACCAGGACCGGTGTGCGCGGCGCTGAACAGCGGCTGACTCGGCGCGACCGGAGTCACTATGCTCACGGCCAGCGATGAAACAACGTCCGAGACCGTCGGCGGCGTTGCTCGGACGACGGCGTGAGTGTGCAGCGCTCGACGAGCTGATCCAGTCCGTCGAGGGCGGACTGAGCGCGTCGCTCCTCCTCCACGGCGAGGCAGGGATCGGGAAGAGCGCCCTGCTCGAGTACGCCGCCCAGCGAGCCACCGGTTTCCGGGTGGCGCGGGTGGCGGGGATCGAGTCCGAGGCGGACCTGGCCTTCGGGGGAGTGCACCAGCTGTGCGGGTCGTTCCTCGACCACCTCACCGAGCTGCCCGCACCTCAGCGCGACGCGTTGGAGACGGCCTTCGCGCTGCGCAGCGGGAGCGCTCCCGACCGCTTCCTGGTCGGTCTGGCCACCCTCAGCCTCCTCGCCGACGTCGCGGCCGAGCGCCCTCTGCTCTGCCTCGTCGACGATGCGCAGTGGCTGGACCGGATCTCGGCGCAGACCCTCGCCTTCGTCGGCCGCCGGCTCTCCGCGGAAGGCGTGCTCCTGCTCACCGCCCTGCGCGACGACGCCCCCGAGCACCCGCTCCGGGCGCTGCCGCAGCTGGAGGTCAGCGGCCTCGCCGACCATGACGCTCGCGCCCTGCTGACCCGCAGCGCCCCCGGCCGGGTCGACCCACGGATCCGGGAGCGGGTGCTCGCCGAGGCTCGCGGCAATCCGCTGGCGCTGCTCGAGCTGCCTCGCACGACGGCGTTCATCGCCGGGAGCGCGCACGCAACGTCCGTCTCGGTCGGCAACCACCTGGAGGAGGAGTTCCGCCGGCGGGTGCAGGCCCTGTCGCCGGAGACCCAGCGACTCCTGCTGCTCGCCGCCGCCGAGCAGGCGGGCGATGTCTCGTTGCTGCGGCGGGCGGCGGAGGCGCTCCACCTCCACGTGGAGGTCGCCGCCGCCGAGGCGGAGGCGTCCGACCTGTTCACGATGCGGAGCATGGCGCGGTTCCGCCACCCGCTCGTCCGCTCGGCGGCGTACGGGTCGGCACCGCCCTCGGAGCAGCGCCAGGTGCACCGGGCGCTGGCGGAGGCGATCGACCCGCACATCGACCCGGACCGACGGGCGTGGCACCTGGCCAACGCGACGGCAGTGGCGAAGGAGCGGATCGCCGCCGACCTGGTGGATGTCTCCACGCGCGCCATGGCACGTGGTGGGCTCGCCGCTGCTGCGGCATTCCTCGACCGGGCCGCCGAGCTGACCCCAGACCCGGCCCGTCGGGGCGCCCGCACCCTGCGGGCGGCGACCCTCGAGGCGCAGGCGGGGGAGTTCTCCCGGGCGATCGAGCTCCTCGACTCCGCCCGGCTGCACCCGCTCACGGAGCGCGACGAGGCGCAGGCCGACCTCGTCCGTGGCCAGGTCCTGGCCGCGTCCCGCAGCGCCAGCGCCGGACTGCCGCTGCTGCTGTCGGCGGCGAAGCGGTTGGAGGCGCTCGACCCGTGGTCGGCCAAGCAGACCTACCGCGATGCGTTGTATGCCGCGATGACCGCAGGCAGCGTCCCCCAGGAGGCAGGCACTGCCGAGCACGTCGCCGCAGCCATCCTGTCGGTGCGTCCGCAGCAGGACCCGACGCGTGACGACCTGCTCCTCGAGGGCGCGGCCCGATTGGTCGCGGGCGACGCCGGCGGGCTGCACCCGCTCCAGCAGGCGCTCGCGGGCTACCAGGGCGACGAGCTGCCGCCGGACGAGGCGCTCGGCTGGCTTCCGCTCGCCTGCCGGATGGCACACGACGCGTGGGAGTTCGACACCTGGTCGGCACTCTCCGCCCGGCTCGTCGAGCTCGCCCGTGTGTCGGGGGCGCTCGCCGTGCTGCCGTCGGCGTTCCTGCTCCGGCTCTCCAACCGCGTCTTCGCCGGCGATCTCGCCACCGGCGAGGCTCTGCTCGCCCAGGCCGCGGCGCTGGCCGACGTGGCAGGAGGCAGCGTCGCGGCGAACTACGGAGCGCTGGTGCTGGCGCCGTGGCAGGGCCGGGAGGAGCGGACGGCGGCGATCATCCAGCGCATCAACGCGGACAGCCTGTTGGAGGACGAGGGCAAGGTCGTGACGGCGACCCAGTGGGCGGCAGCGGTCCTGGCGAACGGGTCCGGCCGTCACGAGGAGGCTTTGACGGCGGGACGGGCCGGTGCGGCACACCCGGCCGAGATGGGGCTCGCCACCTGGTCGATGGTCGAGGTCGCCGAGGCGGCCGCCCGGCTCGGCCGGCCCGACGAGGCCGGCGACGCCGTACGCCACCTGCGCTCCAGGGCGCTGGCCAGCGGCAGCGATTGGGCGCGGGGGACCGCGGCGTACGTGTCCGCCCTGGTGACGTCCGGCCAGGACGCCGAGGCGGACTACCTGGAGGCGATGGAGCGGCTCGACCGCGCGGGGGTGGGCGCCCTCGCGGCGCGCGCGCACCTCGTGTACGGCGAGTGGCTGCTGGATTCGGGGCGCATCGGGGAGGGACGCGAGCGCCTGACGCACGCCCACGAGCTGCTCGACCGGATGGGCGTGGCCGCCTTCGCGGAGCGGGCGCTCACCGCGCTGGGCACGAGCGGCGTCCCGGTCGAGCGGCGTCCGTCGGCCGCGTCGTCCCCGCTCACTCCCCAGGAGCTCCACATCGCCGAGCTCGCCGCCGCCGGGATGACCAACCCGGAGATCGGGGCCGAGCTCTTCCTCAGCGCACACACCGTGGAGTGGCACCTGCGCAAGGTCTTCACCAAGCTCGGGATCCGGTCGCGGCGGGAGATCGGACCCCAGCTCAGCAGCTGAGCGCTGTCACGGACGCGGCGCCGGCCCGGTCGTCCCTCACTCGACGAGCTTGCCCTCGGTCGACACCTCGTCACGGATCAGCCGGGCCAGCTCGGCCGGGACCGGTGCGATCTCCTCACGCACCACCCCGATCGCGGGCGACCAGACCAGGTTCACCTGGAGATCGGGGTCGAGGTCGGGGTGGTCGCCGCGGTTGTGGCAGCCACGTGTCTCGCGACGCTCCAGCGCGCACTCCAGCGTGGCTCGCGCGGCCAGCAGCGACGCCTTCAGGTCGAAGGCGTGTGCCAGGTCCTGGAAGCCGGCGATGTCGGGATGGATGCCGACGGACTCGGCCCGGCCCTCGATCTCCTCGACGTCGAGCAGGCCCGCCAGCAGTCCCGCCTCGTCGCGTACGACGCCCGCGTGCTCGGTCATCGTGTCCCGGACCGCGCGCTGCAGGGCGCGCACGTTCTCCCGACCGTCCGAGACCACCAGCGCCCGCACCTCCTCCCGCGCCTCGTCCTCCGCCTCGCGCGACCGCCGGTGCGTCTGCAGGCAGGCGGAGTGCTCCGCGGCGGCCCGAGCCGTGATGCGGCCGTACACGAGCAGCTCGATCAGTGAGTTGCCGCCGAGCCGGTTGGCGCCGTGCAGCCCGCTGGCCGCCTCGCCGATCGCGTACAGGCCGTCGACGTCGGTGCCATGGTCCTCCGGACGCACCCAGACGCCGCCCATCGAGTAGTGCGCCGTGGGGGCGACCTCGATCGGGTCGGTGGTGATGTCGAGCATCTGCAGCTCGAGCAGGGTCTGGTAGACGCGGGGCAGCCGGGTCATGATCGTCTCCCGCGGCAGGTGGGAGACGTCCAGCCAGACCCCGCCGTGCGGAGTGCCGCGGCCGGCCTTGATCTCGGAATAGGACGCCAGCGCCACGCGGTCGCGGGTCGAGAGCTCCATCCGCTCCGGGTCGTAGCGCTCCATGAAGCGCTCGCCCAGCGCGTTGCGCAGGATCCCGCCCTCCCCGCGCGCGGCCTCGGAGACCAGCGTGCCGGCGGCGTTCTCCGGCTCGAGCAGGCCCGACGGGTGGAACTGCACGAGCTCGGCGTCCCGCAGCCTCGCCCCGGCGTCCACCGCGAGGCGGAACGAGTCGCCGTTGTTCTCGTCGCGCCGCGACGACGTACGCCGCCAGATGCGGGTGTGACCGCCGGCCGCCAGGATCACGGCGTCGGCGTGCAGCAGGTAGCGGGTGCCGTCGGTCAGGTCGAAGGCGTAGGCGCCGAAGGCGGCACCGTCCTTGACCAGGATCCGCGTGACGTAGAGGCCGTCGAGGATCCGCACGTCCAGCTGTTCGGCACGGGTGACCAGTGCGCGCTGGATCGCGAGACCGGTGTAGTCGCCGGCGAAGGCCGTGCGCCGGTAGGTGTGGGCGCCGAAGAAGCGCTGAGAGATCCGGCCGTCGTCCTCCCGGGCGAAGTCCATCCCGAACCGGACGAGGTCCGCGATCCCGCGCTCGGCCTCCTTCGCCACGATCTCGACCGTGCGGGGATCGGCGAGGAAGTAGCTCTCCTTGATGGTGTCAGCGGCGTGCTGCTGCCAGCTGTCGGCGGGGTCCATCGTGCCGAGCGCGGCGTTGATGCCGCCCGCGGCCAGGGACGTGTGGGCGTCCAGCCGCGGTCGCTTCCCGATCACCAGGACGTCGGTCCCGACCTCGGCGAGCTCGATGGCTGCCCGCAGGCCCGCCCCGCCCGTGCCGATGACGAGCACGCTCGTCGTGATCCGCCGCTCGTTCGCGCTCATGCGTACACCTCTCCCGGCCACGCGGTGTGGCGCCTGCACGCATGACCGGACCGCCGACCGGCCTGTGACAGGTCCGGCCGTCCCGTCACAGGAGGCGGCCCTGTCCGGTCAACCGGGTGTTGCAGGACCATCCGGGATCGAACGAGGAAGAGAGAGGTGCCTGATGAAGGTCGTAGTCATCGGAGGAAGTGGGCTGATCGGATCGAAGGTGGTCAAGCTCCTCGGCGAGCACGGCCACGAGGCCGTTCCGGCGTCCCCCCAGACGGGGGTGAACACGCTGACGGGTGAGGGCCTCGACGAGGTGCTCGCCGGAGCCGATGTCGTCGTGGACGTCTCGAACTCGCCGTCGTTCGCCGACGACGACGTCATGCAGTTCTTCACCACCTCGACGACGAACCTGCTCGAGGCGGAGCGGAAGGCCGGCGTCGACCACCACGTCGCGCTCTCGATCGTCGGCTGTGACCGGGCGCCCGACAGCGGCTACCTCCGCGCCAAGGTCGCTCAGGAGCGGCTGATCGAGGAGTCCGGCGTGCCGTACTGCATCGTCCGCGCCACCCAGTTCTTCGAGTTCGGCAAGGCCATCGCCGACTCCGCCACCGTCGGCGACGAGGTCCACCTGCCGCCGGTCGCGTTCCAGCCCATCGCCTCGGACGACGTCGCGAGCGCGGTGGGGAGGATGGCCGCCGGCGAGCCGATCAACGGGCACGTCGAGGTCGCCGGCCCGGCCCGGTACCGGTTCGACGAGTTCATCGCCGGCGTCCTGGACCACCTCGGCGACCCGCGCCGCGTCGTCGCCGACCCCCAGGCGCCGTACTTCGGTCAGGTGCTGGTCGAGGAGTCGATCGTCCCGACGGACGACGGTGCGGCGCTGGGCGCCACCAGCTACGAGGAGTGGCTGGCGCGCTCCGAGCAGCGCTGACCATCGCACGTTGCGCCGGTCGCCGGGTCCCCCCGGCGGCCGGCGCTTCGCTGTGCCTCGATGTCACACCCGCGTGGGCTGCGTGGTCTGCATGTACGTGAAGAACTCCATCCGCACACACCGAGGCGCCGCGCCCCGACGGATCGTCATCGTCGGGGGCGGGTACGCCGGCTTCTACACCGCCTGGCAGCTCGAGAAGCGGCTGCACCGCGGCGAGGCCACCGTCACGGTCGTCGACCCGCTGCCCTACATGACCTACCAGCCGTTCCTGCCCGAGGTGCTCGCCGGTTCCATCGAGGCGCGGCACGCCGTGATCTCGCTACGTCGCCATCTCCGGCGCACCCAGGTGATCAACGGTGCAGCGATCTCGATCGACCACGGTCACCGGACGGTTCTCGTGCACCTGACCGGCGGCGGCGAGATGGAGCTGGGGTACGACGAGGTCGTCGTCACCGCCGGCTCGGTCACGCGGACCTTCCCGATCCCCGGGATCCCGGACGAGGCGATCGGGCTCAAGCGGATCGAGGAGGCCGTCGCGATCCGCGACACGCTGCTCACCTCGCTGGACATCGCCGCGGACCTCCCTGCGGGGCCCGACCGTGACCGGTTGTTGACGGTGACGTTCGTCGGAGGCGGCTTCGCCGGCGTCGAAGGGTTCGCCGAGCTGCTCAGCCTCGCCCGCGCGGTCGCGCGCAAGCGCTACCGCATCGACCCCGACGACCTGCGTTTCCACCTGGTCGAGGCGGCCGGCCGGATCCTGCCCGAGGTCAGCCTGCCGGTGAGCGGGTGGGTCGCGCGGCGGCTCGCCCGCAAGGGGGCCACCGTCCACCTCGACACCACCGTCAACTCCGTCTGCGACGGCGTCGTCGAGCTCTCCTCGGGCGAGCGGTTCGAGTCCGGCCTGATCGTGTGGACGGCCGGGATCGCCGCGAACCCGGTGATCGCCAAGCGCACCGACCTGCCCACGAACCGGAAGGGCCTGATCGTCGTACGCCCCGACCTGCGGGTGGGGACCGACGACGATCCGGTGGCCGGCGCCTGGGCCGCCGGCGACGCCGCCGCCGTCCCGGACCTCGCGGTCGGCGGATCGGCCTACACCGTTCCCAACGCACAGCACGCCGTGCGGCAGGGCAAGCGGCTGGCCCGGAACCTGCGAGCGGTCGTCCGCGGCCGGCGTACGCACCCCTACCGGCACCGCAGCCTCGGCATCATCGCGACGCTCGGGCTCGGGGACGGCGTCTTCGAGAGCGGCCCCGTCGTGCTCAAGGGGTTCCCCGCCTGGCTCGTGCACCGCGGCTACCACGTGCTCGCGATCCCGAGCTGGGAGCGCAAGCTGCGGGTGCTGGCGGTGTGGTTGCTGGCCGTCCCGCTCGGCCGGGACATCGTCTCGCTGCGCTCGGTGCAGCAACCGGGCTACGGCTTCCGGCACGAGGGCCAGGTCTGGTACCCCGACACCCGTCGACGCGAGGTCGAGGAGGCCCGCGCCGCCAGGTGAGGAGACCGTGCGGAAGCGCTGAGGCGACGGGGTCGGCGCGGTCACTCCCAGGGAGCGACCGTGTCGACCGCGTCGAGCTGCTCGTGCCAGCTCAGCATGTCCTCGATGGTGAACGGTGCTCCGGCCGGCGCGAGGTCGTCCCTGTCCAGACGCGGCTCGGCAAGCGCCACCGGGCGTACGCCGACCAGCAGCAGCTGCGCGAGCAGGTCGCCGCCGATAGGGCTCACGCTCGGGTGCCCGCAGGCGGGGCAGCGGTACAACAGCTCGCCCCGGGCGCGCGGCTCGACGTCCACGCGCAGGACGGCGCGGTCCATGAGGACCGTGATCTCGCCGTCGCAGCGCGGGCAGATCATGAGGATGTCGATCATGTCCGGCCCCCTTCCCTCGGCTGTCCTGAAAGACCGACCGGACGCGGGGCACCGCCGTGACGACTCGACGCCGTGACCTGCCTCGAGGTGGGTCAGCGGCGCCCGTCGGCCGGCGGGGGAGCGAGGCCGGCATCCGCTAGGTCCAGCAGCGCCAGCCGCCGGACGATCTCAGGATCACGCGCGCGCCACCGCCCGGCCGGGTCGTCGCTGATCCGCGCGAGCACGTGGAGCGGCTGGTGGGTCAGGGCACGCAGCGCGAACAGGTCCAGGTCGGCCGCGGAATCGATGAGCCGCTGCCCGGCCGTCGCCCGACGTACGAACCGCACCCGCCTCGGCACGTAGAACGCGAGCACGAGCAGGATCGGCACGAGGGCGGTGGTGATCGCGAGCCAGAAGGCGAGCGTGTCGACCGCCTCGACCTGGGCGCGGCCGGCGCGCGCCAGCTGCTCGGCGGCGTCGCCGGCGCCGTTCAGCGGCTTGCTGGCGTCGTCCCCGACGATCGGCAGGTCCCCGACGGATCCGGCCGCGTCGTGCAGCTGCGCTCCGAGGTCGCCGGCCGAGGCGTCGATGCGCCGTCCGGGGATCGCCAGCTCCTCGGTCGCCTCATGGACCCGCGTCGCGAGCCAGATCCAGAGCACGATCCAGAGGGCCAGGAGCAGATCACCGACGAACTGCGTCGTACGGCGGGAGGGAAGGTCGGCGTAGAGCTTCACGCTCGCCCTTATCCGCGATCGCGCCACCGCAAACGTGTTCGCTTGTGCGGCAGTCGTGTGATGTGGGCCGGAGCCGTCCAGCGCGAGTAATGGCTCCGAATGGGTACCGAGAACAACATTCACTTCTGTACCAAGGAGACACCATGGCGAACGAACGAACCACCAGGTCGATGACCGATACGCCGATCCAGACGGCGGCCACCGTCGTGGCAGCCGTCTTCCTGCTGGTCGGGGTGCTGGGCTTCATCCCCGGCATCACGTCGCACTACGGCGACATGACCTTCGCCGGTCACGACTCTGACGCCAAGCTGCTCGGCATCTTCCAGGTCTCGATCCTGCACAACATCGTGCACCTGCTGTTCGGCATCGCCGGACTGGCGATGGCGCGGACCTGGAGCGGTGCCCGCGGCTACCTCATCGGCGGCGGCGTCATCTACCTCGTCCTGTTCCTCTACGGCGTGATCATCGACCGCGGGACCGGCGCGAACTTCGTGCCGGTGAACAGCGCCGACAACTGGCTGCACCTGCTGCTCGGCGTCGGCATGATCGCGCTCGGGTTCGTGCTCGGCCGCGACACGGTCGCTCGCAGTCGCACCGCAGACGGTGGCGCCACCCACCTCTGACGCACCTCTGACTCACAGGCAGCGCACGCGGCGCACAGCAGCCGGCCCAGGCCGGCTGCTGTGCGCCGTTCCGTTTCGGGGCACCGGGCTCCCACACCCGCCCCCGAGAGGAGATCACCATGACCTACCAGGTCGGCTACTTCATCGGCAGCCTGTCCTCGACGTCGATCAACCGCACGCTCAGCCGCGCCCTGATCCGGCTGGCCCCCGATGACCTCGAGTTCACCGAGCTCCCGATCGGCAACCTGCCGCTCTACAGCCCCGACTTCGACGCGGACTACCCGCCCGAGGCGACCGCGCTCAAGGAGGCGATCGCCGCCTCCGACGCGATCCTGTTCATCAGTCCGGAGTACAACCGCTCCATCCCCGGCGCCCTGAAGAACGCCATCGACTGGGCGTCCCGCCCGTGGGGACAGAACTCCTTCGACCACATGCCGGCCGCCGTCATCGGTGCCTCCATCGGGCAGATCGGCACCGCTGTCGGCCAGCAGAGCCTGCGCGCCGTGCTCAGCTTCTGCAATGCGCGCCAGATGACCGCGCCCGAGGCCTACATCCACCTCACGCCCGGCCTGATCGACGACGACGGCACGGTGAACGACGAGTCCACCGCCGCGTTCCTCACCGACTTCATGAGCGAGTTCCGCACCCACGTCGCGCGGGTGCTCACGGTGATCCCGCGGGCCTGACCGCCGCAGCGCGGCCTCTGGCACGATAGCCGGGTGCTGCTCGAGATCCGTGGGCACAACCTCCCCGGCCGGACCTGGCACCTCGATGACGGTCCGTGCCACAACGTCCACGTCGGCCTCCAGGTGGGCCGCGACGCGGTCGACCTGGTTCCGGGCGACAGCGACGCGGCGCACTGGCGCGCCGAGATCGAGGTCCTCGAGCGTGACGGCGGCACCGACTTCTGCGGTCCCGCCGTCCACGGCCGCCCGGGAGCACGTTTCGTCTACCTGACTTGGGGCGCCGTCGAAGCGACCGGCGCCTTCACGATGTTCCGCCGCGCCAAGCTGATGCTCGAGGACGTCGCTCCGCTGGTGACCGGCCGGTCGACGGAGCACGTGGTCGCCACCGTCGACCTGACCGACGAGCGCGGCGGCCCGAGGTGCGCCCGGCTCCGCCCGCCGGCGTTGACCCTTCGCAGCGCCTGAACACGAGTGGAGCCCTTGACCACCTGCGGGCGCCGGGAGTGAGAAAACTGATGACTTGGTCGGTCTGGGAGGTGCCCGGAAGCCTCCCAACCCAGCAGTTTTTTCAGACCGACCCCCGCGGGCAGTCGGCGGGGTCAAAGCTCCATCCGCTGGTTGCGCGTCACGATCTTCCTCAGTCGGTCGCCCGGTGTTGCGGCTCGAGCGCGCCTGACGTTCCTCAGGCCGGGTTCTCGCGGGGCGCGGTCGTCAGGTCGGTGAGGCTGCGTCGCTCCCGCTCGGGGCGTACGCCGTCCGCGCCGATGCCCACCGCGGTCATAGTCACCACCTCCCAACCCGGCGCGACCCGCAGGTCCGCGCTCAGCCCGGCCGCGTCGAACGCGGAACTGCCGGCAGGACAGCCCCATGGCGCTCGCCTGCAGGGTGAGGTGCGCGACCGCCTGGCCGAGGTCGTAGTCGGCGAACTCGGAGTAGGGGAGCCTGCTGTCGTCGACGGTGCGGTGGGCGAGGTTGACCAGCAGCGCGCTCGCGTCGGGCGCCCAGCGGCGCGAGCTCGGTGCGAGTCGTCGTACGAACGTGTCGTGGTCGGGCTCCCCGCGCCGGGCGACGAGGAACGCCCACGGCTGCGAGTTCCCCGCCGACGGAGCCCAGCGCGCGGCCTCGAGGAGCAGCTCGACGTCGGCGCCCGCCAGCACGTGCGCGGAGTCGAACCGCAGGGGGCTGAACCGGCCGCGGAGCAGCGGATGCAGGTCGACGCTCACGCCGGACCCAAGCAACACCTGGTGCGCCGCATTCCCACAGGACACGAGACGACGCGGCGGAGCAGGTCAGGACGCCGGGCTGCCGAGCGTGATCTTCGCGGAGTGCTCCGACCCGTCGCGCCGGAACGAGACGGCCACCGTGTCGCCCGCCTCGTGCCGCAGGCTGACCAGCACGAGCTGCTCGCTGCTCGTCGCTGCGCCGCCGTCGAGCTCGGTGACGAGGTCGCCCGCTGCCAGCCCGGCCTGAGCCGCCGGCCCGTCGGGCAGCACGGCGGTCACCGCGAGGCCGTCCGGGCGGCCGGTCTCGGCGTTCGCGACGGGGTGTGCCGCGAAGCCGATGACGGGGTGGTCGGCCCGTCCGCTCTTGACGAGCTGGTCGGCGATCCTCGTCGCGATCGTCGTCGGGATGGCGAACCCTAGCCCGACGCTGCCGCCGCCGGCCGTGCCCTCGGCGTTCGGGACGGTGGAGATCGCGGTGTTCACGCCCACCTGCCGCCCCGAGCAGTCGACGAGCGGGCCGCCGCTGTTGCCCGGGTTGATCGACGCGTCGGTCTGGATCGCGTCGAGCAGGTGGGCGACCCGCCCGGAGTCGGACGGCACCGGCACGTAGCGCCCGAGCGCGCTGACGATCCCCTTCGTCACGGTGTTCGAGAGGCCCAGCGGCGCCCCGAGCGCGATCACGGCCTGGCCGACCCTGACCGCGCCGGAGTCGCCGATGCCCAGGAGCGGTCGGCCGTCGGCCCGGTCGTCGGCGCGTACGACGGCCAGGTCGGTGGCGAAGTCCTCGCCGACGATCGTCGCGGCGGACGTCGTACCGTCGCTGTAGCGGACGCTGACCGACGCGCCACCGCCGACCGCCGCGGAGATCACGTGCTCGTTGGTGAGGATGTAGCCGCCCGAGCGGTAGACCGCGCCCGTGCCGTTGCTCCCGGCCCCGCCGGGGCTCGTGACCTCGACCGTGACCACGGAGGGCAGCACGTCGCTCGCCACCGAGGTGGCCGAGCAGGACGCCGGATCGTCGCGGACCGCGACCACGGTGAGCGCGCCGACGAACCCGCCGAGGAGGGCCGCCACGAGCAGGGCGACGAGCCACGGCCACGCGCCGAGCAGCGATCGGGCCTGCGTCACAGGTCCCATCGTGCTCCGTCGCAGCCGTTCGCGCATCCGCGCCCGAGGGGCGGTCGGCCGAGTCCTCTACCGTGGAGCCCGCCAACCACCGGGACGGAGCTCGATGAACGCGCAGGGACGCCAGGCCGTCAGGCTGACCGACGAGGAGGTCGAGCGCTTCCTCGCCGACCGGATGAAGGTCCAGGTCGCCACCGTCGGCCCCGACGGAGCGCCACACCTGACGACGCTGTTCTACGTCCTCGACGCGGGGCGGATCGCCTTCTGGACCTACGGCGCCTCGCAGAAGATCCTCAACCTGCGCCGCGACCCGCGGATCACCTGCCTGGTCGAGGACGGCGAGGACTACCTCGAGCTGCGCGGCGTCAGCATCCGCGGCCGCGCGACGCTCGTCGAGGAGTACGACGACGTGCGCGCGCTCGGCGTGAAGGTGGTCGACCGGATGGCCGGCGGCGTCGACACCGGCGAGCTCGGCGAGCAGATCGTGGCGAACCAGGCCCGCAAGCGGGTCGGCGTCATCGTCGAGCCGGAGCACGTGGCGAGCTGGGACCACCGCAAGATGGCCGGCCCACCACCAGGAACAGCGACGCGTTGATGCAACCTCAGCACCGCCCGGTCACGTTGTAGGGGTGTGAGCCACCAATCCGAGTTCGAGGTCTTCGTCCGCGGCCATCGCGGCGAGATGGTCGCCACGGCCGCCGCCCTGACGGCCGGTGACCGCCACCTCGCCGAGGACCTGACCCAGAGCGCTCTCGTGCGCCTCTACCTGGCCTGGGGCCGGGCGCGAGGACCGCACGCCCCGGCGTACGCCCGGCGGGTCCTCGTCAACTGCTTCCTCGACCACCGCCGCCGGGCCTGGGTCAGCCGCGAGCGCAGCATGCACAGCGTGCCCGACGCGCCCGCCGTGGAGCTCGCCGACGACCCGGAGCTGTTCGCCGCCCTGCGCGAGCTGCCGCCGCGCATGCGCGCCGCGGTCGTGCTGCGCCACGTCGAGGACCGCTCCGTCGAAGACGTCGCCGACGCACTCGGGTGCTCCGTCGGGACCGTGAAGAGCCAGACCGCGCGGGGGCTCGCCAAGCTCCGCGCACAGCTGAAGGACGCCGCACTCCAAGGAGGAAATCATGACTGATCTCGAGACCCGCCTGCGCGCACTGCGCGTGCCCGCATCCGCCCCAGGGGAGGACGTCGTCCTCGCCGACGTACGCCGGGCTCGCACCGCGGCCGGACGCCGCCGTGCCGTCCGGCTCGCGACCGGCGGGGCCGGCCTGCTGGCCGTCGGCGCGGTCGCGACGACCGTCGTGCTGAGCAACCAGCCGCAGGGGCCGACGCAAGCCGACATCGCCTCGACCGCTCCCTCCCAGTCGGGCCGGATCGACCTGGTCGACTACACCGGGGCCCAGCGGGAGGGCTTCCAGGTCGCCAAGGTGCCCGACGGCTACGTCCTGCAGGGCGCGACGCCGTTCTCGCTCGACGTGGCGCCCGCCGGCGACACGAGCAGCCTCGACAGCTTCGTGGGCAAGCTCGTCGTGATGCTGCAGTCGCAGGACGCGTCGTTCGACAAGACCGGCAAGGCGGTCACCGTGCACGGATCGGCCGGCTACCTGCGCACGCAGGACGCCGCGCGCATCCTCGAGTACAGCGACGGCACGCACGTGGTCGTCGTCCAGGCGTGGAACAACATCGGCCTCACCGACGACCAGCTCGTCGAGTTCGCCAACGGCGTCACGGTCACCAGCGCCGCCCAGGCGAGCGTCGGCTAACCCAGGGCGGGCAGCCGCGAGCGCAGCTCGGCATGCTCGTCGGGCACCGGCTCACGACCGGTCCCGACGAGCACAGCCGTCTCCGCGCTCCAGTCGCGAGGCAGTGCGTCGTCGCTCAGCGCCCGGACGGTGCGCACCGCCACGTCGAGGGCGGAGTCCACCCGTGGCAGCGGGAGGCGCCCAGCAACTCGTGCTCGGTGAAGCCGCCGGCCGCTCGGCAGAACGCCTCGACCGACTCAGCGAACGCGGTGCGCGCCTCGTCGAGGCCCAGGGTGAGAGCCACCCGGCCACCCTAGGGTCGGGGGCCTACCCTCGGTCACATGAGTTGGTTGCACGCCGTCGTCGACGTGCCGGCCGAGCAGCACCGCACGGCCGGGGAGTTCTGGGCGGCGGCGCTCGGCTGGCCGCTGGGCGAGCCGTGGCCGGGCCACCCCGAGCTGGCGAGCTTCGAGCCGCCCGAGGGTGGGCCCTACCTGCACCTGCAACAGGTCCAGGGGCCGCCGCGGGTGCACATCGACCTCGAGTCGCCGCATCCCGAGCAGACGATCGGCGCCGCGCGGGACCTGGGCGCGGACCTGGTCGCCGAGCACGATCGCTGGACGACGGTGAGGTCCCCGGGCGGCCTGCCGTTCTGCGTCGTCCGCGCCGACACCCACGAGACGCCGCCGCCGACGACCTGGCCCGACGGGCACCGCTCCCGGATGGTCCAGGTCTGCATCGACTCGCCCGTGGAGGCGCACGACCGCGAGGTGGCGTTCTGGCGCGACCTCCTCGGTGAGCGCTGGCACGAGACGGGCGGGGAGGAGTTCGCCGGCAAGTGGCACGACGGCGCCGGCTCCCCGCTGCAGCTGCTCTTCCAGCGCCTCGAGGAGCCGTCGGGGCCGGTCCGCGCGCACTTCGACCTCGGCGCGGACGACGTACCCGCCGAGGTGGCCCGTCTGCTGGACCTCGGCGCGACCGACGTCGGACCGGGCGACGGCTGGCACGTGCTGCGCGACCCGGCCGGCCAGCTCCTCTGCGTGACCGCCAACTCGCCGGAGTCGACCGAGCGCCGCAGGCTCAGCTGACCGTCACCTCAGGTGCCGGGTGAAGAACCGGCCCACCGCCTCGCCCTCGAACTGTGGGATGCCGGTGTGGCCGCCCATGTTGGCGTGCAGCGTCTTCTCCGGCGAGCCGAAGGCGTCGAACAGGTCCAGCGCCTGCTGGCGGTCGTTGCCCTCGTCGTCCCACTGCAGCATGACGTGCAGCGGGACGGTGACCCGCCGGGCCTCCTCGAACATCGCGGCCGGGACGTAGCTCCCGGCGAACAGGGCGGCCGCCGCGATGCGCGGGTCGAGCGCCGCCATCCGGATTCCGATCGCGAAGACCCCGCCCGACAGCCCGACCGGGCCGCCGAGCTCGGGCAGTGCGAGGAGCGCGTCGAGGGTGGCCTGCCACTCCGGGACGGCCCGGTCGACCAGCGGCAGGATGAGCCGTTCGACGATCTCGTCGTCGACCGGCTCGCCGGCCGCGACGGCCCGGCGCAGGTCGGCACGCGCCCGCTCCAGGTCGGGAAGCCGGGGCCGGTCCCCGCTGCCGGGCAGCTCGACGGCGGCCGAGGCGATGCCGAGCTCCGCCGAGCTCCGGGCACGCCCGACGAGCCGGGGATACATGCGCTGCAGCCCGCCCTGCTGGCCGAGGAGGATCAGCGGCGCGGGCTCGGCGGCGGCGGAGGGCGTCCACAGGATGCCGGGGACCTCGCCGAGGGTGAACTCACGCTCGAGGACGGCGTTGTCGAGGTGTCGCTCGGACGTGAACAACATGGTCACGCCTTGGTCACCACGCAGTCCGAGAGCACGGGCGATCCGTCGCGCTCACCGCCCGCGATGCTCGCCCGCACCACGATCGACTCCTCGCCGTCCCAGGCCTCGACCCTGATCGACTCGCCGGGGAAGACGATGCCGGAGAACCTGGCGGAGAAGCCGCCGACGCGGGACGGGTCGCGGTCGAGCAGCAGGTCGGTCACCTCGCGGAGCACGATCCCGTAGGAGCACAGCCCGTGCAGGATCGGCCGCGGGAAGCCGGCGCGCGCCGCGAAGGCCGGGTCGGCGTGCAGCGGGTTGCGGTCGCCGCACAGGCGGTAGAGCAGCGCCTGCTGCGGCGAGACGGCGTACGTCGTCTCCGCGTCCGCCGCGCGTTCGGGCACCACGACGGCGGTCGACGGGCCGCGGTCACCGCCCCAGCCGCCCTCGCCGCGCACGAAGATCGTCGAGGTGACCGTCCACAGGTCCTCGCCGTCGTCGGAGACGGCGGTCCCGGACTGGACGATGACGGCCGCCTTGCCCTTGTCCCAGATGTCGCTGACCTCGGTGCGCAGCGTGCCGGAGCCGGCGGTGGGGATCGGCCGGTGCACCTGCACGGACTGCGCCCCGTGCAGCACCTGGGTCAGGTCGATGTCGATGCCCGGGATGGCGAGGTTCGGCGGCATGGTGCGGTGGAACCCGGGGGCGACGACCCCGAAGGAGGGCAGCACCTGCAGGTGGTCGTCGTCGAAGGTCAGCCGCAGCGCGGCCGGGTCGACCGGGTCGTCGGCGCGCTGCCCGGCGCCGATCGCCAGGTGGTAGAGCAGCACGTCGGAGGACGTCCAAGAGAAGGGCAGGTCGGGCAGCGAAGCGCCGATCGCCTGGTCGGGGTCGATGGGCATCAGGTCACCTCCGGGGTGTCGGCCGGGATCGAGGAGCCGGTGGCTCGGTCGCAACGTAGCCCACGAGCATCGCCGGCCCTGTCCACGTTCTCGATCAGGTGGTGGACGTGACCGGGGTCACAGGCGAGGATCGGCCCATGCACAGCACCATGCAGGACGTTCCGCTGACCATCGGCTCCCTCCTCCTCCACGGCACGACCGTGCACGGCGACTCGGAGGTCGTCACCGCCACCCCGGACGGGTTGCGCTCGACGTCGTACGCCGAGGTCGGGCGCGAGGCCGCCAGGCTCGCCAGCGGCCTGCGGTCCCTGGGCGTCACGGGGGACCAGCGCGTCGCCACCTTCCAGTGGAACAACACCGAGCACCTGGTCGCCTACCTTGCGATCCCGTCGATGGGCGCGGTCCTGCACACGCTCAACATCCGGCTCTTCCCCGAGCAGCTGGTCTACGTCGCCAACCACGCCGAGGACCGCGTCGTCATCGTCGACGACTCGCTCGTCGGCCTGCTCGCCCCGCACCTGCCCGCGATGGAGACGGTCACGCACGTGCTTGTCGCGGGCCCCGACGCCGCGTCGGCCGACCTCGACTCGCTGCGCGCCTCCGGCAAGCAGGTCCAGCTGTACGCCGACCTGCTGGCCGCCCAGCCCGACGAGTTCGACTGGCCGCAGGTGGACGAGCGCGCCGCCGCGGCGATGTGCTACACCAGCGGCACGACCGGGAACCCGAAGGGCGTCATCTACAGCCACCGCTCGGCGTGGCTGCACTCGCAGATGATCTGCACCGGCAACGTCGCCGGACTGGACTGGCACGACCGGGTGCTGCCGATCGTGCCGATGTTCCACGCCAACGCGTGGGGCCTGGCCTACGCGGCGCTGATGAGCGGGGCCTCGCTGTGCATGCCCGACCGGTGGCTGCAGGCCGAGCCGCTGGTGCGGTTCATGCGGGAGAGCCGGCCCACGATCAGCGGCGCCGTGCCGACGATCTGGAACGACGTCCTGATGTACCTCGACGCCCATCCGGACCTCTCCGTCGACTCGATCCGCCGCATCCTCTGCGGCGGCTCCGCCGTCCCGGTGTCGCTGCAGAAGGCGCTCAAGGAGCGGCACGGGCTGGAGGTCCGGCAGGCCTGGGGGATGACCGAGACCTCGCCGGTGGCCAGCGCGGCCGGCGTACCGCTCGGGGTGTCGGGGGAGGAGGAGTGGCGCTACCGGGGCGGCCAGGGCCGGCTGGTGTGCGGCGTCGAGGCCAGGATCACCGCCGACGACGGCACCGTGCTGCCCAGCGACGGCGAGGCGGTCGGCGAGCTCGAGGTGCGCGGGCCGTGGGTCACCGGCGCCTACTACAGCTCCGACGACCCCGAGGTCACCGCGAAGTTCCACGAGGGCTGGCTGCGCACGGGCGACGTGGGGATGGTCGACCCTCTCGGCTACATCACCCTCACCGACCGCGCCAAGGACGTGATCAAGTCCGGCGGCGAGTGGATCTCCTCGGTCGAGCTCGAGAACGCCCTGATGGCGCACCCGGACGTGGTCGAGGCCGCCGTCGTCGGCATCCCCGACGAGAAGTGGCAGGAGCGCCCGCTCGCCTCGGTCGTGCTCAGGCCCGGGTCGACGGTCGGCGCCGCGGACCTGCGCGACTACCTCGGGGCGGAGTTCGCGAAGTGGCAGCTGCCCGACGCCTGGTGCTTCATCGAGCAGATCCCGCGCACGTCGGTGGGGAAGTTCGACAAGAAGGTCCTGCGCCGCGAGTACGCCGATGGGCGGCTCGAGGTGACCAGCCCGGAGTGATCCGGCCCGGACTACCTCGCCCGGGCCCCGAGCCGGTCGGTGATCCGCAGGTTGCCGTCCTCGTCGAGGACGCCGACGTCGCCGGTGTGCAGCCAGCCGTCCGCGTCGATCGCCTCGGCGGTGCCGACCGGGTCGTCGAAGTAGCCGCGCATCACGAAGTCACCGCGCAGCAGGAGCTCACCGGCGCCGTCGTCGCCGGGGGAGTCCACGCGGGCCTCCATCCCGGGCACCGGGCGGCCGCGGGTGGCCGCGACCGTCTCGGCGCTGTCGCCCTGGCGGCCCATCGTCGCGACGGCGGCCTCAGGCGTCGCGAGGGCGGTGACCACGGTCTTGATGCCGAGACCCTCGGGCTTGGGCGCACGCATCTGCTCGACGAGCTCGACCGGCACGACCGCCGCGCTGGTCACCGCCAGGCGCACGCTCGACAGGTCGCGCTGGGCGCGGCCGGGCGCGGCCAGGAGGGACTCGTAGATCGCCGGCGCTCCGGGCAGGACGGTGATCCGCTGCCGCTCGATCAGGTCCATCGCCGACTCGACGTCGAAGCTCGCGAAGGGGTGGAGGGTCGAGCCGCTGAGCAGGCCGGCGACGATGCCGGCCTTGTAGCCCAGGGCCGAGGAGAACGGGTTGACCGCGAGGTAGCGGTCGTGGCTGTTGAGGCCGCCCAGCTGCGACCACGTCCTGGCCACGCCGACGGTCTGCCGGTGCGCGCTCATGGCGCCCTTGGGGTGGCCGGTCGCCCCCGAGGTGAAGAGGACGTCGGCGATGTCGTCGGGGCCGACGGAACGGGCCACCTCGTCGGTGGACTCGTCGGCATCGACTCCGAGGTCGGCGAGGTCGGTGATGTCGACGACCCGGGTGCCCGGCAGGTCGGCGGCCTCGGTCAGCTCGTCGACCCGGCGCCGGTCGAGGTCGGCGTCGCCCACCACGACCAGGGTCGGGCCGGTTCGCTCGACGAGGTCGGCGGCCTCGCGGCCGGTGCATCCGGTGTCGACCGGCACCAGCGTCCCGCCCGCATAGCTGACGGCGAGCGCCGCGATCACCCAGTCGATGCTGTTGGGCGCCCACACGCACACCCGGTCGCCGGGCG
Organism: Nocardioides terrae; assembly: GCF_900112345.1. GTDB lineage: Bacteria > Actinomycetota > Actinomycetes > Propionibacteriales > Nocardioidaceae > Nocardioides > Nocardioides terrae. Next base: position 27,255 of record NZ_FOLB01000011.1, read on the forward strand.
CCATCCCACGGGCCGCGTAGCCGGCGGCGGTACTGCGCACCTCACGCAGGAGGCCGGCGAAGGTGAGGACGCGGCTCCCCTCGGCGTACGCCGGCTTGGACCCGAACCTCTCGGCTGCTGCGACCAGCGCCGCGGGGATGGTGTCGACCACACTCAACCTCCTTGTCCGGCCGACCAAACACGTGCTTGGCGGCTACCGTTCCCGTATCCGAGCGGGAGAGGAACAGTGATGACAGCACGGTACTCGCGGGCTGCCGTCGATCTGCGATCGGAGAAGACCGAGGCCATGGTGCGCCTCTCCTGCGCCACCATCGACCGGCGCCGCCCGGACGTGACGGATTTCGGCTAGGAGGTCAGGCCGCCGACCCGCGAGCGGATCTCGTCGATCGCGTCCCAGTCGTTGACGTGCATGCCGGCGACGACGCGCTCCCCGTCGGCCTCGCTGCGCAGCCACCAGGCACGGAAGTTCAGCCCGGGCACGTCGCCCTCGACGACGACGCGGTCGAACCCGTCCGGACCGGCGTTGCCGACGTACTCCATGCCGAGGTCGTACTGGTCGGTGAAGAAGTAGGGGAGCGCGTCGGCGACCTCCGCGCCGCCGGCCAGGTTGGCGCCGGCGACCTTGCCGTGCTTGATGGCGGTGTCCCAGTGCTCCACCCGCAACGGGTGGCCCAGCACGGGGTGGTCGGCGTTGGCGACGTCGCCGGCGGCGAAGACGTCGGGCGCCGACGCGCGCAGCGCGCTGTCGGTCCGGACGCCGTTGTCCACGGTCAGGCCGGCCGCCTCGGCGAGCTCTGTGGCCGGGACGGCGCCGACCCCGACGACGAGGTGGTCGACCTCGAATCGCCCTCCGTCGGCCAGCTCGACGACCGCGCCGGCGCCCGCCGACGTGATCCGCTCGACCCGCACGCCGGTGCGCAGGTCGACGCCGTGGCGCCGGTGCAGGTCGGCGAAGATCTCCGCGACCGTGCCGCCGAGCACGTTGAGGAGCGGCTGCTCGAGCGCCTCGAGGACCGTCACCGAGGCGCCCGCCTCACGCGCGGCGGCGGCGACCTCGAGACCGATCCAGCCGCCGCCGATGATGCCGATGCGCCGGTCGGGCCGCAGCTGCTCGCGCAGGGCGGTGGAGTCCTCGAACGTGCGCAGGTAGGTCACCGGTGCGCCGCTGTCGTCGGCCAGGGCGAGTCGTCGAGGCCGCGCGCCGGTGGCCAGCAGCAGGCTGCGGTAGCCGAGCTCGCCATCGCGGGTGAGGACGGTGCGGTTCGCCGGGTCGATCGCCTCGACGCGGGTCCCGGTGCGTACGTCGACGTCGTGCTCGTCGTACCAGGCGCGGTCGTGGACGAGGGAGCCGTCGGGAGCGTCCTTGCCCATCAGGTAGCCCTTGGAGAGCGGCGGGCGCTCGTAGGGCAGTCGCGGCTCGTCGGTGAGCGCGACCAGCGGCCCGGTGTAGCCCCGCTCGCGCAGCTCGGTGATGGCGGTGCCGGCGGCCAGGCCGCCGCCCACCACGACGATCGGAGCGGTGCTCATCGTCCCGACCTCCCGTCGCGGGCGAGGGCGAGGAACTCGGCGCGGGCCGCGGCGTCCTCGCGCAGCCGGCCGCGGAGCGTGGACGTCGTGGTCCGCGCACCCGTCGCCCGGGCGCCGCGCAGGCTCATGCAGCTGTGCTCGGCCTCGATGACCACGCCGACGCCGAGCGGTGCGAGCCGATCGTGCAGGTGGTCGGCGATCTGGGCGGTCAGCCGCTCCTGGGTCTGGGCGCGGCGGGCGAAGAAGTCGACGGTGCGGGCGAACTTCGACAGGCCGAGGATGCGCTCACCCGGCAGGTAGCCGACATGGGCGACACCGGTGAACGGAAGCAGGTGGTGCTCGCACAGCGAGCGCACCGGGATGTCGGAGACGAGCACGAGCTCGTCGTACGACGCGGCGTTGTCGAAGGTGGTGAGGTCGAACTCCGGGACGGTGAGGAGCTCGGCGTAGGCATGCACGAGGCGCCGCGGCGTCTCGAACATGTCCTCGCCGTCGATCGGCAGCCCGAGCGCCGCGAGCATGTCGGCGGCGGCACGCTCGGCGGCGACCAGGTCGACCGCGGCGGGCTCGTGGGTGATGCGCAGCCGCGAGTGGCTGGGCTCGACGCTCGGGTCGATGGTTGCGTGGGACACGGTCCCCTCCTCGCCATGAGTTCTAAATGCTAGTAGCGTGACCGTTAGAAACGTCGTCGTCAAGGGAGGTGCCATGTCCGAGGCCTACGCGGCGCTGGGCGCTCTCGCCGACCCGGTGCGCCGCCGCCTCTACGACTTCGTCGCCGGCCGGTCCGACGCCGTCAGTCGGGAGCAGGCCGCAGCCGGGTCCGACGTGCCCCTGCACTCGGCGCGCTTCCACCTGGACCGTCTCGTCGAGGCCGGCCTGCTCGACGTCGAGCACCGCCGGATGTCCGGTCGCAGCGGGCCCGGCGCCGGACGGCCGGCGAAGCTCTACCGGCGCTCAGCGGCCGAGGTGGAGGTGTCGCTGCCGCCCCGCCGCTACGACGTGGTGGGGTCGGTGCTCGCGGCCGCTGTGGAACGGTCGCTGGGAGGCGGCGACCTGCCGGCGGCCCTCACCCAGGAGGCGCACGCGGCCGGGCGCGCGGACGGCGCCGGCTGCCGCGTCGAGGGCGCGGAGACCGAGCGGTGCGCCGCCGTGCTCGCCGGCCGGGGGTTCGAGCCGAGCGCCGACGACGACGGGCTGGTGCTGCGCAACTGTCCCTTCGACGCACTCGCGCGCCAGCACACCGCGCTCGTGTGCGGGCTCAACCACGACTACGTCGACGGGGTGCTCGAGGGCCTCGATGCCCGCTCCCTGCACGCGCGGCTGGACCCCGCCGACGACCGGTGCTGCGTGCGGCTCGACGCCCGCTGACCGCTCCCGGCAGATGGCGGCAGGATGGAGCCCATGGCGCTGCCCACCCCCACGCTGTCCACCGGCCGTCTGCGGCTGCGTCCCGTCACCGAGGCGGATGCCGACGACCTCTTCGCGCTCCACAGCGACGCCCACGTGCTGCGCTACTGGGACTCGCCGCCGTGGACCGATCGGGCCCGTGCCGAGCGGTTCCTGGCGGTCTCCCGGCAGATCGCCGAGGACGGCACCGGGTCCCGCGTGGTCATCGAGCGAGCGTCCGACGGCGCCTTCGTCGGCTGGATCACCGTCTGGGGGTGGAACCCGGACCACCGCAGCGCGTCGCTCGGCTACTGCCTCGCCGAGGCGGCCTGGGGGCAGGGCTACGCCACCGAGGCGGCGCGTGCCGTGCTGCAGTGGGCTTTCGACACCCTCGACCTCAACCGGGTCCAGGCCGAGACCGACACCCGCAACCTGGCCTCCGCCCGCGTCCTGGAGAAGCTCGGCTTCGTTCGGGAAGGGACGCTGCGGGAGAACTGCATCGTCAACGGCGACGTGTCGGACTCGTGGGTCTTCGGGCTGCTCGCGCGCGACTGGCGCCCCGAGTGACCCGGTGCTGACAGGTCGCTCACCCCTCGGAGAGCCCCATCTCCTCGCCCCGGCCCGCCTCCGCGGCCAGTCCGTCGCCCTCGGCCCGGGCGTCGAGCTCCTCGTCGACGTCGGCGATCTCCTGCCGCTCGGTGTCGGGGTCGTGCTCGGGCGTCGAGCGCTTCTCGTCGCTGGTCTCACTCACGGCGTCTCCTCGGTCGGCGGTGGCTGCAACTGGTGGGCCGCACGCCAGGCTGGTACCCCGTCGTTCCGAATGTCCGTCATGGGGCACCGTGCGGGATGGGCCGCTACGTCGTCACCGCAGAGCCGCCGTCGCGTGCCGCCGGACTGATGTACGGCATCGGGTTGGGCGGCTTCGTGGACGGGATCGTGCTGCACCAGCTGCTGCAGTGGCACCACATGCTGAGCGACGTGGCGAAGTACCCGCCCGACACCGTCGCCGGCCTCGAGGTCAACACGATCGCCGACGGCTACTTCCACGTGGTGAGCTGGATGTTCGTGCTCGGCGCCTCGATCGTGACCCTCGCCCAGTGGCGGCAGGGTCGGCTCCCGCCGAGCTGGAGCTTCCACTTCGGTGGCGTCCTGGCCGGGTGGGGGCTGTTCAACGTGGTCGAGGGACTGGTCGACCACCAGATCCTCGGCATCCACCACGTGCGCGACGACCTGGGCGGTCCGCTGTCCTGGGACCTCGGCTTCCTGGCGTTCGGGGCGCTGCTCGCCGTCGTGGGCTGGTTGCTGCAGCGCGGGGGCGGGAGCGCGATCCGACAGTCCTAGGCTGCTGGCCGAGGAGCCGAGCGGTCGGCTCTCACGGTCGGCTGTCACATTCCGTGCGCCACGGCCGTCGACCGGTCGAAGCATCACGATCCCGACCAAGGAGAGCAGCCATGTCCTACACCGTCGACTTCAAGAACGTCTCCGCCACCGGCCTGGAGTCCTCGCCGCACGTCGAGGCGCTCGCCGGCCTGCGCGCCAACGAGGCCAGGTACTTCAAGAACAAGTACGACCACGACTTCACCGTCCTCCCCGCGGCGGAGGCCGCCGAGGTCGTGGACTGGGTGCACGCCATCCTGCTGAAGGAGCGCGACCTCGTGATCGGCTCCCGGCCGCTCGAGGCGACGGCCCTCGAGGTCGACGGCATCCGCTGGGCCTACGTCTTCTACGAGTCGGGCCTGTCGATCAACGTGCTCTACACGCTGGAGGACGGCGGCCAGCGGGCCGTCGGCTTCAAGCTGTCCGACGGGATGGACGTCCCCGAGGAGCTCGCGACGGCCGGCTTCAAGTTCGCCCGCCAGAAGTCCAAGCTCGCCGGCACGATCCGCGGCAGCTACTTCGTGATCAAGGGCGAGTACGACGTCGTGGCGACCACGGCCGCCTGATCGTGTCCTGAGCCGGAGCTCAGTGCCGGCTGGCCACCGCGACCCGGCCGTTCTGCAGCGACGTGCGCGACCTGATGTCGAGACCGAGCCGGCCGGCGACCGCGAGGAGGTCCTCGTCGGAGTTGACGCCGAAGCCGGCGTCGACGAGCAGCCTCGCCATCCTCGCCGGCGTGAGGAGCGTGTGCCAGGGCTCGCCGGCGGTGACGGGCTCCTGGCGCCCGAGCCTCGCCAGGAGGCCGACCAGCCGGCGTCCGAGGCGGGCGCGAAGTGACGGCGTCTGGTAGTTGACGACCAGCGTGCTTCCGCGCGCCGATCGCGCCGCGAGGGCTTGCAGCGTGCGCACGACCTCCTCGCGGGAGAGGTAGGGCACGACGCCCTCCCACAGCCACGCGGTGGGCACCTCGACGTCGTGGCCGGCCGCGTCGAGCGCCTCGCCCAGGTCGTCGACCTCGAGGTCGACGGCGGCGAAGCGCAGCGTGCGGGCCACCGAGAGCCGGGCGCCGACCCGGTCCCGCTTGTCGCGCTGCGACGCGGGGTGGTCGACCTCGGTCACGTCGACGTCGGCGAGCTCGCCGAGCCGCCAGGCGCGGGTGTCGAGGCCAGCGCCGAGGATGACCAGCTGCTGGTGCGGATGGGTGCGGATGGCGTCGTCGATGGCGACGGTCCGGGCCGCGACGATCTCGGCGCAGGCCCGCACCGCCTCGTACGCCGTCCGCGCCGGCCAGCCCGTCGGCGGCGTCTCGGCGCGCACCTGCTCCACGACCTCTCGCTCGTCCTCGTGGAGCAGGTCCTCGGCGACCGGGTCGGCGAACCGCCCCGGCGCCAGGCGCCCGTGGGCCGCCGCCCGGCCCTGGCAGACGAGGACGGCGGTGCGGCTGGCGGCGCGTTCGTGCGGGGGCACGGCGTCAGTGAAGCACCAACGCGGGTCGCTCCGCCGATCTCGGGGCTGGCGCAGTCCGCCCGCGGGCGTGAGAATGACGGCTCCGGCCGCCTCGGAGCCGGCGAGCGGAAGGCACGTGACATGGCGCGACTGCGGATCTGGACCACCGGCCTGGCGGCGGGAGCCCTCGCCTGCGCGGCGATCACGGCCGGGGCCACCGCGCCGGCCGGCGCGACGAAGCCCGGCAGCGGGTCCGCCACGGGCACGGCGCGGATCTTCATGGTCAACCCGGTCCAGTCCAGCGGCGACCAGTCCCTGGCCGACGCCAAGGACTCCGCGACCTCCGTCCCGCAGAGCCAGTACGTCGACGTACCGCTCACGCACCTGGACGGCTCCGGCTACCTGCGCGGCGACTACGCCGTCGTCGAGTCGAGCACGGGCACGCCCGCCTTCTCCACGACCAACACGTTCCTCTACGACCGCCACGACGACCAGTTCGAGCAGACGATGGCCTACTTCTGGGTGACCCAGGCGCAGACCTACCTGCACCAGCTGGGCTTCGGCGAGTCGCTCCCGGGCGTCGTCGACCAGCCGTTCCCCGTCAAGATCGACCAGTACGGCGGCGACAACTCCTACCAGACCGACAAGCCCTACCGGATCCGGCTCGGCAAGGGCGGCGTGGACGACGCCGAGGACGCCGAGGTGATCGTGCACGAGTACGGCCACGCCGTTCAGGCCAGCCAGATCCCCGGCTTCGGAGGGAAGGGGAACCTCGACGCCGGCTCCATCGGCGAGGCGTTCGGCGACTACCTCGGCGTGAGCGTGGGCCTCGACACCGCCGGGCAGTACGGCTGGCCGGTGCGGACCGACCCGGCGTGCGTCGCCGACTGGGACTCGACCTCCTACACCGACGCGCCGCACTGCCTGCGCACGCTGCACGAGGACCTCACCGTCGCCGACCGCATCGGCGAGGTCCACTTCGACGGCCAGATCTGGAGCCAGGCGCTCTGGGAGGCCCGGCTCGGCTACCAGTCGCTCGGCCTGACCGCCCGGGACTGGGACACCACGCTGATCGACTCGCAGTTCGGCTACGCCCCGGACACGTCCTTCTCCGCCGCGGCCGCGACGACCTACGCGACGGCGCTGAGGCGGAACGGCCAGGCCGCCGCCGACGTGGTCCGGGCCGCGTTCGCGGCGCGCGGCATCACGTTCTGATCCGGGGCCGATCCGGGGCCGATCCCCGGGCCGATCCCTGGGGCCGGCGACGCGCCGGAAAATCCCGCGACGGCCACCGATAGGCTCGGGGACGTGAGCAAGGCATGGGAGCTGTACGCCGACGACCCGACGATCATCGCTGCGCGGGTCGACGGGACGTTGAAGGACCTGTCCTACGAGGTCGCCGAGGGTGAGCAGGTCGAAGGCGTCGCCATCGACAGCCCCGACGGGCGCAACATCCTGCGGCACTCCACCGCCCACGTGCTGGCGCAGGCCGTCCAGCAGCTGTTCCCGGAGGCCAAGCTCGGGATCGGCCCGCCGATCCAGGACGGCTTCTACTACGACTTCGACGTGCCGACGCCGTTCGTGCCGGAGGACCTGGTCAAGATCGAGTCCTTGATGAAGAAGATCATCAAGGCCAACCAGAAGTTCTCACGTCGCGTCACCACCGACGCCGACGCCCTGGAGGAGCTCGCCGACGAGCCCTACAAGGTCGAGCTGATCGGCCTCAAGGGCAACGCCGCCGACGCCGCCGAGGGTGCCGGCGCGGAGGTCGGGGCCGGCGAGCTGACGATCTACGACAACCTCGACCGCAACGGCGAGGTCGCCTGGAAGGACCTCTGCCGCGGCCCGCACCTGCCGACCACCCGGCGCATCCCGGCCTTCAAGCTGATGAGGAGCGCGGCGGCGTACTGGCGGGGGAACGAGAAGAACAAGCAGCTCCAGCGCATCTACGGCACCGCCTGGGAGTCGCAGGAGGCGCTCGAGGCGCACCTGCACCGCATCGAGGAGGCCGAGCGGCGCGACCACCGCAAGCTCGGCCGAGAGCTCGACCTGTTCTCGTTCCCCGACGAGATCGGGTCGGGCCTGGCGGTCTTCCACCCCAAGGGCGGCGTGATCAAGCGGGAGATGGAGGACTACGTCCGCCGTCGCCACATCGAGGAGGGCTTCGACTACGTCGGCACCCCGCACATCACCAAGGACGGCCTCTTCTACACCTCGGGGCACCTTCCCTACTACGCGGACACGATGTTCCCGCCCATGGAGTTCGAGGGCTCGAACTACCTGATCAAGCCGATGAACTGCCCGATGCACAACCTGATCTACCGTTCGCGCGGCCGGTCCTACCGCGAGCTGCCGCTGCGGCTCTTCGAGTTCGGGTCGGTCTACCGCTACGAGAAGTCTGGCGTCGTGCACGGGCTCACCCGCGTGCGCGGCCTGACCCAGGACGACAGCCACTCCTACGTCACCCCCGAGCAGGCGCCGGCCGAGGTGCAGCACCTGCTCGACTTCGTCCTCGGGCTCCTGCGTGACTTCGGGATCGAGGACTTCTACCTGGAGCTGTCTACCCGCGACGACTCCAAGCCCGACAAGTTCGTCGGCTCCGACGAGGACTGGGCGATCGCGACGAAGGTCCTCGAGGACGTCGCCGTCGCGTCGGGGCTCGAGCTGGTCCCCGACCCGGGCGGCGCGGCGTTCTACGGCCCGAAGATCTCGGTCCAGGCCAAGGACGCGATCGGCCGCACCTGGCAGATGTCGACGATCCAGTACGACTTCAACCAGCCCAAGGGCTTCGGCCTGGAGTACGTCGCCGCCGACGGCTCCCGTCAGCAGCCGGTGATGATCCACTCGGCCAAGTTCGGCTCCCTCGAGCGGTTCTTCGGCGTGCTCGTGGAGCACTACGCCGGCGCGTTCCCTCCGTGGCTCGCCCCCGTGCAGGTCCAGGGGATCCCGGTCGCCGAGGCCTTCACCGACTACCTCTACGACATCGCCGGCCAGCTGAAGAAGGCCGGGATCCGCGTCGAGGTCGACGAGTCCGACGACCGGATGCAGAAGAAGATCCGCAACGCGCAGCTGCAGAAGGTGCCGTTCATGCTGATCGCCGGTGCCGAGGACGTCGCCAACGGCGCGGTGAGCTTCCGTTACCGCGACGGGCACCAGGAGAACGGCGTCCCGGTCGCCGACGCGATCGCCCGGATCGTCGCAGCGGTGGAGTCGCACGAGCAGGTCTGAGAATTAAATGCGACGCCATGTCGCGCTAACCCTTGTATGTGCGACGGGTGTCGCACTAACGTCGTGGTCGTCCCCGCGTTCCACGACGAGAGGTGAGCGACATGACGGCGGTGCGATCCCAACCTGAGACCGGGCACCACGACGGCGAGCACGTCCCCCAGGGCAAGCAGCAGTACTACGACGCGCTGCGCACCCTGTCCCAGGCCTCCGTGGACCAGCACTTCGAGGCGTTCCGCGACATCGCGTGGGACGACCCGCAGCTGCAGCCCCGCGACGACGACGAGCGCTTCGTCCTCACCGACGCCGACGAGATCGGCCGGCACCCCTGGTACAAGTCGCTCCCCAGGGAGCGGCAGATCCAGGTCGGCGCCTACCGCTACGCCCAGGTGGCGAAGGTCGGCGGGCAGTTCGAGCAGATCCTCATCGCCGGGGTGATGCACCACCTCATCGGTATGGAGAACGGCAACCCCGAGTTCCGTTACGCCATGCACGAGGTGACCGAGGAGACCCACCACATCCAGATGTTCCAGGAGGCGGTCAACCGCCTCGGCGAGGACGTCGCCGGCGCCCCGCGCTGGTTCGTACGCTTCGCGCCGCTCATCACCTCGATCGGCGGCTGGTTCCCCGAGCTCTTCTTCGTCGGCATCCTCGCCGGGGAGGAGCCGATCGACCACCTGCAGAAGAGCATCATGCGAGCCGGCGGCAGCCACCCCCTCATCGACCGGATCATGCAGATCCACATCGCCGAGGAGGCCCGCCACATCGGCTTCGCCCACCAGTACCTCGAGCACCACTGGCCGGACATGGGCCCGGTCAAGCGGCGGGTCATGAACGTGATGTTCCCGATCGCGATGCGCGTGCTCTGCGACGTCATCATGGTCCCGAGCAAGGCCGACCAGCGGGCCATGGGCATCCCGTCCGAGGTCGTCAAGGAGATCTGGTGGGACGCCGCCGACTCCAAGAAGCTGCTGCGCGACCTCTTCGGCGACGTCCGGATGCTCGCCGACAACCTGCGCATCCGGAAGGGCCCGGCCCGCCTGGTCTGGAAGGCGCTCGGCATCGACGGCGAGTCCTCGCGCTTCCGCAGCGCGCCGAGCAGCGCTCGCGGCTGAGGGACGTCCTTGCCGCACGTCATCATCCAGTCCTGCTGCTCCGACGGCTCCTGCGTCGTCGCCTGCCCGGTCAACTGCATCCACCCCGCGCCGGGCGAGCCGGGCTTCGCCGAGGCCGAGATGCTGTACGTCGACGCCGCCACCTGCGTCGACTGCGGTGCCTGTACGACCGCGTGCCCGGCCGACGCGATCGTCCCGCACACCACGCTGACCCCGGCCCAGCAGCCGTTCCTGGACCTCAACGCCGAGTACTTCGCGACGTTCCCGCACGCCGACCGCGCCCCGCTCGCGCTCATCCCCGAGCAGCGCCGACTGACGCGTGGGGGACCGTTCCGGGTGGCGATCGTGGGCGCCGGCCCGGCGGGCATGTACGCCGCGGACGAGCTGCTCACCCACCCCGAGATCACGGTCGACGTCTACGACCGGCTGCCGACGCCGTACGGCCTGGTGCGCTTCGGGGTGGCGCCGGACCACCCGCACACCAAGGAGGTGCACGGCCTCTTCCAGGAGATCGAGCGGCAGCCCGGCTTCCGCTACTTCCTCGGCGTGGACGTCGGCAAGGACATCTCCCACGCCGAGCTGGCGGCTCATTACTCCGCGGTCATCTACACGGTCGGCGCCGCGGCCGACAAGCCGCTCGGGGTGCCCGGCGACCAGCTGCCCGGGTCGCTGTCGGCCACCGACCTCGTGGCCTGGTACAACGGCCACCCCGACAAGCAGGACCTCGCCGTGCCGCTCGGCACCACGCGCGCGGTCGTCGTGGGCAACGGCAACGTCGCCCTCGACGTCGCCCGCATCCTCGCCGAGGACCCGGAGCTCCTCGCCGGCACCGACATCGCGACCCTCCCGCTCGAGCAGCTGCGGCGCAGCAGCATCCGGGAGGTCGTGGTGCTCGGCCGCCGCGGCCCGGCGCAGGCCGCCTTCACCGTGCCGGAGCTCGTCGGGCTCGCGGGACACCACGGCATCAACGTGGTCGTCGACAGCGGTGGCCTGCCGATCGACGGCGACGACACGAAGTCGCGGCTGCTGCGCGAGCTGGCCGCACGCGAGGTCGACGCGGCCCGGCGCACGATCGTGCTGCGCTTCCTCGCCTCCCCGCTGCGCCTGGTCGGCGAGGACCGCGTCACCGGGGCGGAGATCGCGCGCAACCGGCTGGAGGTCGACGCGTCCGGCACCGCGCGGGCGGTGCCGACGGGGGAGACCGAGGTCGTCGAGGCCGGCCTCGTGCTGCGTGCCGTGGGCTACCACGGGCTGCCCGTCGCCGACCTGCCGTACGACGCCCGCCTCGGTGTCGTCCCCAACGACGAGGGCCGGGTGCAGCCGGGCGTCTACGTCTCCGGCTGGGTCAAGCGCGGCCCGAACGGCTTCATCGGCACCAACAAGACCGACTCCCAGGAGACTGTCGGCCGGCTGCTCGACGACCTCGACGCCGGGGTGTGCCCCGAGCCGGCCGGCGACGCGACCACGGTCGCGGCGCTGGTCCGCCGGCGGCAGCCCGCGGTCGTCGACCTCGCGGGCTGGCAGGCCATCGACCGGGAGGAGCGGCGTCGCGGTGCCGAGCACGGACGGCCTAGGCTGAAGATCGTGGACGTCGACGAGATGCTGCGGATCGCGCACGAGCAGGTGGGACGACCGGTCTACTCGCCCACGCGGGTGGTCCGTCGAGCAAGGTCGCTCAAGGCGCGCCCGTGACCACGACGCCGGCTGCCCGGGATGGGCGGCAGGCCCGCTGGGACCAGCACAAGGAGGAGCGCCGGCGGCAGATCATCGACGCGGCGATCGCCGTCGTCGAGGAGAGCGGGCCGGACGCCGAGGTGCGCGTCCAGCAGATCGCCGAGCGCGCTGGTCTGAGCCGCACCGTCGTCTACCGGCACTTCGAGGACCGGGCCGACCTGGACCGCGCGGTGCAGGCCACCATCCTGGACGCCTTCTGGGCGCAGCTGCTGCCTGAGATCACCCTCGACGGCACCGTGCCCCAGATCATCGAGCGCGGCGTCGGCACCTACGTGCGCTGGGCCGTCGCGCACCCGGCGCTGCACCGGCTGGCCGACCACGACGTGACCTCCGGCGGTCGCACCGACCACAGCGGCGGCCCGCTCGAGCAGGGCCTGGAGCGGGTGGCCGGACAGATCGCCGGCATCGTCCAGCTCGGTGTCGTGGCCCTCGGCGGGACGCTCAGCGAGGAGGGGCGCGCCTCGATCGACCCGCTGGCCTACGGCATGGTCGGCGCAGCCTTCTCCTCGGTGCGCCGCTGGCTGGTCCACCCCGACCCCACGTTGACCCCTGACGCCGTCATCACCCTGGTCAGCCAGACCCTGTGGTTCGCGGTCGACGGCCACGCTCGGCGCTTCGGGGTGCGGATCGACCCGGACCGCCCGGTGCAGGACATCGCCGGCGAGGTCCTGGCCGGGCTTGTCGAGGGTGGCGGCCGGTGAGCGACGTACCGCCGCTGCGGCAGGACGGCATCGGTGAGCCGGACGCGCTCCAGCGGCTCTGGACGCCCTACCGGATGGCCTACCTCCGCGGTGAGAGCAAGCCGGCCGACGGCTCCGAGGACGAGTGCCCCTTCTGCCGGATCCCGCGGCTCGACGACGCCGACGGACTCGTCGTCCACCGCGGCGAGCTCGCCTACGTCGTGCTCAACCTCTACCCCTACGCGTCGGGCCACCTCATGGTGTGCCCGTTCCGGCACGTCGCGGAGTACGTCGAGACCACCGACGAGGAGGCGGCCGAGATGGCGGCCCTCACGAAGACGGCGGTCCGGGTGATCCGGGCGGTCTCCGGTGCGCCCGGCTTCAACATCGGGATGAACCAGGGCGCGGCCGGCGGCGCCGGGATCGCCGCCCACCTGCACCAGCACGTCGTCCCGCGCTGGGTCGGCGACCAGAACTTCATGCCGATCATCGGCCGGACCAAGACCCTCCCCGAGCTGCTCGGCGACACCCGCGAGCTGCTCGCCAAGAAGTGGCCGTCGTGACGACCGCACCCGAGGCGCTGGCCGACGATGCGCGGCTGGCCGCGGACCTCGTCCGCGAGGCGGGCCGGCTGGCGCTGCGGATGCGGGCCGACGGCGTCGAGACCCGGACGAAGTCGTCGATCTCCGACGTCGTGACCGAGGCCGACCTCGCCGCGGAGGCGCTCGTCCTCGAGCGGCTGGTCCGGGAGCGGCCCGACGACGCGGTGCTCGGCGAGGAGGGGTCGTCCCGGGACGGCGCCAGCGGCCGGACCTGGGTGATCGACCCGGTCGACGGCACCTACAACTTCGCGCACGGGCTGACCTGGTGGTGCTCGGCGATCGCCCTGACCGACGGCGACGCCTTGCTGCTCGGCGCCGTCTACCACCCCCACGACGACGTCCTCCTCGTCGGCGGCCCGGGTCTGCCGACGACCCGCAACGGCGAGCCGCTGGCCCGGCTCGAGGACCGGCCGCTGGGGGAGTCGTGCCTCACGACCTACCTGCACCCGCCGTTCTACGGCGACGCCGTCGGCGACGCGTTCGGGCGGGTGGCGTCGCGGGTGGCGACGCTGCGGATGCTCGGGTCCGGCTCGATGGACCTCACCGCCATCGCCCAGGGGCAGCTGGAGGTCTCCTGCCAGCACTCGGTGCCGCCGTGGGACCGGCTGCCCGGCGCCGCGCTCGTGCTCGGGGTCGGCGGCTCCCACCGGCGTACGTCGGCTGCGGGCGTGGAGTGGTCGGTGACCGGTGTGCCGAGCGCCGTCGACGCGGTCTGCGCCGCCCTGGCTGCCGACTGAGCACTGGCCGAGGAGGTCGCGCAGCGACCGTCGGGAGACCACCCGACCCCCGACCGATAGCCTGACGCCACCATGTTGGACAGATTCAAGGCGTTCTGGCAGGGCGTCATCCTCGCGCCGATCGTCAACCTCTTCATCCGGCTCGGGGTCAGCCCCGACGCGGTGACCCTCGTCGGCACCGTCGGCGTCTCCGTCGGCGCCCTGGCGTTCTTCCCGCGCGGACACCTCCTGGCCGGCGTCATCTTCATCACCTGCTTCGTCTTCAGCGACCTCGTCGACGGTGCGATGGCGCGCAAGACGGGCCGCAGCTCCTCCTTCGGCGCCTTCCTTGACTCGACGCTGGACCGGATCGGCGACGGCGCGATCTTCGGCGGCCTGGCGCTCTACTTCGCCGGCCCCGGCGACAGCCGGCTCTACCTCTGGCTGTCGCTGATCTGCCTCGTGATGGGGTCGGTGACGTCCTACGCCCGTGCCCGTGCCGAGGGCCTCGGCTACACCGCGCAGGTGGGCATCGCCGAGCGCTCGGACCGACTCGTCGCCATCCTCGTGATGACCGGTCTGGGTGCCATCTTCGACGTCCCGGAGCTCATGTTCGTCACGCTCTGGGCGCTCGCCGCGGCGAGCACGGTCACGGTCGGCCAGCGCATCTGGACGGTGCGGCAGCAGGCCCTGGCGGCCGAGTAGGGACCTGGCGGCAAAGGGAACTAGCATCCGCCCTATGGAGCTTCAGGACACCGCAGCAGCCCCCTCGACCGGCACCACCCGCGTGAAGCGCGGCATGGCCGAGATGCTCAAGGGCGGCGTGATCATGGACGTCGTCACGGCCGACCAGGCCAAGATCGCCGAGGACGCGGGCGCCGTGGCCGTGATGGCGCTGGAGCGCGTGCCCGCCGACATCCGCGCCCAGGGCGGCGTCTCCCGGATGAGCGATCCGGACATGATCGACGGGATCATCGAGGCGGTCTCGATCCCGGTCATGGCGAAGGCCCGGATCGGCCACTTCGCCGAGGCGCAGGTCCTGCAGGCGCTGGGCGTCGACTACATCGACGAGTCCGAGGTGCTGACCCCGGCCGACTACGCCAACCACATCGACAAGTGGGCGTTCACCGTCCCCTTCGTCTGCGGTGCCACGAACCTCGGTGAGGCCCTGCGCCGCATCACCGAGGGCGCGGCGATGATCCGCTCCAAGGGCGAGGCCGGCACGGGCGACGTGTCCAACGCGGTGACCCACATGCGCACGATCCGTCGCGAGATCCGCCGGCTCGGCTCCCTGTCGGAGGACGAGCTGTACGTCGCCGCGAAGGAGCTGCAGGCGCCGTACGAGCTGGTCCGCGAGGTGGCCGCCAACGGCAAGCTGCCCGTCGTGCTCTTCACCGCCGGCGGCATCGCCACCCCCGCCGACGCCGCGATGATGATGCAGCTCGGTGCCGAGGGCGTCTTCGTCGGCTCCGGCATCTTCAAGTCCGGCAACCCGGCCCAGCGCGCTGAGGCGATCGTCAAGGCGACCACGTTCTTCGACGACCCCGACGTCGTGGCGAAGGTGTCGCGCGGCCTCGGCGAGGCGATGGTCGGCATCAACGTCGACGAGATCCCCCAGCCGCACCGGCTCGCCGAGCGCGGTTGGTGAGACGACCCGCGTGCGGATCGGAGTCCTCGCCCTCCAAGGCGACGTGCGCGAGCACCTGGCCGCGTTGACCGCTCTCGGCGCGGAGGCGGTCGCCGTACGCCGGCCGGAGGAGCTCGACGCTGTCGACGGCCTCGTGCTGCCCGGCGGTGAGTCGACGACGATGGTCAAGCTCGCGCGGCTCTTCGACCTGCTCGAGCCGCTGCGGGCGCGGGTCAAGGACGGCATGCCGGCCTTCGGGACCTGCGCGGGGATGATCCTGCTCGCCGAGCGCGTCGTCGACGGCGCCGTGGGGCAGGAGACGATCGGCGGCCTGGACATCACCGTGCGGCGCAACGCGTTCGGCCGCCAGGTCGACTCCTTCGAGGAGGACCTCGCCGTGGACGGCCTCGACGACACCGTGCACGCCGTCTTCATCCGCGCGCCGTGGGTGGAGGAGACCGGCCGGGGCGTCGACGTGCTCGCAAGCGCGGCGGGCCACCCGGTCGCCGTACGCCAGGGCCACCTGCTCGCGACGAGCTTCCATCCCGAGGTCGGCGGGGACGGCCGACTGCACCGACTGTTCCTGGACCTGATCGGCTGAGCCGACGACGCTAGGATCGACGAGTTCGACCGACGTAGAAGAGGGTATGCATGTCTGGCCACTCCAAATGGGCGACCACCAAGCACAAGAAGGCTGCGATCGACGCCAAGCGCGGCAAGCTGTTCGCCAAGCTGATCAAGGGCATCGAGATCGCGGCGAAGATGGGTGGGCCTGACCCTGCTGGCAACCCGACGCTCTACGACGCCATCCAGAAGGCGAAGAAGCAGTCGGTCCCCAACGACAACATCGACCGCGCGGTCAAGCGCGGCGGTGGTCTCGACGGCGGCGGCGTCGCCTACGACACGATCATGTACGAGGTCTACGGGCCGCAGGGCGTCGCGCTCCTCGTGGAGTGCCTCACCGACAACAAGAACCGCGCCGCCATGGAGGTCCGCACCGCCGTGACCCGCAACGGCGGCACGATGGCCGACCCGGGCTCGGTCTCGCGGCTGTTCAACCGCAAGGGCGTCGTCGTGGTGCCGAAGTCCCAGGAACGGCCCGACGGCAGCACCGAGGTCGACGAGGACGCCGTCCTCGAGGCCACCCTCGACGCCGGCGCCGAGGACGTCACCGACCTGGGCGACTCCTTCCAGGTCCAGTCCGAGCCGACCGACGTCGTCGCGGTCCGCACCGCGCTCCAGGACGCCGGCATCGACTACGACTCCGCCGAGGTCGAGTTCGTCGCCTCGATGGACATCCCGGTCGCCGACGCCACGGCCGCGGCCAAGGTGATGAAGCTCGTCGACGCGATCGACGACCTCGACGACGTGCAGAACGTCTTCAGCAACGCCGACATCTCCGACGACGTGCTCGAGGAGATCGACGCCTGAGCCGGTCCGCGTCCTCGATGAACCGGCAGAGGCGTGTCGCTCCGGCCCGATCCGGGGAACCGCGGGGTAGCCTGCGAACATGTGTTCGACGCAGGAGCCGGCCTGATGCGCGTCCTCGGGATCGATCCCGGCCTGACCCGCTGCGGCATGGGCGTGGTCGAGGGTGAGGTCGGCCGGCCGCTGACCCTCAAGGACGTCGGCGTCATCCGTACGACGAGCACGCTGGCCGTCCCTGACCGGTTGGTGACGATCGAGAAGGGCATCGACGCCTGGATCGATGAGCACCGTCCGGACGCGGTCGCCGTCGAGCGGATCTTCGCGCGCTCCGATGTCAGCACGATCATGGGGACCGCGCAGGCCAGCGGACTGGCGATGGTCTGTGCCGCCCGGCGCGGCATCCCCGTCGCGCTGCACACCCCGTCGGAGGTGAAGGCGGCGGTGTCGGGCAACGGCCGTGCCGACAAGGCGCAGGTCGGGGCGATGGTCACCCGGATCCTGCGGCTCGACGCGATGCCGAAGCCCGCCGACGCCGCCGACGCACTGGCGCTGGCCATCACGCACATCTGGCGGGGCGGTGCCCAGGCCAGGATCGAGGCAGCACAAGCCGCCGCGCTGGCCGCGGCCGGGAGGAACCGATGATCGCCCACGTCCGCGGCACGGTCGCCGCGCTGACCCTGTCGAGCGCCGTCGTCGAGGTCGGCGGGGTCGGCCTCGAGCTGTTCTGCACCCCCTCGACCCTCGCGGCGCTGCGCACGGGCATGGAGGCGACGCTCCCCACTGCGCTGATCGTCCGCGAGGACTCGCTCACCCTGTTCGGGTTCGCGAGCGAGGAGGAGAAGTCGATCTTCGAGATCGTGCAGACGGTGCAGGGCGTGGGGCCCAAGCTGGCCCAGGCCATCGTCGCGGTCCTCGAGCCCGACACGCTGCGGGCGGCCGTCGCCAACGACGACGCCAAGACGCTCACCAGGGTGCCCGGCGTCGGGCTCAAGGGCGCCCAGCGGATGATCCTCGAGCTGAAGGACCGCCTCGGCGCGCCCGTCGGCACGGCCCGCGCCACCGGCGCACCGGTCATGTCGGCCTCGTGGCGCGACCAGGTCCAGGAGGCGCTGCAGGGTCTGGGCTACAACGCCAAGGACGCCGAGCGTGCCGTGGCCGGCGTACCCGACCCCGACGGGACCCCGAACGTCAGCGCGTTGCTGCGTGCCGCGCTCCAGGGTCTGAGCAAGGCTTAAGGCATGGCGTTCCACGAGGAGGAGCTGGCCGAGCAGGAGTCGGCCTACCTGCAGCGGCTCACCGCCGCCGAGACCCTGGCGGGCGCGGGGGAGGACGAGCGCGCCGTCGAGGCGGCGCTGCGACCGCGCACGCTCGACGAGGTGGTCGGCCAGACCCGGGTGCGCGAGCAGCTCGGCCTCGTCCTGGAGGCGGCCCGGCAGCGGGGGAGGACCCCCGACCACGTGCTGCTCAGCGGGCCCCCGGGCCTGGGCAAGACCACGCTGGCGATGATCATCGCCGCGGAGATGGGCGCGCCCCTGCGGCTCACCTCCGGCCCGGCCATCACCCATGCCGGCGACCTGGCCAGCATCCTCTCGGGGATGAACGAGGGCGACGTCCTCTTCGTCGACGAGATCCACCGGATGTCGCGGCCGGCCGAGGAGATGCTCTACATGGCGATGGAGGACTTCCGGGTCGACGTCGTGATCGGCAAGGGCCCGGGCGCGACGGCGATCCCGCTCGAGATCCCACCGTTCACGCTGGTCGGCGCGACCACGCGCGCCGGCCTGCTGCCCGGCCCGCTGCGCGACCGGTTCGGCTTCACCGGTCACCTGGAGTTCTACGAGGCCGACGAGCTCGACCTGATCGTGCACCGCTCGGCCGGCCTGCTGGGCGTCGAGCTGACCGACGACGGCTCGGCCGAGATCGCCCTGCGCTCCCGCGGCACGCCGCGCATCGCCAACCGGCTGCTGCGACGGGTGCGCGACTTCGCCCAGGTGCGCGCCGACGGCGTGGTCACGATCGACGTCGCGCGCCGGGCGCTCGAGCTCTACGAGGTCGACGAGCTCGGGCTCGACCGGCTCGACCGCTCCGTCATCGGCGCGCTCTGCCGCCGCTTCGGCGGCGGCCCGGTCGGCCTCTCCACGCTCGCGGTCGCCGTCGGCGAGGAGCGGGAGACGGTCGAGGAGGTCGCCGAGCCGTTCCTGGTCCGCAACGGCTTCCTGGCGCGTACGCCGCGCGGGCGGGTCGCCACCCCGGCGGCCTGGGCCCACCTGGGACTCGCCGCGCCACCGGTCGCGCCGGGCCAGGAGAGCCTCTTCGACGGCGACGCGTAACGATCTGTGCCGATTCGTGGCGTGGACCACGCCCGTGGCTAGACTTGCGCGTCGGCCGACCCCGCGTCGGCCCATCCTGTCCTCAGCTGGAGAGAATCACCTGTGTCCTCACTCGGCGCCGTCCTGCCGTTCGTTCTCATCCTGGCCGTCTTCTGGCTGCTGATCCTGCGACCTCAGCAGCGCCGGCAGCGGGAACTCCGGGCCCTGCAGTCGTCGTTGAGTGCTGGGAGCGAGGTGATGCTCACCTCGGGCATCTACGGGACCGTCAGCGCCACGGCGGATGACCACGTCCTGGTCGAGATCGCTCCGGGCGTGACGATCAAGATCGCCCGGGGTGCAGTCGCCCAGGTCATGACGAACATCGAGCCGGCGGCCGACGAGCCCGTCGACTCCGAGGAGAACTGAGAACCATGGCACGCAAGACGCGCAAGCCGGGGCGCACCCTCGGGGTGTTCTTCCTGGCCTTGGCGATCGCCTACGGCCTGGTGGCCGTGGGCGCGAGCTGGAAGCCCGAGCTCGGCCTGGACCTCCAGGGCGGCACCCGGATCACCCTCGTGGCCGAGGGCAGCCCGTCGCGGGACGCCCTCAACGAGGCGAAGAGCATCATCGACCAGCGCGTCAACGGCTCCGGTGTCACCGAGGCCGAGGTCACCACGCAGGGCAACAACCTGATCGTCGTCGAGATCCCGGGCAAGAACCGCGCGGACCTGGTCGAGACCGTGCAGCGCACCGCGCAGCTGCGGTTCCGCCTCGTCGCCTGCACCGAGTCCGCCGCCTGTGGCGCCGCCGCGGCCAGCACGACCACGCCGACCGCGCCGACCGCACCGGGTGTCGCCCCGCGCGCACCCGTCGGCTTCGGCAAGGCCGACACCACGCCGTCGCCCACCGCCACGCCGACCGGCGCCGGCACGCCGACCGACACCGCAACGGACGGCACCACGCCGAGCACGTCGCCGACCGCCACCGGCACGGCGAAGCCGGACACGAAGAGCTCGTCGTTCGACGCCGCCGTGGACTTCATGAACAACCCGCCGGCCGACTGGGCGCAGAAGTTCAACGACTACACCTGCCCCACCAACGCTGCGCCGATCGATGACGACCCCGCGCAGCCACTGGTCAGCTGCAGCCCCGAGGGCGAGAAGTACCTCATGTCGCCGGCCATCATCGAAGGCCGCGACATCACCGACGCGAGCTACGGCATCCCGCAGAACGACGTGCAGTACGCCGTCATGCTCGACTTCAACGGGCACGGCCGCAGCATCTTCGCCGACGCCACCGGCACCATCGCCGGGACCGGCCAGCTCTTCGCGATCGTCATGGACGGCCAGGTCATCTCCGCGGCGACGGCGTCGAGCCGGATCGCCACCGGCGCCCAGATCACCGGCAACTTCACCCAGGAGCAGGCCAAGAGCCTCTCGACGAGCCTCAAGTTCGGCTCGCTGCCGGTGAAGTTCAAGAAGGACACCTCGAGCGAGGTCGTCGGCCCGACCCTGGCCGGTGACCAGCTCAGCGCCGGTCTGTGGGCAGGCGCGTTCGGCCTCATCCTCGTGATGATCTACTGCCTGCTCTACTACCGAGGCCTCGGCATCGTCGTGCTCTCGTCGCTGAGCTTCGCGGCGGCGTGGACCTATGCGCTGGTGCTACTGCTGAGCAAGACGGCGGGCTTCACGCTCACGCTGCCCGGCATCGCGGGCCTGATCATCGCGGTCGGCATCACGGCCGACTCCTTCATCATCTTCTTCGAGCGCATCCGTGACGAGATGCGTGAGGGCAAGTCGATGCGGGTGGCCGTCGAGACCGGCTGGGTGCGCGCGAAGCGCACCCGGATCGCGGCGAGCTTCGTCTCGCTGCTCTCGGCCGCGATCCTCTACATCTTCGCCACCGGCGTCGTGAAGGGCTTCGGCTTCGCGCTCGGCCTCTCCACGCTCATCGACCTCGCGGTCCTCTTCTGGTTCACCAAGCCGCTCGTGTCCTGGTTCGCGCGCTTCCGCTTCTTCAACGGCGGCGGCAAGCTCTCCGGGCTCAGCCCCGAAACGCTCGGCACGGACATGCCCGTCGCCGTGGGAGGTAAGGCCTGATGGGCAAGTTCTCCAGGCTCGGCAACGAGCTCTACAACGGCCGCCGGTCGATCGACTTCGTCCACAAGCGCCCGCTCTGGTACTCCATCTCCGGTGGCATCGTCCTCGCGGCGCTCCTCGTCGTGATCTTCAACGGCTTCAACTTCGGCGTGGAGTTCACCGGCGGCACCGAGGTCCGTGTCAGCGGCCTCACGTCCTCGCAGGCCACCCAGTCGACCGCCGACGACCTGCGCCAGGCGATCGTCGACGCCGGGATCCCCGGCGCCGAGGAGCCCACCGTGAACACCTCGGGCGACAGCGGCATGTCGATCCAGACCGAGGACCTGACGCAGGCCAACGACCAGCGCCTCGTCGACGTCATCACGTCCGTCGTGGACGTCGCCGACCCGGCCAAGCAGATCTCGCCCTCCGACATCGGCGCCAGCTGGGGCCGGCAGGTCGCCCAGCGCGCCATCGTCGGCGTCTGCGTCTTCCTCGTCCTCGTGATGTTCTTCATCGGGCTCTACTTCCGCGAGTGGAAGATGTCGGTGGCGGCGTTCGCCGCGCTCTTCCACGACATCGTGATCACGATGGGTGTCTACTCGCTCTCCGGCTTCTCGGTCACGCCGTCCGCGGTGACCGGTCTGCTGGCGATCCTCGGCTTCTCGCTCTACGACACCGTGGTGGTCTTCGACAAGGTCCGGGAGAACACCCACAACCTGCGCGAGTCGCGGACGACGTACGCCGCCGCGGCGAACCTGGCCGTCAACCAGACGCTCGCCCGGTCGATCAACACCGGCATCGTGGCGCTGATCCCGATCGGCGCGATCCTCTACGTCAGCGCCGTCCAGCTGGGTGCCAGCTCGCTGAAGGACCTCGCGCTGTCGCAGTTCGTCGGCATGGCGGCGGGTGTCTTCTCGTCGGTGTGGGTGGCCCCGCGCATCCTGGTCCACCTCAAGTCCAACGAGTCCGACGTCAAGATGGCCGAGAAGCGGGAGAAGGCGAGGGCCCGCGCCGAGGCCGACCGCTACGCGTCGGTGCCGACGTTCCGCGAGGACATGCCCGTCGTGGAGACCCCGCGCGAGCTGGACCTCGACGACCTCGACGACGACCAGGTCGAGCTCGAGGTCGAGCACGCCGAGCGCCGGCGGGCGAGCGACACCACCGCCACCCGGCTCGGCCAGGGGCGCGTCGCTCCGCCGGCCCGCGGGCCGGTCCGCGAGAGCGGCGCCTCGGGTCGTCAGCAGCCCACCCGGCAGCCGCGTTCCCAGCGGGGCAAGAAGCCGTGACCGACGTCGAGGGACGTCCCCTGCTCACCGCTCTCGAGTCGCTGATCTGGGACGTCCCCGACTACCCCTCCCCGGGGATCCTCTTCAAGGACATCACGCCGCTGCTCGCCGACCACGACACGTTCACCGCGACGGTGCAGGCGCTGGCCGACGCCGGCCGGGACGGGTCGGGCGCGACGGTGGTCGACAAGGTCCTCGGCATGGAGGCGCGCGGCTTCATCCTGGCGGCACCGGTCGCCCTGGCGCTCGGTGCCGGGTTCGTGCCGGTCCGCAAGGCCGGCAAGCTGCCCCGCGAGACGCACGCAGTGTCCTATGCGCTGGAGTACGGCGAGGCGACCCTCGAGATCCACACCGATGCGGTGGCGCCGGGGGAGCGGGTCCTGCTCGTCGACGACGTGCTCGCGACCGGCGGCACGATCGACGCCACCCGTCAGCTCGTCGAGGCGTGCGGCGGCACCGTCGCAGGCGTCGCCGTACTCATGGAGCTCTCGGCGCTGCCGGGCCGGGCCGCCGTCGGCGCCCTGCCGCTCACCGCGCTGATGACGGTCTGAGGCGCACGCAGCCGGCACCGACGGCCGGCCACTGGCCGGCCACTAGACTGTGCCAATGACCGACAAGCCGGCGGTGGCGGCGCCCCGAGCGAATGCCAACCAGGGGCGCGAGGGCGGTCAGCAACCCACCTCGACCCCGCCGTCGGGACGCAGCATGCGCGCCAGGCTCGCCCGGATGGGCAACAAGAGCGGGACGGTCAACCCCGTCCTCGAGCCGCTCTTCCGCGCCGTGCGCGCGAACCACCCGAAGGCCGACCTGGCCCTGCTCGAGCGCGCCTACGCCCGCGCCGAGGGCTGGCACGAGGGCCAGCTCCGCAAGAGCGGCGACCCCTACATCACCCACCCGCTCGCGGTGACCACCATCCTCGCCGAGCTCGGCATGACCGAGCCGACCCTTGTCGCGGCGCTGCTGCACGACACCGTCGAGGACACGCCCTACACGCTCGAGCTCCTGACCAAGGAGTTCGGCGCCGAGGTCGCCCGGCTCGTCGACGGGGTCACCAAGCTCGACAAGGTGCAGTACGGCGACTCGGCGCAGTCCGAGACGATCCGGAAGATGATCGTGGCGATGTCGAAGGACATCCGGGTCCTCGTCATCAAGCTCGCCGACCGGCTGCACAACATGCGCACGCTGCGCTACGTGCCGGTGAAGTCGCAGGAGCGCAGCGCCCGCGAGACCCTCGACATCTACGCCCCGCTGGCCCACCGACTGGGCATGAACACGATCAAGTGGGAGCTCGAGGACCTCGCCTTCGCGACGCTGCACCCCAAGATCTACGACGAGATCGTGCGGCTCGTCGCCGAGCGGGCGCCCTCGCGCGACCAGTTCCTGGCCCAGGTGATCAGCCAGGTCGAGAACGACCTGCGCGAGGCGAAGATCAAGGCGACGGTCACCGGCCGCCCGAAGCACTACTACTCGATCTACCAGAAGATGATCGTCGGCGGTAAGGACTTCTCCGACATCTACGACCTCGTCGGCATCCGCATCCTCGTCCAGGAGGACCGCGACTGCTACTCGGTCCTGGGCGTCCTGCACTCGCGCTGGAACCCGGTGCTCGGCCGGTTCAAGGACTACATCTCGCTGCCCAAGTTCAACATGTACCAGTCCCTGCACACGACGGTGATCGGCCCGCAGGGCAAGCCCGTCGAGATGCAGATCCGCACCTTTCCCATGCACCGGCGCGCGGAGTACGGCGTCGCGGCGCACTGGAAGTACAAGGAGGACGGCCGGGCCGGGGTCGACACCGACCAGCAGGGCGACCTGGACGACATGGGCTGGGTGCGCCAGCTGATGGACTGGCAGTCCGAGGTCGAGGACCCGGGCGAGTTCCTGGAGTCGCTGCGCTTCGAGATGAACCGGACCGAGGTCTACGTCTTCACCCCGCGCGGCGACGTCATCGCGCTCCCGTCCGGTGCCACCCCCGTCGACTTCGCGTACGCCGTGCACACCGAGGTCGGCCACCACACGATCGGCGCGCGGGTCAACGGCCGCCTCGTCCCGCTGGAGTCGACGCTGGACAACGGCGACGTCATCGAGGTCTTCACCTCCAAGTCGCCCACCGCCGGACCGTCGCAGGACTGGCTCGGCTTCGTGAAGTCCAACCGGGCGCGGTCGAAGATCCGGGCCTGGTTCACCAAGGAGCGCCGCGAGGAGGCGATCGAGAAGGGCCAGGAGCAGATCGCCAAGCTCATGCGCAAGGAGGGCCTGCCGCTCAAGCGGCTGATGTCGCACGAGTCGCTGACCCTCGCCGCACGGCACTTCAACATCGCCGACGTGGACGCCCTCTACGCCGCCGTCGGCGAGGGCAACCTCTCAGCGCAGGCCGTCGTCCGGCGTGTCATCACCGAGCACGGCGGCAACGAGGGCGCCCAGGAGGACCTCGCCGAGGCGGTCACCATCACCGGCCGGCGCAACCGGCCGACCACCGCGCGCGGCGGCACCGACGCCGGCGTACTCGTCAAGGGCCAGCCGGACGTCTGGACCAAGCTCGCCAAGTGCTGCACCCCTGTCCCCGGCGACGCGATCATCGGGTTCGTCACCAAGGGCGGCGGCGTCTCGGTCCACCGTGCCGACTGCACCAACGCGTCCTCGCTGCAGAGCCAGCCGGAGCGGCTCCTCGACGTCGAGTGGGGCTCGGGCAGCGGCTCGACCTACCTCGTCAACATCCAGGTGGAGGCGCTCGACCGCTCCCGGCTGCTCTCCGACATCACCATGGCGATCTCGGACTCGCACGTGAACATCCTGTCCGCCCAGCTGCAGACCACCCGCGACCGGGTGGCCAAGAGCCGCTTCACCTTCGAGATGGCCGACACGAAGCACCTCGACCAGGTGCTCAAGTCGGTGCGCTCGGTCCCCGGCGTCTTCGACGCCTACCGCGTGACGTCGTGACGACGCGCGCGGCTTTGCACATGCGGGGGTCCGCGCTCCCCGAGGGTCTGACTACGATGGGCGCCTGCCGGGCTGCGGACGTCGTGTGACGTCCGGCGGCGCCGGGGCAGTGTGACGACGATGATCGGACAGGGATCACCAGTGACCAGCAACGAGTGGGGCCGGGTCGACGCCGAGGGCAACGTCTATGTGACGACGCCGGAGGGGGAGCGGTGGGTCGGCCAGTACCCCGACGGTTCGCCGGAGGAGGCGCTGAAGCTCTTCACCGACCGCTTCGACCAGCTCGCCTTCGAGGTCGAGCAGCTGGAGCGGCGCGTGCACACCGCGAAGGCGAGCCCGGAGGAGGCCACCGAGGCGGTGAAGCTGGTGCGCGGCAAGGTCGCCGACGCCCACGCGGTCGGAGACCTGGCTTCACTGGCCGCCCGGCTCGACGCGCTGAGCCCGGTCATCGCGACGCAGCGCGAGGCCCGCAAGGCCGAGCGTGCCGCGCGGGCCGAGGAGGCGCGCGCCGAGAAGGAGCGCATCGTCGCCGAGGCCGAGACCCTCGCCCAGGGCAACGACTGGCGCAACGGCGCCAACCGGCTGCGCGACCTGCTCGAGCAGTGGAAGGTGCTGCCGCGCATCGACCGCGCCGGCGACGAGGCGCTGTGGAAGCGGTTCTCGACCGCCCGGACCGCCTACACGCGCCGCCGCAAGGCCCACTTCGCCGAGCTCAACGAGAAGCGCGAGGGTGCTCGCGCGATCAAGGAGAAGCTGGTCGTGGAGGCCGAGGCGCTCAGCGACTCGACCGACTGGGGCCCGACCGCGGGGCGCTACCGCGACCTCATGCAGCGGTGGAAGGCCGCCGGCCCCGCGCCGAAGGACGTCGACGACGCGCTCTGGAAGCGGTTCCGTGGCGCGCAGGACTCCTTCTTCGGAGCCCGTGACGCCGCGAACGCGGCGATCGACGCCGAGTTCGGCGCAAACGCGGAGGTCAAGGAGCAGCTCCTGGTCGAGGCCGAGGCGCTCCTGCCGGTCCAGGATCTCGCCGCCACCAAGGCCGCCTTCCGCGACCTCGCCGACCGGTGGGACGCCGCGGGCAAGGTGCCGCGCGACCGGATCCGCGACCTCGAGGGCCGCATGCGCAAGGTCGAGCAGGCGATCAAGGCCGTCGAGGACGAGCAGTGGAGCAGGTCGGACCCGGAGAAGTCCGCCCGCGCCGACGACATGATCTCCAAGCTCGAGGCCGCGATCGCCCAGGTCGAGGGCGACCTGGAGAAGGCCCGGGCCGCCGGCGACCCCAAGCGGATCTCGTCGCTGGAGGAGAACCTCGAGTCGCGCAAGCAGTTCCTGGACATGGCTCGTCGGGCGAGCGCCGACTTCAGCTAGGCGTGACCCGTTCGGCCCTCCGACCACCGATGCGACGGACGTCTTCGGCCCTGGATAGGGTTGCCCGGTGTCGAGCATAGGGCTGATCGCCGGCTTCCCCGCCGGTCCGTGGGGCACCAACTGCTACGTGGTCGCGACCGGGCCGGGCAGTGAGTGCGTGGTCATCGACCCGGGCAAGGACTCCGCCGCCGGCATCGCCGACGTGGTCCGCGAGCACCGGCTGAAGCCCGTCTCGGTGCTCGTCACGCACGGCCACGTGGACCACATGTGGTGCGTGGCCCCGGTCGCCGGGACCTACGACGCCACCGCCTGGATCCACCCGACCGACCGGCACCTGCTCGCAGACCCGATGGCCGGCATGAGCCCCGAGACCGTCCAGATGGTGCTCGGCGGCGGCTACAGCTGGGCCGAGCCGGACGACGTCCAGGAGCTGGCCGACGGTCAGGCGCTGGAGCTCGCCGGCCTGCGCTTCCTGGTCGACCACACGCCAGGCCACACCGAGGGGTCGGTCACCTTCCGGACGCCGTACGGCCGCGACGACGTCTCCGAGGTGATGTTCTCCGGCGACGTCCTCTTCGCGGGCTCGATCGGGCGGACCGACCTCCCCGGCGGAAACCATGCCGCCATGCTGCGCAGCCTGACCACCAAGGTGCTGCCGCTGGCCGACGACACCGTCGTGCTCCCCGGGCACGGCGACCAGACCTCGATCGGCCGCGAGCGCGCCACCAACCCGTTCCTCCAGGACCTGATCACCTCATGAGCGCCCACGACAGGATCGCCGCCCCCAAGGGCGTCCCCGAGTACCTCCCGCCCGTCTCCTCCTCCTGGCTCGCGATCCGCGAGACGCTCGCCCGGCAGGCGACCCTCGCCGGCTACGGCTACATCGAGCTGCCGGTGTTCGAGGAGACGGCCCTCTACGTCCGCGGCGTGGGGGAGTCGACCGACGTCGTCTCCAAGGAGATGTACACCTTCACCGACCGCGGCGGCCGGTCGCTGACGCTGCGCCCCGAGGGCACCGCGGGCGTCATGCGCTCGGTCATCGAGCACAGCCTCGACCGCGGCCAGCTGCCGGTGAAGCTCTGGTACGCCGGCCCGTTCTTCCGCGCCGAGCGCCCGCAGCACGGCCGCTACCGCCAGCTGCAGCAGTTCGGCGTCGAGGCGATCGGCTCCGAGGATCCCGCGCTCGACGCCGAGGTGATCGCGATCGCCGACAACGGCTACCGCGCGCTCGGCCTGACCGGCTACCGGCTCGAGATCACCAGCCTCGGCTGCGCCGACTGCCGGCCGGCCTACCGCGAGAAGCTGGTCGCGTTCCTCGAGGGCCTCGACCTCGACGACGCCACCCGGGAGCGCGCCCGGATCAACCCGCTGCGCGTCCTCGACGACAAGCGGCCCGAGGTCATCGCCCAGCTCACCGACGCGCCGCTGATGATCGACCACCTCGATGAGGCCTGCGCCGAGCACTTCGCGGCGGTCCGGGCGCTGCTGGACGCCGGAGGGACGGCGTCGCAGGTCACGTACACCGTCAATCCGCGGATGGTGCGCGGCCTCGACTACTACACCCGGACCACGTTCGAGTTCGTCCACGACGGCCTCGGAGCGCAGTCCGGCATCGGCGGCGGCGGTCGCTACGACGGCCTGATGAGCGAGCTCGGCGGTCAGGAGCTCTCCGGCATCGGCTTCGGGCTGGGTCTGGACCGCATCCTGCTCGCCTGCCAGGCGGAGGGGCTCACGCCCGGTCCGGCCACCGCCCTCGACGTGTACGTCGTCCCGCTCGGTGCGGCCCGCCAGCGAGCGGCCCTGCTCGTGGCCGAGCTGCGCCGCGCGGGCCTGCGCACCGACCAGGGCTTCGGCGAACGCGGGCTCAAGGGCGCCATGAAGGCCGCCGACCGCTCGGGCGCACCCCTCGTCGTCGTGGTCGGCGAGCGCGACCTCGAGGCGGGCGTCGCCCAGGTGAAGTCGATGGACACCGGCGACCAGGTCCCGGTCCCCTGGGACGACCTCGCCACCTACTTGACCAACGTCATCGCAGCAACGAAGGAGCAGAACCAGTGATCCGGACACACGAGGCCGGCGCCCTGCGCGCCGAGCAGGTCGGGCAGACCGTCACCCTCGCAGGGTGGGTGGCCCGGCGACGTGATCACGGCGGGGTGACCTTCATCGACCTGCGTGATGCCAGCGGCATCGTGCAGATCGTCTTCCGCGAGGAGGAGACGGCGCACGCCCTGCGCAACGAGTTCTGCATCAAGGTCGTCGGCGAGGTCGTCGCCCGCACCGAGGGCAACGTCAACCCCAACATCGCCACCGGCGAGGTCGAGGTCGTCGTCAGCGAGCTGGAGATCCTCAACACGGCCGCACCGCTGCCTTTCCAGATCGACGACGCGGCGTCGCACGGGGGCGAGGTCGGCGAGGAGGCGCGGCTCAAGTACCGCTACCTCGACCTGCGCCGCTCCGGCCCCGCCTCGGCGATCCGGCTCCGGTCGAAGGTCTACCAGGCCATCCGCGAGGTGCTCGGCCGCCGCGACTTCGTCGAGGTCGAGACCCCGACGCTGACCCGGTCCACGCCCGAGGGCGCCCGCGACTTCGTCGTGCCGGCGCGCCTGCACCCCGGCAGCTGGTACGCGCTGCCGCAGAGCCCGCAGCTGTTCAAGCAGCTGCTCATGGTCGGCGGGCTGGAGCGCTACTACCAGATCGCCCGCTGCTACCGCGACGAGGACTTCCGCGCCGACCGGCAGCCGGAGTTCACCCAGCTCGACATCGAGATGAGCTTCGTCGACCAGGACGACGTCATCGAGATGATGGAGGACGTCATCAAGGCGATGTGGGCCACGATCGACGTCGAGGTCGCGACCCCGATCCGGCGCATCACCTACGCCGAGGCGATGAGCAAGTACGGCTCCGACAAGCCCGACCTGCGCCTCGGCCTCGAGCTGGTCGAGTGCACCGACTACTTCAAGGAGACGCCCTTCCGCGTCTTCCAGCAGTATCCGGAGGGTTACGTCGGCGCCGTGGTCATGCCGGGTGGCGGCAGCCAGCCGCGCAAGCAGCTCGACGCCTGGCAGGAGTGGGCCAAGCAGCGCGGCGCGCGCGGCCTGGCCTACGTGCTGGTCGGCGAGGACGGCACCCTCGGCGGCCCCGTCGCCAAGAACCTGACCGAGACCGAGCAGGCCGGCCTGGCCGCGCACGTCGGGGCCCAGCCCGGCGACTGCATCTTCTTCGCCGCCGGCGCCACCAAGTCCAGTCGCGCGCTGCTCGGCGCGGCCCGGCTGGAGATCGGCAGCCGGCTCGGCATGCTCGACCCCGACCGGTTCGAGTTCGTGTGGGTGGTCGACGCCCCGATGTTCGAGCCGGCCGGCGACGCGGTCGCCTCCGGTGACGTGGCCGTCGGCGCGGGGGAGTGGACCGCCGTCCACCACGCCTTCACCGGACCGAAGCCGGAGTTCCTCGACACCTTCGACACCGACCCGGGTTCGGCGCTCGCCTACGCCTACGACATCGTCTGCAACGGGTCCGAGCTCGGCGGCGGATCGATCCGTATCCACCGCGAGGACGTCCAGAAGCGCGTCTTCAACGTGATGGGCATCAGCGACGAGCAGGCGCAGGAGAAGTTCGGCTTCCTGCTCGATGCGTTCAAGTTCGGCGCCCCGCCGCACGGCGGCATCGCCCTGGGCATGGACCGCGTGGTCCAGCACCTCGCGAAGGCCGAATCGATCCGTGAGGTGATCGCGTTCCCGAAGTCGGGCGGCGGGTTCGACCCGCTGACCTCCGCCCCGGCGCCGATCACTGCCCAGCAACGGGCCGAAGCCGGTGTCGACGCGGTCCCGACGGAAGATCTGTCCTCCGAGGGCTGATCGCCCGCGAATGCTCCCTGTCCAGGGGCGATCCGCCGTACGCGCCTGTCCACCCGTTGAGACCAGATCGTTACGTACGCGCGACGTTCGCGTCGTAGACCGTCCCATATAGTGCAACGAGCCCTGGGGAGCACAGCCCTCCTCGGCCACCTGCTGTGAAAGGAACAACCACGTGACGCTGAACGTCTCGGAACTCGAGTCGCACGGCACTGACGATCTCGTCGAGGTCGAGGGTCTGGAGCAGTCGAGCGTCGCCGGTCGCTCTCCGATGCAGCTGGCTGTCGCCCGGTTCCGCAAGGACCGGCTCTCGATGGTGTCGCTGTTCTTCTCGATCATCATCGTGCTCTGCGCCATCGCGGCGCCGATCCTCGTGGCGGCCGGCGTGCTGCACCCGAACGCGGTCCACCAGGAGCTCCTTGGCAACGACGGCGTCACGCCGAAGGGTGGCTGGAGCGGTGTCAGCGGCAGCCACTGGCTGGGTGTCGAGCCGGGCCTCGGGCGCGACCTGGGTGCCCGACTCATGCTCGCGCTGACCTACTCGCTGGCGATCGCGCTCACCGCCACGGCGCTCACCGTGTTCATCGGGACCGTGCTGGGCATCGTCGCCGGGTTCTCCCGCGGCATCGTCGACGGCGTGGTCGGCCGGTTCATCGACCTGACGCTCTCCTTCCCCCAGACGATGATGCTGCTGGCCCTCTCGTCGCCCGCCGTGCTGTTCCTGCGGACGACGATGGCGGACGTGCCCGGCTTCGGCGTGCTGGAGGACCGCGACCGCGCGACCGGCCTCTACGTGATCA
The DNA here is from genome assembly GCF_900112345.1 of Nocardioides terrae. GTDB lineage: Bacteria > Actinomycetota > Actinomycetes > Propionibacteriales > Nocardioidaceae > Nocardioides > Nocardioides terrae. The sequence goes on from NZ_FOLB01000011.1 coordinate 58,750, forward strand.
TCATCCTGGCGGCCTTCGGCTGGCCGCCCGTCGCGCGCGTGGTCCGCGGTCAGGTGCTGTCGCTGCGCGAGCGTGAGTACATCGACGCGGCGCGCCTGCTCGGCGCCTCCCGCTTCCGCCTCTACTTCAAGGAAGTGCTGCCCAACGTGTGGGCGCCGGTGCTCGTCTACGTGACGCTGCTCGTGCCGGCCTACATCTCCGCGGAGGCGGCCTTCGCCTACCTGGGTGTCGCGATCAAGCCGCCGACCCCGACGCTGGGCAACATCCTGGCCGACTCGGTCAACTACACCAGTGCCGATCCCTGGTTCTTCTTCGTACCCGGCATCGTCCTCGCACTCACCGTCGTCGTGTTCAACCTCGTCGGCGACGGTGCGCGCGACGCCCTCGATCCGAAGACGGATCGCTAAAGACCCAGTCCGTCGCCCTCTGGGGCGAAAGGCTGTTGCGCCGACGCACTGCGCGGGGCGCGTTCACTCAGAAAAAGGAGACAGAATGGCCATCAGCAAGAAGCCGTTCGCTGCGTTGGCGGCAAGTGCGCTTGCGCTCTCGGTCGCTGCCTGCGGCGGAAGTGATGACAACGGCGGAGGCGGCGGCAACAGCGACAACAAGAGCGCCGCGGGTTCCAAGGGTGGCACCGCCATCTTCTTCAACGGTGTGCGCAACACCGAGCACTGGGACCCCCAGCGCATGTACATCGGCCGCGACCTGAACAACTCCGGCCGGCTGTTCTACCGCAGCCTGGTGGCCTACCCCGCCTCCAACGACGCCAAGGAAGGCACCACCCCGGTCGCCGACCTCGCCACCGACACCGGCAAGACCGACGACGGCGGCAAGACCTGGCAGTTCACCGTGCGCGACGACGTGAAGTGGCAGGACGGCAAGCCGATCACCTGCGAGGACTTCAAGTACGGCGCCTCGCGCAACTTCGCGACCGACGTCATCATCGGTGGCCCGGCGAACTACCTGTTCACCTACCTGGACATCCCCCAGGGCAAGGACGGCCTCCCGGTCTACGACGGTCCTTACAAGAAGGACAACCAGGACCTCTTCGACAAGGCCGTGACCTGCGACGGGCAGACGATCACGTACCACATGAAGAAGGTGTGGCCGGACTTCCCGCAGTCCATCGCCTCGCTGCGTTACCTCGACCCGTACCGTCAGGACCTGGACAAGGGCGACGCCAGCAACTTCCAGATCATCTCGAACGGCCCCTACAAGCTCGACGGCAACTGGACCGAGGGCACCGGCGGCACGTTCGTCCGCAACGAGAACTGGGACGAGAGCACCGATCCGATCCGCAAGGCGCTCCCGGACAAGTGGGAGTTCCGCGAGGGCGACCAGGACGAGGCGATCTACGACCAGCTGCTCGCCGACTCCGGTGACGCGCAGTTCGGCGTGACCGAGCGTCGTCTGCCCCCGACCGACTACGGCCGCATCGACGAGGTGAAGGACCGCTACACGCAGGTCGAGTCGCCGTTCGTCGACTACCTGCTGCCGAACTTCAACTCGCCGGTCTTCAAGGACAAGGCGTGCCGTGAGGCGCTCGCCATGGCGACCAGCCGCGCCTCGTGGATCCAGGCCGGTGGCGGTGACCGTGCGTTCAAGCCGGCCTACTCCGTCATCAACCCGTCGGTCCCCGGTTACACCGAGAACCCGAAGTTCAAGTCGATCCCCGACGAGGGTGACCCTGCCGGTGCCAAGGCCAAGCTGGCCGAGTGCTCGGCCCCGAAGCCGGTGAAGATCAAGTTCACCTACTCGGGCGGCACGCCCACCTCGGACAAGCAGGCCTCCGCGCTGAAGGACGCCTGGGACAAGGCCGGGTTCGTCACCGAGCTCGACCCGCTGCAGGACACGTACTACTCGGTGATCCAGAAGCCCGACGCGGACTTCGACGTCACCTGGGCCGGTTGGGGCGCTGACTGGCCGTCGGTCGGCACCGTGATCCCGCCGCTGTTCGACAGCCGCATCAACATCACCAAGTCGTCCAACGGCAACGACTACGGCAACTACAAGGGCGGTCCTGAGGTCGACTCGGCCATCGACGCCGCCTACGCCGAGGCCGACCTCGACAAGGCCGCGCAGGACTGGGCCGGCGTCGACGCCAAGCTGAGCGACGATGTTGCCTACATCCCGCTCGAGATCACGATCTTCAACTTCCTCCACGGATCGAAGATCACCGGTTACTCCAACAACGTCTCGACCAACGGCTACGCCGACCTGGCCGTGATCGGGGTCTCCAAGTAACATCCTCGGCCGCCGGTGGTCGGGAGCTGCGCTTCGTAGCTCCCGACCACCGGTGCCTGCCCGGCCCTTCCGTCTGCTAGCAGGGACTCCGCTGTGTTTGCCTACCTTGTCCGCCGCATCATCGGCGGGATCGTCCTTCTCATCGTGATGAGCCTCGTCACGTTCGCCCTCTTCTTCGCTTCGCCGGTCAACCCGGCGGACTTCTCGTGCGGCAAGAACTGCTCGCCGGCGCAGAAGAAGCAGACCGCTGCGGCGCTCGGCTTCGACGACAACTTCTTCAACCAGTGGGCCGACTTCGGCAAGGGTGTCTTCGTCGGCCGCGACTTCCCCGACGACCCCAAGCTGCGCGAGACCGCCCCCGAGACGATCGCGCACTGCCCGGCCCCGTGCCTGGGCTACTCGCGTGAGCGCACGGCGAACGTGACGTCCCTGATCAAGGAGACGCTGCCCGTCTCCGTCTCGCTCGCCATCCTCGCCTTCATCATCTGGATCGTCGGCGGCGTCCTCTTCGGGGTGATCGCCGCGCTACGAAGAGGCACGATCATCGACCGAGGGCTCGTCGGCATCTCGCTGGTGCTCTATGCCTTCCCGACGTTCTTCGTCGGGCTCCTGCTCTACAAGTTCGTCGCGATCAAGTGGGGCTGGGTCGACATACCCCGCTACGAGACGATCGCCGACGGCGGCATCACCGGCTGGGCCTCGAGCCTGATCCTGCCGGCCATCACCCTCGCGGTGTTCTTCATGGCCGCCTACGTCCGGATGACGCGTGCCTACGTGATCGAGTCGCTCAGCGAGGACTACGTGCGCACGGCGCGCGCCAAGGGTCTGCCCGCGCGTGCCGTCACGTTCAAGCACGCGCTGCGCGCGGCGCTCACCCCGATCGTGACGATGGCCGGCCTCGACTTCGCCGGCCTGCTCGGTGGCGCCATCATCACCGAGTCGGTCTTCAACTACCCTGGTCTCGGCAAGCTGGCGGTCCAGGCCAACCGGGACTACGACCTGCCGACATTGGTCGGGCTCGTCCTGCTCCTGGCGGCCTTCGTCATCATCGCCAACATCATTGTCGACGTGCTCTACGCGGTCATCGACCCGCGCGTACGGCTCAGCTAGATAGGACCATCGTGTCGGATACCTCCACGAAGCACGACGCCTTCCTGCGGGTCGAGGACCTCCGGGTCCACTTCCCGACCGCGGACGGCGTCGTCAAGGCCACCGACGGCCTCTCCTTCGAGCTGGCCCGCGGCAAGACGCTCGGCATCGTCGGCGAGTCGGGGTCGGGCAAGTCGGTCTCGAGCTCGGCGATCCTGGGCCTGCACCGCGGCACGCGTGCGCAGGTCAGCGGGCAGATCCTGCTCGAGGACGTCGACCTGCTGCAGCTCTCCGACGAGGAGATGCGGCGACGCCGCGGCCTCGACGTCGCCATGATCTTCCAGGACCCGCTCTCGGCGATGCACCCCTACTACACGGTCGGCAACCAGCTGGTCGAGGCCTACCGGGTGCACAACAACGTCTCGAAGAAGGCGGCCCGCACCCGGGCGATCGAGATGCTGGAGCGCGTCGGGATCCCGCAGCCCGACCGTCGCGTCGACGACTACCCGCACCAGTTCTCCGGTGGCATGCGGCAGCGCGCGATGATCGCGATGGGGCTGATCAACAACCCCGGGCTGCTCATCGCCGACGAGCCGACCACCGCGCTCGACGTGACGGTGCAGGCCCAGATCCTGGACCTCCTGCAGGACCTGCAGCGCGAGTTCAACTCCGCGATCATCATCATCACCCACGACCTCGGCGTCGTGGCGGAGATGGCCGACCAGGTCCTCGTGATGTACGCCGGCAAGGCGGTCGAGTACGGCCCGACCAAGGAGCTCCTGGTCCGCCCGGAGATGCCCTACACGTGGGGCCTGCTCTCGAGCGTCCCGGACGTCACCGCCGACACCGACTCCAAGCTCATCCCGATCCCGGGCAACCCGCCCAGCCTGCTCAACCCCCCGAGCGGCTGCGCCTTCCACCCGCGCTGCCCGCACAAGGACAAGGTGCCCGGGCGACTCTGTTGGACGGTCCAGCCCGAGCTGGTGCCCGGACGGCAGGGCATGGGTCACCTCAAGCGGTGCCACCTGCCCGACCCGGACCAGGTCTACGCGCTGGAAGTGCTGCCCGAGTTCGACCCGGAGCTGGCGAGCGAGCTGGCGCAGGCCCGGATCCCGGACCCCGCGGCAGACGCTGCAGCAGGCCCTGCAGCAGGCCCTGCAGCAGGCACCGCAGCAGGCACCGCCACTCCCGACACCGCTGACGAGAGGGACGCGCAGTGACCACCGAGCCCGTTGACGAGCTCAAGCCTCATCCCGAGACGAGTTCCCTCACCGGAACGCCGATCCTCGAGGTCGAGGACCTCAAGATGTACTTCCCGGTCAAGAGCTCCGGGTTCCTGCGCCGCACCATCGGCCACGTCCAGGCCGTGGACGGCGTCTCCTTCCAGGTGCGGTCCGGCAGCTCCCTCGGCCTGGTCGGGGAGTCCGGTTGCGGCAAGTCGACGACCGGTCGCCTGATCACGCGGCTCTACGAGCCGACCGCCGGGCGCATCGAGTTCGACGGTCGTGACATCGCGAACCTGTCCGAGCGCGAGCTGCACCCGCTGCGGCGCGACATCCAGATGATCTTCCAGGACCCCTACACGTCGCTGAACCCGCGGCACACGGTCGGAGCGATCGTCGGGGCGCCGCTGGCGATCCACAAGGTCGTGCCGAAGGATAAGATCCTCGCGCGCGTCCAGGAGCTGCTGGAGATCGTCGGCCTCAACCCCGAGCACTACAACCGCTACCCGCACGAGTTCTCCGGTGGTCAGCGGCAGCGCATCGGTATCGCCCGTGCGCTCACGCTGCAGCCCAAGCTGCTGGTGGCGGACGAGCCGGTCTCGGCGCTCGACGTCTCGATCCAGGCGCAGGTCGTCAACCTGCTCCAGGACCTCCAGCGCGAGTTCAACATCGCCTTCCTCTTCGTCGCCCACGACCTCGCGATCGTGCGGCACTTCTGCCCCGAGATCGCGGTGATGTACCTCGGCAAGATCGTCGAGATCGGTGACCGGGAGACGCTGTACGCGCGGCCGAACCACCCCTACACGCAGGCGCTGCTGTCGGCCGTCCCGGACGTCAAGCAGGCCAAGGTCGGCGGTCGCCGCGAGCGGATCCGTCTCGAGGGTGACCTGCCCTCGCCGATCAACCCGCCGTCCGGCTGCCGCTTCCGCACCCGGTGCCCGATCGCGCAGGACATCTGCGCGCGCGTGGAGCCCCCGCTGCTGCAGGTCGGGCCGACCCACAAGGTCGCCTGCCACTTCCCGGGCGAGGTCGGCAAGCACCCCGAGAAGCCGATCACGCCGCGACTGCTCGGCGTGGACGACAGCGGGATGCCGGACCTCGCAGCCGGTCCGGCCACGGACCTGCCGACCGGGCCGGGCTACTCCGACACGTGGTTCGACCTCGAGCACAACACGATGGGCCGCGCCTGAGGGTCGAGACCTCCGCACTAGGGTGATCGTGTGGAGGGACTCTTCGAGCTCGGCGGGCAGGCGACCGGTGGGTCGCAGGGCTCGCTGAGCTCGGCCGACCACGCGTCGGCGCCGCTCGCGGTGCGGATGCGGCCGCGCTCGCTCGACGAGCTCGTCGGGCAGGCGCAGCTGCGTGCTCCCGGCAGCCCGCTGCGGCAGCTCATCGAGGGCGACAAGTCGCTCTCGCTGCTGCTGTGGGGGCCGCCGGGCACGGGCAAGACCACCATCGCCTCCATCGTCAGCCGCCAGACCGACCGTCGCTTCGTCGAGGTCTCGGCGGTCTCGGCCGGCGTCAAGGAGGTACGTGCCGCGATCGACAGCGCCCGCGCGGAGCTGGTCGCGACCGGCCGGGAGACGGTGCTCTTCGTCGACGAGGTGCACCGGTTCAGCAAGGCCCAGCAGGACGCGCTCCTGCCGGGCGTGGAGAACCGCTGGGTGACGCTGGTCGCCGCGACCACGGAGAACCCCTACTTCTCGGTGATCTCGCCGCTGCTCTCCCGCAGCCTGCTGCTGCGGCTGGAGTCGCTGACCGAGGACGACATCCGCGGGGTGCTCGAGCGAGCGCTCACCGACGAGCGCGGTCTGGCGGGCGGCTTCACCATCGCCGACGACGCCCTCGACCACCTGGTCAGGCTGGCCGGGGGAGACGCTCGGCGCTCGCTCACCTACCTGGAGGCGGCAGCGGGGGCTGCGGCCAGCCAGGGACACGACAAGATCGACCTCGGCACCGCCGAGACGGCGGTCGACACCGCCGCCGTGCGCTACGACCGCGACGGCGACCAGCACTACGACGTGATCAGCGCCTTCATCAAGTCGGTCCGCGGCTCCGACGCCGACGCGGCGCTGCACTACCTGGCCCGGATGATGGAGGCCGGCGAGGACCCCCGCTTCATCGCCCGGCGCCTGATGATCCTGGCGAGCGAGGATGTCGGCCTGGCCGATCCGACCGCCCTGACGACCGCCGTCGCGGCCGCGCAGACCGTGCAGCTCATCGGCATGCCCGAGGCGCAGCTCACCCTCGCCCACGCCACCCTGGCGCTCGCGGTGGCGCCGAAGTCCAACGCGGTCACGACCGCGATCGGGGCCGCGCTCGCCGACGTACGCGCCGGAAGGATCGGGCAGGTGCCCGCCCACCTGCGCGACGCGCACTACGGAGGCGCCAAGAAGCTCGGGCACGGCACGGCCTACCGCTACGCCCACGACGAGCCGTTCGGGATCGCCGAGCAGCAGTACCTCCCCGACGTGCTCGCGGAGGCGACGTACTACGAGCCGAAGGAGATCGGGGCGGAGAGCGCGATCAAGGAGCGCTGGGAGCGGGTGCGGGCGATCATCCGGGGAACGGGCAGGAGTCCGTCGAAGGGCCCGCGATAGGGTCAGTCCCCATGACCGCGCTCACGATCACCCTGGCCTGCGTGGCCGTGATCGCTGCTGCCGTGGCGGTTCTGGCGCTCGCCGCGCTGCGTCGTGCTCACGGTGACGCGGCGCGTGAGGCGACCGGGCTCCGCATGCGACTGGACGCGTTGGAGGCGGGCCTGATGGGGCCGGAGCCGACGGCCGTGGCGCGGCCCGCGCAGGAGTACGTCATCACCCACCTCGGCGAGCCCGAGCCGGACGCCGACGAGGCGTCGGTGCCCGTGCGGCTCGCCCCGCCGGCCTTCGCGGACGCCGTGCTGCGCGAGACGGTCGTGCAGGCCGCCTCCCTCGTGCAGGGCGTACGCCGGGCGCTCGCCCCCGAGACCCGCCACCGGATCCGCTTCGAGATGAGGCGCGAGGTCAAGCGGTCCCGCAAGGCGCGGAAGGTGGAGGTCAAGGAGGCCCTGCGCGCCTACCGCGCCGGCCAGCGCGAGACCGAGGGCGCCGCATGAGGCGCGGTCTCTGGTTCGTCGCCGGCGCCGGCGTGGGCGTCTATGCGATGGTCCGCGGCCGCCGCGCCGCGGAGGCGTTCACCGCCGAGGGGCTGCACGACAGGTGGCAGGCGCTCGGCCTCGGTGCGCGGCTGTTCGCCGAGGAGGTCGCCACCGGCAAGGCGGAGGCCGAGACCCGGCTGCGCGAGCGGTTCGGGCCGGCGTACGGGACGACCCGGGAGCTCGCGCCACCCAGCAACGATCGATACCTCGAGGAAGGACCCCAGTGAGCACAGCGCCCGACGGCCGGCCCGACACGTGGCTCAGCACGGCGGAGATCCGTCGCCGCTTCACCAGCCACTTCGCCGACAACGAGAGCCTGCCGCACACGGTCGTGCCGTCCGCGTCGCTGCTGCTCGACGACCCGAACCTGCTCTTCGTCAACGCCGGCATGGTGCCGTTCAAGCCCTACTTCCTCGGCCAGGAGACGCCGCCGTTCCCGCGCGCCACCAGCGTGCAGAAGTGCATCCGCACCCCCGACATCGAGGACGTCGGCAAGACGACCCGCCACGGCACGTTCTTCGAGATGTGCGGCAACTTCTCCTTCGGCGACTACTTCAAGGACGGCGCGATCGCGCTCGCCTGGGACCTGGTCACCAAGCCGATCGCCGACGGCGGCTTCGGCTTCGACGAGGCGGTGCTCTATCCGTCGGTGCTGGACGGCGACGACGAGGCCGTCGGCATCTGGAAGCGCGTCACCGGCCTGCCCGACGACCGCATCGTCCGGCTGCCGCCCAAGGAGAACTACTGGTCCATGGGCGTCCCCGGTCCCGGCGGTCCGTGCTCGGAGATCCTCATCGACCGCGGACCGGCCTACGGCGCCGACCGGGACTGGGACGCCGGCGACCGCTACCTGGAGTTCTGGAACCTCGTCTTCATGCAGGACGACATCGTCGCCGCCCGGTCGAAGTACGACGTCGACATCGCCGGGTCGCTGCCCCAGAAGAGCATCGACACCGGCATGGGCCTCGAGCGGGTCGCCTACCTGCTCCAGGGGCGCAACAACATGTACGAGACCGACGTGATGTTCCCGGTCATCGAGAAGGCGATGGAGCTCACCGGCCGCGCCTACGGCGCCGACCACGACGACGACGTGCGCTTCCGCGTGGTCGGGGACCACATCCGGTCGTCGCTGATGCTCATCAACGACGGCGTCACCCCGGGCAACGAGGGCCGCGGCTACGTGCTGCGCCGGCTGATGCGGCGGGCGATCCGCTCGATGCGGCTGCTCGGCTGCGAGGACCGGGTGCTGCCCGAGCTGCTGCCCGTCTCCCGCGACCGGATGGCGGAGACCTACACCGACCTGATCCAGAACTGGCAGCGGATCTCGACCGTCGCGTTCGCCGAGGAGGACGCCTTCCGGCAGACCCTCAAGGCGGGCAGCCAGATCTTCGACCTCGCCGCGGGCGAGGTCAAGAAGGCGGGCGGCACCGTCCTCGACGGCGCCCGCGCGTTCCAGCTCCACGACACCTACGGCTTCCCGATCGACCTGACCCTCGAGATGGCCGCCGAGCAGGGCCTCGCGGTCGACGAGGACGGCTTCCGCCGCCTGATGGGCGAGCAGCGTCAGCGCGCGAAGGACGACGCCCGGTCGAAGAAGAGCGCCCACCGCGACGCCGCCGCCTACCGCGAGATCGCCGACTCCCTCGGTCGCGCGGTCGACTTCACCGGCTACGACACGGTCGTCGACGAGGGCGTCGTCCGCGGCCTGGTCGGCGCCGACGGCGTGGTCGCGAGCGCCCGTGAGGGTGACGAGGTGGAGCTCGTCCTCGACCGCACGCCGTTCTACGCCGAGGGTGGCGGCCAGCTCGCCGACACCGGGCACATCGAGCTCGCCAACGGCGCTCGCCTCGAGGTGCTCGACGTGCAGTCGCCGATCACCGGGCTCATCGCCCACCGGGTGCGCGTGCTCGACGGCGAGGTCTCGCCCGGCGTCGCCGCGCACGCCGCGGTCGACCTCGGCCGCCGGCTGGCGATCAGCCGCGCCCACACCGCCACCCACATGGTGCACAAGGCGTTCCGCCAGGCGCTCGGCGAGACGGCCACCCAGGCCGGCTCCGAGAACGCGCCGGGCCGCTTCCGCTTCGACTTCTCCGCCACCGGCGCCGTGCCGGCCTCGGTGATGGCCGACGTGGAGGCGACCGTCAACGCGGTCATCCTCGACGACCTCGCGGTCCGGGCCGACTACATGTCGCAGAAGGAGGCCGTCGCGTCCGGTGCGATGGCCCTCTTCGGCGAGAAGTACGGCGACACCGTCCGCGTCGTCTCCGTCGGTGACTGGGCCCGCGAGCTGTGCGGCGGCACCCACACCGCCTCCAGCGGCAAGCTCGGTGTCATCAAGCTGCTCGGCGAGTCGTCCATCGGCTCGGGCGTGCGCCGGGTGGAGGCGCTGGTCGGCACCGACGCCTACCAGTTCCTCGCCCGCGAGCACGTCCTCGTCGCCCAGCTCTCCGAGGCGCTCAAGGCGCGGCCGGAGGAGCTGCCCGAGCGCGTCAACGACCTCGTCGAGCGGCTCCGCGGCGCCGAGAAGGAGATCGAGAAGGTCCGCACCGCCCAGCTGCTCGCGTCGGCCGGCTCGATCGCCGGGTCGGCGCTGGACGTCGACGGCGTCGCCGTGGTCGCGGCCCGCGCGGCCGGCGCGGCCGGGGGCGACGTACGCACCCTGGTGACCGACATCAGGTCTCGCTTCACCGACCGCCCGGCGGTCGTCGTGCTGATCGGCGACGGCGAGGGCAGGGTCTCGGTCGTCACCGCGACCAACGACGCCGCCCGTGCGCGCGGACTGTCCGCCAACACGCTCCTGCGTGAGCTCGCGCCGGTCCTCGGCGGCCGGGGCGGCGGCAAGGACGACCTGGCGCAGGGTGGCGGCACCGACGCCTCCCGCATCGACGAGGCGCTCGGCCTCGTGCCGGGGCTCGTGGCGAACGCCTGATGCGGGGGAGGCGATGAGAGCGGGTGTCAGGCTGGGCATCGACCCCGGCGACGCCCGGATCGGCGTCGCCCGCAGCGACCCGACCGGGTTCCTCGCGACACCGGTCGAGACGGTGAAGCGGGGCCGTGGAGACCTCGCCCGCATCGCCGAGATCGCCGCCGAGATCCAGGCCGAGTCGGTCCTCGTCGAGGTGGTGGTCGGACTGCCCCGCTCGCTCAAGGGCGGGGAGAACCCGGCCACCGCCAAGGTCCGCGCCTTCGCCGCCGCGCTGGCCCGGCGGCTGGGGCCGCTGCCGGTGCGTCTCGTCGACGAGAGGCTGACCACGGTCTCTGCGGAGGCTATCCTTCGCGACCGGGGACGGAAGGGACAGGACCGTCGCTCGGTGGTCGACCAGGCCGCCGCGGTGCTGATCCTGCAGCACGCACTGGACACAGAACGCGCATCGGGGGCTGCGCCCGGAGAGATCGTCGAGGTTGGGACACGATGACTGAGCACGACGAGCACGGGCAGCAGCCGCCGCTCGGCGACACGGCCGAGCGGCCCGCCGTACGCGACGACGGGTACGACGACCGCAGCCGGGCCGCCGACGAGGATGCGTACGACCAGCCCCACGAGCAGGAGGCGTACGACCAGGGCGACTACGAGGCCGGCTACGACGAGCCGGTCGACGACGCTGCCGGAGGTGGGCGCTCGCGCGGCGGCCGACGCGCCGAGCGGCGCCCCAGCAGGCTCCCGGGCTGCCTGGCCGCCCTCGTCGCCCTCGCCGTCGTCGTCGGTCTCCTCTGGGTCGGCTTCGGGTTCGTCAAGGACAAGCTGGACGGCCTCGGCGGAGGCGGAGGCGGCGACTACTCGGGCCAGACCGCCCACGGCCAGGTGACCTTCGAGGTCAAGCCGGGCGACACCGCCGCGGCGATGGGCCGCAACCTCAAGTCCGCCGGCGTGGTGAAGTCCGTCGACGCGTTCATCTCGGCGGCCAACGCCGACCCGGCCGCGGCCGGCATCCAGGTCGGCAACTACCAGCTGCAGAAGGAGATGCGCGCCGCTGACGCGCTCGCCGTACTGGTCGACCCGAAGAACATCGTGACGACGAACGTCACCATCCCGGAGGGGCTGCGCGTCGTCGACATCGTCGACACGCTGGTCAAGAAGACGGACTTCAAGAAGCCCCAGTTCGAGAAGGCGCTGAAGGACCCGAAGATCGGGCTGCCCGACTACGCCAAGGGCAACCCCGAGGGCTACCTCTTCCCGGCCACCTACGCCTTCGGCCCGAAGGCCCAGCCGGTCGACATGATCAAGGCCATGGTGGACCGCTGGAAGCAGGCCGCGAAGGACAACGATCTCGAGGCGAGGGCCGAGGCGCTCGGCTACACGCCCGCGGAGATGATGACCATCGCCTCGCTCGTGCAGGCCGAGGGCCGGGGCGACGACATGCCGAAGATCGCCCGGGTGATCTACAACCGGCTCGAGGGCCCCGGCTCCAAGCAGGGCACCAACGGGCTGCTGCAGATCGACGCCACGGTCAACTACGCGCTCGGACGCAAGGGCGTCGCCACGGTGACCGAGGACGAGACCCACACCGACTCGCCCTACAACACCTACGCCAACGCCGGCCTCCCGCCAGGACCGATCCAGTCGCCCGGCGACGACGCGATCCAGGCGGCGACCCACCCGGCCGAAGGCGACTGGTACTACTACGTGACCGTCAACCTCAAGACCGGCGAGACGAAGTTCGCCGAGACCTACGACGAGTTCCTGGGCTATCGCCAGGAGCTGAAGGACTACTGCGAGAACGAGTCGGCCGGCGCCTGCTGAGCCGCTGAACATGCGCTGCGCTGTCCTGGGCGACCCCGTCGCCCACTCCCTCTCGCCGGTGCTGCACGCGGCCGGGTACGCCGACGCCGGGCTCTCGGGCTGGTCCTACGACGCCGTGCGCGTCCCCGCCGGCTCGCTGGCCGGCTTCGTGGGGGGACTCGACCCGTCGTGGCGCGGCCTGTCGGTGACCGCGCCCCTGAAGCGTGAGGCGCTCGCGCTCACGGAGTCGTCGGGCACGGCGACCGGGCGCGCGCGGCTGGCCGGTGGGGTCAACACGCTCGTGCGGACGGACACCGGGTGGGCCGGTGACAACACCGACCTGCCCGGAGCCGTCGCTGCGGTCCGCGAGCGGTACGCCGGACCGGTCCGCTCCGTGGTGATCCTCGGTGGCGGGGCGACGGCGGCCAGCGTCGGCCTCGCGCTGGCCGGGCTCGGAGCGACGTCGATCGCGCTCGCGGTCCGCGAGCCGTCGCGGGCGGCCGACACGGCCGACGCGATCGCGGCACACCCCTCCGCTCCGGCCGTCGGCACGGCCCTGCTCGACGAGGTGACCGTCGAGGCCGACGTACTCGTCTCGACGATCCCTGTCGCGGCGCAGACGCCCGACCTGGTCGCCCGCTGCAGCGGCGCCGCGGTCGTCTTCGAGGTCACCTACGACAGCTGGCCGACGCCGCTCGTGTCGGCCGCGACCGGTGTGGTGGTCTCCGGGCTGGACCTGCTCGTGCACCAGGCCGTGCTGCAGTTCGAGCAGTTCACCGGGACACCGGCGCCGCTGGCGGCGATGAGGGCCGCGGGGGAGGCGGCGCTCGCCGCTCGGTGAGCGGAGGGGCCGGACCGGGCCACTGACGCAGGACCGACCGGCCGATCCGCGGCAGGTGGTCGCCCCACTACGCTCGCGCCCATGCATCTGGTCCCGGCGCTGGTCTGCGCCGTCCTCGGCGCGGGGAGCGGGTGGCTCGTCCCGCGCCTGATCGCCGGCCTGCCCGAGCCCGAGGCCGACCCCGAGGAGAAGCCGGGGGAGTTCCCCGACAAGGTGCTCTACGTCGACCTCGCGGCCGCTCCCGGCCTGGCCTGGCGGTGCGCGCTGGCGTGCGCGCTCGCGGCCGGCCTGCTCGGCGCCGTCTTCGGCTGGGTGTGGGCGCTGCCCTGGCTGGCGGTCCTCGTCCCGATCGGCTGCGCGCTCGCCGTCATCGACTACGTGACGTGGTACCTCCCGAGCCGCATCCTCGCGCCGGCGTACGCCGTCGTGGGACTGCTCGTCGTGGTCGCCGCCGTCGCCGTGCACGACTGGCACGTGGTGCTGCACGCCGCCATCGGCTGGGCCGCGCTGGGCGCGTACTACGGGCTGATGTGGTTCATCAGCCCCCGGATCATGGCCTTCGGCGACGTGCGGCTCGGCGGCCTGATCGGGCTCGCCCTCGGGCCGCTCGGCTATGGCCAGCTGATCCTGTCGGTCCTGGCGGCCGGCGTCTTCGGCGCGCTCTCCTTCATCCCGCTCAAGCTGCTCGGCCGCACCATCAAGCGCGAACCCGACCGGGGCCCGCTGCGCGAGCACGTGCCCTTCGGGCCGTTCCTGCTCCTGGGCGCGCTGGCGGCCGCGGTCGCGGGGAGCCTGCTCGGCCTGGCCTGACCGTCTCACTGCCTCCTCCCGCACATGCGGCGGAGGCGGCCGGATGGGAGACTGGCGCCATGTTGCGTTGGCTCACTGCGGGCGAGTCCCACGGCCCCTCCCTGGTCGCGATCCTGGAGGGCCTGCCCGCCCACGTCCGGATCACGTCGGAGGACATCGGCGACTCGCTGGCCCGTCGGCGGCTCGGCTACGGCCGTGGCGCCCGGATGAAGTTCGAGCGCGACGAGGTCACGATCGTCGGCGGTGTGCGCCACGGTGAGTCGCAGGGCGGCCCGGTGGCCGTCCAGATCGGCAACACCGAGTGGCCGAAGTGGGAGACCGTCATGGCGGCCGACCCCGTCGAGCCCGAGATCCTCGAGGGCCTGGCGCGCAACGCCCCGCTGACCCGGCCCCGCCCCGGCCACGCCGACCTGGTCGGCATGCAGAAGTACGACTTCCCCGACGCCCGCCCCATCCTCGAGCGCGCCTCGGCCCGCGAGACGGCCGCCCGCGTCGCCCTCGGCCGTGTCGCGAGCAACTTCCTCGAGCAGGCGGTGGGCGCCCGGATCGTGTCCCACGTCCTCGAGATCGGCGGCGTGCGCACGCCCGGCACCGACCTGCCCACCCCCGACGACGTCGCCCGCCTCGACGAGGACCCCGTGCGCTGCCTCGACCCGGACGGTTCGAAGCAGATGGTCGCCCGCATCGACGAGGCCCACAAGGACGGCGACACCCTCGGCGGTGTCGTCGAGGTCGTCGTGCACGGGCTCCCGCCGGGCCTCGGCTCGCACGTCCACTGGGACCGTCGCCTCGACGCCCGACTGGCCGGCGCCCTCATGGGCATCCAGGCCATCAAGGGCGTCGAGGTCGGCGACGGCTTCGAGCTGGCCGCCACCCCCGGCAGCGAGGCGCACGACGAGATCGTCACCGGCGACGGTGGCATCCGGCGTACGTCGGGCCGCAGCGGTGGCACCGAGGGCGGCATGAGCACCGGTGAGGTCCTGCGCGTCCGCGCGGCGATGAAGCCGATCGCGACCGTCCCGCGGGCGCTGCGCACCATCGACGTCGCCACCGGTGAGGCGGCGGTCGCGCACCACCAGCGCTCCGACGTGTGCGCCGTCCCCGCGGCCGGCATCGTCGCGGAGGCGATGGTCGCGCTCGTGCTGGCCGACGCCGTCGTGGAGAAGTTCGGCGGCGACTCGGTGCGCGAGACCCGGCGCAACGCCGAGTCCTACCTCGACACGCTGCGCTACCGGTGATGGCCGAGCAGACACGCCCCCGGGTCGTCCTGGTCGGCCCGATGGGGTCGGGCAAGTCGACGGTCGGACGGGTTCTCGCCCAGCGCTGGGGCGTCGACGTCCGCGACTCCGACGCCGACGTGGAGCAGACAGCCGGCAAGCCGGTGCCGGAGGTCTTCGTCGACGACGGCGAGGCGCGGTTCCGCGAGCTCGAGAAGGCCGCCGTCGCGCTCGCGCTGCGGACCCACGACGGCGTGCTCTCGCTCGGCGGCGGAGCGGTCCTCGACCCCGACACGCAGGTTCTGCTGGAGGGCCACCGGGTGGTCTTCCTGCGCGTCGGCCTCGCCGACGCCGTCAAGCGGGTCGGGATCGGCGCCGGCCGGCCGCTGCTGCTCGGCGGGGACGGCGGCATCCGGGCGCGGGTGAGGAGCCTGCTCGAGGAGCGCAACCCGGTCTACGAGGGGGTCGCGACGGTCGTCGTCGACACCGACGGCCGGACGCCCGAGCAGGTGGCCGATGACGTGGAGAACGGCCTCGAGGAGGGACTCCGATGACCACGATCCACGTGGGCGGCGCGTCGCCGTACGACGTCGTGATCGGCCGCGACCTGGCGGCCACGATCCCGCAGGTCCTCGGCGGCCTGCCCGGTCCCGGGGTCGAGCGGGTCGCCTTCCTCTACGCGGGCACCGTCGGGTCGCTCGCCGAGCCGATGCTCGACGAGCTGGTGGAGCACTACGAGGTGCTCGCGCTCGGGCTTCCCGACGGAGAGTCGGCCAAGACCGCCGCCGTCGCCGCCGACTGCTGGGAGGCGCTGGGGGAGAAGGGGTTCACCCGCTCCGACGCCGTGGTCACCTTCGGCGGCGGCGCGACCACCGACCTCGGCGGCTTCGTCGCGGCCAGCTGGCTGCGCGGCGTGCGTGTCCTGCACGTCCCGACCACGCTGCTCGCCATGGTCGACGCCGCCGTCGGCGGGAAGACCGGCATCAACACCGGCGCCGGGAAGAACCTGGTCGGTGCCTTCCACGAGCCGGCCGGCGTCCTCTGCGACCTCGCCCTGCTCGAGACGCTGCCGCGCGAGGAGCTCGTCGCCGGGCTCGGAGAGATCGTCAAGTGCGGGTTCATCGCCGACCCGCGCATCCTCGAGCTGGTCGAGACGACGGACCCCGACACGCTCACCCCCGACTCGGCGGTGCTCGCCGAGCTCGTCGAGCGCGCCATCCGCGTCAAGGCGGAGGTCGTCGCCGCCGACCTCAAGGAGACCGGCGGCGACGGTGCGAACGGCGGGCACCCGGGTCGCGAGGTGCTCAACTACGGCCACACCCTCGGCCACGCGATCGAGAAGCACGAGGGCTACGCGATCAGGCACGGCGAGGCCGTGGCGATCGGTTGCGTCTACGCCGCCGAGCTGGCCCGGCTGGCCGGCCGGCTCGACGACGAGACGGCCGCCCGGCACCGCAGCGCGTTCGGCCGGGTCGGCCTGCCGACGACGTACGACGGGGCGGGCTTCGACGAGCTGATCGGCGCCATGCGGGTGGACAAGAAGGCCCGCGGCTCCCAGCTGCGCTTCCTCGTCCTCGACGGCCTTGCCGAGCCGTCGATCCTCGCCGGCCCGAGCGAGGCGTTGCTGCGCGAGGCGTTCCGGGCGGTGTCCGGATGACGACGGCGGTCCTCGACGGCGACGCGCAGCGCCCGTCGCGACGGGTCCTGGTGCTCAACGGCCCGAACCTCGGCCGGCTCGGCAGGCGCCAGCCGGAGATCTACGGCTCGACGACCTACGACGACCTGGTCGCGCTGTGCGTGCGGTGGGGCGAGGAGCTCGGCCTCGACGTGGAGGTGCACCAGACCAACTGGGAGGGCGCGCTGCTCGACCGGCTCAACGCCGCCGCCGACCACGAGACGCCGGTCGTGCTCAACGCGGGCGCCTGGACGCACTACTCCTACGCGCTCTACGACGCCTGCGCCCAGCTCACCGCGCCGCTGGTGGAGGTGCACATCAGCGCGCCGTCGCAGCGGGCGGAGGGGTTCCGGCACACGTCCGTCGTCACCCCGCACGCCGTGCGGGTGATCGAGGGGCAGGGGATCGACGGCTACCGGCAGGCGCTGGAGACGATCGCCGGCTCCTGAGCCGGCTCGGCCAGCGAGATGGTCCACGCGGGCAGCATCCACTGGGTGAGCGGGCCGATGGTCAGGGCGAACACGACCGTGCCGACGCCGAGCGGACCGCCGAGGAGCAGTCCGACGACGACCACCGACACCTCCAGCGACGTGCGGATCAGCCGGATCGAGAGACCCGTCCGGCGGACCAGCCCGGTCATCAGGCCGTCGCGCGGGCCGCGGCCGAACTGCGCGCCGATGTACATCGCCGTCGCCAGCGCGCACAGCAGGACGCCGCCGAGCATCATGGCCACCCGGGCGACCTGCGCGTGCGGCTGGCCGACCACCGCGAGGGTGAGGTCGGTGCTCGGGCCGATGAGGAGCGCGTTGGCCACCGTGCCGATGCCGGGCTTCTCCCGCAGCGGGATCCACAGCAGCAGCACGACGAAGGCGGTGATGACGAGCACCGTGCCGAGGCTCAGGCCGGTGTGCCCCACGACGCCGAGGTGGAGCACGTCCCACGGAGCCACGCCGTCGTCGCCCCGCACCATCAACGCCAACGAGATGCCGTAGAGCCACAGGCCGACGAGCAGCTGGGCCAGGCGGCGGCCCAGACGGCCGGCGCGGAGCTGGGCGAGCGGCCCGAGGTCGGCGAGTGCGGTCATGGCGTCCAGTCTGGAACAGATTGGACTGTTCTCAAATAGCCAATTGTGCGAGAGTGGACTGCATGCAGCAGTCCATCACCGCCCGCCGGCTCGCCGGGCTCGTCGACGGGTTCCACCGCGCCCCGGCGTACGCGGGCTTGGCCGAGAGCCTCACCCTGCTCATCGGCGACGGACGGATCACGCTGGCCACGCGGCTGCCCAGCGAGCGCGACCTGAGCGTCGCGCTCGGTGTCTCACGCACGACGGTGACCCGCGCCTATGCGTCCCTCGTCGAGGCCGGCTACGCCGAGGCACGCCAGGGCGCCGGGACGTTCACCCGCATCCCCGGCGACCGCCGCCGCGCCCTCGACCGGTCGCTGAGCCCGCGCGGTCGCAACGACGTGATCGACCTCAACCACGCGGCCGCGTCGGCCCCGCCGGGCGTCGCGGCCGCCTACCTGGAGGCGGTCTCCGACCTGCCCGCCTACCTCGGCGGGCACGGCTACTTCCCCGCTGGGGTGCCGCGGCTGCAGGAGGCCATCGCCCGCGCGTACGACGACCGCGGGCTGCCGACCCACCCCGAGCAGGTCATGGTGACCGCCGGCGCGCTCTCGGCCGCGGCGATCGTGGCGCAGGCGTTCACCCGCCGCGGTGCCCGGGTGCTGGTCGAGACGCCGACCTACCCCAACGCCACCGAGGCGCTGCGCCATGCCGGGGCGCGACTGGTCGGGCTGCCCGTCGGCCCGGACCGCTGGGACCTCGACGGTCTCGAGGCGACCCTGCGGACGACGCGGCCGAGCCTCGCCTCGCTGATCCCCGACCTGCAGAACCCCACCGGGCTGGTGATGAGCGCGGAGGACCGCGTCCGCGTCGCGGGCCTGCTCCGATCGGCCGGCACCGTCCCGATCGTCGACGAGGCCCACCAGTCCCTGGCGCTCGACGGCCGCGCGATGCCGCCGCCGTTCGCCTGCTTCGCGCCCGACACGGTCACTCTCGGCAGCGCCTCCAAGGCGTTCTGGGGCGGTCTCCGCATCGGCTGGATCCGCGCTCCCGACCACGACAGCGGCGGCGCCCTGCGCGCGCTCACCGAGGCGCGGATGCGGCTCGACCTGGGTGCGCCCGTCCTCGAGCAGCTCGTGCTCGCCCGCCTGCTCGAGGACCCGGTGCCCGTCCGGGACGCCCACCTGGCCCGGCTCCGCGAGCAGCGCGACGCCCTGCTCGCGGCCCTCGACGAGCAGCTGCCGGACTGGGGCTACCGCGTCCCGCGCGGCGGCCTGTGCCTGTGGTGCCGTCTCCCCGAGCCGCTCGGCACCGACCTCGCGGTCGAGGCGGAGCGAGGCGGCGTCCTCGTCGCCCCGGGCCCCGTGTTCGCTCTCGAGGGCGGTCTGGACCACTACGTGCGCATCCCCTGGACCAGGTCGGTCGAGGAGCTCCGCGCGGCGGTCGCGGTGCTCGCCGAGTCGTGGGCGCTGGTCCGGGACCGACGCTCGGGCCGCCTCCCGCGCGGCGGCCGGTCGCAGGGGAGTCGCGTGATCGTGGCCTGAGTTTCGCCGCGCCACACCGCCGCCGATAGACTCGCCCGCTGGTGCGCTCGGCAACGCTGAGGCGCCCTCCTTGACAACCTGCACAGATCAGAAGGCTGGACGCATGGCAACGACGAACGACCTCAAGAACGGCATGGTTCTCAACATCGACGGCCAGCTCTGGTCGGTGGTCGAGTTCCAGCACGTGAAGCCTGGCAAGGGCCCGGCCTTCGTGCGGACCAAGCTGAAGAACGTCGAGTCGGGCAAGAACGTCGACAGGACCTTCAACGCCGGCACCAAGGTCGAGACCGCCACGGTCGACCGCCGGACCTACTCCTACCTCTACAACGACGGCACCAACTACGTGTTCATGGACACCGGCACCTACGAGCAGATCGAGGTCTCGCCCGAGCTCGTCGGCGACGCCGCCAACTACATGCTCGAGAACACCGACGTCATCGTCGCCACCAACGAGGGCCGCGTGCTGTTCGTCGAGCTCCCGGCCTCGGTCGAGCTCGTGGTCAACTACACCGAGCCCGGCGTCGTCGGCGACTCCGCCACCGGCCGCACCAAGCCGGCGACGCTCGAGACGGGTCACGAGATCCAGGTCCCGCTCTTCATCGAGCAGGGCGAGAAGATCAAGGTCGACACCCGCGACGGTGGCTCCTACCTCAGCCGCGTCAAGGGCTGACGTGCCTGCGCCCTCCGGCCAGCCCACCGCTCGCACCAAGGCGCGCAAGCGGGCCCTCGACCTGCTCTTCGCCGCCGAGGCCCGCGGCTTGAGCCCCGTCGCGATGCTCGACGAGGCCATCGCCGAGGGCGAGGGCCCCGCCAACGCCTACACGGCGACGCTCGTCCGCGGGGTGGTCGCCGAGCAGGCGCGGATCGACGAGCTGCTGTCGACGTACTCCCAGGAGTGGACGCTCGAGCGCATGCCGGCCGTGGACCGCAACGTCCTGCGGCTCGGCGTCTGGGAGCTGCTGCACGCGGCCGACGTGCCCGAGCACGTCGCGATCAGCGAGGCGATGCAGCTGGTCCGCGACCTCTCGACCGACGACTCCCCGCAGTTCGTCAACGGCATCCTCGGCGCGATCCAGCGCGACAAGGCCCAGCTGTCCTGACGCATCCTCCGCTGCGCAGGGGATACCGGCCGCAGGTCGGAAGATCCCCAAGCAGCAGGGAGGACACCCCATGGGTGAGCAGGACAAGGCCGAGAACTTCGCCGAGGAGAAGATGGGCCAGGCCAAGGAGGCCGTCGGCAAGGCGACGGACGACAAGGACCTGGAGGCCGAAGGCAAGGGCGACCAGACCAAGGGCAACCTGAAGCAGGCCGGCGAGAAGGTCAAGGACGCCTTCAGCTGATCTGCCCGCACGCAGGGGCACGGCATGACGCCGTGCCCCTTCGGCATGCCCGTTCCTGATCACGGACGGTGGGTAACGTCGGAGCCATGCGCGCTGTCGTCTACTCCGAGACCGGTCCCTCCTCCGTCCTCCGCCTCGTCGACCGCGAGGTCCCCGAGCCCGGCCCCGGCGAGCTGCGGGTGCGCCTGGCCCGCGCGGGCGTCAACCCGACCGACTGGAAGGCGCGGGCCGGCGGCACCTACGCCGAGCTGCCGTACGCCGAGATCACCCCCGGCCAGGACGGCGCCGGCGTCGTCGACGCGATCGGCGAGGGCGTCCTCGGGTTCGCGGTCGAGGACCGCGTGTGGGTGCTGCTCGCCCAGCACGGCCGCCCCTTCGGCACCGCCGCCGAGCTCGTCGTCGTGCCAGCGGAGAACGCCGTGCACCTGACCGTCGGCGCGTCCTTCGACCTCGGCGCCTCGCTCGGAGTGCCCGCCGTCACCGCGCACCGCGCGCTCACCTCCGGCGACGTCCCCCGGCTCTCGCCCGGCGCGCTGACCGGACAGACGATGCTCGTCCACGGCGGCGCCGGAGCCGTCGGCAACGCCGCGATCCAGCTCGCCCGCTGGGCCGGGGCGACGGTGCTGACGACGGTGAGCAGCGACGAGAAGGCGGCACTGGCGATCGCCGCCGGCGCCCACCAGACGGTCAACTACCGCGTCGGCGACGCGACCGCGGAGATCAGGGCGCTCGCACCCGACGGTGTCGACCTCGTCGTCGACGTCGCACCCGCGGTGAACAACGATCTGGACCGCGAGGTGCTGCGCGTCCACGGGACGGTCGCGATCTACGCCAACAACGGCGGCGACGAGCTGACCATGCCGGTGCGCCAGACGTTCTCCAAGAACCTGCGCTACCAGTTCATCCTGCTCTACACCCTCGACCCCGCCCTGCTGCGCGCGGCGACGGAGGACATCGCCGCCGCCGTCGAGGACGGTGCCCTCCAGGTCGGGTCCGAGGCCGGCGTACCCCTGCACCACTTCGGGCTGGAGGAGGCCGGCGCCGCCCACGACGCCGTCGAGCAGGGTGCGGTGGGCAAGGTGCTCATCAAGCTCGACTGACGCTTCGGCTCAGCCCGGCGGGCGGGTGGCCGATCGGATCTGCGACCGGACCACCCCTCCTCGCTGGAGCGCCTCATCGCCACCGCCCGGGCCCGCCGCCGTACGCGGGTCGCCTGCCTCGCCGCCGTCGGTGCCCTCGCACTGTCCGGCTGCTCGCTGGGCTTCTCCGACGCCGACAGCGGGTCGGTCCCGCCGCTCGACGACGCGAGCCCGGTCTCGGCCTCGACGCAGCGCGTCGTCTCGTCCTCCCTGGGGCTGACGCCTCCGACGCCCGAGGGGTCGGCGTCCGCCGTCGCGCCCGCGCCCGCGCCCACCGGGACGCCGGCGAGCGTGTCGGCCGCGCCCGCAGCCGGGCCGCGCACTACCGCCCCGACCGCGCCGGCCGCCCCGCAGCAGCCGGCGGCCCGCGCGGCGACCCCGGTGTTCCCGGCCCAGGACCCGCGCCCGGTCTCCGTCGACGGCTCGAGCACCACGTGGCGGGTCGGCTCGACCTACCGCGGTGTCTTCGCCGATCCCGACGTCGCCTTCGCCGGTGGCCGGTGGTACGCCTACGCGACCAACACCAGCGGGCTGCTGCTGCCCACCCTCAGCTCCACGGACCTGAGCCACTGGTCGCCGATCCACTCCAGCGGCGGTGCGAAGTACGACGCCCTCGCCGCACCCGGCGCCTGGACGACGTCCAAGTCCGGCGGTGCCGGCCTGTGGGCGCCGTCGGTGGCCCCGATGGGCGGCGGCTGGACGCTCGCCTACGCCGCTCAGCAGTCCACGCTGCGCGGCGAGCGGCACAACTGCATCGGGCTGGCCCGTGCGGCATCACCGACCGGCCCGTTCCGTGCGCTCGCGGCGCCCCTCGAGTGCGCGCCGGCGTCCCCACAGGGCGCGATCGACCCCGACCTCTACGTCGACAAGCTCGGCCGGAACTGGATGCTGTGGAAGTTCTCCGGGGTGCCGAGCGGGCAGCCGTCGACGATCTACGTCCGCCAGCTGAGCGCCGACGGCACCGGCTGGGCCCCCGGGTCGCAGGCCGTGCCGCTGGTCGCCAACGACTACGGCGACGGGTTCGAGGGCGACACCATCGAGAACCCCTCGATGACCACGTTCCGGGGCGTCACCTACCTCTTCTACTCGGTGAACAGCTATCGGTCCGCCGCCTACGCGACCGGCTACGCCGTCTGTGGAGGACCGACCGGGCCGTGCCAGAAGGTCGGCCCGCTCCTGACGACCGCCCGGAGCGGGACCCTGGGACCGGGCGGCGCGAGCGCCTTCGTCGTCGGAGGCTCGCTCCACCTCGCCTACCACGCCTGGGACCCCGGCCGGGTGGGGTCGCTGCGCCGCCTGCACGTGGCGTCCCTGATGCAGCTGGACGACGCCACCCTCACGGTCGCCCACGCCGGGTAGCCGGGGACCACCCTGCCGCGGCGCTGCCGTCCCGGCTCGGTGCGATCCGCCGTCCGCGATAGGGTGCGGGCGTTCGACATTCCTTTAAGAGCCGTCCCGTGAGGCGGAGAAGGTGGTCCGGCGAGGCCATGACCAGTGACCCCTCCCAGTCCGACCCGGCAGCAGCTGCGGACGACGGGCGTGTGGTGCTCGACGCCGACGACGTCTCGCGCGCACTGACCCGCATCTCCCACGAGATCCTCGAGCGCAACAAGGGCGCCGCCGACCTCCTGCTCCTCGGGCTGCACACCCGCGGCGTGCCGCTCGCGCGGCGCATCGCCGAGCGCATCGAGGCGGTCGAGGGCACGCCGGTCGCGGTCGGCTCGCTCGACGTCACGATGTACCGCGACGACCTGCGCAACCACCCCACCCGCGCCCCGCACAAGACGTCCCTGCCGCCCGCCGGCATCGACGCCAAGACGGTCGTCCTGGTCGACGACGTGCTCTACAGCGGCCGCACCATCCGCGCCGCGCTCGACGCGCTCTCCGACCTCGGCCGGCCCTCCGCCGTCCGTCTCGCGGTCCTCGTCGACCGCGGCCACCGGGAGCTGCCGATCCGCGCCGACCACGTCGGCAAGAACCTCCCGACCGCTCGGAGCGAGAAGGTCCGGGTCCGGCTCGCCGAGACCGACGGCGCCGACGCCGTGCTGATCAGCGGGGCCGGCCTCACCGACGGGCCCGGGAAGGACGGCCTCGCGTGAAGAAGCACCTGCTCTCCATCGACGACGTCACCGCCGGCGACAT
Source organism: Nocardioides terrae (assembly GCF_900112345.1). GTDB lineage: Bacteria > Actinomycetota > Actinomycetes > Propionibacteriales > Nocardioidaceae > Nocardioides > Nocardioides terrae. Next base: position 82,934 of record NZ_FOLB01000011.1, read on the forward strand.
CGACGCCCTCTTCGAGACCGCCGCCGAGATGCACGACGTGCAGCGGCGCGCGGTCAAGAAGCTGCCCGCCCTGCGCGGCCGGACGGTCATCAACCTCTTCTTCGAGGACTCCACCCGCACCCGCTCCTCCTTCGAGATCGCCGGGAAGTGGCTCTCGGCCGACGTGATCAACCTGTCCGCCAAGGGCTCCTCGACGTCGAAGGGGGAGTCTCTGCGCGACACGGTCCGCACGGTCACCGCGATGGGCATCGACGGCCTCGTCATGCGGCACTCGGCCAGCGGCGCCGCCCAGCAGGTCTCGGAGTGGATCGACGTCCCCGTGATCAACGCCGGTGACGGCACCCACGAGCACCCGACGCAGGCGCTGCTCGACGCCTACACGCTGAGCCGCCGGCTCGGCCCCCTCGAGGGCCGCCACGTCGCGATCGTCGGCGACCTGACCCACTCCCGGGTCTTCCGCTCCAACGTGAAGTCGCTGACCAAGCTCGGCGCCCGGGTCACGGTCGTCGCCCCGCCGACGCTCATGCCGAGCGGGATCGGCACCTGGTCGGAGGAGGCCGGCTTCGAGACGTCGTACGACCTCGACGCGGTGCTGCAGGGCGAGCACGGGACCGTGGACGCGGTGATGATGCTGCGGGTCCAGCGCGAGCGGATGAGCGGCGGATACTTCCCGTCGGCGCGGGAGTACACGGTCGGCTACGGCCTCACCCGCGACCGGCTGCGCTGCCTCGCCGCGGGGACCCCGATCCTGCACCCCGGACCGATGAACCGCGGCCTGGAGATCTCCGCCGACGCCGCCGACGCCGTCGACTCGGTCGTGCTCGACCAGGTCTCGGCCGGCGTCGCGGTCCGCATGGCCGTGCTCTACCACCTGCTCGCCGGAGAGGACTCCCAGTGACCAGCCTGCTCATCAAGGGCGCGTCCCTGCTCGGGGGCGAGGCCGCCGACGTGTACGTCGAGGACGGGCTGATCCGATCCGTCGGCCCGTTCTCGGGCACTGCCGAGACCGTCGACGCCGACGGCCTCGTCCTGCTCCCCGGCCTCGTCGACCTGCACACCCACCTGCGCGAGCCGGGCCGGGAGGACGCCGAGACGGTCCTGACCGGCTCGCAGGCGGCCGCCGCGGGCGGCTACACGTCGGTGCTCGCGATGGCCAACACCACCCCGGTCACCGACACCGCGGAGGCGGCCGAGCGCGTCCTCGACCTCGGCCGGGCGGCCGGGCTGGTCGACGTCCAGCCGGTCGGCGCGGTGACGAAGGGCCTGGCCGGCGAGGAGCTCGCCGAGCTCGGGCTGATGGCCCGCTCGCGCGCCCGCGTCCGGGTCTTCTCCGACGACGGCAAGTGCGTCGCCGACCCGCGGGTGATGCGACGGGCGCTGGAGTACGTCAAGGCGTTCGGCGGCGTGGTCTCCCAGCACTCCCAGGACCCCGCGCTGGCGCCGTACGGCTCGGCCTGCTGCCACGAGGGGCAGCTCTCCGGCGAGCTCGGTCTGCCCGGCTGGCCGTCGGTCGCCGAGGAGACCATCGTCGCCCGCGACGTCATGCTCGCCCGCCACACCGGCTCGCGCGTCCACGTCGCGCACGTGTCGACGGCCGGCTCGGTCGAGGTGGTCCGCTGGGCCAAGGCGCAGGGGATCGCCGTCACCGCGGAGGTCACCCCGCACCACCTGCTGCTCACCACCGACCTGCTCAGCGGTTACGACCCGACCTACAAGGTGAACCCGCCGCTGCGTCCTGCCGAGGACGTCGAGGCGCTGCGCGCGGCGCTGGCCGACGGCACCATCGACGCGGTCGCCACCGACCACGCGCCGCACGCCCGGCACGACAAGGAGCACGCGTTCGTCGACGCCGCCTTCGGCATGCTCGGCCTGGAGACGGCGCTGCCGGTCGTCGCGACGGTGATGGTCGAGAGCGGGCTGCTCGACTGGGCGGGCGTCGCCCGCGTCATGTCGGTCAACCCGGCCGCCATCGCCGGCCTCGACCGCCACGGCCGCCCGCTGGCCGAGGGCGAGCCGGCCAACCTGACGCTGGTCGACCCGAGCGCGTCCTACGTCGTGGACCGCGAGGCGTCGCTGTCACTGTCGCGCAACAACCCCTGGCACGGCCGGACCGTGACCGGCCGGGTGGTCGGCACATTCCTGCGGGGCCGGCGTACCTTCGGGTCATGACCGACCTGCAGCGCTTCCGCGACGCCCAGGAGGGCGTGTACGAGCAGGCGCTCGAGGAGCTGCGCCGCGGCCGGAAGACGAGCCACTGGATCTGGTTCGTGTTCCCCCAGGTCGCCGGGCTCGGCTCCTCGCCGACGTCTCAGCGGTTCGCGATCGGTTCGCTCGAGGAGGCGCAGTCGTACGCCGCCGACGAGGTGCTGGGCGCCCGCCTGGTCGAGTGCGCCCGCGCCGTCCTCGCCCACCCGGACCGCACGGCGCGGGAGATCATGGGGTCGCCCGACGACGCGAAGCTCCGGTCCTCGATGACCCTGTTCGCGATCGCGGCGCCGCACGAGCCGGTCTTCCATCAGGTGCTGGACACGTTCTTCGCCGGCCAGCGTGACCCGCGCACGGAGGCGTTCCTGAGGCGGTGACCGACGTGGCGCAAACCGAGTGGCGGCGCCGCGGCCGGCGATGCTTGGCTGACCCGGTGATCGTCACCAACGGCAACGCCCAACTCCTCGCCGAGGAGCGCGGGACGGGAACGCCGGTGCTGCTCGTGCACGCGGGCGTCACCGACCGACGCTCGTGGCGCCCGCTCGTCGAGCGGCTCGGCGACGGCGTGAGGTGCGTGGGCTACGACGCCCGCGGCTACGGCGAGACGACGTACGAGGCCGAGGACGGTTGGTCACCGGTCGCGGACGCCGTCGCCGTGCTGGACGCGCACGGAATCGGCCGGGCGGTCGTCGTCGGAGCGTCGATGGGCGGCCGCGCGACGATCGACCTCGCGCTGGCGCGGCCGGACCGGGTGAGGGGGCTGGTCCTGATCGGCAGCGCGGTCAGTGGCGCACCACCCGTCGGCGAGCTGCCGTCGGAGATCGCCGCGCTCGACACGGCGGGCGACGCGGCGTACGACGCCGGCGACCTCGACGAGGTCAACGCGATCGAGGCCCACGTCTGGCTGGACGGCCCCCTCGAGGACGAGGGCCGGGTCGGTGGCGCGACGCGCGAGCTGTTCCTGGCGATGAACCGGCGGGCGCTCGAGGCTGAGGACCCGGGGGAGCAGGCCGTGGTCCCGCCTGCCTGGGACCGGCTCGACCGGATCGGCGTCCCGGTCCTCGTGCTCGTCGGAGATCTCGACCTGCCCCACATCCGCCGCAACTCCGGCCACCTCGCCTCGGTGATCCCCGGGGCACGACTCGTGGAGCTCCCCGGCGTCGCCCACCTGCCCCACCTCGAAGGTGACCCGGCGACCCTCGACGCGATCGCGGAGTTCGTCGCGTCGCTCTGAGCAACAGCGCGGAGGGAGATGCGCACCAGGTGCGCATTCCGCTCCGCGATGACGGGGAGGACCCGTCCCACGCGCTGAGCCGGTGCCCGGAGCGGAGGCTGACGCTGGTAGGGTCGGCGCTCGAGTCCGACATCCTTTAAATGGCCGTCCTGTGAGGCGGAGAAGGAGGTACGGCGTGCCGCAGCATGCCCAGCACAAGCCCAGCGACAAGCCCAGCGCTCTTCTGGTCCTCGAGGACGGGCGCACCTTCCGAGGCGAGTCGTTCGGCGCCGAGGGGGAGACCTTCGGCGAAGCGGTGTTCTCCACCGGCATGACCGGTTATCAGGAGACCCTCACCGACCCGTCCTACCACCGCCAGGTGGTCGTGATGACCGCGCCGCACGTCGGCAACACCGGCGTCAACGACGAGGACCCCGAGTCCCGCCGGATCTGGGTCGCCGGCTACGTCGTCCGTGACCCCGCCCGCGTCCCGAGCAACTGGCGCTCCCGGCGCACCCTCGACGACGAGCTGCGCGAGCAGGGCATCGTGGGCATCGCGGGGGTCGACACCCGCGCCCTGACCCGCCACCTGCGCGAGCGCGGCGCGATGCGCGTGGGCATCTCCACCGTCGAGGCCGACCCCGAGGCGCTGCTCGCCCGCGTCAGGGAGTCCGCCGAGATGACCGGCGCGGAGCTCGCCGACGAGGTCACCACCACCGAGGCCTACGTCGTGCCCGCCGTCGGCGAGAAGCGGCTGACCGTCGCCGCCCTCGACCTGGGCATCAAGGAGATGACGCCGCAGCGGATGGCGGAGCGCGGCATCGAGGTGCACGTGCTGCCCGCCACGGCGACGTACGACGACATCCGTGCGGTCGAGCCGGACGGGCTCTTCTACTCCAACGGCCCGGGCGACCCGGCGGCCACGACCCACCAGATCCAGCTGCTGCAGCAGGCGCTCGGCGAGGGCGTGCCCTACTTCGGCATCTGCTTCGGCAACCAGCTCTTCGGGCGTGCGCTCGGCTTCGGCACCTACAAGCTCAAGTACGGCCACCGCGGCATCAACCAGCCGGTCCAGGACCTCACGACCGGCAAGGTGGAGGTCACCGCGCACAACCACGGCTTCGCGGTCGACGCCCCGGTGGGGGAGCTGACCGAGACGCCGTTCGGCACGGCGTCGGTCTCCCACGTCAACCTCAACGACAACTGCGTCGAGGGCCTCGAGCTGCGCGACGCCGACGGCGGTCTCACGGGCTTCTCGGTGCAGTACCACCCCGAGGCGGCGGCCGGCCCGCACGACGCGGCCTACCTCTTCGACCGGTTCGTCCAGCTCATGGAGTCTCGACAGGGCTCGACCGACGAGAAGAAGGCGGACGCCTGATGCCCAAGCGCGACGACATCCAGTCAGTCCTCGTCATCGGCTCCGGCCCGATCGTCATCGGCCAGGCCTGCGAGTTCGACTATTCCGGCACCCAGGCCTGCCGCGTGCTCAAGGCCGAGGGCCTGCGCGTGATCCTCGTGAACTCCAACCCGGCCACGATCATGACCGACCCCGAGTTCGCCGACGCCACCTACGTCGAGCCGATCACGCCGGAGTTCGTCGAGAAGGTCATCGCCAAGGAGCGGCCGGACGCGATCCTGCCGACGCTCGGCGGCCAGACCGCCCTCAACACCGCGACCGCGCTGCACGAGAACGGCGTGCTCGAGAAGTACGGCGTCGAGATGATCGGCGCCAGCTTCGAGGCGATCCACCGCGGCGAGAACCGCGAGCTCTTCAACGACATCGTCCGCCGGGTCGGCGGCGAGGTGGCCCGCTCGTTCGTCTGCCACACCATGGACGAGGTGGAGAAGGCCACCGAGGACCTCGGCTACCCGGTCGTCGTACGCCCCTCCTTCACGATGGGTGGCCTCGGCTCGGGCATCGCCTACGACGAGACCGACCTGCACCGCATCGCCGGCGCCGGGCTGTCCGCCTCGCCGACCACCGAGGTGCTGATCGAGGAGTCGATCATCGGGTGGAAGGAGTACGAGCTGGAGGTGATGCGCGACAAGGCCGACAACGTCGTCATCATCTGCTCGATCGAGAACCTCGACCCGATGGGCGTCCACACCGGCGACTCGATCACCGTCGCGCCGGCCATGACGCTCACCGACCGCGAGTACCAGCACCTGCGCGACCTCGCCATCGGCATCATCCGCGAGGTCGGCGTGGACACCGGCGGCTGCAACATCCAGTACGCCGTCAACCCGGCCGACGGCCGCGTGATCGTGATCGAGATGAACCCGCGGGTGTCGCGGTCCTCCGCGCTCGCGTCGAAGGCGACCGGCTACCCGATCGCGAAGATCGCCGCGAAGGTCGCCGTCGGCTACACGCTCGACGAGATCGACAACGACATCACCGCAGGTCCGCAGGGGTCGACCGCGGCGTCCTTCGAGCCGACGCTCGACTACGTCGTGGTGAAGGTCCCGCGGTTCGCGTTCGAGAAGTTCCCGACCGCCGACCCGACGCTCACCACGCACATGAAGTCGGTCGGCGAGGCGATGGCGATCGGCCGCAACTTCACCGAGGCCCTCAACAAGGCACTGCGCTCGCTGGAGGACAAGAAGGCGCCGTTCACGTGGGCGGGTCAGCCGGGCGACAAGGCCACCCTCCTCGAGCAGGTCAAGGTCCCGCACGACGGCCGGCTCCAGAAGGTGATGCTCGCGATCCGCGCCGGTGCCACGCCGGAGGAGATCTTCGACGCCACCAAGATCGACCCCTGGTTCGTCGACCAGCTGTTCCTGATCCACGAGGTCGCCACGGTGGTCGGTGAGGCGGAGGAGCTCGACGCGGACACGCTGCGGCTGGCCAAGCGGCACGGGCTCTCCGACGCCCAGGTCGCGACCATCCGCGGCCTCACCGAGGCCCAGGTCCGGCAGGCGCGCCATGACCTCGGGGTGCGGCCGGTCTACAAGACCGTCGACACCTGCGCGGCCGAGTTCGCGGCGAGGACGCCCTACCACTACTCGTCCTACGACGAGGAGACCGAGGTCGCGCCGCGCGAGAAGCCGGCCGTCCTGATCCTCGGGTCGGGCCCGAACCGGATCGGCCAGGGCATCGAGTTCGACTACTCGTGCGTGCACGCCTCGCTGGAGCTGTCCAAGGCCGGTTACGAGACGATCATGGTCAACTGCAACCCGGAGACGGTCTCGACGGACTACGACACCTCCGACCGGCTCTACTTCGAGCCGCTCACCCTCGAGGACGTCCTCGAGATCTACGCCGCCGAGCAGGCGGCCGGTCCGATCGCCGGCGTCATCGCGACGCTCGGCGGCCAGACCCCGCTCGGCCTCGCGGAGGGCCTGCAGGACGCCGGCGTGCCGATCGTCGGGACCAGCCCCGAGGCGATCGAGCTCGCCGAGGAGCGCGGGGCGTTCGGGCGGGTCCTGGCCGAGGCCGGCCTGATCGCCCCGAAGCACGGCACCGCGGTGTCGTTCGACGACGCCCGGACGATCGCCCACGAGATCGGCTACCCGGTCCTGGTCCGCCCGTCCTACGTCCTGGGCGGCCGCGGCATGCAGATCGTGTACGACGACACCGCGCTCCAGGCCTACATCGAGGCCGCGACCGAGATCAGCCCGGACCGGCCGGTCCTCGTCGACCGTTTCATCGACGACGCGGTCGAGATCGACGTCGACGCGCTCTACGACGGCACCGAGCTCTTCCTCGGCGGCGTCATGGAGCACATCGAGGAGGCCGGCATCCACTCCGGCGACTCCTCGTGTGCGCTGCCGCCGATCACCCTGGGCCGCGCCGAGATCGACCGGATCCGTGCCGCGACCGAGGCGATCGCCGCGGGTGTCGGCGTACGCGGCCTGATCAACATCCAGTTCGCGCTCGGCGCCGACGTCCTCTACGTCATCGAGGCCAACCCGCGCGCCTCCCGCACGGTGCCGTTCGTCTCCAAGGCCACCGGCACGTCGCTGGCCAAGGCCGCGTCGCGGGTGATGCTGGGTGAGTCGATCGCCGACCTGCGCCGGGCCGGGCTGCTGCCGGCCACGGGGGACGGCGGCACGCTGCCGGCCGACGCGCCGATCGCGGTCAAGGAGGCGGTGCTGCCGTTCAACCGGTTCCGCACCAAGGAGGGCCAGTTCGTCGACACCGTCCTCGGTCCGGAGATGAAGTCGACCGGCGAGGTGATGGGCTTCGACGCCGACTTCGGCACCGCCTTCTCCAAGGCGCAGGCGGCGTCGTTCGGCCCGCTGCCGACGAGCGGCAAGGTCTTCGTCTCGATCGCCAACCGCGACAAGCGGACGATGATCTTCCCGGCCCGCGTGCTCGCCGACTACGGCTTCGAGATCCTGGCGACCCAGGGCACCGCCGAGGTGCTGCGCCGCAACGGGATCCCGTCGACGGTGATCCGCAAGCACTCCGAGGGCGAGGGGCCGAACGGCGAGCGGACCACCGTGCAGCTGATCCTCGACGGCGAGATCGACCTGATCGTCAACACTCCCAACGGGTCGGCCAGCGGCGCCCGCGCCGACGGCTACGAGATCCGCTCGGCCGCCGTGCTCTCCGGCACGCCGTGCATCACCACGGTGCAGGGCCTCGCCGCGGCGGTCCAGGGCATCGCGGCGCTGCGCGGAGGCGGGATCGGAGTCCGCTCGCTGCAGGAGTGGGCCGTGTTGAACAACACGGCGACCGCCTGATGGGTCGCCCCTACCGGCTGCTCTTCGACCAGGTCCTCAGCAAGCAGGACCCGGAGGAGGCCCACCACGCCGCGTTCCGCGCCATCCGTACGGCGGTGCCGGCACTCGCCCGGGTGCCTGCGGTCGGGTCGCCGGTCGAGGCGCTCGGGCTGACCTTCCCCAACCGGCTCGGCCTGGCTGCGGGCTTCGACAAGAACGCGGTCGGCATCGACGCGCTCGGCGGCCTCGGCTTCGGCCACGTCGAGATCGGCACGGTGACGGGTCAGGCGCAGCCGGGCAACCCCAGGCCCCGGCTCTTCCGGCTCGTCTCCGACCGGGCGGTCGTCAACCGGATGGGTTTCAACAACGACGGTGCCGAGGCTGTCGCGCGGCGTCTCGCCGCTCGATCGACCCACCTCGGTGGCCGAGTAGCCGGTCGCGAGGGACGAGCGACGGGCGTATCGAGACCCGGCCCGGTCCTCGGCGTCAACATCGGCAAGACCAAGGTGGTTCCGGAGGACGACCAGGCGGCCGTGGAGGCCGACTACGGCACGTCGACACGCCTGCTGGCGCCGTACGCCGACTACCTGGTCGTCAACGTGAGCTCGCCCAACACCCCGGGGCTGCGGTCGCTGCAGGCGGTCGAGCGGCTGGGCCCGCTGCTCGAGCACGTCCGCCGGACCGCCGACGCCGCGACCGACCGGCGCGTCCCGCTGCTGGTCAAGATCGCCCCGGACCTGGCCGACGAGGACGTCCTCGCCGTGGCAGACCTCGCGCTCGAGATCGGGCTGGACGGCATCATCGCCACCAACACCACGATCTCGCGCGAGGGACTGCGCAGCCATCCGGACCAGATCGCGGAGGCCGGCGCGGGTGGCCTGTCCGGCCGCCCGCTGGCCGCTCGCGCGCTCGACGTCCTGCGGACGCTGCGCGCCCGGGTCGGCGACGAGATGACGCTGGTCGGCGTCGGCGGCATCACCACGGTCGCCGAGGCGCGGGAGAGGATCGCGGCTGGTGCTGACCTGGTGCAGGGCTACACGGCGTTCATCTACGAGGGGCCGCTGTGGCCCCGCCGGATCGCGAAGGCGCTGGGCTGACCAGTGGGTGGCGCGGAGGTCGTCGGCGAGCACACACGGGAGGATGACCACATGACCACCTTCGGAGAGCGACTGTCGGCCGCGGTGGCAGAGCGAGGACCGCTGTGCGCGGGCATCGACCCGCACGCCTCCCTGCTGGCGGACTGGGGGCTCGAGGACGACGTCGCCGGGCTCGAGACCTTCGCCTTCACCGCCGTCGAGGGGCTCGCCCCGCACGTGTCGGTGGTCAAGCCGCAGAGCGCGTTCTACGAGCGGTTCGGCTCGCGCGGCATCGCCGTGCTCGAGCGGGTGATCGCGGAGTCCCGCGCGCTGGGAGCCCTGGTCCTCCTCGACGTGAAGCGGGGCGACATCGGCTCCACGTCCCAGGCGTACGCCGACGCCTACCTCGACCCCGCCTCGCCGCTGGCCTCCGACGCGATCACGGTCTCTCCCTACCTCGGCTTCGGGTCGCTCGACCCGTTCGTGGAGACGGCGCGCCGCTTCGACGCCGGCCTCTTCGTGCTGGGCCTGACCTCCAACAAGGAGGGGCCGGAGGTGCAGTCGGCCACGGTCGACACGGGCGAGAGCGTGGCGGCGCGGATGTTCGACCACCTGCGGGCGCTCAACGACGGCGACTCCCTCGGCTCGTTCGGAGCGGTGGTCGGCGCCACGATCGGCGACGCGACCGAGTCGCTCGACTTCAACGGCCCGATCCTCGCGCCCGGCTTCGGCGAGCAGGGCGGTACGCCGGCCGACATCCGCCGCCTCTTCGGCGACCTCACCGTCCTGCCGTCGTCCTCGCGCGGCCTCCTGCGCGCCGGTCCCTCGGTCGAGGCGCTCGCCGAGGCGGCGCAGCGGACCAACCGGGAGCTGCTCAGCGGCGGATGAGCCGTTCCCACCACCGCCGGCGCGGCTCGGCGCCATCTCTCGTCGGGCCCGTCGCGCGCTTCGGGCGCTTCGTACGCTCCTGCCGGCGCAGATCGCACAGATCCGCGACGGCGGCGACGGCCACCGCAGCGACCTCGGCCTGCGACGGCTCGTCCGTTCCGGTCGGCAGGTCGGGGGAGGCCTCGAGGTCACCGCGCCGGCCGATCACTCCCACGCCCAGCTCGTCGAGCTCGGCGAGCTGGCGCTGCGACTCCTCCGCGCACCATGCGGCGAAGCCGGCCGGCAGCAGGATCGGGGCGGACGCCTGGCGGGTCAGGGCGCGCCCGGTCAGCCAGGTGCGGACCCCCTCCTCGTAGCCGCCCTCGCCACGGGTGAGCCGGTCACCCAGCGCGACGTTGACGCGGCGCAGCATCTCCGCCTGGGGCAGCGAGAGCGAGGTGTTGCTGCTCCGGGTCGGCGTGCGCATCGCCTCCGGATCCACGTCGAGCACGCTGCAGAACAGCTGGACGAGGCTGCCCTCGGTCCGCGACGACGGTGGGCAGGCGATGACGTGCACCTGCTCGGGACCGAGCCGACCGGTCCATCGGCGGACCACGTCGGGCAGGTCCTGACGCGCCAGGAAGATCCGCGCGGCCGGGGTCCGGTCGCGGACCGCCGCGACGTAGTCGGCGTAGCGGACCGTGCTGCGCTGCTTGACGTCCTGCTGCCACTCCGAGGGCAGGGTGAGGCCCCAGTGGCGGGCGGTGACGACGACCTCGACGTCGAACCCCTGCGCGCGGATGTCGTCCACGATCCGCCCGGCCACGTCGCCGGGCAGCTCCGCCAGCGACTCCATCGTGACGAGCCGGACGGCCGCGTCGCCCGCCGTCGCGCGCCGCACCAGATGGCCGACGCCCTGCTCCAGCGCGGCCGCGTCGCCCGCGACGCCGCGGCGCAGCAGCGGCGTCACCGCCGCGTGGTCGTCCTGGGTCGTGACGGCGAGGGCGACGCCCCGCTCGGCGAGCACGCCCCGCGACCGGATGAGGGTGCGCTGGAGGTAGGTGGTGCCGCTCTTGCGGGTCCCGACGTGGAGGAGGACCTTGCGTCGCGGGAGGGACGTGCTCGGCGTCGTCACGGGCTGCGCCTCCTCGGGCTGGCGGATTGCGACCGGCTGCCTAACCTACTGGTCGTGCTCCTCACCACCGACGCCGTGTCCCGGGCCCGCAGCGCCGCGTGCGCCGGGCTGGTCAGCCTGGCACTGCTGGCAGGGTGCGGCGGCGACCCGGGTGACGGCTACTGCGACGCGGTCGAGGGGCACCAGGAGCAGCTGAGCAAGACCCTCGACGCGGGCGGACCCCAGGCGCTGCTGAAGGCGCTGCCGACCTTCGAGGACCTGCACGACCGGGTGCCGAGCGACATCGCCGACGACTGGGCGGTGCTGACCAAGGCCCTGACGGGCCTGGAGGACGCTCTCGACGCGGCGGGCGTGGACCCGGCGGCGTACGACCCGAAGAAGCCGCCGAGCGGCGTGACCCGGGCCGAGCAGGACCGGATCGGGGCCGCCGCGACGGAGGTGGGGAGTGCCCGGACCCGCGCCGCGCTCGCCGCGGTGGACCAGCAGGCGCGCGACGTCTGTCAGGTGCCGCTCACGGTCTGAGCCGCTCGGTCCACGCCCCGCGTTGCCGCCTCCCTGGCCTGCGGCTATCTTGACCCGAAGCCCCTCCTTGCTCCCGAGACACTGAAGGACCACGCACGTGGCTCTGCCTCCACTCACGCCCGAACAGCGTCAGGCCGCCCTCGACAAGGCGGCCGCCTCCCGACGGGAGCGGGCGGAGGTGAAGAACCGGATCAAGAACTCCGGCGGTTCGGTCCTCGAGGTGATCGAGCAGGGGCAGACCAACGAGGTCATCGGCAAGATGAAGGTCATCGACCTGCTCCAGGCCGTCCCCGGCGTCGGCAAGATCCGCGCCAAGCAGATGATGGAGCGACTCAGCATCGCCGAGAGCCGCCGCGTCCGCGGCCTGGGCTTCAAGCAGATCGAGGCGTTGGCCGAGGAGTTCGCCCGGCGTGGATAGCGGTTCCCCCGCGACGACGCCTGCGACGACACCGGCGACGGCACCCGCGACGACACCGTCGCGCCTGGTCGTCCTGGCCGGGCCGACAGCGGTCGGCAAGGGCACCGTCGCAGCCGTCGTACGCGAGACCCACCCCGAGGTCTGGTACTCCGTCTCCGCCACCACCCGGCCGCCGCGGCCGGGGGAGGAGGACGGCGTCCACTACTGGTTCGTCTCCGACGAGGAGTTCGACCGGATGATCGCCGAGGGCGAGCTGCTCGAGTGGGCCACTGTGCACAAGGTCGCCCGCTACGGCACGCCCCGCAAGCCGGTCGAGGAGGCGATCGCCGCGGGCCGCCCGGCCCTGCTCGAGATCGACCTCCAGGGCGCGCGCCAGGTGCGCGAGACGCTGAAGGAGGACGGCCTCGAGGCGCTCTTCGTCTTCCTGGCCCCGCCGTCCTGGGAGGAGCTGGTCCGCCGGCTCGTCGGGCGGGGGACCGAGACCGAGGAGGAGAGGGCCCGGCGGCTCGACACCGCCCGGGTCGAGCTCGCCGCCGAGCAGGAGTTCGACGTCACCGTCGTCAACCGCGAAGTTCACGCTGCCGCCGAGCAGTTGGTAGCCTTGATGAGGTCCGGCATCCCGGACCGCCGCCGCCTGCCTCCCGGCAGCCGGCACGATGCATTCCAACGTGAGTGAGGCTTGAGCGTGGCTGCCCCCGAGATCGACGCCCAGGGCGTGACCAACCCCTCCATCGACGACCTGCTGAGCAAGACGGACAGCAAGTACCGCCTGGTGCTCTACGGAGCCAAGCGGGCCCGCCAGATCAACGCCTACTACTCCCAGCTCGGCGAGGGCCTGCTGGAGTACGTCGGCCCGCTGGTCGAGACGCACGTGCAGGAGAAGCCGCTCTCGATCGCGCTGCGCGAGATCAACGACGACCTGCTCACCTGCGAGGAGGTCGACCCCGCCGAGCTCGCCGCGGAGGAGGCCGCCCAGCGTGCCGCCACTGCGACCGACCCGTTCGCGGCTGGCGAGTGACGTCTGAAACCACCCACGAGGTCGCTTCCCCGCAGGGGGAGCGACCTCGGGTCGTTCTCGGGGTCGCCGGTGGGATCGCCGCCTACAAGGCCGCCGAGCTGCTGCGCCGCTTCACCGAGTCCGGCCACGACGTGACGGTCGTGCCCACCGCGTCCGCGCTCGAGTTCGTCGGTGCGCCCACCTGGGCAGCGCTGTCGGGCAAGCCGATCGCGACCGGCGTCTTCGAGAACATCACCGAGGTCCCGCACGTGCGGATCGGCCAACAGGCCGACCTCGTGGTCGTGGCGCCCGCGACCGCCAACACGCTGGCCCGCGCCGCCCACGGGCTGGCCGACGACCTGCTCGCCAACGTGCTGCTCACCGCCCGCTGCCCGGTCGTGTTCGCCCCGGCGATGCACACCGAGATGTGGGAGCACCCCGCGACCGTCGACAACGTCGCGACGCTGCGCCGTCGGGGCGCGATCGTGGTCGAGCCGGCCGAGGGCCGGCTGACCGGCAAGGACACCGGCAAGGGCCGCCTGCCCGACCCCGACGAGATCTTCGGGCTGTGCGTCGACGTGCTCGCCCGCGGGACGACCGCCCCGGACCTCGGCGGCCGTCGGGTCGTGGTGAGCGCCGGCGGCACGCGCGAATACCTCGACCCGGTCCGCTTCCTCGGCAACCGCTCCAGCGGCCTGCAGGGCTACGCACTCGCCAGGGCCGCGGCCGCTCGCGGCGCCGAGGTGGTGCTGGTCGCGGCCAACGTCGCGCTGCCCGACCCGGCCGGCGTCAAGGTCGTCCACGTCGAGACCACCGCCCAGCTGCGCGACGAGGTCGTCACGGCCGCCGGCGGCGCCGACGCGGTCGTGATGGCAGCCGCCCCGGCCGACTTCCGCCCGACCAGCGTCAGCGACGCCAAGATCAAGAAGGCCGACGACGGCTCGGTGCCCACGATCGAGCTCGCGCAGAACCCTGACGTCCTCCACGAGATCAGCCACCACCGGTCGAGGCCGGACAGCGTGATCGTGGGATTCGCCGCCGAGACCGGAGACGCGACCGGCTCGGTGCTCGAGCTGGCGAAGGCCAAGCTCGCCCGCAAGGGCTGCGACCTCCTCGTCGTCAACGACGTGAGTGGGGGAGCGGTCTTCGGCAGTCCGGACAACGAGGCGGTCATCCTCGCCGCCGACGGAGCCGCGATCGACGTACCCTCAGGCTCGAAGGGCGCGCTGGCCCACGTCATCTGGGACCACGTCGTTGCTCGGCTGCCCACCTGATCATGTGACAATGAGACGTTCGTCCGAAGTGTGGACGACGTCGTTACCTTAGGGCCCACCAGTCCGCCACCAAGAACGGGAGAATCGAGAAGTGACCGGACGTCTGTTCACCTCGGAGTCAGTGACCGAGGGTCACCCCGACAAGATCGCTGACCAGATCAGCGACACCGTCCTCGACTACCTGCTCGAGCACGATCCCCGCAGCCGCGTCGCAGTGGAGACGCTGCTGACGACCGGTCTGGTCGTCGTCGCGGGCGAGGTCACCACCGACGCCTACGCGCCGGTGGCCCAGCTGGTCCGCGAGAAGATCCTCGAGATCGGCTACGACTCCTCGGACAAGGGCTTCGACGGCAACTCCTGCGGCGTGCAGGTCGCCATCGGGTCGCAGTCCGCCGACATCGCGCAGGGCGTCGACGACGCCTTCGAGGAGCGCGTCGACGGCTCCGCCGACGAGCTCGACAAGCAGGGCGCGGGCGACCAGGGCCTGATGTTCGGCTACGCCTGCGACGACACCCCCGAGCTCTTCCCGCTGCCGATCAAGATCGCCCAGACGCTGGCCGAGCGGCTCACCGAGGTCCGCAAGAACGGCACGCTCGCCTACCTCCGTCCCGACGGCAAGACCCAGGTCACCATCGAGTACGACGACGAGAACCGCGCCGTCCGCGTCGACACCGTCGTGCTGTCGACCCAGCACGCAGAGGACGTCTCGCAGGACCAGCTGGCCAAGGACATCCAGGTCAACGTGATCGAGCCGGTGCTGGAGCAGTTCCAGGACTCGGTGACCTCCGACGGCGTCAAGCTCTTCATCAACCCGACCGGTCGCTTCGTCGTCGGCGGCCCGATGGGTGACGCCGGCCTGACCGGCCGCAAGATCATCGTCGACACCTACGGCGGGATGGCCCGCCACGGTGGCGGCGCGTTCTCCGGCAAGGACCCGTCGAAGGTCGACCGTTCGGCCGCCTACGCGATGCGCTGGGTCGCCAAGAACATCGTTGCCGCCGGTCTCGCCCGCCGCGCCGAGGTCCAGGTCGCCTACGCGATCGGCAAGGCCCACCCGGTCGGCGTCTTCGTCGAGACCTTCGGCACCGAGACCGTCCCGGTCGAGAAGATCCAGCAGGCGGTGCTCGAGGTCTTCGACCTGCGCCCCGGTGCGATCGTGCGCGACCTCGACCTGCTGCGCCCGATCTACGCCAAGACGGCCGCCTACGGACACTTCGGCCGGGAGCTCCCCGAGTTCACCTGGGAGCGGACCGACCGCGCCGAGGCGCTCAAGGCCGCTGCAGGCAAGTGAGCTGACGTCGTCGAGGGCCGGGTGGACGACCGCCCGGCCCTCGTCGTCTGTCGCGAGGTGACACGCGCCGACCGCTTCTACGAGGACCAGCGATGACTTTGAACCGGATCCCGACCCGCACGAGGGCATGGGCCGCCGCGGTGGCTGTCGTCCTGGTGGCAGGCACGGGCACGTCGGCGGTCGCCGCTCCGCCTCACGCTGCGCCGCCGAGCCCCACGGCCACCGGCACGGACCGGCTGCACCACGACGCGACGTCGTCGCTGGCGACCCGGAGCGACCACGGCCGGCTCCGGTTCGCCGGCGTGCACGGCCACGGCCGCATCGACAACCCCGAGGTCGGTTCCGGGACCGGTGTCCGAGCCGCGGCCCGCGCCCACCTGAAGCGTTACGGCGCCGCCTTCGGCGCCGATCGCGCGGGGACGACGCTTGCCCTCAGCGGCACCACCCGCGCGGTCAGCGGCCAGGACGTGGTCCGCTTCGAGCAGCGGGTCGACGACGTGCCCGTCCTCGGCGCCGACGTGGTCGTCTCGCTCACCGGTGGACGAGACCTCGCCTCGATGAGCGCAGGCCTGAGCTCCGCGGAGCAGGTCGCCGACCCGCAGGTGCCCGAGGCCGACGCCGCGGACGCGGCACGGGTCGTGGCAGCTCGGGCGATCGGCGGCAAGAAGGCTTCCACCACGGGGCTGGAGGTCGCCGGCCAGGGTCGCGCGCTCTTCGACCCCGCCGTCTTCGGCGAGCCGGCGCCCGACGGCGCAAGATCCGGCTGGCGCTTCGAGGTCACCGGCCCGGCCGGCGTACGGCGGTTGGTCCTGGTCGATGACCAGACCGGCGCGCCGCTGCTGAACATCGACGAGAACCAGCAGCTCGACCGGGTCGTGTGCGACAACGGGAACGTGCGGCAGCCGGGCGACGTGCTGTGCCGCTCAAGCTCGAAGTTCAAGAGGACCGAGACGGGTCCGGCGAGCGCGATCCCCGACGTCAACGACGCCTTCACCAACGCCAAGCCGGTCTCGGACCTCTACGCCACGATCGGCGGCCTCGACCTGACCGGCCTGCTCGGGCTGCCGGACACCGCCGGGAGGAAGCACCTGGCCGCGACCGTGCGTTGGTGCTACACCACCGACGGCTGCCCCTATGAGAACGCCTTCTGGGACGGGCAGCAGATGTTCTACGGCGAGGGGTTCGCCGGTGCCGACGACGTCGTCGGCCACGAGATGACCCACGGCGTGATCGATCACTTCTCCCAGCTCTTCTACTGGGGTCAGTCCGGTGCGATCAACGAGTCGCTGGCCGACACGATGGGCGAGATCATCGACCACGTGCACCCGTCGCCCGGTGACTCCGCCACTGACTGGCGGATCGGCGAGGACCTGCCCATCGGTGCGCTGCGCAGCATGTCGGACCCGACGCTCTTCGACCAGCCCGACAGCATGGTGAGCCCCCTCTACACCTCCGACGTCGACACGGGCTACGCCGACAACGGTGGCGTCCACACTGACAGCGGCGTCGGCAACAAGACCGCCTACCTGATCTCGCAGGGCGGCACCTTCAACGGGCAGACGATCACCGGGATCGACGCGGTGGACCCGACGCTGACGAAGACGGCGACGCTCTACCTCGACGTCATCGAGAAGCTCACCTCCGGCAGCGACTACGCAGACCTGGCAACCCGGCTCGATCAGAGCTGCCAGGACTTTCTCACCGCGGGAACCGCCGGCTTCACTCTCGCCGACTGCACCAGCGTCCACGCGGCCACGTTGGCGACGGAGCTGCGCGTTACTCCGCCTGCAGCTGAGCAGCCGGTCGATGCGGCGCAGACGTGCCCCGCCGGCACCGAAACCGCAGTCTTGTTCGACAGCGAGGCCGGTAACCCTGCGTCCTCGTTCACCGCGGGAAGTGGCTGGACGCGCGGCGGATCTCCCATCTGGGGCATTAACGCCACCTCCGGCACGCAGGCCTGGTCGAACACGACCGCCTTTGATTTTTCTGACACGACGCCGTCAGCCTCCTCCCTCACGCTCGCGCAGCCGGTCACGTTGCCCGCCGGGCAAGAGTCCTACCTGTGGTTCCAGGGTTGGTATGTGCTCGACTACGACGCCGACGGGTTCTATGACGGCGGCACGGTTGAGGTCGACCGGACGGACGACGCACTTCCGTTCGCCGATGCCTCCGGTCAACCGTGGGTCAACGGTCCGACAGCGACCCTCTCCGACAGCTACGGCAATCCGGTCGGCGGACGCTTCAGCTTCAGCGGAGACAGCCACGGATGGGTCGCGAGCCGAGTGGATCTCAGCGACCTGGGCGGGCACCCGATCCGGCCACGGTTCACACTCGGCCTCGACAGCAGCTACACCTACGTGGGCTGGTTCCTCGACGACATCCGGATCTACAGCTGCGTCACCTCCGTGGTGAACAGGACCCCTCCCTCGATCAGCGGCTCGGCGGGCTTTGGCGGCACGCTGACGGCGTCGACCGGCACTTGGCTGCCGAGGGTCGACTCCTACGCGTTCCAGTGGCTCCGCGACGGCTCTCCGGTCCCGGGCGCCACCCGGACGACCTACGGCCTCGGGGTCGCCGACGTCGGACGGCGGATCAGCCTGCGGGTCACCGCGCACGCGAGCAGCCTCGGTAACGGGGTCGCCGACAGCGCGCCCACCGCCCCGATCGCGCCCGGCACTATCGCGGCGGCGCGCCCCCGGGTGCGCGGCAAGGCGAAGGTGAAGAAGGTGCTGCATGCGGCCGCGGGCGCCTGGTCGCCGGCCGGCGTGACGCTGTCCTACCAGTGGCTGCGCAACGGCAGGACGATCAAGCGGGCCACCAAGGCGTCGTACAGGCTGACCCGGAAGGACCGCCACAAGCGCATCTCCGTGCGCGTCACCGGCAGCAAGGTCGGCTACCAGAGCGTCGCCGTGACCTCCGGCCGGACCAGGAAGGTCAAGTAGCGCCCGTCTCGGCACCGAGGCCGTCGACCGGTTGTGGACGGCGACCCCCGGGTGTCGGTGGCGCGCTGATAGAAACGGCGGCATGACGACCGACGAGACCACCGAGCAGCACCTCGAGCTGCCCGGGCTCGTCCGCGACAAGGTCGCCGAGGGCCGGGCCAAGGCGCGAGCGACGCGGGCCCGCAAGCAGGCCGAGGCCGAGCCGGCCGCGCACCTCCCGGTGGCGCAGCTGCTGCTCGACCTCCAGCCCGCCCACCTCGACCGCACCTTCGACTACACCGTCCCGGCCAGCATGGCCGAGACAGCCGTCCCCGGCGCGCGCGTCAAGGTCCGCTTCGCCGGCCAGGACGTCGACGGCTTCGTGCTGGCCCGCCTCGACGCCTCGGAGCACGAGGGGCGGCTCTCCCCGCTGAAGCGCGTGGTCAGCGCGGAGCCGGTCCTCAGCCCGGCGATCGCGGGCCTGGCCGCCGACCTCGCCACGCGCTACGCCGGCACCCGGTCGGACGTCCTGCGGCTGGCTGTGCCCCCGCGGCACGCGGCGGTGGAGAAGGAGGCCGCGCCCGCGCCCGTCCCGCCGGCGTGGTTCGAGCCGACCGCCGCGGCGACCGCGTGGGCCGGCCATCAACCGGGCGAGGCGTTCCTGCGCCATCTCGCCGCCGGCGGCTCACCCCGCGCGGTCTGGCACGCCGCGGCGGGCAGCGACTGGGCGGTCCTCCTGGCCCACGCCGTCGCGTCGGTGCGGGCGAGCGGCAGGGGAGCGATCGTCTGCGTCCCCGACGGGAAGGACGTGGCGCGGCTCGCGGCCGCCCTCGACGAGGTGCTCGGCGCCGGGCAGCACGTCGCGCTCACCGCCGACAGCGGCCCGGCCGCGCGCTACCGCTCCTTCCTGGCGGTCAGCCGGGGTGCGGTGCGCGTGGCGATCGGCACCCGGGCGGCAGCGTTCGCGCCGATCCACGACCTGGGCCTGGTCGCGGTGTGGGACGACGGCGACGACCTCCTGGCCGAGCCGCGAGCGCCCTACCCCCACGCCCGGGAGACGCTGCTGCTGCGGGCCGAGCGGGAGGACGCCGCCGCCCTGGTGGGCGGCTTCGCGCGCAGCGTCGAGGCCGAGCAGTTGCTCCGCTCGGGCTGGGCCCGGCAGATCGCGCCCACCCGCACCCTGGCCCGAGAGCGGGTCCTCGTCGGCATCACCGGAGCCAGCGACATCGAGCTCGACCGCGACCCGCTCACCCGTGCGTCCCGGGTGCCGCGCGAGGTCCACCAGGCGGTGCGAGCCGCCCTGACCGAGGGGCCCGTCCTGGTGCAGACGCCCCGGCGGGGCTACGCGGCGGCCCTCGCCTGCGAGCGCTGCCGCACGCCCGCGCGGTGCACCGTCTGCACGGGTCCGCTCCGGCTCACCGGCCCCGCGACGCCCCCGGCCTGCGCGTGGTGCGGCACGGTCGCCGACCACTGGGCCTGTCCGGTGTGCGACCACCGCGGCCTGCGTGCCCCGGTCCTGGGCGACGCGCGCACGGCCGAGGAGCTCGGTCGGGCCTTCCCGGGCGTGCGGGTCGTCACCTCCAGCGGCGATCGGGTGCTGCCGGCGCTGCCGGCAGGTCCGGGCGGCCGGCCGACGATCGTCGTCGCCACACCGGGGGCCGAGCCGGTCGCGACGCCGGGCTACGCCGCCGTCGTACTCCTCGACTCCTGGCTGCTGCTCGGCCGCCCCGACCTGCGCACCGAGGAGGAGGCGCTGCGGCGCTGGAGCAACGCGGTCGGGCTCGCCGCCCCCGGCGGGCGGGCCGTGGTCGTGGGCGACCCCGCCCACCCCGCCCTCCAAGCGCTCGTCCGGTGGGACCAGCCCGGCTTCGCTCGCCGAGAGGCCGAGCAGCGGGCCGAGGCACACCTCCCGCCGGCCTCGCGACTGGCCACGATCAGCGGTGACCCCGGGGCGCTCGACGACGCGCTCACCCTGCTGGCGGCGCCCACCGACGCCGAGGTGCTCGGACCCGTCGCGGTGGGCCCCCCTGATGCCGACCGTTGGCGCGCCGTCGTCCGCGTGCCGCGCGCCGAGGGCGTCGCGCTCTCCCGCGCGCTGCTGGAGCTGCAGCGACTGCGCTCCGCGCGCAAGCTCGACGCGGTCCGCGTCCAGGTCGATCCGCCGACGCTGTGAGCGTTCCCTAGACTGACGCTCATGCCCATCCAGCCCATCCGTCTCTTCGGCGACCCCGTGCTGCGGGCCAAGGCCCAGCCGGTCACCGACTTCGACAAGGAGCTGCGACGGCTCGTCGAGGACCTCACCGACACGATGCTCGAGGCGCCCGGCGCCGGGCTGGCCGCGCCGCAGATCGGGGTCGGGCTCCGCGTCTTCACGTGGTACGTCGACGGCGAGGCCGGCCACCTGGTCAACCCCGACCTCACCCTCTCCGACCAGATCCAGGACGGCGACGAGGGCTGCCTCTCGCTCCCCGGCCTGAAGTACGACTGCCGCCGCGCCCTCTCCGTCGTCGCGCGCGGCTTCAACATGTTCGGCGACCCGGTCCAGATCGAGGGCTCCGAGCTGCTCGCCCGAGCCATCCAGCACGAGACCGACCACCTCGACGGCGTGCTCTTCATCGACCGGCTCGACGACGCCGCACGGAAGGCCGCGATGCGGGAGATCCGCGAGTCCGAGTGGTTCGGCCTGGACAAGCCGACCGTCAAGGTCTCGCCGCACGCGACCCGCGGCTTCGCGCTCTGATGGCGGCCCTCTGATGCGGGTCGCCTTCGCCGGCACGCCCGAGGTGGCGCTGCCGTCCCTGAACGCGATCGCCGCGTCGCGCCACGAACTCGTCGCCGTGATCACCCGGCCCGACGCGCCGGCGGGCCGCGGCCGGCGCCTGGTCGCCAGCCCGGTCGCCCAGCGCGCCGAGGAGCTCGGCATCCCCGTGCTCAAACCCGATCACCCGCGCGACCCCGACTTCCAGGACGAGCTGAAGGCACTCGAGGTGGACTGCGTCGGCGTGGTCGCCTACGGCGCGCTCCTGCCCTCCAGCGCCCTCGACATCCCGACCCACGGGTGGGTCAACCTGCACTTCTCGCTGCTGCCCGAGTGGCGCGGCGCGGCGCCGGTCCAGCACGCGATCTGGGCCGGCGACGAGTTCAGCGGTGCGACCACGTTCCGGATCGTCCCGGCCCTCGACGCCGGCCCGACCTTCGGGGTGATGACCGAGCGGGTCCGTCCGACCGACACCGCGGGCGACCTGCTCGGCCGCCTCGCCGACGGGGGAGCGCAGCTGCTCGTCGCGACCCTCGACGGCATCGAGGACGGCTCGCTGGAGGCGCGCGAGCAGCCGGCCGACGGGATCACCGTCGCGCCGAAGATCACCGTCGAGGACGCGCGGATCGACTGGTCCCGGCCCGCCGTCGCCATCGACCGGCAGATCCGCGCCTGCACGCCGGCGCCCGGCGCCTGGACACTCTTCGGCGGCGAGCGGTTCAAGATCGGGCCGGTCACGGTCGTCGACGCCGACGTACCCGCCGGCGAGGTGCGCGCCACCAAGAGCGAGGTGCTGGTCGGCACCGCCGACGGGGCCGTGCGGCTCGGGCTCGTCAAGCCCACCGGGCGCAAGGAGATGCCGGCCGCCGACTGGGCCAGGGGTGTCACGCTCGCCGACGGGGCTACCTTCGGATCGTGAGCAGACCCGCCACCCCCGACGACATCGGCCGGATCTGCCTGTCGCTGCCGGAGGTCGAGCTCGGCGTCAGCTGGGGCGACCGGCCGACCTACAAGGTCCCGCGCGGCGGCAAGGGCCGCGGCTTCGTCCTCCACCGCGCGCCGCACAAGACGGCGATCGACCCCGCGACGGGCGAGATGTACGACGACCTCCTGGTCATCCGCACGCCGAACGAAGCCGACAAGCTGGCGCTGGTGGCCGACGAGAACCTGCCGTTCTTCACGATCGACCACTTCAACGGCTACAACGCCGTCCTGGTCCAGGAGTCGCGGCTCGACGAGATCACCGAGGACGAGCTGCGCGAGGTCATCGAGGACGCCTGGCGCGCCGTCGCCCCGAAGAAGCTGCTCGAGGAGCTCGATGACTGACCCCCGCAGGCACCGGCGAGCCGGCGGCCGGCCGCCGGGCCGCAAGGGCGGGCGGGCTCCGCTGGACCCGGCCCGGTTGGCCGCCTACGACGTGCTGCGCTCGGTCCGGGTGGACAACGCCTACGCCAACCTGGTGCTGCCGCACGCCCTACGCACCCACGGCCTGACCGGCCGTGACGCCGCGTTCGCGACGGAGCTGGCCGCGGGGACGTTGCGGCAGCAGGGGACCTACGACGCCGTGCTCGCCGCCTGCATCGACCGACCGCTGGCCAAGGTCGAGGCGAAGGTGCTCGACGCGCTGCGCCTGGGCAGCCACCAGCTGCTCGCGATGCGGGTGCCCGACCATGCCGCGATCAGCACGACGGTGGACCTGGTGAAGGCGAAGGTCGGCGTCGGAGCCGGGTCGTTCACCAACGCCGTCCTGCGCCGGGTGTCGCGCCAGCCGCTCGCCGACTGGGTCGTGTCGCTGTCGACCGGTGACGACCACGACCACCTGTCCCTGGCCCACTCCCATCCGCGCTGGATCGTCGACCGGCTCGCCGAGGCGGTGGGCGAGAGCGAGCTCGACGCCCTGCTCGCCGCCGACAACGCCCCGCCTCGGGTCGTCGTGGTCGCCCGTCCCGGTCGTGCGGCCCGCGAGGAGATCCCCGGCGAGCCCACCAGGTTCAGCCCCTACGGCGTCGAGCTGGCCGGCGGCAGCCCCGCCGAGGTGCCCGCCGTCACCGACGGTCGCGCGGGCGTCCAGGACGAAGGCTCACAGCTCGTGGCGCTCGCGACGGCTGACGCTCCGGTCACTGGCTCCGACCGGCTCTGGCTCGACCTGTGCGCCGGCCCGGGCGGGAAGTCGGCGCTGCTCGCCGCGATCGCGGCCGAGCGCGGAGCTCTCCTGGTGGCCAACGAGGCGCAGCCGCACCGGGCCGGACTGGTCCGCCAGAACCTGCGCGGAGCCACCGGGGTCGCGGGCGTCGTCGCCGGCGACGGCACCCGGCCGTCGTACCGACCCTCGACCTTCGACCGCGTCCTCGTCGACGCTCCCTGCACCGGCCTGGGGGCCCTGCGCCGCCGCCCGGAGGCGCGCTGGCGACGGAAGCCCGCCGACCTCGACGCCCTGGTTCCGCTGCAGCGCGGGCTGCTGGCCGGCGCCCTGGAGCTGGTGCGTCCCGGCGGGGTCGTGCTCTATGCGACCTGCTCGCCGGTCCTCGCCGAGACCAGGGGCGTGGTCGAGGCGGTCCTGGCCGAGCACCCGGAGGTCCGGCTCGAGCCGGTGAGCGGCGCCGTGGCCACCGTGCCCGACGCCGACGGTCCGCTGCCCGGCACCGTGCAGCTCTGGCCGCACCGGCACGGGACCGACGCAATGTTCATGGCGCTGCTGCGGCGGAGCTGATCACCGCCAGGCGAGCGCCCCCGCCAGCGCGTCGATGGCCTGCTGGCTGGTGCCGATGGCCATGGGCTGGATCGTCAGGAAGAGGTCGCCGTGGACCGGGCCGACGTAGGTGTGTGCCTTCGCGCCGGGCACATCGGCCCGCGCCGGGTCTGCGAACCCGGCGTGCTCGGAGGCGGGGCGCCAGTTCACCGTCACCATCGCTCCGCCGGTGCTGCAGATCCCCTTCTCGTCCGCGACGAACCACTGGCAGAACCAGCCCTTCGCGCTGACCGTGACCGGCGGCTGCCCGGTGGGCCCGGTCGTGTCCTCCCAGACGATGGGCGTGTGCGGATAGCGGGCGACGTCATCACTCAGCCGCTCGGAGTCCATCGACCTGACCAGGATGACGCTGGTCGCGCGCCGCACGACGACCGTCCCGGTGTCATCGCCGCCGAAGTCGATCGTCTCGCCTACGGCGAGGCCGTCCGCGTTCCTCGGCACCTCCGGCGTGGCAGCCGTCGACACCGCGGTGGCCGTGGGCTCCGATGCGATGGGGACGGAGGGGTCCACGGACCGCGTCTGGCCGCCGCCGGCGATCTGCGTCGCGACGACGGCGACGGCCGCCACCGCGAGCGCGCTGGCGAGTGAGACACCGGCGGTGCGGCGCCGGCGGATCCGGGTGCCGGCCCGCGTGGAGGCGGCGACGAGCCGGTCGAGGTCGGGGTGGACGTCGGCGACGCGGTCGCGCAGCGCCGTACCGATGTGGGCGTCGAAGTCGTTCATGAGCGGGTCCT
Organism: Nocardioides terrae; assembly: GCF_900112345.1. Lineage (GTDB taxonomy): Bacteria > Actinomycetota > Actinomycetes > Propionibacteriales > Nocardioidaceae > Nocardioides > Nocardioides terrae. The sequence continues at coordinate 107,759 of NZ_FOLB01000011.1, forward strand.
GTCGGAGAGTGGGTCGAGGAGGGGGCGCAGCCGCTGCAGCGCGCGGCGGGCCCGGGTGCGGACGGCGGTCTCCGTCATCCCGAGGTCGATCGCCACGTCGGCGGTGCTGCGGTCCTCCCAGTAGCGCAGCACCACGACCGCCCGGTCCGTCGCGGACAGGACGGCGAGGGCAGCGAGCAGGTCGAGCCGAGTCTCGTGGTCGACGCCAGGAGCCGCGATCTCCCGGCCGACGGTCAGGTCGACCGGCTTCTCGCTGTTGCGCCGCAGCCGGCGGTGGGAGAGGAACGTGTTGAGCAGCGTCGTCCGTGCATACGCGAGCGGGTTGTCGGCCGCGCTCACCCGGCGCCACGACGCGAACACCTTGGCGTACGTCGCCTGGGTGAGGTCCTCCGCGAGGTGGTGGTCGCCGGTCAGGAGCAGCGCCGCCCGATGCAGCTGGGTGCCCGTGGCCCGCACGAAGTCGGCGAACTCGTCCTGGTTCGTCTTCACGTCACCCTTGACGCCTCGGCCCCGACGCCGCGTTGCACTCATTCGACGACGTGCCTCAGGTAGCGGCGCGGGTCGGCCAGGTAGGCGCGCCAGTGGTCGAAGTCCACGGGTCGACCCTAGGCGAACCGCGAGGACCCCGGAGGAAGCCGGGCTGGGGCCCCCGGACCTACTAGGGTCGTCCTCATGGCGAGCCCCTTCGTCGAGATCGAGGTCGACGACCGCGTCGTCAAGGTCACCAACCCTGAGCGCGTCTACTTCCCGAAGCTCGGCCTCACCAAGCTGGACCTCGTCGACTACTACCTCGCGGTGGGGCCGGGCATCGTCAACGCGCTCTTCGAGCGCCCCTGCATGCTGCACCGCTTCCCGAAGGGGCTGACCGGCGAGCCGGGGGAGAAGGTCCACCAGAAGCGGCTCCCGGCCGGCGCCCCCGACTGGGTGGAGACCGTGCAGCTCTTCTTCCCGCGCTGGAAGCGGACCGCCGACGAGCTGTGCGTCACCGAGCTCGGCGCCGTCGTCTGGGCGGTGCAGATGTCGACCGTGGAGTTCCACCCGTGGAACAGCCGCCGGGAGGACACCGAGAAGCCCGACGAGTGGCGCATCGACCTCGACCCCGGCCCCGACTGCCCCTGGGAGACCGTGCAGCGCGTCGCGGGCGTGGTCCACGAGGTGCTCGACGACGTCGGCGCGGTCGGCTATCCCAAGACCAGCGGCGGCAAGGGGCTGCACGTCTACGTCCGGATCCCGCCCGCCCACGGCTTCCAGGAGGTACGCCGGGCCGCGCTCGCCTTCGCCCGCGAGGTCGAGCGCCGGGCACCGCAGGACGTCACCACCGCCTGGTGGCGCAAGGATCGAGACCCGGCCCAGCTGTTCGTGGACTACAACCAGAACACCCGTGACCACACCATCGCGGCGGCGTACTCCGTCCGAGGCGTCCCGGAGGCACGGGTCTCGACACCCGTCACCTGGGACGAGGTGCCCGACGTCCACCCGGGCGACTTCACGGTCCGGACCGTCCCGGCGCGGTTCGAGAGGATCGGCGACCTGCACCACGACATCGACGAGCACGTCTTCGACATCGCTCCGATCCTGGAGTGGGCCGAGCGCGACGAGAAGGCCGGGCAGGAGATCCCGCCCGAGCCGGAGAGCTGACCGAGAGCTGACCGGGGACGGACCGGCATGCGGCGGGGCCGCTGTGGTCACCGACGCCGGTGACGTCAGCGACCATCGCGAAGGTGCGCCGCGCCGCCCGGGAGCGGTTCGACCACGACCGGCTCCTCCCCGGCCAGGCCGATGCCACGGCCGCCCTGCTCGACGGGCACGACGTGCTGCTGGTGGCGCCGACCGGCGCGGGCAAGTCGCTCGTCTACCAGCTCGCCGGGCTGCTCATCGACGGGCCGACCGTCGTGGTCTCGCCGCTGCTCGCGCTGCAGCACGACCAGATCACCGGCATCGAGGCGTCCGGCGCCGGCGCGCGGGCGGTCCGGATCAGCTCGGCGGAGACCCAGAGCGAGCGCGGCGAGGCGCTCGAGCGGCTTGCCGCGGGCGAGGTCGAGTTCCTGTTCCTCGCACCCGAGCAGCTGGCCAACGCCGAGGTCCTCGAGAAGGTCGCGGCGCTGCGCCCGAGCCTCGTGGCTGTGGACGAGGCGCACTGCGTCTCGGCGTGGGGCCACGACTTCCGGCCCGACTACTTCCGCCTCGGCGACCTGCTCGGCGAGCTCGGCGACCACCGCACGGTGGCGATGACCGCCACCGCCGCGCCCCCGGTCCGCGACGACATCCGCGACCGGCTCCGCCTGCGTGACGCCCGCACGGTCGTCACCGGGTTCGTCCGCGACAACCTGGCGCTGCGCGTGGTCAGGGTCGCCGACGAGAGCAGCCAGCGGCAGGCCGTCCTGGACGCCGTGGCTGCGGCGTCCGGCCCCGGCATCGTCTACTGCCGCACCCGTCCGGCCACCGAGGAGTACGCCGAGCTGCTGGCCGCGCAGGGCCGGACACCGGTCGTCTACCACGCCGGTCTCGGAGGCCGTCGCCGCGACGAGGCGCACCGGCGGTTCATGGCCGACGAGGCCGACCTCGTGGTCGCGACGTCGGCGTTCGGCATGGGCATCGACAAGCCGGACGTCCGCTTCGTCGTGCACGCCCAGATCCCCGAGTCGCCCGACACCTACTACCAGGAGGTCGGCCGGGCCGGCCGCGACGGCGCCCCGGCGGACGGGGTCCTGGTCTACCGGTCCGAGGACCTCGCGCTCGGCCGGTTCTTCTCGGCCGGCCTACCCCGCCGACGTGACGTCGAGACGGTCGTCGCCGCTCGTGGTCGCGTCGCCACGGAGCCCGCGGCCGTGGTGGAGGCCACCGGCTTCGGACGGCGCAAGGCGGGCCGTCTGCTCAACCTGGTCGCCCTGGCCGAGCAGACCGGCGCATCCGAGGCCGACCTGACGTCGACAGCACTCGATCTCGCCGAGTCCCGGCGCAGCCTCGAGCACTCCCGGGTCGACATGATGCGCGCGTACGCCGAGACCGACCGCTGTCGCGCCGACTTCCTCGTCGGCTACTTCGGAGAGGGCGTCGACGAGCGGTGCGGCGTCTGCGACAACTGCCGGGACGGCCGCGCGCCCGACCCCGCCGAGGAGAAGAACGCGCCCTTCCCGACGCAGAGCCGGGTGCGGCACGACGAGTTCGGCGAGGGCGTCGTCACCGACGTCGAGGACGACCGGCTCACGGTGCTCTTCGACGAGGTCGGCTACCGCACGCTGTCGGTCGACCTGGTGACGGAGCAGGGGCTGCTGGCGATCACCGACGGCTGACTGTCGGTGCTCCGCGGCAGGATGGCCGGATGAGCGCCTTCCTCGACCTGCACCGGCCCGGTGACCCCTTCGTGATGCCCAACCCCTGGGACGCCGGCTCCGCCCGCATCCTCGTCTCGCTCGGCGCCCGCGCGCTGGCGACGACCAGCAGCGGCTTCGCCGCCACCCTCGGCCGCCCCGACGGCGGGGTGACCCGCGACGAGGCGATCGCCCACGCCGCGACGATCGCGGCCGCCGTCGACGTCCCGGTCTCCGCCGACCTGGAGAACTGCTTCGCCGACGACCCGGCGGGCGTCGCCGAGACGGTCCGGCTCGCCAAGGAGGCGGGGCTGGCCGGCTGCTCGGTCGAGGACTGGAGCGGCAGCGCGATCTACGACCTCGAGCTCGCCGTCGAGCGGGTCGCGGCGGCCGTGGAGGCGGCCGGTGAGGACTTCGTCGTGACGGCGCGGGCGGAGAACCTGCTCCGCGACCGCGGCCTCGACGACGCCATCACCCGCCTGCAGCGCTTCCAGGAGGCCGGCGCGCCGGTCCTGTTCGCGCCCGGGGCTGCCACCGAGGAGCAGATCACCGCGGTCATCGGCGCCGTCGACCGGCCGGTGAACGTGCTCGCCTTCCCCGACTCGCCGCCGGTGCCGCGTCTCGCCGAGCTCGGGGTGGCCCGCGTCTCCACCGGCGGCGCACTGGCCTTCGCGGCCTACTCGGCACTGGTCGAGTCCGGACGCGAGCTGCTGGGCTCCGGCACCTACGGCTACTGGGCGCTGGCCGGTGCCGGCCGCGCCGTCGTCGCGGACGCCTTCGCACCCCGGGGCGAGCCGACTCCCTAGGATCAGCCGCGTGGGCCACCTCCAGATCACACCGAGCATCCTCAACGCCGACTTCGCCTCGCTGGGGGCCGAAATGGCCCGCATCGGCAGCGCCGACTGGGTCCACGTCGACGTCATGGACAACCACTTCGTGCCCAACCTGACCTTCGGGCCGACCATGGTCGAGGCGCTGAGCCGGTCCACCGAGCTGCCGCTCGACGCCCACCTGATGATCGAGGACCCGGACCGGTGGGCGCCGGGCTACGCGGAGGCCGGGGCGCGCAGCGTCACCTTCCACGTCGAGGCGGCCAAGGCGCCCGTACGGCTCGCGCGTGAGATCCGCGCGCAGGGCGCGCGGGCCAGCATGGCGCTCAAGCCGGCCACCCCCATCGAGCCGTACGCCGACCTGCTGCCCGAGCTCGACATGGTGCTCCTGATGACGGTCGAGCCCGGGTTCGGCGGCCAGAAGTTCCTCGACCTGTGCCTGCCCAAGATCCGCCGCACGCGTGAGCTCATCGCCCGGACGGGCGGCGACATCTGGCTCCAGGTCGACGGCGGCGTCAGTCTCGACACGATCGGGCGGTGCGCCGAGGCCGGCGCCGACGTGTTCGTGGCCGGCTCCGCGGTCTACTCCGCCGACGACCCCGACGCGATGGTGACGGCGCTGCGCGAGGCGGCGGCCCGCGCGGCGGGTCCCGCCTGACGAAGATCACAGGCCCGTTCCGCGGGCGCGGTGGCATACTCGTCCCAGACGAGTGAACAACTCGCGTGCTCTGGGGTCGGTGTAATTCCGAACCGGCGGTGACAGTCCGCGACCCGGTGACAGCCAGTCACCGGTTGACCAGGTGGAAATCCTGGACCGACGGTGAAAGTCCGGATGGGAAGCGCACGCACCTGCTCCTCGCCGCAGCCCTCCCCACCGGAGGTCTCGGCCCGGCGCACGCTGTCAGGCCCCAGGGTCCGCGAAAACCGGACTGAAGGGGCCTTCTCCATGTCAGCGGAGACTGAGGACCAGCGCCGCACCGAGCGCGCGGCGATGCACCGCGCCCTCGAGCTCGCGGCCGCCCCCGGCGTCCCGCCCTGGCCGAACCCCCGGGTCGGTTGCGTCCTGCTCGATGCCGACGGCCGCACGGTCGCCGAGGGCCACCATCGCGGGGCCGGAACCCCTCACGCCGAGGCCGCCGCGCTCACAGCCGCCGGTGGTCGCGCCCGCGGTACGACGGCCGTGGTCACCCTGGAGCCGTGCGACCACCACGGTCGGACCGGGCCCTGCTCGGAGGCGCTGGTCGCGGCCGCCGTACGGCGGGTGGTCTATGCACAGGCCGACCCGAACCCCGTCGCCGCAGGCGGCGCGGAGCGGCTGCGGGCGGCGGGCATCGAGGTCGAGGCGGGGCTGCTCGCCGACGACGCGCGTGCCCTCAACGCCGTGTGGACCCGGGCGACGGAGCTGCAGCGGCCGTTCGTGACCTGGAAGTTCGCCACGACGCTGGACGGTCGCAGCGCGGCCGCGGACGGCACCAGCAGATGGGTCTCCTCGACGGCCGCGCGGCGCGACACGCACAGGCTCCGGGCGCTCAGCGACACGATGCTGGTCGGCAGCAACACGGTCGCCGTCGACGACCCGGAGCTCACCGTCCGCGACGACCGCGACCAGCCGGTCGGCCGCCAGCCGCTGCGCGCCGTGATGGGCCTGCGCGACCTGCCGCCGGCCAAGCGGATCTTCAACGACCGGGCCGAGACGCTGCACCTGCGCACCCGCGACCCTCACGAGGCGCTCGAGGAGCTCTGGTCCCGCGACCGCCGGCACGTGTTCCTGGAGGGCGGCCCCACGCTGGCCGCCGCCTTCCTCCGTGCCGGCCTGGTCGACGAGATCGTCGTCTACGTCGCCCCGATGCTGCTCGGAAGCGGCCGCAACGCCATCGCCGACCTGGGCCTCGGCACCATCGCCGACGCCCTCCGGCCCACGGTCACCGACGTGACCGTGCTGCCCGCCGCCCCTGACGTCGCGGGGGAGGAGCCGAACGTCCGGCTCACCCTCCGGCCGACCTTCGGGGACGACCCGACCACCGCAGAAGGCAGGGACTAGATGTTCACCGGGATCGTCGAGGAGCTCGGCACGGTCGCGTCGCTGGAGGACCAGGGCGACGCGCTCCGGCTCACCATCGCCGCGAGCACGGTGCTCGAGGACGTCAAGCACGGAGACTCGATCGCCGTCAACGGCTGCTGCCTGACGGTGACCGAGGTGTCGACAGGCTCGACCGGGGGGTCCAGCACCTGGACCGCCGACGTCATGCAGGAGACCCTCGACAAGACCTCGCTGCGCGGGGTCGCGCCGGGCGACGTCGTCAACCTGGAGCGGGCGGTGACCCCGCAGACCCGGCTCGGCGGCCACATCGTCCAGGGCCACGTCGACGGGGTCGGCACCATCCTCGAGCGGACGCCGAGCGAGCACTGGGAGGTCGTGGCGATCTCGCTGCCCGCGGAGCTGGCCCGCTACGTCGTCGACAAGGGCTCGATCGCCGTCGACGGGGTCAGCCTGACCGTCGTCAGCGCAGGGGAGGACCGCTTCACGGTCAGCCTCATCCCCGAGACCCTCGCCCGCACCACGCTGGGCCGCAAGCGGGACGGCGACCTCGTGAACCTCGAGACCGACATCATCGCCAAGCACGTCGAGAGGCTGCTCGGCACGAACGGGGGAGCCCGATGACGCAGCCCAGCCAGCACGAGGGGATCCGGCTCGACGGCGTCGAGCGGGCGATCGCCGACATCGCGGCCGGCCGGGCGGTCGTGGTCGTCGACGACGAGAGCCGGGAGAACGAGGGCGACATCGTCTTCGCCGCGAGCCTGGCGACGCCGGAGCTGATGGCCTTCACCATCCGGCACAGCAGTGGCGTGATCTGCGTGCCGATGGCCGGCGATCTGCTCGACCGGCTCGACATCCCGCTGATGACGCCGCACAACACCGACCCGCACCGCACGGCGTACACCGTCACGGTCGACGCCCGCGACGGTGTGTCCACGGGCATCTCGGCCGCGGACCGCGCGCACACCGCCCGGCTGCTGGCCGACCCGACGACCACCCCCCACGAGCTCACCCGGCCGGGCCATGTCTTCCCGCTGCGCTACCGCGAGGGCGGTGTGCTCGTCCGCCGCGGCCACACCGAGGCCGCCGTCGACCTCGCCCGGCTGGCCGGGCTGGAGGAGGCGGGCGTCCTGGTCGAGGTCGTCAACGACGACGGCACCATGAAGCGCGCCCCCGAGCTGCGCGAGTTCGCCGACGAGCACGGGCTGGCGATGATCTCCATCGAGCAGCTGGTCAGCTTCCGCCGCCGCCACGACGTCCTCGTCGACCGGGCGGCCGAGACCCGGCTGCCCACGGCGTACGGCGACTTCGCCGCCTACGGCTACCGTATCGCGGTCGACGGCTCCGAGCACGTCGCCCTCGTGCACGGCGACGTGTCGGGCGACGCTCCGGTGCTGACGCGGGTGCACTCGGAGTGCTTGACCGGCGACGTCTTCGGCAGCCGGCGCTGCGACTGCGGGCCGCAGCTGGAGGAGAGCCTGCGGCTGATCGCCGAGGAGGGGCGCGGCATCGTCGTCTACCTGCGCGGCCACGAGGGCCGGGGGATCGGCCTGGTCGCCAAGCTGCAGGCCTACCAGCTCCAGGACGGCGGGCGGGACACCGTCGACGCCAACCTCGACCTGGGCCTGCCCGCCGACGCGCGCCACTACGCTGCCGCCACACAGATCCTGCGCGACCTCGGCGTCGGCTCGGTGCGGCTGCTCACCAACAACCCCGAGAAGGTCGCCGCGCTCGAGGAGTACGGCGTCCGGGTGGCCGAGCGGGTCGCGCTGACGCCGCGCCCCAACGACCACAACATCGCCTACCTGCTGACCAAACGCGACAGGATGGGCCACGTCCTTCCCGATCTCGACCTAGGAGCGACCTCATGAGCGGCGCCGGAGCACCCCAGACCCAGGCCATCGACTGCCACGACCTCCGGGTCGCGCTCGTCGCCGCCAGCTGGCACGAGCACGTCATGGACGGGCTGATCGCCGGGGCGCAGCGTGCCTTCGCCGAGCACCGCGTCGAGGCGCCGGTGGTCACCCGCGTGCCGGGCACCTTCGAGCTGCCGGTCGTCGCCAGCGCCCTCGCGCAGCACGGCTTCGACGCGGTCGTGGCGCTCGGCGTGGTGATCAGGGGCGGCACGCCGCACTTCGACTACGTCTGCAGCGCGGCCACCGATGGGCTCACCCGGGTCGCGCTCGACCACACGGTCGCGGTCGGGTTCGGCGTGCTCACCTGCGACGACGAGGCGCAGGCCCTCGACCGGGCCGGCCTCGAGGGCTCCAGCGAGGACAAGGGGTACGAGGCCGCCGCCGCCGCGCTGCAGACCGCCCAGACGCTCAAGCGGATCCGCAGCAAGGTCTGAGGGCGGCTCCCGCAGGCCGCCGGTCCCAGACCTGGGACCGAGTCGAGCCGCGCGCCGGTCACCGCCTAGGCTGGTGGCCCGTGAAGACGTTCGAACAGCTCTGGGCCGAGCTCTCCGACAAGGCCCAGAACCGACCCGCAGGATCCGGCACTGTCGCGCAGCTCGACGCCGGGGTCCATGCGATCGGCAAGAAGCTGGTCGAGGAGGCCGCCGAGTCGTGGATGGCGGCCGAGCACGAGGGCAAGGACGCGGCGGCGCTGGAGATCAGCCAGCTGCTCTACCACGCCCAGGTGCTGATGCTCGCGACCGGACTCGAGCTCGACGACGTCTACGCCCACCTGTGAGGAACTGATGGTCTCGACAAGCTCGACCACCGAGAACGCGAGCCCGACCAGCGGGAACGGTGCCAACCCCGGCTACCTGCGCATCGCGGTGCCCAACAAGGGCGCGCTCTCCGAGGCGGCGTCGACGATGCTGCGCGAGGCGGGCTACCGCCAGCGCGACGACAGCAAGCGCCTCACCCTGATCGACGACGACAACGGTGTGGAGTTCTTCTACCTGCGCCCGCGCGACATCGCGCTCTACGTCGGCGAGGGCACCCTCGACATCGGCATCACCGGCCGCGACCTGCTGCACGACTCCGGGGCCAAGGCGGACGAGGCGCTCCCGCTCGGCTTCGGTCGCAGCCGCTTCCGCTTCGCCGGCCCGGCCGGCTCCTACACCAGCGTCGAGGACCTGGCGGGCAAGCGGATCGCCACGTCGTACGCCGGCATCGTCGACGCCTTCCTGCAGCAGCGGGGGATCGAGGCGACCGTCACGCGGCTCGACGGGGCGGTCGAGTCCTCGATCCAGCTCGGTGTCGCCGACGTCATCGCCGACGTGGTCGAGACCGGGTCGACGCTGCGGCAGGCCGGGCTGGAGATCTTCGGCGACACGATCCTCGAGTCCGAGGCCGTCGTCATCACGTGTGCGCGCCGGGAGGCGCCCTCGGCGTTCGAGACGTTCCGGCGTCGGATCGAGGGCGTCCTGGTGGCGCGCAGCTACGTGATGATGGACTACGACATCCGCGCCCAGGACGTGCCCGCCGCCACCGAGCTCGCGCCCGGCCTGGAGGGCCCCACCGTGAGCCCGCTCCACCGCGAGGGCTGGGTCGCCGTTCGCGTCATGGTCCCGCGGGAGGGCTCGCAGAAGCTGATGGACGACCTCTGGGCGATCGGCGCCCGCGCGATCCTGCTGACCGACATCCATGCCTGCCGACTCTGAGCCCACGGGGCGGCCGGTGCTGCCGAAGACCTACCGCCCGCTCGGCCCCCGCATCGTCGCGGTCGTCCTGGTGGTCGGGCTGCTCGTGGTCTGCGTGACGGCGTGGTTCGCCTTCCCGCAGAGCACCCGCGACGCCTTCACCCTCTTCCAACGGATCACGATGGCGATCATCACCCTGATGATCCTGGCCTGCGTGCACGCGTTGACCCGCTCGCGGGTCACCGCGGAGCAGGACCGGCTGGTCGTCGTCAACGGCTACCGTCGGCGTGACCTGGCCTGGGCGCAGATCGTCGCGGTCCGGATGCCGCCGGGTGCCCCGTGGGCCAGGCTCGACCTGGCCGACGGGTCCGAGATCTCCGCGATGGGCATCCAGGGCTCCGACGGGGCCATGGCCAAGGACGCCGTCCGCGAGCTGCGCCGGCTCCTCGCCCAGCTGAGCTGAGCAGACCGGCCCGGGCGGCGACTCAGCTCGCCCGCACGCCCCACGACGCACTGAACCGCTGACCCGGCTCGAGCCGGACCAGGTCGACACCCGAGTTGAAGGCGTCGATCGGCGCGGTCATCGGCTCGACCGCGAGCGAGCGCCGGGCCGTAGCGGGCACGTCGTCGGCGGTGTAGACCATCAGCCAGTCGTGGTGCTCGTCGACCCACAGCTCCACGCCGGTGCCCTCGGGAGCGCGCAGGCGGGTCGTCGTCCGGCCGTGCTCGTCGCGCGCCAGCCGCCCGTAGGCGTGGTTGAGCACGAGGTCGCCGAGCGGTCGCGGCGCACGCAGGTCGTAGGGCGTGCCCTCGACGCCCTCGGTGTCGACGGGCAGCAGCCGCTCGGCGTCGGTGAGGATCCGGACCGAGGCGGGCAGCTCGACGGTCCAGCCGTCGACCGGCCCGGCGCCGGCGCGGAGATAGGGGTGCGCACCAGAGGCGTACGGCGCCGTCGTACCCGCCCTGTTGGTCGCCGACTGCGTCACCGTGAGCCCGTCGGGGCCGAGCGCGTAGCCGACCTCGAGGTCGAGTGTCCACGGATAGCCGGTCTGGCTCATCAGCCGGTAGGTGAGCGTCACGTGGTCGGGCCGGTGCGCGACCAGCGACCACGCCGCCCATCGCACCAGCCCGTGCGAGGCGTTGTGGCGCGCGGGCTCGCTCAGCGCGAGCTGCTGGGAGACGCCCTCGAAGGCGTAGCGCCCGTCCCGGACCCGGTTGGGCCACGGCATCAGCAGCTGACCCCGACCTCCGGACGCAGCGGCGTCCTCCTCGAAGCCGTCGATGAGCGGCCGGCCCGCGTGGCTGAGCGCCCGCAGCGCCCCTCCGCTCTCGGTGACGACGGCCTCGTAGTCGCCGCTGCTGATGACGAACTGCTGTCCGCTCGGAGGTAGCACGGCTCCACGCTAGCGCGCCTCGACTTGACTCCGCGGGCGGCACTGTCGGATGGTCGGGACCCGCCCACGACCGACCCGGAAGACGCCAGCCGTGCCGTCCCACGCTTCACCGCGCCCGCCTTCGCGGCTGCGCGACGTGTCGATGGTCGGCGCCATCCTCGTCGTCCTGGCGATCGTAGTCACGCTCGTCGTGGTGCGCCCCGGCGGGGACGACAGCGGACGGGCGGAACCGGCCAGCCAGCGCATCGCGGCGAGCTCCACCTCGTCGCCCACCCCGTCGCCCACACCGCCACCACCGCCGCAGCAGGTGAGCGCCGGGCGCGCGCCGAAGCTGGCCGAGGACCCCGTCGCCGGTCGGAAGGTCATGGCGCAGGTCCACAAGAAGCGCGGTTGGACCCCCGGCGTGCGGTTCACCTACCAGTGGCTGCTCGACGGCAAGCCGATCCCGGGCGCCACCAGGCGCGGCCTCGTGCCCACGGACAAGATGATCGGTCGCCGGGTCCGCGTGCAGGCGATCGGCCAGGTGCCCGGCTACCTGCCCGCCGTGTCACTCTCCAAGCCGCGCACCGTCGCGCCGGACAACCCGCTCGCCGGCGGCACGTGGGCTGTCTACCGGGGCCCGCAGAACGGCCTCTACCCCGCCTACGCGCGCGCCGGCGGCGACGACAAGCGCCAGCTCGCCAAGATCGCGCTGCAGCCGCGCGTCACCTGGTTCACTGACGCCAACTCCTCGATCGGCGAGGACGTCGACTCCTACATCGCCGACCAGCAGGCCGAGTCGGGCAAGGACGCGCTGATCCAGCTCGCCTTCTTCCGCGAGTGGCCGGACGGCGAGGCCGCCCGCGGCCGTCGCCTCAGCGGCGGTCAGCAGGCGGACTACCGCGGCGCCGTCGACGCGGTCGCCCGCGCGATCGGCGACGCCCGCGTGGCGCTGGTGCTCGAGCCCGACCTCGGCCTCAACGCGGTCCCGAACAACTCCTGGGAGACCCGGACGGCCGATCCCGCCGTGCGGCTCGGCCTGGTGCGCTACGCAGCGAAGCGGTTCTCCGAGCTGCCGCGCACCAGCGTCTACCTCGACGCCTCCGACTCCGACTGGCTGGCGATGTCGAAGATCGTCCCGGTGCTCGAGGCGGCAGGGGTGGAGTACGCCCGAGGCTTCGCGCTCGGTGCGACCCACTACTCGAGCGTCGGCGACAACATCGACTACGGCATGCAGATCATCCACGAGCTCGAGGCGGACGGGATCGACGGCAAGCGGTTCGTCATCGACACCGCCGACAACGGCCGCCCGTTCACCTGGCTGCAGCACCGCTCCGAGCACCCGGGCGACGACTTCGACAACGCGATCACGTGCCGCAGCGTCTCGGACACCACCTGCGACACCCTCGGCGTGCCGCCGACAGCCGACGTCGCCGGTGACCTCGGGCTTGACCTCACCGGCCAGCAGCGGGCCAACGCGCTGCGCAACGTCGACGGCTACCTCTGGTTCGGCCGGCCCTGGCTGATCCGGCAGGCCTCGCCCTTCTCGCTGTCCCGCTCGCTCGAGGTCGCCCGGTCCACGCCCTTCCAGTGACGGCCTTTCGCTGGTCGAGTAGCGAGCGCCGGCGAGCTCATCGAGACCACCTCAGGTCGCGATGACCACGTCCGCGTGCTCACGGGTCCGGTCCCGGGCGAAGACGGCCGCCTCGTCGCGCGCCCACTGCTCCCAGTAGGGCGCGAAGTCCTCCCCGTCGCGCTCGATGCCGCGACGCATCCGGACGTCGTGGGGCGCGTCGACCCACACCAGCGTGGTGACCCAGGGGGCGACGTACGGCGACCACGAGCCCACCCCCTCGACCACGACCAGGTCGACGGGCTCGACCGAGCGTGTCTCGGCCCAGGCCGACGTGTGCCAGTCCCAGCGCCGCCAGCTGCCCGCGAGCCCGGCGGCCAGCGGCTCTAGCAGCGCGCGGACGGCGTGGGCGAGCCGCGGCAGTCCGCTCCAGCCCGCGATCATCTCGTCGCTGTGCAGGACGGTCGCGTGCGGCGCGAGCTCCGCGATCGCGGACGTCAGCGTCGTCTTCCCGGACCCGGCCGGGCCGTCCACGCACACCAGCCGTCCGGCGCCGAGCGTCGCCGGGCGCGCCATCGTCACGCCCAGCACCTGCCGCGCGTGCTCAGAAGGCGAGCCCATGACCCCGGTAGGTCGCCACGTGGTCGACGAAGGAGTCTGCCGCGAGCAGGTGGGCGGTCGTGGTGTGCTCGAAGAGCTCGCCCGACTTCGCGTGCCGCATCCACACCAGATCGCCGATCCGCAGCAGCGCTGCGGCCGGCCCGACCAGGGGCGTCTGGACCTCGCCGGCGCCCTCGAGCCCGGTGAGGGCGAGGCCCGCAGGGGCCCAGGGGAGCGGCAGCCGGTCGGCACCGGCCGGCCCCGAGGCGACCAGACCGCCGCCGTGCACGGTCACCGTCCCGTCCGACGGTCGCCGCGTGACGGGAAGACCGAAGAACGCCGCCGGCCGCGGCTCGAAGGAGCGGAAGTGGTCGAAGAGCCCCGGGACCAGCAGCCCGGACCCGGCGGTGAGCTCCGTGACGACGGGGTCAGCGGCAGAGGTCTCCAGCGACCCCGAGCCGCCCGCGTTCCAGAACTCCAGCTCCGCGACCCGGGACAGCCCCTCCGCGACCGCCGCCCGGCGCGCGGCGAGCTGGGTCACGGACAGCGACTTCAGCCGGCGGACGACGCCCGAGCGCAGCCGCTGGCCCGGCACCTGGTCCGGCACACCGGCCACCTGGCCCTCGTAGGTCATCACACCGACCAGCGTGAAGCCCGGTCGCTGCACCTCGCGGGCCAGCGCCTCCGCAGCCGACGCCGAGGTGATGGGGGAGCGGCGCGGCCCGACCCGGGTCAGGCCGAGGTCGAGGCCGGCGTCGACGTCGATGGCGACCCGGACGGGCACCGCCTTCGACGTCCGCACCGAGTCGACGACGTCGAGGTGCTCGACGGAGTCCACCATGACGGTGATCGCCGCGGCGGCGCGCGGTGAGGCGACCAGCCGGGCCAGCGCCCCGCGGTCGACGGTCGGGTAGGCGACGACGATGTCATCGCTGACGCCGTTCTCCTCCAGCCAGAGCGCCTCGGCGAGAGTGAAGGCGAGGACCCCGGCGAACCCGGGATGGGCCAGCGCCCGCGAGATCAGCGTTGGGACGCGCAGCGACTTCGACGCCACCCGGATCGGCGTGCCACCCGCGCGCCGGGCGAGGTCGTCGGCGTTGGCGTCGAACGCATCCAGGTCGACGACGACGGTCGGGGTCGGGAGCGGATCGGCGTGCGCGGTGACCGCCCGGGACAGCCGGGACCAGAGCCGGTTGCGCTCGAGGGCACCGGCATGGGCGTGCGCCGTCACTTGATCCCGCGCTGCTTGAGGAGCGCCTCGATCTCGGCCATCTCGGGGTCGGAGCCGGGCAGGGCCGGGGCGCCCCGGCCGCGTGGCGCCGCCTTCGTCTCGTCCCGCTTCGGGCGGTCGCGACCGGGCAGCCGGGCCGCGACGAAGAAGAGCAGCACGGAGACCACCGCCAGCGCGAGACCGACCCAGACGAGCGGGTTCCAGACGAACGAGGTCGCCCAGTCGGCGATCGCCGACCCGATCCGACCGAACATCTTGAGCGTGCGCGTGAAGTAGGCGGCCGGCAGCAGCAGCGTGGCCGCGGTCCAGCGCAGCCCCGCCCGCAGACCGCGGCGCCGGTAGGCCAGCCACGCGCCCACCCCGCCGAGGACCGTGAAGGTGAGCGTGAAGGCACCCCAGGTGACCGAATCGAGCATGCTCCCATCCTCGCACCGACCACCAGGGAGCGTGCGGGAGAATGGCCGCGTGACCGACCCGCAGAGCGAGCAGCGCCGGCGTGACATCGCCGCGCCGGCGTACCCCGACGACACGGGAGCGGGCGACCAGCGCCTCGTCGACGTGCTGGGGCGCTACGCCCGCCGCCAGGCGACGTACGCCGACGCGCTGGCCGTCCTGCTCGACAGCCGCCTGATCGTGCCGGTCGTCGCGGTGCTGGGCGAGGTCGACGAGCGCGGCGCCGACAAGACCGCCGACATGGCGACCGTGCTGCTCACGGGCGCCGACGGCCGGCAGGCGCTGCTGACGTTCACCAGCCTCGAGACGATGGCCGCGTGGCAGGCCGACGCCCGCCCGGTCGGCGTACCCGCCGGCGACGCCGCGAAGGCCGCGCTCCAGGACGGGGCCGCCGCGCTGGTCCTGGACGTCGCCGGTCCGGTGACCTTCGTGGTCGAGGGCGAGGACCTGTACGGTCTCGGAGCGGGCTGGAACCTCGCCCAGGTGGGCGACGGCCGATCGGCCTGGATCCGCCCCGCTGGGGATTCGGCGTCGGCGGAATGATCCGGTAGCCTCTCCTGTTGACCGATGTGGTGGCAACACCACATCTGAACAAGCGGAAGGCAGCCACTGCCCTCCCACCCGCATCGACCGTTGCACCACCAGGTCGTCGGGTCCGGTCCCGGAGCAGTCCGGAGGCGTCGTACGACGTCCCCGGATCCTGCGCCGAGCCCCCACCCTGCGGTGGGGCACCTGACTGGCTTCCGCTTGGACAACAGCGGAAGCCTTTTTCGCTTTCCGGGCCGAAGTGCACGCGGTCCGGCACCGATGAGGCCTCCCACCACCGAACACATGGAGGACACATCAGCACCGAGCTTCGTATCAACGACCGGATCCGGGTACCCGAGGTCCGCCTCGTTGGTCCCAATGGAGAGACCGTCGGCATCGTGCCGACGGCCGACGCACTGCGCCTGGCCCAGGAGGCCGACCTCGACCTCGTCGAGATCGCCCCGCAGGGCAAGCCCCCGGTCTGCAAGCTCATGGACTACGGGAAGTTCAAGTACGAGAACGCCCAGAAGGCCCGTGAGGCCCGCCGGAACCAGACGAACGTCATCATCAAGGAGATGAAGCTTCGTCCCAAGATCGACTCGCACGACTACGAGACCAAGAAGGGTCACGTCGTGCGGTTCCTCAAGGCCGGCGACAAGGTCAAGATCACCATCATGTTCCGCGGTCGCGAGCAGCACCGCCCGGAGCTCGGCTTCCGCCTGCTGCAGAAGCTCGCCGAGGACGTCCAGGACCTCGGCTTCGTCGAGTCCTCGCCGAAGCAGGACGGCCGCAACATGGTGATGGTGCTCGGGCCGAACAAGAAGAAGGCCGACGCCAAGGTCGACCAGCAGGCGGCGAAGGAGACCAGGCTCGCCGAGCGCGAGGCCGAGGAGGCCCAGGAGCGCGCCGAGCGTGCCGCCGCTGCCGCCGCCGGCCCGGTCGCCGCCAAGAAGGAGCGCGGCCGCTCCGAGAACCTCGACCCCGAGATCGACGCCTGACGTTTTCCGCTGGTCGAGGACCTTGCCCGGCAAGCGTCGCGAGACCACCGAGACAACCAGCAACAAGAAAGAGACGAAGATGCCGAAGAACAAGAGCCACTCCGGTGCCGGCAAGCGCTTCCGCGTGACCGGCTCGGGCAAGATCCTTCGCGAGAAGGCCGGCAAGCGCCACAACCTCGAGAAGAAGCCCTCCAAGGTGACTCGTCGCATGACCGGCACCGTCGAGGTTGCCAAGAACGACGTCGCGCGCGCCAAGAAGCTTCTCGGCCGCTGATTCCCCCGGGATCGCCGTTCGCCGGCACCCACTGACTTTTCGCACTAAAGGAGTTCCACATGGCACGCGTGAAGCGCGCAGTCAACGCGGCGAAGAAGCGTCGCGTCACCCTCGAGCGGGCGAGCGGCTATCGCGGTCAGCGTTCGCGTCTGTACCGCAAGGCCAAGGAGCAGGTCACCCACTCCCTGGTCTACGCCTACAACGACCGCCGCAAGAACAAGGGCAACTTCCGGCGCCTCTGGATCCAGCGGATCAACGCCGCCGCGCGTGCCGAGGGCCTGACCTACAACCGCTTCATCCAGGGTCTCAGCCTGGCCGGCATCGAGGTCGACCGGAAGATCCTGGCCGAGCTGGCCGTCAACGACGTCGCCTCGTTCAACGCGCTCGTCGCGCAGGCCAAGGCCGCTCTCCCCGAGGACGTCAACGCTCCGGCTTCCGCCTGAGCCGTTCGCTGGTGGAGCTTGTCGAGACCATGACTCCTCTCGCCGCGTCCAACGCGCGACTGAAGGAGCTCAGGAAGCTGAGCCGCCGCTCGGAGCGATCCGAGCGGCGGCTTTTCCTCGCCGACGGCCCCAAGGCCGTCGAGGGCGCGCTGGGCGTGCCTGACTGCGTGGTGGAGGTCTTCGCGACGCCCACTGCCGCCGAGCAGTACGCCGGCCTGCTGGCCGCGGCCCCGACCGTGACCCTGGTCGACGACCGGGCGATGGCCGGCCTCTCCGACTCGGTGACCCCGGCCGGCGTGGTCGCGCTCTGCCGCTTCCTGGAGCCTTCGCTGGTCGAGGAGGGCCGCCAGGCCCGTCCCGACACCACCCCGCGACTGGTCGCCGTCTGTGCCGACGTACGCGACCCCGGGAACGCGGGCACCGTCATCCGCTGTGCCGACGCGGCCGGTGCCGACGCCGTCGTCCTGGCCGGCGACAGCGTCGACCGCTACAACCCCAAGACGATCCGCGCGAGCGTCGGCTCGGTCTTCCACCTCCCGGTCACGACCGAGCGGGACCCGTTCGCCGCCGTCGCGGCCGCGAGGGCCGCCGGGCTGACCGTGCTCGCCGCCGACATGGACGGCGAGTCGCTCTTCGAGACCGACCTGACCGGCCCGACCGCGTGGATGTTCGGCAACGAGGCCTGGGGTCTGCCCGACGCGCTGCGCGGCGCCGCGGACCGGGTCGTCAGCATCCCGATCTACGGCCGGGCCGAGAGCCTCAACCTCTCCACCGCCGCAGCGGTGTGCCTCTACGCCAGCGCCCGCGCGCAGCGGGCGTAGACCTCGATCTCGATCCTCATCCGCGGGTCGGCCAGGCCGCAGACCAGCATCGTCGCGGCCGGCCTGACCTCGCCGAAGACGCGGCGCAGGGTCGGCCAGCACGGCTCGAAGTCGGCACGGTCGGGCAGCAGGTAGCGCACCCGCACCACGTCGGCGAACGTGCACCCCGCCTCCGTCAGCGCCGCCTCGATGTTGCGCAGGCACTGCTCGGCCTGCTCGACGACGTCGTCGGAGATGGTCATCGTCGCGTAGTCGAATCCGGTCGTCCCGGACACGTGCACCCAGTCGCCGTCGACCACGGCGCGGGCGTAGCCGATCTGCTCCTCGAACGTCGATCCGCTGAGGATGGCGCGTCGCTCCGTCATGTGCCGAAGGCTAGGGGAACCGCCCGGTAGGTTGGCCGTCATGGCCACCGACCCGCTCGACGCCTTGCCCGACGGAGTCGTTCTCGCCGGCCCGGACGGCTCGGTGACGATCACCAACTCCGTCGCCCGACGGATGCTCGGCGTCGACGACGCCGTCGGCCGCCCCCTCGCCGACGTGCTGGTGCTGCTCGACACCGACGGACGCGCCTGGGTCGACGCCAACGAGCCGTACGCCGGCCTGGTGACCCGCACGGGCGTGCCCGAGCAGTCCTGGCTGCTGCCCGACGGCACCGAGGTGCTCACCCACGCCCGGCTCCACCGCGACCGGGCCGGCGGGCCGGTCACCGGCGTCGCCGTCACCATGCGCAGCGGTCGCGGCCGCGCCCGCCTGGACAGGGAGCGCTCCGACCTGGTCGCGACGGTCGCCCACGAGCTGCGCAGTCCGCTGACCGGCGTCAAGGGCTTCGTGCAGGCGCTCCTCAACCGCTGGGACAAGCTCAACGACGACCAGAAGAAGCTCATGCTGACCACCGTCAGCGTCGACTCCGACCGGCTCAGCCGGCTCATCGCCGAGCTGCTCGACGTGGCCCGGCTCGACACCGGCCGGCTCCAGCTGCACCCGCGGCCCAGCGACGCCGCGGTGCTCACCGAGCGGGTGGTCAACTCGGTGCAGCTGACCGCGACCAGCCGCCCGATCGAGCTGCACGCCCAGCCTGACCTGCCGTCGATCACCGTGGACCCGGACAAGTTCACCCAGGTGGTCACCAACCTGGTCGAGAACGCCGTGCGCCACGGCGAGGGCACGGTCAGCATCCGGCTGAGCGCCGACGACACCCTCGTCACCCTCACGGTCGAGGACGAGGGCGAGGGCATCCCCGTGGAGCTGCGCAAGCGGGTCTTCACGAAGTTCTGGAAGGGCGGCAAGAGCGCAGGCTCCGGCCTCGGGCTCTACCTCGTCGGCGGTCTGGTGAAGGCCCACGGCGGGACCGTGACGGTCACCGACGCCGAGGGTGGTGGGGCCCGGATCACGACCACCTGGCCGCACGGGAGCGACTTCGACTGAACGACGCGGCGGGCTGGAGCCTAGAGGCGCGTGGGCTCCGACGCGCGCTTCGGCGTGATCAGAAACTCGGTCAGGACCAGTGCGAGCCCCGTCACGACCGCGAGCAGGACGAGCCCGTGCGTGTAGCTGTGGTGAGCCTCGTCGTACGTCGCCCCCATGACCAGCGGCGGGAAGAAGCCGCCGAGGCCGCCGGCCGCACCGACGATGCCCGTGACCGAGCCGACCCGGTCCGGCGGAGCCAGCTGGGCGACCCACGTGAAGACCGCGCCGCTGCCGAGTCCCATGAAGGCCGCCATGAGGACGAAGGAGAGCCCGGCCCGCCACTCGAGGGCGGGACGGGTGGCGAGGATGACCGCCATGACCAGCGCGCCGAGGAAGGAGATGAACAGCACCTTCCGCGGCCCGATCCGGTCCGCGACGATGCCGCCGATCGGGCGGCAGACGACCGCGGCGACGGCGAAGCCGGCCGTGCGCGTGCCCGCCTCGGGGAGCGCGAAGCCGTAGACGTCGTGGAGGTAGGTCGGCAGGTAGGTCGAGAAGGCGACGAAGCCCCCGAAGCAGGCGGCGTAGAGGAACGCCATCTCCCAGGTGATCGCCAGGCTGGCCGCTCCGATCACCTTCGGGACGAAGGGGACCCGCTGCGGCGTCCACGCCGGCGCGTCCCGCATGAAGAGCCACACCACGACGGCCGTGGCGAGCAGGGCCGCCGCGATGATCAGGTGGGTGGTCACGAAGCCGAACCACATGACGAACCGCGAGGTGAAGTACGCCGAGAGCGCGGTGCCGCCCATGCCGGCACCGAAGACTCCGGTGGCGAAGCCGCGGCGCGACGGTTCGAACCAGGCGTTGAGGAACGGGATGCCGACCGCGAACGTGGTTCCGGCGACGCCGAGCAGGAACCCGAAGGCGAGCAGCAGCGGGTAGGACTCCTGGCTGCCGGCCAGCGCGACCAGGAGCACGGCCGGGACGGTCAGCACGATGAGCACGGGGAACATCAGCCGAGCGCCGTACCGGTCGGTCAGCGCGCCGGCCGGGATGCGGCCGAGCGAGCCGACGAGCACGGGCACCGCGACCAGCAACGACTTCTGACCCGAGGAGAGGTCGAGGTCCGTCGCGTAGCGGATGCCCAGCGGGGCGATCATGTTCCAGGCCCAGAACGTGATCGTGAACGCCCCGGTGGCGAGCAGCAGATTCCTCATCGGGGCGCTCATCGGCGCCCGCCCCGCTCCCGGTCCGCGGTGCCGACCGGCGACCACCCGGGTCGGACCGGTCGGGCTCCGGCGCCGCCGACGTCCCGGCTCCGATAGACGATGTAGGGGCGGAACAGGTAGTGCAGCGGAGCGGTGAACGCGTGCACGAGGCGCGTGAACGGCCAGATCGCGAAGAGCAGCAGGCCGACCAGCGCGTGGATGTGGAACTGCACCGGCGCGGCCGCCATCGCGTCCACGTCCGGCTGCAGCCGGAACAGCGAGCGGAACCACGGTGAGACCGTCTCGCGGTAGTCGGCCGTGTCGTGGCCCTGGTAGACGGCCACGACGGTGGTCCACAGGCCGAGCACGAGGGCGGCGACCAGGACGACGTACATCACCTTGTCGTTGGTCGTGGTGGCCATGAAGACCGGGCCGGTGGTGCGGCGCCGGTAGATCAGGATGACGATCCCGGCCAGCGTGCAGATGCCCGCGATCGAGCCCCAGAACAGCGCGTTGCCGTGGTAGAACTCGTCGCTCACACCGAACGTCCGCGTCCATGACTCCGGGACGAGCAGGCCGACGACGTGGCCGACCACGACGACCAGCAACCCGAAGTGGAACATCGGCGACCCGATCCGCAGCAGCCGCGACTCGTAGAGCTGCGAGGAGCGGGTGGTCCAGCCGAACTTGTCGTAGCGGTAGCGCCAGATCGTGCCGGACAGCAGGATCACGACGGCAAGATAGGGGAGGACGCCCCACAGGGCGGCGCTCACCGGGTCGCTCCCGGCGCAGCGGCTCCGATCGTCGGCAGACCGAGCAGCACGGGCTCGCCGAGCCCGACGCTCTCGGCCGGCGGCGACGCCACGGACCGCCACAGCGACCGGGCCTCGGCGAGCGTCTGCGGCGAGCGGCCGGGCAGCGTGGCGCAGACGGCCGCCAGCACGTCGGCGTACGCCGAGCCGCGCTCGGCCAGCGAGAGCCGGATCAGCTCCAGACTCGGCCGGTGCTCGGCGAGGAGGTCCGCGCCACCGGCCGGGTCGGCCAGGGCGGCGTACTCCAGGACCATCGGGAGGTGGTCGGGCAGGTCGCCGCCGGTGTCGACGAGCCACCCGCTGGCCCGGTAGCGCTGCTTGATCGCGGCGATGGTCTCGCCGCGGCGCCGGGTGTCGCCATCGGTCCAGTAGGACAGGTAGAGCGTCTGGCGCCGGCTCAGGTCGAAGGTGTCGACGTACGCCGACCGGAGGGCCTCCGGCTCCCCCGAGCCGAGGTGCGCCACGAACCTCGAGAGCAGCGACACCGGCGCCGCCGCCCATCGGTGCGGCCGCTGCTCGTCGAGCGCCTGGCGCAGCAGCGGCAGCCGGCCGAGCAGGTCGTCGTCGGGGTAGCCGAGGCACCAGGCCGCGACCTGGTGGACCACGCGCCAGTCGGACCGGCCGCCGGGGCGTCTCACGGCTGCTCCGGTTCGGCGGCGGGATGCGCTTCGGGCGGCCGTTCGGGGAAGAGGCCGCTGGGCCGGCCGTTGCCGTCCCAGTTGAGCAGGTTGACGCGCCCCCGCAGCGACTCGCTGGAGGCGGGCTGGTCGGCGGTCTGCCGGTCGCGCAGCGCGTGGAAGGTCTCCACCGCGACCGGCACGGGCCGGCCGCTGGCCTCGCCGAGCGGGCCGCTCTCATACATCCCGGGACCCTCGTCGTAGTCCAGGGAGCAGCCGATCTCCTCGAGCCGGTGGGCGTCCTCGACGTGGGCCTTGGGAATGACGTAGCGCTCGTCGTACTTCGCGATCCCCATGAGTCGGTACATGTCGTAGACCGCCTCCTCGGTCATGCCGACCGACGCGGGGATCGAGCCGTCCGGCTCGCGGCCCAGGGTGATGTCACGCATGTAGGCCCGCATCGCGGCGAGCTTCTTGAGGACGCCCTCGACGACCTCGACGTCGCCGGCGGTGAACAGCTCGGCGAGGTACTCGACCGGGATGCGCAGCGCGTCGATGGCGCCGAAGAGGGTGCCGGCGGACTCCGCGTCGTGACCCTGCTCCTTGAGCAGGTCGACGACGGGGGAGAGCGGCGGGACGTACCAGACCATCGGCATGGTGCGGTACTCCGGGTGCAGCGGCAGCGCCACCCGGTAGGTCTTGGCCAGCGCGTAGACCGGCGAGCGGCGGGCGGCGTCCATCCAGTCCTCGGGGATGCCCTCCTCGCGGGCGGCGCGGATCACCTCGGGGTCGTTCGGGTCCAGCATCAGGTCGAGCTGGGCCTGGTAGAGGTCCTTCTCGTCCGGCGTCGAGGCCGCGGCGGTGACCCGGTCGGCGTCGTAGAGGAACAGGCCGAGGTAGCGCAGCCGGCCCACGCAGGTCTCCGAGCACACGGTCGGCAGCCCGACCTCGATGCGCGGGTAGCAGAACGTGCACTTCTCGGCCTTGCCGCTCTTGTGGTTGAAGTAGATCTTCTTGTAGGGGCAGCCGGTGATGCACTGCCGCCAGCCGCGGCAGCGGTCCTGGTCGACGAGCACGATGCCGTCCTCGGCGCGTTTGTAGATCGCGCCCGACGGGCAGGAGGCCATGCAGGACGGGTTCAGGCAGTGCTCGCAGATGCGCGGCAGGTAGAACATGAAGGTCTGCTCGAACTCGAACCTGATCCGGTCCTCGGACTCACGCCGGATCTTCGCCACGATCGGGTCGAGGTGCCCCATCTCGCTGGCGCCGCCGAGGTTGTCGTCCCAGTTGGCCGACCAGGTGACCTTGGTGTCCTCGCCGGTGATCAACGACTTGGGACGGGCGACCGGGAAGTCGTCACCGAGCGGCGCCTCGACGAGCGTGGCGTAGTCGTAGGTCCACGGCTCGTAGTAGTCGGCGAGCTCCGGCTGGACGGGCGACGAGAAGATCGTCAGCAGCTTCTTGAGCCGCCCGCCCGCCTTGAGCCTGAGCCGCCCGTCGGCGCCCACGGTCCAGCCGCCGCGCCACCTCTCCTGGTCCTCGTACTGCCGCGGGTAGCCCTGGCCCGGCCGGGTCTCGACGTTGTTGAACCAGACGTACTCGGTGCCGGCCCGGTTGGTCCACGCCTGCTTGCAGGTGACCGAGCACGTGTGGCAGCCGATGCACTTGTCGAGGTTCATCACCATGCCCATCTGGGCCATGACCTTCATCAGTAGTGCACCTCCTGGCTCCGCTTGCGGACCGTGGCGACCATGTCCCGCTGGTTGCCGGTCGGGCCGAGGTAGTTGAACGTGTAGGACAGCTGGGCGTAGCCGCCGATCAGGTGGGTCGGCTTGACGAGCAGCCGGGTGACCGAGTTGTGGATGCCGCCGCGGCGGCCGGTCGCCTCCGACTTCGGGACGTCGATCGTGCGCTCCTGCGCGTGGTGGACGTAGACCACGCCGTCCGGCATCCGGTGGGAGACGATCGCCCGGGCGACGTAGACGCCGTTGGCGTTGGTGACCTCGACCCAGTCGTTGTCGCTCACGTCGATCGACCCGGCGTCGCCCGGGCTCATCCAGACCGTCGGGCCGCCGCGGGAGAGCGACAGCATGAAGAGGTTGTCCTGGTACTCCGAGTGGATCGACCACTTGTTGTGCGGCGTCAGGTAGCGCACCGTCACCGTCGCGGCACCGTCCGGTCCCAGCCGCGGCTCCCCGAAGAGACGGTGCATGTCGAGCGGCGGGCGGTACGTCGGCATCGCCTCGCCCAGGTCGGTCATCCAGTCGTGGTCGAGGTAGAAGTGCATCCGGCCGGTGAGCGTGTGGAACGGCTTGAGCCGCTCGATGTTGACCGTGAACGGCGCATAGCGGCGCCCGCCCGTCTCGGACCCGGACCACTCCGGCGAGGTGATGACCGGCACGGGAGCCGTCTGGGTCTGCGCGAAGGTGATCCGCTTCTCCTCCGAGCCCTCGGCGAGGTCGGCCAGCCGCTTGCCGACCCGCTGCTCCAGCGTGCGGAAGCCCTGCGTGGCCAGCTCCCCGTTGGTCGTCCCCGAGAACGTGAGGATCGCCTCGGCCAGCTTCGCGTCGGTGTCGATCGCCGGGCGGCCCGCGGCCGGGCCGTGCGACATCACGCCGTTGCTCTGCGCGAGCCGAGCGATCTCGTGCTCGACCCGGTAGGTGACGTTCTTGACCGTGAACCCGAGGCTGTCGGCCAGCGGGCCGACGGAGGCGAGCTTGTCGGCGATCGCGGTGTAGTCGCGCTCGACCACGGCGAACACGGGGGTGTTCCGTCCGGGCACCGCGTCGACGCCGTCCTGCCGCCAGTCACGTGCGACGCCACCGGGTTGGGCGGTCTCGCCGGGGGTGTCGTGCTGGAGCGGGACGCTGACCAGGTCCCTGCGGGTGCCGAGGTGTGTCCGGGCCAGCTCGGAGAGCTTGCGGGCGAGCGCGTGGAACATGTCGAAGTCGCTGCGCGCCTCCCAGGGCGGGTCGATCGCCGGGGAGAAGGCGTGCACGTAGGGGTGCATGTCGGTGGAGGAGAGGTCGTGCTTCTCGTACCACGTCGCCGCGGGAAGGACGACGTCGGAGAGCAGCGTCGTCGACGTCATCCGGAAGTCGGCCGACACGAGCAGGTCGAGCTTGCCCTCGGGCGCCGCGTCGTGCCACTTCACGCCCTCCGGGCGCGGCGCACGCGGGTTCTCGCCACCGAGGCCGTCCTCCCCGAGCACGTTGTGGTGGGTGCCGAGCAGGTGCCGCAGGAAGTACTCGTCGCCCTTGGCCGAGGACCCGAACAGGTTCGACCGCCACAGCATCAAGGTGCGCGGCCAGGCGGTGGGCGCGTCGACGTCCTCGATCGCCGGGGCCAGCCGGCCGTCCTGGAGCGCCCGGGCGACGTACGCAGGGGCGTCGGGCGCTTCGCCGGCCTCGACCGCTGCCGCCGCCTCGTCGGCGACGTCGAGCGGGTTGCGGTCGAACTGCGGGTAGAACGGCATCCAGCCCATCCGCGCCGACGCGGCGATCGCGTCGGCCGTGTGGCCGCGGACGTGGCCGCGGGCCAGCGGCGAGGCCAGCGACTCGGTGCTGTAGCCGTCGTTGCGCCACTGGTCGGTGTGCATGTACCAGAACGACGTGCCGGTCATCGTCCGTGGCGGGCGGCTCCAGTCCAGCCCGTTGGCCAGCGAGATCCAGCCGGTGGTCGGCCGGCACTTCTCCTGCCCGACGTAGTGCGCCCAGCCGCCGCCGTTGCGGCCCATCGAACCGGTCATCATCAGCAGCGCGAGCACGGCGCGATAGGTCGCGTCGCCGTGGAACCACTGGCAGATACCGGCGCCCATGATGATCATCGACCGACCGCCGGACTCCTCGGAGTTCGTGGCGAGCTCGCGCGCCACCCGGATGCACGCCTGCGCCGGCACCGAGGTGATCTGCTCCTGCCACGCCGGGGTGTAGGGCGTGCTCGCGTCGTCGTAACCGGCCGGCCAGTCACCGGGCAGGCTCTGCCCGTCGAACGTCCGGCCGACGCCGTACTGCGCCAGCATCAGGTCGAAGACGGTCGTCACCAGGTGGCCGCCGACCCGTTGCGTCGGCACCCCACGGGTCAGCACGGACCCGCTGCCGTCGGGGTCCACGAACGCCGGGAGCAGGACGGTGACCCCCTCACCGCCGAGCAGGGTCAGCCGCGGCGTCACGCCCTCGAGGTCGAGGTTCCACCTGCCGACGCCGGAATCGGCGTAGCGGAAGCCCATCGACCCGTTGGGGACGACGGCCCGGCCGGTCGCCTCGTCCAGGACGACGGTCTTCCACTGCTCCTCCTCGGCGCCGCCGCCGAGATCGGCCGCAGTGAGGAACTTGCCGGCGACGTAGGCGCCGGGGTGGTCGGGGTGCTCCTCGAGCCGGACCAGGTGGGGCAGGTCGGTGTAGGTGCGCACGTAGTCGGCGAAGAAGGGCACCTGACGATCGACGAGGTACTCGCGCAGGATGACGTGCCCCATCGCCATCGCGAGCGCGGCGTCCGTCCCGGCGGCCGCCGGCAGCCACTCGTCGGCGAACTTGGTGTTGTCGGCGTAGTCGGGGCTGACGGTGACCACCTTCGTGCCGCGGTAGCGCACCTCGGTCATCCAGTGCGCGTCGGGCGTGCGCGTGACGGGGACGTTGGAGCCCCACATGACGAGGTAGCTCGCGTCCCACCAGTCGCCGGACTCGGGGACGTCGGTCTGGTCGCCGAACACCTGCGGCGAGGCGACCGGCAGGTCGGCGTACCAGTCGTAGAACGAGGTCATCACCCCGCCGATGAGCTGGGTGTAGCGGGTGCCGACGCAGTGGGACACGATCGACATGGCCGGGATGGGGGAGAAGCCGATGTTGCGGTCGGGCCCGTGCGCCTTGATGGTGTGCACCTGGGCTGCCGCGACCATCTCGGTGGCCTCGGCCCAGCTGACCCGGACCAGGCCGCCCTTCCCGCGGGCCTGCTGGTAGCGACGGCGGCGCTCGGGGTCGGCCTGGATGTCGGCCCACGCGAGGACGGGGTCGCCGAGTCGCTGCCTCGCCTCCCGGTAGAGCTCGACGAGGACGCCACGGGCGTAGGGGTAGCGGACCCGGGTGGGGGAGTAGGTGTACCAGGAGAAGGCGGCGCCGCGCGGGCACCCGCGCGGCTCGTACTCCGGCCGGTCGGGCCCGACGGACGGATAGTCCGTCGCCTGGGTCTCCCAGGTGATGATGCCGTCCTTGACGTAGACGTTCCACGAGCAGGAGCCGGTGCAGTTGACCCCGTGCGTGGACCGGACCACCTTGTCGTGGCTCCAGCGGTCGCGGTAGAAGACGTCTCCCGCCCGTCCGCCCTTCCGGAAGACCGCGCGTCCGTCGTCGGTCTCGTCCCATCGCGTGAAGAACCGGCCCGCCTTGA
Source organism: Nocardioides terrae (assembly GCF_900112345.1). GTDB lineage: Bacteria > Actinomycetota > Actinomycetes > Propionibacteriales > Nocardioidaceae > Nocardioides > Nocardioides terrae. The sequence continues at coordinate 135,256 of NZ_FOLB01000011.1, forward strand.
GGAGCAGGTCGCTTGCCGTTCCGTCGAGGCCGGGCACGAGTCAACTATCAGCACACGCCGCAGCAGGCTGACAAGGGACGCAACGCCCCTGTCCGGACGGTATCGGCGCAGTGGTCTGATATCGGCATGACCGAACTCGCCGCCGCCGTCACGTGGCTCTGGCTGGGCATGGTCCTGGCGATCTCGTTCCTGGAGGCGCCCTTGAAGTTCCAGGTCGTCGACATCCCCACCGGGCTGGGGATCGGGCGGGTCGTCTTCCGGGCGCTCAACAGCGTCGAGGCGGTCCTCGCCGTCGTGCTCGTCGTCGCGCTCGTCTCGGGCGATCCCGGTCGGACCGCCGGGATCGCCGGGGCGGCGGCGGTCCTCGTGCTGGCGGTCCAGCTGGTCGGCGTACGGCCGTCACTGACGCGACGCTCCGACGCAGTCCTCGCCGCCGGCTCCGCCGAGGATGCCCCGCGGTCCCACGCCCACCTCTGGTACGTCGGCCTCGAGCTCGTCAAGGTCGCCGCCCTCGTGGTGGCGGGCGTCGCGCTCCTGTGAGGAGCCGACTCAGGCGCGCGTGGCGACCGTCAGGAGCACGACCGCGTCGCTGACCGCCTCGAGCGCGTGCCGCTGCGGCGGGATGTGGAGGTAGTCGCCCGCGCCGGCCTCGCAGGAGTCGTCGCCCGCGACCAGCCGGACGGTGCCGGACAGCACCTGGAGGCTCGCGTCGCCCGGAGAGTCGTGCTCGTGCAGCGCCGCGCCGCCGACCAGCGCAATGAGGGTCTGGCGCAGGTCGTGCTCCTGCCCACCGAAGACGGTCACCGCTGCACGGCCGTTCGAGGCCGCGCGGGCAGCCGCGAGCTGCTCCTCGGCGAGGCTGGTCAGGGACCGGATCTCCATGCGTGCACTCCCTCGTCTCGAGCCGTCGGATCCCACGGATCCGCTCCCAGTGCGACGATATCCGGATCCCGTTCGCGGGCGAACGCCGACGGTTCCTAGACTGACCCCGCACGTCACCTGCTGGGAAAGGCACCGATGTCCGGCCCGAACACCGACTACGACCCTGTGGAGGTCACCCCCTTGAAGGCGGAGGAGGTGGAGGCCGCCCGCGACGCCGCGCTCACGGCCATCGCCGGAGCGCAGGACCTCGACGAGCTGAAGGCCGTCCGTCTCGAGCACGCGGGCGACCGTTCGCCGCTCGCGCTGGCCAACCGCGAGATCGGCGCATTGCCGCCGCAGGCGCGCAAGGAGGCCGGCCAGCGCATCGGCCAGGCGCGCGGTGCGGTCAACAAGGCGCTCGCCGAGCGGCAGGCCGTCCTCGAGGCCGAGCACGAGGCGCGGATGCTCGTCGAGGAGGCCGTCGACGTGACCCTGCCGGTGGACCGGAGGCCGGGCGGCGCCCGCCACCCGATCACCACCGGCTCCGAGCTGATCGCCGACATCTTCGTGGGGATGGGCTGGGAGGTGGCCGAGGGCCCGGTCATCGAGGCGGAGTGGCTCAACTTCGACGCCCTCAACCTCGGCCCGGACCACCCGGCGCGCACCATGCAGGACACGTTCTGGACCGAGCCCGCCGAGGACCACCTCGTGCTGCGCACCCACACCAGCCCGGTCCAGGCGCGGACGATGCTCACCCGGACGCCCCCGATCTACGTCGTCTGCCCCGGCCGGGTCTTCCGCACCGACGAGTACGACGCCACGCACAGCCCGATGTTCCACCAGGTCGAGGGTCTCGCCATCGACGAGGGCATCACGATGGGCCACCTCAAGGGCACCCTCGACCACTTCGCGAGCGCGATGTTCGGCGAGGGCATCACGACGCGGTTCCGGCCGTCGTACTTCCCCTTCACCGAGCCCTCCGCCGAGGTCGACCTGGTCTGCTTCGTCTGCCGCGGCGTGGACTCCGAGGAGTGCCGCACCTGCCGTGGTGAGGGCTGGATCGAGTGGGGTGGCTGCGGCATCGTCAACCCGCGGGTGCTGCGCGCCTGCGGAGTGGACAGCGAGCGCTACAGCGGCTTCGCCTTCGGCATGGGCATCGACCGGACCCTGATGTTCCGGCACGGCCTCGAGGACCTGCGGACGCTCTTCGAGGGCGACGTCCGCTTCACCACGGCATTCGGAAGCGAGCTCTAGATGAAGGCCCCCGTCTCCTGGATCAAGGAGTACGTCGATCTGCCGGCCGACGTCACCACCGAGGCGCTCACCGACCGGCTCACCATGCTCGGCCTCAAGCTCGAGGCGATCGAGACGGCCGGTGCGGGCATCGAGGGCCCGCTCGTCGTCGGCCGGGTGCTCAGCAAGGAGCCCGAGCCGCAGAAGAACGGCAAGACGATCAACTGGTGCTCGGTCGACGTCGGCGACGCCAACGGCACCGGCGAGCCGCAGGGCATCGTCTGCGGGGCGCACAACTTCGCCCCCGGCGACAAGGTCGTCGTGATCCTGCCCGGAGGCGTGCTGCCCGGGAACTTCGAGATCTCCGCCCGAAAGACCTACGGCCACCTCTCCGCCGGCATGATCTGCTCCGCCCGCGAGCTCGGCCTCGGCGAGGACCACGACGGCATCATCGTGCTGCCCGCCGACGCCCCCGAGCCGGGCACCGACGCCCGCGGCGTGCTCGGCTTCGGCGAGGAGATCATCGAGTTCGAGATCAACCCGGACCGCGCCTACGCGCTCAGCCTGCGCGGTGTGGCCCGCGAGGCGGCGCTCGCCTTCTTCGATGGGCACCGCGGCGCGCCCTTCCGCGACCCCGCGCAGCTGGACTACCCGCAGGCCGACGGCGCCGGCCACCCGGTCGTGCTGCAGGACGCCGACGGCTGCCCCTACTTCGTGGCCCGGACGGTGACCGGCTTCTACCCGTCCGCGCCGACGCCGGCCTTCATCAAGGAGCGTCTCGAGGCGGTCGGCGTCCGGTCGATCTCGCTCGCTGTCGACGTCACGAACTACGTGATGTTCGAGCTCGGCCAGCCGATCCACGCCTACGACCGGGCCAAGCTGCAGGGCCCGATCGTGGTCCGCCGCGCCCAGGAGGGGGAGAAGCTCACCACCCTCGACGACGTCGTCCGCGAGCTCTCGCCCGAGGACCTGCTCATCACCGACGACTCGGGCCCGATCGGCCTGGCCGGCGTGATGGGCGGCGCCTCCACCGAGATCTCGGCCGCGACGACCGACATCGTCGTCGAGGCCGCGCACTTCGAGCCGACGTCGGTCTTCCGCACCCAGCGGCGGCACAAGCTGCCGTCGGAGGCCTCCAAGCGGTTCGAGCGAGGCGTCGACCCGCTGCTCCCGCCGGTCGCCGCCCAGCGCGTCGTCGAGCTGCTCGTCGAGCACGGCGGCGGAACCGCGGACACGGGGGTGACCGTCGCCGGCGCGCCGCCCCGGCCCGGCGAGATCACGATGCCGGTCGATCTGCCGGCCCGGATCTCCGGGATCGACATCGACGACGCCACCACGGTCGCCGACCTCGAGGCGATCGGATGCCGGGTCACCGTCACGGGCGGCACGCTCACGGCCCAGGTGCCGACGTACCGCCCGGACCTCACCGACCCCTACGACCTCGTCGAGGAGGTCGTCCGGATCGTCGGCTACGACAAGGTCCCGTCCATCCTGCCCCGACGCGCGACCGGCCGCGGCCTCACCCGCGAGCAGCGGCTGCGCCGCCGGGTCGGGCGCGTGCTCGCCGGTGCCGGCGCCATCGAGGTGGTGAGCTTCCCGTTCGTCAGCGACGCGTCGTTCGACCAGCTCGGGTTGCCCGCCGACGACCCACGCCGCAACACCGTCGGCCTGGCCAACCCGCTCTCCGCGGAGGCGCCCGCCTACACCACCACCGTGCTCCCGGGCCTGCTCGAGGCCGCCGGGCGCAACCTGGGCCGCGGAGCCCCCGGGGTGGCGCTCTTCGAGACCCAGATCGTCGCGATGCCGGCCGGCAACGGTCCTGCGCCGATCTACGGCGTCGACCGCCGTCCGACCGGCGAGGAGCTCGACGCGCTCGAGCATGCCATCCCCACGCAGTGGGCCGAGCTGGGCGTCGTCCTGGCCGGCGAGCAGGAGCGCGGCGGCTGGTGGGGCGAGGCGCGTACGACCGGGTGGGACGACGCGATCGCCGCGGTCCGCCGCCTCGCCGACGACCTCGCCGTCGAGGTCACCGTCGAGTCCGCGGCCGTCATGCCGTGGCACCCGGGTCGCTGCGCCCGGATCGTCTCGGGCGACCTGACCCTCGGGTTCGCCGGCGAGCTGCACCCGACCGTGTGCCGCGCCTTCGGGCTGCCCGAGCGCAGCGCGGCCGCGGTCGTCGACCTCGACACGCTGATGCGGATCGCGCCCGACGCGGTCCCGGGGCCGGAGTTCTCCACCTACCCCGTGGCCAAGGAGGACGTCGCGCTCGTCGTCGACGAGTCGGTGACCGCGGGAGCCGTCGAGTCGGCGCTGCGTGAGGGCGCCGGCCCGCTGCTGGAGTCGGTCCGGCTCTTCGACGTCTACGCGGGCGCGCAGATCGGCGAGGGTCGCAAGTCCCTCGCCTTCGCGCTGCGGTTCCGCGCCCCCGACCGCACGCTCGCCGAGGGCGAGGCGGGCGCGGCCCGCGACGCCGCGGTCGCCCGGGCGGCCGAGCTCACCGGCGCCGTACAGCGAGCCTGACGCGACCACCCGCCCTGGCTGGCATGATCGCTGCGTGATCCGGCTCAGCGTCCTCGACGACGTCGCCTGGGAGGGCAGACCCGTCCCGGGCGAGCGGACGCATGCGCTGCTGCGGGCGCTGGTGGGCGCTGGCGCCCGGGGCCTCGGCGAGCAGGCGCTCGTCGAGGAGGTATGGGCCGACGACCCGCCCGCCAACCCCGCCAAGGCGCTCCAGGTCGTGGTCTCCCGCGCGCGCTCGGCGACGGCGCCCGGCGCCATCGAGCGCACGGCCTACGGCTACCGCCTGGCGCTCCCGCCGACCGACGTCGACGCGTGGGCGCTGCGCCCCGAGGGCCTGCGCCTGGCCGCGGAGGGGAAGTACGCCGACGCGCTGCCGCTGCTCGAGCGGGCCGAGGAGTCCGGCCAGTCCGACGACGAGGTCATCGCGGCCCTGCTCCGCGCGGTGGCCGACGTGCACGGCGTGCCGGCCGCGCTGGAGCGCTACGAGACCTACCGCGAGCGGCTCGCCGACCGGCTCGGCGTCGACCCGAGCCCGGCCCTGCAGGCCCTGCACAGCGAGCTCCTCGCCCGCGACCGCCCCGTCCGCAGCGGTCTCCGCTTCGACGCCGACGCACTGATCGGCCGGGAGGCCGACATCGCCGCGGCCACCGCGATGGTGCGCACCGCCCGGGTCGTCTCGATCGTCGGCGCCGGAGGCCTCGGCAAGACCCGCCTCGCCCACGTGGTCGGCCGCCAGGCCGAGCAGCCGGTGGTCCACTTCGTCGAGCTGGCCGGCGTCACCTCCCCGGACGGCGTCCCGCTGGAGGTCGCCGACGCCCTCGGCGTACGCGAGACGGTGGTCACCCGCGGCCGGCCCCGCCGGGAGGATGTCGTCGGCCGCATCGTCGACGCCGTCGGTACGACGCCCTCGCTGCTCATCCTCGACAACTGCGAGCACGTCGTGGGTGCCGTGGCCGAGCTCGTCTCCGTGCTGGTCGCCCGCACCCCGGCGCTCACCGTCCTCACCACGTCGCGGGCTCCGCTCGGCCTGGCCGCCGAGCGGATCTACCTGCTGCCCGAGCTCAGCACCGAGGACGGTGTCGCCCTGTTCGTCGAGCGCGCGACGGCCGCGCGCCCGGGCGTCCAGCTCGACCCGGAGGCGGTGCGCAGCCTGGTGACCCGGCTCGACGGGCTGCCGCTCGCCGTCGAGCTGGCCGCCGCCAAGATGCGGGTGATGAGCGTCGCCGAGATCGAGCGGCGGCTCGACAACCGCTTTGCCCTGCTGCGCGGCGGCAGCCGCGACGCCCCGGAGCGGCACCAGACGCTGATCGCGGTCATCGACTGGTCGTGGAACCTGCTCACCGAGGAGCAGCGGGTCGCGCTGCGCCGGCTCAGCGTCTTCCGCGACGGGTTCTCCCTCGACGGTGCCACCGCTGTCGTCGGCCCCGACGCGCTCGACCTCGTCACCGCGCTCGCCGACCAGTCCCTGGTGACGGTGCAGGAGGGCGAGCGGGTCAGGTTCCGGCTGCTCGAGACCGTCCGCGAGTTCGGGCGGATGCAGCTCGTCGACGCCGGTGACGACGCCGAGGCGTCCGAGCGGCTCCGTGAGTGGGCGGTCGAGCTGGCCGACGCCGCCGGCCGGCGCCTCTTCAGTCGCGATCAGGTCGCGACGATGGCCGAGGTCCGCGTGGAGGAGGGCAACCTCCTGGGCGTCGTGCGTGCCGCCCTCGCCGCCGGCGACGTGGCCACCGTGATCCGCATCTTCACCAGCCTCGGTGGCTTCTGGACCATCGAGGGCAGCCACCTCAAGGTGGTCAGCCTCGCCCAGCAGGTCGAGGACCTGGTCCTCCCTGCGCCGCTCGTGCCCGGCCTGGAGGACGCCCTCCGGACGGTGCTGGTCTTCATCATCACCAACCGGATGATCTTCTCCCGGCAGAGCACCGCCGAGGTCGCCGCGCGGCTCCGGGAGATCGGCCCCGGCGACACCGACCCCATCACCCACGCCAACGTGCGCGTCGTGCTCGCACTGATCGGCTCCGAGGCCAGCGGCCAGGTGGAGGAGCTGCTCCAGCTCACCCACGACCCCGACCCCGTCGTCTCCCGGGTCGCTCTGATGTGGTCCGCCGCCGCGCTGGAGAACAACGGTGACCTCGCGGGATCGCGCTCCAGCGCCCGCCGCGCGCTGGCGTTGGCCGACCCGGACGAGGGGCCGTGGACCGGTGCCCTGCTCACCGCCCAGCTCGCCAGCCTCGCGCTGCAGGCGGGCGACACCACCGAGGCCAAGGAGTACGCCGCCAGGGCGCTGCCGCTGCTCGAGGAGATCGGCGCCTGGGACGACCTCGCCCAGACCCGGTCGATGCTCGCGCTGGCCGCGATCCGGCTCGGTGAGCTCGACGAGGCCGAGCGGATCCTGACCGCGGTCGACGACGACGAGGCGAGCAAGTCGATCTTCGGCGGTGCCGTCAGCCAGCTCGCCGGCCACGCCGAGCTGCGGCTGGCCCGCGGCCACACGGCGGCGGGGCTGGCCGCCTATCGCGAGGCGGTCGCCCTGCTGCGCGACCGCGGCATCCCCGGCCAGGACATGCCCATCGACTACGCACCCTGGGTGATCTTCCCCGAGTCCGCCTCGATCGCAGCCCACTGCCGGGTCGGCCGGGCGGACGACGTACGCGCCGAGCGGGAGTCGATGCGCGAGACGCTCGTCAGCCTCCTCGGCGACGACAGGGACTTCCTCGACTACCCGATCGCCGGCTGCGGGATGTTCGCCCTCGCCGTCTGGGAGCTCACGACCGGCGGGTCGCGGGAGGCCGCGCGGCGCCTGCTGGGCTACGCCGTCGCGTTCTCCTTCAACCGGATGCTGCCCAGCCTCGACCTCGAGTGGGCCGAGGACCTGCTGGGGGAGAAGACCGACGAGCCCCGCCCCGCACCTGACGTGCGGGGCGAGGCCCGGGAGCTGCTGCTCACGCTGTGAGCGGCGGCTCGCTCACATCTTGCGGCTGTAGCTGCGCACCGCCAGGGGCGCGAAGATCGCGACCACGATCGCGCAGGCCACCAGCGCCCAACCGACCTGGCCGGTGACGTCGCCGTCGTTCATCAGGTCGCGGACCGCGGTGACGACGTGGGAGACCGGGTTGATGTTGACGAACGCCTGCAGCCAGTCGGGCATCGTGCCGGCCGGCACGTAGGCGTTGGACAAGAAGGTCAGCGGGAACATGATCATCATCCCGATGCCCTGGACGGCCTGGGCGGACCGGGCCACAGTGCCGAGCCACGCGAAGATCCAGGCCAGCGACCAGCCGGCGACGATCGTCAGCAGCCAGCCGGCGAGCACACCGAAGAAGCCGCCGCCCGGGCTGTAGCCCATGGCCAGGCCCACCGCGATCGTGATCGTGGCGGCGATGCCGTAGCGGAGGAGGTCGGCCATCATCGGCCCGGCCAGGGGCGCGATCCGGGCGATCGGCAGCGACTTGAACCGGTCGAAGACGCCCTTGTCCATGTCCTCGCGCATCTGCGTGCCGGTCGCCATGCAGGCGGTCAGTGCGGTCTGGGCGAGGATGCCGGGGATCATCAAGGGCAGGTAGTCCGCCACCGAGCCGGAGACCGCCCCGCCGAAGACGTAGGCGAACATGGCGGTGAACAGGATCGGCTGGAGCGTGACGTCGAAGAACTGCTCCGGGTTGCGGCGCATCTTCTTCAGCGCGCGCCACGCCATCGCGAACGTCTGGGTGACGGTCTCCTGGAGGCTCGGCCGCACGCTGAGCGGACGGCTCTCGACCGTCCGGGTCGCGGCGTCGGGGAGAAGCGTCTGGGTGGTCATCAGGCCACCTCCTGCTCTGCGTCGGTGGAGTCCTCGGACTCGCTGTGGTGGCCGGTGAGCACGAGGAAGACCTCGTCCAGGGTGGGCTGCCGCACGGTGGCGGTGGCGATGGAGAGCGAGGCCTCGCGCAGGGCGATGAGGACGTCGGCCGCTCGGTTGGGGTCGGGCAGGGCGATGTTGAGCCCGCCCGCCTCGGGAGTGAGCAACGGCGTCTCGCCGAGCACCCGCTCGACGATCGTCGCCGCCGACGCGGTGAGGTCGCGCTCCTCCAGCCTGACGTGGAGGGTCGACTTGCCGACCGACGACTTCAGCTGGTCCGACGTACCCTCGGCGACCTTCCGGCCGCGGTCGATGACGGCGATCCGGTCGGCGAGCTGGTCGGCCTCGTCGAGGTACTGCGTGGTCAGCAGGATCGTCGACCCATTCGCGACGAGCTCACGGATCGTGTCCCACATCTGCCCGCGGGTGCGCGGGTCGAGCCCGGTGGTCGGCTCGTCGAGGAAGATCAGCGGCGGCTGCGCGATCAGCGAGGCGGCCAGGTCGAGGCGGCGCCGCATGCCACCGGAGAAGTTCTTGATCTGGCGGGTCGCGGCCTCCTCGAGGCCGAACCGCTCCAGCAGGTCGACGGCTGTCGCGCGGGCCCGGGGCTTGCCCAGGCCCAGCAGCCGGCCGAAGAGGTAGAGGTTCTCGGTGGCGGTGAGGTTCTCGTCGACGGAGGCGTACTGCCCGGTGACACCGACGAGCTGGCGGATCTGGTGCGGCGACGAGGCGACGTCGACGCCGAAGATGCTGGCCCGGCCGCCGTCGAGGGGCAGCAGGGTGGCGAGCATCGAGAGGGTGGTGGTCTTGCCGGCGCCGTTCGGACCGAGCACGCCGAAGACCTCGCCCCGGCGAACCTCCAGGTCGATCCCGTCGACGGCATTGAAGTCGCCGAACCTCTTGACGAGGCCCTCGGCGCTGACCGCGAGTGTCGTGGATTCGTTCATGGGCACAGCCTGCGGCCGGCCGGTTTCAGGACGCTTTCAGTGCCCGAGGGCACCGGTTTCACGAGTCTCCGACGGCCGGCACGGGTCGTCCTCCGCATGCGGCAGGACCGCTCAGGCCACCGGCGGGTCCATGAACGCACCGGCGGAGTCATGGTGAGCACGAACCGAAGCGGGATCGAGGACTACGCCCTGATCGGCGATCTGCACACCGCCGCAATGGTCTCGCGGACGGGCAGCATCGACTGGCTGTGCCTGCCGAGGTTCGACTCACCGGCCTGCTTCGCGGCCCTCGTCGGCGACAGGAGTGCGGGTCAGTGGACGCTGGCGCCGACCGCGGGCGGAATCGTCACCCACCGCGAGTACGTCGACGACACGCTCGTCCTGCGCAGCCGCTGGGAGGTCGAGGGCGGAGCGGTCGACGTGCTCGACCTGATGCCGCCACGCGGCGACGACGCCGACGTCGTCCGGATCGTCCGGGGTGTCCGGGGCAGGGTCGACATGCGCAGCGAGCTGGTGCCGAGGTTCGACTACGGCAGCGTCGTCCCCTGGGTGGTCAGGCGGGGCGGCGAGGTACGCGCGGTGGCGGGGCCCGACACGCTCCTGCTCCGCAGCGACGTGCCGGTGCAGGTCGACGACGCCGTCATCGCCGCGGACTTCGCCGTGGCCGAGGGCGACGAGGTCGCCTTCGTGCTCACCCACCGCCCCGCGCACAACCCCACGAGCACCGGGAGGGAGGCGGCCCGTGCGCTCGAGGAGACCACGACCTTCTGGACCGAGTGGATCGGCCGGTGCCGCTACGAAGGCCGCTGGCAGCACGAGGTGCGTCGGTCGCTGATGACGCTGAAGGCGCTGACCTACGCGCCGACCGGCGGGATCGTCGCGGCCGCGACGACCTCGCTGCCAGAGCAGCTCGGCGGCGTACGCAACTGGGACTACCGCTACTGCTGGCTGCGCGACGCGACCTTCACGCTGCAGGCCCTGCTCGGGACCGGCTACGTGGCCGAGGCGAAGGCGTGGCGCGAGTGGCTGGTGCGCGCGGTCGCCGGCGACCCCGCCAAGCTGCAGATCATGTATGCCGTCGACGGCCGTCGGCGGTTGCCCGAGCTCGAGCTCGACTGGCTGTCCGGGTACGCCGACTCCCGACCGGTCCGCCAGGGCAACGCCGCCGCCGGGCAGCTCCAGCTGGACGTGTGGGGCGAGGTGCTCGACGGGCTTCACCTGGCGCGGGAGAGCGGACTGCAGGCCGACGACGCGGCCTGGGACCTGCAGCTGGCGCTGCTGGACTGGCTCGAGGGCCACTGGGACGAGCCGGACAACGGTCTCTGGGAGGTCCGCGGCCCCCGCCGGCACTTCGTGCACTCCAAGGTGCTGGCGTGGGCCGGCCTGGACCGCGCACTCCGCGGGGTCGAGAACCACGGGCTCGACGGCCCGGTGGACCGTTGGCGCGAGCTGCGCGACCGGATCCACGCCGACGTCTGCGACAAGGGGTTCGACGCCGAGCGCGGCACGTTCACCCAGTTCTACGGCTCCCGCGGGCTGGACGCCTCGCTGCTCCTCCTGCCACGGGTGGGGTTCCTGCCCTGGGACGACGACCGCGTCCGCGGGACCGTGGACGCGGTCCAGCGCGAGCTGTCCCATGACGGCTTCCTGCGCCGCTACGACCCCGAGGCCGACGGCGGAGCCGACGGTCTGCCGGGCGGCGAGGGTGTCTTCCTCGCGTGCAGCTTCTGGCTCGTCGACGCCCTCGCCGGGATCGGCCGGACCAACGAGGCGGAGCAGCTCTTCGAGCGTCTGCTCGGTCTGCGCAACGACGTCGGGCTGCTCAGCGAGGAGTACGATCCGGCCAACCACTACCACCTGGGGAACATCCCGCAGTCGTTCAGCCACGTGGGGCTGGTCAACTCCGCCCGGCAGCTCAGCGGCGCGTCGACCCGCACGTCCTCGAGCAGGGAGCACCAGGGACTGCATGGCGACTGACCGATGAAATCGTCATGCATGTCGGTGTATACTCATGCATATGAGTGAGGGAGAGCCCACGTGAGGCGGGTCGCCGTCGCCGGTGCCAGCGGGTACGCCGGGGGTGAGCTGCTGCGCCTGCTGCTCGGCCATCCGGAGGTGGAGATCGGCGCGCTCACCGGCGCGTCCAACGCCGGACAACGCCTCGGCACCCTGCAGCCGCACCTCCTCCCCCTCGCCGAGCGCGTGCTCGAGGAGACGACGATCGAGGTGCTGAGCGGCCACGACGTCGTCTTCCTGGCGCTGCCGCACGGGCAGTCCGGCGCGATCGCCGAGGCCCTGCCCGAGGGCACCGTCGTGATCGACTGCGGCGCCGACTTCCGGCTCGTCGACGCGGGGGAGTGGGAGCGGTTCTACGGCTCCCCGCACGCCGGCACCTGGCCCTACGGCCTGCCGGAGCTTCCCGGCAACCGGGAGCGACTGATGGGTGCCACGAAGATCGCTGTGCCGGGCTGCTACCCGACCGTCTCCTCGCTCACCCTCGCGCCGGCGGTCGCGGCCGGCCTGGTGGACAACGACGTCGTCGTGGTCGCGGCGAGCGGCACGAGCGGCGCCGGGAAGGCCGCCAAGGCGCACCTGCTCGGCAGCGAGACCGCGGGCAACGTCAGCGCGTACGGCGTCGGGGGAGTGCACCGCCACACCCCGGAGATCACCCAGAACCTGTCCGCGCTCACCGAGGGCACCGTGACGGTCAGCTTCACCCCATTGCTCGTCCCGATGCCGCGCGGCATCCTCGCCACCTGCACCGCGAAGCTGAGGCCCGGTGTCACCGCCGAGCAGGTCCGGGAGGTCTACGAGAAGGCCTACGCCACCGAGCAGTTCGTCCACCTGCTCCCCGAGGGCACCTGGCCGCAGACCAAGGCGGTGACCGGCTCCAACGCCGTCCACCTCCAGGTCACCGTCGACGAGGCCGCCGGCCGGCTGGTCGCGGTGGGCGCCGTCGACAACCTCACCAAGGGCACGGCCGGCGCCGCCGTCCAGTGCATGAACCTCGCCCTCGGCCTCGACGAGGCCCAGGGCCTGAGCACGATCGGACTCGCACCATGAGCGGCGTCACCCACCCGAAGGGCTTCCGGGCCGCGGGTGTCACGGCGGGGCTGAAGTCCTCCGGCGGCAAGGACCTCGCCCTGGTCGTCAACACCGGCCCGCGCTTCGACGCGGCCAATGTGTTCACCGCCAACCGCTGCCAGGCCAACCCGGTGCTGTGGAGCAAGGAGGTCGCCAAGGACGGCGTCGTCCGGGCGGTCGTCCTCAACTCCGGCGGCGCCAACTGCTACACCGGCCCCGAGGGCTTCCAGACCACCCACGCGACCGCCGAGCGGGTCGCGGAGCACCTCGCCATCGGCGCCGGGGACGTCGTGGTCTGCTCGACCGGCCTGATCGGCCTGCTCAACGACCGGGCCGCGCTGCTGGCCGGCGTCGACGCCGCGGCGGCCGCCCTCGACGCCGACGGAGGTGACGCGGCCGCCCACGCGATCATGACGACCGACACCGTCGCCAAGCAGGTCGTGGTCGAGGGTGGGGGCTGGTCGATCGGCGGCATGGCCAAGGGCGCGGGCATGCTCGCGCCGGCCCTGGCCACGATGCTCGTGGTGATCACCACCGATGCCGTCGTACCTGCCGCCGACCTGGACAAGGCGCTGCGCGCCGCCACCCGGGTCAGCTTCGACCGGCTCGACTCCGACGGCTGCATGTCGACCAACGACACCGTCAGCCTCCTGGCCAGCGGGGCGAGCGGGATCGCGCCGAGCCTGGAGGAGTTCACGGCCAGGCTGGCCGACGCCTGCACCGACCTGGCGCTCCAGCTGCTCGCCGACGCCGAGGGCGCCGACCACTCCATCGCGATCACCACCGTGCACGCCGCGAGCGAGGACGACGCGGTCGAGGTGTCCCGCTCGGTCGCGCGCAGCAACCTCTTCAAGGCCGCGATCTTCGGGAAGGACGCCAACTGGGGCCGCATCCTCGCCAGCGTCGGCACCACCGGGGCCGCCTTCGACCCCGCCGACCTCGACGTCGCGATCAACGGCGTCTGGGTGTGCCGTAACTCGGGGATCGGCGAGGACCGCGACCTGGTCAGCCTCGAGGAGCGCGACGTCACCGTCACCGTCGACCTCAAGGCCGGCGAGGCGTCGGCCACCGTCTGGACCAACGACCTGACCCACGCCTACGTCCACGAGAACAGCGCCTACAGCTCATGAGCGAGATCCACTACGAGACCAAGGCCGCCGTGGACACGGCCAAAGCCGCCACCCTGGCCGCGGCGCTGCCGTGGCTGAAGAAGTACAACGGCAAGGTCATCGTCATCAAGTACGGCGGCAACGCGATGATCGACGACGCGCTCAAGGTGGCCTTCGCCGAGGACATCGCGTTCCTCCGGCTGGCCGGCTTCAAGCCGGTCGTCGTGCACGGCGGCGGCCCGCAGATCTCGGCGATGCTCGACCGGCTCGGCATCGAGTCGGAGTTCCGGGGCGGCCTCCGGGTCACCACCCCGGAGGCGATGGACGTCGTCCGGATGGTGCTGGTGGGGCAGGTCCAGCGCGAGCTCGTCGGCCTGCTCAACCAGCACGGCCCGCTGGCGGTCGGCCTGTCCGGCGAGGACGCCGGCCTGTTCACGGCCAGCCGCACCAGCACGGTCATCGACGGCGAGGAGGTCGACCTCGGCCTCGTCGGCGAGGTCACCTCCGTGCGCCCGGAGGCGGTCCTCGACGTCATCGAGGCCGGTCGCATCCCGGTCATCTCCAGCGTCGCCCCCGACTCCAGCGGGCAGGCGCACAACGTCAACGCCGACACCGCCGCCGCCGCGCTCGCCGTCGCGCTGGGGGCAGAGAAGCTGCTCGTGCTCACCGACGTCGAGGGGCTCTACCGCGACTACGGCAACAGCGACGACGTGATCGGCGAGATCGGCCCCGAGGCCCTCGCCGAGCTGATGCCGTCGCTGGCCGCGGGCATGGTGCCGAAGATGGGTGCCTGCCTCCAGGCGGTCCAGGGCGGCGTACCGCGTGCGACGGTCGTCGACGGCCGCGAGCAGCACGCCGTGCTGCTCGAGATCTTCACCGAGGAAGGCATCGGGACGCAGGTCCTGCCCGGTGTCGAGACCAAGATCAGGAGGGCTGCCCGATGACCTCGAGCGCATCCACCCAGCGCTACCAGGGCGCGCTGATGAACACGTTCGGCCCGCCGAAGCTCGTCCTCGCCCGCGGCCAGGGCGCCCACGTCTGGGACGAGGACGGACGCGAGTACGTCGACCTGCTCGGCGGGATCGCCGTCAACGCCCTCGGCCACGCGCACCCCGCGATCGTCGAGGCGGTCTCGACCCAGCTGCAGACGCTCGGCCACATCTCCAACTTCTTCGCCTCCGCGCCGCAGATCGAGCTCGCCGAGAAGCTCATCTCGCTGGTCGCGCCCGGGGCCACCGAGGACGCCAAGGTCTTCTTCGCCAACTCCGGCACCGAGGCCAACGAGGCCGCCCTCAAGCTCACCCGTCGCACCGGCCGGACGCACGTCGTCGCGATGGACGGCTCCTTCCACGGCCGGACGATGGGCTCCCTGGCGCTGACCTCGAAGGAGGCCTACCGCGCCCCCTTCGAGCCGCTGCCCGGCGAGGTCACCTTCGTGCCCTACGGCGACGTCGACGCCCTCACCGCCGCTGTCACCGACGCGACCGCCGCGGTCCTCATCGAGCCGCTGCAGGGCGAGGCCGGCGTCGTCGCGCCACCCGAAGGCTTCCTCGCGGCCGCCCGGGCGATCGCCGACGAGCACGGCGCACTGCTGTGGTTCGACGAGATCCAGTCCGGCATGGGCCGGACCGGCCACTGGTTGGCCTCCCACTCCGCGGGCGTCACGCCCGACATCGTCACGCTGGCCAAGGGCCTCGGCGGCGGCATCCCGATCGGGGCCTGCATCGGCCTGGGCCGGGCGGCGACGCTGTTCGAGCCCGGCAACCACGGCACCACCTTCGGGGGCAATCCGGTGGCGTGCGCCGCCGCGCTGGCGGTCGTCCGCACCATCGAGGACGAGAACCTGCTCGAGCACGTCACCGTGCTGGGCCACAAGCTCCGCGACGGCCTTGCCGCCGACCCCCGTGTCGCCGAGGTGACGGGGGAGGGCCTGCTGATCGGCGTCGTCCTCACCGAGGACAGGGCCGCCGAGGTGGCCGCCGCCGCGCTGCGGGCCGGCTTCATCGTCAACAACGCGACTCCTCGCCGGGTGCGGCTCGCACCCCCGCTGGTGCTCACGCCCGACGACGCCCAGGCGTTCCTGAGCGCCTGGCCGGCGATCCTGGACGAGGCTTTCGCATGATCCGCAGCTTCCTGCGCGACGACGACCTCACGCCCGAGGAGCAGGCGCGGGTCCTCGACCTCGCCGCGGCGCTCAAGGCGGAGCCGTACGGCGCGAAGCCGCTGGCCGGGCCGCGCACCGTGGCGACGATCTACGACAAGCCGACCCTGCGCACCCAGGCGTCGTTCGCCGCCGGCATCGCCGAGCTCGGCGGGCACCCGATGCTGGTCGACGGCACCCTCGCCGGGATCGGCCGCCGCGAGTCGGTCGCCGACGTGGCGCGCGTGCTCGGCCGGCAGGCGAGCATGATCGTGTGGCGCACCTACGCCCAGGATCGGCTCGAGGAGATGGCGGCGTACGCGGGTGTGCCGGTCGTCAACGCGCTCACCGACGACTTCCACCCCTGCCAGCTCCTCGCCGACCTGCTCACGATCCGGGAGCACAAGGCCACCGACGGGCAGAGCCTCAGCGGGGTGCGGGTGGCGTTCCTCGGCGACGGCGCCTGCAACATGGGCAACTCCTGGGTCCTCGCCGGCGCGCTCGCCGGGATGCAGGTCGTGATCGGCGCCCCGGAGGGCTACGCCCCGGCCGAGGACACGTTCGAGCGCGCCAACGAGATCGGCGCCGCGACCGGCGGCACGGCGAGCTGGACCGCCGACCCGGCCGAGGCCGTGACCGGCGCCGACGTGGTCGTCACCGACACGTGGGTCTCGATGGGCCGGGAGGACGAGGCGGACGCGCGGCTGGCCGTCTTCTCGTCGTACTCCCTGACCGAGGACCTCTTCGCCCGAGCGGAGCCCGACGCGATCGCGATGCACTGCCTGCCCGCCTACCGCGGCAAGGAGGTCGACGCCGCCGTCATCGACGGCCCGCGCAGCGTGGTCTGGGACGAGGCCGAGAACCGGCGGCACGCCCAGAAGGCGATCCTGGCCTTCCTCCTCGAGGAGAGCGTGGGCGCATGACCGAGTCCGCGCTCCGACCGTCGACCAAGAACGCCCGCCACCAGCTCATCGTCGAGCTGGTCGAGGGACACGAGGTCAGGTCCCAGGGCGAGCTGGCCGACCTGCTCGCCGAGCACGGCGTGCAGGTCACCCAGGCGACGCTCTCCCGCGATCTCGTCGAGCTCGACGCGCTCAAGGTGCGCTCCTCGGGCGGTGCGCTGGTCTACGCGGTTCCCGGCGAGGGCGGCGACCGGCGCCCGGCGGCGCCGGGGGAGACCGCCGCGACGCGCAACCGGCTCGCCCGGCTCTGCGGCGAGCTGCTCGTCTCCGCGGAGGCGAGCGCCAACCTGGTCGTGCTGCGGACGCCGCCCGGGGCCGCGCAGTTCCTCGCCTCGGCGTTCGACAAGGCCGAGTTCCCCGACATCCTGGGCACGATCGCAGGCGACGACACCGTCCTCGTCATCGGCCGCGACCCGCAGGGCGGCGACGACCTGGCGCGGCGGTTCCTCGCGCTGGCCGACCAGCCCCACCACGACGAACCGACCGAATCCGACGCACACGAGAGATGAGCAAGAAGTGAGCAAGGTCCTGACCTCCCTGCCCCAGGGCGAGCGCGTCGGCATCGCGTTCTCCGGGGGCCTCGACACCTCGGTGGCGGTCGCCTGGATGCGCGACAAGGGCGCCATCCCGTGCACCTACACCGCCGACATCGGGCAGTACGACGAGCCCGACATCTCCGGCGTCCCCGACCGGGCCAAGCAGTACGGCGCCGAGATCGCCCGCGCGATCGACATCAAGCCTCAGCTGGTCGAGGAGGGACTGGCGGCGCTGGCGTGCGGCGCGTTCCACATCCGCTCGGGCGCGAAGGTCTACTTCAACACGACGCCGCTGGGCCGCGCGGTCACCGGGACGATGCTGGTCCGGGCGATGCAGTCCGACGAGGTCAACATCTGGGGCGACGGCTCGACCTACAAGGGCAACGACATCGAGCGGTTCTACCGCTACGGGCTGATGGCCAACCCCGAGCTGCGGATCTACAAGCCCTGGCTCGACGCCGACTTCGTGACCGAGCTCGGCGGCCGGCACGAGATGAGCGAGTGGCTCGTCGCCCACGACCTGCCCTACCGCGACTCCACCGAGAAGGCCTACTCCACCGACGCCAACATCTGGGGCGCCACCCACGAGGCCAAGACCCTGGAGCACCTCGACGTCTCGCTCGAGACCGTCGAGCCGATCATGGGCGTGAAGTTCTGGGACCCCTCGGTCGCGATCGAGACCGAGGACGTCGCGATCAGCTTCGAGGCCGGCCGGCCGGTCGCCATCAACGGTCGCCGCTTCGACGGTCCCGGCGGGGCCGTCGCCCTCGTGCTCGAGGCCAACGCGATCGGCGGCCGGCACGGACTGGGCATGTCCGACCAGATCGAGAACCGGATCATCGAGGCCAAGTCCCGCGGCATCTACGAGGCGCCGGGCATGGCCCTGCTCTTCGCCGCCTACGAGCGCCTGCTCAACGCCGTCCACAACGAGGACACCCTCGCGAACTACTACACCGAGGGCCGCATGCTGGGCCGGCTGCTCTACGAGGGTCGTTGGCTCGACCCCCAGGCGCTCATGCTGCGCGAGTCGATCCAGCGCTGGATCGCCTCCCTCGTCACCGGGACGGTCACCCTGCGGCTGCGCCGCGGCGACGACTACACGATCCTCCGGACCGAGGGCGAGAACTTCTCCTACCACCCCGAGAAGCTCTCGATGGAGCGCGTCGAGAACGCCGCGTTCGGCCCGACCGACCGGATCGGCCAGCTCACGATGCGCAACCTCGACATCGCCGACAGCCGCGCCAAGCTCGAGGCGTACGCCGCCCAGCCGCTCGACCAGGGGAACGTGCTCGTCGAGCACGGCACCCTCTTCGGCGAGCTCCCGGCCGGCGGGTTCGACCAGATCTCGGCCAACCCCGAGGCGACCGAGGAGGCCGTCGCGCTCGACGAGGCGCTCGACGACGCTGCGATGGAGTTCGGGACCGACTGATGGGCGAGACCACCCCCCACACCACCAACGAGGGCAAGCTCTGGGGCGGCCGGTTCGCCGGTGGCCCCTCGCCCGAGCTCGAGGCGCTGTCCCGCTCGACGCACTTCGACTGGCGGCTGGCGCTCTACGACATCGCCGGGTCCCACGCGCACGCCAAGGCGCTCGGTGCTGCGGGCCTCCTCACCGCGGAGGAGGAGCTCGAGCTGCACCGCGGTCTCGACGCCCTCGCCGAGCGGTTCACCTCGGGCCGTCTGCGCCCGGCCGCGTCCGACGAGGACGTGCACGGTGCGCTCGAGCGGCTGCTGATCGAGGAGGTCGGTCCGGACGTCGGCGGCAAGCTGCGCGCGGGGCGGTCGCGCAACGACCAGATCGCCACGCTCTTCCGGTCCTACCTGCTCGACCACGGGCGCGTCGTCGCCGGCCTGCTGCTCGACCTGGTCGACGCGCTGGCGGCCCAGGCGCAGACGCACCTGACCGGTCCGGACGGACCGGCCATCATGCCGGGACGCACCCACCTGCAGCACGCCCAGCCGGTGTTGGTCTCGCACCACCTGCTGGCGCACGCCTGGGCGCTGCTGCGCGACGTCGACCGGCTGGGCGACTGGAGCCGGCGGGTCGGGTCCGACTCGCCGTACGGCTCGGGGGCCCTCGCCGGCCAGAGCCTCGGCCTGGACCCCGAGCTCGTCGCCGACGAGCTGGGCTTCACCGGGTCGAGCGCCAACTCCATCGACGGCACCGCCTCGCGGGACTTCGTCGCCGAGTTCGCCTACGTCTGCGCCCAGGCGGGCGTCGACGTCTCGCGGATCGCCGAGGAGATCATCCTGTGGGCGACCAGGGAGTTCGACTTCGTGACGCTGCATGACTCCTGGTCGACCGGATCGTCGATCATGCCGCAGAAGAAGAACCCCGACATCTCCGAGCTCGCTCGAGGCAAGGCCGGGCGCCTGGTCGGCAACCTGACCGGGCTGCTGACGACCCTCAAGGCGCTTCCGCTGGCCTACAACCGCGACCTCCAGGAGGACAAGGAGCCCGTCTTCGACTCCGTCGACACGCTCGAGGTCCTGCTGCCCGCCTTCACCGGTCAGGTCGCCACCCTCGTCTACAACACCGAGCGGATGGCCGAGCTGGCCCCGCAGGGCTTCTCCCTGGCCACCGACATCGCCGAGTGGCTCGTCCGCGAGGGCACCCCGTTCCGCATCGCGCACGAGCTCGCCGGCGCGTGCGTCCGGGCGGCGGAGGCGAAGGGCACGGAGCTGGACGGCCTGACCGACGAGGAGTTCGCCGCGATCTCGCCGGCCCTGACCCCGCAGGTGCGGCTCGTCCTCACCGCCACGGGGTCGGTCGAGTCCCGCAACGGCCGTGGTGGCACCGCCCCGGTCCGGGTCGTCGAGCAGCTGGCGGAGCTGCGCGAGCGGGTCGTCGCCGCGCGTGCCGCTCTGGACGAGCGTGGCCGAGCTCGCTGAGCGCCTGTCCGGCCCGGCGGAGCAGGTCGCCCCGCTGCTCCTGGGCGCCCTGCTCTCGCACGGCGGCGTCACCGTCCGGCTGACCGAGGTCGAGGCGTACGCCGGCCCGGCCGACCCGGGCTCGCACGCCTACCGCGGCCGCACCGCCCGGAACGCGACGATGTTCGGACCGGCCGGCCACCTCTACGTCTACTTCACCTACGGCATGCACTTCTGCGCCAACGTCGTCTGCGGGCCGGAGGGCGTCCCCTTCGGGTGCCTGATGCGCGCCGGCGAGGTGGTCGAGGGCCTCGACACAGCCCGCCAGCGCCGGCTCGGGTCGAGCGACCGGGACCTCGCCCGGGGACCGGCCCGGCTCACGCAGGCGCTCGGCCTGACCCGCGCCGCCGACGGCGCCGACCTCAGCCGCGGTCCGGTCCGGCTCGAGCTGGGGGAGCCGGTGACCCAGGTGTCGACCGGCCCGCGGGTGGGGCTCCGCGGCGCTCCGGAACGGCCGTGGCGATTCTGGATCACGGGGGACCCGACCGTCTCGGTCTACCGCCCGGCGAAGGCCCTGGATCGGCCGCGACGAGCGCCCTGAGCAGGGGTCGCCGGCGCCTGAACGCCGGACGTACGCCCGGATTTGAAGCCCCGGACGCCCCTGTGTAGTGTTCTTCCTGTCGCCGCGAGCGACACCAAAGCCCACCGGCCGAGAGGCCAACCGGACCGAGGTGAAGCGCGCGCCGATTCGGCCAGTCCGACCGGCTCAACGCCAAGTTGACCGGGACAGACGGAGCCGGTAAGTTTCTGCAGGTTGCCCCGCAGCAAGGCCGACAGGCCGAGCACGGTGTGCGTGTGATTCTTGAGAACTCAACAGTGTGTCATAGTCGACGAATTAGTTTGTTATGCCCCGTCGACTGCCTTTTTGGTGGTTGATGGTTTCTTTGACAATTGATTCTGGCAATTTTTTGTCAGTGTCTCCTGTCAGGGCATCTCTTTTTCTCTGCATCGACCTGGTTGGTGTGGGGTGTTGTTTTTCAACGGAGAGTTTGATCCTGGCTCAGGACGAACGCTGGCGGCGTGCTTAACACATGCAAGTCGAGCGGAAAGGCCCTTCGGGGTACTCGAGCGGCGAACGGGTGAGTAACACGTGAGTAAT
>NZ_FOLB01000007.1 GCF_900112345.1 Nocardioides terrae
CGCCCGGATCGAACGGTTGATGACCGACAACGCCTGGGCCTACCGCTGGTCGCTTCGAGCTGTCTGCGCCGAGCACGGCATCCAGCAGAAGTTCATCAAGCCCCACTGCCCGTGGCAGAACGGGAAGGTAGAGCGCCTCAACCGCACCCTGGCTACCGAGTGGGCCTACCGCCAGGTCTTCACCAGCAACGCCGACCGGGCAGCAGCCCTTGCACCCTGGCTCGAGCACTACAACACTGAACGTCGCCACAGCGCACTCGGAGGACGACCGCCGATCAGCCGCCTGTCACCAACCTGATGGCCGGGTACAGCTAGGCGGCACCACCGACAGTTTCGGATCGGCCGGTGGCACCCGGTGGAGAAGCGCTGGTACTCCGGTGAGCGCCAAGGTCAGCGCGGCGGATGAGGGACTCTGCCAATCGCCACCGGCGGAGCCTCACACCGTCTGCTGCTGTGACCAATGTCTTAGGCCGGTCGACCCGCGGCCGATGCTCCCTGCGAGAGCGGTCCCCCGATGAACGGTCCACCCGAGGTTCGGGAGTGAAGAGGAGCTATGACGACCGAGCCGTACGGCGAGTGGAGGACGGAACGCACCGCGGTCCGTACCGAGGGGGACGCGCCGGTCCCCGCGATGGCGTCACCCCGGGAGCCGGGTCACCGCGTCGCTGGTCACCGACTGCGCGCCGGGGCTGTCCGGGCGACTTCCTCGGATCGTCCACGGTGGGGGAAGCATGCCTAGGTCGTCACTGGCCGCGCTGCTGTTGGGTGTCGTGCTGCTCGCGCTCGGTCCGGTGATGGTCGCCGAGGAGCTGGCGCTCGAGCGGCAGAACGACGCGGAGCTCCGCCATGACGGGATCCAGCTCGCCAGCTCGTTCAACGCGGACTTCGAGCGGGCCCGCAGCCTCGACCTCCTGCTGTCGCGCAACCCAGACCTGCTCTCGATCCCGCAGGTCAGCCATCTCACGTCAGCGGTCAACCGGCGCGCCAACGATGCGCTGCGCTACCTCGAGGGGCTCTATCCGGCTGCGATCGGCGAGGCGGGCCTGATCGACGATACCGGGAGCGAGCTCGCGCGGGTGACGAAAGGCGTCGCCGCTCCGATGGAGGACCTATCCACCAACGAGGCTCGGAACCCATTCTTCCGGGCCACGCTGGACCTCGACCCGGGGCAGGTCTATCACGCCGCGCCGTACGTATCCGCAGGCACCGGCCGCTGGGTGATCTCGACCTCCACCCCGGTCGATGTCGGCGGTGGCCACCGGGTGGTCGTGCACTTCGAGGTCGCCCTCTCCACCTTCGCGATGACGCTTTACGCCGCCGGCTCACCTGGGCGCGAGGCGGCCGTGGTCGACGCGCGAACCGGACGGATCATCCTGCAGCAGGACGGCCACCTCCCGCCGCCGGCCGGCCAGTTTGCCGCGTTCCCCCACTGGAGGGCGGCCGACCTCGACAGCAGCAGGAACGGCCGTACCGTCACAGTCGACGGTCGACGGCTCGCCCTCACGCCGGTGTCCGCCAGCAGCGGCAACGCGAACCATTGGGTGGTCGTCAACTGGTCCCACCACCACGTCGGATTCGTCCCTATCTGGCTCGGGGTCCTCATCAGCGCGGCCGGAGCCTGCCTGTTGCTGCTGCTGATCGTCGTCGTGCGCCGCCAGCACAGCACCCTGCGGCGGGCGGCCAGGCTGGACCACCTGACCGGCCTGGCGAACCGCAAGGCGCTCGAGGAGGCACTCGATCGGGCGGTCGCCGCGTCATCGCACGGTGAGCGCGTCGCCGTGGTGCTGCTCGACCTCGACAGCTTCAAACAGATCAACGACACCCTCGGCCACGACTGCGGCGACCTTGTCCTGCAGGAGATCGCCCGTCGCCTGCACGCCAACACCTTCGAGTACGACACCGCCGCCCGCCTGGGCGGCGATGAGTACGCTGTCGTGCTCCGTCACCTCAGCCCCGACGTCGAACTCACCTCGGTGGGCCACCGGCTCCGCGAGGCACTGATCCGACCGATCGAGATCAACGGTGTCCAGAGGATGGTGGGCGTGAGCATCGGGCTCGCGGTCTGCCCCGATCACGGCACCGCCCCGGCAGAGCTTCTCCGCGCGGCCGATGCGTCCATGTACCGCGCGAAGCGCGGTCGCGAGGGCGTCAGCGTCTACGAGGCCGGGACCTGCGCCGGTGCGGAGGAGTCTTCGCTCGCGGCCGAGCTGCTCATGGCCATCGAGCGGGACGAGATCACCCTGGTCTTCCAGCCCGAGCAGGCCGTCGGGAGCGGTCGGATCGTGACGGTCGAGGCCCTGGCGCGATGGATGCGGGCAGACGGCACGCCGGTGCCGCCGTCGACGTTCGTCCCCTTGGCCGAGGAGGTCGGGTTGATCCGGCCGCTGACCGTCCTCACCATGCGCAAGGCGCTCGACGAGGTGCTCGGGTGGCGCCGCTCGGGCCTCGACGTCGCGGTCAGTGTCAACCTCTCCGCCCAGCTGGTCAGTGACCGCTCGGTTCCCGGCCTGGTCGAGGAGCTGCTCCGCGAACGCGGCCTGACCGGGGACGCCCTCATCCTCGAGATCACCGAGACCGCGGCGATCGGTAGCGTCGACGTCGCACGCGACGTGCTGCAAGACTTGCGTGCGCTAGCGGTCCGCATCGAGCTCGACGACTTCGGCAGCGGCTACGCCTCAGCGCGGACGCTGCGCGACATCCCGCTGGACGGGGTCAAGATCGACCGGGACCTCGTCAACGATCACACACCCGGCGGTCGCACCATGCTCACCTCGATGATTCAGCTCGGCAAGGTGCTCGACCTCTACGTCGTGGCCGAGGGCATCGAGAACGAGTCAGGCCTCGACGCACTCCGCTCGCTCGGTGCCGACGTCGTCCAGGGCTACCACCTCGCCCGGCCGATGCCGCCCACGCACATCCGTCAGACCCTGCTCGAGCACGCTGCCGCGGTCGACGCCCGGACCGGGGTCACGCGGTGACGGAGACCGGGCAGTCCCATCTTGAGCCACGCGTCGTCACGGCGACCGACGGACCGCAGACCGATTGCCAGCCACACCAACACAGCCGGTGGGCAGCGCATAGAGAGCTGCCTGCCGATCACCTAGACCGAGTCTGGCCAGACACCGGCCCTACCGGAATCGCCTAGTAGCTGCGTTCGCCGTGGCACCCGTAGCCGATCCGGTGGTCATGCGGCCTATTGTCAGCTCTCGCGACTCCGCTTCAGGCTCGCTGTGGCAGTCGCGTTCGTCTTCAGCGGGTCGGTTGGGTCGGGTCGATCAAGTCGGCTGGGTCGGCCAAGCGAACGAATCCGTGCTGGTTGCCGACCACCTCGGCGAGTCTCTCGACGACACCGGGGTCGAAACGGGTTCCGGCCTCGCGGCGCAGGTGCGCAAGAGCCGCCCCGACCGAGCGCCCCGGGCCGGGGTGATCGTGGGTCAACAGATCGAAGGCGTGACACGCCGCGATGATGCGGGCGCCCATCGGGATCTGGTCGGCGGTCAGACTGTCCGGGTAGCCGGTGCCGTCATAGTGTTCCTGGTGCCCACGAAGCAGCTCCGCGGTGGGAGCAAGGGCGGGCGCAGCCATGGCGACGCGCTCGGCGATCAGCGGGTGGCGACGCAGGAAGTCTCGTTCGACGTCGTCGAGGGGTTCGGTCTTGGTGAGGATCGCATCCGGTATGGCGGCCTTTCCGATGTCGTGGACCTCGGCGGCGAGCCGGATGCGCTTCACCTCCACCGAGGGCAGTTCGTACGCCGTCGCGACCCGCCCCGCCAACGATGCGACCGTGTGGCTGTGTCGGCCCAGTTCCGAGTCGCGTTCGTTGAGAACCGTGACCAGAACGTCTGCAGCCTGCTGGCTCGCCGGCACGCGGCCGTTCCCCTTCTGCAAGTAGAGGCGGGTGTCGACGAGCGTGAGTGCCTCGGTCACGCTCGCTGCCTCAGCCGGGAGCAACGCCGCGCCGTACGACGATCCGATCGCGAATCCGGGCCCGGACTCGGTGAGAGCCACCTGAGCGGTGCTGGCCAGTGTGAGTGCATCGGCCTCGTCGCTGACCTGCGCCAGCAGGCAGAACTCGTCGCCGCCGAGCCGATAGGCGACCCCCCGGCCCGCAGTCGCTGCGTCGAGGCGTCCACCGAGGCGCGCCAAGAGCGCATCGCCGGCCGGATGGCCGAACGTGTCGTTGTACAGCTTGAACCCGTCGAGGTCGAACAGCACCAGGACCGTCAGGTCACCGTCGCCCGCCACGACGCCCTCCAGATCCCGGAGCAGGGCTCGTCGGTTCGCAAGCCCGGTCAGCGGATCGGTCAGCGCGTTCTTCGCGTTCTCGGCCGCGAGCTGACGGTGTGCTGCGGCCGATCCCTCGGCCAACAGCCGCGCGCGCTGAGTCCGCCAGAAGGACCACGCGAAGCCGGAGAGCAGGAGGGCGATGACGAGAGCGGTGCCGTTCCGGGCCTTGCTCGCCGCCGCACGTGAGCGCTCCCGGTAGCGCTTTCCCGCGCTGGCCAGGGCCTGGTCGACGGTGTAGGCCTGCCGCGCGGCCGTGTCGGAGGACTCGTTTGCCGCATCCTGACGATCGTGCGACACCGCCTCCAACACGTGTTGCAACGCCGCATCGACCCGATGGAACGATCGTAGAGCTGATCGCACATCGGGTGGTCCGCCGTCGCGTTCCAAACGCGTGAGAGTCTGCTCGATCTCCTCAGTGGCACCCGTGAGCTCGTCACGGACGTCTGCGGGATCGTCACCCTCACCAGGTGATGCGCCCCACGGCACCCCGAGGACCTGCGAGACGGAGAGTCGCAGAGCAACGAGTTCGGCCTCCGCGTCGCGGCTGGACGAGGCCGTGCTCTGGAGATGGACGATCACTCCGAACGCTGCTGCCGCCGCCAGCGCGGTCACCAGCATGACAGCCGCCGTCAGGGACGGCGGAGACAACCGGCGATGCGCAAAGGCCATGCCACTCTTGTCGGCACTTCGACCAGCAGGTTGAGGAGCCAGCATGGGCGACTGAGCCGGTGTGCCCCGCAGAGAAGACGGCGGTGGTCACACGCCGCACAACCGGATCCGGCGCTGGATGAGTTGTATCGGCAGCCGCGAGACGACGCTCACCCGAAGACGGTCAACGCCCCCGGCACGACCTCGACAGTCAACGGCAGCTCCCCGAACCGCTCACCGTCGGCGTACGCGACAACGCCGGACGCGGCGACCGTCACCCGCTTCACGCGATGCCGCTCGTACGCCGGGTGGCGGGTGTGGCCGCCGGAGAAGAGCTTCGGGTAGGTCTTGATGAGCTCGCGCCGTGGCACGCTGGTGAAGAGGACGACGTCGAGCAGACCATCGTCCAGCGAGGCACCGTGGGTGACCCTGAGGCCGCCGCCCATCGAGTCGCCGTTGCCGACGGAGACGAGCATCCCCTCGACCCGGCGGGTCTCGCCGTCCAGCTCGAGGGTGTAGCTGATCGGCTTGAACTCCTTGAGCACGGCGACGATGGCGAGGCTGTACTTCAGCTGCCCCTTCGGCCAGGTCATCGTGTTGGCCTTCTCGTTCACCGCCGCGTCGAAGCCGGCGGCGAGCACGGTGACGAAGTAGCGGTCGCCGCTGCGGGCCAGGTCGATGAGCCGGGTACGGCCGCGAACGATCACGTCGGCGGCCGCGGCCGGGTCCCTGAGGGGCAGCCCCAGGGCGCGGGCGGTGTCGTTGCCCGTGCCCATCGGGACGATGCCGAGCGGCGTACTGCTGCCGGCCAGCACCTGCGCGGCGATGTTCACCATGCCGTCGCCCCCGCACACCACCAGGCCATCCACCCCGTCCGCGACGGCCACCCGGGCCAGCTGCGACGAGTGCGCCGCATCGACGCCCACCAGCTCGCGGACCGCGAACCCGGCCTGTCGCAGCCGGGCGGCCACGGCGGCGACCTTGGCGTCGTTGCGGCCGCCACCGGCCACGGGGTTCGACAGCAGGGCAAGCTCGCGCGTCACGCGCGGAACACTAGCCCGCTGCGGCGGTCAGAGAGGCGAGACCTGGTCGTCCGACCACTGCTCGGTGCTCTCCGCGCGTCTGCCCCGGCTCCGGTCGACCAGGCGCGCGATGACCTCCGCGATCGCGAAGAGCACCAGCATCGGGACCGCGAGCATCAGCATCGAGAACGGGTCGGTGGACGGTGTCGCGACCGCCGCGAACACCATGGTGCCGAGGATGATCCACGGCCGGTAGCGACCCAGCTGCTTGCCGGAGAGGACCCCGGCCAGGTTGAGCAGGATGACGAAGAGCGGGATCTGGAAGGCGATCCCGAACACCAGCAGCATGCGGGTGAAGAAGGAGAAGTACTCGCCGAACTCGACCAGGGACTGCAGCTTCGCCGGCGTGAAGCCGATCAGCACGTCGAGGCCCTTGGGCAACACGTAGTAGCCGACCGCGACGCCGGCGAGGAAGAGCGGTCCGGCGATCGAGGCGAAGACGCGGGTCCAGCGCTTCTCGTGCGGGTGCAGCCCGGGCATCACGAAGCCCCAGATCTGCAACAACCAGTACGGTGCCGAGACCACGACGGCGGCCACGCCGCACAGCTTCATCTGCAGCAGCAGCGGACCGGTCGCGCCCTTGATGTAGGCGGTCGTATCCACCTTGTCGTGCAGCGACTCCTGGGCGTGGTTGTAGGGCCGCATGACGAGCTCGAGGAGCTGGTCGTAGAAGAACAGCGCCACGATGAAGGCGATGACGAGGACCGCCACCGACCGGATGATGCGCGCGCGCAGCTCACGCAGGTGGTCGGCGAGGGCCATCCTGCCGTCGGCCCCGATGGGGTTGTGCGGTCGGCCTCGGAAGAGGTCGACGACGCCGGCGATCGACACCGACGCCCCGGGTCAGGCGTCGCCGCGGTGCAGGCGGTCGCGCTCGGCGTCGAGCTCGGCCTGCTTGGCGTCGAGCTCGGCCTGCTTGCTGGCGAGCTCGGCCGCGCGCTGTGTCTCGGGCGTGGTGGCGGCTTCGTCGTCGTCCATCAGACCCTTGGTCTCTGCCTTGAAGATGCGGAGCGCGCGGCCGCTGCCACGGGCCAGCTCGGGCAGCTTGGTGGCGCCGAACAGCAGGACGACGACGAGCAGGATGAGAACGAGCTCGGTCGTGCCAAGGCCGCCGATGAGCAGCGAAGTCATGTGGTCCTCACAATGTTGGGAAGCAGCATCGCCATGCTACTCGGCATCGGTGTAGAGCGAGCGGGTGACGGCAGATCGTGACCGGAACGCGTCGGCGTACGCCGCCGGTGCGATCACCCGGGCGTGCGGGGCGAGCCTGAGCAGCAGCCGGGTGAGCCAGCGCTGGTCGGCCACGAGCAGGTCGACCTGGTGGTGGCCGGACTCGCCCGGCCGCACCGCCTCGACCGGGTAGTACTCGGTGATCCAGTACGCCGCCGGCGCGATGTCGAGCGTCACGCGCTCGGCCCCGGCCTCCTGCGTGAAGATCCCCGGGGCGAGCTCGCGGGGGGCGTCGGTCGTCGTCACCATGGTGTCGAGCACCTCGGCGGAGCGGATCCGGTCGAGCCGGAACCAGCGCGGCGCCTCCGCGGCGTGGCACCAGGCATCGAGGTAGACGGCGCCGCCCTCCACGACCAGCCCGCGCGGGTCGACGACCCGCTCGGACTCCTCGTCGCGCGAGGGGACGTAGTAGACGAGGCGGACCTGGCGGCGCTGCCCGACGGCGGCCTCGAGACGGGCGCGGAGGGCGACCTCGGCCGCGTCCGGCGCATCACCGGGGTCGACCAATGGCGTCGCCGCCGCACCCGCCGCGGCCGCCTGCTCGAGCTTGGCCAGCGCCCGGTCGACGACCTCGCGGGTGTCGTCGCTGGTCGCGCCGCTGCGCAGGGCGCGGAGCGCGACGATCACCGCTGTCGCCTCGGTCGGCGTGAGGCGGAGCGGGCGGGAGAGGTAGTCGGCGTTGGTCACCCGGATCACCCGGTCGCCGCCCGGCGATTCGAGCGACTCGATGTCGACGTCGATGAGGTCGTCCGGATAGCCGCCGGGGAGCCCGCACATGAAGAGCACCCGGAGGTCCTTGACGATCTGGCGCTCGGTGACTCCGAACGCGGTCGCCGCCTCGTCGAGGCGGACGTGACCGTGCGCGTGCAGGTAGGGCACGAGCGCGAGCAGCCGGGCCACCTGCTCGCGAGCACCCTGGACGGGCTGACGCTGGCTCATGCGAGCACCCCGTCGAGACGCTCGATGACGGCGTCGCGGAGCTCGGCCGGCTCGACGACGTAGGCGTCGGGGCCGTAGGAGAGCACCTCGGAGGCCAGGTCCACCGTCGCCCGCGTGATCGTGATCCGGTCCCACGACTCGCCGTCCGGGCCGGTCGCCCCACTCTCCGTCGAGATCGCCCCCCGGCGCAGCGGGTGGCAGGTGCCGGGCCTGACGAGGAGCACGGCCCGGAGCACGGTGCGCTCGGGCGTGAGCCGACGGGCCACGGCCCGGACGTCGGTCCCCTCCGGGATCTCGAACGACCCGGGCGGCCCGTCGCGACGGACCTCGCCTCGCACGCGGGAGAGCCGGAAGACGCGGTCGTAGCGACGGTCGGTGTCATAGCCGACGACGTACCACCGGCCCGAGGAGCGCACGACGCCCCACGGCTGCAGGTGGCGCGTCTCGACGGGGTTGGTCCCCCGCTGGTAGTCGAACACCACCGGGGTGCGCTCCTGGGCCGCCTCGAGGAAGAGGTCGAAGGACGGCTCGTCGGCGCTGAGCCGCGGCTGGACGAGGTCGAGCGCGGCCACGTCGAGCTCGGCGCCCGCGGCCGTCAGCTTGCGGACCGCCTCGCTCGTCGCCTCGGCCAGCCGGGCGTGCTCCCAGACCTTCGTGGCCAGGGCGACGACCGACGCCTCGTCGGCGGTCAGGCTGATGTCCGGCAGTGCGAACTCGGTCGGGCTGATCCGGTAGCCCTGGTCGTCGTCGAAGAGCGGGTCGGTGGTGCCGACCTCGATCGGTACGCCGAGGCTGCGGAGCTCCTCCTTGTCGCGCTCGAACATCTTCTCGAAAGCCTCGTCCGAGGAGTCGGCGTAGAGGATGTCGCGGATCCGCTCCTTGGTGACGTAGCGCTTCTGGACGAGCAGCATGATGAGCAGGTTCATCAGCCGTTCGGTCTTCTGCGCCGACATCGTCCCGCTCCTCAGCCTGCTTCTGCGCCGGCTACTGGGCGGGCGTGGCGGACGGCGAGGCCGACGGAGCCGGCTTGGTGGCGCTGAGCACGTCGACGACGAAGTAGAGCGTGCTGTTGGCCGGGATGTTGGCCTGCTCCTGCGCGCCGTAGCCGAGCAGCGGCGGGATCTGGAGCATCACCCGGCTGCCGACCTTCACTCCGGTCAGGCCGTAGGTCCAGCCCTTCACCACGTCGCCGAGGCCGAACTCGGCCGGCTTCTTGGTGTAGCTCTCGTCGAACGGCTTCTTCGCGCCGTAGACCATGCCGAGGTAGTTGACCTTGACGGTCATGTCGGCGGTGACCGTCTCGCCCTTGCCCTGCTTCAACGTGCTGCGCAGGAACTCGCCGTTCTGCTCCGGCTTGGGCAGGCCCGTGAAGTCCATCCGTGCAGGCACGTTGGGCTTGCCCTTGGCGGGCTTGAGCTTCGGAAGCTTGGAGCGGTCGACGTCGGTCGGCTTGTCGACGGCCGGGGCGACCAGGTCGACCAGGATCAGCAGCGGGTCGGTGTTGGCCACGCCCAGGTTCGGGTTGCCCGCGTCGCCGAAGACCTCCTTGGCGCTGGCCACGGCGGCGACGCGCGAGCCGATCTTGGCGCCGGTGAGCAGCTTCTCGAAGGTCGGGCTGAGGCTCTTCGCGTCCGCCGTCAGCTCCTCGGGCTGCTTGTTGTCGTAGTCGCTGTAGGCCTGCTTCTGGGTGAAGCCGTTGCCGATCCAGATGTAGCCCCAGACCTTGCCACCCTGCTCGACGGTGGCGCCGTCGCCGGCCTTGAGGGTCTTAGTCTCGGTCTTCGTGACCGTGTCCATCTTGCCCTTCCAGTCGACCTTCGGGGCGGTGCCCGGGTCGCCGGAGACGGCCGCCGCGTCGAAGCCCTTGACGGTCTTGTCGCCGAGTCCTTCGGTCTTGTCGCCGCCACAGGCGGCGAGGCTGGTGGCCAGCAGGGTCGTCAGGATGAGGGCGAGCGGGCGCGGGACGCGTCGGAGCACGGTTTCAAGCCTTCTTCAGCGTGGGGAGGACGGACAGCGTGCGCCACCCTACAAGCCGATCCTGAAGGGATGCTGACCAGGACGCGGTGAGTCTCGACGCGCCGGGCCCGGTGGTCTCACATCCCGTCGATGAGCCGCTGCACCCGCTCGTCGTACGCCCGGAACGGGTCCTTGCAGAGCACCGTGCGCTGCGCCTGGTCGTTGAGCTTGAGGTGGACCCAGTCGACGGTGAAGTCGCGGCGCCGCTCCTGGGCGCGCTTGATGAACTCGCCGCGCAGGCGGGCCCGAGTGGTCTGCGGCGGCACCGACTTGGCCTCGAAGATCCGCAGGTCGTTGGTCACCCGCGCGACCGCGCCCTTCTTCTCGAGCAGGTAGTAGAGCCCGCGGCCGCGGTGGATGTCGTGGTAGGCCAGGTCGAGCTGGGCGACCCGCGGGTGGCTCAGCGGCAGGCCGTGCTTGGCGCGGTAGCGGTCGATCAGCTTCCACTTGATCACCCAGTCGATCTCGCGCTCGACGAGCGAGAGGTCGTCGGACTCGACGGCCTTGAGCCCGCGCTCCCACAGGTCCAGGGCGCTCTCGATGACCGGGGTGGAGATCTGCCGGCGGTCCACGAAGTCGCGGGCCTTGGTGAGGTACTCCTTCTGGATGTCCAGCGCGCTGGCCTCGCGGCCGTTGGCGAGCCGGATCCGGCGGCTGCCCGAGACGTCGTGAGCGATCTCGCGGATGGCCCTGATCGGGTTCTCCATCGTGAGGTCGCGCATGACCACGCCCTCCTCGATCATCCGCAGCACCAGGTCGCAGGAGGCGATCTTCAGCATGGTGGTCGTCTCGGACATGTTGGAGTCGCCGACGATGACGTGCAGCCGGCGGTACTTCTCGGCGTCGGCGTGCGGCTCGTCGCGGGTGTTGATGATCGGACGGCTGCGGGTGGTCGCCGACGAGACGCCCTCCCAGATGTGCTCGGCGCGTTGCGAGATGGAGTACGACGCCCCGCGCGGGGTCTGGGTGATCTTCCCGGCCCCGACGATGATCTGGCGGGTCACGAGGAACGGAATGAGCACGTCGGCGAGCCGGCTGAACTCGCCCGCGCGGCTGACGAGGTAGTTCTCGTGGCAGCCGTAGGAGTTGCCGGCCGAGTCGGTGTTGTTCTTGAACAGGTAGATCTCGCCCGCGATGCCCTCGTCGTGGAGCCGCTGCTCGGCGTCGAGCAGAAGCCCCTCGAGCACCCGCTCCCCCGCCTTGTCGTGGGTGACGACCTCGGTCACGTCGTCGCACTCGGGCGTGGCGTACTCCGGGTGGCTGCCGACGTCGAGGTAGAGCCGGGCGCCGTTGCGCAGGAAGACATTGCTGGAGCGGCCCCAGCTCACGACCTTGCGGAAGAGGTAGCGCGCGACCTCGTCGGGGCTGAGCCGCCGCTGCCCGCGGAACGTGCAGGTGACGCCGTACTCGTTCTCGATCCCGAAGATCCGGCGGTCCATGAAATGACCCTACCCGCCTACGGTGCGATCGGAGGCTCGTTGTCGGCGTCGGCGTCGGCGCGGTCGGCATCGGCGTGGTCGGCTTCGTTGAGGTCGTCGGGCGCGTGGGTCGGCGTCCCGCGCTCCCCCAACAGCGGCCCGAGCCGGGCGGGGACCAGGCGCAGGAACTTGCGCGGCTGGCTGCGCGTGCGGTCGAGGACGGCGACCTCGAGGTCCTCCACCGGAATGACCCGGTCGTCGGACTCGGTGTGCCCGAGCGCGGCCACGGCGACCGCGAGCGCGCCCTCGAGGTCGAGCCCGGCCGTGTAGTGCTCCTTGAGGTAGCCCCCGACGACGTCGGCGGCACCGCCCATCACCGCGTAGCCGTGCTCGTCGGCGACCTGGCCGTCGTAGGTGAGCCGGTAGAGCTGGTCGTCCTCGGCGCTGTCGCCGATCTCGCCGACGAAGATCTCGACCTCATAGGGCTTCTCGCCGCCGCTGGAGAAGATCGTGCCGAGCGTCTGCGCGTAGGCGTTGGCCAGGCCACGGCCGGTGACGTCGCGGCGGTCGTAGGCGTAGCCGCGCATGTCGGCGAGCCGCACGCCGGCGATGCGGAGGTTCTCGAACTCGTTGTAGCGACCGACCGCTGCGAAGGCGATCCGGTCGTAGATCTCGCTGACCTTGTGCAGGGCGGCCGACGGGTTCTCGGAGGCGAAGAGGATCCCCTCGGCGTACTGCACGGCCACGACCGAACGGCCGCGCGAGATCCCCTTCCGGGCGAAGTCCGCCCGGTCCTTCATCAGCTGCTCGGGGCTGACGTAGAACGGCGTGCTCATCGGCCACCCTCCAGCTCGGCGTGGGGTCCGTCTGGCCGGGTCATCCGTCCCGCGACGACCCGGTCGGCGACGGCCGCCACATCGCCGTCGGGGAGGCGGCGCCCGCCGGCGGCGGTGAGGATGTGCACCACCGGGAAGATGCGGCGGGTCAGGTCGGGCCCGCCGGTCGCTGAGTCGTCGTCGGCTGCGTCGTAGAGCGCCTGCACGACCGCCTCCACGGCGCCGCCCTCGTCGAGCCCGTCGCGGTAGAGCTTCTTGAGCGCGCCGCGGGCGAACATCGAGCCCGATCCGACGGAGTGGAACGAGGTCTCCTCGTAGCGGCCGCCGGTGACGTCGTAGGAGAAGATCCGGCCGAGCCCCTTGTCGAGGTCGAAGCCGGCGAAGAGGGGTACGACGGCCAGGCCCTGCATCGCCATGCCGAGGTTGCCGCGGATGAGGGCCGCGAGGCGGTTGGCCTTGCCGTCGAGGGAGAGCGTGGTGCCCTCGATCTTCTCGTAGTGCTCGAGCTCGGTCTGGAAGAGCCTGACCATCTCGACGGCGAGGCCCGCTGCGCCGGCGATGCCGACCGCGGAGAACTCGTCGGCCGGGAAGACCTTCTGGATGTCGCGCTGGGCGATGACGTTGCCCATCGTGGCGCGCCGGTCGCCGGCCATCACGACGCCGCCGTCGAAGGTGGCGGCGACGATGGTCGTGCCGTGCGGCGCCAGGTCGGCCGCGCTGCCTGCGGGGAGGCTCTGCCGGTCCTTGGGCCTGCCCGGGAGCAGGTCAGGTGCCTCGGTGGAGAGGAAGTCGGCGAAGGAGGAGGTGCCCGGCGCCATGAAGCTGGCCGGGATGCGAGGGTCGGCCAAGACCTACTCCCCGCCCTTCTGGATGAAGGACTTCACGAAGTCCTCGGCGTTGGTCTCGAGCACGTCGTCGATCTCGTCCAAGATGTCGTCGACGTCGGCGTCGAGGGACTCCTTGCGCTCGGCCAGGTCGGTCTCGGAGGAGGTCTCGACCTCCTCCGACTCCTCGTTGGCCTTGCGGGGCTGCTTCTGCTCCTGTGCCATGTCTCAGACCCTACCCACTGCGACACCCGATAGGTGGGCTATCCGCCCGCCGTCAGGGCTGCGAAGAGATCGGTGGCGGTGGCGCACCGGTCCAGGAGGGCGCCGACGTGTGCCTTGCTGCCGCGCAACGGGTCGATCGTGGGGACCCGCTGGAGCGACTCGCGTCCGGGCAGGTCGAAGATCACCGAGTCCCAGGAGGCCGCGGCGACGTTCTCGGCGTACTTCTCCAGGCAGCGGCCGCGGAAGTAGGCGCGGGTGTCGGTCGGCGGCTCGTGCTTGGCCGCCTCGACGCCCTCGTCGGTGAGGAGCCGCTCGATCCGGCCCGCCTTGACGAGGCGGTGGTAGAGGCCCTTCTCCGGTCGGAGGTCGGCGTACTGCAGGTCGATGAGGTGGAGCTTGGCGTCGTCCCAGTCGAGCCCGTCGCGGTCGCGGTAGGACTCCAGCAGCTTGAGCTTGGCCACCCAGTCGAGCTCGCCGGCGCAGAGCATGGGATCGCGCTCGAGCCGGTCGAGCACCGACTCCCAGCGCTCCAGCACGTCCTTCGTCTGCGCGTCGGCGTCGGCGCCGTAGCGGTCCTCGACGTACTTCTTGGCCAGGTCGAGGTATTCCAGCTGGAGCTGCACCCCGGTGAGGGTGCGGCCGTCGCGCAGGGTCACCGTGCGGCGCAGCGTCGGGTCGTGGGAGAGCGACCGGAGCCCGGCGACCGGCCCGTCGACCGAGAGGTCGAGAGAGATGAAGCGGTCCTCGATCATCGCCAGCACCAGGGAGGTCGTCCCGACCTTGAGGTACGTCGACACCTCGGCGAGGTTGGCGTCGCCGATGATCACGTGGAGGCGACGGTACTTGTCCGGGTCCGCGTGCGGCTCGTCGCGGGTGTTGATGATCGGACGCTTGAGGGTGGTCTCGAGACCGACCTCGACCTCGAAGAAGTCGGCGCGCTGGCTCAGCTGGAAGCCGTGCCCGCGACCGTCCTGGCCGATGCCGACCCGGCCCGCTCCGGTGATCACCTGGCGGCTGACGAAGAACGGCGTGAGGTGCTTGACGATGTCGGCGAAGGGCGTCGAGCGCCGCATGAGGTAGTTCTCGTGGGCGCCGTAGGAGGCGCCCTTGTTGTCGGTGTTGTTCTTGTAGAGCGTGATCGCGGGGTTCGTCGGCAGCTGCAGCGCGAGCTTGGTGGCGTCGAGCATGATCCGCTCCCCCGCCTTGTCGAACCGGACCGCGTCGAGCGGCGTGGTGACCTCGGGGGTGGAGAACTCCGGGTGGGCGTGGTCGACGTAGAGCCGGGCGCCGTTGGTCAGGATGACGTTGGCCAGGCCGAGGTCCTCGTCGGTCAGCTGGCTCGGGTCGGCGACGGAGCGCGACATGTCGAACCCGCGGGCGTCGCGCAGCGGCGACTCCTCCTCGAAGTCCCAACGCGCGCGCCGCGCCTTGAGGGTCGCGCTCGCGTAGGCGTTGACGACCTGGGACGAGGCGACCATCGGGTTGGCCAGCGGCTGGCCCTGCACCGAGATGCCGTACTCCACCTCGGTGCCCATCACCCGTCGAACGCTCATGCATCGAGCCTACGCGGGAGGACCGACACGGGCCGGCCGACGTGTCGGCGTACACCGGAGCGGGTAACGACGCGGCGGAGGAGCGATGACGAACATGAGCAGTGGCACTGCGGCGCGTGCGGCCGACGGGGCCAAGGACCATCCGGCGCTGACCTGGACCGCGCGCCTGGGCTTCGCGTGCTACGGCGTGGTCTACCTGGTGATCGGGTGGCTGGCGCTGCAGCTGGCCCTCGGCGACTCCGAGGGATCGCCGTCCAAGAGCGGCGCTCTCGCGCAGCTCGCCGACCAGCCGTTCGGTCGGGCCCTGCTCTGGGTGACCGTCGTCGGGTTCGCGGCGCTCGTGGTCTGGGAGCTGTGCCAGGTCGTCGTGGGGCACCGCCACGACGAGGGCGCCAAGAAGGTGGTCGGCATGGCCGGGTCGGCCTTCAAGGTCGTCGTCTTCGCCACGCTGGCGATCAGCGCCGGCCGGGTGGCGAGCGGGGCATCCGGTTCGGGGTCCGGAGGGTCCAGCCAGGGCTGGACCGCCCGGGTGCTCTCCTGGCCCGCCGGCCCGGCGCTCGTGGCCATCGCCGGGGTCGCGATCATCGGCTACGCCGGGTGGAGTGCGTTCAGAGGTCTGACGGACCGCTGGCGCAAGGACCTCGACAGCGACGGCCGCACCGGCAGCACGGGACGAGCGATCACCGTGACCGCGCGGACCGGCTACGTCGGGCGCGGCGCGGCGTTCGGCGTCCTCGGCGGACTCGTCGTCTGGGCGGGGCTGAGCCACGACGCGACCAGGTCCGGAGGCCTCGACGAGGCCCTCGACACGGTCCGCGGCGGCCCGGCCGGCCCTTACCTGCTGGCCCTGATCGCGCTGGGGCTGGTGTGCTTCGGCGTCTACAACATCGCCAAGGCCTGGTTCCTGCGCGAGGGCTGACCGGGCTGACCGTCACACTGGGCCCATGACGAACGGCCAGGCGCACCGAACCGTCCACCTCCGCGAAGCCGGCCCCGGCGATCGCGACGCCTGCTACGACATCTGCCTGCGCACGGGTGACTCTGGTGGTGACGCCAGCGGGCTGTACGCCGACCCCACGCTCGTCGGCAGCGTCTATGCCGGTCCCTACCTCACGGTCGGGCCCGGCCTGGGCTACGTGGCGGTCGACGGTGGCGGCGTCGCCGGCTACGTGCTCGGGACGGCCGACACGCGGGCGTTCGAGGCCGCCTGCGAGTCAGACTGGTGGCCCGCGCTCCGAGCTCGGCAGCCCGACCCCGGCCCTCATCCGCTGACGCCCGACGACCGGATGCGGCGGCTGGTCCACCGCCCGCCGACCGTCCCCGACGCCGTCGTACGGGCACACCCGGCGCACCTGCACATCGACCTGCTGCCGCACCTGCAAGGGACCGGCACCGGACGGGCCCTCATGGAGCGGATCCTGGCGCGGTTCGCCGCGGAGGGCGCGAGCGGCGTCCACCTGGGCGTGGCCCGCGCGAACGAACGGGCCGTCGGCTTCTACCGGCACCTCGGCTTCACCGTGCTGACCGAGGACGACGACGGCCTCGTCCTCGGGCAACGGCTCCGAAGGCTCTGACGGGGGCCGGCTACGGTTCGACGGAGCGCACCGCCCGCTCGAGCGCGTCCAGCGATCGGCGTACGTCGTCCTCGGTCGTCGCCCAGTTGCTGACCGAGACCCGCAGGACCGCGCGGTCGTGCCAGCGCGAGCCCGACATCCACGCCGTGCCGTCCGCGAGCACCGCCTGCGTGACCGCGCGGGTTCGCTCGTCGTCGCCGAACGCGGCACAGACCTGCGTGTAGTCGACGTCGTTGAGCACCTCGGCGCGCGGGAACGCCCGGATGCCCTCCGCGAACGCGGCGGCGTGCCGGCAGAAGCCGTCGACGAGGTCGGCCACGCCCGACCGGCCCAGCGAGCGCAGCACCGCCCAGACGGGCACTCCGCGCGCCCGGCGGGACAGCTCGGGCACCCGGTCGAACGGGTCGCCGGCCTCGTCGAGGATGAGATAGTCCCCGTGCTTGCCGGCCGCCGCGCCCAGTGCGACGGGGTCACGCACGATCGCGATCCCGCAGTCATAGGGGACGTTGAGCGTCTTGTGGGCGTCGGTGGTCCACGAGTCGGCGCCCTCGACGCCCGCGGTCAGGTGCTGCAGGGCCGGCGACACGGCCGCGAACAGTCCGAAGGCGCCGTCGACGTGGACCCACGCCCCGGCGTCGTGCGCGGCGGCGATCGCCGGGCCGAACGGGTCGAAGGCGCCCGAGTGCACGTTGCCCGCCTGCAGGACGACGATGGTCGGCTCCCCCGGCCTGAGCGACGCCGCGAGCGCGGCCGGGTCGAGCCGGCCCTGGTCGTCGGCGGCGACCGTGTCCGGCCGGCCCAGGCCGAGGTAGCGCAACGCGTAGTGGACGCTCTCGTG
This sequence comes from Nocardioides terrae, assembly GCF_900112345.1. Taxonomy (GTDB): domain Bacteria; phylum Actinomycetota; class Actinomycetes; order Propionibacteriales; family Nocardioidaceae; genus Nocardioides; species Nocardioides terrae. Next base: position 17,471 of record NZ_FOLB01000007.1, read on the forward strand.
CCCCTCCGCCCCGGTGATGACCCGGACCCGTGGAGCACCGGTGAGACCGTCCCGGGCGGTGTCCCAGCCGGCCTGCCCGAGCAGGCGGTCGCGTGCAGCGAGCAGGCAGGTCAGGTTCGCCGTCGTAGCGCTGGTCGGGAAGCCGACGGCCGCCTCGGCGGGCAGCCCGAGGAGGTCGAGCAGCCACGCCGCCGCGACCTCCTCGACCGCCGCCACGGCCGGCGTCACCGCACGCAGCCCGTTGTTCTGGTCCCACGCTCCGACCAGCCAGTCGGCGGCGAGCGCCGCCGGCTCGGTGCCGCCGATGACCAGGCCGTAGAACCGGCCCGACGGCATCGCCGTCAGCCCGGGCTCGCAGGCCCGGGCCAGCAGGTCGACGACGTCGCCGGGGTCGCTCGGCCCGGCCGGCAGGTCGCGGCCCAGGGCGTCGGAGACCTCGTCGGCGGTGGCCGACGCCGGGACGGGGCGCTTGCCGAGGGTCGCGAACCAGTCGGCCGCGTGGCGGTGCGCCCGCTCCAGCGGGTCGGTGCGTGGGTCCATCGCTGCTCTCCTGCCTTCGGACCGGCCTACGGCCTGACCTCGTAGACGATGTTGAACGGGGTCTCGGCCGCCCGGCGGAACCGGGTGAAGCCGGCCTCCTCGGTGACGCGCCGGATCGCGGCCTCACCCGCCTGGGCGCCCAGGGTCCGGGCACCGCCCTGCGAGACGGCGTTCGGCACGCACAGGAACGCGCTGAACGAGTAGTACACGCGCCCGACCGGGTTGAGGTTGTCCTGGACGGAGTCGCCGGCGAACGGCTCCACGACCATCCAGGTGCCGTCCTCGGCAAGCCGCTCCTTCACGTGGCGGGCGGTGGCGACGGGGTCGCCCATGTCGTGCAGGCAGTCGAACGTGGTGACCAGGTCGTAGGGGCCACCGCGGAACGTGTCGGCCCCGGCGACCTCGAAGCCGACCCGGTGGGCCAGGCCGCGGTCCGCCGCGTTCTTGCGTGCCAGCTCGATGGAGTGGTCGTGGTAGTCCGAACCGTTGAACGACGCCTCCGGGTAGGCCTCGGCCATCAAGATGGTCGAGGCGCCCAGGCCGCAGCCCACGTCGGCCACGGTCCCACCCGTGCGGAGCTTGTCCTCGACGCCGTCGAGCGCGGGCAGCCAGGCCTCCACGAGGCTGGCGCTGTAGCCCGGCCGGAAGAACCGCTCGCAGCCGCGGAAGACGTCCTCGTCCTGCTCGTGCCAGCCGATGCCCTCGCCGGTGCGGAACGCGTCGACAACGCGCGGCAGGGCCTTGAGCGAGCCGATCGCGAGCTGGAAGGCGCCGGGCAGGAACACCGGCCCGTCGGGGTTGGTGAGCGCGAAGGCCTGCTCCTCGGTCATGGAGAAGCGACCCGACTCGGCGTCGTACTCGACGTAGCCGCCGGCGGCCTGGCCGCGCAGCCACTCCTCGACGTAGCGCGGTGCGGTGTCGGTCGCGGCGGCGAGCTCGTCGGGAAGCTGGGCGCCGGTCGCGAGGGCGCGATAGAGCCCGAGCTGGTCGCCGATCAGCACACCGCCGGCGCCGACGGTGGCGCCGAGGTCCTCGACGAAGTGGTGGAGCAGCTGGTGGAACCTGTCCTCGTCCATGGTGGTGTCCTCTCGGGTGGATGGAACGGACACCTCTGTTCTAGGGACTCCCGGCGCGACGACGCGTCGGCAGTCGTTACCGAGATCGGGCCGGTCGGCTACCGACATCGGCGGCCGGCCGGGGCTTGGGCACCACGAGCGCGCGGTAGGCGTCGGCGGCCTCCTGCCGGGTCGTCACACCGAGCTTCTGGAGCACGGCGGCGACGTGGCTGTCGACGGTGCGCACCGACAGGACCAGCCTCGCGGCGATGTCGGCGTTCGTGCACCCCTGCGCCACCAGCTCGAGCACCTCGAGCTGGCGAGCGGTGAGCCCGGCGGGGTTCGCCCGGGTGGTGGCGCCCGGACCGCGCGGAACCGACGTCATCCCGCGCTCACGGAGGCGTTGGCGCACCCGCCGGGCCATGGGTGCCGCACCGAGCCCGTCGAGGATCGCCAGGCCGGCCAGCAGGCGGTCGGTGTCCGAGCTCTCGGCCAGGGCGACCGCCTCCTCGTAGGGACAGCCGGCCTCGCGCCACAGCCGGGCCGCCTCCTCCGCCCGGCCCAGCGCCTGGAGGGCGTACGCCGAGGGCCGGTCCGCGACCAGGTCCTCGAGCTCTGCTCGTCCGACCGGTCGACCCGCAACGCCGAGCCGGTAGGCGAGCACCGCCTGCAGTGCCGGATCACCGAGACGACGGGCGTCGGCATACACCTCGGCGAGGTCGTCGGCCGGGACGGGGGCGACGCCCGTCAGGTCGGCGACCTCCAGGCCGACCGCCGCCATCGGGCCCGTGCGCTGCAGCTCGCCGAGGTGGGTCGCGACCGCCCAGCCCTGCCGGGCCGTCTCCACCGCATCGACGTCCGAGCCGGTGCGCGCCGCGACCGTGGCGCGAACACCGAGGGAGACGCTGTAGGCCTGCTGGTTCTCAGGCGAGGCCTCGGCGGCGGCCCGGACGGCCTCCTCCCAGTGCCCCTGGGCGAGCCGGAGGCGGGCCCACACCGCGCGGAGGTACTGCCAGAAGCCCAGGAACTCGACCCGCTCGGCGAGGGCCAGACCCTCTCGGAGCAACGGCTCGGCCTCGCGGACGCGGTCGTCGTCGAGGAGGCTCCACGCGAGGTTCACGTAGGCACGGCAGGCGTCCTCGTGGTCCCCCACCCGACGAGCCACGGCGATCGACTCCTGCAGGGGCTGCATCCCGTCCCGGCCGAGCCGGAACATGGCCGACCCCCGGTTGTTCAGGGCGTGCGCGAGGACCTGCGCGTCCCCGACGCGTCGGGCGAGGATGGTCGCCTGCTCGGCGAGCCGGATGGCGAACTCGTTGTCGTTGCCGAGCATGGCGAGCTGGGACTCGTTGCTGAGCGCCATCGCCAGCAGTCCCTCGTCGCCTGCACCGGTCGCGACGTGGGTGCACTCCTGGGCCGCCTCGACGGCACCGCGTCGGTCGCCGGCGAACCAGCACAACCGGGACAGCCAGCGCAGGCTGATCGCCAGCCCGCGCGGGTCGGCCAGGCTGCGGTAGAGCGCGACCGCATGCTGCTGGGCGCCGACGATCTCCGACCCCACGCCGATCGTGTAGAGCTCCACGGCCAGCTCCTCCCAGAGCCGGGCCCGCTCGTGCGGCTCGAAGCGCAGCTCGTGCGCCATGACGGTGCGGTAGTGCGCCACCGACTCGCGATGGGCGCCGCTGGCCGAGGCCTCCCTCGCCGCTGACGGTCCGTGCCGCACGACGGCGTCCACGTCCCCGCACTCGACGGCGTGGTGGACCAGCTGGCTCAGATCGCTGTCGGCGCGCTGCTCGAGGGCGCGCAGCGCCCGCCGGTCGAGCTCCACCCGACGAGCGCCGGACAGCGCGTCGACGACGGCCCGCCGGGTCAGCTCGTGGCGGAAGGCCACCGCGCCGCCGACGACCCGGACCAGGCCGGCGTCCTCGGCCTCGACCAGACCGCTCCATCCACCTGCCGCGAGCACGTCGACCAGCTCATGACCCACGGCGCCCGGCAGGACGGCCAGCTGCTCCACGAGCGCCTGGACGTCGGCCGGCAGCCGGTGCAGCCGGCCCAGGACGCCGTCGACCACGGAGGCGGGCACTGCCCGGCCGTCGGCCGAGGCCAGCAGCTCGGTGACGAGGTAGGGGTTGCCGTCGGTGAGCGTGTGCAGGCTCTGCGGATCCAGGTCGGAGCCCTCGGCCAGTGCCGCGACGGCCTCGCTCGACAGGCGTGCGAGCGGCAGGCGGGCCACGCCGTCGGCGTGCCCGAGATCGCCGAGCAGCTGGCCGAGCGGGTGACCGTTCGCGAGCTCCTCGTCGCGGTAGGTCAGCACCAGTGCGACGGGCAGCTGCTCGATCCGGCGGGCCAGGTAGCGCAGCGTGTCGACGGTCGCCTCGTCGGCCCAGTGGGCGTCCTCGACGACGAGCACCGCGGGCGCCCCACCGGCGAGCTCGTCGTACAGCGCCGGCATGACGGCATCGCGCTCGCCGCTGCGCAGCGCGTCGGTGAGCACGCGGCCGACGGAGCCGGTGAGGTCCTTGAGCGGTCCGAGCGCACGGGGCGTGGAGAGCGCGTCACAGTAGCCGACGAGCAGCCGCCCCTCGGCGGGCAGACGCGAGTGCAGCGACCGCACCAGGGCGGACTTGCCGATGCCCGCCTCGCCGTGGACGAGCAGCGTCGACCCACGGCCGCGCGCCGCCGAGCGCGCCGCCGACGCCAACGCCGTCAGCTCGTCGGCGCGCTCGAGGAGCCGGGCCACCATCTGTCGATGGTGCGCCCGACCCGCCCGAGGGGCAATGGCCCGGCGGCGTCTAGAGGTATTGCCCCGTGTTGGCGACCGTGTCGATCGACCGCCCCGGCTCGGTGCCCTGCTTGCCGGTGATGAGCGTGCGGATGAAGACGATCCGCTCGCCCTTCTTGCCGGAGATGCGGGCCCAGTCGTCGGGGTTGGTGGTGTTGGGGAGGTCCTCGTTCTCCTTGAACTCGTCGACACAGGCCTGAAGGAGGTGGCTGATTCGCAGGCCCTTCTGCGCCTCGTCGGCCCCGGAGTCGAGGAACGCCTTGATCGCCATCTTCTTCGCGCGGTCGACGATGTTCTGGATCATCGCGCCGGAGTTGAAGTCCTTGAAGTAGAGGACCTCCTTGTCACCGTTGGCGTAGGTGACCTCGAGGAAGCGGTTCTCCTCGGACTCGGTGTACATCCGCTCGACGGTGGCCCGGATCATCGCGTCGACGGTGCCCTGCCGGTCGCCGCCGAACTCGGCGATGTCCTCGGGGTGCAGCGGCAGGTCGGGCGTGAGGTACTTGCTGAAGATGTCGCGGGCACCCTCGGCGTCGGGCCGCTCGATCTTGATCTTCACGTCCAGGCGGCCGGGCCGCAGGATGGCCGGGTCGATCATGTCCTCTCGGTTGGAGGCACCGATCACGAGCACGTTCTCGAGCAGCTCGACGCCGTCGATCTCGCTCAGGAGCTGCGGCACGATCGTGTTCTCGACGTCGGACGAGACGCCCGTGCCGCGGGTGCGGAAGAGGGAGTCCATCTCGTCGAAGAACACGATGACCGGCGTCCCGGCCGACGCCTTCTCCCGCGCCCGCTGGAACACGAGCCGGATGTGGCGCTCGGTCTCGCCGACGTACTTGTTGAGCAGCTCGGGTCCCTTGATGTTGAGGAAGTAGGACTTCCCCTCGGCACCGGTCCGGGCGGCGACCTTCTTGGCCAGCGAGTTGGCGACCGCCTTGGCGATCAGGGTCTTGCCGCAGCCGGGAGGGCCGTAGAGGAGCACGCCCTTGGGCGGCTTGAGCTGGTGCTCCTTGAAGAGCTCGGGGTGGAGGTAGGGCAGCTCGACGGCGTCCTGGATCGCCTCGATCTGGTTGCCGAGGCCGCCGATCGACTCGTAGGCGATGTCGGGGACCTCCTCGAGGACGAGCTCCTCGACCTCGGACTTCGGGACCTTCTCGTAGACGTAGCCCGAGCGCGGCTCCAGCAGCAGGGAGTCGCCCGCGCGGATCACGTCGCTGAGCAGCGGCTCGGCCAGGCGCACGATCCGCTCCTCGTCGGCGTTGGCGATGACCAGCACGCGCTCGCCGTCGGCGAGGAGCTCCTTGACCATCACCACCTCGCCCACGGACTCGAACTCGAGGGCGTCGACGACGTTGAGGGCCTCGTTGAGCATGACCTCCTGGCCGCGCTGCAGGTCGTCGAGGGGGACGTTGGGCGAGACGTTGACCCGCAGCTTGCGGCCGCCGGTGAACACGTCGATCGTGTCGTCGTCGTTGCGGGCGATGAAGGTGCCGAAGCCGGCCGGTGGCTGGGCCAGCCGGTCGACCTCCTCCTTCAGCTTCATGATCTGGTCGCGGGCCTCGCGCAGCGTCTGGGCGAGCCGCTCGTTCTGCGACGTGACGGCGGCGAGCGAGCGCTGCGCGTCGGCGAGCCGGAGCTCCAGGCCACGGGACTGTCCGGGCGTGTCGCTCAGGCGCAGTCGCAGCTCGCGGACCTCGCTCTCGAGGTACCGGACCTGACTCTCGAGCTCCTGGCGGTCACGCCCGCCAGCAGCAGAGAAACCATCGGATGTCGACATCGGCGCCACCTCCTACGAATCTCGACCCTACCCGCGGGCGGGGGCGACGGAAGGCCGGATCTCACCGTGTCCGGTGCCCGTTGGTCACGTTTTGGTCGCGACCGCGCCGCCCGACGGCGGCGTCACGCCTCCGGCGTGTCGCTCCCTGCGTGCTCGACGGGCTCGACAGGCTCGTCGGGTACGGCGGCCGGCGCATCGGCGGGCCGGGGTCCGGTGTAGTCCGGGCCGTAGGCGCCGGGCGCCGGACGGCGCGTCTTGCGGGGCGGCCGCTCCCCCGCCGCGAGCCGGCGGGCCGTCACGAGGAAGGCGGTGTGACCGATCATCTTGTGGCCCGGCCGCACGGCGAGACCCTCGACGTGCCAGTCGCGGACCAGCGACTCCCACGCCTGCGGCTCCGTGAAGCCGCCGTGGACCCGCACGGTCTCGACGAAACGCGAGAGCTGCGTCGTCGTGGCGACGTACGCGCAGAGGATGCCGCCGGGGCGCAGGGCGTTCGCCGCTGCGTCGACGCACTCCCACGGCGCCAGCATGTCCAGGATGAGCCGGTCGCAGCGGATGCCCGAGGCTGGCAGCTCCTCGGCGAGGTCGCCGATGGTGAGCTCCCACGAGGGCGGCTCGGTGCCGAAGAACTGGGTGACGTTCTTGTGGGCGACGTCGGCGAACTCCTCGCGCCGCTCGAAGGAGCGGACCGAGCCGTAGGGACCGACCGCACGGATCAGCGAGCAGGTCAGAGCGCCAGACCCGACGCCAGCCTCGACGACGTGGGCGCCGGGGAAGATGTCGGCGAGCGCCACGATCTGGGCGGCGTCCTTGGGGTAGACGACCGCGGCGCCGCGCGGCATCGAGACGACGAACTCGCTGAGCAGTGGCCGGAAGACGAGGTACTCCCCGCCGACCGACGAGGTGACCGTGAAGCCCTCGTCGCGGCCGATCAGGTCGTCGTGGTCGAGGTGGCCCTTGTTGGAGAAGAACCGCTTCCCGGGCACGAGCTCGAAGTTGTGCTTGCGGCCCTTGGCGTCGGTGAGTCGGACCCATTCACCGGCCCGCAGCGGCCCGCGGTGCACGCCCGACCATGCCTGCTGGGGGACGTCGCCACCGCGCTCGTCACGGCGCTCCCCACCCTGCTCCTCGGCGGGAGTGCGTGCTTCGTCGCTGGTCTCGGCCATGACGCCGGAATCTAACGGCCCCCGGCGCGGAACGCCGCATCGACGTCGGAGGCCGTGAGCACGCCGTAGACCGACCCGTCGGACTCCACCAGGAGGTACTCCGCGGCAGGGGTGCGGGTGATCGCCCTGACCAGCTCCTCGCCGTCGATGTCGACAGGCAGCGCGAGGCCGTCACTGAGGGTGCGCGCGACCGTCGACGTGGCGACCCACGGGCGACGGTCCTCGGGCGTGGCGACCAGGGCCGCCCCGTTGACGACACCGACCGGGCGACCGTCGGCGGTCACGGTGACGATGCTGCCCGCCTGCGCCTCCTGGGCCCGCCGGACCGCCTCGGCCAGCGGGAGGTCGTCGGGGACGGCGAGGGTACGCCGGGCGAGGTCCCGTGCGACGAGGCGCGGTAGCCGGCTGCGGATGCGTGCCGACGTGATCGCGGCGCTCGCGCCGGACCAGAGGAACATCGCCACGACGAACGCGACGACGTAGTCGACCAGGCCGACCGGCCAGCCGAGCACCTCGCTCTGGAAGCTCGGCCAGAGCAGCGCACCGAGGGCCATCACCCGCCCGACCCAGCCGGCCACGATGCTGCCGCGGTGGACGTCGCTGGTGATGCCCCAGATGGCCGACTTCAGCACGCGGCCGCCGTCGAGCGGCAGACCGGGCACGAGGTTGAGGATGCCGACCAGCAGGTTGGCGCCGGCGAGTCCCTCGACCGCCATCAGGACCAGCCCGTCGGGGCTGACGGGGTGCAGGGCGAGGGCGACCCCGCCCACGGCCAGCGAGGTCAGCGGGCCGGCCACGGCGATCCAGAACTCCTCGACCGGCCGCTTGGCCTCGCCCTCGATGGCGGTGGCGCCGCCGAGGAAGTGCAGCGTGATGGAGCTGACGGGGTAGCCGTAGTGACGCGCCACGGCGGCGTGCGACGCCTCGTGCAGCAGCACCGAGCCGTAGAGGATCACGGCGAAGACCAGTCCGGCGACGTACTTCCACGCGCCGAGCCCGGGCGTCACCTCGTCGACCCTCGGGGCGACCAGGACCGCGATCATGCCCGCCACCAGGAACCACGAGCTCGAGACGAGGACGTCGGCCCCGGCGAGGGTGCCGACCTTGAGCGTGCCCGGTGGCCGCGATGGTCGGTCCGGGCCCGGCTCCGGCCGGCTGACAGGGGTCGACACGCTGTGAGCGTACGCGACAGCCGGGGGCGGGACCGGCTCGCCCCGGCCGAGTTGGCGAGCACTGTCCCCGGGCTCGCCTAGGGTGCTGCGCATGAGCCTGACGAGCGCCTCACCGGTCGAGAGGCTGTCCACCCCGGTGGACGGCGTCGACGTGCTCGGCGCGCTCTCCCCGAGCCGGGCCGGTGACTTCCTCGCGTGTCCCCTGCTCTACCGCTTCCGCACCATCGACCGCCTGCCCGAGCCCCCGTCCGTCGACGCCGTCCGAGGGACCGTCGTGCACAAGGTGCTCGAGGACCTCTTCGACCTGCCGGCGGGCGACCGCACGGTCGATCGCGCGCACGGGCTCCTCGGTCCGGCGTGGGCGGGCCTGCAGGAGGCGGAGCCCGAGCTCGCCGACCTCTTCGGCGACGCGGACGAGCTCGGCCGCTGGCTGGGCTCGTGCCGCGACGTCCTGGAGCGCTACTTCACGCTCGAGGACCCGACCCGGCTCGAGCCCTCCGACCGCGAGCTCTACGTCGAGACGGTGCTCGACTCCAAGCTGCTGGTCCGCGGCTTCATCGACCGGGTGGACGTCGCGCCGACGGGCGAGATCCGCATCGTGGACTACAAGAGTGGCCGAGCTCCTGGCGAGATGTTCGAGGCCAAGGCGCTCTTCCAGCTCAGGATCTATGCCTTGGCCCTGTGGCGGACCCGCGGCGTCGTGCCGTCGGTGCTGCAGCTGGTCTACCTCGGCAACGGCGAGATCCTCCGCTACGAGCCTGACGAGGCCGACCTGCGTGCCACCGAGCGCAAGCTCGACGCGATCTGGCGGGCGATCAGCACCGCGAAGGAGTCGGGAGACTGGCGGCCGCGGCCGAGCAGGCTGTGCTCGTGGTGCGCCCACCAGAGCCTGTGCCCGGAGTTCGGCGGCACTCCCCCGCCATTCCCCGCGACCGAGCCCACGACGTGAGCCGACGCGTCGTGCTCATCCGCGCGGTCAACGTCGGCGGCGCGAAGCTGCCGATGGCCGACCTGAAGGCGATGGCGGCCGACCTCGGCGCCACCGACCCGGCGACCTACATCGCCTCGGGCAACCTCGTCGCCGACGTGCCCGGTGACCCGGACGCGTTCGACCGGGCGCTGGAGAAGGCGATCGAGGAGCGGTTCGGCTACTTCCGCGAGGCGATCTCCCGCACCCGCGACGAGCTGGTGGCCGCCCTGGCGGCGCACCCGTTCGAGGTCCAGGAGCCGAAGTACTCCTACATCTCCTTCATGCTCACCGCGCCGACCGAACAGGCGATCGCCTCAGCCGCGGACGTGCCGACCGGGAACGACCGCTGGCAGGTGATCGGCCGCGAGCTCCATCTGCGCTACGCCGCCGGGGCCGGCCGCGCCGAGCTCAAGGAGGCCCAGCTCGCCCGCGCCCTGGGCCGGATCCCGACGACCGCGCGCAACCTCAACACCGTGCGCAGACTGATCGAGCTCGCCGGGTCCTAGGCCGCGTCGCCCCGCGCCCCGAGGGCGTCGGTGAGCAGGGTGACCAGCGCCTCGAGCCGGATGTCGGTCGTCGTGGTCTCCTCCTCCGAGGCGCCGTCGAGCGCGACGGCGGCGAGGCCGGCCTTGCTGTCGATGAGCTCGGCGATCCGGGAGTCGATCGTCTGCGCCGCGATGATCCGCCAGGCGGTGACCGGCTCGGTCTGCCCGATCCGGTGCACGCGGTCGATGGCCTGCGTCTGCTCGGCGTCGGTCCAGGACAGCTCGGCGAGCACGACGTCGGAAGCGACCTGCAGGTTGATCCCGACGCCGGCCGCGGTCAGCGAGCAGACGATGACGCCCACGCCGGGGTCCTTGACGAAGGAGTCGATCGCCTTCGTGCGCGCCGAGGCGGACTGGTCGCCACGGATCTCGGTGTAGCGGATGTCGCGCTTGGCGAAGACCTCCCCGGCCGCGTCCATGACGTCGAGGTGCTTGGCGAAGAAGACGACCTTGCCGGCGCTGCGGACCAGCTGGGCGGCGTAGTCGGCGGCCAGGCCGGCCTTGGCCTGCCCGATCCGGCGGACCATCGCGAAGATGTTGTCACCCTTCGTCGAGTCCTCGCCGTCGGAGAGCTCCCAGCCCGCGACCCGGCGGACGAGCTCGTGGTCGATGCCGTCCACGTCGACGCCCCGATGCTCGCGCCGCGCCTCGACGGCGGAGTCGTAGCGCTTGACCAGGCGGGCGGCGAGCTCGCGCTCGGCGGCCCTGATCGAGCGGCCGTCCGCGTCGTCGAGCTCGACGGGCAGGTCGGCGATGCGGCGGGCGGGGATGTCGGCGGCGACGTCGACCTTGCGACGGCGCACGATGCCCATGTCGACGACCGCCCGGCGGGCGGCCGGGTAGAAGCCGAAGTCGGCGGGCGTCATGCCCGTCTCCTCCAGCCGGGCCATGAGTGCGGGACGCGGCGACTTGTCGGTCACCCAGCCGAGGAACTGCCAGATGGTGAGGAAGTCCTCGACGTCGTTGATGAGCGGGGTGCCGGTGAGCGCCATCATCAGCGGGTTGGCGACCCGCTGCCTGATCCGCTCGGCGATCTCCAGCACGTGCTGGGAGCGCTGCGACTTCTTGTTCTTGATGAAGTGCGCCTCGTCCACGATCATGCCGCGGAAGCCGTGCTCGCCGATCCATCCGACGTGACGATCCAGGATCTCGTAGTTGAGCACGATGATGTCGGCGAAGCCGTCGACGTCCGCGCCGTCGCCGTGCACGACGCTGACCGTGCGCTGCGGCGTCCAGATCCGGGCCTCGCGCGCCCAGTTGGTCTTCACCACGTTGGGGACGACGACGAGCAGCGGATAGGCCTGCGCCGCCTGGGCGGCGAGGAGGGACTGAGCGGTCTTGCCCAGGCCGGGCTCGTCGGCGAGCAGGAAGGTGCGGTGTCCGTCCGCGACGGAGGCGACCAGTCGCGACTGGTGGTCCATCAGTGAGACGTCGGGCGGAAGGAGCACGCTCGGGCGAGCGGTGGGCAGCTCCATGCAGGAGGACACGCCGGGAGCCGGGTGCTCGAAGGAGTTCAGCAGCGGGCCGATCATCTCCCAGCCGGCCAGCCGTCGCGTCTCGAGGCGCGGCGGGGCGGCACTGAAGTCGGGCGCCATGAACGGAGTGATGAGCTGGGCCCGGGCCACCGACTGCGGCACCACCTGGCGGTCGGTGCGTACGACGGACGAGAACTGCCGCGCCGGCTCCTCGGTCGCCGGGTCCGGCTCGAGCCCGGCGGCCTCCTGCAGCTCGCGTCGGAGCCGTCGGGTCGCGTCGGTCTGCTCGGCGTCCTCGGCCAGCAGGGTGAACAGGGACGGCTCGCGCGCCGCGGTCTGGGCGAGGATGCTGGCGATCCCGTCGAGCCGCTTGAGCTCGGCCGCTCGGGTCTGCTCGCTCAGGTCGGGGTCGGCCTTCAGCCGGGCGCGCTCCTCGCGTACCAGCAGCGCGACGACCTGGAACCGGGTGCGCTCGGAGCGACCACGCTGGACACCCGACTCGACCTCGCGCACCGCCTTGGCGAGGACGGGGATGAGACCCTCGTTGTCCTGGGCGCGACGAGCACCGCCCTGACGACGTTGCGCCGTCCTTGCGCCACTGGACCGGCGCTGACCCTGTGCGGCCAACCGAAACTCCTCCTGCGTCACCGAGCGGCGACACGCACCACGTGCGTCGAGAGAACGATCCCGGCGCCGGCCACCTCGCTCGGCCCAGGCTGCGGGCCGCGGGCGTTCGTGCGCCAGGTGCCCGGCAGCAACCGGGCTCGTGCCAAGCGTAGCGCCGTCCCGAGGCGGTAGGGCACAGGGGGCCGGAATCGCGTTGTCGGGCGCGGCGCGGCCGGCACGCTCACCGTACGTCGGGCGAGCCGTCCTCGTCCCCGATCAGCATCTCCCCCAGATCGGCCACGGTCAGCCCGGAGAGCGTGTCTCGGAAGACCCGTCGTGGTCCCTCCAGGACCGGGACGTGGTTGACGACGACGAGCACGGTGCAGCCGGCGGCCTCGGCCGACTTCGCGCCGGTGTTGGAGTCCTCGACCGCGAGGCAGTCGGCTGTGGGGACGCCGAGAGCGGCGGCGGCCGTCTCGTAGGGTTCCGGGTGCGGCTTGCCGAACTCGACCTGGTCACCGGTGACGACCGCCTGGAAGGTGCCGACAGGCAGCTGGCGCAGGATCGGCGCGACGAAGCGCTGCCACGACATCGTGACGAGCGCGCACGGCACACCGGCGGCGCCGAGCTCGGTGAGCAGCTCACGGGCGCCCGGACGCCACGGGATCGCTCGCTCCACCCGCTCCACGACGCCGTCGAGCAGCAGGTCGACGATCTCCTCCGGGCTCAGCTCGAGCTCCATCCGGCGTTTGATGTAGCGCCCGGACTCGAGCAGGTCGTTGCCGACCAGCTCGAGCGCGTCGGCATGACTCCACTCCCCGCCGAACCGCTCCGCGATCGCGAACTCGGTCTCGATCCAGTAAGGCTCGGTGTCGCAGAGGGTGCCGTCCATGTCCCACAGGACGGCTGCGGGCGGGTGCCCGGGAGCTCCAGCGTGCGTCGGCGGGTCGGTGTTCAGAGCGTGCCTCCCTTGGATGTGGTCGGCAATCTAACGGTGACGCGCAGCCCCCCGTCGTGACGGGGGTCGAGCGTCAAGGCCCCGTCGTGGGCCTCGACGGTGCTCCTGACGATCGCGAGCCCGAGCCCCACGCCCGCCTGGGCGGCGTGGACGCGCTCGCTGCCGCGTTGGAACGGCTCGGTGAACGTGGCCACGAGCCGCGGGTCGAGCCTCTCGCCGGTGTTCTCGACGGTGAGGACGACGCCGTCCGGCCGGATGCCGGTGGCGACCCGGACCGTGCCGTGCTCGGGGAGGTTGTGGACGATCGCGTTGTGGACCAGGTTCGTGGTCATCTGCAGCAGCAGGGCGGGAGAGCCGAGGGTCGGTGCCGGCTCGGCGTCGGTGGCGATGCTGATGCCGTGCTTCTCCGCGAGCGGCAGGAGGGTCTCGGTGGCCTCCTCGGCCGCGAGGGACAGGTCCACGGGTTCCCGGGCGAAGGAGCGCCGGTCGGCCCGGCTGAGCAGGAGCAGCGCCTCGGTGAGGTCGATGGCACGCGTGTTGACCGTCTGGAGACGGTCGAGGAGCTCGTCGGTGTCGCGGTCCCGATCGCTGCGCGCCACTTCGAGGAGGGTCTGGGTGATCGCGAGCGGGGTCCGCAGCTCGTGGGAGGCGTTGGCGGCGAACCGCCGCTGCTCGGCGACGTGGGCCTCGAGTCGGGCCAGCATGCCGTCGAACGCGTCGGCCAGCTCGCGGAACTCGTCCCTCCGTCCGGGCATCCGGATCCGGTGGGAGAGGCTCCCACCGCCCGCGCTGCGGGTCGCCGCGGTGATGCGGTGCAACGGCGCGAGCATGCGCCCGGCGAGGATCCATCCGCCGACCAGGCCGACCACCAGGAGCAGCGCCAGCATGAGGGCCGCCTTCGGCGCGAAGGCGTCCCACAGGTCCGATCGGCCCGGGACGAAGTCGCCGGGGAGCGGCCGCATGCCAAGGCCGGGGGCATGGCGCGGTGGTGTCACGATCGCCTCGTCGGGCACGTAGCGCAGCAGGAAGACGAGGACGACGGCGATCAGCCCGGCGCCGGCGATCATGAGGAAGGCGGCGTAGCTGAGCGTGAGCTTGAGCCGGACGCTCAGCCCCGGGGCCCTATCCACGTAGGTCACTCGCCTCTGTCCCGGGACCGGTGTCGATGCGATAGCCGACGCCGGGGACCGTGGTGATGAGCCACGGCTCACCGAGGCGCTTGCGCAGCGCGGAGACGGTGATGCGCACGGAGTTGGTGAACGGGTCGGCGTTCTCGTCCCAGGCCCGCTCCAGGAGCTCCTCGGCGCTGACGACGCCGCCCTCGGCGGCGACGAGGACGTCGAGCACGGCGAACTGCTTGCGGGTGAGGGCGACGTACCGCCCGTCGCGGTAGACCTCCCGACGGAACGGGTCGACCCGCAGCCCCGCGATCTCCCTGACCGGAGGCCGGTTGTGGCCGCGCCGGCGGGCGAGGGCTCGCAGACGCAGCACCAGCTCCCTCATCTCGAAGGGCTTGGTGAGGTAGTCGTCGGCACCCAGCTCGAAGCCGGTGGCCTTGTCGTCGAGCCGGTCCGCGGCGGTGAGCATCAGGATCGGCAGGCCGGTGCCGGAGGCGACGATTCGGCTGGCGATCTCGTCACCGGACGGCCCGGGGATGTCGCGGTCGAGGATGGCGATGTCGTAGGAGTTGACGCTCAGCAGCTCCCAGGCGGTCTCCCCGTCACCGGCGATGTCGGCCGCGATCGCCTCCAGGCGCAGGCCGTCGCGGACGGCCCCCGCCATGAGGGGCTCGTCCTCCACGATCAGCACGCGCATGGCCTCCATGCTCGCAGGCCGGGCATATCGCCGGCATATCGAAAAGCGCATGCGCGCCGGCAACACGCATGCGCATGCTCGCCCCGACCGCCAACCCGGCCGACCGCAACGCGGTCAACGTCAGCCAGCCCTCCGACGCGCTCGTCGCCGAAGCGGAGGCCACGAGCGCCTTCAGCGGCCTCTCCCTCGGGCTGGGCGCCGTCGCACTCCCGCGCCCGATCAGTCCTCCGGGTCGTAGCCGAGGTTCGGCGACAGCCAGCGCTCGGCCTCGGCGAGGGTCCAGCCCTTCCGCTCCGCGTAGTCCGCGACCTGGTCGCGGCCGAGCCGGCCGACGACGAAGTACTGCGACTGCGGGTGGCTGTAGTAGACGCCCGAGACCGACGCGCCCGGCCACATCGCCATGCCGTCGGTGAGCTCGATGCCGGCCTTGGCCTCGACGTCGAGGAGCTCCCAGAGCGTCCGCTTCTCGGTGTGGTCGGGGCAGGCCGGGTAGCCGGGGGCCGGACGGATGCCCTGGTAGCGCTCGGCGATCAGGTCCTGGTTGGACTTGCCGGCCTCGTCGGCGGCGTAGCCCCAGAACTCGGTGCGGACCCGCTGGTGCAGCCGCTCGGCGAACGCCTCGGCGAGCCGGTCGGCCAGTGACTCGAGCAGGATCGCCGAGTAGTCGTCGAGGGCGTCCTTGAACTCCATGACCTTCGCCGGTAGTCCGATGCCCGCGGTCACGGCGAAGGCACCGATGTGGTCGGCCAGGCCGGAGTCGACCGGCGCGACGAAGTCGGCCAGGGACCGGTTCGGCACGCCCTCGCGGTGCTCGCCCTGCTGGCGCAGCGCGAAGAGCCGTGCGCGCTCGGCGGAGCGGTCGTCGTCGGCGTACACGATGACGTCCTCGCCGGTGGAGGCCGCCGGGAAGAGGCCGTAGACCGCGTTGGCGCTGATCCACTTCTCCGCGATCGCCCGGTCGAGCATCGCCTGTGCGTCCTCGTAGAGCTTGGAGGCCGCCTCGCCGTGGGTGGGGCTGTGCAGGATGTCGGGGAACTTGCCCTTCATCTCCCACGAGTTGAAGAACGGCTGCCAGTCGATGTACTCGCGCAGCTCGGCGAGGTCGTAGTCGGTCAGCGTGTGCACGCCCGGGCTCGCCGGCGCCGGGGGGACGTACGCCGACCAGTCGACCGGCGTCGCATTGGCCCGCGCCTTCTCGAAGGTCAGGTGGGGCCGCTCGTGCTTCTGCGCGTGCCGCGCCCGGAGCGCGTCGTAGTCGGCCTTGACGTCGGCCATCAGCAGCGGCCGTCGCTCGTCGCTCAGCAGGGCGGCGGCGGTCGGCACCGAGCGGGAGGCGTCCTTGACCCACACGACCGGTCCGTCGTAGGCCCGGTCGATCTTGACCGCCGTGTGCGCGCGGGAGGTGGTCGCACCGCCGATGAGCAGCGGAATCTTGAGCCCCACACGCTGCATCTCGCCGGCGAAGTTCACCATCTCGTCCAGCGACGGGGTGATCAGCCCGGACAGGCCGATGATGTCGGCCTGGTGCTCGGCGGCGGCGTCGAGGATCTTCTGCGCGGGCACCATCACGCCGAGGTCGATCACCTCGTAGTTGTTGCACTGCAGCACGACGCCGACGATGTTCTTCCCGATGTCGTGGACGTCGCCCTTGACCGTCGCCATGACGACGGTGCCGTTGGTGTCCTTGACCGTGGCGTACTCGGGGTTGTCGAGCTTCTCCTGCTCGATGAACGGGATGAGGTAGGCGACCGCCTTCTTCATCACGCGGGCGCTCTTGACCACCTGCGGGAGGAACATCTTCCCAGCGCCGAAGAGGTCGCCCACGACGTTCATGCCGTCCATCAGCGGACCCTCGATGACCTCGAGCGGGCGACCGCCGCGGGCCGCGATCTCCTGGCGCAGCTCCTCGGTGTCGGCCTCGACGAAGCCGTCGATGCCCTTCACGAGGGCGTGGGTGATCCGCTCGCCGACCGGCAGGTCGCGCCACTCCTCGGTGGCGGCCTCCTGCTGCTCGCCGCTCCCCCGGTGCTTCTCGGCCAGCCCGAGCAGGCGCTCGGTCGCGGCCAGCGAGTCGCCGGTCCGGTTGAGGATGACGTCCTCGATGGCGTCGCGCAGCTCGGGGTCGATCTCGTCGTAGGTGACCAGCGCCCCCGCGTTGACGATGCCCATGTCCAGGCCGGCGCGGATGGCGTGGAAGAGGAAGACCGCGTGGATCGCCTCGCGGACCGGGTTGTTCCCCCGGAACGAGAAGCTCACGTTGGAGATGCCGCCCGAGACCTTCGCACCGGGCAGGTTCTGCTTGATCCAGCGGACCGCCTCGATGAAGTCCACGCCGTAGTTGGCGTGCTCCTCGATGCCGGTCGCCACGGCGAAGACGTTGGGGTCGAAGATGATGTCCTCGGCGGGGAAGCCGACCTTGTCGACGAGGATGCCGTAGGCGCGTCGGCAGATCTGCTGGCGGCGCTCGAGGGTGTCGGCCTGGCCGTCTTCGTCGAAGGCCATGACGACGGCGGCGGCGCCGTACTTGCGGCACAGTCGGGCGTGCTCGACGAACCTCTCCTCGCCCTCCTTCATCGAGATCGAGTTGACGATCGGTTTGCCCTGGACGTTGCGCAGACCGGCCTCGATGACCTCCCACTTGGAGGAGTCGATCATCACCGGTACGCGGCTGATGTCGGGCTCGGAGGCGACCAGCTTGAGGAAGCGGTCCATCGCTGCGACGCCGTCGATCATCCCCTCGTCCATGTTGACGTCGATGACCTGCGCGCCGCTCTCGACCTGCTGGGCCGCGACGGACAGCGCGGTGTCGTAGTCGCCGGCCTTGATGAGGTTGCGGAAGCGCGCCGAGCCGGTGATGTTGGTCCGCTCGCCGACGTTGACGAACAGGCTGTCCTCGGTGAGCGTGAACGGCTCCAGGCCGGACAGCCGCATCCCGGGACGGGCCTCGCTGGGCGTGCGGGGGGCCAGACCCTCCACCGCCTTCGCGATCTCGGCGATGTGCGCCGGGGTCGTGCCGCAGCAGCCGCCGACGAGATTGACGAAGCCCGCGCCGGCGAACTCGTGCAGGTGGGCGGCGGTCTCGGCCGGCCCCTCGTCGTACTCGCCGAAGGCGTTGGGGAGGCCCGCGTTGGGATAGCAGGACACGAACGTGTCGGCGATGCGGGCCATCTCGGCGATGTAGGGCCGCATCTCCTTGGCGCCGAGCGCGCAGTTGAGCCCGACGGCGATCGGCCGCACGTGGCGGACCGAGTCCCAGAACGCCTCGGTGACCTGGCCGGACAGGGTGCGGCCGGAGGCGTCGGTGATCGTGCCGGAGATGATCACCGGCCAGCGCCGCCCCTCCTTCTCGAAGAGGCTCTCCACCGCGAAGATCGCCGCCTTGGCGTTCAGGGTGTCGAAGATCGTCTCGATGATGAGCAGGTCGGCGCCGCCGTCGACGAGGCCCTGGGCCGCGGTCTCGTACGCCGACACGAGCTGGTCGTAGGAGACGTTGCGCGCCGCCGGGTCGTTGACGTCGGGGCTGATGCTGGCCGTCCGCGTCGTCGGGCCGAGCGCGCCGGCGACGTATCGCGGCCGGTCGAGGGTGCCGAACTCGTCGGCGATCCTGCGGGCGAGCTGCGCGGACGCGTGGTTGAGCTCGTAGGCGAGCTCCTCCAGGCCGTAGTCGGCCAGCGAGACCGCGTTGGCGTTGAACGTGTTCGTCTCCAGGACGTCCGCGCCGGCCTCGAGGTACTCGCGGTGGATGTCGGCGATGATCTGCGGCTGGGTCAGCGTCAGCAGGTCGTTGTTGCCGATGAGGTCGCTGGGGTGGTCCTTGAAGCGCTCGCCGCGGTAGCCGGCCTCGTCCGGGCGGTCGCGCTGGATCGCGGTCCCCATGGCGCCGTCGATGACCATGATCCGCTCGCGCAGGCTGGTGCGGAGCGCCTCGGTGACGTCGGGGCGGTGCTCACGCAGCTGGTCTGCCATGCCAAGTCCTTCCAGGTTCGGAAGGCGTCCTTGGATCCTGCTACCGCAACGGCGGGGGCATTAGCCGAGCGTGGCGGACAGGGTCCGTTGCAACGCCTCTCGGCGCACCGATGCTACCCGCTGCGGCTCGCGCAGCGGCGGTCAGGCCACATGCTGACCCGACCCGCGACTAGGGTTGAGGAGTGATCGAGATCGAGCAGGCCCGCGAGCTGGTGGACCCGGTGGTCATCGCCGCGTTCGAGGGCTGGAACGACGCCGCCGACGCCGCCTCGGCGACGGTGGACCACCTGATGAAGGTGTGGAGCGCCCGCGTCATCGGCGAGGTCGATCCCGAGGACTACTACGACTTCCAGGTCAACCGGCCGCTCACGGGCAGCGACGAGCACGGCATGCGCCGCATCACCTGGCCGACGACCCGCATCGCGGTCGCCTCTCCCCCGGACCTCGACCGCGACGTCGTGCTGATCCGCGGCCTGGAGCCCAACATGCGGTGGCGCCAGTTCTGCGCCGAGCTGCTCGACGTGGTGGAGGAGCTGGGCGGCACGCTCGTCGTCACCCTCGGCGCGCTCCTCGCCGACGCGCCGCACACCCGGCCCATCCCCGTCTCGGGGACCTCGACGGAGCCGGACATCGTCGACCGGCTCAAGCTCGAGATGTCGTCCTACGAGGGGCCGACCGGGATCGTCGGCGTCTTCCAGGACGCGTGCACCCAGATCGACATGCCGGCCGTCTCCTACTGGGCCGCCGTGCCGCACTACGTCGCCCAGCCGCCGTGCCCGAAGGCGACGCTCGCGCTGGTGACCCGGCTCGAGGAGCTGCTCGAGATCCCCATCCCCCTCGGCGACCTGCCGGAGGACTCGCAGGCGTGGGAGCGGGGCGTCAACGAGCTGGCCGAGGACGACGAGGACGTCGCCGAGTACGTCCGCGCCCTCGAAGAGGCCCGCGACACCACCGACCTGCCCGAGGCGTCGGGCGAGGCGATCGCCCGGGAGTTCGAGCGCTACCTCAAGCGGCGCCAGGAGGACTCCTAGCCGGGTCGGCTCAGAGCCTGATCCCGAGCGCCGCGTCCAGCAGGTCGCGGATCGTGGCACCGGCGGTGTCGTCGCTGGCGTCCGCGAGGCCGTCGGTGCCGAGCGTGGCGTCGACCCAGCCCTGGACGAGCTCCACGGCCGCGGGGGCGTCGAGGTCGGCGGCGAGCACCTCCAGCACGTCCTCCACGACCGGGGCGGCGGGCGCGCCGCGGCCCAGAGAGAGCGCCTTGCGCCACTGGGCGACGGTGTCGACCGCGTCGAAGAGCAGGGTGTCGGTCCACTCCCAGTCGGCGCGGTAGTGGTGGCGGAGCAGCACCAGGCGGATCGCCATCGGGTCGATCTCGCTGTTGCGCAGGGCCGAGACGAAGACGAGGTTGCCCTTCGACTTCGACATCTTCTCGCCGTCGTACGCCACCATGCCCGCGTGGGCGTAGACCCGCGCGAACGGCTCACCGGCGACGTGGACGTGGCCCGCCGACATCTCGTGGTGCGGGAAGACCAGGTCCGAGCCGCCGCCCTGGACGTCGAAGGAGCCGCCGAGGTGCTCCAGCGAGATCGCCGCGCACTCGATGTGCCAGCCCGGCCGGCCCGGACCCCACGGTGAGGGCCAGGACGGCTCGCCCTCGCGCTCGGCGAGCCAGAGGATGCAGTCGAGCGGGTCCTTCTTGCCGGCGCGGTCGGGGTCGCCGCCGCGCAGCGGGAAGATCTCCAGCATCTGCTCGCGGGTCAGGTTGGACTCGGCGCCGAACGCCGGATCGGCGGTGACCGAGAAGTAGAGGTCCTCGTCGACCCGGTAGACCGCTCCGGCGGCCTGCAGCCGCTCGATGAGGGCGATGACCAGCGGGATGGACTCGACGGCGCCGGTGTAGTGGGCCGGCGGGATCACCCGCAGGGCCTCCATGTCGGCGCGGAACAGCTCGGTCTCGCGCTCGGCCAGCTCGACCCAGTCCACGTTCACCTTGGTGGCGCGCTCGAGGAGCGGGTCGTCGACGTCGGTGACGTTCTGGGTGTAGACGACCCGGTGGCCGGCGTTGCGCCAGGCGCGGATCAGCAGGTCGAAGCCGACGTAGGTCGCGGCGTGCCCCATGTGGGTCGCGTCGTAGGGCGTGATACCGCAGACGTAGAGCCGCGCGGCGCCGTCCTCGGCGGCCGGGACGACCGGCACCAGCGTCCCGCTCGCGGTGTCGTGCAGCGCGACCTCGGGGCCTGTGACGGACAGGGTCGGGAACTCGGGATCGGTCCAGGCGCGCATGTGCCGAACTCTACTGGCGGGGTGCTCTTCGAGGTCAGAACGGGGGCCACGGGACGGACGGCCAGCCGTGGCCGGGCTCGGGCAGCGTGCCCCGGGCCAGCAACCGCTCGCAGCGCTCACCGATGGCCTCGATGTCCCAGACCGACAGGTAGGGCTCGAGCGCAGGGCCCAGCTCCGCGTCGAGCAGGCTCCGCACCCGTCGTACGGCGTCCGTCTCCTGCGTCGTCAGGGGCTCGCCCGCCCAGCCCCAGAGCACCGTCCGCAGCTTCGGCTCGCTGTGGAAGCAGATGCCGTGGTCGATGCCGTAGCGGTGGCCGCCGGGCATCGCCAGCACGTGGCCGCCCTTGCGGTCGGCGTTGTTGACCACGACGTCGAAGACCGCCATCCGACGCAGCGGCTCGGTGTCCTCGTGGATCAGCGAGACGGGCCGGTCGTCGCCGTCGAGGCCGTCGAACACGTGGCACCAGCCGGCGGGGACCCGCCCCTCGGGCACGATCGTCACCG
This sequence comes from Nocardioides terrae, assembly GCF_900112345.1. GTDB lineage: Bacteria > Actinomycetota > Actinomycetes > Propionibacteriales > Nocardioidaceae > Nocardioides > Nocardioides terrae. The sequence goes on from NZ_FOLB01000007.1 coordinate 39,088, forward strand.
CGTCCTGGGACTCGTCGACGTGGCACCAGCGCTGCAGCATGCCGGTGCCGTGCGGCCCGTCGCCGAGCCAGGTCTCGGGGACGATGTCCCAGCCGAGGGCCTCCGACACGAGGTAGGCGGCCGTCTCGCGGTGGGCGAGGTTGCCCTCGGGGAAGTCCCACAGGGGGCGCTCGCCGCGGATCGGCTTGTAGGCGACCTCGATCTGCTCCCCGTCGGCCAGGGACAGGGTGGCGAAGAAGGTCAGGTTGGACGCGGGCATGACCCTGCCGTGCAGGACCAGCTCACCCTCCTGCAGCCTCTGCCCCATGTCCGCGCTCACGTGGACGCCGCTCAGGGATCCCGGCGCTTGAAGCCGTTGGCGCGGGGGCAGAGGTGACCGGCCGGGTCGATCGGGCCGCCGCAGAACGGGCAGTCCGGCCGGCCCGCGGAGACCACCTGCTGGGCCCGCTTGGCGAAGGCCCGGGCCTGGCCCGGCGTGATCCGGATGATCAGCACCTCGTCGGGCTCGGGCTCCTCGACCTCGATCTGCTGCTCGCCCTCGGCCGTCTCGGTCACGAAGGCGACGGTCTCGTCGTCGGCCGGGAAGACCTCGATGACGATGCGCTCGTCGCCCGGGTCCCACGACAGCGTCATCGTGCCGGCGCGGAACTCCTCCTCGATCGGCTGGTCGAGCGGGTCGTTGTCGTCGAGCTCGAAGGGCGCGACGGCGGGTACGACGCCCTCCGCCAGCGCGGTGACCTCGTCGAGCAGCTCGTCGACGCGCTCGGCGAGCAGGGAGACCTGCTGCTTCTCGAGCGCGACGCTCACGAGCCGGCGACCGGCACGGGCCTGCAGGAAGAACGTGCGGGCGCCGGGCTCGCCGACGGTCCCCGCGACGAAGCGCTCGGGCGGGTCGAAGCTGTGGACGACGGACGGCATGGCACCAACCCTAGAGGGCCGGGCGAGGGGCTACGAGGGGCCCGCGCCGCCGCCGACGGCCGCATCGCCGGTCGGGCTCGCGGTGCGCTTGCGGGCGCGGCCCTTCTTCGGCGGCACCAGCCAGGACAGGTCGCCGTCATGGGTGTTGGTCGCGAGCACGAACGGGCGCGACGCGGTGTAGCGGATGATCGAGACCGACGCCGGGTCGACGTTGAGCCGCTGGAAGAGGTCGAGGTGCATGCCGAGCGCGTCGGCGAGCAGCGACTTGATGATGTCGCCGTGGCTGACCGCCACCCACACCGCGCCGGGGCCGTGCTCGGCCTCGATCCGGGCGTCCAGTCGGCGTACGGCCGCCACGGCACGGGCCTGCATGCCCTGGAGCGACTCCCCGCCCGGGAAGACCGCCGCCGACGGCTGTGACTGGACGACCTTCCACAGCGGCTCCTTGGCGAGGTCCTTGAGCAGGCGGCCCTGCCACTCGCCGTAGTCGCACTCCGACAGGCCCTTCTCGGAGACCTGCTCGGGCGACGCGGTCTGGTGCGTGAGGATCGCCCGCGCGGTCTGGCGGCAGCGCTCCAGCGGGCTGGTGACCACGCTCGCGAGCGGTACGACGGCGAGCCGCTCCCCCGTCTTGGCAGCCTGCTCGGCGCCCTTCTCGTCCAGCTTCACGCCGGGCAGCCGACCCGCCAGGGTGCCGGACGCGTTGGCGGTCGTCCGGCCGTGGCGGACCAGGATCACGGTGGCCATGCGCGCCAGCGTAGCCAGGGGCTCGCGGTGCAATAGCGTGGCCTCGTGATCGTCGACAGCGCGCTCTACTCCGAGGGCCACCGTGTCGACCTCGGCTGCGATCCCCACGAGTTCGACAAGATGCGCGCCGCCATCAAGGGGGAGCGCGACTTCGTCTGGCTCGGGCTCTACTCCCCCAGCGCCCAGGAGCTCGCCGAGGTCGCCGACGCCTTCGAGCTCCACCCGCTCGCCGTCGAGGACGCCGTCAACGCCCACCAGCGGCCCAAGCTCGAGCGGTACGGCGACAGCCTCTTCCTGGTGCTGAAGACGCTCTGGTACGTCGACGCCGACGACCAGGTCGAGACGGGCGAGATCAACCTCTTCGTCGGCCCGGACTTCGTCATCACCGTCCGGCACGGCCGGGGCGCCGAGCTGGAGGCGGCCAGGCACGGCGTCGAGGCCGACCCGTGGAAGCTCGCCCAGGGCCCGTCCGCCGCCGTGTACGCCGTCGCCGACCGGGTCGTCGACGGCTACCTCAACGTGCTCGACGAGCTGGAGACCGATGTGGACGAGGTCGAGACGTCCGTCTTCTCGACCGAGCGCTCCAACGACGCCGCGCGGATCTACACGCTCAAGCGCGAGCTGGCCGAGGTGCGCCGCGCCGTCCTCCCGCTCCGCGACCCCATCCAGGGCTTCGCGACCGGCGCGGTGCCCGTCGTCGACCCGGACATCCAGCCGTTCTTCCGGGACGTCCTCGACCACCTCAACCGAGCCGCCGACCTCGCTGACACCCTCGAGTCGCTGCTGTCGTCTGCCTTCGAGGCGCACCTCGCCCAGATCTCGGTCCAGCAGAACGACGACATGCGGAAGATCTCGGCGGGTGCCGCGCTGGTCGTCGTACCCACCTTCATCGCCGGCGTCTACGGCATGAACTTCGAGCACATGCCCGAGCTGTCCTGGACCCTCGGCTACCCCATGGCGCTGCTGCTGATGGCGGCGTCGGTGACGGGGCTGTGGGTGTTCTTCAAGAAGTCCGGCTGGCTGTAGGGCGGCAGCGCCGTGCCTCAGGTCGCGCTGATGACCTCGAACGCGAGCAGCGCGAGCAGGAGGCCGCCGAGCACGACGCGGTAGGGCACGAAGGCGACGATCGTGTGGTGGGCGACGAACCTCAGCAGCCAGGCGATGGAGGCGTAGGCGACGACGAAGGAGACCACGGTCCCGACGATGGTCGGGCCCGCGCCGATGCCCGACCCGGCGACGTCCTTGAGCTCGAACAGCCCCGCGGCGGTGAGGGCAGGGATGGAGAGGAAGAAGCTGAGCCGGGTCGCGCTGACCCGGTCGAGGTTGAGGAGCAGGCCGGTCGAGATCGTGGCGCCCGAGCGTGAGACGCCGGGGATCAGCGCGATGCACTGGGCCGCACCGATGATGACGGCGTCACGCATGGAGAGGCGCTTCTCGCTGCGGTCCTGGCGGCCGAGCCGCTCGGCGAGGACCATGACGCCGCTCCACACCACGAGCGCGCCGCCGACCCACCACAGCGAGCGCAGCGGTCCGGAGATGACGTCCTTGGCCAGGAGGCCGACCACGCCGATGGGGATCGAGCCGACGATGACGTACCAGCCCATCCGGTAGTCGAGCTTGCCGCGCAGCTCCGGCCGGACCAGGCCACGGAACCAGCTGGTGACGATCCGGACGATGTCCTTGAAGAAGTAGACGATGACCGCTGCGATGGCACCCATCTGGATCACGGCGGTGAAGGCGGTGATGCCGTCGTCGTCGATCGGCAGGCCGAGGACCTTCTCCGCGATGGTCAGGTGCCCCGTGCTGGAGACGGGGAGGAACTCGGTGAGCCCCTCCACGACGCCGAGGATCACGGCCTCGAGGTAGTTCATGTCCCGCCCTTCGATTTTCTCGCCGCCAGATCCGACGGCGGGTGACGGGTGACGAGCCTAGGGGTCCTCTCCTGAGGAATTCGTGAAGACCCGCGAGCCGCCTCGGTGACGTTGCCGACGGCGGGCTATCTTCTCGCCCATGCAGCATCGCTCGCTCGGCGCCACCGGCCTGAAGGTCTCCCGCCTCGGGCTCGGCACGATGACCTGGGGCCGCGCCACCGACGAGCACGAGGCACGCGACCAGCTGATCGCGTTCGCCGAGGCGGGCGGCACGCTGGTCGACACGGCTGCGGGGTACGTCGACGGGCGGTCCGAGTCGATGCTCGGTGCCCTGATCGGCGACGTTGTCGCGCGCGACGAGGTCGTGCTCGCCACCAAGGCCGGGATCTCGCGGCGGGGCGGCCAGCGCTCTGTCGACACCTCGCGCGGTTCCCTCCTCGGCGCGCTCGACGGCTCGCTGAAGCGGCTCGGCACCGACCACGTCGACCTGTGGCAGGTCCACGTCTGGTCCGACGAGGCGCCGCTCGAGGAGACCCTCACCGCACTCGACCTCGCGCTCACGTCCGGGCGGGCGTCGTACGTCGGCATCTCCAACTACGCCGGCTGGCAGACCGCGCAGGCCGCGGCCTGGCAGCGGGCCGTGCCGGGCCGCGCGACGCTCGCGTCGACGCAGGTGCAGTACTCCCTCCTCGCCCGCGAGATCGAGTACGACGTGCTGCCGGCCGCGCAGGCCAACGGACTCGGCATCCTGGCCTGGTCGCCGCTGGCCGGTGGCGTGCTCAGCGGGAAGTACCGCACGGGCACCCCGTCGGACTCCCGGGGCGCCGACCGCGACTTCGCCGGCCGGGTCGACTCCTACCTCGACGACCGGGGCCGTGGCATCGTGGAGGCGGTGCTCAAGGCGGCCGACGGGCTGGAGTGGGCACCGCTGCAGGTGGCGCTCGCGTGGGTGCGCGACCGTCCCGGCGTCACGGCGCCGATCGTCGGTGCCCGGACCGCCGAGCAGCTGAGGGTGGCCCTCGCCGTCGAGGACCTGACCCTTCCCCCGGAACTCGCCGCCGCCCTGGACGACGTCTCCGCCGAGTAGAACCGACCGACCCGCAGGAGGAGCCAGATGCCCGCAGTCGACCGCCGTCCGCCTCAGCCTGGTGTGGAGTGGGAGTTCGACTCGGTCACCTTCCCCCGCGACTTCTCGCGCAACGTCGTGCGCAGGCTCCTCGTCGAGCGTGCCGAGCAGGGCGGCTGGGTCCTCGATCGGGTGCGGATCGGCCACGATGGCAAGCGCCGGATCGTCCTGCGGCGCAAGATCATCCGAGCGATCCGCACCGCCTAGGTACTGGTCGAGGAGGTCGCGCTGCGACCGTCTCGAGAGCCGGCTACACCAGGTCCAGGAACCGGTCGAAGACGCGCGCCCCGAACTGGAGCGCGTCCACCGGGACCCGCTCGTCCACGCCGTGGAAGAGGCCGGTGAAGTCGAGGTCGTCGGGCAGCCGGAGCGGCGCGAAGCCGTAGGTGCGGATGCCGAGCTTGCCGAAGTGCTTGGCATCGGTGCCGGCCGACATCAGGTAGGGCGCGACGATCGCGTCGGGGTCCTCGGCCAGCAGCGAGCGGGTGATGGCATCGGAGATCGCCGTGCCGTCGTACGTCGCCTCCCACGAGCGCTGGTTGGTGACGAAGCCGAGGTCGATGCCCTCGCCGCACAGCTCGGCCAACGTCGCGAAGAACTCGTCCTCGAAGCCGGGCAGGAAGCGCCCGTCGACGTGGGCGGTGGCCTCGGTCGGGATGACGTTGACCTTGTAGCCGGCGCCCAGCATCGTCGGGTTGGTGACGTGGCGCAGGGTCGCGCCGATCATCCGCGCCGCCGGGCCGAACTCGTCGACGAGCGCCTCGGCGTTCTCCGGGGTGGCCTCGGTGCCGGCCAGCTCGGCCACCGCCGCCAAGAGCGTCTGCATGGTCGGGGTCAGCTGGACGGGCCACTCGTGGGCGCCGATCCGGGCGACCGCGCCCGCGAGCCGGGTCACCGCGTTGTCGCGGTTGATCATCGAGCCGTGGCCGGCGGTTCCGCGTGCGGTCAGCCGGATCCACGCCATGCCCTTCTCGGCGGCCTCGATGAGGTACATCCGCCGTCCGCGCACCGTCGTCGAGAAGCCGCCGACCTCCCCGACCGCCTCGGTGGCACCGTCGAAGTGCTCACGTAGGTCCTCGATCAGCGGCTGTGCGCCGCGCACGCCGCCCGCCTCCTCGTCGGCGGTGAAGCAGAGCACCGTACGCCGGCCCGGCGGCCGGCCGGCCCGCTGCCGCTCGCGCACCACCGCGAGCAGCATCGCGTCGAAGTCCTTCATGTCGATCGCACCGCGGCCCCAGACGTAGCCGTCGCGGATCTCCCCCGAGAACGGGTCGACCTGCCAGTCGGCCGCCTCGGCGGGTACGACGTCCAGGTGGCCGTGGACGAGCAGCGCATCGCCCTCCGCCGGGCCCCAGTGCGCGATCACGTTGGTGCGGCCGGGCGCGGACTCGTGCACGATCGGGTCGAGGCCCGCCTCGGACAGCACCGTGGCGACGTACTCGGCGGCCTTGCGCTCCCCCGGGCCGCTGTCGTCGCCGTAGTTGCTCGTGTCGATCCGGATCAGGTCGCGGCACATGTCGACCGTGTCCTGCTCGAGGCCGCTTCCGACTCGCTCGTCCGACATGGCGCCCAACCTAACCGCTGGCCGCGGGTGCATGGCGCCGCGGCGTTCCGTAGCGCGCATCGGACGTCTGTCGAGGCGTCACCCCGATTCGTGTCCCTGCCGCCACACTGCTAACGTTCTCTCCGTTGCGCGCGGGTGGCGGAATAGGCAGACGCGCTAGCTTGAGGTGCTAGTCCACGTATAGTGGGTGGGGGTTCAAGTCCCCCCTCGCGCACAGTGACAAACCGGCCCTGACCTGGGAAACCAGGTCAGGGCCGGTTCGCATTTGCGGCCAAAGGGGGGCACCAAGGAGGCACCTGACGCCAACCCTCGGGGCGCATCGACACCTTCAACAGTGTCGGAAGGAGTCAGTGATGGCTTGGCTTGAACAGCGACCCTCGAGGACGGAGCACCGACAGCTACACAGGGTCGGATTTTCACCAGAGGCCGGCGGTGCCCGACCCGCTCGCCGCCGCGTCGGTGCACCATCAGCGTGCCCCACGCCCTGCTCCGTGACCACGCCTGGCTCTCGACGCCCCGAATTCGCGTGCGTTCATGCAAACGTTGCATGCTGGAGGTGCTGCGCGACCGACGACATCGGGAGACCTCATGACTATCGCCTCCGCCATGGTCGACGGCGATCTCATGCCGCGACTGACGTGGTCGACGTTCCTCACCAGCTGGCATGTCTCACGAGGATGGCTGCTCGGCACGGCGTTGATCGGTGCCGCGTACGCCGCTCTACGGCTCTCTGCCAGAGGTCGGTCGACCGTGCGTGGATGGCGAGTGGCCGCGTTCCTGCTCGGCTGCCTGCTGTTGTGGGGCTCCGTCTCGTCCGGCATCGGCGGCTACGCGATGTCGCTGTTCTGGATGCACATGGTGCTCCACCTGCTGTTGATCATGGTCGTACCCGCACTTCTGGTGCTCGGCCACCCGATCACCGTCGCCGTCGAGGCGCTGCACGAGCGCCACCAACGTGGTGCACGGCGCGTCCTCCGCTCCGGCCCGGTCGGCGTGGCGACGCACCCGCTGACCGGGCTGCTCGTCTACACGTCGGTCATCATCGGCACGCATCTGACCGGGTTCATGGACCGGATGGCCATGCACGCATCGCTGATGACCGGTGAGCAGGTGCTCTACGTGGCCGCCGGCTTCCTCTTCCTGCTGCCCCTGCTCGGCGAGGAGCCTCTTCGCAGGAACCACGCGTACGCCGTGCGCCTGGTCGTCCTCCTGGTCGCGATGGTGCCGGACACCCTGGTCGGCATCGTGCTTCTCCAGACACAGGAGGACCCATTCCCGGAAATGATGGCGCACCACTCGCAGTGGGCACCGCCCCCGGTGTCCGACGTGAACATCGCCGGTGGGCTGATGTGGGCAGGTGGTGACGGCTTGATGATGCTCATCGCAGTGGGCCTGATGCTCAGTGTCGTGACATCACCGAGGCGGCGCGAACTGGTGACCGGCCCTTGGCTCGAGTCGGTCCGCCGCCGGGTGATTGCGGCTGACCTCGACGACACCTCCGCGGCGATCGATTCTGTGACGCTGGACCCCGACAGTGACGAAGCGCTCGTGGCCTACAACCGGATGCTGCGGCGACTCGACGCCGCAGGTGATGAGCACGGGCGGGGCCGACCAACGGTGGGGCAGCCGGCGTCAGATGCCCGAGACGCATGACATCGCCGCTTGGGGACTTCCGGGCCCACGCGGGCGTGGCGACGCACGTGTTGGTACTCGAGGACGACTACGGCTTGCGTACGTCGCTTCGGCTGGTGCTGGAACAGGACGGGTACTCCGTCCTGGAGGCGAGCGACGCCGAGACCGCCCTCACCCTCCTCAGCGAGCATGCGGTCGACGTGATGCTCGTCGATCTCATGCTCGGCGGCATCGACGGGTTCACCTTCATCCGTAACGCCCGGCCCCAGACTGCGGCCCCGATCCTGATCATCAGCGCCCGTGACAGCGCGCAGGATGTCGTGGCGGCCCTCGAAGCCGGCGCCGACGACTACGTCCGCAAGCCGTTCGAAGTCGAGGAGGTGAAGGCTCGGCTCAACGCCGCTCTCCGTCGGCCGTCGATCATCGATCGGACCTCCGAGTCGACTATGGCGAGCCACGGCATGGTGCTGGACTCCCGCCACGGACCACTGGTGTTCGACCCGCTCGCAGCGACCCTCAAGCGGGGCGGAGCCGACCTGCATCTGACCCACACCGAGTTCAAGCTGCTGCTCACGCTGACCGAGAACGCCGGGCACGTGATGAGCCGGGCCGGTCTGCTGAATCGGGTCTGGAGCGACGGACACTTCGGCGACGAGCGGATCGTCGACGTGCACATCCGGAGGCTGCGCACGAAGATCGAGCCTGACCCCGGTTCCCCCGAGCTCGTCCTCACCATCCGGGGCCTGGGCTATCGGCTGGAGGTGCGGTGAGGGTCGGCCTCACCTCACGGATGCGCCGCCGGCTACCCGCCCGTGGCCTGCGGAGCTCGGTGGTGCTGGCCTTCGCGACCGGGGCGCTTCTGATCAGCGTGATCCTCGCCCTGGGCACCTACTTCTCGGCGCGCCACTACCTGATCGAGCAGCGTGAGAGCACGGCTTTGCGCCAGGCCTACACCGACGCGGCCCTGGTCAGGGACGGGATGCTGACCTCGGGGGCGAGGGTGGGTGACGTGCTCTCCGCGATTGCGCTGCCGTCCGGAACCAGCGCGTATGTCCGTGCCAGGGGAGGGTGGTACTCCACGGCGCTGACCGATGACGGGCCGGGGGCAGTCGGCGCCGTCAGGCGGCACGTCGCGGACGGGTCGGCGGCCTTGATGTGGACCGGCGCAACCGACTCGGCTGCGGTCGTCGTGGGGATTCCGGTTCCAGCCGTGCATGCGGAGTACTACGAGGTCACCGTCGCCCAGGAACTCGACAGCACGCTCGGGACCCTACGGACCGCGCTCGTCGTGTGCGCACTGCTCACCACTGCGGCCGGCGCACTGCTGGGGTGGTACGCCGGGGCCCGGGTGCTCCGCCCGCTCAACGAGGTGGCCAAGGCCGCCGCGCGCATCTCGGGTGGTGATCTCGACGCGCGGCTGGACCCCAGCAACGACCCGGACCTGGCGACGTTGGTCGGGTCGTTCAACAACATGGTCGACACCGTGGCTGAGCGCATCGCGAAGGACGCCCGCTTCGCTGCCGACGTGAGCCACGAGCTGCGGACCCCGCTGACAACTTTGACCACCGCCCTGGGGGTGCTCCGCGGCTCGTCAGAGCTGGCCCGGCCCTCGCGACTCGCGGTGCATCTCATGGGCGCAGAGCTCGAGCGCTTCCGCCAGGCGCTTGAGGACCTCATCGCCCTGGGACGCCTGGACTCCGACGTGCGTGAGTCGGGGTGGGAGACCCTCCCCATGGGTGAGCTCGTGCGTCTTGCACTGGCCGACCACAGCCCGCTGCGCGACGTCGAGGCTGGCGGGTCCTCGGGTGTCGTCGTCCTGCGTGACCGAACGGCTGAGGCATCGATGGTCCGCGTGGATCGGATGCAGATCCGTCGAGCGTTGAGCAACCTGCTCATGAACGCCCAGACCCACGGGGGCGGTCTGGCCCGCGTCCGGATCGCCACACGCGGCCGCTTCGTCGACGTGCACATCGAGGATGCGGGCCCCGGCGTGCCTCTCGTCGACCGCGAACGCATCTTCGAGCGGTTCGCCCGGTTGGGAGCGCGCGACGCCAAGGGTGGCAGCGGACTCGGACTCAGTATTGTCGAGCGCACCGCCGCCATCCACGAAGGGTCGGTCTCATGTCACGAGTCCGCACAGGGCGGCGCTGACTTCGTGCTCTCGCTCCCGGTGGCGGTAGGTGAGCGTCAATGAGGCCATGCTTCGGACGCCACACATCAAAGCGGGACCGCCGTTCTCCGAGGTCGCCTCGCGTCGCGGCGCGAGGAGCGGCCGTCGTCGCCATTCTGTCGCTCCTGGCGCTTCTCGCCGGTTGCGGCGTCCCGTCCGACGGCGGGGCGCACGCTATCGACCGCGATGCCGTCCCCTATCGACTTCTGGAGCCGGAAGAGCATTCCCCCACCGAGATGCCGATCGCGTCGCGCGCCGACGCGCCGCGTCTGTACTGGATCGATCCCGAGCAGCGCCTCGTGGCGAGGATCCCGGGCCGGTACTGCGTCGGTAGCCCGGCGCAGCTGGTCGAGGAGATCCTCGACCAGCTGGCGGCCGGCCCGTCGGAACGCGACCGTGCGGCAGGCCTGGGCTCAGCGCTGCCGTCGCGGAGATGGGTCGACCTGGCCACGCTGGACGGCGACTTGGCGGTCCTGCGCGTGACTCCGGACGCCGCCATCGGCGCCAACCGCGTCACCCTCGCTGCTGCGCAGGTCGTACTCGCGGTGACCTCGATCGCCGGAATCTCTCGAGTCGAGCTGGTGCACGACGACGACGCCCTCCAGGTGCCGCTGCCCGACGGAGAGCTCGCCGACGGTCCTCTCACAGCAAGTGCCTATCTCGAGACGCTCGCCGTGCCCCGACATCACACCACCGACGCCTCGGACTGGCCCACGGTGCGCTGCCCCGGCGGAGGCCCGAGCGCGGGTCCGCGGCGCTGACCCGGACCGGCGTGGGTCCTGCACCACTGCGCGAGACCGGGCGGACGCGCCCCGTGGATCGTCACGCAACTGTAAAGGCACCGTCGGGGCACTGCCACGTGCCGCCGGCACCCTGTTGTCATGCCGTACTCCAGCCTCATGCCGCGCCTCGACGCCGGTGCGCACGGCCACTCGCCCTACCTGGTGAACGACGATGTCGTGGTGATCACTCTGTCCGACAGAACGGTCCGAGACGTCATCTTCAACCTGCGGTGGCGCCTCGAGGAGCTCCTCACCACCGCGCCAACGCGGCTTGTCATCGACGCATCCCAGGTATCCCGCCTCTCCTCCCCCGCGATCGCCGCCCTGCTCTGGGCCAATCGCCATTGCGCGGCCCGCGGCGTACGGGTCGCCGTCCGCGATGCCGGACCGACCGCGGGACTGCTGCGTCGAACCGGGCTCGAAGGTGTCCTCGACGTCGAGCCCGACCGGCGATGACAGCCCCGGAGTTGCGATGACTCTGCCCATCCGCCTCGAGGATGTCGTCCGGCTCAGCTCCCACGGCGGTGGTGACGCCGCCGACGAGCCCTCCGCGCTCATGACGCCCGACGAAGCCATGGAGCTGGTCCGCGCATGGACGGAGTCACGCGTGGTCGGCGCAAAGGCCGCGACGACTCTGGAGATCCTCTCGGCGCTCGGCCTGCGCATCATGATGTCCGCCTGGCCGGAGCAGATCACCATGGCACTCCGATGGAGCGACCCGGTCACCGTCGAGCTGACGGTCCGATGTACGCGCCGCCTCCCGGGTCTCGATCTCGCACCCGAACCGCACCTCGCCGATTGCCTCAGCGCGCTGGCCGACAGATGGGTCTTCCGCCATTCGCCTGGAGCCGCGCACTTGGTGTGCACGGTGGAGGATCGCGACACCGAGGGCTGAATCCTCCCGACGGAGAGGGCGAGGCCCTCGCGGGAGCGGCTACGGCTCGTCGACAGACTGACCCTCGAGGACCACGATCGGCTCGGAGACTGTCACCGAGGCGTCGGGTCGGACCGTGACGACGCTGGCCTGAACGAGGCCGCTCTCCGGGTCGAGGCTGAACACCTCGAACGTCGCCCGGTGCTGGACGGGCCCCGGGTTCGGTCGGGTGTCGACGTGGCCGCCGGCGCTACCCACGGTGTACTCGATCGCAGCACCTCCGTCCGGCGTGAGGTACCGCTGAACGCCGATCCGCCGGAACGAACGGCCGTCGATCACGAGATCCTGGCACCCGCTCTCGGCGATGCGCTGGCCCAGGACGTGGTCATGCAGCACGACGACGTCAGGACGGGAGTCGCATGCCTCCTCGACCGCGGCTTCCACGAAGTCATCGACATCCACGCCGTTGTCGCGCGGCACCGTGCCTGCCCCGAAGTTTCCGACGGTGCTGACCCTCGGGTCTGCGAGGGTCAACAGCGAGACATCCCCGACCTGATGTGTCCGGTTGTCGGCAACATGCCATCCCCGCGCGGTCGCTGCTCGCAGGATCGCGGGGGTGTCGTGCAGGCCGGGTGAGAACTCCACCGGAGTGCCTTGCGAGTAGTAGTCGATGGTGTCGATGAGATAGCTCTCCACCGGCTTGCCCGCGAACGTGAGGTCGCCGCTGAAGGAGATGAAGTCGGCCTCCACCAGCGTTGCGGCCCGGCCGACGATCCGTGCCATGCCGTTGACGTCCTCGAGGTCCTCAGCCTCGACGAACAGCACATCGTCCTCGTCGGTCCGTACGGCGGCGTCGCGCAGGACCGAGTCGAGATTGTCCGACACCTGGTCGTAGAAGGTGCTGTGTGGGCGCAGGACCGCGAGGAAGGGAATGACGTCGGCGACGAGACCCTCGACCTGGGTGCCGGCGAGGCTGGTTCCGGCGAGGGCGGGACTGCCCACGACGACGCGTTCGTCACGGTGGAGCAGCGTGTGGCCCGCCATCAGCTCAAGCGCGATGAGGGAGGCGACTGCGGTCACAACGACAAGGCGACGCAGTCTGGAGTTGTGGGCGCTGACGACGTCGGCGAGTGACGGAGGCATCGCCGCCAGCTTCTTCCGACGTTGCCAGAGCAACGCCCCCACCGCCACCTCGGTCGCGAGGACAACGACGGCAGCCGCTACTGTCCACGACAGGACCTGGCGGCGCGCAGCGGAACGGATCGATGCGATGGCCGGGCTCGGATCATCGAAGAGTGCAACGAGATACTGACGGGTCTGCTTGTCCTCGGGGATGAGCCTGTTCCAGTCGACTCCGAGATCGAGCCCGACATCGACCGCGATCGGCCCGAGCTCGATGCGACCGTGCTCGGGACGGGTGATGGCGTCACCGGCCACCTGGGTGGTGTTGCGTCCCAGCACCGGCCGCACAGTGACGTCCTGGCCGGCGATCTCGACATGTGCCGGCGGGGCGAGCTGCACGGCGAGCACGGCGGCAGCCGCGGGCGCGACGAGAAGAGTGATCCCGATGAGCAGGAGACCCGCAACCTTGGCGGCGGACCGCGCCGTTGCCACTGGGCGGTGCGATGCCACCGCTCCCCACCCTTTCATGGTCATCCGTGCACGCTTCGCGTCATCCTGACGAGCGCTGTCAGCGCAACCAGGGGATCAGCGACTCCCGTCCGTCGGCCGATGGCTCAAGTCCAGCGCCGGCCGCGGCCGCGAGGAAGGCCTCCAAGCTCGCAGCCAGGCGTTTCTGTTGTGCGGGTGAGAGCCGTCCGATGATGTCGTCGAGGATCGACTCTCGATCCGCCATCACGCCGTCGACGATTCGCGCCCCGTGCTCGCTCAATGACAGCGAGACGTGCCGGCGATCGTTCTCGGCCTCCTCGCGGATCAGCAGCCCGGCGACGACCAGCCTGTCGCACGTACGGCTGGCGTTGGACGAGTTCACCGCGAGTGCTTCGGCGATGGACGTCAGATTCATCGGCGCGCCGTAGCGCAGCATGACCAGCACTCGCAACTGGCGCACGCTGATGGACTCGTCGACGGAGCGAAAGGTGCGCGCCACGACGGCCGTCATGAGGCGAGACGTCCCCATCAGGGCGCTTGTCGCCGCGCGACGAGGATCGTCAGCGGAAGACGATGGCGCGTTCATGGCGTCAGATTAGACGTCGTTACGGCGACCGGTGCGCAGGGCGGCGCCCTCTCCCCACAGAGGCCGCCTGTTCAATGGATGTCGAGGCGCCGCAAGCCCGAACCCGCGAGCATGGACGTGGTCATCGCGGTCGCCATGGAGCTGATGAGGTATGCCACTGCGGCGACATCGAAACGCCCGATGCTGCCGGACGACGAGCCGGCACAGCCGGTGCCGCCTGCAACGGCGATACGCATGATGAAGCCCCTTTCGATGAGGCGCTTGTCATGGCCGAGGCCGGATCAGCCCGACCTCGTAGGCGTAGACGACCAGCTGGACGCGGTCGCGGAGCTCCAGCTTGCTGAGGACGCGGCCGACGTGGGTCTTGATGGTCGCCTCGGAGAGGAACATCCGAGTTGCGATCTCCGCGTTCGACGCTCCGGTGGCCACCTCGATCAGCACCTCCCGCTCCCGCTCGGTGAGTCGACGCACCTGGGCGGGGATGCGCCGGGGTCCGGGGAGGTCGACCTGGTCCAGGAGCCGCCGGGTCAACGCCGGCGCGATCACGGCGTCGCCGCGATGCACGCTGCGGATCGCCTGGACGACCTCCTCGGCCCGTGCGCTCTTGAGCAGGAAGCCGCTCGCGCCGGCCCGCAGGGCGGCGAAGGCGTGGTCGTCCACGTCGTAGGTCGTGAGCATCAGGACGCGGGGCGGCTCGGGGTAGGTGAGCACCTGCTCGGCCGCCCGGAGGCCGTCGAGCTGGGGCATGCGCACGTCCATGAGCACCACGTCGGGGCGGGTGCGTTGCACCCCGGCGACCGCCGCCCGCCCGTCCCCGGCCTCGCCGACGACGACGAGGTCGTCCTGGGCCGACACGATCATGGCGATGCCGTCCCGGACGAGGTCCTGGTCGTCGGCCAGGAAGACCCGGATGGCCACGGTCAGCGGTCCTTCGCCGCGACGGGGACGAGAGCACGGACGACGAACGCGTCGGCCGAGTCGGTCACCCGCACGCTTCCGCCGATCGCCGCCAGGCGCTCCTGCATCCCGCGCAGTCCGCGCCCGGATCCACCGGCCGGACGGCGTTCGGGGTCGACGTCGTTGGTGACGAGCAGCTCGAGCGAGCGAGCCCGCCACCGGAGCGCGACGTGCGCCCCCGGCTGCGGTCCCGCGTGCTTGAGGACGTTGGTCAGCGCCTCCTGGGTGAAGCGGTAGGCGGCGAGCTCGGCGGCCGCACTCAGGCGCCTGCGGGTTCCGGTCTCCTCGAGCACCACGTCGAGACCGGAGCGGCGGACCTGCGACACCAGCGCCGGCAGGTCGGCGAGCCCCGGCTGCGGGTCCGCGACCGGGCGGGAGCCACCGTCCTCGGGTGGGTCCAGCACCCGCAGGACGCTGCCCATGTCGTGCATGGCCTCGCGGCCGGCCTGCGCGATGGTGTCCAGCACCGGAGCCGCGACGGCGGGGTCCTTCGCGGCCATGGCCCGTCCGCCCTCGGCCTGGCTCACCATGATCGACAGCGAGTGTGCGACCACGTCGTGCATCTCGCGAGCGATCCGCCGGCGGTCCTCCTCGACCGCCCTTCGCGCCTGCGCCCGACGCTCCGCGTCATCGCGACGGGCGCGCTCCTCGAGCTCGAGGACGTAGAGAACACGCAGCCGACGGTATCGCCCTGCGCACCACGGGAGGATGACGACGACGAGCAGGCCGAGCAGGAGGAACAGCGGCCAGCTCCGCACGGGGTCCTCGTCGCTGGCCAGCCCTGGCTGGGCGACCGTCAGGTAGTCGGAGCCCCAGAGCCGGGCGACGACCAGCCCGCCACCGGCGACCGACAGCGCCAGCGCCCACATCGAGGTCCGGTGCGAGCACCACGCCCCCACCGTGTAGAGCAGGACCGGATAGACCAGGACGCTGGGAACGAGGATCGCGGAGAAGGCGCCGGATCCCTCGCCAGGGTCGAGCGGCGGCGTGGCGACCAGGAACGCGACGAGGACGGCGCCCGTCGCGAAGGCGGCACGTGGCACGAGGCGACGTACGCCGACGGCGCCGTGCCCGACGACCAGCGCTCCCACCCCCAGGCCCTGCAGGGCGGTCGGCCACGAGCTCCCCCACAGGGTTCGAGCCGACACGGGCAGCAGCACGATGACCAGCAGCGCCGCGAGACCCGCATCGGCTGCCTGAGCCGAACGACCGGGAGCATGCCCGAGGGATCGCTGCCCGAGAACCGCGCTCACCGCAGCATCCTAGGTTCTGCGACTCAGCCTCAGGGATGACGGCGTCATCCTCCCGGCGGACGTCGACGGCCGGTCGGCCGCACCAGGCTGAGAAGTCGAACGCCGTCCCCCGCCGGTTCATCGTCGCGTCGAACCCCCGGGGACACCGCCGACAGGATGGACTCCCCCATGTTGAAGCTCGCTGCGCTGAGCCTCTGCGCCTCGCTCCTCGTCGCCGTACCAGCCGGCGCATCCCGACCACCGGACGCGACCGTGCCGGCGCCCGTCGCGACGCACCCCGCGCACGACGTGCGGCTGTCGGGAGCAGGGGGCGGCACGCTCTCGCTGCCCGGCTTCGCCGGTGACCGGGTGCGGTTCCGCCTGACGGCCTCGGTGCCGCCCGACCGCCCGCTCGACGTCCATGGTCGGTTCCGGGTCGAGCACGTCTCCGCGGACGGCAGGCTGCTCGCCAGGTTCTCCGGAGCCTTCGACTGCCTGATGACCGGGGGTGGTGTCGCCGTCGCCACCGGCCTGATCACGAGCGGCAGCGCCCCGGGCCTCCCGGGTGAACCCGAGATCGTCGGTCGTCGCATCGGCCTCACCGTCGCCGACCGTGGTCCGCACGACCGGCTCGGGTGGAGCTGGCTGGTCATGGGCTTCCACGACGTGGCGGGCTGCACCGGCATCGCGCCGTTCTTCCCGGTCACCCGCGGCGGCTTCGCGGTCCGCGGCGACACCGACCTGGCGGAGGAGGCGCGATGACCGCCGCGCCACGCTCCGCGGTCTTCACCGCCCATCTGATCCCACTCATCCTGCTGCCCTCCGGTGTGTGGCGGATCGTGCTCGGCTGCGGCGTCTCGATGGGCTTCAGCCAGGCGTCCCTCGACGACCAGGGATTCCCCGGTCGCGGGACGCTGATGGTCGTGTTCCTGACGGCGCTCACGGAGGGACTGGCGCTGCTCAGCCTCGGGCTCGTGCGGCCCTGGGGCGAGGTCGTGCCCGGCTGGGTGCCGCGGCTCCACGGCCGCCGCATCCCCGCCGGCCCCGTGATCGCCGCGGCCACGGTCGGGGGCGTCCTCCTCTCCGCGATCTGGGCGTTCGCGCTCCACGGGCTGCTCACCGGTGAGATGGACGAGATCTCCGGCCGGGGCTGGCACGCCCTGGTGATCGCCTGCTACCTCCCGGCGATCCTCTGGGGACCGCTGCTGCTCTGGCTGACCCACCAGTACCGGCGCCGCCGGTTGAGCGCCTCCCCCGCACCCATGCCGACGACCCGGCTCGGAGCATGGCCGTGCCCCTGAGCTCGCGCCGGGTACCTACGAGCCGGCGCTGGTCCTCCTGGCGCGGCTCGCCGTCGAGCGACCCGGTCACGCGGCGCTGACCAGTGCCCTGACGTGGCGTGGGCGCATGCCGGAGACCATCAGCGCCTGCGGACCGTGAACGACTCCGTCTTCGACGCGGTCGAGGAGTCTCCGGCGTACAGCTCGATCGTCCCCGGCTCGACGACGAAGCGGCCGCGGTTGTCGTAGAAGCCGAAGTCGCTCCGGTCGATCGTGAAGGTGACGCTCCGGGACTCTCCGGGCTGCAGGGTCACCCGCTCGAAGCCACGTAGGCGCCGGACCGGCTGGGAGATGCTCGCCACCGGGTCGTGCAGGTAGAGCTGCACGACGTCGTCACCGGGCCGGGAGCCGGTGTTGGTGACGGTCACCGTGGCGGACAGGCTGCCGTTGGGGCTGACCGACGTGCGACTCAGCCGCGGTCCCGAGACGTCGAACGTCGTGTAGCTCAGGCCGAAGCCGAACGGGAAGAGCGGGTCGCAGGTGCGCAGGTCGCGGTAGCGGGAGTCGTACTTCTGGGTCACGTCGCACGGGCGACCGGTCGGCTCGTGGTTGTAGTAGATCGGGATCTGCCCGACCCGTTGCGGGAACGACACCGGGAGCTTGCCGCCAGGGTCGACCTTGCCGAACACGACGTCGGCCACTGCGTTGCCGGCCTCGGTGCCCGGGAACCAGGCCTCGAGGATCGCCGGCGAGGAGTCCACCACCGGGCCGAGCGTGAGGGGGCGCCCGTTGAAGAGCACCACGGCGAACGGCTTCCCGGTCGCCTTCACGGCGTCGATGATCTTCTGCTCGTCGCCCGGCAGCGAGATGTCGGATCGCGACGCGGCCTCACCGGTCATCTCGCGGGTCTCCCCCAGCGCCAGGACGACCTGGTCGGCGGCGTTCGCCGCGGCGGTCACGGCGGCGAGGTCGGCATCGCTGCAGGCGTCGTCGTCCTGGGCGTCCGGCGGCTCGACGTTCTTGCGCGTGCAGCCCTGGGTGAAGGTCGTGTCCGGGTTCTGCACCTTCAGGCCCTGGTAGAGGGACACGGCGTCCTCGTCGCGCCCCTGGCCCCACCACGGCCCGAGCATGTCGTGCTGGTCGTCGCCCAGCGGGCCGATGACGGCGGTGGACTTCGTCGCGCTGAACGGCAGCGTGCTGCCGGCGTTCTTGAGCAGCACCATCGACCGGCCGGCCGCGGTCCGTGCCGCCGCGCGGTCGGTCGCGGTCACGAAGCTCGCGGGGTCGGCCGCGCGGGTCTGGTCGACGTACGGGTGGTCGAAGAGTCCGGCCCGGAACTTCACCCGCAGGATCCGGCGTACGGCGTCGTCGAGCCGCGACCTGGAGATCCGGCCGTCAGCCAGCAGCTGGGCGCCGTAGTCGCGGATGAACGTGCTCACCATCTCCGAGTCCGTGCCGGCCATCAGGGCGTTCGCGCCGGCGCTCGGCGCGTCGGCGGCGGTGCCGTGGCCACACGGGAACCCGTCACCGGCGGGCACGGCCGGGCAGGCGCGGGTCTCGGCGACGGCGGTGTAGTCGCTCTCGATGAAGCCGTCGAAGCCCCACTCCTTCTTGAGGATCCGGGTCTCGGTGTAGGGATCGGCACAGCCGGGGACGCCGTTGATGGCGTTGAACGAGCACATGACGGTGTCGGCGCCGGCGTCGATCGCCGCCTTGAACGGCGGGAGGTAGAGGTTGCGCAGGCGCTGCTCGGACAGGTCAGTGGTGTTGTAGTCGCGGCCGCCCTCGGGCTGACCGTAGGCGGCGAAGTGTTTCACGCTGGTGACCACCTTGTCGGTGGCGCCGTAGTCGGAGCCCTGCGCCGCCTTGACCCGCGCAGCGGCCATGACCGACCCGAGGTAGGGGTCCTCGCCGTTGCCCTCGACGATCCGGCCCCACCGCGGCTCGTGCGAGACGTCGACCATCGGGCTGTAGACCTGCTTGATGCCGACGGTCGCGGACTCCCGTGCGCCGATGCCGGCGTCCGCGCCGGCGACGCCCGGGTCGAAGGAGCTGGCCGCGCCGAGCGGCACGGGGAAGACGGTCCGGTAGCCGTGGATGGTGTCGTAGGCGAACAGGATCGGGATGTGCAGCCGGGACTGCTCGACAGCGATGTGCTGGAGGCGGTCGATCTTGGCCGGGTCGGTGAGGCTGAAGACCCCGCCGACACCGGCCTTGGCGTCGGCGTCGGTCACCTGCCCGTCGGAGAGCAGCTGGACCTGCTGCAGCTTCTCCCGCGTCGTCATCCGTCGGAGCAGGCTGTCCACCCGAGCCTCGATCCCCCGGCTCGGCGCCTTCCTCGTGGCCGCGAGGGCCGTCTCGTCGTCGGAGCGGCCGTGGGTCAGAGCACTGCTGCCGACCGCCGTTCCTCCCAGCACCAGTGCCGCCACCGCGACGGTGCTCACCATCCGCTTCATCGGGCTACCTCCGCGGGCGTCCTCGCACCCGGCCGGCACCCTGCCGGTCGTTCCCGCACGAGACCGCTCGCGCCCGCACCCGCGCAGGCCACGCGCTCAGTGCCCCGCGGCGCACGCCCCGAAACCGGTCACCGGCGTGTCACCGCTCTGCGGCCTGGCGAGGCGTCACCTCGCGGCCGTGGCGGCAGTCTCGATGGTCCGGGTCACGGTCGCCGGTTGGGAGATCATCGGCAGGTGGCCGGTCGCGGCCTTCACGACGTGCGACCCGGCCGTCTGGGCCATCGCGAGCTGGGCCGCGGCGGGGATCACCTGGTCCCGGGTGCCCACCTGGTACCAGGACGGGATGGTCCGCCAGGCCGGCGTCGTCGAGGGCTCGGTGAGCGCTTCGAGGGCGATCGGTCGCTGGGTGATGGCCAGGATGCCGGCGAGCCGGGCGGGCAGGTCGTTGGCGAACGCCGACCGGAAGAGCGTCCGCTTCACGTACAGCTCGGGGTTGCTGGGATCCGATCCGACGAAGTCGAAGATGGTCGCCGGGTCCCCTCCGACGGCGGACGACGCGTCGACGTAGGCCCCGACGGGGAGGCCCTCCTGCGGCGCGAAGGCGTCGAGGTAGACGAGCGCCTTGACGTTGGCGTTGCCGGTCGCGGCATCGGTCACCACCGCTCCGCCGTAGGAGTGTCC
Organism: Nocardioides terrae; assembly: GCF_900112345.1. Classification (GTDB taxonomy): domain Bacteria; phylum Actinomycetota; class Actinomycetes; order Propionibacteriales; family Nocardioidaceae; genus Nocardioides; species Nocardioides terrae. Next base: position 59,575 of record NZ_FOLB01000007.1, read on the forward strand.
GACCACGACGATCGGGCCGGCGATCGTGGCCAGGTAGTCGCGTAGCGCCGCGGAGTCGGTGGTCAGTGACTCGAGCGGGGTCGGGAAGACGTGGACGTCATAGCGGTCGCGCACCAGGCGTGCGACCACCGCCTCCCACGCACCGCTGTCCGCCCAGGCGCCGTGCACGAGGACGATGGCCGGTCTGCTCGTGGATGCCGGGCCGCCCGGACGTCGGTGATGGGCCGCCTGCTGGGACGCCGCGGTGGCGTGGGCGTCCGCCGTCGAGCCGGTGACGACGGTCGATCCGGCGGTCACCAGGACGGCGACCGCCGCAACCGCCGCCGTGCGGCCCCGGAGGGCTGCGCTGGTCGTGCTCATGGGCTTCTCCTTCTCACATCCGGGGCAGTGCCGGCCGGCACTAGCCCACCTGTCGGGCAACTCGACGGTAGGAACCGGGGACGTGCCGCGGCTTCCGTCATGTGACTGCCCCGGGAGGGCGACGACCTCACGACACCGAGCGGACGGCTTCGAGGACGGTCTCGGTGACGGCCGACGGCTGGGACACCATCACGGCGTGCGAGGAGGCGACGGTTCCGTACGTCGACCCGGCGCGCTCCGCCATCCAGCGCTGCCCTGCCGGTGGGATCGCGTTGTCCTGCTCGGCGATCAGCGCCCACGACGGCGTGTCGTGCCAGGCGGGTCGCGCGGCGGCGCTGCCGGTCAGGGCGCTGAGCGAGAGGGGCCTCTGTGTCCAGGCCATCGACCGGGCCTGGTCCTCGGGCACGTCGGCCGCGAACACCTTGCTGAAGTGCTCCGAGGTGATGTAGAGGTCGCCGTCGGTCCCGCCCGGCGACTCCGCGTTCGGGAACGGCCGCTCCAGCGTCGTCTCGGGGCCGAGCAGCCCGCCAGGGAAACGCTGCGGGTCCAGCACCGTGGCGATGCTCTCCCCCTCGTCCAGGATGTAGGCGGCGACGAAGACGAGCGCGGCGACTCGCTCCGCCCCGCGGGCGGCCTCCCCGATGACGGCCCCGCCGTACGAGTGGCCAACGAGCACCACCGGGCCGTCCAGCGTGTCCACCACGCTGCGGACGTACGCCGCGTCGTGCGCCAGACCCCGCAGCTGGTTGGGGATCGCGAGAACGGGCAGGCCGGCCCCGGCGAGTGCGTCAAGCGACGTCGCCCATCCGCTGGAGTCGGCGAACGCGCCGTGGACGAAGGCGATCGTGGGTGTGCTCATCGGTGTCTCCTGTCGGAACTGCCGGGCCCGGGCGGCCCTGCTCCGAGGCTGGGCCCGGGCACGCTCGCCTGCTTGCGCCGGATGACTGCATCCATGGCTGCATCCATGGCTGCATCCATGGCTGCATCCACGGCTGCTTCCATGACTCGGACAGCGACTTCACCTCCGTAGACGGGGCGGTCCACGAAGGACCATGCTGTGACCCATGACCGTCACCGATGACGCTCGGCTGTTCGGTCGCGAGGACATCGTGACGCGTCTCGGGAACGCGCTGGATGCCGTCGGTGGCTCATCCCTGGGGCTGACGGGCGATCCGGGCGTCGGCAAGAGCGCCCTGCTGGACCGGATCGCGCGGGAGGCGCGGACCCGGGGCTTCACCGTGCTGAGCGCCCGCGGCAGCCAGGCGGAGTCGCAGCTGCCGTACGCCGTCCTGCACCAGCTGGTCGCGCCGATCCTGGCTCGGCTCGACGCCATGCCGGGCCCGCAGAGCCACTCGCTGCTGGCCGGGTTCGGGATGGTCGAGGCTGCCGACGTCAATCCGTTCTTCACCTCGCTGGCCGTGCTGGACCTGCTGGTCGACGTGTCGCGCGAGACCCCCGTCCTCGTCTGCCTCGACGATCTGCAGTGGATGGACCGTCCCTCCGCCGACGCGCTGGCGTTCGTCGCCCGGCGGATCTCCGAGGAGCGGGTCGTCCTGCTCTGCACCGCCTCGGCCGCGACCACGTTGCTCGGCGACGACCGCACCACCGGCTGGCTCCGCGTGGCCGGCCTGGCCGAGGACGCGGCCCGCGCGCTGCTCACCGACCGAGCACCGGACCTCGCTCCCGACCTGAGGGACCGGGTCGTCGAGCAGGCGCACGGCAACCCGCTCGCCCTCATCGAGCTCGCCGGCACCGCCGCCGCCCTGACGGGTGTGTGGAGCACTGCGACCGACCTGCCGATGACGACGCGGCTGGAGCGTGCCTTCTCGGCCCGCGCGCAGGAGCTGGACCCGGTCAGCCGCACGATCCTGGAGATGGCGGTGCTGGACGAGGGCGACCAGCTCGACGACGTCCTGGCGGCGGTCGCGGTCGTCACCGGGACCGCCGTCGACCAGCAGGCCGCCTCCCCGGCGGTCGACCTGGGCCTCCTGACCGTCACCGGGTCGACGTACGCCGTCGCCCACCCCCTCGTCGGATCGGCGCTGCGACGATCCATGCCGCACCAGCGCCGCGCCCAGGCACACGCGGCGCTCGCGGCGGTGCTCGGCGCCCACCCCGACCGGGTCGTGTGGCACAGGGCCAGCTCGGTCTCGCGGCGCGACGAGCCGATCGCGGTCGAGCTGGAGCAGGCCGCGTCGGAGGCGAGGAGCCGCGGCGCCTACGCCACCGCCATGGCGCGCATGGAACGGGCGGCGGCACTGAGCCCGGACCCGCTGGACGAGGCGGCACGGCTGCTCGGCGCCGCCGAGTACGGCTACGAGCTGGGCAGGTTCGCACACGTCGAGGACATCACCGCGCGGGTGACCCGGATGACGCTCCGACCGCGGGACCGGTCCCGGCTGATCCGGCTGACCGGGGTGTTCCACGACGGGGCGAGCAGCGAGCCCGAGGAGATCCTGCACCTCGTCGGCCTGGCCCGGCAGGCGGCGCAGGAGAGCGACGTCGAGGTCGCGATGCAGCTGCTGTTCGGCGCCGCCCGGAGGGTCTGGTGGCGAGACCCCGGCGAGGTGGTACGCCGTGAGATCGTCTCGGCGGTCCGTGCGGTGCCGCTCCCAAGCGGCGACCCCCAGGTGCTGGCGGTGCTCGGGCTGGCCGAGTCGCTCGACCTGACGCCCGAGCTCATCACCGAGATCGACCGCGCGCCGCTCGACGCCGGCGGCCGGGGCGACGTGGCCGCGCTGCTCGGCATCGCCGCGTTCTGCGCCGGCGACTTCCTCCGGGCCGACTCCTTCCTCTCGCTGGCCATCCACCACCTGCGCGGCGAGGGCCGGCTCGCTCTGCTCGGAGAGGCGCTCGCGATCCGGTCCTGGGCGGAGATCAACCTCGGTGTCTTCGACCCGGCCCGCTCCGCCGACGAGGCGATGCGGCTCGCCGACGAGACCGGCCAGCGGGTGTGGGCAGGCACCGCGCGACTCGCCGCCACCTTCATCGACGCGGTGAGCGGTCACTGGACCGCACGTCACGAGCTGCTCGTCCACGCCGAGCAGACCGCACTCCAGCTGCCGAACGCGAGCTCCTCGCTCCTCGCGGGCGCGCAGCTGGTGCGAGGGGTCGGGGACCTCGGCGCGGACCGGCCCGATCAGGCGTACGGCGAGCTGTCCCGGGTCTTCACCCCCACCGATCCGGCGTACCAGCGCGTGCAGCAGCTGTGGACGATCGGCTACCTCTGCGAGGCGGGCGTCCGAGCCGGTTCTCGCGAGGACGCCCGCCGGACGCTCCGCGCCGTGGAGTCGCAGGTCGCCTCGCCGACCGCGACCGGCACGGCGATCACCCTCGCCTACGCCCGCGCAGTGCTGGCCGACGACGCCTCGGCCGAGGAGGAGTTCCGCAGCGCGCTGTCGGGCGCCGCGCAGGCCTTCCCCTGGCACCAGGCTCGGCTGCAGCTCGCCTACGGCTCCTGGCTGCGGCGTCAACGGCGGGTCACCGAGTCGCGCGATCCGCTCCGCTCCGCGCGTTCGACGTTCGACGCCCTCGGCGCGAAGCCGTGGGCGCAACGCGCCGACCAGGAGCTGCGGGCCACCGGCGAGCGTGGCTGGCAACCGACCGCGAACGCACGCGAGCAGCTGTCGGCGCAGGAGGCCCAGATCGCCGGGCTCGCCGCGCAGGGCCTCTCCAACCGGGAGATCGGGCAGCGGCTCTTCCTGTCCCACCGCACGGTCGGCTCGCACCTCTACAGGATCTTCCCGAAGCTCGGCGTGACCAGCCGGCAACAGCTCGCCGGCCTCCTCTCCGATCCCCCCGGCGGCCTGCTCATCCGGCAACGACAGTCATCCGACTGAAGCCGGGCGGCCCTCCGCCTCCCTAGGGTCGGCAACGCCGCCGGATGCATCCCGCAACCGGCACGAGCGAGGGAGCCGATCGTGGGAACACCTGTCCTCTTCATCCATGGACTATGGCTGCATGCCTCGTCGTGGGAGCCGTGGGTGACCCGCTTCCAGGACGAGGGGTACGACGCGCAGGCCGTCGGCTGGCCCGGCGACCACGACACCGTCGAGGAGTCCCGGCGTGACCCCGAGGCGATCGCCGACCACGGCATCGACGACGTGGTCGAGCACGTCGCCGGCGTCATCAGGGGGCTGCCCGAGCTGCCGATCCTGGTCGGCCACTCGTTCGGTGGGATGATCGCCCAGCGGCTGCTCGGCCAGGACTGCGCCAGGGCAGCGATCGCGATCGACGCCGCCCAGATCAAGGGGGTGCTGCCGCTGCCGCTGTCGGCGTTGCGGGCCACGCTCCCGGTCTTCAAGAACCCCGCCAACAAGCACCGGGCCGTCTCCCTGACCGCCGAGCAGTTCCGCTTCGCCTTCGGGAACGCGGTCTCGGAGGAGGAGTCGGACCAGCTCTTCGAGCGCTGGACCATCCCGGCGCCCGGCCGGCCGCTGTTCGAGGCCGCCGCGGCGAACTTCAACCCCCACTCGCCGGCGAAGGTCAACACCGCCAACCAGGCCCGCGGCCCGCTGCTGCTCATCGCCAGCGGCAAGGACCACACCGTGCCCGAGACCGTCACCCGCGCGACGCTCAAGCAGTACCGCCACTCCGAGGCGGTGACCGACCTGGAGACCTTCCCCGACCGGGGCCACTCGCTGACCATCGACTCCGGGTGGGCCGAGGTGGCCGACACCTGCCTGAAGTGGCTGCGAGGGCAGTCGCTGTGAAGCTCGAGCTCGACGGGCGTACGGCGGTGGTGACCGGCGCGAGCAAGGGCATCGGCCTCGCCGTCGCCCACGCCCTGCGCGGCGAGGGGGCGAACGTGGTCGCCGGCGCGCTGACCGGCTCACCCGAGCTGACCGCGCTGACCGAGGACGGCCACACGGTCGAGGTGCTCGGCGACCTGACCACCGCGAGCGGGTGCCAGGACCTGGTGGACCGGGCGGTGGACCGTTTCGGCGGCATCGACGTGCTCGTCAACAACGTCGGAGGCGTGCACCCACGGACCGACGGCTTCCTGGCCGTCACCGACGAGGACTGGCAGTGGGCGGTCGAGGTCAACCTGTTCTCCGCCGTCCGCGCGACGCGCGCGGCCCTCCCCCACCTCTTGCGGGCGGCGCCCTCGACGATCGTCACGATCTGCTCGGTGAACGCCACACTGCCCGACCCGGGAGTCATCGACTACAGCGCCGCCAAGGCCGCGTTGCGCAGCTTCACCAAGTCGCTGTCGAAGGAGGTCGGCCCGGCCGGCGTACGGGTCAACACGGTCAGCCCCGGCCCCGTCGAGACCGCCCTCTGGCTCGGCGCCGGCGGCGTCGCCGACACCATCAGCCGGGCGCAGGGCGTCGACGCCGCGGACGTGAGGCAGGCGGCCGTCGCCGGTACGCCGACCGAGCGTTTCACCCGGCCGGACGAGGTCGCCCAGGTCGTCCTGCTCCTCGCCTCCACCACTGCGGGCAACATCACCGGGGCCGACGTGCTGATCGACGGGGGCATGGTCACCACCATGTAGGCGGGGTCCGGACGCTGGCGTCTCGCCGACCCGGGACGGACCATCAAGTGCTGGCAGGTGCCGTTTCGCGCCGCCCCTCATCTGGCATCTGCCGGCAGTCAGACAGATGTCGGCCGCCATGCCGACTCGAACAGCAGCACGGGGAGCAGGCGGCAGCGGCGAAGGGCGCCGGATCAGTGATCCGGGGCCCTTCGCGTCACAGACCCATGCTCTTGGCGATGATCGTCTTCATGACCTCGCTGGTGCCGCCGTAGATCCGGTTGACCCGGTTGTCGGCGTAGAGGCGCGCGACCGGGTACTCGTTCATGTAGCCGTAGCCGCCGTGCAGCTGCAGGCACCGGTCGATGACCTCGGAGGCGACCTCGGTGCAGAACAGCTTGGCCGACGCGGCCTCGGCGGCGGTCAGCTCGCCGGCGTCGAGCGCCTCGAGGGCGCGGTCGGCGACGGCCTGGGCGGCGTCCACCTTGGCCTGGCAGGCGGCCAGCTCGAACTTGGTGTTCTGGAAGGAGGCGACCTCCTTGCCGAACACGGTCCGCTGCTGGGTGTACTCCTGGGCGAACCGCACGGCGGCCGCCGCCTGAGCGTAGGCGCCGTAGGCGATGCCCCACCGCTCGGAGGGCAGGTTGCGCCCGAGGTAGGAGAAGCCCTGGTTCTCCTCGCCGAGCAGGTCCTCGGCCGGCACCACGACGTCGCTGAAAGACAGCTCGGCGGTGTCGGAGGTGCGCAGCCCGAGCTTGTCGAGCTTGCGGCCGACGACGTACCCCTCCGACTTGGTGTCGACGGCGAAGAGCGAGATGCCGAAGCGGCGGTCGTCGTCCCGGGGCGGGGCGGTGCGGGCGCACACGATCACTCGGTCGGCGTGCACCCCGCCGGTGATGAAGGTCTTCGCGCCGTTGAGGACGTAGTGGCTGCCGTCGTCGGAGCGGCGGGCGCTGCTCTTCATCCCGGCCAGGTCCGAGCCGGTGCCGGGCTCGGTCATCGCCAGCGCCCACATCTCCTCGCCGGAGACGAACGCCGGGAGGAAGCGCTGCTTCTGCTCCTCGGTGCCGAGCATCTTGATGTAGGGCAGGGCGAGCAGCACGTGCACGCCCGAGCCGCCGAAGTTGACGCCGGCGCGCGCCGTCTCCTCGTACTGGATCGCCTCGAACTTGTGGCTCTCGAGCCCGGCGCCGCCGAACTCCTCGGGCACGTTGATGCCGAACAGGCCGAGCTCGGCCAGCTTGAAGTAGAACTCGCGCGGGACCAGCCCGTCGTCGAACCACTCCTGGTAGTGAGGTGCGACCTCGGCCTCGATGAAGGCCCGGAGGGTCTTGCGGAACGACTCGTGGTCCTCGTCGAAAACGGTACGGCGCATGGCCACACCCTACCGACCGGTAGGGGTCAGGCCGCGACGACCCGGCTCCGGCCGTCCGCCTTGGCGCGATAGAGCGCGGCGTCGGCACGGGCGAGCACCGACGTGACGTCCTCGCCGGTACGCCGGGTGGCGGCGCCGATCGAGCACGTCTCGGCGCCCGGGACCGCGGCCATCACCTGCTGGGCGAGGGCGTGCGCGGACCCGTCATCGCTGCCGGGGAGGATCACGACGAACTCCTCGCCGCCCCAGCGCGCGACGAGCCCGTGCCCGTCGACGAGGGTCCGCAGCGCGGTGGCGAACTCGACGAGCAGGAGGTCGCCCCCCAGGTGGCCGTGGGCGTCGTTGTACCGCTTGAAGTGGTCGAGGTCCACGACGAGGAGCGACAGCGCGCCACCGTCGTCGGTGTCGACGAGCCACTCGTCCCAGGCCCGGCGATTGGGGAGGCCGGTCAGCGCATCGGTCGCGGCGAGCCGGGCGACCTCGCTGCGGGCAGCGCGGAGGGAGGTCGTCAGCCAGGCGGGCAGCTCGGCGACGGAGATCCAGACCAGGGACGCGAGGCTGACCCGGACGAGCGCCTGGGACAGCGGCAGGTCGAAGGTCGACCACAGCGCCACCACGGCGAACGGCCACACGATCAACGACGTCCACGGCCGCTGGGTGAGCCCGACGAAGAGGAAGCCGAGGACGATCACCCCCGTGCAGAGCGTGGCGGCGTGCGGCGCGACGTACGACTCGCCGGTCACGCCGAGCGTCACCATCACCGGCCAGACCAGCAGTACCCGACGCGACGCGGCACGGTGCACGAGCGTCCACAGGACCCAGGTGAGGCCGAGATAGGCGGCGAGCGAGGCCAGCTCGGGCGCATCGGAGGCCTCCTGGGTCGTCGTGCTGGCCGCGAAGCAGACCAGCGCGATGAACGAGACGCCGCCGGCGGCCGCGAGGTGCCAGGCGCGGTCGTCCGCAGCACCGGCCTTGTCGAGCCGCCACATGCTCCGGCTCCTTCCGGGTCGAGCGTCGTCCGCCTCATCCTTGCAGGCCGCCCCAGAACCCGGGTTAGCGTGGCGACCATGGCCCGAGCACTTCTCGCCCTGATGACCATGCTCCTACCGCTGCTGGCCGGCTCCCCCGCTGACGCCGTGCCGCTGCCCTCCAAGGCCCGGTGGCACGCCGACGTGAGGCAGGCGATGCAAGGGTCGATCCCCTACCTCGAAGCGCGGGCGGCGCGGGACGGCGGCCGCCTGGCCATCGTGCTCGATATCGACAACACCTCGCTCGCCACCGAGTACGACTGGCCGCGACCCGTGCGCCCGACGCTCCGGTTCGCCCGCCACGCGGACCGGCTCGGGATGGGCGTCTTCTTCGTGACCGGCCGTCACCGGGGGACGCTGGCGAACCCGCGCCGGGAGCTGCGTCGCGCGGGCTACGAGGTCACCGGCATGTGCGGGCGCGGACGCGGCGAGTCCCTGGTGCACAGCAAGAGGCGCTGCCGGCGGCAGATCGCCGCGAAGGGCTGGACGATCGTCGCCAACGTCGGCAACCACCGCTCCGACCTGGTCGGCGGCGACTACGAGCGCGGCTTCCGGCTGCCGAGCTACGGCGGGCGGCTCAGCTGACGCCGTTCCGCCCCCGGTGGCGCGGGACGTCGGGCCCGAGCATCTCGATCAGGTCCGCGATGACCTCGAGCGTTGACAGGGCGCGCTCAGCAGGGGTGGGCTCGACCCGAGGCGGCGCCGGGAGGGGCCGGTCGCGCCGCATGCCCGAGCGCTGCCCCATCCGCTCCTCGGCCATGTCGGTGAGGACCGTCACCTGGGCGCCCATCCGGATGAGCGCGCCGTAGGCGGCATGGCGGCGTACGTCGCCCCCGCGCGCCTCGTGCTCGACGAGCAGGCCGAGCATCCGGTCCGCGCGAGGCAGCAGGTCCGCGACCATCGCCAGCGCCGACGGCGGCACTCCCAACCGGACGAGCACGGCGGTGCCGTCCCGGATCGTCTCGTAGGCGTCGGCCAGGTCCGCCCTGACCAGCCGTCCGCGCGGCCCGCGCTCCTCGAAGTGGTCCTGGGCCCGGGTCAGGACGGCGAAGCCGCCGACGACCACGGCGATGGTGACGATCCCGGCAGCGAGCTCGGTCGCCCACCCGTGCCCGGGCTCGGCGAGGGTGGTGGTGAGCAGCGCCACCAGGACGGCACACACTGCGGTCACCGCGAACGTCGCGAGCGGGACCCAGACGTTCGCGTGCCGCCTCACGTCACGCACCTCGGCGAGCTCGCCCAACGTGTGCACCACGCGTCTGGTGCCGTGACGGTAGGCGGCGAGGCCGGCGCGCTCCTCCACGCGGCGGGCGAAGTCCCGGACCGTCGGGTCGTGGGCCCGGCGCACGTCCGGAATCCGCTCGCTGCCCGGTCCCGGGGTCGCCGACACGACCGGCGGCGCGGAGGCGCGGTCGATCGGCGGATCGGCGGGGTCATCGAGCACACCTCCCGATCGGCAGGGCGAGCCCCGGGCTGAGCGTCGACCGCTACCTTGGGCGCGTGCCCATCACCCGCGGCTTCAGCGGCCGGCCCCGGCGCGGCCGGCCTTCCCAGGACTCGACGCAACGGCTCCCGCCCGGCCAGTACGACACCGGCGCCGAGTGGCCCACCCTGACCGCCGAGGTCACACCCCACCTGGTCGCTGACGAGTGGACGATGACCGTGGACGGCCTCGTCGACAATCCGCACACGTGGTCGTGGCGGGACCTCCACGCCCTGCCAGGGTCGACGTACTTCGGCGACATCCACTGCGTGACCACCTGGTCCAAGCTCGACACCACCTTCAGCGGCATCAGCGTCGACACGCTCCTCGACATCGCGCGGCCGCGGCCCGAGGCGGCCCACGTCATGGCCCACTCGACCACCGGCTACACCACCAACCTCCCGCTCGACGACGTGCGCGGCGGCAGGGCCTGGCTCGTCTGGGAGTACGACGGCCGGCCGCTCCCGCCCGAGCACGGCGGCCCGGTCCGGCTGCTCGTGCCGCACCTGTACTTCTGGAAGTCGGCCAAGTGGATCACCCGGCTGGAGCTGATGGAGCGCGACCGCCCGGGCTTCTGGGAGCAGAACGGCTACCACGACCGCGGCGACCCGTGGCTCGAGCAGCGCTACCAGGGCGACCCGTGACCGGCACGCCGGTCCAGGCGCCGACGGGAGCGTGGACGACGGGGACGCTGGTCGAGATCGACCGCACCGACCGGCTGGTGCGGCTGCGCCTCGACGTGGCCGATCGGGTCGACCACCTGCCCGGGCAGCACTACGTCCTGCGCCTGCGCGCCGACGACGACTACACCGCGTCGCGGTCCTACTCGGTCGCCTCCGACCCCGCCGACTCGCTGCTGGAGCTCATGGTGGAGTGCCTGCCCGGCGGCGAGGTCTCCGGCTTCCTGCACGACGAGGCGCGGGAGGGCGACGTCTTCGAGGTGCGCGGACCGATCGGCGGCTGGTTCACCTGGACCGGCGACGTCCCGATCGTCTGCGTCGGCGGCGGGACGGGCGTCGTGCCGTTCGTCGCGATGCTGCGGCACGCCCGCCGGATCGGCGCGGAGCGGCTGATCCGGGTGTGCGCGGTCGGTCGCACCCGCGCCGAGCTCCCCTACGCCGACGAGCTGCTCGCCGCGGGCGCGTTCGTCGCCCTCACGCGGGAGAACCTCGACGGCCGGGTCTCGGCGCCGCCGTACCTCGACGAGCTCGAGCCGCTGGTCGCCGGGGCCGAGCGGGCCTACGTCTGCGGGTCCGTCGGCTTCGCGTCCTACGCAACCCGCCTGCTCGGCGAGGTGGGCGTGCGAGCGGACTCGATCAGGGTGGAGCAGTTCGGTGCGACGGCCTGACTCGTAGGATCTGCTCCGTGACCTTCCGGCTGGGCTTCGTGACCGGGGCGACCCCTGACAAGTGGGCCCGCGTATGGCGCGACCGCTCCCGCGAGCGGCTCGAGCTGGTGCCACTGACCGAGGACGAGCAGGAGCAGGCGCTGCGCAGCGGTGAGGTCGACATGGCGCTCGTGCGCCTGCCCATGGATCGCGACGGCGTCCACCTCATCCCGCTGTACGACGAGGTGCCGGTCGCCGTCCTCGCCCGCGACCACTACCTCTCCCTCGCCGAGGACGTGTCGCTGGAGGACCTGGCCGAGGAGCAGCTGGTGCTCCCCCACCGCTCCGGGTGGACGCCGTCGGCCGCGCAGCTGGCGTGGCCGTCGATGAGCGAGAAGGACGCCGTCGAGACCGTCGCGTCGGGGACGGGCGTCGTCCTGCTGCCGATGTCGGTCGCCCGGCTGTTGCAGCGCAAGGACGTCGTCCAGCGGCCGGTGCGCGACTTGGAGCCGACCAGCGTCGGCCTGGCCTGGCTGGTCGAGCACGACGACGAGCGCACCCAGGCGTTCGTCGGCATCGTGCGGGGCCGGACCGCCAACTCCTCCCGCGGCTGACGCCTCTAGCCTGAGCGCCATGAGCCTGCCGACGCCTCCCTCCGCCGACACCCTTGCCGACCGAGCCCGGGCGGGCCTGCGGGAGCGGCACGGTGCGGACGCGGCCGCCGTCGGCTGGGCGCCGGGCCGGGTGAACCTGATCGGCGAGCACACCGACTACAACGGCGGGCTGGTCCTCCCCGTCGCCCTGCCCCACGCCACCGCGGCGGCCGTCGCGCGTCGTGACGACGGGGTCGTCCGGCTCTCCAGCGCCCAGGCCGACGACGACTGGACCGGGCGGATCGACGAGCTCGCCCCAGGGCGGCTCACCGGCTGGCCGGCGTACGTCGGCGGAGTGCTGTGGGCGCTGGGCGAGGCCGGCCTCGAGGTGCCGGGCGTCGACCTGCACGTCGACGGCACGGTGCCGCTCGGCGCCGGGCTGTCCAGCTCGGCCTCGATCGAGTGCGCGGTGGCGTTCGCGGTGCTCGGACTGCTCGACGTCGAGCCGACGGCGCCGACCCGGCAGATGGTGGTCGACGCCTGCATCCGCGCGGAGACCGAGATGGCCGGCGCACCGACCGGCGGCATGGACCAGACCGTCGCGGTCTTCGCCGAGCCCGGCAGCGCCCTGCTCATCGACTTCTCGTCCCACCGGCACGAGGCCGAGCCGCTCGCCCTCGTCGACCGCAGCATCCTGGTCACCGACACCCGGGTCTCGCACGAGCTGACCGACGGCGGCTACGCCTCCCGCCGCGACGAGTGCGAGCGCGCGGCCGCGGAGCTGGGCATCCCGACGCTGCGCGAGGCGACTCTCGACGACGTCACCCGGCTCACCGACGAGCGCGTCGCCAGGCGGGCCCGGCACATCGTCACCGAGACGGCGCGGGTGCCCGCCACCGTCGAGGCGCTGGCGCACGCCGACTGGCGCAGCCTCGGGGAGCTGTTCGCCGCCTCGCACGCCTCGATGCGCGACGACTTCGAGATCTCCACGCCCGAGCTCGACCTGGCCGTCGAGACGGCCGTTGCGCACGGCGCCGACGGCGCGCGGATGACCGGAGGCGGCTTCGGAGGATCGATCGTCTCCGTCGTGCCCACCGACCGGGTCGAGGAGGTCGTCGAGGCCGTGGACGCCGCCTTCGACCGGGCCGGGTACGCCTCGCCCGCCCACCTGCTCGCCGAGCCGTCCGGCGGCGCGACGCTGCTGCCCTGAGGACACGCGTGCTGCTCGGGTGACCGGGTACCGGACCGCCTCCCCCACGAGCAGGAGGCTCACGCATGGTCCACCCGGTCAAGACACCGCTCGGCATCGTCCGCGGGGCGACGAGCGTCTCGCTCAACGCGGTCCGCCACCCCCTCCGCACCGCCGGTGGCGTCCTCACCCTCGGACGCGGGATGGTCGGCGCCGTCGTCACCGGCCATGGGCACGACCGGCCCCTGCTGGACCCCGACCGCGCCGTCGCCGAGCCGACGGGCGACGAGCCCACGCTCAAGAGGCACGGCGACCCGGTCACGCAGTCGACGCCGGCGCCCGAGTCGTCCGACGAGTCGTCCGACCAAACCCCCGAGCCCGGCCCTGTCCACGACCCGGTCTTCACCGAGCCGTCGTCGGTGACCGGTCCTGGCGACGACGAGGAGCTCACCTCCTACGTCGGCGGGCCGGAGGACGAGGACGTCGAGGTCGTCACGCCGGTCGGCACGACGGGCGCCGGTCCGGGCGTCAACCCCGACACGACCGAGTCCGACCTGCAGCAGCCCGGCACCGAGCCGCTGATGGACCCGTCCACGACCAAGCGCATCAAGCGGGAGACCGACGTGCTGCGCAAGGCCAGCGACCCCAAGAAGGGCTAGCGCGAGCTCACTTGAGCTCGGCCGAGGTGAGCCCGAGGACCCGGCGCGCCACGATGAGCTGCTGGATCTGCTGCGTGCCCTCGAAGATGTCGAGGATCTTCGAGTCGCGCGCCCACTTCTCGAGCAGCTCGGTCTCCGAGTAGCCGACGGTGCTGCAGAGCTCGACGCAGGCGAGCGTGATCTCCGAACCGACCCGGCCGGCCTTCGCCTTGGCCATCGACGCCTCGAGCGAGTTGGGCCTGCGGTTGTCGGCCATCCACGCCGCCTGCAGCATGAGCAGGTAGGCGGCGTTCCAGTCGGCCTCGAGCTGCATGAACCGTGCGGCGGCCGCCACCTGGTTCTGGGCCGGGCGGTCGTAGTCGACGGTCACGCCCGCTCGGTCGAGAAGGTCTCGGGTCAGGTCGAGGGACGCCTTGGCGCACCCGACCGCGAAGGCGGCGACGAGCGGGCGGGTGTTGTCGAAGGTCGCCATCGCGCCGGCGAAGCCCTTGGACACGTCGATGTCGGGCGTGCCGAGCAGGTTCTCCGCGGGCACGCGGCAGTCGGTGAAGCTGATCACGGCGGTGTCCGAGACGCGGATGCCGAGCTTGTGCTCGAGCCGCTCCACCTTCATGCCGGGCGTGCCCTTCGGCACCACGAACGACTTGATCGCCGCGCGCCCGAGCGACTTGTCGAGCGTCGCCCAGACGACCACGGAGTCGGAGCGCTCACCGGCGGTGACGAAGATCTTCTCGCCGTTGAGGACGTAGTGATCGCCGTCCTTCACCGCGGTGGTCGAGACGGCCGCCGAGTCCGACCCGAAGCCCGGCTCGGTGATCGCCATCGACGCCCAGGTGCCCTTGAACCGCTCCAGCTGCTCCTCGTCGGCGACGCTCGCGATGGCCGAGTTGCCCAGGCCCTGCCGCGGCATCGTGAGCATCATGCCGACGTCGCCCCAGCACATCTCGACGGCGCCCATGACGGTGGCCATGTTGGCGCCGTTGCGGTTGCCCGTCGGGCCCGCGTCCTCGGTCCGGCGTACGCCGGCCGCGCCCGCGCCCTGCGAGGTGCCCGAGTCGTTGAGCCCGTCGAGGATCGCCGCCAGCATGTCGAGCTCGGTCGGGTAGGTGTGCTCGGCGCGGTCGTACTTGCGCGAGATGGGGCGCAGCATGTTCATCGCGACCTGGTGGGCCTGGTCGCGCAGTCCGCGCAGCTTCTTGGGGTCGTCCAGGTTGATGGCCATCAGACGAGCACCGCGCCTTCCATGAGTCCGATCGCACGCAGGTCGCGGTACCACCGCTCGACCGGGTGCTCCTTGATGAATCCGTGGCCACCCAGGAGCTGGACGCCGTCGTTGCCGATCTGCATCGCCTTCTCGGCGCACAGCTTCCGCGCCCAGGCGACGTCGCGGGCGACGTCCTTGCCGCGGGCGGCGCGGCTCGCGGCCTTGTAGGTCAGCGCCCGCATCGCCTGCAGCTCGATGGCGATGTTGGCGACCATGAAGGCGACCGACTGGCGGTGTGCGATCGGCTCGCCGAACGCCTGGCGCTCCTTGACGTAGGGCGTCACGTAGTCGAGCACCGCCTGCGCCGTGCCGAGGCTCAGCGCGCACCAGGCCAGCCGGCTCAGCCGGACGCACTCACGGTAGGAGTCGGCGTCGCCGAGCACGTTGCCGGCCGGGATCCTCACGTCGGTGAGGGTGAGCCTGGTCAGCGCCGCGGCGCGCAGGCCCATCGAGGGGTCGGCCTCGACCTCGAGGCCGGGGGGGCCGGACTCGAGGAGGAAGAGCGTCGGGAGGCCGTCGAGCGTCGCCCCGACGACGAAGAGCTCCGCCTCCGCCCCGCGTACGACGGCCGACTTGGTCCCGCTGAGGAGGAACCCGTCGTCGGTCCGGGTCGCCGTCGTGGCCGGCTCGAGCGGGTCGAAGAGCACCCGCGGCTCGCTCAGCGCGAGCGTGGCTGCGGGCGTCGTCTTCTCCCCGGTGAAGGCCGGCAGGTAGGTCCGCTGCTGCTCCTCGGTCCCCCACAGGCCGAGGGCGGTCGCCACGGCACCGGGGGCGAGGGCGGCGACCGCGATGCCCATGTCCCCGCGGGCCAGCGCCTCGGCGACCAGCGTCCCGGCCATCGCCGAGCGGGTCTCCGCGATGCCGCCGAGTGCCTCGGGGACCCCCAGCATCGGGAGACCGATCTCCAGTCCTGCCGCCAGCACCTCGGGCGGGGTCGCGCACGCCTCGTCGGCCGCGGCGGCTGCAGGGCGGACCAGCTCCGCGGCGTACTCGCCGACGACGTCGACGAGCATCTGCTCGTCCTCGGTGGGCGTGAGGTCGAAGACGCCGTCGCCGGCGCTCCTGGACGCGCGCACCCCGGCCTTCTGCGAGCCGACCTTCTGCCACGTCCGGCCGGCAGCGGCGGCGACCCGGAAGCCACCGCTCGTCGACGTGAAGACGAGCTGCTCGGCCTGCTTGCGCATGCCGAGCCGGTCCAGGAGCGACGACGTGGTGACCTTCTGCACCGTCGCCAGCAGGACGCCCATGGCGTCGCGCTGGTCGCCGGACGGCACGCCGTGGCGGCCACCGCCCTTGAGGCTGTTCAGGAGGGACATGCGAGAAACTGTAACTCTGAGTTACACCGCGGTCTACAGGCCCCCGGGTGCCGCCGGTCACAGGGCCCCCCGCCGGTAGGCTGCGGCCCATGCCGGACTCCGAGGACGTCGACATGACCGCGCCCGATCACGAGCCCTACGGGCCGCTGCCGACAGGCGGCACGGTGCGCCCGATGACGCGCTGGGGCACCGACGTCATGCACCGGCCGCAGCAGCAGGTGACGGTCTTCGACGATGCGCTGCGCAGCCTCGCCGCCGACATGGTGGCCACCATGTATGCCGCCGAGGGCGTCGGCCTCGCCGCCTGCCAGATCGGCGTGGACCTGGCGATGTTCGTCTTCGACTGCCCCGACGCGGCGGGCGAGCGCTGGGTCGGGGTGGTCTGCAACCCGGTCGTCACCATGCCCGAGGGCAACGACCGGGTCCTCGACGACGACCTCGAAGGCTGCCTCTCCTACCCCGGTGCCTTCGTCTCCTGCGCCCGACCGGACCACGCCCGCGTCGACGGCGTCGGCCTGTCCGGCGAGCCCGTGACCTTCGAGGGCGACGGGCTGCTCGCCCGCTGCCTGCAGCACGAGACCGACCACACGGTGGGCACCGTCTTCGGCGACCGCATCTCCGATCGCAACCGCAAGAAGCTGCGCAAGGAGCACGACAAGCTGGCCGACGAGTTCCCGCCGTCGTGGCCGGTGCCCGAGACGGACTGACCGCCTCCGATGGCCCAGCTCATCGAGGTCGACTCCGCCGACGATCCCCGCCTCGCCGACTACCGCGACCTGCGCGACGTGGAGCTGCGCAAGTCGATCGAGACGGCCGAGGGCCTCTTCCTCGCCGAGGGCGAGAAGGTCGTACGCCGGGCGGCCGAGGCCGGATTCGCGGCCCGCTCGTTCCTCATGGCGCCCCGCTGGCTCGACGGCCTGGCCGATGTCCTCGCCGCGTCGGACGCGCCCTGCTACGTCGTGTCGGAGGCGCTCGCCGAGCAGGTGACGGGCTTCCACGTGCACCGCGGCGCGCTGGCGTCGCTCGCGCGGCGGCCGCTCCCCTCGGTCGGGTCGGTGCTCGAGGGTGCGCGGTCGGTGCTCGTCCTCGAGGACATCGTCGACCACACCAACGTCGGGGCGATCTTCCGCTGCGCCGCCGGGCTCGGCTTCGACGCCGTCCTGCTCGCGCCGCGCTGCGCCGACCCGCTCTACCGCCGCTCGATCAAGGTCGCCATGGGCACGGTCTTCTCGGTGCCGTGGACCCGGCTGCCCGACTGGTACGACGCCCTGCCGATGCTCGACGCCGCCGGGTTCACCACCGTCGCACTCACCCTCGCCGGCGACTCCGTCGACATCGAGGACGCCGTCGCCGGGCTCGACAAGGTCGCGCTCGTGCTCGGGTCCGAGGGCCACGGGCTGTCCGAGCACTGGGAGCGGGCCGCGTCACGACGCGCGACCATCCCGATGAGCGCGGGCGTCGACTCGCTCAACGTGGCCGCCGCGACGGCCGTCGCCTGCTACGTCACCGCGCGCCGCTGAGGACGCCGGCCCGAGGCGGTCCGCCCGATGGCGACCGGCTCAGAACGCCTCCGGATGCGCCACCCGGACGACCTCGCCGACGACGATGATCGCCGGGGGCTTCACCGCCTCCTCCGCCAGCCGTGCGCCGAGGGTGCCCAGCGTCGCGAGCACGGTCCGCTCGGTCGGCATCGTGCCGTCGCAGACGACCGCGACCGGGGTGTCGGCCGGCCGGCCGCCGTCGAGCAGGGCGGTCGCGATGGCCGGCGCGTTCTCGACGGCCATCATCAGCACGACGGTGCCGGCCAGCCCGGCGACGGCGGGCCAGCTGGTGAGCGACTCCGGGTGCCCAGGCGGCAGGTGGCCGGAGATCACGGTGAACTCGTGCGCGACCCCTCGGTGCGTCACGGGGATGCCCGCGATCCCGGGCACCGCGACCGGCGAGGTGAGCCCCGGGATGACGGTGACCGGGACCCCCGCCGCGCGGCAGGCGAGGACCTCCTCGTAGCCCCGGCCGAAGACGAAGTTGTCGCCGCCCTTGAACCGCACCACGGAGCGGCCGGCCAGCGCCTGCTCGACGATGACCCGGTTGATCTCCTCCTGCTGCGCGGAGCGGCCGCGGGGCAGCTTGGCGACGTCGATCAGCTCGACGTCGGCCGGCAGGTCCGAGAGGAGCTCGCGCGGAGCGAGCCGATCGGCGACGACGACGTCGGCGTCCATCAGCGCCTTGCGGCCGGCGACCGAGACGAGCTCCGGGTCGCCCGGGCCTCCGCCGACGAGCGTCACGCCGGCCACCCGGTCACGGTGCTGCCGGGCGACCAGGCTGCCCTCGCGCAGCTCGGCCACGATCCCGTCGCGCAGCTCCGCGGAGCGGCGCGGGTCGCGGTTGCCCAGCACCGCCACGGTGACGTCCCCGTGCCGGCCGACGGCGGGGGTCCAGGCGGTCGCCGCGAGGGCGTCATCGGACCGGACGCAGAACACCCGGCGCTCATCGGCGGCGACGCTCACCGCCTCGTTGACCGCCGCGTCCGACGTCGCGCAGACGACGTACCACGCTCCGTCGAGGTCGGCCGCGGTGAAGCCGCGGGCCGTCCACCGGATCTCTCCGGAGCCGAGCAGACCCTCGATCGCCGGCGTGACCTCGGGCGAGACCACCTCGACGTCGGCGCCGGCGGCGATGAGCGCGGGGATGCGGCGCTGGGCCACGTGTCCACCGCCGACGACGACGACGCGGCGACCGGCGAGCCGGAGGCCGGAGGGGTAGGGCGGGAAGTCCACGGGGCCATTCTCCGTGACCGGGCGCCGCACCCGGTGACGACTGTTCACTGGCCGGACTAGGGTCGGCTCGTCCGCCCAGGATCAGACCTAGGAGTGCCATGTCCCTCGACCGCCCGGTCAAGCCCGACCCCTACGAGCTCCTGCCCGCCGTTCCCTCGTTCTCGGTCACCAGCACCGACGTCACCCAGGGCAAGCCGCTCGGCGAGGCCCAGGTCTACGAGGGCGGCAACACCTCGCCGCAGCTCACGTGGGAGCCGGGGCCGGAGGGGACCAGGAGCTACGTCGTCACCTGCTACGACCCCGACGCCCCCGTGGTGAGCGGCTTCTGGCACTGGATCGCGGTGGACATCCCGGGCGACGTCACCGCGCTCGACGCCGGGGCCGGTGCGAGCGACGACAGCCTCCCCGGCGGCGCCTTCCACGTGCGCAACGACTTCGGCACGAAGAGCTTCGGAGGCGCCGCGCCGCCGCCGGGTGACCAGGTCCACCGCTACTACTTCGTCGTCCACGCGGTGACGGAGGAGACCCTCGGCGTGGACGGCGACGCCACCCCGGCCGTGGTCGGGTTCAACCTCGCCTTCAAGACCGCTGCTCGCGCGATCCTGGTCGGCACCTACCAGCACTGATCGGACTCGGTCACTGACTGTTCCTGTTACCCGGTTGTGGGTACGGTCACGAGGTGAGACACGGACTCGAGCGGCTGGTCGGCCTGATCATCCTGGGCCTGACCGCCGTGGCCGCCGTACTCCTGTGGCTGGCGGTCGCCCGCGAGGACGTGAACGCGGACGACGAGCGCCACGGCGTCGTGCTCGGTGCCTGGCGGGTCCTCTACGACACCCATGCCCCGTCGCTGCGCGTCCTGGAGATCGCCGTCGCGGTCTCGCTCCTCTGCGGCGCCGGCCTGGCCCTCCTCGAGTACCGCGTCCTGCGCCGGACCCGGCGCTCCCTCAACGCGCACCAGGACCCCTTGTCCCCGCGCGTGATGATGAGCGAGACGCGCGGGGTGTTCCACGGCGAGGTCACGGTCACGGTGCTCGTGCCGGCCCACAACGAGGAGGCGTCCCTCCCGGCCACCCTGTCCTCACTGGCGCAGCAGGTGCCCCCGCCCGACCGGGTGATCGTGGTCGCCGACAACTGCACCGACCGCACCGTCGACGTCGCCCGGGCGCACGGCGCGGAGGTCCGGGAGTCGGTCCGCAATACGCACAAGAAGGGCGGCGCGCTCAACCAGGCGCTCCGGCACCTGCTCCCCCACCAGGGCGAGAACGACGTGGTCATGGTGATGGACGCCGACACGATGCTCGACCAGGGGTTCCTCGCCTCCGCGGTCCGCCGGTTCACCGAGGACCGTGGGCTGTCCGCCGTGGGCGGCGTCTTCTACGGCGAGGAGGGACACGGCCTGATCGGCCAGTTCCAGCGCAACGAGTACCTCCGCTACGGACGCGAGATCAAGCGCCGTCGGGGCAAGGTCTTCGTCCTGACCGGGACCGCCTCGCTGTTCCGTCCGCGGGCGCTGCGTGCGGTCGCCGAGCACCGCGGATCGGCCATCCCGGGCATCAGGGGCGACGTCTATGACACCGCGGCGCTCACCGAGGACAACGAGCTCACCATCGCCCTGAAGTCGCTCGGCGCCCTGATGGTCTCCCCCTCCGAGTGCACGGTGGTCACCGAGCTGATGCCGAGCTGGGGCCTGCTGTGGAACCAGCGGCTGCGCTGGCAGCGCGGCGCGCTCGAGAACCTCGGCGCGTACGGCGTCACGACGGCCACCTTCCGCTACTGGGCGCAGCAGCTCGCGATCGGCTACGGCGTCTTCGCGCTGTGGGGCTACTTCGTGCTGCTCGGCGTCATGCTCCTCGCCAGCGACCACTGGGTCTGGTTCACCTTCTGGCTCGGTCTCGGCACGGTCTTCCTGCTGGAGCGGCTCGTGACCGCGTGGAAGGGCGGCTGGCCGGCCCGGCTGCTCGCCATCACGATCTTCCCGGAGCTCTTCTTCGACGCCTTCCTGCAGCTCTGCTACGTCAAGGGCGTCCTCGACATCTCCCTCGGACGCAAGGCGCGCTGGACGCACGTGGATCATCCGGGTGCACGCCGCGACGTGACGGCGGACGCGTCATGATCTCCCTCATCGCCGGCTTCCACCCACTGCCCGCCTCGCTCCTGCACTCCGAGGCCTACCTCGTCCTCGTCACCTTCGTGTCGGTCAACACCGTCGCCTTCGGGGCGCTGTCCATCGCCAAGCTGCTGCCGCCGATCAACCCGTCCGGGTGGTTCACCAGCCGCAACCGACGCGCGGAGACGCGCAGCATCTACCCCGACGCGGAGCGCTGAGCAATCCTGGGTCAGTGCCGGGCCTTGTGTCCCGGGGCCCACAGGAGTTTCTTGGACCTATGGCCGAGAAGACCGGACGGAAGGGCAGCGCCCCCGACGTGGAAGCCTCGGGGCCCGACGGGATCCGAAACGTCGTCCTCGTCGGGCCCGCCCAATCGGGCAAGACCACGCTCGTCGAGGCGCTGCTCGGCCGGCACAGCACCGAGCAGGAGCGCTCGGTCTCCCTCTCCGTGACGCCCGTGCGCCACGGTGACGTGAAGATCAACCTCATCGACACCCCCGGCTACGTCGACTTCATCGGCGAGGTCCGGGCCGGCCTGCGGGCCGCTGACTGCGCGCTCTTCGTGATCGCCGCCAACGACGGCGTCGACGACGCCACCCGGCGGCTCTGGCGCGAGTGCGGGGACGTCGCCATGCCCCGCGCCGTGGTGCTCACCAAGCTCGACCACGCCCGCGCCGACACCGACCGCGTCCTCGCCGAGGCCCGGGACGCGTTCGGGGCCGGCGTCCTTCCGGTCTACGTGGTCACCGGTGACAGCCTCACCGGGTTGATCACCGGCGACTCCGCGCAGATCCAGGCCGACCAGCGGCGCGGCGAGCTGATCGAGGCGGTCATCGAGGAGTCCGAGGACGAGACGCTGATGGAGCGCTACGTCGGCGGCGAGCAGATCGACGAGAAGGTGCTGGTCGCCGACCTGGAGAAGGCGATCGCGCGCGCCTCCTTCCACCCGGTCGTGCCGGTGTGCGCGACGACCGGGGTCGGCGTACCCGAGCTGCTCGACCTCTGCGTGCGGGCCTTCCCGTCGCCGCCCGAGCACGTGCCGCCGGAGGTGTTCACGCCTGCGGGCAAGGCCGCCGCGCCGGTGAGCTGCGACCCGGACGGGCCGCTGGTCGCGGAGGTGGTGCGGACGAGCAGCGACCCCTACCTGGGCCGAGTCAGCCTCGTCCGGGTCTTCTCCGGCACGCTGACCCCGGACGTCCCGGTGCACGTGTCGGGCCACTTCTCGTCCTTCGCCGGCGCGCTGGCGGGGTCGCACGAGGACCACGACGAGGACGAGCGGGTCGGCGCGTTGGGCTACCCGCTCGGCGCGGCGCAGGCGCCGGCGACGCAGGTGGTGGCCGGCGACCTCGGCATCCTCGCGAAGCTCTCCCGGGCGGAGACCGGTGACACGCTCTCCTCCCCCGACCAGCCGCTGGTGCTGCGCCCGTGGTCGATGCCGGAGCCGCTGCTGCCGATCGCCGTCGAGGCCGCGACGCGCTCCGACGAGGACAAGCTCTCCTCGGCGCTGTCCCGGCTGACCGCCGAGGACCCGAGCCTGCGGGTCGAGCAGAGCCCCGAGACCGGTCAGCTCGTGATCTGGGTGATGGGCGAGGCGCACGCGGAGGTGGCGCTCGAGCGGCTGCAGTCCCGCTACGGCGTCACCGTCGAGCAGCGGGAGGTCGTCGTACCGCTGCGCGAGTGCTTCGGCGCCCCGGCGAAGGGCCACGGCCGGCACGTGAAGCAGTCCGGCGGGCACGGCCAGTACGCGATCTGCGACATCGTGGTCGAGCCGCTCCCCGAGGGCGGCGGCTTCGAGTTCGTCGACCAGGTTGTCGGCGGCTCGGTGCCCCGGCAGTTCATCCCGAGTGTCGAGAAGGGGATCGCCGCGCAGATGGCCCGTGGCGTCCGTGCCGGCTTCCCGCTCATCGACCTCCGGGTCACGCTGGTCGACGGCAAGGCACACAGCGTGGACTCCTCCGACATGGCCTTCCAGAGCGCCGGCGCGCTCGCGCTGCGGGACGCCGCCGGGGCCACGAGCCTCCGCCTCCTCGAGCCGTACGACGAGGTCGCGGTCGTCGTCGCCGACGACCTCGTCGGCCAGGTGATGAGCGACCTGTCGTCGCGGCGGGCGCGCCTGCTCGGCACCGACCAGGCCGACGAGGGCCGGACCCTCATCCGCGCCTACGTGCCGCAGCGCGAGCTGCTGCGCTACGCGATCGACCTGCGCTCGGCCACCCGCGGTGCCGGGACGTTCACCCGCACCTTCGCGCACTACGAGCCGATGCCCGAGGAGCTGGCCAAGCAGGTCCCCGCGCAGCGCTGAGCCGCCGGTCCGGCAGAGGCCTCAGAACGCCGGCGGGCCGTCGCTGGCGGCTCGGAGCAGCGCCTCGAATGGTGTCGGGTCGGCGAACTCCTCGTCGACGGTCCGGCGGTGGGCCACCGGGGTGGGCGCCGCAGTGGTGCCGGCGACCAGCGCCGCGAGCTCGTTGGCGGCGCGCTCGACCCGCTTGGCCAGGCCGGTGGTCCCCGCGTCGGTGGCGACGGCGCCGAAGTCCTCGCTGGCGGCGAAGACGCCGGTCGGAACGACGACGGCGTGCAGATAGCTGAAGAGCGGCCGGAGCGCGTGGTCGAGCACGAGCGAGTGCCGGACGGTCCCCGCGGTCGCCGCGACCACGACCGGCTTGCCGTCGAGCACGCCGAGCTCGAGGACGTCGAAGAACGTCTTGAACAGCCCCGAGTAGGACGCCGAGAAGACCGGCGTCACCACGACGAGCCCGTCGGCCCGGCGTACCTTCTCGATGGCCGCGCCCAGCTCGCCGCTCGGGAACCCGGTCAGCAGGTGGTCGGCGAGTGCGTGCGCCAGCGGGCGCAGCTCGACAACCTCGACGTCGGCCTCCTGGCCGCGCTCGCGGATCGCGCCGACCGCCGCCTCGCCGAGCATGTCGGCGAGCAGGCGGGTGCTCGACGGGACGCTCAGGCCGGCGCTGACGACGACGATCCGCCTCGTCACAGCTCCCCCTCGAGGACCTTCGCGACCTCCGGGTCGTCCAGGTCGCGGTCACTGGAGCCGGTCGCCGAATCTGCCGCGGCGTACACCGTGCTGTCCGTCGCGCCGCCCGCCTTCGCGACGAGCGAGGCGTGGGTGGGCGCGTCCGGGACGCCCGGCTTGCGCATCTTCGCGAACTCCTCGCGCATGGTCGGCAGGATCTCGCCGAGCAGGTCGAGCTGCTCCAGGACGGTCTTGAGCGGCAGGCCGGCGTGGTCGACGAGGAAGAGCTGGCGCTGGTAGTCGCCGACGTAGTCGCGGAAGGACAGCGTGCGCTCGAGCACCTGCTGCGGGCTGCCGACGGTCAGCGGGGTGGCCTCGGTGAAGTCCTCCAGCGACGGACCGTGGCCGTAGACGGGAGCGTTGTCGAAGTAGGGCCGGAACTCGTTGACGGCGTCCTGGCTGCTCTTCCGCATGAAGAACTGGCCGCCGAGGCCGACGACCGCCTGGTCGGCGGTGCCGTGGCCGTAGTGCTCGAAGCGCTGACGGTAGAGGCGCACCATCGACTCGGTGTGGCTGGCCGGCCAGAAGATGTGGTTGTGGAAGAAGCCGTCGCCGTAGTACGCCGCCTGCTCGGCGATCTCGGGGCTGCGGATCGACCCGTGCCAGACGAAGGGGGCGACGCCGTCCAGCGGCCGCGGGGTGCTGGTGTAGCCCTGCAGCGGCGTGCGGAAGCGGCCGCTCCAGTCGACGACGTCCTCGCTCCAGAGCCGGCGCAGCAGCGCGTAGTTCTCGATGGCGAGGTTGATGCCCTGCCGGATGTCCTTGCCGAACCACGGGTAGACCGGGCCGGTGTTGCCGCGGCCCATCATCAGGTCGACGCGGCCGTCGGTGAGGTGCTGGAGCTTGGCGTAGTCCTCCGCGATCAGCACCGGGTCGGTCGTCGTGATCAGCGTGGTGGCCGTGGAGAGGATGATCCGCTCGGTCTTCGCGCCGACGTAGGCGAGCGTCGCGGTCGGGTTGGACGCGATGAAGGGCGGGTTGTGGTGCTCGCCGGTCGCGAAGACGTCCAGGCCGATGTCCTCGGCCTTCTTCGCGATCTCGACGGTCGCCTTGATCCGCTCGTGCTCGGTGGGCGTCCGGCCGGTCGTGGGATCGGTGGTGACGTCGCCGACGGTGAAGATTCCGAACTGCATCGCGTGCTCCTCGATCGGGCGTTCAAGAGGTAGTTGAATGTGAAACTACACATCAGAACCGCTGCAGCTCCCACGCTATTCCACGGGCTACCCCACGGCGCGCGAGAGGATGAGCACCGCTCGATCGTCCTCGTCCACGCCGGGCACGCGGGAGAGGACGCGGCGTGCGGCGCCGTCGAAGCCACGCCGCCGGATCTCCTGCCCGGCGACGTCACGGAGCCACGCGATGCCGGCGTCGATGTCGGAGCGGCGCCTCTCGATGACGCCGTCGGTGTAGAACATGAGCGCGTCGCCGGCAGCGAGGACGCCCGTGCTGGCGTCGAAGTCAGGCTCGTCGATGACGCCCAGCGCCATCCCCCGCGCGTTGTCGACGGCCCACTCCCCGGCATCGGCGGACCAGCGCAGCGCCGGCGGGTGGCCGGCGCTCGTCACCTGGTAGCAGCCCGTGTCGAGGTCGACGAGGACGTGGACCGCGGTGGAGAACGCCTCGTCGTGGCGCTGGCGCAGCAGGAAGGCGTTCGCGGCCCGCAGCAGCTCCTCGGGCGGGAGCGCGCCGATCAGGCCGCCGATCGCGCCCGCGAACTGCAGCGACTGCGGCCCGACCGCCGTCCCCTTGCCACAGACGTCGACGAGGACCATCTCGAGCACGTGCCCGTCACGGACGTCGGCGACCAGGAAGTCGCCCGCGTAGCCGGTGCCGGCCGCGGCGATCATCGCCGACTGGGACGTCCACCCCTCGAGCAGGGCGGGCACCCGGCCCTGCTGCTGGAGCCGGTCCCGCAGCTCGGCGAGCATCGCCTCGCTGAGTCCGACGGGCAGTCCGCTGCGCTGGTGGCTCGACTGCCACAGGACGATCGCGATCGCCAGAGTCGCGACCGCGGCGTCGTCGAGACCGATCCGCCGCCCGCCGCCGTCGTGGACGTAGGCCACCACGGCGGCCACCACCGTCGCGCCGGTCAGCACCGCGAGCGGCCGGAAGCGCAGCAGCGTCATCCCGAGCAGCGGCCCGAGGAAGAAGGCACCCGTGGGCAGGCACCCCGGGCAGCCCAGCGCGACCACGAAGCACAGCAGCAGCCCGAGCAGCAGGACGCCCAGCACCTGCCGCTGGCTGCGCGCGGATCCGGTGCGCCACCTCGTCGCGAGGTCGGCCGCCCCGCGCCCGAGCCGCGACTGCTGCATGCGCGGCACTCTAGGTCCAACCCGGGACCAGTGCGGCCGAATGTGCACAGCCGCCGAGCGCACAGCCGCCCGAGCGCTCAGCCGACCGGCGCCCGCAGCGACAGCCGCACCGGCACCGGGGTGCCCCCGACGTCGACGGTCCAGACCGACCCGGCGAGGGTCTCCGCGGTGACCGGCCACGAGCGCAGGTAGCCCAGGCCGACCGCCGCCCCGACCGTCGCACCCCAGGCGGCCGAGGTCACCTGGCCGCCGGGCCGGCCGTCGGAGAGCAGCAGCTCACCGCCCCAGAGCATGACGTCCGGATCCCCGACGACCAGGGAGAGGTAGCGGCGGACGGGCTCGCGCTGTGCAGCCGCCCTGCCGAGGAAGTCCTTGCCCTTCGACAGGGCGAAGGACAGCCCGGCCTCCCGCGGCGTGACGTCGGGCCCGAGCTCGCGACCGAACGCACGGCGACCGAGCTCGATCCGGAGGGCGTCGATCGTGTAGTAGCCGGCCGGGTCGATCGCCAGCCGGTCGTAGAGCGCGGCCGCCTCGTCGCGCGGGACGAAGAGCTCCACGCCCGTCAGGTCGACGTAGGAGGAGCGGATCGGGATGGTCCCTTCCGGCAGCCCGCCCGTGTCCCGCGGGACCACCGCCTCCGTCCGCGGGCCGAAGACCCCGAGCACCGCGTAGTCGTCGCTCACGTCGCGCACCTCCACGCCTGCCGGGAGGTGGCGATGCAGGTGGTCGAGGTCGCGGTACGTCGTCGCCGCCGACGAGACGACGAAGAACCGGTCCGCGCCGAGCCGGGTCACGGTCACGTCGGCCTCGTAGCCGCCGCGCTCGCCGAGCCACGGCGTGTAGACGGTCTCCCCGACCGCGACGTCCACGTCGTTGCCGCAGATCCACTCGAGTCCCGCCAGCGCCGCCGGCCCGGTGACGAGGTATTTGGAGAACGACGTCTCGTCGAAGACGGCGACGTTCGTGCGGACCTCCCGCTGCTCGGCGATGCAGGCGTCGAGCCACGACGGCCTGTCCCAGGAGTAGTCCAGCGAGGTCGGGCCGAAGACCAGCGGGCGCTCCCAGCCGTTGCGGGCGCCGAACAGCGCGCCCTGGCCGACGAGCCGGCCGTGCAGCGGCGAGGTCCGCTGCGGCCGGGCCGACTCGAACTCCCGGTTGGGCCACGGGATCTCGTAGTGCAGACCGAGCGTCTCGACCACCCGCTCCCGCAGGAACGGGACGTCGTTCTGCCACGGCCCGAACCGGCGTACGTCGACGGCGACCAAGTCCTCCTGGGGCGACCCGGCCACGATCCACTCCGCGAGCGCCTTGCCCGCGCCGCCGGCCGAGGCGATCCCGACCGAGTTGAACCCGCAGCCGACGAAGAGCCCGGCGACCTGCGGTGTCTCCCCCAACAGGAACTGGTTGTCGGGCGTGAACGACTCCGGGCCGTTGTAGAACTTCCTGATCCCCGTGTGCTCGAGCGCCGGGATGCGCAGCAGCGCCTGCTCCATCAGCACCGAGAAGTGCTCCCAGTCCTCGTCGAGGAGCTGGAACTCGAACGGGTAGGGGATCTGGTCGGGGGCGACCCATGGCTTGGCGGCGGGCTCGAACCCGCCGACGACGAGCCCGCCGACCTCCTCCTTGAAGTAGGTCCAGCCGTCCTGGTCGCGCATGATCGGCAGGTCCGGGTGCGTCCCGCCGACGGCCTCGGTGACCACGTAGAAGTGCTCGGCCGAGTGCAGCGGCACGGTGATCCCGCCGCCCTCGATCCCATCGCCGAGCGCCTTGGTCCACTGCCCCGCGCACAGCACGACGACCTCCGCCTCGACGTCGCCCCGGTCGGTCCGGACCCCGGTCACCCGCCTGGTCGAGCGTTCGCCGGTCGTCGCGAGACCCAGCACCCGCACCTTCTCGACGATCCGCGCACCTCGCTGCCGGGCGCCCTTGGCCAGCGACTGGGTGACGTCGGCGGGGTTCACCTTGCCGTCGCCGGGCAGCCAGAGCGCACCGAGCAGGTCGTCCACCTGCATCGGCGGCCACAGCTCCTGCGCCTGTCGTGGCGTGATCAGCTCGGCCTCCAGGCCGTACGCAGCCCCGTTGGCCGCCGTCCGCGCAAGCTGCACCAACCGGTCCGGCGTTCGGGCGACGACGAGACCTCCGACGTTGCGGTAGCCGGTCGCCAGGCCGGTCTCCTCCTCCAGTGAGGCGTACAGCTCCGCGGAGTAGCGCACCAGCGCGGTCCCGCTCTCGCTGGCCCGCAGCGGGCCGACCAGCCCGGCGGCGTGCCACGTGGTCCCCGACGACAGCCGGCCCTGTTCGAGCAGCAGCACGTCGTCCCGGCCGAGCCGGGTCAGGTGGTAGGCCACCGAGCAGCCGACGATCCCGCCGCCGACGATGACGACGCGGGCGCGGGAGGGCAGGTCAGCCACCGGCGGCCGCCTCGGCCAGCAGCGTCGGGAAGTCGGCCGCGCCGAAGAGCGCCTGCGCCTTCTCGAACCGCTCCATCCCCCAGTCCCAGAAGTCGAACTCGATCGGCGAGAGGGCCGCCTGGATGAAGCCCCAGAGCGACCAGCCGTAGCAGCTGCACAGCGCCTGGAGCCGCACCCGTGCCAGATCGGCCGCGGTCGGCGACCCGACGTACGCCTCCACCCACGCGTCGCGCTGCTCGGGGGTGAACCCGCACTCGGCCACGGTGTTGCCGAGCTCGAAGGAGGGGTCGTTGTTGCCGGAGTACTCGTAGTCGATCAGCCAGACCCGCTCGCCGTCGTCGAGGAAGTTGGCGGCCAGCAGGTCGTTGTTGCACGGCACCGTCGGCGGCGGCGAGACGGCCAGCGCCCGGCGTACGTCCTCCCAGGCGTCGGCGTAGGCCGTGTAGTCGGCGGGGAGCCGGAGCCCGCGGTCGCTGATGGTCGACAGGTACGCCGCCCGGCGGGCGAACATGTCGAAGTCACCGGTGAACCGCGGCCCGGCGTGCAGGCGCCGCACGGCCGCGGCCGCCCGCGCCATCACCGCCTCGTCGGCGAACGACCCGTCGGTCAGCGCGGTGGCGTGGAGGTAGCCGATGACGAGCATCCCCAGGTCCGGCCGGTAGTCCACCACCGGCGCGCCGACACCGGCGGACGCGGCGGCAGCGGTGTTGTCGCGCTCCGCCGCGCGGTCGATGCCCAGGAGGTCGGCCCCCGCGTGGGAGCAGCGGACGACGAGGTCGAGGGCCGGCTCGACGCCGTCGTCGGTCGTGACCCGCACGTTGGTGTTGGTCAGCCCGCCCGGCAGCGGAGCGACGCGCCAGGACCGCCCCGCCAGCGCGGCGAGGCGGTCCAGGGGCATCGTCATCAGATGGCGGGCTCCGGCGCGAGCGGCGGCTCGAGGGGCGGCTCGGGTTCCGTCCCGGCGTCGATCGTGCGGACCGGCCCCTTGAACCAGTTCTTCGCCGAGACGTTCCACCAGACGATGAGCAGGACGAACACGCCCAGCGTCATGAGGGGTGCGTAGTTGACGCTCGCCCAGGTGAACTCGTCTCGCCACGGTGCACCGAAGGGCGACGTCGGCAGCATCAGCATGATGCCGACGACGATGATCTCGACGACCGCGACCGGGTTCATCCACTTGTACTTCGCGCCGTTGTTCCAGCTGCCGACCTCGAACTTCTCGCCGTGCTTCCAGCGCAGGAAGATCGGGATCGCGAACGAGAAGTACAGGCCGATGACCGACACCGAGGTCACCGCGTAGAACGCGGTCGGGATGCCGTTGACCGACTTCAGCGCCGGCAGGGTGATGAGGGCGGCGACGACCGCGGCACAGATGACCGCGTTCACCGGCGTCCGGGAGGCGTTGACCTTCGACCACAGCGACGAGCCGGGGACGGCCCGGTCGCGGCTGAAGGCGAACATCATCCGCGAGGTGGAGGTCAGGCAGGCGGTCGCGCAGAAGAGCTGGGCCGCCGAGGAGATGAAGAGCAACGTCCCCGCCCAGTTGGCCCCGAGAGCGGCGTCGAAGACGTAGGCGACGCCACCGGCGGGGATGCCGGCGTAGTCGGGTGCACCGTCGACCTGCGGGATCGCGAAGGTGATCGCCAGCAGCAGGATGTAGCCGCCGACCGCCGAGTAGAAGATCGACTGCCAGATCCCCTTGGCGGCCGAGTTCGCGGCACCGTGCGTCTCCTCGGAGAGGTGGACCGAGGCGTCGAAACCGGTGATCGTGTACTGCGTCAGGATGAAGCCGAACGGGATGATCGCCAGCCAGAAGCCCAGCGCGCTCGTCGAGCCGTCGGCGTGCCAGCCCGAGCCGTTGAAGCGGTCGGTGAACACCTGCGAGACGCTCAGGTGCTGGTCGGGGACGAAGAGCAGCACGAGGATCAGGAACGCCGCGCCCGCGACGTGCCACCAGACCGACACGTTGTTGATCAGCGCGAGCAGGTGGCTGGAGAAGATGTTGATCAGCGCGATGAGCACCAGGATCACCAGGAAGATGAGGAACACCTGGTTGAGGGAGAAGGTGTCGACCCATCCCCACTCGATGAAGGTGAGCTCGAAGAAGCTCGCGCACCCGTAGGCCACCGAGGCGGTCACCGCGATGAGGCCGATCAGGTTGAGCCAGCCCGTGAAGAACCCGGCCATCGGGCCGCCGAGCTTGGAGGCCCAGTAGTAGATGCCGCCCGAGGTGGGCATCGAGGAGACGAGCTCCGACATCGTGAAGCCGATGATGAGGATGAACACCGAGATGATCGGCCAGGACCACGAGATCGAGACCGGGCCGCCGTTCGCGATGCCGGCGCCGTACGTCGTGAGGCAGCCGGCGAGGATCGAGATGATCGAGAACGAGATCGCGAAGTTGGAGAACCCGGACCAGGTCCGGCTCAGCTCCTGCTTGTAGCCCAGCTTCGCGAGGTGCTCCTCGTCGGCGATCGAGCTTGTTTCGTGTCCTTCAGGCATGCGGATCTCCTGCGAGTCAGTGGGGTCGCACCGAGTTCCAACGGACGCTAGACCCGCGGCGCAGTGGCGTGTCAACAGGTCGGCGACAATTTGGTATGAACTCAGACCATAAACACGTCGTGGGTCGTTGACGGCCCCCTGACCACGGAAGAGACTGACCGCCATGACCCCCTCCCCCGAGCCGTCCGCGGCGGCCGCATCGGCGACCCTGCCGGTGACGCTGCTGAGCCCGGTGCGCGGGCACCACGCCTTCGAGGCGTGCGTGGAGCAGCTGGCTCGCGCCATCCGGCTCGGGGTCTACCCGCTGGGCAGCACCCTGCCGCCCGAGCGGGAGCTCTCGACCCAGCTCGGCGTCTCGCGGGCCACGTTGCGTGAGGCGATGGCGGCGCTGAGGCAGGCCGGGCTGGTCCAGACCACCCGGGGGCGCGGCGGCGGGACGGTCGTCATCCTCAAGCCGCCCACCCCGTCGGCCCGGGCCGCCGCCCGGACCACTCCGGAGCAGCGCTCGGACTGGCTCGACGCGCTGGCCTTCCGACGTGTGATCGAGCCGGGCGCGGCCGCGATGCTCGCCGAGGCGGGCCTCGACGACACCGCCCGTGCCCAGCTGCTGGCGGCGCACGACGAGGTCGCCGCCGCGTCGAAGCCGGCTCACTACCGCCAGTCCGACTCGCGGTTCCACCTCACCATCGCGGCGTTGACCGGGTCGCACCGGGTGATCGAGTCGGTCACCTCGGTGCAGGCGACGCTGCACGAGATGCTGCTGGCCATCCCCCAGCTCGAGACCAACATCGCCCATTCCGACGACCAGCACACGGCCGTCGTACGCGCCATCCTCGCGAAGCGGCCCGACCCGGCGCGGCGCGCGATGGAGCAGCACTGCGACGACACCGCCGCGCTCCTGCGCGGCCTGCTCGCCTGACCCCGCCCCACCGACGATCCAGCCTGCCAACGACCATCCCGAGGAGCACGCCGTGGCCCGACTCCGCAACGACCGGCACCTGTCGATGAGCGACCTGCTCACCGACATCTCCACTGGTGCCGTCGACACCGTGATCGTCGCCTTCACCGACATGCAGGGACGGCTGCAGGGCAAGCGCCTGCACGGCCGCTACTTCGCCGACCACGTCGTCGAGCACGGCACCGAGGGCTGCAACTACCTGCTCGCCGTCGACGTCGACATGAACACGGTCGGGGGCTACGCCATGTCGTCGTGGGAGCGCGGGTACGGCGACATGGAGTTCGTCCTCGACGACCGGACCATCCGCCGGCTCACCCACCTGCCCGCGACGGCCATGGTCCAGTGCGACCTGGCCTGGCCCTCGGCCGACGAGGCCGACCGGCAGCCGGTGCTGCAGTCGCCGCGCACGATCCTCCAGCTCCAGCTCGACCGGATCGCGGAGCGGGGCTGGACGGCGCTGGCCGGGACCGAGCTCGAGTTCATCGCCTTCGAGGACACCTACGAGGATGCCTGGCGCTCGGGCTACCGCGACCTCACCCCGGTCAACGCCTACAACATCGACTACTCGATCCTCGGCACGACCAGGGTCGAGGGCCTGCTGCGGGCGATCCGCAACCACATGTACGACGCCGGGCTCGACGTGGAGAGCGCCAAGGGCGAGTGCAACCCCGGCCAGCACGAGATCGGGTTCCTCTACGCCGACGCGCTGACCACCGCCGACAACCACGTCGTCTACAAGAACGCCGCCAAGGAGATCGCCGCCCAGCAGGGCCGCTCGATCACGTTCATGGCGAAGTACAACCAGCGCGAGGGCAGCTCGTGCCACATCCACCTGTCGCTGCGCGACGAGGACGGGTCGCTGCTGTTCTGGGAGGGCGCCGGCTCGTCGGGGGCCCGCACGGAGCTCTACGACCACTTCATCGCAGGGGTCCTGGCCACGATGGCGGAGTTCACCCTGCTCTACGCGCCCAACGTGAACTCCTACAAGCGCTTCGCCGACGGCTCCTTCGCCCCGACGACCATCGCCTGGGGCGAGGACAACCGCACCTGCGCCGTGCGGCTCGTCGGCCACGGGCACGGGGCGCGGATGGAGAACCGCGTCCCCGGTGCCGACGTGAACCCCTACCTCGCCCTCGCCGCGATGATCGCGGGCGGGTTGCACGGCATCGACGAGGCGCTGCCGCTGCCCGACCCGCTGGCCGGCAACGCCTACACCTCGGGCCTGGCCAAGGTGCCCGGCACGCTCCTGGCCGCTCGCGACCTCTTCGCCGCGTCGGAGGTCGCTCGCAAGGCCTTCGGCGACGAGGTCGTCGACCACTACGCCAACATGGCCGACGTGGAGCTCGCGGCCTACGACGCCACCGTCACCGACTGGGAGCTGCGCCGCGGCTTCGAAAGGATGTAATGAGCACGTTCACGGTCCTGAACCCGGCGACCGCCCGGCCGGTCGCCGAGGTGCGCCTCGCCTCGGTCGAGGACACCGACGCCGCGGTCGCCGCAGCTCACGAGGCGTTCCAGACCTGGCGCTCGGTCGCCCCGGGCGAGCGGGCGCGGCTGCTGCGGCGGTTCGCGGCGGTCGTCGAGGACCACATCGACGAGCTCGCCGAGCTCGAGGTCCGCAACGCCGGGCACACCTGGGGCAACGCCCGCTGGGAGGCGGGCAACGTCCGCGACCTGCTCAACTACTACAGCGGGGCGCCCGAGCGGCTGACCGGCAAGCAGATCCCGGTCGCCGGCGGCCTCGACGTCACCTTCCACGAGCCGCTCGGCGTGGTCGGGATCATCGTTCCCTGGAACTTCCCGATGCCGATCGCCGCCTGGGGCTTCGCGCCCGCGCTCGCGGCCGGCAACACCGTCGTCCTCAAGCCGGCCGAGCTCACCCCGCTCACGGCCGTCCGGATCGGCGAGCTCGCCCTCGAGGCAGGGCTGCCCGAGCACGTGCTGACGATCCTGCCGGGCGCCGGGACGGTCGTCGGCGAGCGGTTCGTCAGCCACCCGCTCGTCCGCAAGATCGTCTTCACCGGCTCCACGGCCGTCGGCAGACGGATCATGGCCGGCTGCGCCGAGCAGGTGAAGCACGTGACGCTCGAGCTCGGCGGGAAGTCCTCCAACATCGTCTTCGCCGACGCCGACCTGCCGGCCGCAGCCGCGGCGGCGCCGTACGCCGTCTTCGACAACGCCGGGCAGGACTGCTGCGCCCGCTCGCGGATCCTCGTCGAGCGCCGGGCGTACGACGACTTCATGGCCCTCCTCGAACCCGCCGTGCGCGGCCTGCGGGTCCTCGACCCGTCCGACGAGGCCAGCGAGATGGGGCCGCTCATCTCCGCCGGTCAGCGGACCCGGGTGACCGGCTACCTCGACGGCGTCGACGTGGCGTTCACCGGATCCGCGCCCGACGGTGACGGCTTCTGGGTGCCGCCGACCGTCGTCGCGCTGGAGGACCCCTCGGCCCGCATCTGGCGCGAGGAGGTCTTCGGCCCTGTCGCCGCGGTGATGCCGTTCGACGACGAGGCCGACGCGATCGCGAAGGCCAACGACACCGACTACGGGCTGTCCGGCTCGATCTTCACCAGGGACCTCGGCGCCGGGCTGCGCGTCGCGCGGGGCGTCGAGGCCGGCAATCTCAGCGTCAACTCTCACTCCTCGGTGCGCTACTGGACGCCGTTCGGCGGCTACAAGCAGTCCGGCCTCGGGCGCGAGCTCGGCCCCGACGCGCCGTACGCCTTCACCGAGGAGAAGAACGTCTTCATCGCCCACTGATCCCCCAACCGCTGGTCGAGGAGGTCGCGCAGCGACCGTCGCAAGACCCGCAGACCGAGAAAGAGAAGCAATGGCAGGACGCATCGAAGGAAGGGTCGCCGTCGTCACCGGCGGCTGCTCGGGCATCGGACTGGCGACCGTGCGTCGCTTCGTCGCCGAGGGCGCGAAGGTCGTCGTCGGCGACATCGCGGACGAGGCCGGGAAGGTGCTCGTCGACGAGCTGGGCGGCCCGGAGGTCGTGACCTACGTGCACGTCGACGTGACCAGCAAGGAGGAGGTCGACGCGCTCTTCAAGACCGCGAAGGACACCTACGGCTCGGTCGACATCGCCTTCAACAACGCCGGCATCAGCCCGCCGGACGACGACTCCATCCTGACCACCGAGCTCGACGCCTGGCGCAAGGTGCAGGAGGTCAACCTGACCAGCGTCTACCTGTGCTGCAAGGCCGCCCTGCCCTACATGATCGAGCAGGGCAAGGGGTCGATCATCAACACCGCGTCGTTCGTCGCCGTGATGGGCGCGGCCACGTCGCAGATCTCCTACTCGGCGTCCAAGGGCGGGGTGCTGTCGATGACCCGCGAGCTCGGCGTGCAGTTCGCCCGCGAGGGCGTCCGCGTCAACGCGCTGTGCCCGGGCCCGGTCAACACGCCGCTCCTGCAGGAGCTCTTCGCGAAGGACCCCGAGCGGGCCGCACGACGGCTCGTCCACATCCCCATGGGGCGCTTCGGCGAGCCGGAGGAGATGGCGTCGGCGGTGCTGTTCCTCGCCTCCGACGACTCCTCGTTCATGACCGCCAACACGTTCCTGGTCGACGGCGGCATCTCCGGCGCCTACGTCACGCCGCTGTGAGCGACGGAGTCGAGCGAGGGACGAGCGAGCGACCGAGTGAACGGGCAGGCGCTGTGAGCATGTCGCAGAGTGCGCCCGTCATCGGCCTGACGACCTACCGTGAGCAGGCGGCGTGGGGCGTCTGGGACCAGCGCGCCGACCTGCTGCCGGCCGCCTACGCGGGCGCGGTCGAGTCGGTGGGCGGCGTACCGCTCCTGCTGCCACCGGTCGCCGCTCCGGGTGCGGCGGCGACCGTCGTCGCCCGGCTCGACGGCCTGGTGGTCTCGGGCGGCGCCGACGTGGACCCCGGCCGCTACGGCGCGGACGCGCACCCGCGGACGGCCGGCTGGCGTCCGGACCGCGACGCCTGGGAGCTGGCGCTCCTGGACGCCGCCGACGCCGCCGGGCTGCCCGTCCTCGGCGTCTGCCGCGGCATGCAGCTGATGGTCGTCCACGCGGGCGGGACGCTCGACCAGCACACCCCCGACCTGGTGGGCCACGACGAGCACTCTCCCGGCGGCGACGCCTTCGGCACGACCCAGGTGGCGACCGAGCCGGGCAGCCGGCTGGCCACGCTGGTCGGCGACAAGGTGACCGTCTCGTGCCACCACCACCAGTCGGTGCGGGAGGCGCCCGGCTTCCGGGCGGTCGCCCGCGCGGCCGACGGGACCCTCGAGGCGATCGAGGACCCCACCGACCGGTTCTGCGTGGCCGTCCAGTGGCACCCGGAGACCGCCGCGGACGTCGGCCTGTTGGCCGGGCTGCTGGAGGCTGCCGCGGCATACTCGGCCCGGTGAGCCGTCGTGCACGCCCCCG
The DNA here is from genome assembly GCF_900112345.1 of Nocardioides terrae. GTDB lineage: Bacteria > Actinomycetota > Actinomycetes > Propionibacteriales > Nocardioidaceae > Nocardioides > Nocardioides terrae. Next base: position 96,148 of record NZ_FOLB01000007.1, read on the forward strand.
CGTCCTGATCAGCGCCCACCGTGGCGGCGCCGGTGTCGAGACGTCGAACGAGAACACCCTGGTCGCCGTCCATCAGGCGGTGGAGATGGGCGCGGACTACGTCGAGCTGGACGTGCAGCGCCGTCCGGACGACTCGCTCGTCGTCCTCCACGACGACGACGGGCGGCTGGACGCGGTGCGGTTCGACGACGTCGTCGCGGCGCTCGGCCGCACCCGGGCCCATCTCGACCTCAAGTTCGGGACGGCGGACGGCGCTGCCGAGGTCGAGGCCGTACGCCGGGCGCTGGACGTGCTCGGTCCGGGGCCGCACGTCGCCACGACCGGTCGGGTGGCCACGGCGCGGACGCTGCGCGCCTGGGCCGACGCCAACGGGTCGGACCTGAAGGTCGGCATCTCCATCGGCGGCACCGTCGCCGGCCTCCCGGTCCTCGAGCAGGTCCGGCGTCGCTGGGCCGAGCTGTTCCCCTGGCCGAAGGTGGCCGCGTCGCACGCCGACGTGATCGCCGCGCACCACCTGCTGGCGTTCCTGACCCTGCGCCGCCTCGCCCGCAGACGCGGTCTCGACCTGCTCGTGTGGACGCCCGACCACGCCGTGCTGCTGCGCTACTGGCTGCGGCCCGGCCGCGCCTGGCTGGTCACCACGAACCACCCCGGGCTCGCCATCAGGATCCGGGAGCAGCACGGCGGCTGACAGAATGGACCCATGAGCACCACGCAGGACCCGGCCGAGGACCGGGACACGGGCCGGGAGACCGGCCCGGTCGAGGACATCCTCGGGCCGCCGTACACGGCCGAGACCATCCCTCTCGCCGACGACGACGAGGGCCGCGTCATCGCGACGCTCGTCAAGCGTCCGGCCGACCGGACCACCGACCGCGCCGTCCTCCACGTGCACGGGTTCTCGGACTACTTCTTCCAGACCGGCCACGCCGAGTGGTGGACCGACCGGGGCTACGACTTCTACGCCCTCGACCTGCGCAAGTCCGGCCGGTCGCTGCTCGAGCACCAGACGCCCAACTACGTCACCGACCTGGCGACCTACCACGAGGAGCTCGACGCGGCCTGGGAGCTCATTACCGAGCGCGACGGCCACGACGAGGTGGTCGTGACCGCGCACTCGACCGGTGGGCTCACGACCCCGCTCTGGGCCGACGCCCGCCGGCCGGCCGGGCTGGTCGGCATGGTCCTCAACTCGCCCTGGCTCGACATGCAGGGCTCGCCGCTGCTCCGCGTGGTCGGGACGCCGCTCATCAACCAGCTCGGAGCGCGGGCGCCGAAGTTCCACATCAGGCGGACGGTGAGCGGTGTCTACGCCCGCAGCCTCCACCGCGACCACGCCGGCGAGTGGGACTTCAACCTCGACCTCAAGCCGCTGACCTCCTTCCCGGTCTACGCCGGCTGGCTGCGGGCCATCCGCAACGGCCACGCGGTGCTCCACGGCGGCCTCGACGTGCCGGCGCCGGTCCTGGTGCTCTCCTCGGACCAGACCCGCTGGACGGTCAACCTCAACGACGCCGCCCACACCGCCGACCTGGTGCTCGACGTCAAGCAGATCCGCCAGTGGGCGACCTCGGTCGGTCGGCACGTCACCTACGTCGCGGTGCCGGGGGCCCGCCACGACGTGCTGCTCTCCCGACCGGACGTGCGCGAGCGCGCCTACCGCGAGATCGACACCTGGATGACGGCGTACGTCGACGGGGCGACGCCGCGCGGGACCTGACCACGGCGCACGCCGTCCGTCAGGGCGTCGGTCAGGTGGCCAGCATCGCCACCAGCGCCACCACGCCGACGACGACGATGACACCGCGCAGGACGGGCGGCGGCAGCCGGCGTCCGAGCGAGGCGCCCAGCAGGCCGCCGATGACCGACCCGACGGCGATCAGCCCGACCACGCCCCAGTCGACGTCGGCCACGAAGGTGAAGATCACGCCCGCGACGCCGTTGACCAGCGCGGCGAGGACGTTCTTGGCCCCATTGAGCCGTTGGAGGGTCTCGGCGACGCCGATGCCGAGGATCGCCATCAGGAGCACGCCCTGGGCGGCGCCGAAGTAGCCGCCGTAGACGCCCGTCAGCGCCACGGTCGGCCACACCCACCAGTGCTCGCCGCGGCCGCCCTCGCGGTGCGCCCCGACCCACCGCGAGATGCGCGGGCCGAAGATCACCAGCAGCACGCCGAGCGCGATCAGCGCGGGGACGATCGCCTCGAAGGCGCCCGACGGGAGGACGAGCAGGAGCACGGCGCCCGTCGCCCCGCCGATCAGCGAGCCGACACCCAGCCGAACCACCCGTCCGCGCTGGCCGGCCAGCTCACGCCGGTAGCCCCACGCACCGGCGATGGTGCCGGGGACGAGACCGATCGTGTTGGACACGTTCGCGGTGACCGGAGAGAACCCGAAGGCGAGCAGGGTGGGGAAGGTCAGCAGCGTGCCCGAGCCGACGACCGCGTTGATCGTCCCCGCCCCGACCGCGGCGAGCAGGATCGCGAGGGCCTCCAGTGGCCCCACTCAGGCGGTGCCGGGATCGTCGGTGAGGTCGGGCTGGCCCGGCAGGTCCGACGCCGCCGGATCGGCGGAAGCGGTCGCGCCCGGGTCCGCACCGGCCGGGTCCATCGCGGCGGCCGCAGCGGCTGCCGCCGGCGTACCGGTGACGCTGGCGTTCGCCTCCGCGATCGCCTTCTTGACCGCGTCGTCGGCCTCGGCCACCGCCCGGTCGGAGCTGGGCACGGCCGGCTCGAGAGCGGCGGGGTCGAGCCGCTTGCGCGGGCCACCGCTGTTCGTGGGGATGCCCTGCATGTCGGTCAACGTCGACCCCAGTCCCTCGAGCGCCTTGCCGATCTCGCTCGGGACGATCCAGACCTTGTTGGCGTCGCCCTCGGCGATCTTGGGCAGCATCTGGAGATACTGATAGGCCAGCAGCGACTGGTCCGGGGCGCCGTCGTGGATGGCCTCGAAGACCGTCTGGATGGCCTGGCCCTCACCCTGGGCACGCAGGATCTGGGACTCGCGGTCGGCCTGGGCGCGCAGGATGGTCGCCTCGCGGGCGCCCTCGGCGTTGAGGATCGCCGACTGCTTGTTGCCCTCCGCGGTCAGGATCGCGGACTGCCGCTGGCCCTCGGCGGTGAGGATGGAGGCGCGCTTGTCGCGATCGGCGCGCATCTGCTTCTCCATGGCGTCCTTGATGGAGGCCGGCGGGTCGATGCTCTTGATCTCGACACGCTTGACCTTGATGCCCCAGCGACCGGTCGCCTCGTCGAGCACGGCCGCCAGGCCGGAGTTGATCGTCTCGCGGCTGGTCAGCGTCTGCTCGAGGTCCATCCCGCCGACGATGTTGCGCAGCGTGGTCATGGTGAGCTGCTCGACGGCCTGGATGTAGTTGGCGATCTCGTAGGTCGCGCTCACCGGGTCGTTGACCTGGAAGTAGATGACGGTGTCGATCGAGACCGTCAGGTTGTCCTCGGTGATCACGGGCTGCGGCGGGAAGGTGACCACCTGCTCGCGCAGGTCGGCGAGGTAGCGCATCTTGTCGATGAACGGGACGATGACGTTGAGGCCGGGGTCCAGCGTGTTCTTGTACTTGCCGAACCGCTCCACGATCCCCTTGCGGGCCTGGGGGATGATCTTGACTGTCTTCGACAGCAGCACGATCGCCAACAACACGACCAGCAGCAGGACGATCAGCAGGGCCACAGTGACTCCTCAGCTCTCCAACGTGGGAACGGGGTGGACGTAGGCCGTCGCCCCGCGGATCTTCAGCACTTCGACGGTCTGCCCCGGCTCGATGACCAACAGGTCGTCGTAGGGCTCGGCCCGCCACATCTCACCGGCGATCTTCAGCTGCCCCGGCTCGCTGGCGCTGAGCCGGACCGGTGTCACGGCCTGCTTCCCGATCAGGGTGTCCGGCCCCAGGACCAGGTCGGGTCCGGTGTGCAGGCGCCGCACCAGCCCGGGCCGTACGACGGCCAGCATCCCGATCGACGCGGCGACCGCGACGACGACCTGGGCCGCGACGCTGTCCGTGGCAAGCGAGGTCGCCAGGCCGGCCAGCGCACCGACGGCGAGCATCACCAGGACGAGGTCGAGACTGGCCAGCTCCGCGATCGTCAGGAGCGTCGCCAGGGCCAACCAGACTGCCCACGGATTGTCCCCCAGCCAGTGCATACGGCGAGCCTAGTGCGCGAGGCGACAGACCGGTTAAGAACTCGCTCGACGGCTCCGACGGCGTGCCGCCCAGCGACCGTCCGCGTGTTGCAGCAGCAGCGGCATGCCGAAGGTCGCCGAGAGGTTCGCCTCGTTGAGCTCCTCCTCGAGCAGCCCTGCGGCGACGACCTTCCCCTGCCGAAGCATCAGCACGTGGGTGAACCCCGGCGGGATCTCCTCGACGTGGTGGGAGACCAGCACGGTGGCCGGGGCGTCGGGGTCGTAGGCGAGCATCGACAGTGTCGAGACGAGGTCCTCGCGCCCGCCGAGGTCGAGCCCGGCGGCCGGCTCGTCGAGCAGCAGCAGCTCGGGGTCGGCCATCAGGGCGCGGGCGATCTGGACCCGCTTGCGCTCCCCCTCGGACAGCGTCCCGAAGGTGCGCTGGGCCAGGTGCGGGATGCCGATCTCCACGAGCAGGTCCTGGGCACGGTCGTGGTCGAGGCTGTCGTAGTCCTCCTTCCACCGGCCGAGCACGCCGTAGGACGCCGAGACCACCACGTCGCGGATCATCTCCCCCCGCGGGATCCGCTCGGCGATGGCGGCACTGGTGATGCCGATGCGCGGACGCAGCTCGAAGACGTCGACCTTGCCGATCCGGCTGCCGAGGATGTCCGAGGTGCCCGACGTCGGGTGCATCTGGGTCGCCGCGAGCTGCATGAGGGTCGTCTTGCCGGCGCCGTTGGGGCCGAGCACCACCCAGCGCTCGTCCTCCTCCACGACCCAGTCGACGCCGTCCAGCAGGATGGACTGCCCGCGCCGGACGGTGACCTCGTGGAACTCGAGAACGGCAGCCATGCGCGGCAGCCTATCGACCGGGCAGTGCCCGGGAGGCGGGGGCCTCCTAGACTCGATGACCGTGACGGAGCGACGCACCGAGGAGCGGATCGAGCGTGTCGACGACGGCCTGCCGCTCGCCGTACGCACCGCCTGGTGGGCCACCGCCTGGCTCCGCGGGTACGTCGTCACCGACCTGCTCCTCGACGCGGTGATCGGCGACGACGCGACCCATGTCGTGGCCGGCCTGGGCGCGCTGGGCCTCGGCCCGGACGACGCCGCGGAGACGCTGCTCACCGGTCTGGCCCGGGTGCGCGCGGAGGGCGCGAGCGGCTTCGGCGTCGCGCTCCCCGTCGAGGGCGACCCGGTCGGACTGGGCGGCCCCGCGGAGTTCAACGCCGCGGTGATGGAGGCCGGTCAGGCGGTCGTGGTGAGTGGCGCCTGGATCGGGTTGGTCCCGGACCGGGTCGGCGCGGCGGTCACCTGGCACGCGCAGCGCGCCGAGCGCCGGCAGCTGCCCGACGTCGGCGAGGCCGATCGGGTGCTGCGGCGCGAGCTGCCACGGGCGGCCGACGCGCTCGCCGACCTCGACGTCGCCCGCTGGCGGCCCGAGGTGGCCGACCGGCTGATGAACCTGCGCCACCGCCCACGGCTCGCTCCCCCGCCCGGTGTCCCTGCGCGCTGTGTCGAGCTGGCGGCGCGTGCCCTGCAGGCGGCCGACATCGTCGACCTCGCCCTGGAGGACGACGGCGGCGCGGTGTCCGCCCAGGAGATCTCGGCACGACGCGCGGCGCTGCGGCCCCTGGACCGCGCGGCGCGGCACGCGCTCGTCGCCGCGGGCTCCCCGGAGGCGTGGCCGGAGTAGCCGAGCCGCCGTACCGCCCGGTCCGAGACGCGGGCCGGACCTCCGGCCGCGCAGCCGATAGGCTGAGCCGCGCCATGGAACAGCGCCCCGACTCCCTGCTCATCACGCTCGCCGGGCGCGACCGGCCCGGTGTGACCCGGGCCGTCCTCGGCCGCCTCGCCGACGCCGGCGTGGAGGTGCTCGACCTCGAGCAGATCGTGCTGCGCCGGCGGCTGGTGCTCGGCCTCCTGGTGACCGTCCCGAAGGACGAGGTCGCGTTGCGTGACGCCGTCTGGCAGGCGGGCGACGAGCTCGGGATGCAGGTCGAGATGGTGCGCGGCACCGGCGACAACGCCCCCAAGCAGCACCGGGCCCACGTGACGGTGATCGGTGCACCGCTCCTGGCCAGTGCCCTCGCGGCGGTCACCGGCCAGATCGCGGACGCGGGCGCCAACATCGACCGGATCCAGCGGCTGGCGAGCTATCCGGTCACCGCCATCGAGCTGGCCGTCTCCGGCGCCGACCCGATGGCGCTGCGGGTCGCCCTCGCTCGCGAGGCCGCCGAGCAGGGCGTCGACATCGCCGTCCAGCCGGCCGACATCACCCGGCACGGGATGCGCCTTATCGTGATGGACGTCGACTCCACCCTCGTCCAGGGCGAGGTGATCGAGATGCTGGCGGCCCACGCCGGCTGCGAGGCGGAGGTCGCCGAGGTCACCGAGCGCGCGATGCGCGGCGAGATCGACTTCGAGGAGTCGCTGCGCCAGCGGGTCGCCTTGCTCAAGGGCGTGCCGGTCTCCGCGGTGCACCAGGTCTACGACTCCATCAACCTCAACCCCGGCGCCCGCACGATGGTGCGCACCCTGCGCCGGCTGGGCTACCGGTTCGCCATCGTCTCCGGCGGCTTCAGCCAGATCACCTCACGGCTGGCCGCCGACCTCGGCATCCACTTCCAGCGCGCCAACGAGCTCGAGATCGTGGACGGCGTCCTCACCGGCGGCATCGTCGGCGACGTCGTCGATCGGGCCGGGAAGGCGCGCGCGCTGCGCGAGTTCGCCGCGGAGCTGGGCATCCCCGAGTCGTCCACCGTCGCGATCGGCGACGGCGCCAACGACCTCGACATGCTCTCGGCGGCCGGGCTCGGCGTCGCCTACAACGCCAAGCCCGTCGTGCGCTCGCAGGCGCACACTGCGGTCAGCGTCCCCTATCTCGACACGATCATGTACCTGCTCGGCATCAGCCGAGAGGAGATCGAGGCGGCCGACGCCGAAGCGGGCATCGTCACGCCCGCGCCACCGGTCTGACGCTCGCTACTCGACCAGCGGGACCCGCTGGTGCGGGATGCCGAGCGCCACGACCGCAGCGAGCACGGCGGCGACGCCGCAGAGCGCGAACAGCTCCTGGTAGGCGCCGAGCGACGGCAGCGCGAAGTCGCCGAGCATGATCACCTTGCCGGCCAGCAGGCTGCCGCCGATCGCCGAGGCCAGCGAGCTGCCGAGGCTGCGGAAGAGCGAGTTGAGCCCGTTGGCCGCCGCGAGCTCGTGGACCGGCGTGTTGGCGTTGATGATCGAGGGCAGGGCGGCGTACCCGATGCCCGTGCCGACTCCGATGATCGTCGAACCCACGATGATCTGCCACAGGTGGTCGTGCACGGTGATCCGGCTCAGGAAGCCGAGCGCGACGATGGCCGCGCCGATCGCCAGGGTCTGCGGAGCGCCGCGCCGGGAGATCAGCCGGGCGGCGACGGGTGCGAAGACCAGCATCATCAGGCCGCTCGGCAGCATCACCAGTCCGCCGACCAGCAGGCTGGACGCGAAGCCGTAGCCGGTCTGCTCGGGCGCCTCGACGTAGGCGGCCGTGCCGATGAACGAGGCGAAGAGCGCGAAGCCGAAGAGGATCGAGGCCAGGTTGGCCAGGACGATCGGCTTGCGGCGCACGGCCTTGAGATCGACCAGGGGCTCGCGGATCCGGGTCTGCGACCAGCCGAAGGCGACGAGCAGGACGGCCGATGTCGCGAGCAGGCCCCAGACCTTCGCCGAGCCCCAGCCCCAGCTCGAGCTCTCGCTCAGCGGGAGCAGGAGGGCGACCAGGCCCGCGCCGAGCAGGACCGCCCCGACGACGTCGACGTGCCCGCCGCTGCGGTTCGGGGACTCCGGGACGATGGTGAGGATGCCGACGAAGGCGACGACGCCCACGCCGGCGGTGATCCAGAACAGCGCGTGGAAGTCGGCGTGCTCGGCGACGAAGCCGGCCAGCGGCAGACCCAGTGCGCCGCCGACGCCGAGCATCGCGGAGATGAGGGCGACGGCGCTGCCGACCCGCTCACGCGGCAGGAGGCCGGCGAGCAGGCTGATACCGAGCGGGATCGCCGCCGCCGACACGCCCTGGATCGCACGCCCGGCGATCAGGAGGGCGACGTTGCTGGTCACCGCGGTCAGCAGCGACCCGGCCACCAGCGATCCGACCGCGACGAGCAGCAGCAGTCGCTTGCCGAACATGTCGCCGAGCCGACCCATGATCGGCACCGAGACGGCGCCGACGAGGAGCGTCGAGGTCAGCAGCCAGCTGACGGTGCTCGCCGAGGTGTGCAGGTCGCCCGGCAGCTCACCCAGGACCGGGATGAGCAGCGACTGGGCCAGCGAGACCACGAGGGCGCCGAGCCCGACGACGAAGAGCTCCAGACGGGCTCGTGCCGTGGACGTGTGCGAGGCGATCTCGGCGTCGGTGGCACCGGACGGCTCGTGCTGCATGGGGGCGTTCCTCTCGAGGGAGCTGGACGATCGTCAGGATCGTAGCTCGACGTTGACACCGAGTGCCAATCTTGGCGCGTCATGCCAGCTGGTCCTACAGTGGGCGCGATGAACGAGACGAGCGGCACGCTGCGCGACCACGCCCGGGAGGCGGTCCGGGCCGAGGTCCAGCGTCAGGCCTGGCTGCTGTTCTCCGAGCACGGCTACGAGTCCACGACCGTCGACCGCATCGCCGCCGCCTCCGGGATGTCGCGGCGCACCTTCTTCCGCTACTTCGCGAGCAAGGACGACCTGGTGCTCGCCCGGATGGTCGAGTCGGGCGACGCGGTCGTCGCGGCGCTGGTCGCGCGTCCGGCGGCGGAGTCGCCGTGGCAGGCACTGCGTGCGTCGTTCCAGTCCATCGTCGACGCGCAGGTCGCTCACGCCGACCGGTCCCGCGCCCTTCAGGTCATGCTGCGCGACGAGCCCGCGGTCCGCGCCACCGTGGAGGAGTGGCGGCGTCGCTGGACGGCGCTGCTCACGCCGGCGGTCGCCGCGCGCCTCGAGTCCGCCGAGGGTCGCGCCGAGGGTCGCGCCGAGGGTCGTGCCGAGGGTCGTGCCGAGGGTCGCGCCGATGACGACACGCGCCTGCGCGCCGAGGCACTGGTGCGCAGCGCGCTGGAGTGCCTGGAGTCGGCGCAGGACGCCTGGGCCGAGCGGGAGGACGGCGACCTGGACCGGCTCGTCGACGTCACGATGGGTGCCGTCGCCCCGCTCTGAGCCGGGTCAGCCGCGGGTCAGCCGGGCGGCGTGTGGACGTCGACGAGCCGGGCGGCACCCTCGCCGAGGTCGGCCCACGGGCCGTCGTACTCGAAGACGGCGACCGCCGCCGTCGGGAACCCGGTGGTCGCCAACTGCGGCGAGCCGCCCGCGTCGAGGACCTGGGCGAGGTAGGCCATCGTGGGGTTGTGCCCGACCAGCACCACCGCGCTGACGTCGTCGTCGAGCCCGCGCACCACGTCGAGCGCGGTCTCGGAGTCGGCCTCGTAGAGCGTGTTGTCGAAGGTCGGCGTCAGCGCCCACCCGGCGGCCTCGGCCAGCGCCGCCCAGGTCTGCCGGGCGCGGATCGCGTCGGAGACGAGGGCCAGCTCGGGCACCGAGCCTCGCTGGGCGAGCCAGCGGCCGGCCTCGGCGGCCTCGGCGACGCCGCGCTCGGTGAGGGCGCGCTCGTGGTCGGTGTTCGCGTAGCCCTCGGCCTTGGCATGGCGGACGAGGAGGATTTCGCGGCTCACGCCATCGACAGTAGCCATCCTTACCTTCGGATGCAGGTCACGCACCCATGGCGTGGAAGCCGCCGTCCACGTGGATGATCTCGCCGGTCGTGGCAGGGAAGAAGTCCGACAGCAGCGCACAGATGGCCTTGGCGGTCGGCTCCTGGTCGGTGTTGTCCCAGCCGAGCGGAGCCCGCGTCGACCACATGTCCTCGAGATCCCCGAAACCGGGGATGGCCTTCGCCGCGAGGGTGCGCAGCGGGCCGGCCGAGACGAGGTTGACGCGGATGCCCTCGGGGCCGAGGTCGCGGGCCAGGTAGCGCGCGCAGGACTCCAGGCCGGCCTTCGCCACGCCCATCCAGTCGTACGCCGGCCAGGCGACCGTGGCGTCGAAGGTGAGCCCGACGACGCCCGACCCGGACGTCATCAGCGGCTTGGCGGCCATCGCCAGGCTCTTGAGGGAGTAGGCCGAGACCTGCACCGCCTGCGCGACGTCCTCCCACGGGCCGTCGAGGAACTTGCCGCCGAGCAGCGTCTCGGGGTTGCCGTAGGCGATCGAGTGCACGACGCCGTCCAAGCCGTCGACGTGCTCGCGGACCTGAGCCTCCAGGCCGGCGAGGTGGTCGGGGTCGGTGACGTCGAGCTCGAGCACGGGCGCCTCGGCCGGGAGCCGCTTGGCGATCCGCTTCGTGATCGACAGCGCGCGGCCGAAGTTGGAGATGAGCACCGTCGCGCCCTGCTCCTGCGCGACCTTCGCGGCCGCGAAGCCGATCGAGCTGTCCATCGTCACGCCCGCGACGAGGATCCGCTTGCCCGCGAGAAGACCTGTGTTTGCCATCGGTTTCAGTGCCCCATTCCCAGTCCACCGTCGACCGGGATGACGGCCCCGGTGACGTAGCCCGCGTCTGCGAGCCAGGTGATGGCGCCGGCGACCTCGTCGACGCTCGCGTAGCGACCCAGCGGCACCTGTGCCTTGATCGCGTCCTTCTGGTCGTCGGTCAGCACCGCGGTCATGTCGGTCTCGACGAAGCCGGGCGCGACGACGTTCGCGGTGATCCCGCGACTGCCGAGCTCGCGGGCGAGCGACCGGGCCAGACCGACCAGGCCGGCCTTCGAGGCGGCGTAGTTGGCCTGTCCGGCGCTACCGAGCAGTCCGACGACGCTGGAGACGAAGACGATCCGGCCGCGGCGCAGCCGCAGCATGCCCTTCGCGGCGCGCTTGGCCAGCCGGTAGGAGCCGGTGAGGTTGGTGTCGAGCACACCGGCCCAGTCGTCCTCGGACATCCGCAGGATGAGGGTGTCCTTGGTGATGCCCGCATTGGCGACCAGCACCTCCACCGGGCCGTGGGCGGCCTCGATCTCGGCGAAGGCCGCCTCCACCTGCTCAGGGTCGGTGACGTCGCAGCGGACGTCGAGCGCCCCCTCGGGCGCTCCCCCGCTGCGCGTCGTCACCGCGACCTTGTCACCCGCCGCGAGGAACGCCTCCGCGACGGCGCGGCCGATGCCGCGGTTGCCGCCGGTCACGAGGACGGACCGCGGCTGCCTCTCCACTGCGCTTGCTCCGCTCACCCGCCGAACGTATCCATTACCGCGAAGTACGACGAATGAGCGGCGCGTCCCGCCGGCCACGGATCACTCGTCCTCGAGCCGGAGACACGGCTGCGGAGTGCCGTCCGGGGTCACGGCGTGCGCCTGATGCCCGCCCCGTAGAGTGGAGGCATGGCCCGAGCCAGACGTCGCGACGAGGCCATCAGGATCACCACCGCCGCGGAGAGCCACGAGCACGACATCAGTGTCCGCCAGCGGCACTACCTGTTCTCGATGAGCATCCGCGTGCTCTGCTTCATCGGCGCGGTCGTCGCCGGCGTCAACGGCATCAACTGGCTGTGGCCGCTCCTCATCGTCGGCGCCATCGTGCTGCCCTACGTCGCCGTGGTCGGTGCCAACGCGGCGCACACCAAGGGCGAGGAGTTCGAGCTGCCCGACACGACGTACCGCCGCGAGCTGCCCGAGCGCCCCACTGACGGCCGTCAGGACCCGTCGTGACGCTCGGCGACAAGACCGAGCTCGACCTCTGCTCGGCCAAGGGCTGCCAGGCCCCCGGCGTCTGGGAGCTGCGCTGGAACAACCCCAAGATCCACACGCCCGACCGGCGCAAGGTCTGGCTCGCGTGCGAGGAGCACCGCGGGTCGCTGGGCGACTTCCTCGGCGCGCGGGGGTTCTTGAAGGACACGGCCCCGCACGAGCCGGCGGAGTAGCCGCCCGGTCGTGACCGTGCCGACGCTGACGGGACCCAGGGCGACGGCCCTCCGGATCGCGCTGTGCGGTGGCTACTTCCTCGTCCTCCTCGACGTCACCGTCGTCAACGTCGCACTCCCCCAGATCGGCAGCAGCCTCGACGCCGGCGCCGCGGGTCGGGCGTGGGTCGTGGACGCCTACACGGTGCCGCTCGCCGCACTGCTCCTCGTCGCGGGCGCGGTCGGAGACCGGATCGGCCACCGCCGGGTCGTGGTCACCGGCTTCCTCGGCTTCGGGCTCGCCTCCGTGCTCTGCGGCGCCGCCCCGGGCCTCACCATGCTGGCGGTCGGGCGGTTGGTCCAGGGAGCCGCCGCCGCGCTCATGCTCCCGGGCACGCTGGCGTTGCTCGTGGACACGGCGGGCGACGAGTCCCAGCGGCCACGACTGGTCGGGCTGTGGGCCGCAGTCGGGGGCTCGGCCCTGCCGGCGGGACCGCTGCTCGGCGGTCTGCTCGTCGAGGCCGCTGGTTGGCGGGCGGTCTTCTGGCTCAACGTGCCGGTGATCCTCGCGGCCCTCGTGCCGGTGCTCGGGATCGCCCAGCGGTACGACGACCGTGCCGGCACCCGGACCCACGTGGACTGGCGCGGCGGCGCCCTGCTCGCGGTCCTGGTCGGCTCAGCCGTGACGGCGATCCTGGAGGTGCGCAGCCGTCCGATCGCGAGCGCCTGTGCTGCCGCAGTCGCCCTGCTCGCCTTCCTGCTGCTGCGGGTCGTGGAGCGTCGCGCCGACCCGCCGCTGCTGGAGGTGCCCACCGCGGCTCGCCGCCCGCTCCTCGCCGCCTCCGGTGTCGCCGGCCTGATGAACCTCTGCACGATCGGGTCGCTCTTCTTGCTGACCCAGGTGTTCCAGGACGTCCACCGCACGGGGCCGTTGACGGCGGGGCTCGTGATGCTTCCCGCGATGGTGCCGCTTCCGCTGCTCGGCGCACCCGCCGGCCGGCTGGTGCAACGGTTCGGCTCCTGGCGGACAGCTGCAGCCGGGCTCGGGGTGGCTGCCGTGGGTCTGGTCGGAATGGCGGCCTCCATCAAGCAGCCCGTCTATCCGGCCCTGCTCCCGGCGCTCACCCTCTGGGGCATCGGGCTGGGCGTCCTCACCCCCGCGATCGTCACCGCCGCGCTCGACGCCCTGCCAGGCGCTCCGGGCGTCGCGTCGGGAGCGAGCAACACCGCCCGGCAGACCGGCGGGGCGCTCGGCGTGGCGATCTTCAGCGCGCTGGCCGGCGGCTCCGCTGCCGCAGGTTTCTCGGGCCGGACGGCCGCGGTGCTCGTCGGCTCCGCGCTCGCGTTCGTCCTGGCCGGTGCTGGTGCGCTGGCGCGTGGTCGTCGGTCGGGTTGAGGACGCCAGACGCATCGCCTATCTGCGTCGGGCGAATCGCACGTCGCCGTTGGCGAGCCGGTGGGCTGCGGTGAGGTCGGTTCACGCGGCCTCTCCCACTAACCGCTGGCAGGTGCCACATCCAGCGAAGCCCGATCTGGCATCTCCCAGCAGTTGCGTGCAGGCCGCCCGACGGCAGGCCAGCCGGCGCGCGAAAGTCCGGCGACCACGGACTCCCGCCGTCGTAAGGTCCAGCCGTGGAGCTTGCCGACCTGCTCGCCGACGTGGCCGAGCGCTACGACCGGATGGGGATGCCGTTTTGGCCGGACCCGCACCCGGGGCTGGCGTCGCCCCGCGAGGAGGAGTACTCCCGCGTGACCGACGGCGGCCGCTACGGCATCGTGCACGCCCGTGCGCGGGCCTGGACCGAGACGCTCCGCGAGCTCCTCGGGGCAGAGGCCGAGCCCGACGGGCGCACCACGACCCTCGTCTCGCCACGCCGGCGCACGCTGCCGCTCCTCCTCATCGAGGAGCACGTGGCGCTGACCGCGGAGGAGGACCACCTGCCCCTGCTCCGTGTCGCCGTCGTCGACCCGACCTGGGAGGTCGACCGGGAGCCCGACTGCGGGTGCGACGCCTGCGACTCGGGGTCGGACGACCTGCTGGAGGCGATCGACCACGCCGTCACGAACGTGATCGGCGGCACCTTCGTCGCGATGCGCGGCGCGGGCTGGAGCGCCCAGTGGTATCCCGACGGCGGCAGGTCGAGCATCAGTGGCGGCTCGATGGGCGACTTCGGGGACCCCGTGGACCTGTGCCGGCGCGTCGCCGCACGAGAACGCGTCGAGCTCCCGCCCGGCACCGAGGTCGTCGTCGGCCGCTCCTGGTTGGGCTGAGCTACCCGCCGATCGCCGACATCGGCCGGTCGGGCTGCAGGAACGTCGGGTCGTCGATGCCGTGCCCCGCCCGCTTGCCCGCCATGGCGGTCACCCACCGGTCAGCGACCTCCTCGTCAGAGGCACCGGAGCGCATCGCCCCGCGCAGGTCGGACTCCTCCCGCGCGAACAGGCAGTTGCGGACCTGCCCGTCGGCAGTGAGCCGCACCCGGTCGCAGTCGCCGCAGAACGGCCGCGACACCGAGGCGATGATGCCGACGGTGGCCGGGCCGCCGTCGACGGTGAAGAGCTCGGCCGGGGCGCTGCCGCGCGGCTCCTCGGCCGGCTCGAGCGTGAACTCCTTCTCCAGCAGCCGCTGGATCTCGTCGGCGGTCACCATCTCCGTCCGCGACCAGCCGTGCTGGGCATCGAGCGGCATCTGCTCGATGAAGCGCAGCTGGTAGCCGTGCTCGACGGCCCAGCGGAGCAGCTCCGGCGCCTGGTCGTCGTTGACGCCGCGCAGCAGCACCGCGTTGAGCTTCACCGGGCCCAGCCCCGCGGCGTGCGCGGCGCGGAGGCCGGCGACGACGTCGTGCAGCCGGTCGCGGCGGGTCACCGCGGCGAACGTCTCGGGGCGGATCGAGTCGATGCTGACGTTGACGCGGTCCAGCCCGGCGGCGGCCAGCGCGGCCGCCGTACGCTCCAGGCCGAGGCCGTTGGTCGTCAACGAGGTCTCGACGCCCAGCGCGTGCGTGCGCTCGACGATCCCGACCAGGCCGCGGCGGATCAACGGCTCGCCGCCGGTGAACCGCACCTCGCGGATCCCGAGGTGCTCCACGCCGATCGTGACGAGCCGGACGACCTCGTCGTCGGTGAGCACGTCGTCGGTGGGCAGCCAGTCCAGCCCCTCGGCCGGCATGCAGTACTCGCACCGCAGGTTGCACCGGTCGGTGAGCGAGACGCGGAGGTCGGTCGCGATGCGGCCGAACCGGTCGGCGAGGGGTGTCGTCTGCACCACACCATCCTAGGTCGCGGCGCCTGCCCGCGCGCTCTCGCCGATCACCCGGCGACTAGCCTGCTCGGGTGCGGTCGTTCCGGTTCCTGCTCAGCCGTCGCTGGGGGCTCTTCGCACTCACGGTGGTGCTGGTCGCCTGGGCGACGTGGTGGCTCGGGCAGTGGCAGTTCAACCGGTTGCACGAGCGCAAGCACGACAACCACGTCATCGAGACCAACGAGCACCGCATCCCAGCGCCCGTCGAGGACGTCCTCACGGTCGGCGGGAAGGTCGACGAGGACCAGCAGTGGCGCCTGGTCACGGTGACCGGCACCTACGACGCGGAGCACACCATCACCTGGCGCTACCGGTCCGACGACCGCGGCGCCGACGGGATCGACGTCGTGGTTCCGCTCATCACCGACGACGGCACCGCGGTGATCGTCGACCGCGGCTTCCTGGAGAACCCGGACAACGGCAAGGCCCGGCCTCCCGCTCCCCCGGCCGGCCGGGTCACCGTCACCGGCTACGTCCGCGAGGACGGGACCGGCAGCAGCACGCGCGTCGACGACCTGTCGACCCGGGCGCTCTCCTCCCGGACCGTCGGGCCGGCGATCGGACGCTCCGTGTACGCCGGCTGGGTGGCCCTGCACACCGAGAACGGTGCGCCCGCTCGCTCGCTGGACCCGATCGACCTCCCCGACCTCGGCAACGGGCCGCACTTCTTCTACGGGCTGCAGTGGTGGTTCTTCGGGGTGCTGGCGGTCTTCGGCTTCCTCTACCTGCTCTGGGACGAGTGGCACGGCGGCAAGGAGCGTCGACCCGCTGCCCAGCCGGCGGCCAGCGCTAACGAGAACGTGAACACGGCGCGGCAGGCGCGCGCCAGCGCCCGGGCGGCCAAGGCCAGCCGCAAGCAGGCCGTTCGGCAGGCCTACCAGGCGGCGTACGAGAAGGAGCGGGCCGGGCGCGACTGAGCGCCCGCCGGCTGCTCAGTCGGTGACCGGTTCCCGGCTGAACTGGGTGCGATAGAGCTCGGCGTAGAGCCCGCCTGCCGCGATCAGCTCGTCGTGGGTGCCGCGCTGCACGATCGTGCCGCCCTCGACGACGAGGATCTGGTCGGCGCCGCGCACGGTCGAGAGCCGGTGCGCGATCACCAGCGACGTGCGTCCGGCCAGCGCGGCGTCGAGAGCCCGCTGGACGGCCGCCTCGGACTCGCTGTCGAGGTGGGCGGTCGCCTCGTCGAGCACGACGATCGACGGCGCCTTGAGCAGCAGCCGCGCGATCGCCAGGCGCTGGCGCTCCCCTCCTGAGAGCCGGTAGCCGCGGTCGCCGACGACGGTGTCGAGGCCGTCGGGGAGCGCCGAGACGAGCGCCGCGATCTGGGCCGCGTCGAGCGCCGCCCACAGTTGGTCGTCGGAGGCGCCGGGGCGGGCGTAGACCAGGTTGGCGCGGATCGTGTCGTGGAACATGTGGGCGTCCTGGGTGACGTAGCCGACCGCGTCCTCCAGCGACTGCAGGGTGACGTCGCGGACGTCGTGGCCGCCGACACGGACGACGCCGGCCCCGACGTCGTACAACCGGGCGACGAGGTGCGTGATCGTCGTCTTGCCCGCACCGGACGGGCCCACGAGGGCGACCATCTGGCCCGGCTCGGCGGTGAAGGTGATGTCGGTCAGCACCGGGCCGCTGGCCCGGCTCTCCGCCCGCGCGACGGACTCGAGGGACGCGAGCGAGACGTCCTCCGCCCGCGGGTAGGCGAAGGCGACGTGGTCGAACTCGACCCGGGCCGCCTCCGGCGGCAGCGCCGCCGCGTCGGCCTGCTCCTGGATCGACGACGGCAGGTCGAGGACCTCGAAGACGCGCTCGAAGCTCACCAGCGCCGTCATCACGTCGATGCGCACGTTGGACAGCGACTGCAGCGGCCCGAGCAGGCGCAGCAGCAGCAGCCCGAGCGCGGTGAGCGTGCCCAGGCTGAAGCGGCCCTCGATGACCAGCCAGCCCCCGACGCCGTAGACCAGTGCGGTGGCCATGGCCGGCACAGTCGTCATGGCCATCGAGAAGAGCCGGGTGAGCAACGCGATACGCACCCCGACGTCGCGTACGACGGCCGCCCGGTCGGCGAACTGGGCGTCCTCCTCGGCGCGCCGGCCGAAGAGCTTCATCAGCAGCGCTCCGCCGACGCTGAACCGCTCGGTCATCGCGGTGGCGAGCGCGGCGTTGCCGTTCATCTGCTCCCGGGTCAGCCCGGCCAGGCGGTTGCCGACCCAGCGCGACGTCGCGAGCAGGATGGGGAAGAGCAGCAGGCACAGCAGGGTGACCTGCCAGCTGAGCGTCAGCATGGTGACGCCGACGACGACGACCGAGATCAGCGAAGCCACCGTGTTGGAGAGCGTCGAGGTGAAGGCCCGCTGGGCGCCGATCACGTCGTTGTTGAGCCGGGAGACCAGCGCACCCGTCTGCGTGCGGGTGAAGAACGCCAGCGACTGCCGCTGGACGTGCGCGAAGACCTGCGTGCGCAGGTCGAAGATCAGGCCCTCGCCGATGCGTGAGGAGAGCAAGCCGCTCGCCACGCCGATCCCCGCGTCCACCAGCGCGACGACCGCCATGATGACCGCGAGCCAGACGACGAGCGACAGGTCGTGCTCGAGGATGCCGTCGTCGACGACCCGTTTCGTGAGCAGCGGCGTGACCACCACGAGTCCGGCGTCGATGATCGTGAACGCCAGGAATCCCGTGATCAGCCGGCGGTGCGGCCTCGCGAACGCGACCACGCGGCGCACGGTGCCGCGCTCGAGCCGCTGGCCGAGCACATCGCGGTCCGACCGCAAGTTGCGGTAGACGCCGCCCATCCCCAGGTTCCCTGACACCCGGCCAGTATCGCCGGACGCCGGCGTGCTCCCTGGCCCGGGTTCAGGCCAGCTTCCACAAGCCGGGCGCGCCGGCGGTCATCACACCCTCCGAGATCAGCGCCTGCCGGGCCCGCCGGGCGGCGTAGTGCCAGCGCAGCTCGCCATTGGGCGTCAGCTCCTCGTCACCGGGTCGGAGCCCCTCTCCGATCGTGGCGTGCACGCGGCTCAGCAGCTCCTCGACGGGCAGCTCGCCGCCCGCCTCCGTCAGCACGTCGACGATGATCGGGCCGAGCGCCTCGGGTGGCGTCCAGCGCCGCGAGACCGGCTTCCTGGTGACACCCGCGCTGCGCGTCGGCGTGGGCGTCGACGCCGCCCGCTTGCGTGGAGCGGGCGCCGTCCTCGCCTGAGCGGAGGCGGGGGCCGGAGCGGGCCGCCCATGGACACACTGGGACCTCGGGAGGTCGCACAGCTCGCAGTAGTCGTCGGTCGTGGCCATCGTCGCCCAGGATAGGCAACGGCCGGGCGAGCGGGTCAGCCGGTCCGGCCGCGCCTCGAGCCGACGTACGCCGCCTCGCGGATGCGGGAGAAGAACTTGACCGGCCCCAGCCCCGGCGCCTGGTGCAGATAGGGGTCGTACGGCGACCCGTCGTCGCCCGTCGGCTCGCCGATGTCCAGCACGCCGACCGTGCGCACCGATCGCGGTAACCGCCGCTCCCGCAGGACGAACCGGGTCTGCGAGCGACGCTCGAGCTCGAGCCAGAGCAGCCCGGAGCCCGACCGGTAAGGGAGGAGGGTGCTCTGGTGCCGTGGCGTGCCGCTGAACAGGAGGTCCACCCGGCCGGCGCCCCGGTCGAGCCGGACGGCCACCCCGCTCACGTCGGGGAGCGGCTGCGGCACGCCCAGCCCGCGGGAGAGCCGCACCCTCGCCGGGTGCACGCCGGTCCCGAGGGCCGCTCCGAGAGCACTCTCCGGGTCGTCCACCTGCAGCGTGGCGGCGGTGACGGTGCCGCGCGGGTGCAGCGCGCGGTCGTGCCGGAGCCGTGCCACGCGGGCGAAGACGTTCTCGGAGAGGGAGGAGAGAGGTCGCACGCCGCTCGGTACCCAGCGGACACTACATTCGGCGGATGGAGTTCCGTCGCGACCGCCTCACCTGGGTCGCGTACCTCCTCCTCTCGTGGTTCGCCTTCCTGCAGGCGGCGCCCGGCCTGGTGATCCCCCACCTGCGCCACGAGCTGCACATGAGCTACTCCGTCGGAGGCCTGCACGTCGCGGCGTTCGCGACCGGGAGCACCGTCGCGGGGCTGCTGTCGGAGCGGATCGAGCGCCGGCTCGGGCGCCGGCCGCTGCTGTGGTGGTCGGCCGCCGTCATGGCGTTGGGAGCGGTCGGGCTGACCGCAGGTAGATCACCGCTCGCAACCGTCGGCTCGGTCCTGGTCATGGGCCTGGGTGGCGGTCTGCTGCTCGCCACCGTCCAGGCGCTGCTGGCGGACCACCACGGCGAGCGACGGGCCGTCGCCCTCACCGAGGCCAACGTCGCCGCCAGCATCGCCTACGTCGTGCTCACCGGCGCGCTCTCGCTCGCCGCCGGCATCGGTGCCGGGTGGCGCGCGGCCGTGCTGGTCTCGCTGGCCGTGCCGGCCGTGGCGTGGTGGCGCAACCACGGGCTCGCCTTCGAGGCACCCGCTCCGCCGGGGACCGTCGCCGGGCGGCTCCCGGCCCTCGTGTGGCTGGCGACCGGCATGCTGTTCTGCACGACCGCCGCGGAGTGGTGCGTGACGTCGTGGGGCTCGAGCTTCGTGGAGGACGCCGCCGACGTCTCCTCCGACACGGCGGTGACGCTGATGGTCGGCTACTTCGGCGGGTTCGTGGTCGGCCGCACCCTCGGCAGCGTCCTGAGTCGGCGCTACGAGCCGCCGAGGCTGCTGGCCGGCGCGCTGGTCGTCGCGGCCGCCGGGTTCGTCGTGCTGTGGCCGGCGCACACGCCGACCCAGGCCGTGGTCGGGCTGGGCGTTGTCGGCGTCGGCATCGGCAACCTGTTCCCGCTCGGCCTCGCCGTCACGGTCGGCCTGGTGCCGGGTCGCGCCGCGCTCGCGAGCGGCCGGGCGGTCGTCACGACCGCCTTCGCCGGGCTGCTCGCCCCGCTCACGGTCGGCACGCTGGCCGACGCCACGTCGCTGACCGCCGCTCTGGCCGTCGTACCCGTCTCACTGGCGCTGGCGGGCGTGGCGCTCGCGTCCGTCTGGCTCGCCCAGCGTCGGCCGGCGGCGGATCAGGCCAGCGAGACCAGGTCGGCGTAGGACTCGTTCCACAGGTCCTCGACGCCATCGGGCAGGATCAGCACCCGGTCGGGCTCGAGCGCCTCGACGGCGCCCTCGTCGTGGGTGACGAGGATGATCGAGCCCTCGTAGCGACGGATCGCGTTGAGGACCTCCTCGCGGGAGGCCGGGTCGAGGTTGTTGGTCGGCTCGTCGAGGAGCAGCACGTTGGCGGCGCTGACCACGAGCGAGGCGAGCGCGAGCCGGGTCTTCTCGCCGCCCGAGAGCACGCCGGCGGGCTTGTGCACGTCGTCGCCGCTGAAGAGGAACGCACCGAGCACGGTGCGCGCCTCGGTGTCGGTCAGCTCGGGCGCGGCGGACTGCATGTTCTCCAGCACGGAGCGGCGGACGTCGAGCGTCTCGTGCTCCTGGGCGTAGTAACCGACCTTGAGCCCGTGACCGGGGACGACCTCGCCCGTGTCCGGCTTGTCGACGCCCGCGAGGATCCGCAGCATCGTCGTCTTGCCGGCACCGTTGAGCCCGAGGATGACGACGCGCGAGCCCTTGTCGATCGCCAGGTCGACGGCCGTGAACACCTCGAGCGCGCCGTAGGACTTCGACAGCCCCTGCGCGGTGATGGGCGTCCGGCCGCACGGCGCCGGGGAGGGGAACTTGATCGCGGCGACCTTGTCGACCTGCCGCTCGCCCTCGACGCCGGCCATCAGCTTCTCGGCCCGCTTGAGCATCTGCTGCGCGGCGCTCGCCTTGGTCGCCTTCGCGCGCATCTTGTTGGCCTGGTCGGTGAGCGTCCTGGCCTTGTTCTGCGCGTTCATCAGCTCGCGCTTGCGACGCTCCTCGTCGGTCTCGCGCTGGGTGAGGTAGTTCTTCCAGCCCATGTTGTAGATGTCCATCACGGCGCGGTTGGCGTCGAGGTGGAAGACCTTGTTCACCGTCTGCGCCATCAGGCTGTTGTCGTGGCTGATCACGATGAAGCCGCCCTTGAACGCCTTCATCCAGTCGCGCAGCCAGATGATCGAGTCGGCGTCGAGGTGGTTGGTGGGCTCGTCGAGGATGAGGACCTCGGCGCCCGAGAAGAGGATGCGGGCGAGCTCGACCCGGCGGCGCTGGCCACCGGAGAGCGTGCCGAGGTGCTGGTCCATCAGCCGGTCCGCGATCCCGAGCGACTGGGCGATCTGCAGCGCCTCGGTCTCGGCGGCATACCCGCCGCCGGCGTCCAGCTCGTCGTGGGCGCGCTGGTAGCGGCGCATCGCCCGCTCCCGGACGCTCGGGTCCTCGGAGCCCATCTCGTGCTCGGCGGCACGCATCCGGCGTACGGCGTCGTCGAGCCCGCGCGCCGAGAGGATCCGGTCGCGCACGAGGACCTCGGGGTCGCCGACCCGCGGGTCCTGCGGCAGGTAGCCGATCTCGCCGGTGCGGCTGACGCTGCCGCCTGCGGGCAGCGCATCGCCGGAGAGGACCTTCGTGAGCGTGGTCTTGCCGGCGCCGTTGCGGCCGACGAGGCCGACCTTGTCGCCCGGTCCGACCCGGAAGCTGACGTCATCCATGAGGAGCCTGGCGCCGACGCGGACTTCCAGCTGATGGGCGGTGATCATAACTGTCACTACTGTAGGCGGCTGGGTACCGTGCGCCGAAGTTGGCGAAGGACAGGAGAAGGTGCATGCGCTTCAACCCGAAGGCGCGGCTCGACACGAGCCGGACCCGCGACGTCGGCGGTTCGTCCGGTGGCGGGCTCGGCGGCGGGGGCCTGTCGCTGCCCGCGGGCAGGATGAGCGGCGGCGGTCTCGTCGTGCTGCTCCTGTTGTTCGTGATCGGCCAGTGCACCGGCGTCGGGCCCGACATGGGCAGCGTCCTCGGCGGCTCCACGACGGGCAGCTCGCTCGACGCGAGCCGGTTCGACGCGAGCGGTGGCGGCACCGAGCGGTACGCGAACTGCAAGACCGGCGACGACGCCAACAACAACGCCGACTGCGCGCTGGTGGCGGTGGAGAACTCCCTCTACGACTACTGGGGCGACGAGCTGGGCGGCAAGTTCCAGCCGGAGGCCGGCGTCGCGACGTTCACCGGCCAGGTGAGCACGAACGGCTGCGGCACGGCGACGACCGACGTCGGGCCGTTCTACTGCCCGACCGACCAGACGATCTACCTCGACACCTCCTTCTACCAGGACATGCTCGAGGGCCAGCTCGGCGGGAAGGACGCGCCGTTCGTGCGTGCCTACGTGATCGCCCACGAGTTCGGTCACCACATCCAGAACCTGCTCGGGGTCATGGGCCAGGTCCGCACCCAGCAGGGTCCGAAGAGCGACTCGGTCAAGCTCGAGCTCGAGGCGGACTGCTTCGCGGGCATGTGGGCGCAGGCCGCCCAGACCACGCCCGACGCGGACGGCAACGTGCTCATCTCCGATCTCACCGACGCCGACATCACCGACGCCATCGGCGCGGCCACGACGGTCGGCGACGACTACATCGAGAACCGCATGAGCGGCGGCGTCAACCCGGAGAAGTGGACCCACGGCTCGTCCGCGCAGCGCGTGCAGTGGTTCAAGACCGGCATGTCCTCGAACAACGACATCAACGCCTGCGACACGTTCGCGCCGGGAGCGATCTAGCCGACCTACCGGTCGAGCAGCGCCTCGACCGCGTCGGACTGGCGCTGCAGCGCGCGTAGGTGCGGCGCCACGGACGGGTGCCGGAACTTCGCCCCCAGGGCGCCCTCCCCCGTCACCACACGCGCCAGCGCCCAGTCGGCACGGGTGAAGACCGTGTAGACGGCGGTCACCTGCGCGCCGAGGGTGACCTGCTCCCGGGTGGCGACACCGTCGGGCAGCCCGAGCAGGTACGCGTCCAGGAGCGGCTCGAACTCCTCGCGGGCCATCAGCAGGTAGAAGCCCAGGTCGGCGCCCACCGGCCCGTAGCCGAGCGAGCCCCAGTCCACCGCGACCAGCTCGTCGCCCTCCCGGCCGAGCAGGTTGCCCGGGACCGGGTCGCCGTGCTGGGCGACCTGGGGCAGCCGGTCGAGCTCGTCGAGCAGTCGTCCGCGCTTGCGCCACAGCGAGTCGGCGATGTCGCTGGCCGTCGTACGGCCGAGGGTGGACCAGCCGCCGCGGCGCTCGACGCGGGCCAGCCGGTCGCGCAGCTGGTTGCGGGCCAGCCAGCGCACGTGGCCGAGCTCGGCGGCGGCGAAGCGGCCAATGGCGTGGGCGATGAAGAGGCCGCTGTTCGCGGCGTCCTCGACCCAGTCCTGGATGATCGTGAGCCCGTCGGCGTCCTCCTCGACCGACATGCGGGGCGCGCGCAGGCCGGGCGTCGCGTCCACCAGGCCGTACGTCGCCACGTCGGCCGCCCTGCGCCAGTAGGCGAAGTGGCGAGGGTCGGTGAGCTCGGCCGGGTCGAAGTCGTCGGGCGCGGCCACGCGCTTGACGGCGACCGCGCGGTCACCGAGGACGGTGCGCCAGACGCCGACGGTCGACACGCCGCTGCCGCCCGGCAGAACGAGCCACCCAGGCTCGGGCTCCCACATGGTCGCGACGCTAGCCGATGAGGCGCCTCACACCGCGCAACCGGAACGTCTCAGCCTCGGGGCGTCGCCTGCCGATCAGCCGCGACGTGAGGTTGACGAAGAAGGTCACGGCCCTGACCGCCACCGCGCTGGTCGCTCTCGCGGGCGGCCTGCTGGCCCCCGACGCCGCCCGGGCGGACGGGTCGCGCCTGCCGCTCCCGGCGCCGAAGACGTTCAGCGGAGCGCCGTACGCGGCCAACCCCACGAACCCGCTCGCCGGTGGGTCGTGGGCGGTCAACAACGGGTTCTGGGAGAACGGTCGCGGGCTCTACACGGACTACCGTCGAGCCGCCGGCACGACCAAGGCCTACCTCGCCCGCGCCGCACTCCAGCCATCGGCACTCTGGCTGACCAGCACCAACTCCTTCACCCGCACGAAGGTCCCCGACTACCTGCGCACGGTGAACCCGAGCAGCGACCCGGCCAAGCTGGTCACGGTCGCCGTCTTCGGGCTCTGGCCGCGCGGCGAGGGTGCCCGCCACAGCCCGCTGACGCGGCGGCAGCAGACGCACTACCGCACCTGGATCCGCCGGGTCTCGGCAGGCATCGGCCGGTCCCGCGTGCTCGTCGCGCTGGAGCCGGACCTGGCCATCACCGCCAACCGCGGCTCCGACGGCGTCCGGGACCCGCTGGTCCGGCAGAGCCTGACGCGCTTCGCCGCGCAGTACTTCCACGACCACAACCCGCGCGCCGCCGTCTACCTGGACGCGGGTGCCTCCGACTGGCTCTCCCCCGGCCAGGCCGCCGACCTCCTGCAGCGCTCCGGCGTGCAGTTCACCCGCGGCTTCAGCCTCGACATCACCCACTACACCCGGACGTCGGACAACATCACGCAGGGCGCCGCCATCGTCAGCGCCCTCGCGGCACGCGGCATCGGCGGCAAGCACTTCGTGATCGACACCGCCGACAGCGGGCGGGGCTACACCTACGCGCAGTGGGCCGCCCGGTTCGGGACGTCGACGTACGACAACTCGCGCCGCTGCAGCGGCGCCCAGCCGACCCTGTGCAACGCGCTCGGCGTGCCGCCCACGTGGCAGGTCGCGCAGCCCGCCTACGTCCAGGCACTCGGGCTCACCGCGGTTCAGGCGCAGACGGCGGCACGGGACGTCGACGCCTACGTCTGGCTGACCCGGCCGTGGATGCTCAACCAGGCCTCGCCCTACCGGCACACCAAGGCCGTGCCCGCGGCGCAGTTCACGCCGTTCGGGTCGCTCTTCTGACCGGCCGGCGTTCAGCCGATGTCGCGCTCGCGGAAGGCGACGTGGCCCAGCCCCGACGACGCGCCGGCCGTGGCCAACAGCACCAGCACGGGCGTCAGCCGGAACTCCTCGGCCGGGGCCAGTGCCATGTGCTCGAAGGGCGACAGGCCCCGGATCCATGCGGGCAGCTGGAGCGGCTCGGCCAGGATCAGCACGACGACGGCGAGGGCGAGCGGCACCCAGGCGATCTGGACGAGATCCTGGCGTAGCCCGTACAGCAGCCGGGCGATACTGCTCAGCAGGAGCACCGGGGCGACGTAGGCGAGCGCGGGTACGCCGAGCCGGAGGACGGCGCCCCAGTCGCCGGTGGTCGTCGCGTAGCCGAGGCCGAGGCCGAACCCCGCGACCGCGACGACCAGCACCGATCCGGCGATCGTGACGAGGGTGTGCCCGAGGAGCCAGCCCTGACGGGTCAGACCGGTCGCGAGCAGGTCCTCCACCCGACCGGAGGCCTCCTCGCCGTGCGGCCGGATCGCCGAGGAGACGCCGAACCCCGAGGCTGTGAGGGCCAGCATGACGATGGCGACCGCGTAGAACCCGTCGATCACGTCGTTCGGGTCGACCCCGAACAGGTCCAGACCCCGGTCGCCGATCACGTCGCCGACGCTGTCGCCGAGGGTGCCGTAGGAGAAGCCCATCAGCAGCAGGCCGATCGTCCAGCCGATGACGGCGCCCCGTTGCAGCCGCCACGCCAGACCGAGCGCGATCGGGAGCCCGCGGGTCAGCCCGACCGAGGCGGCGGCCGGGCCGGCCGTCGCGGCCCACAGCCCGGAGCCGATGTCGCGGCGGTGGAACAACGCGACTGCTCCGCACACGAGCGCGGCGCCGCCCGTCACGAGCAGCAGCAAGGGCCACCAGCGCAGGCCCGACCACGGGTGCATCGCCTGGTACCAGCCGATCGGCGAGAGCCAGCTGAGCGCGGGCGCCCCGACGTCGCCGATCGCCCGCAGGACGTAGGCGACTCCGATCGCGGCGCCGACGATTCCGTACATCGCGCGGGTGCTCCGAGTGAGCTGTGCGGCGACGAGGGCGACGCCGCTGAAGAACCATCCGGCGCCGGTCAGGCCGAGCCCCGCGCCCCACGAGTCGGCCGCTGCGAGCGGGACGCTCGTCAGGCTGAGAGCGACGAGGACACCGAGCACCAGGTTGGCGATCAGCGCGACGGAGAGCCCGGCGAGGAGTGGCGCGTGCCGGTTGACGGCCGTGCTGCGCAACAGCTCGTCGCGCCCGGACTCCTCCTCGGCACGCGTGTGCCGGCCCACCAGGAACATGCTCATCAGCCCCACGAGGATCACGGCGAAGGCGCTGATCTGCCAGAAGGTGTTGCCGCCGATGGTGTCGAGGGCGCGAGCGGGACCGGCCATGGCGATGAGTGCGGCGTTCGACGCCATCGTGGCGGCGGACCTGTCCAACGCCGCCTGGTCCTCGTAGAGCCCCTCGAGGCTGACGGCCTGCGACCAGTAGAGGACGGTTCCACCGAGAACCCACAGCAGGACCATCCAACGGTCGCGTCGCAGGTGGCCGCGGAGGAGCACCCACCAGCCGGTCACGACTCGCCCTCGTCGGCACGGACCGTATCGCCGTAGTGCCGCAGGAAGAGCTCCTCCAGGGTCGGCGGCTGGGACACGAGGGTGCGCACGCCCGCGCGGTGGAGGGCGCCGAGCGCAGCATCGATCGCGTTGCTCTCGACCTGGAACCTGGCCTGGTTGCCCGTCACGTGCAGGTCGTGCACGCCGGCCAGCTCGGCCAGGCCGTCCGGCGGACCGGCGAGCTCGGCCTCGACCGAGGTGCGGGTCAGGTGACGAAGGTCGGCGAGGGTCCCCGACTCGACGACCCGCCCGGCGCGGATGATGCTCACCCGGTCGCAGAGACGCTCCACCTCGGCCAGGATGTGGCTGGAGAGCAGGACACTGCCACCGTTGGCACGGAAGCGCTCGACGTACTCCTGGAAGACCTCCTCCATCAGCGGGTCGAGGCCGGAGGTCGGCTCGTCGAGCAGCAACAGCTCCACGTCGGAGGCCAGCGCCGCCACGAGAGCGACCTTCTGCCGGTTGCCCTTCGAGTAGCTGCGGCCGCGCTTGGTCGGATCGAGCTCGAACCTTCCGATCAGCTCCTCACGTCGCGCTGGATCCAGCCCGCCCCGCAGCCTGCCCAGGAGGTCGATGGTCTCGCCGCCGGTGAGGTTGGGCCACAGGTTGACCTCACCCGGGACGTAGGCCAGCCGTCGGTGCAGCTCGGCCGCCTGGCGCCACGGGTCACCACCGAGCAGCGTGACCCGACCGGTGTCCTTGCGCAACAGCCCGAGCAGGATGCGGATGGTCGTCGACTTCCCGGCGCCGTTGGGGCCGAGGAAGCCGTGCACCTCGCCGGCGCCGACGGTGAGGTCGAGCGCGTCGAGGGCGCGGAACGCGCCGAAGGTCTTCACCAGGCCCCTGGTCTCGATCACGGGAGTCGTCGTCACGGTCTCGACCCTACGCTTGTTTCAGAGCTTTCTGAAACCTGATAACGTCACGGCATGGAAGCGCAGCGCGAGGCGGCGGAGCGGATCGGCGCGGCCCTGGTGTCGAGCGGCATGGCACGGCTCCCCTCCCGGCTGTTCGCCGCCCTCCTCGTGGACGACGACGGGCGGATGACCTCCGTCGAGCTGGCGTCGTTCCTCGGGATCTCCTCGGGTGGAGTGTCCGCCGCGGTGCGCTACCTCGAGCAGATCGGGCTCGTCCGGCGCGAGCGCGAGCCGGGGGGCCGGCGGGACGTCTACGTCGTGGACGACGACGCGTGGCATGACGCGATGATGGCGCCGGACCAGCTCTACGCCCCTATCAAGTCGGCGATGGCGTCGGCGGTCCAGCTCCTCGGCGACGCGCCGGCCGCCACCCGCGTCGAGCTGTCCCTGGAGTTCCTCGACTTCCTCACCGTCGAGCTCGCGTCGCTGGCCGAGCGGTGGGAGGAGCACAAGCGCCGCACGCACCCGTCCTGATCGCCGGCACGCCTGCGTGGCCCGGAATGCTGATGCGCGACGGGGTCGGTCGGGAACACACTTCTGGCATGAGTGAGACACTCCCCCGACTGCCCGACGACGACTTCGCCCGAGTGCTCTGCGTCGTGGCCCATCCCGACGACATGGAGTACGGCTCGTCCGCCGCGGTGGCGACCTGGGTCCGGCGCGGCGCACGGGCCCGCTACCTCCTGCTCACCAAGGGCGAGGCGGGGATGGACAACACCGAGCCGGAGCGCACCAAGGAGATCCGCACCGCCGAGCAGGAGGCCGCGTGCCGGGCGGTCGGTGTCGAGCGCGTCGACTTCCTCGACCACCCGGACGGGACCCTCCTCTACGGCCTCGACCTCCGCCGTGACATCGCCGCAGCGATCCGGGAGTTCCGGCCCGACGTGGTCGTGACCGGGTCCTGGGAGGTCGAGTTCGTCCAGGGGATGCTCAACCAGGCCGACCACCGCGTCGCCGGACTGGCCTCGCTCGACGCCGTCCGCGACGCCGGCAACCGCTGGGTCTTCCCCGACCAGCTCACCGACGGGGTCGAGCCGCACGCCGTGCGCTGGCTGCTCGTGTCGGGCGACCCGGCGCCGACGCACGGAGTGGAGGTGGACGAGGAGGCGCACGAGGCCGCCGTCGCCTCGCTGGAGGCGCACGGCGCCTACCTGGCGTCGATCTCCTGGCACCCGACCGCCCGCCAGCTCGTCACCATGGT
The DNA here is from genome assembly GCF_900112345.1 of Nocardioides terrae. Lineage (GTDB taxonomy): Bacteria > Actinomycetota > Actinomycetes > Propionibacteriales > Nocardioidaceae > Nocardioides > Nocardioides terrae. Next base: position 125,089 of record NZ_FOLB01000007.1, read on the forward strand.
GACGGGCATGATGGGCAAGGCGCTCGGGACCGAGCGCGGCGTGCTCTTCCGCGCCTACGACTTCCAGGCGCCGCCGCCGTTCCCGGAGGATTGAGCAGTCGCGTCAGGCCCGTTGTCGCGCCTCAGACGTTGAACCCGAGCGCACGCAGCTGCTCGCGGCCGTCGGGGGTGATCTTGTCGGGGCCCCACGGCGGCATCCAGACCCAGTTGATGGCGACGTCGTTGACCATCCCCTCGAGCGCCATGTTGGTCTGCTCCTGGATGAGGTCGGTCAGCGGACACGCGGCGGAGGTCAGGGTCATGTCGATGACGACGTCCGAGGTCTCGCCGATGTGCACGCCGTAGACCAGCCCGAGGTCGACGACGTTGATCCCGAGCTCGGGGTCGACGACGTCCTTCATCGCCTCGGTCACGTCGTCGACGGCGAGGGACGCGCCCTCGGCGACGGTGACGGTCATGGTGTGGCCGCCCGGCTGCGCGTGGTCGTGGCCCGCGTGATCGTGCCCGGCGTGGTCATGACCGTGGTCGTGCCCGGTGTGGTCCTGGTGGTCGTGCTCAGTCATCACTTCTCCTCCGTGGCGTCGTCGGCGCCGGCCAGGGACTGCGCCGTCGCGTCCTTCCACGCCATCCAGCTCAACAGGGCGCACTTCACACGCGCCGGGAACTTCGCCACGCCGGCGAAGGCGATCCCGTCCTCGAGGACGTCCTCGTCGGGCTCGACGCTGCCCTTGCCCTGCATCAGGGTCAAGAAGTCGGCGTGGATCGCCATCGCCTCGTCGACGCTCCGACCGATCACGAGGTCGGTCATCACCGACGCCGACGCCTGCGAGATGGAGCAGCCGACGGCGTCGTACGACACGTCCTCCACCCGGCGCACGCCGTCGGCGCTGTCGCTGAGGTGCACCCGCAGGGTGACCTCGTCGCCGCACGTGGGGTTGACGTGGTGGACCTCCGCCTCGAACGGGTCACGCAGACCCGTGTGGTGGGGGTTCTTGTAGTGATCCAGGATGATCTCCTGGTAGAGCGAGTCGAGGTTCTGCCCTGTCGTGTTCCCGGTGCTCATCAACCGTCCAACTTGAAGTAGGAGCGGGTGTATTCCAACGCCTCGACGAGGGCGTCGATCTCCGCAGGGGTGGTGTAGAGGTAGGACGACATCCGGCTCGAGCTCTGCACGCCGAAGCGGGCGTGCGCCGGCTTGGCGCAGTGGTGCCCGGCCCGGATCGCGACGCCGCGCGAGTCGACGACCTGTGCGATGTCGTGCGGGTGCACGCCCTCGAGCTCGAAGGAGATCGCCCCGCCGCGCTGTGCCGCGTCGAGCGGGCCGAGCACCTTCAGCCCCTTGACCGCCTGCAGACCCTCGAGGGCGTAGGCGGTGATGGCCTGCTCGTGGGCGTGGATCGCGTCCATGCCGAGGTGGCCGAGGTAGGTCAGCGCCGCACCGAGGCCGACGGCCTCGACGATCGGCGGCGTCCCCGCCTCGAACTTGTGTGGGATGCCCGCGTACGTCGACCGCTCCATGCGGACGGTCTCGATCATCTCGCCGCCGCCGAGGAACGGGGGCAGCTGCTCGAGGACCTCACGCCGGCCCCAGAGCACGCCGATGCCCGTCGGGCCGACCGTCTTGTGGCCGGTGAAGACCAGGAAGTCGGGTCGCTCCTCGGGCGCCATCGCGGCCAGGTCGATCGGCAGCTGCGGTGCGGCCTGGGAGGCGTCGAGCACGACGAGGGCGCCGACAGAGTGCGCACGGCGGGCGATCTCGGCGACCGGGTTGATCGTGCCGAGCATGTTGGACACCCAGGTCAGCGTGACGACCCTGGTGCGCTCGGTGATCAGCTCGTCGATGTTCGAGGTGTCGAGCAGCCCGTCGTCGGTCAGGCCGAACCAGCGCAGGGTCGCGCCCTTGCGCTCGGTGAGCAGCTGCCACGGCACGATGTTGGAGTGGTGCTCCATCTCGGTGGTGACGACGACGTCGCCCTCGCCGATCTCGAGCGGCCCCCGCGCCCACGCCAGCGTGTTCGCCACCAGGTTGAGCGCCTCGGAGGCGTTCTTGGTGAAGATCACCTCGTCGCGCTCGGGCGCGCCGATGAACTCGGCCACGACGTCGCGGGCGGACTCGAACGCCTCGGTCGACTCCGCCCCCAGGGCGTGCATCGCCCGGGCGACGTTCGCGTTGTGCCGCTCGAGGTGGTCGACCATCGTGTCGATCACGATCTGCGGCTTCTGCGAGGTGTTCGCGCTGTCGAGGTAGACCAGCGCTAGTCCGTCGTGGACGGTGCGCTCGAGGATCGGGAAGTCCTTGCGGACGACCTCGAGCTCGGGCAGCAGGCCGGGGAGAGTCATCAGACGGAGGCCCTCACGAACCTGTCGTAGCCGTTGGCCTCCAGCTCCTCGGCCAGCTCGGGGCCACCGGACTCGGCGACGCGGCCGTCGACGAACACGTGCACCCGGTCGGGCTTCACGTAGCGCAGGATGCGCGTGTAGTGGGTGATCAGGAGGACGCCCTTGTTCTCGCGCTCACGGAAGGTGTTGATGCCCTCCGAGACGATCTTGAGCGCGTCGATGTCGAGGCCGGAGTCGGTCTCGTCGAGCACGGCGACCTTCGGGTCGAGGAGGGCTAGCTGGGCCATCTCGTGGCGCTTCTTCTCACCGCCGGAGAAGCCCTCGTTGACCGAGCGTTGCGAGAACGTCGGGTCGAGGTTCATCTTCTCCATGGCCCCGTTGACCTCCTTGACCCACGTGCGCAGCTTCGGGGCCTCGCCGTCGATGGCGGTCTTGGCGGTCCGCAGGAAGTTCGCGACCGACACACCCGGGACCTCGACGGGGTACTGCATGGCCAGGAAGAGGCCGGCGCGAGCGCGCTCGTCGACGGTCATGCTGAGCAGGTCATCGCCGTCGAGCGTGACCGTGCCGCCGGTGATGGTGTACTTCGGGTGGCCGGCGATCGAGTAGGCCAGCGTCGACTTGCCCGAGCCGTTCGGGCCCATGATCGCGTGGGTCTCGCCATCGCCGATCGTGAGCGTGACGCCCTTGAGGATCTCCTTGGCGCCGTCCTCGGTGTCGACCGAGACCCGCAGGTCCTTGATCTCGAGCTTGCTCATGCGGTGGGAACTCCGTTCTCGGTGGCGCCGGTCAGGACGCTCATGTTCTTGGACAGCTCGGCCTCGACCGTCTCGGTCAGCTTGGCCTCGAGCTCGGGTACGTCGATCTTGCGGATGAGGTCGTTGAAGAAGCCATGCACGACGAGACGCCGGGCCTCGGTCTCCGACACGCCGCGCGAGCGCAGGTAGAAGAGCTGCTCGTCGTCGAAGCGGCCGGTCGCCGACGCGTGCCCCGCGCCCTCGATCTCGCCCGTCTCGATCTCGAGGTTCGGGACGGAGTCGGCCTGGCAGCCGTCGGTGAGCACGAGGTTGCGGTTCTCCTCGTAGGTCTCGATGCCCTCGGCGACCTTGCGGATCAGCACGTTGCCGATCCACACGGTGTGGGCACCCTCGCCCTGCAGCGCGCCCTTGTAGACGACGTGCGACTTCGTCTTCGGCGCGGTGTGGTCGACGAAGAGGCGGTGCTCGATGTGCTGGCCCTCGTCGGCGAAGTAGAGGCCGAGCAGCTCGGCGGAGCCGCCGGGGCCGGCGTACTCCACGCTCGTGTCGCTGCGGACCACGTCGCCGCCGAAGGTGACCGCGACGTGCTTGAGCGTCGCGTCCCGGCCGACCGAGGCGTGCTGGTTGACCACGTGCACGGCGTCGTCGGCCCAGCCGTGGACGGCCACGAAGGTGAGCTCGGCGCCGTCCTCGACGACGATCTCGAGGTTCTCCGCCCAGGTCGCGGACCCGCTGTAGTCGACGACGACCGTCGAGCGGCTGTGCTTCCCGGCGCGGACCAGCAGGTGGCCGGCCGAGGCGACGTCGACCCCGGTGCCGACCACGCGGACCGTGGCGGCACGGTCACCGACGTAGTCGTCCGGGACGGTGAGCTCGAGGACCGAGGTGGCGGCCTCCCACACCCGGGCCGAGACGCGGTCGGTCGGCACGAGGCCGGAGGCGCCGCGCTGCGAGTCGGACACCGGCACCGACGCGCCGGTGACGCCCTCGGGCAGGTCGAGCTCGACCTTGAAGGCGTCGCCGTCGAGCGGCGCGTCGGAGTGCAGGCCCTTGAGCCGGCGCAGCGGCGTGAACCGCCAGATCTCCTCGCGGCCGGTCGGGACGGCGTGGTCCTCGACGTCGAACGAGCCCTCCGGGTGGAGGTGGGACTCGATGCGGTCGCCCGAGGGCCCCATCTCCAGTGAGTCCTTGACGCTGTCCAGCACCGTCACCCGACGGCTCCTTCCATCTGCAGTTCGATCAGGCGGTTGAGCTCGAGGGCGTACTCCATCGGGAGCTCCTTGGCGATCGGCTCGACGAAGCCGCGCACGATCATCGCCATCGCCTCGTCCTCGGCCATGCCGCGGCTCATGAGGTAGAAGAGCTGGTCGTCGGAGACCTTCGAGACGCTGGCCTCGTGGCCCATCGACACGTCGTCCTCGCGGATGTCGACGTAGGGATAGGTGTCGGACCGGCTGATCTGGTCGACCAGCAGCGCGTCGCAGAGCACGTTGGACTTCGAGCCGTGGGCGCCCTCGTTGACCTGGATCAGGCCGCGGTAGGACGTCCGGCCACCGCCACGGGCGACGGACTTGCTCAGGATCGAGCTGGAGGTGTGCGGGGCGGCGTGCACCATCTTGGCGCCGGCGTCCTGGTGCTGGCCCTCGCCGGCGAAGGCGATGGAGAGCGTCTCACCCTTGGCGTGCTCGCCCATGAGGTAGACCGCGGGGTACTTCATGGTGACCTTGGAGCCGATGTTGCCGTCGACCCACTCCATGGTGGCGCCGGCCTCGCAGGTGGCCCGCTTGGTCACCAGGTTGTAGACGTTGTTCGACCAGTTCTGGATGGTCGTGTAGCGCACCCGGGCGTTCTTCTTGACGATGATCTCGACGACCGCGGAGTGCAGCGAGTCCGAGGAGTAGATCGGCGCGGTGCAGCCCTCGACGTAGTGGACGTAGGAGTCCTCGTCGGCGATGATCAGCGTCCGCTCGAACTGGCCCATGTTCTCGGTGTTGATCCGGAAGTAGGCCTGTAGCGGGATGTCCACGTGGACGCCCTTGGGCACGTAGATGAACGAGCCGCCCGACCAGACGCTGGTGTTGAGCGCGGCGAACTTGTTGTCGCCGACCGGGATGACGGTGCCGAAGTACTCCTTGAAGAGCTCCTCGTGCTGCTTCAGCGCGGTGTCGGTGTCGACGAAGATGACGCCCTGCTGCTCGAGGTCCTCGCGGATCGAGTGGTAGACGACCTCGGACTCGTACTGCGCGGCGACGCCGGCGACGAGGCGCTGCTTCTCCGCCTCTGGGATGCCGAGCTTGTCGTAGGTGTTCTTGATGTCCTCGGGGAGGTCCTCCCACGAGGCGGCCTGCTTCTCCGAGGAGCGCACGAAGTACTTGATGTTGTCGAAGTCGATCGCCGACAGGTCCGAGCCCCACGTGGGCATGGGCTTGCGACCGAAGAGCTTCAGGCCCTTCAGGCGGAGGTCGAGCATCCACTGCGGCTCGCTCTTCTTCCCCGAGATGTCGCGGACGACAGCCTCGTTGAGGCCGCGCTGTGCCACGGCGCCGGCGGTGTCGGGGTCGGCCCAGCCGAACTCGTAGCGGCCGATGCCGTGCAGCTCCGGGTTGAGCTCTTCGATGGAGGTCATGCGGTGACCTGCTCCTTCTTCCTCGTGGTGCTGCTCGTGTTGCTCGTGTTCGTGTGCGGGATGCAGGTGGTGCACACCCCGTCGCCGTGCGCGATCGTGGCCAGCCGCTGCACGTGGGTGCCGAGGACCTCGCCGATCGCCTCGGTCTCGGCCTCGCACAGCTGGGGGAACTCGTGGGCCACGTGGGAGACCGGGCAGTGCTGCTGGCACAGCTGCTCCCCCATCGCCTGGCCGTTGACCACCGGCAGCTCGCGCACGCCGGCCGCGTAGCCCTCGTCGGTGAAGACCCGTGCCAGCACCTGCGCCGGTGAGAGCGACGGGTCGGCCGCGGCGACCGTCTCGAAGCCCTGCTTGATGAACGCCGCGCGCCGGTGGGCGAATTCCCGCACGCCGGCCTCGCCCGCCGTCTCGGCGAGGAAGCGCAGCGCGGAGACGGCCAGGTCGTCGTACTGCTGGTCGAACTTGGTCTCGCGGCCCTGCTCGGTAAGGGCGAAGACCTTGGCCGGCCGCCCGCGTCCGCGGTGGTGGCCCGGACGCTGGTCACGCGCCTCGACCGTGCCCTCCTCGGCCAGCTGGTCGAGGTGGCGGCGTACCGCCGCCGCGGTCAGGTGGAGCCTGACGGCGAGGTCGGCCGCGGTGGACGGACCGTTGACGAGGATCGACCGAGCGACACGCTCACGCGTGCGCTTGTCGGGTGCCTCGTCGATTTTCACAACACTAGTGTGCTCTTATTGCCGAGCGCCCTTCAAGCAAGGCGACCCTTACTGGGCCGCGCTGCGACCTGCGTCACGTCCAGACGCCGATGCGCAACACTGGCGCCATGCCGGGATCATTGCTGGGCACCGTCGTCCGCCGGGTCGAGGACCCGGACCTGCTGGTCGGTCGGTCCACCTTCGTCGACAACATGCAGGCCGCCGATCTGCTGCACGCGGTGTTCGTGCGGAGCCCCTTCGCCCACGCGGGACTGGTGTCGGTCGACACCGCCGAGGCGGCGGCCGCGCCTGGCGTCGTCGCCGTGCTGACCGGCGCCGACCTCGACGGCCGCACGCTGGAGCCCTTCGCGATCGCCGACCCGCGGCTGACCCAGCCGCCGCTCGCCGTCGGCAAGGTGCGCTACGTCGGCCAGGCCGTTGCCCTCGTCGTCGCCGAGTCGCGCGCTCAGGCCGTCGACGCCGCCGAGCTCGTCGAGATCGGCTACGACCCGCTCCCGGCCGTCGTCGACATGGAGGAGGCGCTCGCCGAGGACGCGCCCCTGCAGTTCGAGGAGCTGGGCAGCAACGTCGCCGCCTCGCGCAAGGACGACGACATGGACCGCCAGCTGGGCGGGTCCGCGGAAGGCCCGTGGCCCGCCGACGCCCGCGTCGTCCGGGTCCGGATCGAGAACCAGCGCGTCGCCACCGCCCCGATGGAGGGCCACGCCGTCCTGGTGCGACCGGGCCGACCGGACGACGAGCACGAGCTGTCGATCTGGCTGACCACCCAGCAGCCGCACATGGCGCGCGACCAGCTCGCCGCGTTCGCCGGGCTGCCGCCCGAACGGGTCCGGCTGATCGCGCCGCACGTCGGCGGCGCGTTCGGCGGCAAGGCCGGCGCCAACGCCGAGCACGCGGTGATCGTCGCCGCCGCGCAGCAGGTCGGCCGCCCCGTGAAGTGGGCGGAGACGCGCAGCGAGTCGATGCTGTCGATGCACGGGCGCGGGCAGGTGCAGTACGCCGAGCTGGGGCTCTCCGACGAGGGCAGGATCCTCGGCATGCGGCTGCGGATCGTCGGCGACTGCGGCGCCTACGGCGGCTTCGGCGGTACGTTCCCGCTCGGTGGCACCTACCTGATGGCCCAGGGCGTCTACGAGATCCCGCGGATCGCCTACGCGGGCATCGCGGCGCTCACCAACACCGCCCCGGTCGGCGCCTTCCGCGGCGCCGGACGGCCCGAGGCGGCCGCCCTCATCGAGCGGCTCATCGACCTGGCCGCCGACGAGCTCGGGCTGCTGCCCGAGGAGATCAGGAGGCGCAACCTGATCCCGAAGGACGCCTTCCCCTACGACACCGTCACCGGCGCCCACTACGACGTCGGCGACTTCGACCTGCCGCTGCGCGAGGCGCTGCGGATCGCCGACGTCGACGCCGTCCGGGCCGAGCAGGCCCGGCGCCGCGAGGCCGGGGGCGTCAAGCAGCTGGGCGTCGGCCTGGCGACGTACGTCGAGATCACGGGGTTCGCCGGCACGGAGTTCGGCTCCGTGGAGGTGCACGCCGACGGCAGCGCCACCGTCAGCGCCGGGACGTCGGCGCACGGCCAGGGCCACGCGACGTCCTTCGCGATGATCGTCTCCGACCGCTTGGGCATCCCGATGGAGCGGATCAGCTTCGTGCAGTCCGACACCGCCCTGGTGCGCAGCGGCGGCGGCACGGGCGGCTCACGGTCGCTGCAGCTCGGTGGCAGTGCCGTCGGGCGCGCCGCCGACAAGGTCCTCGATCGTGCTCGTGAGGTGGCGGCGAAGCTGCTCGAGGCCAGCGGTGCCGACATCGACCTGGTCGACGGCGGCTTCGCGGTCCGCGGCGTCCCCGGCGTCACCCTCGGCTGGGCGAAGGTCGCCGCCGAGGCGGCTGCGGAGGGCGTCGCCCTGGCGGACACCGACGACTTCACCGCCAGCCACGCCACCTTCCCGTTCGGCTGCCACGTCTCGATCGTCGAGGTCGACACCGAGACCGGTGAGGTGACACCGGTGCGCCACGTCGCCGTCGACGACTGCGGCCGTGTCCTCAACCCGCTCCTCGTCGAGGGCCAGCAGCACGGCGGCGCCCTGCAGGGCATCTCGCAGGCGCTGTGGGAGGAGTTCGTCTACGACACCGAAGGCAACCCGCTCACCGCGACGTTCGCCGACTACACCCTGCCCACCGCGGCGGACACGATCTTCTACGACGCCACGAACACCGAGACGCCGACCCCGCTCAACCCGCTGGGCGCCAAGGGCATCGGCGAGTCGGCGACGATCGGCTCGACCCCGGCCGTCCAGAACGCCGTCGTCGACGCGCTGTCCCACCTCGGTGTCCGCCACGTCGACATGCCGTGCACGCCCGAGCGGGTGTGGCGCGCGGTCGAGCAGGCGCGGTCGGGCACGCTGCCCGACCCGTGGCGCGAGCCGCCCGCGCGGTTCGCGACGATCCCGTCCGACTCCGAGGGCGGGTCGGTCACGCACAGCGCGGAGGTGTGAGCTCCTCGCTGGTCGAGTAGCCCGCGAGGAACGAGCGGGCGTGTCGAGACCCGGCTCGGTCAGCGCAGGTCCTTGCGGAGGTGGACCTCCGTCACCCGGCTGGCGTCGGGGATCATGATCGACCGGGCCCACCGGTCGTAGCCGTAGACGCGTGCACGGACGAGGCGCACCTGCTTCTCGGTGAGGTGGCGGGCGACGGCGCCGAGGAAGGACCTGCTCAGCCGCTGGCCGCGGAACTCCGGGAAGAGGTGGAGCGTGTGCCCGTGGAGGTCCGTCCCCTCCTCACCCGTGACGAGGGTCGCCCACATGCCCCCGATCGGCCGGTCGTCGAGGACCGCGGTCAGCAGCAGCTCCCCGTCTGGGGCAGGGTCGTCACCGAGCCGGACCAGCCGGGTCTCCAGCTCCTCCAGCCGGCTGCTGGCCGGGTCTGCCACGCCGGCCCGGGCCATGCCGCTGTGCAGCAGCGCGCGGGCCTCGCCGACGAAGCGCCGGCGCTCGTCGGCATCCATCGGCCGCACGGACACCCGCCGGTCCTGCTGGAGGTCGGGGCCGACGTCCGGGTCGAGGGTGCGCGCAGTACCGAACATGGTGGCCTGGAAGCCCGCGCGACCGAAGGCCGTCGCGAGCGCGGGTGCCACCGCAGTGGCGAGCTCCGTCGCTCCGCGGTCGCGGGCATGCGTCGCCAGCACGGACGCCACGGACGTCCAGGCGCCGGCGGCGTCGTGCGGCAGCGTCGTCTGCAGCACCCGAACGGCACACCGGAGGCCGGCACCCTCGCGCCCGTAGGCGAGCAGAGCACCTCCGACGTCGACGCCGCCGACCGCGACCACCACGGCCTCGTGCTGCTCGTCCCGGTAGGGCTCCGGCAGTGGCGTGCCGGCCGCGTCGCGGTCGGCACGCCACTCGTCGAGCTCCGTCCCGGGCATCTGCCGCACCCGGGCTTCGGTCACGACAGCTCGAGCACGTCGGACGTCGAGCGCTTGACCGTCACGCCGCCGCGCAGCACGGCGCGGTAGCGCGTCCTGGCGGTGCCGTTGTGGTCGGCCACCGTCAGCTTGGCGACGCCCCTGCGGTTGAGCTTGTGGGCGGCGACCCGGACCCACCGGTGACCGTGGACCTTCCGGAAGAGCACCACGACCTTGCCGGCCACGGCGACCGGCGCGGCGACCTTCACCCGGTCGGCCCGCGCACCCCGCCCGGCACCACCGAGGCCCACGACGACCGTGGTCCGCCCGGGACCGAACTGCGTCCCGGCGGGGGCGCTCTCGTGGGCGTTGCTGCTGACGGCGGTCAGGCGCCCCGACTCGGACGGGTTGCCCGCCTCGGCCTGGTCCTGCACCGTCACGCTGAACTGGCCGAGCGCGTTGGTGGTCGTGGTGCCGGTGAGCGCGCGGGCGGCGCCGATGCCGGCGTCGGCCAGCCGGCCGGGGGCCAGCTCGTGGCCGCGGGCGTAGCTCAGGTCGATCGTGCGCCCGGGCATCGGCTTGCCGCCGACGCTCAGGCTCCCGACGTACGTCATCCGCCCGCCCGACGGTGCGCTCGCCACCCCGGCCGCCAGGGTCAGGACGGAGTCCCCGACCGTGAAGGTCGTCCTCAGCCGATGGTCGACCCGCGCCTCGTTGGGCGTCGTGTAGTCGAGCGTGTAGGAACCGGCCATCGCCGCGTTGACCGGGATCACGACCCTCCCCGTGGCGTCCGCGGTGGCGGTCACCGGCGCCGTCGGGGTGCTCCCGGTCCGGTAGAGCGAGTAGCTGACCTGCGAGGCCGACGCGTACGGCGCCCCCTTCTGGTCAACGATCTGCAGGGCGACGTCCCCGGCGGCGTACTCGTCGCTGTCGAAGGCGCTGCCGTCGGCGAGCCGGGCCACGGTGGAGGTGGCCTCGGGCGCGTAGGCCGGCGTCGCGCCGGTCGTGGTCTTGACGTCGTCCGGTGCGTCGAAGGTGGCGTCGTCCGCGGCGTTGGCGTAGTAGGTCACGGTGGACGCGGCCGGCTGGAGCGCGGAGACGTGGCCGGCACCGTCGGTGTAGCCGACCAGCGCGTTGTCCGGGAGCCGGCGCACCTGCGCACCGGCCACCGGGGCGCCGTTCTCGTCCGAGACCGACAGGATCGCCGGCGTGCCGTCGGGCGTCGGGTCGCCGAAGGCGTCGAACGAGATGTGGGAGATCGTCTGCTCGTGGAGCGTGACGGGGAGGACGTCGTCGCTGTCGCGGCGCGCGGCGATCGCGAGGATCGCACCGTCGGGGCCGTCCTGGGCGTCGAACGCGCTGATGTCGAGGGCACCGGAGAAGAAGCCTCCGGGAACACTCGAGCCGGTCGGCGACGGGAGGCTCGGGAGGTCACCGGGGTCGAACGAGGCCTTGAAGGCGGTCGGGCTGACCGCCGCATCGGTCCGGCCCTGGAAGGTCCCGTCCGAGGCACGCCACCAGGAGAGCGCCACATCGCCGTCGCTCGCCGACGTGGTGCCGAGGACCGCGGCGAGCGTCGCCGTGTGACCGGCGGAGACGTACGGCTGCGGGAAGTAGCCCTGAGCGCTGGTGGTGAGGAGGACGCTGTTGGTGGGAGAGGACTGCCCGGTGACCTTGACGTCGCGGCGGGTGGCGTAGGAGGTGACGGCCTCCTCGCCCACGCCGAGGGTCGCCGCGACCCGGACGGCGACCGTCCGGCCGGCGAGGGCTGCGGCCGACCACGACCCGGTCACGTAGCCGCCGGCGTCCGGGGTCAGCACGGCCCCGTCGACCACGGCCCAGCCATCGGCCTCGTCGCTGGCATCGGGGTCGACGTTGTACTCGAAGACGGCCGTCGCGGACGGGTCCACCCGGGCGGTGAGCCTGACCGACATGGTGTTGCTCAAGAACGCGCCGTCGTACCGGACCGACGCCTTGCCACTGAACTGGCTGATCAGTGTCGGCGACACGGGGGACGCGGTCTCTGCGTGTGCGGTGGTGGCGAGACCGGTGACGGCGAGCGCGGCGACCGCGCTGACGGCCAGGCCACGCATGAGCGACTGACGCTGCATGTAGAGGGTGCTCCTCGGGTGGAAGTGCCGTGGGCTTCGCCACGGGCTGACGGGCTCCGGCGACGCTAGGCGGAGGCCTCCGCCCGGGTCTTTGCTTTGGACGAGCCGTTGACCCGTCGTTGACTTCCCCACGCTGCGCGTCCGGTCGGGCATGGCCCGATTGGGGACGGGCGAGCGCGGCTCCCTAGACTCGCGCCGTGTCAACCGTCGCTGTGGAGGTCGCCGATCTCCGCATGTCCTACGGCGACAAGACGGCCGTGGACGGGCTCTCGCTCGCCGTCGACCGCGGGTCGATCACCGCCGTGCTCGGCCCGAACGGGGCCGGCAAGACCACCACGCTGGAGACCTGCGAGGGCTACCGCCGCCCGCACTCCGGACGGGTCCGCGTGCTCGGCCTCGACCCGATCGCCGACCGCCGCCGGCTGCTCCCCCGCATCGGCGTGATGCTGCAGGGCCAGGGAGCGTGGAGCGGGGTGCGCGCGATGGAGATGCTGCGCCACATCGCGCGCCTGCACGCGCACCCGCTCGACGTCGACATGCTGTCCGACCGGCTCGGGCTCGACGAGTGCGGCCGCACCCCCTACCGGCGGCTCTCCGGAGGCCAGCAGCAGCGGCTCGGCCTGGCGATGGCCCTCGTCGGGCGCCCGGAGATCGTCTTCGTCGACGAGCCCACCGCGGGGATGGACCCGGCCGCCCGGCGTACGACGTGGGAGCTGCTGCGCGAGATGCGCGCCGACGGCGTCACCGTGGTGCTGACCACCCACTACCTCGAGGAGGCCGAACAGCTGGCCGACCGGGTGCACATCATCGACCACGGCCGGCTCATCGCCTCCGGGTCTCCGCTCGAGCTGACCCGGGGCGGCACTGCCGCGACGATCCGGCTCGTGGTGACCCGACCCTTCCCGCCGGGTGCTCCGGACTCGCTCCGGATCGCGCTCGGCGACGCCACCGAGGTCACCCAGCTCGACGAGCGGAGCCTGCTCGTCATCGGCCCGGCCGACAGCACGACGCTGGCGCGGGTGTCCCACTGGTGCGAGGAGCAGGGCGTGCTGCCGGAGTCGCTCACGCTGGGCCGACGCAGCCTCGAGGACGTCTTCCTCGAGCTCACCGGACGGGAGCTGCAGCCGTGACCGGCACCTTCACCCCCATGCCGGGTGGCGCGGCCCTGCACCGCCAGGTCCTGGCGCAGGCCTCGATGGAGGCCCGCCTGATGCTCCGCAACGGCGAGCAGCTGCTGCTCGCCGTCGTGATCCCCGTCATCGTGCTGGTCGGCGCCGTCAAGGGCGGCCAGCACCTCGACCTCTCCCCCTCGGTCCTCGACGGCCGTCCGCTCGTCGACCTCTTCACGCCGGGCGTGCTCGCCCTCGCGATCATGTCGACGTCGTTCACGTCGCTGGCGATCGCCACCGGCTTCGAGCGGCGCTACGGCGTCATCAAGCGGCTCGGCGCGTCGCCGCTCCCCCGCCTCGGCCTGCTGGCCGGCAAGGTCCTCGCCCTCGTGCTCGTCGAGCTGGTCCAACTCTTCGTCATCGGCGGCGTGGGGCAGCTGCTCGGGTGGACCCCCGAGCCCGGTGCCGTCGGCTTCCTGCTCGCGGTCGTCCTGGGCACGGCCGCGTTCGCCGCGCTCGGGCTGCTCGTGGCCGGCACGCTGCGCGCCGAGGCGACCCTGGCCGCGGCGAACCTCATCTACCTGCTCCTGCTCGCCGGCGGCGCCGTCGTCCTGCCCGCCTCGGCGTACGGCGGCTTCGGCTCCTTCGCCGAGTGGCTGCCGTCCGGCGCGCTCGGCGAGGCCGTCCGGACGGCCTTCCTCGACGGCGCGGTCGCCTGGCGCGACCTCGGCGTGCTCCTCGGCTGGGCCGTCCTCGGCTCGGCGCTCACTGCTAGGACCTTCACGTGGGAATGACCATGTCCACCGCGACCGCCCGGCTCGTCCGGCCCGGTCTCGTCCGACCGCTCGGGTGGGCGAGCCTGATCGCCAACGTCGTCCTCGTGGTGACCGGTGGCGCCGTCCGGCTGACCGGCTCGGGGCTCGGCTGCCCGACCTGGCCGCGGTGCACCGACGCCTCGATGACACCGCGGCACTCGCTCAACGTGCACTCCGCCATCGAGTTCGGCAACCGCACGCTGACCTTCGTACTGACCGCGATCGCGATCGCCACCCTCGTCGCCGCCTGGAACAGCCGCCGGCGCGACCTGCGCCTGCTCTCGCTCGGGATGGCGCTCGGCATCCCGGCCCAGGCCGTCATCGGGGGCATCACCGTCCTCACCGACCTCAACCCGTGGATCGTCTCGCTGCACCTGCTGTGCTCGATGGCGATCATCGGCGTGGCGGTCCTCTTCCTGTGGCGCCTCGACCATGCCGACGTACCCGTGTTGCGGGGGCCCGTCCTCTGGCTCGCGTGGGCCAACTTCGCCGCCGCCTGGCTGGTGCTCTACGTCGGCACCGTCGTGACCGGCTCCGGCCCGCACGCCGGCGACGCGGACAGCCCGCGCAACGGGCTCTCCCCGTTGCAGATGTCGCAGCTCCACGCCGACCTGGTCTTCCTCTTCATCGGCCTGACGGTCGGGCTGCTGTTCGCCGCCCTGGCACTGCGAGCTCCGCGCGGCACCGTGCAGGCCGCGGGGCTCCTGCTCGCCGTCCAGCTCGCGCAGAGCCTGATCGGCTTCGTGCAGTACTTCACCGACCTGCCGATCGTCCTGGTCGGCTTCCACATGCTCGGCGCCGCGGTCATCGCCGCCGCCGTCACCTGGGTGCTGCTCCGGGTGCGCCAGCCGGTCGCCTGATCGAGCGCGCCGCGACCGGCGAGCCGGTCCATCGCAGGGATCAGCGGGAGATCAGCGGGTCGAGCGCGACGGCCACGAACAGCAGCGAGAGGTAGAGGTTGCTGCTGTGGAAGAGGTGCATCGGGCGGATGAGGGAGAGGTCCTCGGTGTTGCGGGACCGGACCAGCAGGCGGTGGGCCTGGACGAGGAAGACGGCGCCGAGCACGACGGCGCACGCGGTGTAGAACACACCGGTGCCGGCCACTGGCCAGAGCAGCAGCGAGGTCGCGACCATCACCCAGGAGTAGGCGACGATCTGACGGGCGACCTCGCGGGCCGGCTTCACGACGGGCAGCATCGGCACGTCGACGTTCGCGTAGTCCTCGCGGTAGCGCAGGGCCAGCGCCCAGGTGTGCGGCGGCGTCCAGAAGAACACGACCGCGAAGAGGACGACGGGGGCCCAGGAGAGCGAGTCGGTGACGGCGGTCCAGCCGATGAGGGCCGGGAAGCAGCCGGCGATGCCGCCCCAGACGATGTTCTGCGTCGTGCGCCGCTTCAGCAGCATCGTGTAGACGAAGACGTAGAACGCGTTGGCGGTGACGGAGAGCACGGCCGAGAGCGGGTTGACGAACGCCCAGAGAACCGCGGTCGAGATGATCGCGAGGACCGTGCCGAAGACCAGCGCCGCCCTCGGGGAGACGATGTGGCGCGGCAGCGCACGGCGGCGCGTGCGGCGCATCTGCTCGTCGATGTCGCGGTCGTAGACGCAGTTGAAGACGGATGCCGAGCCGGCCGAGAGGGTACCGCCGATCACGGTCGCAACGACGAGTCCGAGAGAAGGGACGCCACGTGCGGCGAAGAACATCACGGGTACCGTCGTCAGCAGGAGCAGCTCGATGACCCTGGGCTTCGTCAGTCCGACATACGCCGCGACGACGTCTCGCCAGGTCGCCTCCTCAGTCGTCCGCATCCCTTCACCCGCGTGGGTGAGCCGCTGGTCAACTGATGTCACCCTGGGAGTGTAGACCGTGACGTCGGTAGGCTTGGACTCGCCGTTCGTCACATCGAGAGGACTTCAGTGAGCATCACCCCCGACCTTGAGTGGACCGACCTGGACAAGAAGGCGGTCGACACCATCCGAGTGCTCGCGATGGACGCCGTGCAGAAGGTCGGCAACGGCCACCCCGGCACGGCGATGAGCCTGGCACCGGCGGCCTACCTGCTGTTCCAGAAGGTCATGCGCCACAACCCGGCCGACACCGACTGGATGGCGCGCGACCGGTTCGTCCTCTCCGCCGGCCACAGCTCGATCACCCTCTACCTGCAGCTCTTCCTCGGCGGCTTCGGCCTCGAGATCGAGGACATCAAGAGCCTGCGCACCTGGGGCAGCAAGACCCCCGGCCACCCCGAGTTCGGCCACACGGCCGGCGTCGAGGTCACCACCGGTCCGCTGGGCCAGGGCGTCGGCAACGCGGTCGGCATGGCCATGGCCGCGCGTCGCGAGCGCGGCATCCTCGACCCGAACGCCGACGGCGAGTCGGTCTTCGACCACAACATCTACGTGATCGCGTCCGACGGCGACCTGGAGGAGGGCGTCAGCGGCGAGGCCTCCTCGATCGCGGGCACCCAGGAGCTGGGCAACCTGACGGTCATCTACGACGCCAACAAGATCTCCATCGAGGGCAACACCGACGTCGCGTTCAACGAGGACGTCGCCAAGCGCTACGAGGCCTACGGCTGGCACGTCCAGACCGTCGACTGGACCCACTCCGGCGACCACGCCGACGGCGGGAACTACCACGAGGACGTCCCGGCGCTCCACGCCGCGCTCCAGGAGGCGGCCAAGGTCGCCGACAAGCCGAGCATGATCGTCCTCCGCACGATCCTCGCCTGGCCCGCCCCCCACGCGCAGAACACCGAGGCCGCCCACGGCAGCGCCCTGGGGGCCGACGAGGTCGCCGCCACCAAGAAGATCCTGGGCTTCGACCCGGAGAAGGACTTCGAGGTGCCGGACGACGTCCTGGCCCACACCCGCTCGCTGATCGAGCGCGGCAAGGAGTGGGAGACCGCCTGGCAGAAGGAGTACGACGCCTGGGCCGCCGCCAACCCCGAGCAGGTCACGATCCTCGAGCGGATGCGCAAGCGCGAGCTGCCCGAGGGCCTCGAGGCGGCGCTGCCGAGCTTCCCGGCCGACGCCAAGGGCATCGCGACCCGTGCCGCCTCGGGCAAGGTCATCAACGCGATCGCCGACCTGATGCCCGAGCTGTGGGGCGGCTCCGCCGACCTCGCCGGCTCCAACAACACGACGATCACCAGCGCCAAGTCGTTCATCCCGGCCAACCGCTCCACGCACGACTGGGAGGGTGACCCCTACCAGGGCCGCGTGCTCCACTTCGGCATCCGCGAGCACGGCATGGGCGCGATCCTCAACGGCATCGCCGTCCACGGTGGCACCCGCGTCTTCGGCGGCACGTTCCTGCAGTTCTCCGACTACATGCGCGGCGCGGTCCGCGTAGGCGCCCTGCAGAAGGCCCCGTCCATCTGGGTGTGGACCCACGACTCCGTCGGCCTAGGCGAGGACGGCCCGACCCACCAGCCGGTCGAGCACCTCTGGGCGCTGCGCGCGATCCCCGGCCTCGACATCGTCCGTCCCGCGGACGCCAACGAGACCGCCGCTGCGTGGCTGCAAATCCTGAAGAACGCAGACCGCCCGGCCGGTCTCATCCTGAGCCGGCAGAACCTGCCGGTGTTCCCGCGCGGCGAGCAGGGCTTCGCCACGACCGAGCACGTCGGCAAGGGCGCCTACACCCTCATCGACGCTGAGGGCGGCCAGCCGGACGTCATCCTCATCGGCACCGGCTCCGAGGTGCAGCTGGCGGTGACCGCCCGCGAGCAGCTCATGGAGGACGGCATCAACGCCCGCGTCGTCTCCATGCCGTCGGTGGAGTGGTTCGAGCAGCAGACCCAGGCCTACCGCGACGAGGTGCTGCCGGCGTACGTCAAGGCGCGCGTCAGCGTCGAGGCGGGCATCAGGCAGGGCTGGCGCGAGTACGTCGGCGACGCCGGCCGCAGCGTGAGCCTCGAGCACTACGGCGCCTCGGCGGACGCCGCGCGCATCTTCAAGGAGTTCGGCTTCACCCCCGAGGCGGTCGCCCAGGCCGCCAAGGACAGCATCGAGGCCGCCGCCAAGAGCCACCGGTGAGGCGCTGCTCCACCCCGCGCTACAGTCAAAGTTTGAACGATCAAACAGTTTGGGAGTGCACATGAGTGACCGCCTCAAGGCGCTGGCCGAGGCCGGCGTCTCCATCTGGCTCGACGACCTGTCGCGCGAGCGCATCGAGACCGGCAACCTCGCCGAGCTCGTCAAAGAGAAGTCGGTGGTCGGTGTCACCACCAACCCGACCATCTTCGCCGCCGCCATCGCCAACGGTGAGCGCTACGACGAGCAGGTCCGCCGGCTCGTCGCCGACGGCGCCGACGTCGACAAGGTGATCTTCGAGCTCACCACCGAGGACGTCCGCAACGCGTGCGACATCCTCGCGCCCGTCGCCGAGTCGACGAAGGACGACGGCCGCGTCTCGATCGAGGTCGAGCCGACCCTGGCCAACGAGACCCAGCCGACCATCGACAGCGCGAAGGCGCTGTGGGCGGCCGTGGAGCGGTCGAACGTGCTCATCAAGATCCCGGCGACCCTCGAGGGCCTGCCGGCCATCACCGCCGCGATCGCCGCAGGGATCAGCGTCAACGTCACGCTGATCTTCTCGACCGAGCGCTACCGCCAGGTCATGGACGCCTACCTGGCCGGCCTCGAGCATGCCAAGGAGGCGGGCATCGACCTGTCCACCATCCGCTCGGTGGCGTCCTTCTTCGTCAGCCGTGTTGACACCGAGGTGGACGCCCGCCTGGAGAAGCTCGGCAGCGACGAGGCGCTCGCCCTGCGCGGCAAGTCCGCCGTCGCGAACGCCCGCCTGGCCTACGCCGCCTTCGAGGAGGTCTTCTCCTCCGACCGGTGGAAGGCGCTCGAAGGCGCCGGCGCCAACGCGCAGCGTCCGCTGTGGGCGTCGACCGGCGTGAAGAACCCTGCCTACTCCGACACGCTCTACGTCACCGACCTCGTCGTCGCCGACACCGTCAACACCATGCCGGAGAAGACGCTCAACGCCTTCGCCGACCACGGCGAGGTCACCGGTGACCAGGTCACCGGCAAGGGCGAGGAGGCGCAGGCGGTCTTCGACCAGATCTCCGCGGCCGGCGTCGACGTGGACGACGTCTTCCTCACCCTCGAGACCGAGGGCGTCGACAAGTTCAAGGCGTCCTGGATCGAGCTCGTCGACACGGTCAAGGGCCAGATGGCGCAGGCGGCCGACGCGTGAGCACCGGGCCGGTTGACGCGACCACGACACCGGCCTGGCAGCGCCTGACGGCGCTGGCCGAAGGCTTCACCCCTGACCTTCGGTCGGCGCTCGCCGACGAGGAGTGGGTCCGGCGCTCGACGCTGCAGGCGGGGGACCTGTACGTCGACCTGTCCAAGAACCTCGTCGACCCGGACGTCTGGAAGGCGCTCCGGGCGCTGGCCGCCGAGGTCGGTCTGGAGGAGCGTCGCGACGCGATGTTCCGCGGTGAGCACATCAACATCACCGAGGACCGCGCCGTCCTGCACACCGCGCTCCGGCTCCCGGCCGACGCCTCGCTGGTCGTCGACGGCCAGGACGTCGTCGCCGACGTCCACGCCGTTCTCGAGCGCGTCTACGCGTTCGCGGACAAGGTGCGCTCCGGCGAGTGGACCGGTCACACCGGCCAGCGGATCCGGACGGTCGTCAACATCGGGATCGGCGGGTCCGACCTCGGCCCGGTGATGGCCTACGAGGCCCTCGCGCCCTACCGCCAGGACGGGCTGGAGTGTCGCTTCATCAGCAACATCGACCCGACCGACGCGGCGACCACGCTCGCCGGGCTCGACCCGGCCACGACCCTGTTCATCGTCTCCAGCAAGACCTTCGGGACCCTGGAGACGCTGACCAACGCCCGGCTCTGCAAGGCCTGGCTGCTCGAGGGGCTCGGCGCCGACGAGTCGGCGGTGACCCGGCACTTCGTCGCCGTCTCCACCGCCCTCGACAAGGTCGCCGCCTTCGGCATCGACCCGGCCAACGCCTTCGGGTTCTGGGACTGGGTCGGTGGCCGCTACTCGGTCGACTCCGCGATCGGCACCTCGCTCGCCGTGGCTGTCGGTCCGGAGCGGTTCACCGAGCTCCTCGCCGGCATGCACGCGATGGACGAGCACTTCCGCACCGCCGACCTGGAGCACAACGTGCCGGCGCTGATGGGGCTGCTCAACGTCTGGTACACCGACTTCCTCGGCGCCCAGACCCACGCGGTGCTCCCCTACTCCCAGCTGCTGCACCGCTTCCCCGCCTACCTCCAGCAGCTCACGATGGAGTCCAACGGCAAGGGCGTGCGCTGGGACGGCACCCCCGTCACGAGCGACACCGGCGAGGTCTTCTGGGGTGAGCCCGGCACCAACGGCCAGCACGCGTTCTACCAGCTCATCCACCAGGGCACGCGCGTCATCCCGGCCGACTTCATCGCGTTCGCCAACCCGGCCTACGCCCTGAAGGACGGCGACACCGACGTGCACGAGCTGTTCCTGGCCAACTTCCTCGCGCAGACCCAGGCGCTTGCGCTGGGCAAGACCGCCGACGAGGTGCGGGCGGAGGGGACCGCGGAGGAGATCGTGCCGGCGCGGGTGTTCTCCGGCAACCGGCCGACCACGTCGATCATCGCGCCGGACCTGACGCCCTCGGTGCTGGGCCAGCTGATCGCGCTCTACGAGCACATCACCTTCACCCAGGGCGTGGTGTGGGGCATCGACAGCTTCGACCAGTGGGGCGTCGAGCTGGGCAAGCAGCTCGCCCTCCGGATCAGCCCGGCGATCGCCGGCGACGAGACGGTGGCCGCCCAGCAGGACGCGTCCACCCGCTCGCTGATCGCCTACTACCACCAGCACCGACGCTGACGCGTCCGGAGACGGCTAGGAAGAGGACCCAGATGTTCCAGAACGACGCCCGCGTCGAGGTGCACGAGGACGCCGCCGCGCTGTCGACCGCCGTGGCCGGCGAGCTGCTCAGCCGGATCGCGGACCACCAGGCCGCCGGCGACGTCCCGCATGTCGTCCTGACCGGCGGCACGATCGCCGAGACCATCCACCGCGAGGTGGCCCGGCTGACGCCCGAGTCGGGCGTCGACTGGGGTGCGGTCGAGGTCTGGTTCGGCGACGAGCGGTACGTCGCGCCCGACTCCCCCGACCGCAACGCCGGTCAGGCGCGCGCGGCGTTCCTCGACGCGGTCGGCGTACCTGCCCACCGCGTGCACGCGATGCCGTCGACGGCCGACGCCGACGACGTCGACGCCGCTGCTGACGCCTACGAGGCGGAGCTGCACGAGCGGGGGCCCGTGGCCTTCGACATCCTCATGCTCGGCGTGGGGCCGGACGGACACGTCGCGTCGCTCTTCCCCGGCTTCGACCAGATCGACGTCACCGACCGCACCACGGTCGCCGTCACCGGCTCCCCGAAGCCACCGCCGGAGCGGGTCAGCCTGACGCTGCCCCGGCTCAACAAGTCGACCGCCGTCTGGTTCCTCGTCTCCGGCGAGGGCAAGGCCGAGGCCGTCGGGAGGGCCCTCGGCGGTGCCGACGTCCACGAGATCCCGGCGGCCGGCGTCACCGGTCGTGACGAGACGATCTGGTTCCTCGACCGGGCCAGTGCCTCGGCGCTCTGACGCCCGCCGCGAACGCAAGGGGCCGCCACCCGGATCCGGGTGGCGGCCCCTCGGCGTTCGACCAGCGTCAGAAGATGATGTCCCCCGACTTGCGCCTGGAGCGGAGCAGCTGGATCGCCTCGTCGAGGATGACCTCGGCCTCCGCGTCCGTGCGCCGCTCCTTCACATAGGCGAGGTGCGTCTTGTAAGGCTCGATCTTCGGCGCCGGCGGCGGGTTGTCGCAGTCCAGGCTCGCCGGGAGCCCACACTTCGGGCAGTCCCACGAGTCGGGCGCCGTCGCCTCCACCGCGAAGGTCACGACCGAGCGGTGCTCGCGCGCACAGAAGTAGGTGACCGCCTTGCGCGGAGCAGCCTCGCCCCGCTCGGCCTCACCCATCGGACCGGCACCGACCCGGCTACCCCGGATCGCGTTGCCTCCACCAGCCACGTTCGTCCCCTTCGGATTTCTCAGTAGGCCTTGAGCAGGCCGAGCGCGATGACACAGGCGAACCAGATGATCCCCGTGCCGACCGTCAGCCTGTCGAGGTTCCGCTCAGCGACGGAGGAGCCCCCCAGAGAGCTGGACACACCACCGCCGAACATGTCCGACATTCCGCCGCCCCGCCCCTTGTGGAGCAGCACGAGCAGGATCATCAGGGCACTCGCGATGATGAGGATGATGGTGAAGAGCAGTTCCAGCACGCGGGAATCCTACGTCACGTCCGCCCGTGCTCAGAGCACCGGCATGGCATAGAAGCGACAGATCGCTGCGAACTCGTCCACCTGCAGGCTCGCGCCGCCCACCAGAGCGCCGTCGACGTCCGGCTGAGCCATCAGGGCCGCGACGTTGGTCGCCTTCACCGAGCCGCCGTAGAGGATCCGCACGGTGTCGCCCACGTCGTCGCCGTGGGTGCTCCGGACGCAGGCCCTGAGCTCCGCACAGACCTCCTGGGCATCCTCGGGCGTGGCCACCTCGCCGGTGCCGATCGCCCACACCGGTTCGTAGGCGAGCACCGATCCGGCGACCTGCTCGGCGGTGAGGCCGGCCAGCGACCCCGTGACCTGGACGGTGCAGTGGTCGACGTGCCCACCGGCCTGTCGCACCTCGAGCCCCTCCCCGACGCAGATGATCGGGGTGAGCCCGTGCTTGAGCGCAGCGGTGGCCTTCTCGGCGACCAGTGCGTCGGTCTCGGCGTGGTACTGCCGGCGCTCCGAGTGCCCGACGACGACATAGCTGCAGCCCAGCTTCGCCAGCATCGCGGCCGAGACCTCGCCGGTGTAGGCGCCCGACTCGTGCGGCGACACGTCCTGGGCGCCGTACTTGATGGAGAGCCGGTCGCCGTCGACCAGCGTCTGCACGGACCGGATGTCGGTGAACGGCGGGAGGACGGCGACCTCGGCCTTGGCGTAGTCGTGCCGCTTGTCCGACAGCGTCCACGCGAGCTTCTGGACGAGGACCACCGCCTCCTGGTGGTTCAGGTTCAGCTTCCAGTTGCCCGCCATCAGCGGGGTGCGCGTGTGCGTCATCGGCTCAGTCCTCGAGCACCGTGATGCCGGGGAGCTCCTTGCCCTCGAGGTATTCGAGGCTGGCGCCACCGCCGGTGGAGATGTGCCCGAAAGCGTCCTCGTCGAACCCGAGCGCGCGTACGGCGGCCGCGGAGTCGCCACCGCCGACGACCGTGAGCGCCCCCGTGTCACGGAGCTCGGTGAGCGCCTGCGCGACCGCGCGGGTGCCCTCGGCGAAGGCCGGCTGCTCGAAGACGCCCATCGGGCCGTTCCAGAAGACGGTCCTCGCCGGACGGATCTCCTCGGCGAACGCAGCACCCGACGCGGGGCCGATGTCGAGGCCCAGCGCGTCGGCGGGGATCTCGTCGGCCGCGACGACGCGGGCCGAGGCCTCGTCTCCGAAGCTGTCGGCGACCACGACATCGGTCGGCAGGACGATCTCGACACCGGACTGCTGCGCCCGCTCGAGGTAGCCGAGCACGGTCGGGACCTGGTCCTCCTCGAGCAGGCTCGAACCCACCTCGCGGCCCTGCGCCTTGAGGAAGGTGAAGACCATGCCGCCACCGATGAGCAGCTTGTCGGCCTTGCCGAGGAGGTTGTCGATCACACCGAGCTTGTCGGAGACCTTCGAGCCGCCGAGGACGACCACGTAGGGCCGCTCGGGCGTCTCGGTCAGCCGCCGCAGCACGTCGATCTCCGCCGCGACGAGGCCGCCCATCGCGTGCGGGAGCCGCTGCGCGACGTCGTAGACCGACGCCTGCTTGCGGTGCACGACGCCGAAGCCGTCGGAGACGAAGACGTCGGCGAGCGCAGCGAGCTCGTCGGCGAAGGCACCGCGGGCGGCGTCGTCCTTGGCGGTCTCGCCGGCGTCGAACCGGACGTTCTCGAGCAGCGCCACCTGGCCGTCGGCCAGGCCGCCGACCGTCTCCTGCGCCGAGGGGCCGACGGTGTCCGTCGCGAAGGCGACCGGGGCGTCGAGCAGCTCGCCGAGACGGGTGGCGACCGGCGCGAGGGAGTACTTCGCGTCGGGGGCACCGTCGGGACGGCCGAGGTGGGCGGTGACCACCACCCGTGCACCGGCCTCAGCCAGCGCGCGGATGGTGGGCACCGATGCCCGGATCCGGCCGTCATCGGTGATGGCGCCGTCCTTGAGGGGGACATTGAGGTCCGACCGGACGAGGACACGCTTGCCGCCGACGCTCTGTAGAAATTTCGGCGTCAGTCCGGCGTACTCCCCCACGTCAGAGCGTCTTGCCGACGTAGTCGATCAGGTCGGCGAGGCGGTTGGAGTAGCCCCACTCGTTGTCGTACCAGCCGGCGACCTTGACCTGGTTGCCGATGACCTTGGTCAGCGGCGCGTCGAAGATGCACGACGCCGGGTCGGTGACGATGTCGGAGGAGACGATCGGGTCGGTGGAGTAGCGGAGGTACTTGCCGTCGGCGGCGTTCTTGACGATCTCGTTGATCTCCTCGACCGAGGTCTCGCGGGAGGCCTCGAAGGAGAGGTCGGTGAGCGAGCCGGTCGGGGTCGGGACCCGCAGCGCGTAGCCGTCGAGCTTGCCCTTGAGCTCGGGCAGGACCAGGCCGATCGCCTTCGCGGCGCCGGTGGAGGTCGGGACGATGTTGAGCGCGGCGGCGCGGGCGCGGCGCAGGTCCTTGTGGATGTTGTCCTGCAGGTTCTGGTCGGCCGTGTAGGCGTGGACGGTCGTCATCAGGCCCTTGACGATGCCGATGCCGTCGTTGAGCGCCTTCGCCATCGGCGCGAGGCAGTTGGTCGTGCAGGACGCGTTGGAGATGACCGTGTGGTTGTCGGGCTCGTAGATGCCCTCGTTGACGCCCATGACGATCGTGGCGTCCTCGTGGGAGGCCGGTGCGGAGATGATGACCTTCTTGGCGCCGCCGTTGTCGACGTGCGCACGCGCCTTGGTGGCGTCGGTGAAGAAGCCGGTCGACTCGACGACCACGTCGACGTCGAGCTCGCTCCACTTGAGGTTGGCCGGGTCGCGCTCGGCGAAGGCCCTGACGACCTGGTCGCCGACGCGGATCTCGTCGCCGCTCGCGGAGACGTCGGCGTCGAGGACACCGAGGATGGTGTCGTACTTGAGCAGGTGGGCCAGCACGGCGTTGTCGGACAGGTCGTTGACGCCGACGATCTCGATGTCGAGACCCGACGCACGCACGGCGCGGAAGAAGTTGCGGCCGATGCGGCCGAACCCGTTGATGCCTACTCGAACGGTCACTGCTACTCCTGGGATCTGAGGGCGCGTTTAGTCACGCCGTCGGAAGGACGCCTCGACACTACCCACTACCTGCCGGTAGAAGGACCGGCGCGTCCGGCGGTCTCAGACCTTGGCACGATCAAACGATCGCGATCCTCGTCACAGGATCAGTCGTCGGCCAGCATGTCCGGGGTCAGCACGGCCTCGGTGTCGGGGATGCCGAGCTCCTCGGCGCGCTTGTCGGCCATCGCCAGGAGGCGGCGGATGCGGCCGGCGATGGCGTCCTTGGTGAGCGCGGGGTCGTGCAGCTGGCCGAGCTCCTCGAGGGACGCCTGCTTGTGCTCGAGCCGCAGGCTCCCGGCCTGGCGCAGGTGGTCGGGGATCTCCTCGCCGAGGATCTCCAGCGCCCGCTCGACGCGCGCGCCTGCCGCGACCGCGGCCCGGGCCGAGCGGCGCAGGTTGGCGTCGTCGAAGTTGGCCAGCCGGTTGGCGGTGGCACGCACCTCGCGGCGCATCCGGCGCTCCTCCCACGCCATCAGCGACTCGTGCGCGCCCAGCCGGGTGAGGAGCTGGCCGATCGCGTCGCCGTCCCGGATCACGACCCGGTCGACCCCGCGGACCTCGCGAGCCTTGGCCTGGATGCCGAGCCGGCGGGCGACACCCACGAGTGCGAGCGCCGCCTCGGAGCCGGGGCAGGTCACCTCCAGCGAGGAGGAGCGACCGGGCTCGGTGAGCGAGCCGTGCGCCAGGAAGGCGCCGCGCCAGGCCGCGACCGCGTCGCAGGCGCCGCCCGAGACGACCGCGGGCGGGAGCCCGCGGACGGGGCGGCCGCGCTGGTCGAGCAGTCCGGTCTGACGGGCCAGCGCCTCGCCCTCGCGCGAGACGCGCACGATGTAGCGGCTCCCCTTGCGGATGCCGTTGGCCTGCACGATGGTCACCTCGGCGTGGTGGCCGTAGACGTCGGCGATGTCGCGGCGCAGCCGCCGGGCGGCAGCGCCCGTGTCGAGCTCGGCCTCGACGACGATCCGGCCGTTGACGATGTGGAGGCCGCCGGCGAAGCGCAGCGTCGAGGCCACCTCCGCCTTGCGGCAGCAGGTCTTGGTGATCTGGGTGGATGAGAGCTCCGCCTTGACCTGTGCCGTCATCGCCATGGCGCCGATCCTTTCACGTTCGTCAATCAACCTCGCACCTGACGTCGACCGTCCCAGCGGTCGCTGCGTCAGGCCGCAGACAGGCTCGGTCAGCCTGCCATGATCGCGGCGTAGGCCCGGGCCAGCTTGACCGGGTCGTGGCGCGGCGTACCGTCCCCGACGCTCACGTCGTCGAGCACGAGCCGGGCGCCGCAGGCCTCGACGGCCTCGCGCAGCTCGGCCAGCCCGTCGCCGACCGAGGACGCGTCGGCGAGCACGGTGTCGACCTTGAGCGACGGTGCGTGCTCGAGGAGTACGGCGAGGTGGTCGGCGGGTCCGAAGCCGGGCGTCTCCCCCGCCTGCTCGGCGAGGTTGAGCACGACGACGATGCGAGCGGGCGTCTCCAGGAGGGCGCCGCGCAGGGCGGGGACCATCAGGTGCGGGATGACCGAGGTGAACCAGGAGCCGGGCCCGATGAAGACCCAGTCCGCGCCGGCGATGGCGTCGAGCGCGGCCGGGGCCGCGGGCGGGTCCTCGGGCACGAGCGCGATGGAGTCGATGACGCCCTCGGTGGTGGCGACCTCCACCTGGCCGCGGACCGCGACCAGCGCGTCGGGATGGTCCGGGACCAGGCCGCGGACCTGGGCGGTGATGTCCATCGGGGTGAGCGCCATCGGGAGGACACGGCCCTTCGCGCCGAGCAGCCGGCCGACGTAGTCGAGCGCCTTCACGTGGTCGCCGAGGAGCTCCCACAGCCCGACGATGAGGAGGTTGCCGAGGTTGTGCCCCTGCATCTCCCCGTCACCGGCGAACCGGTGCTGGAGCACCTCGGCCCAGGTCGTGCCCCAGTCGTCGGAGCCGCACAGAGCGGCGAGCGCCATCCGCAGGTCACCGGGAGGGAGCACGTCGAACTCGCGGCGCAGCCGGCCCGAGGAACCGCCGTTGTCGGCCACCGTGACGATCGCGGTCAGCTCGTCGACGGTGAGGTCGTCCACGAGCACCCGGAGGGCGGACAGCGAGGCGTGGAGGCCGTGACCACCCCCGAAGGCGGCGACCGCCTGGGCGCGGTCGTGCCACTCCTCCACGGAGGGGCCGCTCACTCGCGCCCCAGGTCGCGGTGGAGGGCGCGGGCGACGAGGCCGCCTTCCTGCAGGCGGCGCGCGATCTCCTCGGCCATGGCGACGCTGCGGTGCTTGCCGCCGGTGCAGCCGACGGCGACCCGCATGAAGCGCTTGCCCTCGCGCAGGTAGCCCTCGGCGACGCCCTCCAGCACGGGAACGTAGCCGTCGAGGAACTCCTTCGCCCCCGGGCGGCTCTTCACGTAGGCGGCGACCTCGGGGTTGTCGCGCCCGTTCCCCGGCCGCAGCTCGGGCACCCAGTGCGGGTTGGGCAGGAAGCGCATGTCGGCGATGAAGTCGGCGTCGACGGGGATGCCGTACTTGAAGCCGAAGCTGAGCACCGTCACCCGCAGCCGGGTGGTGTCCGGGGTTCCGAAGGACTCGGCGATGCGGTCGGTGAGCTGGTGCACGTTGAGGTTGGTGGTGTCGATGACGAGGTCGGCGACCGAGCGCAGGTCGGCCAGCGCGACCCGCTCGCGCTGGAGGCCGTCGAGCAGCCGGCCCTCGCCCTGCAGCGGGTGCGGCCGGCGTGCGGCCTCCTGGCGGCGGACGAGCACCTCGTCGCCGGCGTCGAGGAACACGAGCGTCGCCTTCCGGCCCGCTCCCTCGTGGGCGATCGCACCGGCGATCGCGTCGAAGAAGGCGCCGGAGCGGACGTCGACGACCACGGCGATCGGCTGCTGACGGCCGCGGCTCTCGTCGACGAGGCGGACGACCTCGGGCAGGAGCGACGGCGGGAGATTGTCGATCACGAAGAAGCCGAGGTCCTCGAGCTCCTTGGCGGCCGTGCTGCGGCCGGCCCCGGTCATCCCGGTGACGACGACGAGCTCGCCCGCGTGCACCTCCGGATCCTGCTGATCCCCCACGTCACGTCTCCTGGACTTCGCCGGTCGCCGTGTTCACGGCGATCCCTGTGCCATTCTTCTCGACCGCCGCCTTGATCGCAGCCGCTGTGGCGGGTCCGATCCCCGGCACCGTCGCGACCTCCTCGAGGCTCGCCGCCCGCAGCTTGCGCAACGAGCCGAAGTGCTTGAGCAGCGTCTTGCGGCGCACCTCACCGAGGCCGGGGACGTCATCGAGGATGCTCTCGACCATCGACTTGGAGCGCCGCGAGCGGTGGTGGGTGATCGCGAACCGGTGGGCCTCGTCGCGGACGCGCTGCAGGAGGTAGAGCCCCTCCGAGGAGCGCGGCAGGATGACCGGGTCGGCCTGGCCGGGCAGCCAGACCTCCTCCAGCCGCTTCGCGAGTCCGCAGACGGGGACGTCGTCGATGCCGAGCTCGTCCAGGGCGCGGACGGCGGCCGCCACCTGCGGTGCGCCGCCGTCGACCACCACCAGGCCGGGTGCGTAGGCGAACTTGCGCGGCCGTCCGGTCTCCGGGTCGACCAGCATCGGGCCGTGAGCACCGTCCACCTCGGTGGACGGCACCGACGTCGCCTGCTCGTCGAGCAGCCGCCGGAACCGTCGGGTGATCACCTCGTGCATCGCCCGGACGTCGTCGGAGCCGTCCTGGCCGCGGATCACGAAGCGGCGGTATTCGGACTTGCGGGCGAGACCGTCCTCGAAGACGACCATCGAGGCGACGATCTCGGAGCCCTGCAGGTGGGAGATGTCGTAGCACTCGATGCGCAGCGGGGCCTCGGGCAGCTCCAGGGACTCGCGGAGCTCCTCCAGCGCCTGGTTGCGGGTGGTCAGGTCGGAGGCGCGCTTGGTCTTGTGGATGGCCAGCGTCTGCGCGGCGTTGCGCCCGACCGTCTCGAGCAGGGTCTTCTTGTCGCCCCGCTGCGGCACCCGGACCTGGACCCGGCTGCCGCGCAGGTCGGTGAGCAGCTCCTCGACAGTCGTCGCCTCCGGCGGCAGCGCGGGCACCAGCACCTCGCGCGGGATCGAGTCGGGGTCGCCGGCATAGAGCTGGAGCAGGAAGTCCTCCACCAGCTTGTCGGTCTCGCCCTCGTCGACCCGGTCGGCGACCCAGCCGCGCTGGCCGCGGATCCGGCCGCCGCGGACGTGGAAGACCTGCACGGCGACCTCGAGCGGGTCCTCGGCCAGGGCGATCACGTCGGCGTCGGCGCCGTCGCCGAGGACGACGGCCTGCTTCTCCAGCGCTCGCTGGAGGGCGCCCAGGTCGTCGCGCAGCCGGGCGGCGCGCTCGAACTCCAGGGCGTCGCTGGCGGCGTACATCTCCTTCTCGATGCGACGGACGAACCCGGTCGTGTTGCCGCCGATGAAGTCGCAGAAGTCCTCGACGATCCGGCGGTGGTCCTCGGCGCTGACGTTGCCGACGCACGGGGCGCTGCACTTGTCGATGTAGCCGAGCAGGCAGGGCCGGCCGACCTGCTGGCTGCGCTTGAAGACGCCGTTGCTGCACGAGCGCATCGGGAAGACCCGCAGCAGGACGTCGACGGTCTCCCGGATCGCCCAGGCGTGGCTGTAGGGACCGAAGTAGCGGGTCCCCTTGCGCTTGGCGCCGCGGCCGACCATGACGCGCGGGAACTCGTCGGCGAGCGTGACGGCGAGCCAGGGGTAGGACTTGTCGTCGCGGTACTTCACGTTGAACCGCGGGTCGAACTCCTTGATCCAGGAGTACTCCAGCTGGAGGGCCTCGACCTCGGTGTTGACCACGGTCCACTCGACGCTGGCCGCGGTCGTCACCATCGTCGCGGTGCGCGGGTGGAGGCTGCGGATCGGCTGGAAGTAGTTGGACAGGCGCGCCCGGAGGTTGATCGCCTTGCCGACGTAGATGACCCGGCCCTTCGGGTCGCGGAACCGGTAGACCCCGGGCTGGGTCGGGATCTCCCCCGGCCGCGGTCGATAGCTCCTCGGGTCAGGCACGCCCCAACCCTACGGCGGCACTCCGACACTCCTTAACCCGCGTTTCTGACGCTACTTGGGTGACCGCCGAGCTGGGCTGCCGAGCCCGGCCGGGACGGCTCAGGCGCGGTAGTAGACGTCCGCCCGGCGGTTCTTGGCCGGATCCGGGCTGACCGGGTTCTCCATGGCTGCCGCGACGGTGCGAGAGGTGAGCCTCCTCAGCTGACGGTGATCTGCCCGTTCGCCACGCTGATGTCGATCGGCGGCAGCGGCTCGGGCGCCGGCCCGCCCTGGACCGATCCGTCGGCGAGGGAGTACTTGCTGAAGTGGCAGCTGCACTGGATCGCGTGGTTCACGATCTTGGAGACCTGGCAGCCCTGGTGGGTGCAGGTGGCACTGAACGCGTGGAACGTCCCCTCCTCAGGCTGCGTCACCACGACGTTCAGGTCGCCGTAGATCTTGCCGCCGCCGACAGGGACGTCACTCGTCGGGCCGACCACGACGCCGGCCGAGGGGGTCGCGGTCGGTAGGACGGCGCCGGCCGGGATCTCGTCGCCCTCGGACGCGTTCGAGCCGCCACAGGCGGCGAGCACGGGCACGGCGGCTGTGAGGCCGGCTCCGGCCAGGGTCGTACGACGGGTGATCTGATCGCGCATGGGGACTCCTGGTCGTCAGCGAGTGGCAGGCGTGTCTGGTGTCTGCTCCCGTGACACGAGGGAGCGGCCGATCCGGTTCACCCGATCTTCAGCGGGCCTTCGTCGTCCGGCGCCGGACCGGCTTCGGCTGCGCCGCCGCGCGGCCGTCGAGCAGCGGCTTGAGGAACCGCCCGGTGTAGGAGTCGGGGTGAGCGGCGACGGTCTCCGGGGTGCCTTCGATGACCACCGTGCCGCCCTTGTTGCCGCCCTCCGGACCCATGTCGATGATCCAGTCGGCCGTCTTGATCACGTCGAGGTTGTGCTCGATGACGAGGACGGTGTTGCCCTTGTCGACCAGGCTGGAGAGCACGCCGAGCAGCTTGCGGATGTCCTCGAAGTGCAGGCCGGTGGTCGGCTCGTCGAGCACGTAGACGGTGCGACCGGTCGACCGCTTCTGCAGCTCGCTGGAGAGCTTGACGCGCTGGGCCTCGCCGCCGGACAGGGTGGTCGCCGGCTGGCCGAGCCGGACATAGCCCAGGCCGACCTCGAGCAGCGTGTTGAGGTGGCGGGAGATCGCCGGGACGGCTGCGAAGAAGTCGACCGCCTCCTCGATCGGCATGTCGAGCACCTCGCCGATGTTCTTGCCCTTGTAGTGCACCTCGAGCGTCTCGCGGTTGTAGCGCTGCCCGTGGCACACCTCGCACGGGACGTAGACGTCGGGCAGGAAGTTCATCTCGATCTTGATGGTGCCGTCGCCGGCGCACGCCTCGCAGCGGCCGCCCTTGACGTTGAAGGAGAACCGGCCCTGCTGGTAGCCGCGCATCTTCGCCTCGGGGGTCGAGGCGAACAGCTTGCGGACGTGGTCGAAGACACCCGTGTAGGTGGCCGGGTTGGACCGCGGCGTACGCCCGATCGGGCTCTGGTCGACGTGGATGACCTTGTCGACGTGCTCGAGCCCGGTGATGGTGCGGTGCCGGCCCGGGATGGTGCGGGCGTTGTAGATCTGCTTGGCCAGCGAGGTGTAGAGGATGTCGTTGACCAGCGTCGACTTCCCGGAGCCGGACACGCCGGTGACGGCGAGGAAGACGCCGAGCGGGAACGCGACGTCGACGTCCTTGAGGTTGTTCTCCCGTGCGCCGATCACCTTGAGCTCGCGGCCCTTCGTCGTCGGACGGCGTACGGCGGGCACGGGGATCTCGCGCTTGCCGGCGAGGAACTGCCCCGTCATCGACGACTCGTTCTCGAAGAGCTCCTTGACGGTGCCGCTGTGCACGACGTGGCCGCCGTGCTCGCCCGCGCCGGGGCCGATGTCGACGACCCAGTCGGCGACCCGGATGGTGTCCTCGTCGTGCTCGACGACGATCAGCGTGTTGCCCAGCTCCTTGAGCCGGACGAGGGTCTCGATGAGCTTGGCGTTGTCACGCTGGTGCAGGCCGATCGACGGCTCGTCGAGGACGTAGAGCACGCCGACCAGGCCGGCGCCGATCTGCGTCGCGAGCCGGATGCGCTGCGCCTCGCCGCCGGACAGCGACCCGGAGGGCCGGTCGAGGGAGAGGTAGTCGAGGCCGACGTCGAGCAGGAAGCGCAGGCGCTCCTGGATCTCCTTGAGCACCCGCTCGGCGATCTGCTTCTCGCGCTCGCTGAGCACGACCGAGTTGAGGTAGGCCGCCGCCTCGTCGATCGGGAGGGCACAGACCTCGGCGATGTTCTTGCCGCCCTCCTCCTTCGCACCGAGCGTGACGGCCATCGACACCGGCTTGAGCCGGCTGCCCGCGCACACCGGGCACGGCACCTCGCGCATGAAGCCCTCGAACCGCTCACGGCTGGTGTCGGTCTCCGCCTCGCGGTGGCGCCGCTCGACGTAGCGGCGGACGCCCTCGAACTCGGCGTCGTAGGCGCGCTGGCGGCCGTAGCGGTTGGTCGTGACGACGTGCACCTTGCGGACGTGGCCGTCGAGGACGGTCTGCTGCGCCTTGGCCGACAGCTGCTCCCACGGCGTGTTGAGGTCGAAGCCGAGCTCCTTGCCGAGGGCGCCGAGCAGGCGGAGGAAGTAGTCGGCGATGTGGGCGTGGCTCCACGGCTGGATGGCGCCCTCCCCCAGCGTCGCCTGCGGGTTGGGGATGACCAGCTCGGGGTCGACCTCCATCCGCGTGCCGAGACCGTGGCAGGCGGGGCAGGCGCCGAAGGGGCTGTTGAAGGAGAACGAGCGCGGCTCGAGGTCGTCGGTGTCGATGACGTGGTCGTTGGGGCACGACATCTTCTCCGAGAACTTCAGCTCGGCGTCCTCGCCCGGGCCCGCGTCGACGAAGTCGATGAGCACCAGGCCGCCGGCCAGCTCGAGCGCCGTCTCGACGGAGTCGGTGAGCCGGCGCTTGCTCGACGCCTTCACCGCGAGGCGGTCGATGACGACCTCGATGGTGTGCTTCTTCTGCTTGTCGAGCTTCGGCGGGTTGTCGAGCAGATGGGTCTCGCCGTCGACGCGGGCGCGGGAGTAGCCCTGGCTCTGCAGCTGAGCGAAGAGCTCGACGTACTCCCCCTTGCGTCCGCGGATGACCGGGGACAGCACCTGGAACCGCTTGCCCTCCTCCAGCGCGAGGATCCGGTCGACGATCTGCTGCGGCGTCTGCCGCTCGATCGGCGCGCCACACGTCGGGCAGTGCGCCCGGCCCGCGCGCGCGTAGAGGAGACGGAGGTAGTCGTAGACCTCGGTGATGGTGCCGACGGTCGAGCGGGGGTTCTTGCTCGTCGACTTCTGGTCGATCGAGACCGCCGGCGAGAGGCCCTCGATGAAGTCCACGTCGGGCTTGTCCATCTGGCCCAGGAACTGGCGCGCGTACGCCGACAGCGACTCGACGTAGCGGCGCTGGCCCTCGGCGAAGATGGTGTCGAACGCGAGGCTGGACTTGCCGGACCCGGAAAGACCCGTGAACACGATCAGCGCATCACGCGGCAGGTCGAGGGAGACGTCCTTCAGGTTGTGCTCCCGGGCACCCCGAATGATCAGCTGGTCGGCCACGGTCTGCTGCTGCCTCTTCCGTCGGTGTCGACTCCGCCCCCCGGAGTCGAACAAGTGTTCGCGATGCTACCAGGGGCCACCGACAGTCCTGAGGTGGCACGATGGCGCTCGTGAGCCACCCCACATCGACCGCCGACCTGCTGCACACCGCATCTCAGCGTCTGGTGCGCACGGTTGATTCCCTGGACGGCGACGCCTGGGCGAGACCCAGTCTGCTCCCGCGCTGGACCGTCGCGCACGTCCTGGCCCACGTCGCGCTGAACGCGGAGGCGCTCGCAGGAGTGCTCACCGGTGTCGCCCACGGACGCCCGGTGAGCATGTACGCCTCCCAAGATGCGCGCGACGGCGACATCGCCGAGCTCGGCGCGGCCGAGCCGGCCGAGATCCGCGACCGGGTGTTCGCGTCGGTGACCCGTTTCAGCGACGCTCTGGCGGCGCTGCCCGAGGACCGCGCGGGCGAGCGGGTGGAGCGGACACCCGGCTCCGGGACCTTCTTCCCCGCCGGCGCAGCAGCCTCGATGCGGCTGCGCGAGGTGGAGATCCACCACGCGGACCTCGACGCCGGGTACGCCCCCGCGGACTGGCCCGACGAGTTCACGATCCGGTTGCTCGACCACGTCGCCGGCCACTTCACCGACCACCCCGCCGGGACCTCTGGGGGCTCCGGCTTCCGGGCCGAGGCCACCGACCTGGGCCGCACCTGGGAGTTCGGGACGGGTGATGCGACCGTCACCGGCACCGGGCACGAGCTGGCCTGGTGGGCGACCGGCCGGCCGGCGTACCCGGGCACGACCGGGCCGACCAGCGCCGACGGCATGCTGCCGAGGGCGAACGCGATATGAGCTACACAGGCGTGGTGCGGCCGGGCGGGTTGTACGACGTCCGGGACCTGCTCCACCTGAGCATCCACAAGGTCGCGGTCGACGCCAAGATGTCCAACAACTGCTACCTCCTGCGCTGCCGGCACTCCGGCGCGCAGACGCTCGTCGACGCCGCGGCCGAGCCCGAGCGACTCGTCCCCTGGGTCGGCGCCACCGGTCTCGACGCCGTCATCACCACCCACCAGCACTGGGACCACCACCGTGCGCTCGCCGCCGTCGTCGAGGCGACGTCCGCCGAGACGATCGCCGGCGAGCCGGACGCCGCCGCGATCACCGAGCAGACCGGCGTGCCGATCACCCGCACCGTCGGCCAGGGCGACCGGATCGCCGTGGGCGAGTCCGAGCTCGAGGTGATCGCGCTGCGCGGCCACACCCCGGGCTCGATCGCCCTGCTCTACGACGACCCGGACGGCCCGCCCCACCTGTTCACCGGCGACTCGCTCTTCCCCGGCGGCGTCGGCAACACGTTCGGCGACGCCGGCGCCTTCGAGCAGCTGATCAACGACGTCGAGGAGCGCATCTTCCAGCGGCTCCCGGACGAGACGTGGTTCTACCCCGGCCACGGGGACGACTCCACGCTGGGCGCCGAGCGGCCGCACCTCGCCGAGTGGCGCGAGCGCGGCTGGTGACGACGCCGCGCGCGCCGTCCGCCGTCCGTGCGCTCGGGCCCCGCTAGCCTCGCAGGCATGGACACAGCGCTGGTCGTCGGCGAGGCGCTCGTCGACATCGTCCGTGGTCCCGGCGGCACGGTGACCGAGCTCGCCGGCGGCAGCCCCGCCAACGTCGCGGTCGCGCTCAGCAGGCTCGGCCGCCGCGCCACCCTCGTCACGGAGTACGCCGACGACCGACTCGGTCGGATCATCGACGAGCACCTGCGCCGCGAGGGCGTCGACGTGGTCCGGCAGGAGCCGCGCTCGGGGCGGACTTCGAGCGCGGACGCCGTCCTGGGGCCCGGCGGTGCCGCGGCCTACGAGTTCGACCTCGCCTGGAGCCTGCGCCCGTGGGCCCCGCCGGCACCGCCGCTCGTGGTGCACAGCGGGTCGCTCGCGGCCCTGCTCTCCCCGGGCGCGGACGGCGTCGCGCAGACCGTCGAGAGGCTGCGCGAGCACGCGACGGTGACCTACGACGTCAACATCCGGCCCCGGGCGATGGGCCGGATGGACGGCGTACGCGAGGCGGTGCTGGGCGGCATGGCCCGGGCCGACGTCGTGAAGGCCTCCGACGAGGACCTCGAGCACCTCTATCCGAGCCAGGACCCGCTCGAGACCGCCGCGGACCTGCTGGAGTACGGACCGGGCGCGATGGTGATCACCCGTGGGGGCGACGGCGCCACCGTCCTCACCCGGAACGTGCGCGTCGACGTCGCAGCGCCCGAGGTCGTCGTGGCGGACACCATCGGCGCCGGCGACTCCTTCTGCGCCGCCGCCATCGACGCCCTGTGGGAGCTCGGGCTGCTCGGCGCAGCCGCGCGGCGGGCCCTGCACGACCTCGGCGAGGACGGGTGGCGGTCGGTCCTCGAGCACGCGGTGGAGGCAGCGGCGATCACCGTCCAGCGGCCCGGCGCCGATCCGCCGTACCGCCGTGACCTGGCATAGGGTCTGAGCGTGATCGAGCTCCGCACCCCGACCCAGATCGAGCAGATGAAGCCCGCCGGCCGGTTCGTGGCCGACGTCCTCCTCGCCCTGCAGGAGAAGGCCGATGTCGGCGTCAACCTGCTCGAGCTCGACGAGCTCGCCCGCCAGATGATCAAGGACCGCGGTGCGGAGTCCTGCTACATCGACTATCACCCGAGCTTCGGCGCGAGCCCGTTCGGCAAGGTCCTGTGCACCAGCGTCAACGACGCCGTGCTGCACGGCCTGCCGCACGACTACGAGCTGCAGGACGGCGACCTGCTCAGCGTCGACTTCGCCGCCAGCGTGGACGGCTGGGTCTCGGACTCCGCGCTAAGCGTCGTCGTCGGCACGCCCCGCCAGGAGGACCTCGACCTGATCGAGACCACGACGCGGGCGCTCGAGGCCGGCGTCGCCGCCGCCCGGCCGGGCAACCGGATCGGCGACATCTCGGCTGCCATCGCGTCGGTCGCGCACGCCAAGGGCCTGAAGATCAACACCCAGTTCGGTGGCCACGGCGTCGGCCGGACCATGCACGGCGACCCGCACGTGCCCAACGACGGTCGCGCCGGCCGGGGCTTCAAGCTCCAGCCCGGCCTGGTCATCGCGATCGAGCCGTGGTTCCTGCACACCACCGACGAGATCTTCACCGACCCCGACGGCTGGACCCTGCGCAGCGCCGACAAGTCGCGCGGCGCCCACATGGAGCACACCGTCGCGGTCACCGACGACGGACCGCTGGTGCTGACCCAGCGCTGAGGGTCTCGGTCGCCGGCTCTTCGACCGGCGCCACCCGGCCCTAGGCTCCCGCCATGCACCTCTACACCGACGCCACGGACCGCATGGCGCGTGCGCTGGCCGACCTCTGCATCGATCGTCTCCGGATGCAGGCGCCGCTCGACGAGACGGTGCCTCCCGAGGAGCTGCTCGACCGGGCCGGGCTGACGGTCACCGAGACGGGCATCGGCCAGGACGAGGCACTGCGGCTGTGGGAGCACGTGCTCGCCCCGGCCTGTCTCTCGATCGACCACCCGCGCTACCTCTCCTTCATCCCGGGCGCGCCGAGCAAGGCCGCCGCGGCGTTCGACATGCTCGTCGGCGCCTCCAGCGTGTACGCCGGCAGCTGGCTCGAGGGCTCGGGAGCCGTGTTCGCCGAGAACCAGGCGCTGCGCTGGATCGCCGACCTGGCCGGACTGCCCGAGGAGGCCGGCGGCGTCTTCGTGCAGGGCGGCACGATCGGCAACCTGTCCGCGCTGGTGGCCGCGCGGGCCGCCGTCCAGCACGTGCGCGGGTCGCGGCCGGAGCGCTGGACCGTCGTCCTCACCGACGAGACGCACTCCTCGGTCAAGCACGCGCTCGAGTCGGTCATGGACGTCGACGTGGTGCTCATCCCCGGTGATGAGCGCGGCCGGCTGACCGGTGGCGCGATCCGCGAGTGGCTGAGCACCGCCACCGACGTCCAGCGCGAGTCCGTCTTCGCCGTCGTTGCCACCGCCGGCACGACCAACCTCGGCGTGGTCGACGACCTGGCCGGGATCGGCGAGGTGGCGCAGGAGCAGGGCTGGTGGTTCCACGTCGATGGCGCCTACGGGGGCGCCGGCCTTGCCGCGCCGTCGGTCCGCCACCTCTACGACGGCATCGAGCGAGCGGACTCCTTCATCGTCGACCCCCACAAGTGGCTATTCGCACCGTTCGACTGCTGTGCGCTGATCTACCGCGACCCGGTGCTGGCCCGCGCCGCGCACACCCAGAAGGCCGGCTACCTCGACCCGGTCACCGTCGAGGGCGAGTGGAACCCGAGCGACTTCGCCATCCAGCTCACCCGGCGGGCGCGCGGCCTGCCGTTCTGGTTCTCCCTCGCGGTGCACGGCACGAAGGCCTACGGCGACGCGGTCGAGCACACGCTGTCGGTCACCCGCGACGGGCGTGCGCTCATCGATGCGGCCGACCACGTCCGGCTGCTGGTCGAGCCCGACCTGTCGGTGCTCATCTTCGAGCGGGTCGGCTGGAGCGACGCCGACTACGCCACCTGGAGCCGGCGGATGCTCGACGAGCAGCGGGCCTTCGTCACGGCCAGCCGCCACCAGGGCAAGGTGTGCACCCGCTTCGCCATCGTCAACCCACTGACCACCGCCGACGACCTCGCCGAGATCCTCGACTCGATGCGCTGACCGGGCCGCTCGTCCGGACGCGGACCGGCGGCCACCCTGCGTGAGGGCGGCCGCCGGCCTGTTCCGGTGGACGGTCGGGCGTCAGCCCAGGGTGACCGCCGTGTCGTCGACGAGGAAGCTCGTCGCCTGTGAGCTGTCCTCGCTGCCCGTGAACGTCAGCGCGAACGACGTCCCCGCGACGCTCGACGGCAGGGTGATCGACTTCTGCACGTAGCCCGAGCCCTTGTTGAGGTTCGAGTACGTCGCCAGCGTGGTCGAGCCGGCCTTCACGGTCAGCTTGTCGTACGCCGTCGTGGTCGTCGTCTCGTCGGAGGCGATGTAGACCCAGAACGTCAGCGTCGCCCGGCACCCGGACGGGACGGTGACCGACTGGCTCAGCGAGTCGGTGTGGGTGGAGCCGTAGCCGTCCATCCACGCCTTGTAGCTGCCGCTGTGCGCCGGCGCGCCGGCGGAGCTGTCGATGACGCCGCTGCTCGCCGTCCAGCCGGTGGTGCCCGACTCGAAGCCGGGGTTGGCCAGCTTCTGACCCGAGCACGAGCCGCCGGCCCCACCGCTCACGGTGAAGGTGAACGACGCCGTGCCTGCCGCGCCCCTGCTGTCGGTCGCCGAGACGGTCACGGCGTAGGTGCCGGCCGTGGTCGGCGTACCGCTCACCGTGCCGCCGGACGAGATCGTGACGCCGGTCGGCAGGCCGGTGGCCGACCAGGTGTAGGGCGACGTGCCGCCCGAGGCGCTCAGCGTGAACGAGCCGATCGCAGTGCCGACAGTGCCCGTCCTGTTGCCCGGGTTGCTGACGCTCACGGTGCCCGTGCCGCCGCCCGCCGTGCAGGTGGGCTCACCGGACTGGGCCGGGACGGACACCGCGTTCCACGCCGCCTTGACCGCGTTGAACTCAGTGCAGGTCGTGGTGCCGTAGAGGTTCTTGGCCGCCGTCAGCGTCCAGGTGCGGTACTTCAGGTAGGACGACGACGACGTCTTGAGCAGCATCGCGTTGTACATGATCTTCTCGGCCTTCTGGATGCCGATGCCGGTCACCGTGGAGCCGTTGCAGGTCGGCGACGTGGGCTGCCCGTCGGTCGGGTTGGTGCCCTCGGCGAGCAGGTAGAACCAGTGGTTGCCGGGGCCGGCCGCCGAGTGCACCTCGGAGCCGGGGGTCGAGGAGGAGTAGCAGTTGGCGTCGCCGATCAGCGAGGGGTTGTACATGTAGCGGATCGGGCCGCCACCGAGGTCGACCTCCTCGCCGACGGTGAAGTCCGGCGGGTCGTAGGCCGAGCCCTCGTTGGCGTACCACTCCGTCGCCGCGCCGAAGGTGTCGGCGACGAACTCCTGGGTGCCCCCGCCCGAGATCCCACCCGGGGTGTGGTCGT
Source organism: Nocardioides terrae (assembly GCF_900112345.1). Lineage (GTDB taxonomy): Bacteria > Actinomycetota > Actinomycetes > Propionibacteriales > Nocardioidaceae > Nocardioides > Nocardioides terrae. The sequence continues at coordinate 165,023 of NZ_FOLB01000007.1, forward strand.
CGACGCCGTGGCCCATCTCGTGGGCGATCACGTCGATCGGCGTCAGCCAGGCCCCGTTGTCGTCGTACCCGACCTGGACCTGCGTGCCGTCGTAGTAGGCGTTCTCCTCCTGGTCACCGATCCGGATCGGCCAGGCGCCGCCGCTGCCGTTCGGGCCGTTGCGGCCGTCCCAGGCCGCCAGCATGGCGATCTCCTTGTCGGCCGCGAACAGTGCGTCGACGCAGGCGGTCTCGCGGTCGGTCGCCGCGCCGCCACCCCATCCGGAGTCGGTCGACTGGGTGTAGGTGATGTTGTTGGAGGCGTTCTGGCAGCTCAGGTTCGTCGCCGCCGGGTCCTTCATCGAGTACGTCGACCCGGACGGCGTCGTGCCGAAGGTGACCGGCTTGGGGCCGTTGAAGGTGCCCGCCCCGGTGCCGTGGACGACCTTCTCCTGGGTGTCGACGACCTTGCCGGAGTGTGCGTCGACGTAGACCGCGAGCCGCGACGGCTGTCCCTTGCGGGTGCCCGTCGCGATCGTCTCGTAGGCGAGGGTGGAGGTCGCGCGCTGCTGGAGCACCACGAGCCGGGTGTCGCTCAGCGTCGCGCCGTCGACCTTCGTGGCGGCCTTCTCGCGCGCCGAGGCCTGCGAGACGCTCGGCGTGACCGAGGCCAGGCGGGTGGGGGCCGTCTGCGCCACCGAGGTGGAGAGGACCCTGCCGCTCGCGTCGGTGGCGACCACGAAGTCGCCGCCGACGACGTCGAGACCGCGGTAGGTGCGGTCGTAGGCGACATAGTTGAGCCCGTTGGAGGAGAACATCTCCTTCTGGCGCGGCCTGTCCTGCTGGGCCAGGTGCAGGGGACCCGGGCGGGTGGCCACGAAGTTGCCGGCGCCCTTCGCCGCCGCGGCGCGACCGCGGTCGGCGGACTTCCCCGGCGGCTGCTTCTGGTCGGTCCTGTGGTCGGCCGACTTCGCCGAGCTGCCAGGGGCGGCGGCGGCCTGGACGCCGGTGGGCGCCAACCAGGCTGCGGAGACGAGGGCCACGGTCAGGCCCGTTGCGACGCGATGTTTCACGAGTTCCCCTTCGAACCGGGGCCTGGTGGCCCCCGAGACGGTTCGGCCCAGGTCCGGGCCTTCGGGAAGAGTCGTCGGCTGCAGATCCTCCGGTCAACGGCGCAGATCGACACAGATGTGCAATGCGACAACTCGCAGAACTGCAAGACGTTCGCCGAGCGACCGTGATGCTGGCAATCCCGTGCTCGCCGACCTTCGCCGGAGATAGCCCTTTCGGGCTATGCGGTATGGCCCGGACACGTCATCTTCGCCTCGGAACGCCGATGATCACTTGGGCGGTGATCGGACGGCGGCTAGAGTTCATCTCACTGAACCGCTGGTGACCCGAGACACCAGCGGTTCAGTGCTATTTCGGGACGGTTCAGAACTCCTCGGACGCGAGGTCCTCGTCGTGGGTCCCCGGTCGTGGCGCCCACGGAAGCTCCTTGGCGGGCCGGACGACGATCAGCCGGTCGCCCCGGGCGAGCTGGGTGACGACCGGGTCGAAGTAGCGGAAGACCTTCTCGTCGCGCACCACGGCGATGACCTGGTCGGGCACCTGCTGGGGCTGCTTGCCGACCTCGCCGACGAGCAAGTCGCGCTCGGCCACCTCCAGCCCCTCGCCGTACGTCAGCAGGTCCTCCATCACCGAGCCGAGCGTCGGGGACAGCGAGGAGAGGCCGAGCAGGCGACCGACGGCGTCGGAGGAGGTGATGACCGAGTTGGCGCCGGACTGCTTCATCAGCGGCGCGTTCTCCTGCTCGCGGGCGGCGGTCACGATCCACGACTCCGGGTTTAGCTGGCGCACCGTGAGCGTGGTGAGCACGTTGGTGTCGTCGCGGTCGGTGGTGATGATGACCTGGTCGGCGGTCGCGACCCCGGCGCGGTTGAGCACGTCGCGGCGGGTGGCGTCGCCCGTGATGACGGCGAGCCCGTCGGCGTGGGCTTCCTCGAGGGCCGACTGGCTGGGGTCGACGACGACGATCGCGTCGCGCTCCAGGCCGTTGTTGATGAGCGTGTCGACGGCGCTGCGACCCTTCGTGCCGTAGCCGACGACGACGACGTGGTGACCCATGTTCTTCCTCCAACGGGCGATCCGAATCTGTTCCCGGCCACGCGTGGCGAGCACCTCGAGCGTGGTGCCGATCAGCAGGACCAGGAAGGCGATGCGGGCGGGGGTGACGACGAACGCGTTGACGAGGCGCGCGCTGTCGGAGGCGGGCGTGATGTCGCCGTAGCCGGTGGTGCTCAGTGTGACGGTGGTGTAGTAGAACGCGTCGATCAGGCTCAGGGGGTCGCCGTTGCTGTCGCGGTAGCCGCCCCGGTCGACGTAGACGATCAGCATCGTGCCGACCAGGAGGCCGATGGCCATGAGGAGCCGGCGGGTCAGCTGCCACCACGGCGAACGGATGTGCTCCGGGAGCGCGATGCGACCGGTGCGCGGCGCATCGACCCAACGGCCCCGAGCGGAGTCGGAGCGCTGGTCGTCGGGCACGCCACTACCGTAGTGGCATGACCGCGACACCCGGCGGAGGCATCCGCACCGTTCTCAACCAGGCTCCCCTGCTGGCCGGCCACAACGTCGTGACCGCCGACCGCGCCCTCGCGGAGGCGGTCGCCCGGCACGCATCGCAGGAGGCCGTCGAGTCGCTGGTCCCGCTCGGGTTCGAGGCGGGCTCTCAGGAGGCCCGCGAGCACGGGATGCTCGCGAACCAGAACGAGCCGGTGCTGCAGCCCTACGACCGCTACGGCAACCGGGTCGACGAGGTCGCCTTCCACCCGTCGTGGCACTGGCTGATGGAGCGGGCGGTCGGCTACGGGCTGGCCGCCACCCCGTGGGAGGCCGACGCCTCCACCGACGAGGGCCGGCACGCCCACGTCCGCCGGGCGGCCGGCTTCTTCGCCTGGTCGCAGACGGAGCCGGGTCACGGGTGCCCGATCTCCATGACCTACGCCGCCGTGCCCGCTCTGCGCGCCGACGACGCCCTGGCCAAGGAGTGGACGCCGTTGCTGGCCTCGCGCAGCTACGACCCCGGCGTACGCCCGGCGTCGCAGAAGCTGGGCGCGCTCGCCGGCATGGGCATGACCGAGAAGCAGGGCGGCTCGGACGTCCGCGCCAACATCACCGAGGCGCGCCCGACGTCGACCGACGGCACCTACACCCTGCACGGGCACAAGTGGTTCACGTCCGCCCCCATGAACGACGTCTTCCTCGTCCTCGCCCAGGCCCCGGGCGGCCTCACCTGCTTCGTGCTCCCCCGCGTCCTGCCGGACGGCACGCGCAACCGGCTCGACGTGGTGCGCCTGAAGGACAAGCTCGGCAACCGCTCCAACGCCTCCTCGGAGCTGGAGTTCGGGGGCACCGTCGCCTTCCGGCTGGGCGACGAGGGCCGCGGCGTGCGGACCATCATCGAGATGGTGGCGGCCACCAGGCTCGACTGCGTGCTGGGCTCGGCGTCGCTCATGCGGCGTGCACTCGCGGAGGCGTCCTGGCACGTCGCGCATCGCTCCGCCTTCGGAGGCGTGCTGGCCGACAAGCCGCTGATGCAGAACGTCGTCGCCGACCTGGCCGTGGAGTCCGAGGCGGCCACCGCGCTCGCCATCCGGCTCGCCGCGTCGGTCGACAACCTGGCCGACCCGCACGAGGCCGCGCTGCGCCGGATCGGGCTGCCGCTGGCGAAGTTCTGGGTCTGCAAGCGCACGCCGGGCATGGTCGCTGAGGCGCTGGAGTGCCTGGGCGGCAACGGCTATGTCGAGGAGTCCGGCCTCCCGCTGCTCTACCGCGAGGCGCCGCTGAACTCGGTCTGGGAGGGCTCCGGCAACGTCAACGCCCTCGACGTCCTGCGTGCGCTCTCCCGAGAGCCGGAGGTGCTCGACGCCTACCTCACCGAGGTCGGCCGCGCCCGCGGCGCCGACCCCCGTCTCGACGCCGCCATCGACTCGCTGCTGGGCCTCCTCGGCACGCTCACTCCGGACGAGATGGAGGTGTCTGCGCGGCGCCTGGCCGGTCGGATGGCCGCCGTCCTCCAGGGCTCGCTGCTCGTGCGCTACGCCCCTGCCGAGGTCGCCGACGTGTTCTGTGCCTCGCGGCTCGGGGCCGGCCACGACGGGACGTACGGCGCCCTGGCCGGAGGCGCGCTCGCGACGATCGTGGCCCGGGCGACGCCGGTCGTGGGTTAGCCGGCCTGCCCGAGCCGCTGGGCGCCACAGACCGTGTCGAGGTCGGTGACGATCATGCCGACGGTGATGCCGACGTGGTCGAAGGTCGTGACGTGGGTCATGGGCCCATCCTGCTCCTGCGCCTGCCGATGGCTCAGTGGCCGACGCGGTCGCCGCGCAGCCGGACGGGCTCGAGGAAGGTCCCGACCCGCTCGCGCCACCACCACTGCCCGGTCTCCGCGCGCTCACGGCGGCTGGTGAAGCGGTAGCGGTAGACCGACGCGCGGACGAACCGTGGCGGCGCGTCGGGGAACGGGTCGTGCCGCAGCAGCCCGATGACGTTCCGGTCGCCCTCGAGCAGGCGTTGCACGAAGGCGCTGAACCACGGCTCGGCATACCCGGGCGAGATCGCGGCGAACCACATCAGCCAGTCCAACCGCAGGTGGTACGGCGCCCACTGCCGTGGCCGGCGGCGCGGATCGCCCGGCTTGCCCCTGAACTCGTACTCCCGCCACTGCGTCGCCGGGCCCCACCCGGCCTCGTCGGTGCCCTCGACCACGATCTCGTAGCGGGTCTTGGTCACGCTGCCGAAGGCGCCGTAGGAGTTCACGAGGTGCCACCGGTTGAACGAGGTGTTCATCAGCTGGCGCGACGACAGCAGGTTGGCGACGGGCTGATAGCTGAGCACGACGACGGCCGCGGTCGCGACGCAGACGGCAGCGGTGAACGGTACCGGCATGCCGGTGTCAGGCGCCCCGGGGCCCGGGAGGACGGGCGCGAGCCACGCATCGGGAAGAGCGGAGAGGCCGAGCACGATCGCCAGCCAGTTGAGCCAGGCGAAGTTGCCGCTGAGCACCAGCCAGAGCTGGGTCACGATCATCACGGCCGCCGCGACACCCGCGACCGGCTGCGGAGTGAACAGGAGGAATGGCACGACCAGCTGCGTCGCGTGGTTCGCCAGCACCTCGACCCGGTGCAGCGGCCGCGGCAGGTGGTGGAAGTACCAGCTCATCGGGCCGGGCATCGGCTGGGTCTCGTGGTGGTAGTCGAGGCAGGTCAGGTCGCGCCAGCACGGATCGCCGCGCATCTTGATCAGCCCGGCACCGAACTCCAGCCGGAACAGCAGCCAGCGCAGCAGCAGGAGCGTGAGCAGCGGCGGCGAGACGTCGTCGTTGCCGAGGAACACCGCGAGCAGCCCCGCCTCCAGGAGCAGCGACTCCCATCCGAACGAGTACCACCGCTGCCCGACGTTCACGATCGAGAGGTAGAGGAACCACAGGACGCCCCAGACCGCCATCGCGGCGACGAGCGGGACGGCGTCGGTCAGCCCGGCGAGGGTCGCCAGCGCGAGCAGGGCGCCGGCCCAGGCGACCGCGAGGAAGGCCCGGTCGGAGTGGTGGAGGTGGAACAGGCTCGGCGACCGCCGGAAGCCCGTCCTGGTGAGGTAGCGCCGCACCGGCATGAGGCCGTGGTCGCCCAGCAGGGCGCGGTACTGCCGGGCGGCCGCGACGAAGGCGACGACGTAGACAACGGCCAGCGCCCGCTGGAAGAGCAGGCGCGCCAGCCAGCTGTGCTCGGCGGCGAACCAGTCCACCCCTCCCCGGTTCCCTTAACGGCCGCGCGGCCACCTCCCCCGGAGCACTATCGTCGACGCCGTGTCTGTTCCCGAGTGCGCCGCGGTCAGGATGGGTTCGCCGACCGGTCGGGCCGTCGTCGCCGCCGCGACCCTCGGCTCCGGCATGGCGATGCTCGACGGGACGGTCGTCAACGTCGCCCTGCGCACGATCGGCAAGGACCTCCACGCGAGCCTGGCTCAGCTGCAGTGGATCACCAACGCCTACCTGTTGCTGCTCGCCAGCCTGATCCTGATGGGCGGGTCCTTCGGCGACCGGTTCGGCCGGCGGCGCGTTTTCGTCGTGGGCGTGGTCTGGTTCGCGGTGGCGTCCCTGATCTGCGGCGTGGCGCCGAGCCCCGAGGTGCTGATCGCCGCCCGGGCCCTCCAGGGCATCGGCGGCGCCCTGCTCACCCCCGGCAGCCTGGCGATGATCCAGGGCGCGTTCGCGCCCGAGGACCGCGCGCCGGCCATCGGGGCCTGGTCCGGGCTGGGCAGCATCGCAGCGGCGGTCGGGCCGTTCGTCGGCGGCGCGCTGGTCGACTACGCGAGCTGGCGCTGGATCTTCCTGCTCAACCTCCCGATCGCAGCGCTGACCGTCCTCGTCGCCGTCCGGTCGGTCCCCGAGACGCGGGACCCGAACGCCTCCTCGCACTTCGACGTCGCGGGCGCGGTGCTGGCCGCCCTGGCGCTGGGCGGGACGACGTACGCGCTGATCGAGTGGGGCGGGCTCGGTGGCTGGATCGCGGCGATCCTCGGGGTCGTGGCGGGGGTCGCCTTCGTGCTGGTCGAGGCGCACGAGCCGGAGCCGATGCTGCGCCTGGAGCTGTTCCACGACCTCACCTTCAGCGCGTCCAACGTGATGACCCTGCTCGTCTACGGCGCGCTGGGTGCCCTGACGTTCTTCGTGGTGATCCAGCTCCAGACGGTGAGCGGCTGGTCGGCGCTCTCGGCCGGCGCGGCGTTCGTCCCGATGACGATCATCATGCTGTTCCTCGCTGCCCGGGGCGGCCGGCTCGGCCAGCGGATCGGCCCCCGGATCCCGATGACGGTCGGGCCGCTGGTGATGGCGCTCGGCACGCTCGGGATGCTGCGGATCGGGCCGGACGTGAGCTACGTGCGCGACGTGCTGCCGGCCGTCGTCGTCTTCGGGCTCGGGCTGGCCATGATGGTCGCTCCGCTCACCGCGACGGTGCTGGCCGCCGCTCCGGACGAGAACGCCGGCATCGCCAGCGGGGTCAACAACGCCGTCGCCCGGGCCGGCTCGCTGCTGGCCGTCGCCGCGCTTCCGATCGCCGTCGGCCTGCGCGGCGCCGACTACGCCGACCCCGCGGTCTTCGACCAGTCCTTCCAGCGCGCCATGATCGCGTGCGCCGGCCTGCTCGCCGCGGGCGGCCTGGTCTCGTGGTTCACGGTCCGGCGCCCCGAGCCCACCGCTGTGGCGGAGATGCCCGCGTGATCACCGTCGACCCGAACGCTCCAGAGCCGCCCTTCGAGCAGATCCGGGCCCGCTTCGCCGAGCAGATCGAGGACGGGACGCTGCCCGCGGGCGAGCGACTGCCGACGGTCCGCCGGCTCGCCGACGACCTCGGCGTTGCGGCCAACACGGTCGCCCGGGCCTACCGCGAGCTCGAGCAGGCCCACCTGATCGAGACGCGTGGCCGGGCCGGAAGCTTCGTGGCCGGCGCGGGCGTCGAGCGCGAGGCCAGAGCCGCCGCGGCGGCGTACGCCGAGCGGGTCCGCGCGCTCGGCATGACCGCCGACGAGGCGGTCGGGCTCGTGCGGCGCGCGCTGGAGCACTGAGCGCACCACGACGGCCCCGACATCCCTGCGGATGCTCGGGTTCTGCTGCAGACTGCGCCGTGTGAGCCCGCCCACGACGCCCGCCGCGACCGCGGTCGAGAGCGGCCTCTTCCGTGCCCTCGCCGTGCTGCGCGTCATCCTCGTGCTCAACGCGGTCGGGCTCAACGTCTATCGCGCCGACAACTTCGAGCACCCAGCCGCCGCGGTGATGTGCGTCGGCGCCATGGCACTGTGGACAGGCTTCGCGACCTGGGCGTACGCCGACCCGCGCCGGCGTACCGCCGTGCTGCTGGTCACCGACCTCGCGCTCGCGGTGGCGCTGGTCGCCGCCACCCCGGCCGTGAAGGGGGCGTCGTTCAACGCGACGATCCCCGGCTTCTGGGTGGCCGGGGCGCTGCTGGCCTGGGCGGCCCACTTCCGCACCGGCGGCGGCCTGCTCGCCGGCCTCCTGCTGGCGGGCGTCGACCTCTCGCTGCGCGATCACATCCGGCAGCTCGACTACGGCAACGCGTTCCTCCTCGTGATCGGCGGCGCGGTGGTCGGCTTCCTGTGCGGGTCGCTGCAGCGGATGGCCACCGAGCGCGACGCCGCCGAGCGGGCCGCTGCGGTGGCCGCCGAGCGGGCCCGGCTGGCCCGGGTGGTGCACGACGGCGTGCTGCAGGTGCTGGCCCTGGTCCAGCGACGTGGCCTCGAGCTGGGTGGCGACCTCGCCGAGCTCGGCCGGCTCGCCGGTGAGCAGGAGCGCTCGCTGCGCGGGCTGATCCGGGCCGAGGAGGGCGCCCCGGCCACAGCCAGCACCGTCGACCTCGTCGGTGAGCTGGCCCGGCTCGAGCGCAGCGGCTCGGTCACCGTCTCGACGCCGGCCTTCCCCGTCGAGCTGCCCGCACCGGTCGCGACGGAGCTGCTCGCCGCGACCCGCGCCTGCCTCGACAACGTCCGCGTCCACGTCGGCGAGGACGCGCCCGCCTGGGTGCTGCTGGAGGCCTTCCCGGACCGGGTGGAGCTGTCGGTGCGCGACGACGGCCCGGGCATCCCGCCGGGGCGGCTGGAGACGGCCGCTGAGACTGGACGGCTCGGGGTGCGGGAGTCGATCCGCGGACGGATCGAGGACCTGGGCGGCACCGCCACGCTGGTGACCGGGGAGCTCGGGACCGAGTGGGAGCTCGTGGTGCCGCGCGGCACCGGAGAGGACGGCTGATGGAGCCCATCCGCGTGATGGTCGTCGACGACCACCCGATGTGGCGCGACGCGGTCGAGCGTGACCTGGTCGCCGCCGGCCTGGACGTGGTCGCGGTCGCCGCCGACGGCCGGTCGGCGATCGCCCGTTTCACCGCCACCCGGCCCGACGTCGTCGTGCTCGACCTGCAGATCCCCGAGCCCGACGGCGTCGGGGTCACCGCCGAGATCGTGCGGCAGGACCCCTCGGTGCGGGTGCTCATCCTCTCCGCGTCCGGCGAGCAGCAGGACGTCCTCGCGGCCGTGAAGGCGGGCGCCGCAGGCTACCTGGTGAAGTCCGCGTCGAGCCAAGAGCTGTTGGCCGCCGTACGCCGGGTGGCGCAGGGCGAGCCGGTCTTCACGCCCGGGCTCGCCGGCCTGGTGCTCGGCGAGTTCCAGCGGATCTCCGAGGCGCCCGCGGAGCCCGACGACCAGCGGCTGACCGAGCGCGAGACCGAGGTGCTCCGGATGGTCGCCAAGGGCCTGTCCTACCGCCAGATCGCCGACCGCCTCGTGCTCTCCCATCGCACCGTGCAGAACCACGTCCAGAACACGCTGCGCAAGCTGCAGATGCACAACCGGGTCGAGCTCACCCGGTACGCCATCGAGCGAGGCCTGGACGAGGAGTAGCGCCCGGCGGGGTGAGGCCGCGCGTGCTCGCCCGGCCGCTCGGGTAAGGGACCAGCCCGTCCCCTAGCCCGAGGAGCTTCCCGTGAAGGCTGTCACCTGGCAAGGCGTCCACGACATGCAGGTCACCGAGGTCCCGGACCCCCTGATCGAGGAGCCGACCGACATCATCATCAAGGTCACCTCCTCCGGTCTGTGCGGGTCGGACCTCCACCTCTACGAGACGCTGGCCCCGTTCATGGAGCCGGGCGACATCGTGGGGCACGAGCCCATGGGGATCGTCCAGGAGGTCGGCAGTGCGGTGACCAGCCTGCGTCCCGGCGACCGGGTCGTGGTCCCGTTCAACGTCTCCTGCGGCTCGTGCTGGATGTGCGACCGGCACCTCTACAGCCAGTGCGAGACGACGCAGAACCGCGAGCACGGCACCGGAGCGAGCTTCTTCGGCTACTCCAAGCTCTACGGGCACGTGCCCGGCGCCCAGGCCGAGTACCTCCGCGTCCCGTTCGGCGACTTCCTGCCCGTCAAGGTGCCCGAGGGCCCCTCCGACGACCGGTTCCTGTTCCTCTCCGACGTCCTCCCGACCGCCTGGCAGGGCCTCAAGTACGCCGACGTGCCCGACGGCGGCACCTTGCTGGTGCTCGGCGCCGGGCCGATCGGCGACATGGCGGCGCGGATGGCCGTCCACGCCGGTCACCGGGTGATCAGCGTCGACCGCGTCCCGGAGCGGCTGGCCCGGGTCGCGGAGTACGGCGCCGAGCCGCTGAACCTCGACGAGGCCGAGCAGGTGGGCGGCATCGCCGACGTCGTGCGGGAGGCCACCGGCGGCCGCGGCGCCGACGCCGTGATCGACGCGGTCGGCATGGAGGCGCACGGCGCCCCCGGCGCGCAGGGGGTGCAGAAGCTGGTCGGCCTGCTGCCCGACGCGGTCGCCGAGCCGATGATGAAGAAGGCCGGGGTGGACCGTCTCGCCGCGCTCTACACCGCCTTCGAGGCGGTCCGTCGCGGCGGCACGGTCTCCATCTCCGGCGTGTACGGCGGCGCCGCCGACCCGATCCCGATGATGCAGCTGTTCGACAAGCAGATCCAGATCCGGATGGGTCAGGCCAACGTGCGGGCGTGGACTGACGAGCTGCTCGGCGTGCTCCAGGACGGCGACCCGTGGGGCGTGGAGTCGTTCGCCACGCACCACCTGCCGCTGACCGATGCGTCGGACGCCTACGCGAAGTTCCAGAAGAAGGAGGACGGCTACGTGAAGGTCGTCTTCCGGCCCTGAGATCGGGTCGACGTCGGACCACAGGTGCGGCAGCCTCGGGACCCGTGGACAGCAGCGCCGACCGGGACCGCAGCCCTTTCACCGGGAAGAGCACGACTCACGTGTCGGTGTGGTGCAAGATCGCCGCATGACCGACCTGGGTGGCCTGGCGCGGCCGGTGCTCGACCTCGACGAGGCGGCGGAGATCGCCGCGCGGCACTGGGGGCTGCGCGGACCGGTGACGGAGCTGGGCAGCCAGCAGGACCGGAACTTCCTGGTCCGAGCGACCACGGGAGCGGTCGTGCTCAAGGTCGCCAACGCCGCGACCGCGCCCGCCGAGCTGGAGGCCCAGGCCGCCGCGCTCGCCGCCGCGGCCGAGGCCGGGCTGCGGGTCCCGACCGTCGTACCCACGCTCGACGGGCAGGTCGTCGAGACGGTCGACGTGGCGGGCCAGCGCTTGCTGGTCCGGGTCCTGACCTACGTCGACGGCACCCCGTTGCTCGAGCTGGACGGGTTCGGCTTCGAGCACTGCCGGCTGCTGGGCCGCACGGCGGGCGTCCTGGTCGCCGCGTTCCGCGGCGTCTCTCACCCAGGAATGCGCCGGCGGACCCAATGGGACCTGAGGGTCGCGAGTGACGTTGTCCGGTCGCTCGGGTCCCACCTGCCCCGATCGGTACGCGCGGAGCTCCTCGCGGCCGCCGACGGCGCGGCGCTGCGCCTCCAGGCCGTGGCCGAGGACCTGCCGGTACAGGTGATCCACGGCGATCTCACCGACGACAACACCGTCCTCGACGCCGACGGGTCGATCGGCGTCATCGACTTCGGCGACGTGATGACGAGCTGGCGCGTCGCCGAGCTGGCCGTCACGGTCACCAGCGTGCTCGGCAGGACGGCCGACGACGTCGCGGCGGTGCTCGCCGTCGTCGAGGCGTTCAGCGAGCACGTGACCCTGACCGACACCGAGCTGACCGCGGTCTGGCCGCTGGTCGTCCTGCGCACGGGTGTCCTGGTCGCCAGCAGCGCCGAGCAGGTGGCGCTGGACGGCGGCAACGACTACACCGAGGCCCGCCGCGCCGAGGAGGTCCGCGCGTTCGAGCGGGCCGCCGCCCTCGACGCCGACGAGGTGGCCTGGCTGGTCCGGGCCGTCGGCCAGCCGCTCACCCCTCCGCCACTCGCTCGCATCCTCGACGCTGAGCTCACCCCGCTGGATCTCTCGACGACCAGTCCCCTGCTCGACGACGGCGCGTGGCTCGAGCCGGACATCGAGCAGCGGCTGCTGCGGCCCGGCACCGTCACGCGGTACGCCGAGCACCGGCTGACCCGGGCGACGCCGCTCGCGCGCCGGAACACGTCGCAGGTGCTCGCGCTCGGCGTCGAGGTGGCGCTCCCCCTGGGCACGCGGCTCGCGCCGCCACCGGCCGGCGTCTTCCTGGACGGCGTGGGCGAGGACGGCACGACCGTCGCTCCGGTCGTCACCGTCCAGGTCAGCGCCCTGCCCGGCCGGCCGCCGATGTTCGTCACGCCGCACGCCGGGGCGACCTGGCGCCGGCTCTGCCCCGACCCCTCGGCCCTGCTCGGGCTCGACGTGGCGGCGCCGGAGCCGAGCCCCGAGCAGCTGCTGGCCCGGCGCGACACCCACTTCGCGACCGTCCAGGAGCACTACTACGCCGACCCGCCGCAGATCGAGCGCGGTTGGCGCGAGCACCTCGTCGACACCAGGGCCCAGGTCTACGTCGACGCCGTCAACAACGTCGCCACGACCGGCCACGCCCACCCGACCCTGACCGCCGCCGCGGCCCGGCAGTGGTCGCTGCTCAACACCAACTCGCGGTTCCACTACGCCGCCGCCGTGGAGCTCGCCGAGCGGCTCGCCGGTCTCGCCCCCGGCGGCCTGGACCAGGTCTTCCTCGTCAACAGCGGCAGCGAGGCGGTCGACCTGGCGCTGCGCCTCGCCATGACCGCGACCGGGCGGCCACGCATCCTCGCCGCCCGCGAGGCCTACCACGGCTGGACCTTGGCCTCCGACGCGATCACCACGAGTCTCGGTGACAACCCGCGCGCGCTGGAGACCCGGCCCGACTGGGTCGAGCTGATCGACGCGCCCAACGCCGTCCGCGGCACCCACCGGGGCCCGCGGGCCGCCGGCGGCTACCTCGCCGACCTCGACGCTCAGCTCGCCGGCCTCGACACGAGCCGGCTCGCCGGCGTCATCCTCGAGCCGATCTTCGGCAACGGCGGCGGCGTCCTGCTGCCCGACGGCTACCTCGCAGGCGTGTTCTCCCGGGTCCGCGCGCTCGGCGGCGTCTGCATCAGCGACGAGGTGCAGATGGGCTACGGCCGGCTCGGCCACCACTTCTGGGGCTTCGAGCAGCAGGGGGCGGTCCCCGACGTCATCACCGTCGCCAAGGCGATGGGCAACGGGCAGCCGCTCGGCGCGGTCATCACGACCCGGAGGATCGCCGAGGCGTTCGCCGCGGAGGGCAGCTTCTTCTCCTCGGCCGGCGGGTCACCGGTCAGCTCCGCGATCGGCCTGGCGGTGCTCGACGTGATGGCCGCCGAGCACCTCCAGGAGAACGCCAAGGCCGTCGGCGACTCGCTCAGGGCCGGTCTGGAGGCGCTCGGGTCGACGTACGACGTGGTCGGGGCCGTGCACGGGATGGGCCTCTACCTCGGCGTCGAGCTCGTCACCGACCGCGCGTCCTTCGCCCCCGCCACCGAGCTCGCCGAGCGCGTCTGCGAGGCGCTGCTCGACGAGGGCTGCATCGTGCAGCCGACCGGCGACCACAAGAACGTGCTCAAGATCAAGCCACCGCTCGTGATCACCGCCGAGTCGGCGCGCTTCGTGGTCTCGGCGCTCGACCGGGTCCTCGCGCGGCTGTTGTGAGCGTCAGCGTGACCCAGGGGTCACGCTGACACTCACCAAGCGGAATCAGCCGCGGTTCAGCTGAGGTCGAGACCCGGGTAGAGCGGGAACCGGTCCATCAGCTCCGCGGCAGCGGCCTTGGTCCGCTCCGCCACCCCGTCCTCGATGGCGTACGACGCCTTGGACGGCGCGCCAGCGGCGGTGGTGCCCGGCGAGGTCTTCCTGAGGACGTTGACGATGAGCTCCGCGACCTGGTCGAACTCGTCACCGCCGAGACCGCGCGTGGTCAGCGCCGGCGTGCCGAGGCGGACGCCGGACGTGTACCAGGCGCCGTTCGGGTCGGACGGGACCGAGTTGCGGTTGGTGACGACGCCGGAGTCGAGCAGCGCCGACTCGGCCTGGCGACCGGTGATGCCGAGCGGGGAGACGTCGAGCAGCACGAGGTGGTTGTCGGTTCCGCCGGTGACGAGCTTGATCCCACGCTTGAGGAAGCCCTCGGCCAGCGCCTGGGCGTTGTCGGCGATGTTCTGCGCGTAGGTCTGGAAGTCGGGCCGGCGCGCCTCGGCGAAGGCGACGGCCTTGGCGGCCATGACGTGGGAGAGCGGGCCGCCCAGGACCATCGGGCAGCCGCGGTCGACCGAGGGTGCGTACTCCTCGGTGGCCAGGATGAAGCCGCCGCGCGGGCCGCGCAGCGACTTGTGGCTCGTGGAGGTGACGACGTGGGCGTGCGGGATCGGGTCCTCATCACCGGTGAACACCTTGCCGGCCACCAGGCCGGCGAAGTGGGCCATGTCGACCATGAGGGTGGCGCCGACCTCGTCGGCGATCTCGCGCATCTTGGCGAAGTTCACCCGGCGCGGGTAGGCGGAGTATCCGGCCACGATGATGAGCGGCTTGAACTCGCGGGCCTTGGCCGCCAGCGCGTCGTAGTCGAGCAGACCGGTCTCCGGGTCGGTGCCGTACTGCTGCTGGTGGAACATCTTGCCCGAGATGTTGGGGCGGAAGCCGTGGGTGAGGTGGCCGCCCGCGTCCAGGCTCATCCCGAGCAGCCGCTGGTTGCCGAGCTCGCCGCGCAGCTTCTCCCAGTCGGCCTCGGAGAGCTCGTTCATGTTCTTCACGCCCGCGTTCTGCAGCCACGGGCCCTCGACGCGGTGGGCCAGGATCGCCCAGTAGGCCGTCAGGTTGGCGTCGATGCCGGAGTGCGGCTGGACGTAGGCGTACTCGGCCCCGAACAGCTCCCGCGCGTGCTCGGCGGCCAGCGCCTCGACGGTGTCGACGTTCTGGCAACCGGCGTAGAACCGGTGGCCGACGGTGCCCTCGGCGTACTTGTCGCTGAACCAGCTGCCCATCGTGAGCAGCACCGCCGGGCTCGCGTAGTTCTCGGAGGCGATGAGCTTGAGGGAGGCCCGCTGGTCGGCGAGCTCCTGCCGAGTCGCCTCGGCGATCCGGGGCTCGACGGAGGCGATGACCTCCAGAGCCTGGTTGTAAGCGCTGCTCGTCAGGGCGGTGAGGTCGGCCATGGGGCTGAGCCTAGTGAGGGTGCGGGGGGTCGACCAATCATCGTCACCGGTCGGACACTGTGTGACCTGCGCCTCAGCGCACGCTAGCCCCGGTCACTACTCGTCCGTATCCTGGACAGACGTCTCACTCCATGAGAACGCGAGTTGTGGGACGGCGGTCCGAGGACTGAGACTCCTTGACATGGTCACTGCTGCAACACATGCGCACCTCGTGGTTCGTCGCCACGTGGACTTCGGGCGCACCCGCAGCATGATGTGTTGGCCTCGCTGACCGCTCCGATCCTCCTCCCTCACGACGGTTGCGGCCCGCCCTCGCGCGGCGCCCCCAGCGAAGGACCCTGACCTCCCCATGCCTGATCTGCGCTACAAGCCCGAGTTCGCCAAGCGGACCGAGATCCCCCGCCCCAAGCGCGGCGAGGGCCAGTGGGCGCTCGGCTTCACCGAGCCGCTCAACAAGAACGAGCAGTCCAAGAAGGACGACGACCCGCTGAACGTGCGGGACCGGATCCTCAACATCTACTCCAAGCGCGGCTTCGACTCGATCGACCCGGCCGACCTGCGCGGCCGCTTCCGCTGGATGGGCCTCTACACCCAGCGCAAGCCGGGCATCGACGGCGGCAAGACCGCGGCGCTCGGCGAGGAGGAGCTCGACGACCGCTACTTCATGCTGCGGGTCCGCAGTGACGGCGCGCTCCTGTCGCCGGAGGCCGTCCGCGTCCTGGGCACCATCGGCCAGCGCTTCGCCCGCGACACCGCCGACGTCACCGACCGGGAGAACATCCAGTACCACTGGATCGACATCGAGAACGTCCCGCAGATCTGGGACGAGCTCGACGCGGTCGGGCTCAACACCCTGGAGGCGTGCGGCGACAGCCCCCGAGGCTTCCTCGGCTCCCCCGTCGCCGGCGTCGCGGCGGACGAGATCATCGACGGGACCTGGGCGCTGGAGGAGATCAAGCGGCGCTACATCGGCGACCCGCGCTTCTCGAACTTCCCGCGGAAGTTCAAGACCGGCGTCACCGGCCACCCCGACCACGACATCGCCCCCGAGATCCAGGACGTCGCCTTCGTCGGCGCCGTCCACCCCGAGCACGGGCCCGGCTTCGATGTCTGGGTGGGCGGCGGCCTCTCCACCAACCCGCACTTCACCGGCAAGCTGGGCGTCTGGGTCGCGCTCGAGCAGGTGCCCGACGTGTGGGAGGGCGTCGCGGGCATCTTCCGTGACTACGGCTACCGCCGGCTGCGCTCGAAGGCACGGCTGAAGTTCCTCGTCGCCGACTGGGGCACCGAGAAGTTCCGCGAGGTCCTCGAGAACGAGTACCTCGGCCAGCCGCTGCTCCGCAACCCGTCGCCGCAGTCCCCGCTGGGCTACCGCGACCACATCGGCGTACACCCGCAGAAGGACGGTCGCCGCTACGTCGGCGTCGCCCCGACCGTCGGCCGCATCTCCGGCACGCTGCTGGTCCAGCTGGCCGACCTGCTCGACGAGCACGGCGTGGAGGGCATCCGCCTGACGCCGTACCAGAAGATCGTGCTCATCGGCGTCGAGCCGGACCGGGTCGACGCGCTCGTCGCCGACCTGGACCGGATCGGGCTCTCGGCGCGGCCCTCCAACTGGCGCCGCAACACCATGGCGTGCACGGGCATCGAGTTCTGCAAGCTCGCCATCGTCGACACCAAGCAGCGCTCGGCCGACCTGATCGCCGAGCTCGAGCGCCGCTTCCCGCAGCTCGATGCGACGATCACCGTGAACGTCAACGGCTGCCCGAACGCCTGCGCCCGCACCCAGCTCGCCGACATCGGCCTGAAGGGGCAGCTCGTGGTGGACCGCGACGGCAACCAGGTCGAGGGCTTCCAGGTCCACCTGGGCGGCGCGGTCGGCGTGCAGGCCAACTTCGGTCGCAAGCTGCGCGCGCACAAGGTGACCAGCGTCGACCTCGACGACTACGTCTCCACCCTGGTGACCAACTACCTCTCCGATCGCGAGACCGGCGAGACGTTCACGACCTGGGTGCTGCGGGCCGACGAGGCCCTGGTCCGCGGCGACAAGGTCCTCGAGGAGGTGCTGGCATGAGCGCCAGCACGACGCTCGCGCGCAACAACCGCGGGGCGCAGACCGACGGGCGGACCCCCGAGGAGCTGCGCGAGATCGTGTCGCACTGGGGCGCCGAGCTCGAGCTGGCACCGGCGGAGACGATCATCGAATGGGCGGCTGCCACGTTCGGCGAGCGCTTCTGCGTGACGTCGTCGATGGGCGACGCAGTGCTCGCGGACCTGGCGGCGAAGGTGGTGCCCGGGATCGACGTCGTCTTCCTCGACACCGGCTACCACTTCGTGGAGACGATCGGCACCCGCGACGCCGTCGCCGCGACGCTCGACGTCAACCTGATCACCATCACCCCGGTGCAGTCCGTGGCCGAGCAGGACGCGACGTACGGCAAGGACCTCTACCGCACCGACCCCGACCTGTGCTGCCAGCTGCGCAAGGTGCGGCCGCTCCAGCAGGGCCTGGAGGGGTACGACGCCTGGGCGACCGGGCTGCGCCGCGCGGAGACCCACAACCGGGTGATCGCCCCCGTCATCGGCTGGGACGCCAAGAAGGGCAAGGTCAAGGTCTCGCCGATCGCCCGATGGTCCGACGAGCAGGTCGAGCGCTACATCGCCGACCACGGCGTCCTGGTGAACCCGCTCGTCTACGACGGCTATCCATCCATCGGGTGCGCTCCGTGCACACGCCGTGTCGCCCCCGGCGAGGACCCGCGCAGCGGGCGCTGGGCCGGCACCGGCAAGACCGAGTGCGGGATCCACACGTGATGGCCACCCGCACCGCCATCCTCCGGGACGCGACTCCCCCTTCTCCCTCGGGCCCACACCCCGGCCCATCGCACGAAAGGCACGCCCGACCATGGCTGCTCCCGCTCTGATCGCCCTGGCGCACGGATCGCGCGACCCGCGCTCGGCCGCAACCGTCACCGCTCTCGTCGAGGAGGTGCGCGCCCAGCGCCCCGACCTCCGGGTCGCCGAGGCGTTCCTCGAGCTCGCCTCCCCGTCCTTCCACGACGTCGTCAAGAAGCTCGTCCGCGAGGGCCACGAGGAGATCGTCGTCGTCCCGCTGCTGCTGACCGAGGCCTACCACGCCAAGGTCGACGTCCCGTCGGTCGTCGCCGAGGCAGCGGAACGGCACCCGTCGGTCAAGATCCGCGCGACGGCGGTCCTCGGTCACGAGGCGCGCTTCCTCGAGATCATCGACGAGCGCCTGCGCGCAGCGCTCGGCAAGGCACGGGTACGCGAGCTCGACGCCCTGGTCCTGGCCGCGGCCGGCTCCAGCGACCCGCTCGCCAACGCGTCCATCGCCCGGCTGGCCCGCCTCTGGGGTGCGCACCACAAGCTCCCCGTCGTCGCGGCCTACGCCTCGGCGACGCCGCCGACCACCGGTGAGGCGGTGCGGGCCTTCCGCGCCCAGGGTCGCCGCCACATCGCCGTCGCGTCGCTCTTCCTGGCCCCGGGCTGGCTGCCCGACCGTGCCGCCGAGCTCGCGCTCGAGGCCGGTGCCATCGCCGTCGCCGAGCCGCTCGGCGCCCACCCGGAGATCGCCCGCACGGTCCTCGCCCGCTACGCCGTCGGCGCCGTCGAGCTCGTCCCCGTCTGACCGCCCGCCGAGGAGTCAATCCCTCACTGTCGAGGAGTCAATCCCTCATCATCGAGGGGTCAATCCGATTGACCGGTCGGTGCGCAGGGGTTGACTCCTCGGGGCGCAGGGGTTGACTCCTCGGTACGCAGGGGGTGACTCCTCGGTGCGCAGAGGGTGACTCCTCGGTGCGCAGGGACTGACTCCTCGGGCGCGTCAGGAGACGAGGCGCGCCACGAGGCGGTCGAGCTCGGCGCGGGGGTCGGCGGTGACTCCACCGTGGACCGGGCCGGGCTGCAGGACGGTGCTGCGGGGCGCCTTGAGGAAGCCGAAGCGCGAGCTCTGGGTGTCGGCGAGCACGCGGACGCCGTACGCCGTGGCGCGGGTCGCCTCGGCGTAGGCGCCGTGCGCCTCGCCGGCGCAGACCAGCTCGACGGCGGCGAGTGCGGCTCTCACCGACGGCAGGTCGAGATCCGGCGCGAGCGCTCGCAGCCGGGCCTCGTCGACGTGCCAGCCGACGTCGAGGAACTCGTGGTCGGGGCAGTAGAGCACCACGCCCACGTTGACGAACTCCTCGCGCTCGACGCGCGGGACGCACCGCAGGACGGTGTATTGGTAGGGCGACAACGTCTCGCTCATGCCGGCAGCCACCCCCTGCCGCCGTCGAGGCGCGCCCTGAGGAACGCGACGTACCGAGCCCGGACCGCCGCCGGGTCGTCCGCCCCGTGCACCGGCTCCAGCCAGCCGTCGGGCACGTCGCCGGTGACGGCGCGCAGGACATCGTCGTCGAGGCGTCGCGCCAGCTCCTTGTCCTGCAGGGCGGCCTGGTCGGCGTGCTCGCGCAGGACGTGCTCGCTGATGTCGAAGGGCTGGGCGGCGAACCGCTCCGGGCTGCCGGGTCCGCCCGGCCACGAGTGGTGGAAGTAGAGCGAGGCGCCGTGGTCGATCGCCTGCATCGTCCCGCCCCACACCAGGAGGTTCGGGTTGCGCCAGCTGCGGTCGACGTTGGCGGTGAGCGCGTCGAGCCAGAGGACGCGGCCGGCGAGCTCGGGGTCGGGCTGGTAGGAAGCGTCATAGCCGAAGGATCCGGGCAGGAAGTCGATGCCGAGGTTGGAACCGCTGCTGGCGTTGAGCAGGTCCTGGACCTCCTCGTCGGCCTCGTAGCGGGCGATCTGCGGGTCGAGGTCGAGCTCCACCTGGTCGGGGGTGGGTACGTCGAGTGCGCGCGCGAGACCCGCCACGATGACCTCGGCGACGAGGACGCGAAGACCCTGCCCCGCGCCCCGGAACTTGCAGACGTAGGTGCCGAGGTCGTCACCCTCGACGATGCCGGGGAGGCTGCCTCCCTCGCGCAGCGGTGTGACGTAGCGGGTCACCCGGACCCTGGGCAGCGTCACGCGTGGCTCTCCCCCACTGTGTCGGCCGCGAGCCGCCGGCGCTCGGCCTCGACGTCGAAGTCGGCCTTCGGCCAGTCGAGGTCCATCGACTCGAACGTCTCCAGGAGGATCTGCCCGATCGCGAGGTTGCGGTACCACTTCCGGTCGCTCGGCACGACGTACCACGGGGCGACGTCGGTGTTCGTGCGCTCCAGCGCGATCTCGTAGGCACGGGTGTAGTCGTCCCACAGCTGGCGCTCGTCGACGTCGCCCGGGTTGTACTTCCAGTGCTTCGTCGGGTCGTCGAGACGCGCCAGCAGTCGCTCCTTCTGCTCCGCGGGCGAGATGTGGAGCATGCACTTCAGGATCACGATGCCCTTGTCGACGAGTTGCTGCTCGAAGTCGTTGATCGCGCCGTACCGCCGCTCGATCTCGTCCGCTGGAGCCAGGCTCCGGACCCGCGCGATGAGCACGTCCTCGTAGTGCGACCTGTCGAACACGCCGACGTAGCCCAGCGCCGGGACCGCCTTCTCGATCCGCCACAGGAAGTCGTGCGCCCGCTCCTGCTTCGTCGGCGCCTTGAACGAGGTGATGCGGACGCCGACCGGGTCGACGAGCCCGACGGTGTGCTTCAGCACGCCCCCCTTGCCGGAGGTGTCCATCCCCTGCAGGACCAGCAGGACTCCACGGGCGTCGGCGACGTCGCGCTGGGCGTAGAGCCGGGTCTGCAGGTCGAGCAGGCGCGGGCCCAGACCGGCCAGGGTCTTCTCGCCGCCCGACTTGCCGCCCTTGAAGTTGGGCTTCGCGTTGGTCGACCAGGCCGAGAGGTCGACCGGTCCGGACGGGAGCCGCAGCTCGTCGAGGAAGGTCACGCCTCGGATTCTGGCATGTCGGCGAGCTCGCTCAGCTCGGCACGCACGATCCGCATGGCCAGACCGGGCGGATAGCCCTTGCGGGCGAGCATCCCGACCAGCCTCCGCGCCTTGGTGGTGTCGTCGAGCCTGCTCATGGTGCGCAGCTTGCGCTGGACCAAGGACCGGGCGGCGGCCTCCTCGTCGGCCGGGTCGAGCTCGTCCAGCGCCTCACGGGCGACCTCGTCGGCGATGCCCTTGCGGCGCAGCTCCTGGGCGAGGGCTCGGCGCGCGAGCCCTTTCGAGGACTGCCTGCTGCTCGCCCAGAGCTTCGCGAAGGCCTCGTCGTCGACGAGGCCGACCTCCTCGAACCGGTCGAGCAGCCGGGTCGCGATCTCCTCGGGCACGTTGCGCTTGGCCAGCCGGTCGGCGAGCTCCTTGCGGCTGCGCGCCTGACCGGTCAGCTGGTCGAGCAGGATCTTGCGGGCCACCGACTCGGGTTCGGCCTCGGGACCGCGGGTGACCTCGTCCTCAGGAGGCGCGACCTCGGTCTCGCGGCGCGTCCAGGCGTCGACGCCGAGGGTGACGTCCCCGACCCACTCGGGGACGTCACCTCCGAGCCACGGATCAGAAGTCATCGACGCCGATGGGAGCGTCCGGCAGGTCGGTGCCCTCCGGGGCGTCGACGGTGGGACCGACACCGAGCTTCTCGAGGATCTTCTTCTCGAGCTCGTTGGCCAGGTCGGGGTTGTCCCGCAGGAAGGTGCGGGCGTTCTCCTTGCCCTGGCCGAGCTGGTCGCCCTCGTAGGTGAACCAGGCGCCGGCCTTGCGGACGAGACCGGCCTCGACACCGACGTCGATGAGGCCACCCTCGCGACTGATCCCCTTGCCGTACATGATGTCGAACTCGGCCTGCTTGAACGGCGGGGCCACCTTGTTCTTGACGACCTTGACCCGGGTGCGGTTGCCGACCATGTCGGTGCCGTCCTTGAGGGTCTCGATCCGGCGCACGTCGAGACGCACCGAGGCGTAGAACTTCAGCGCCCGACCACCGGTCGTGGTCTCGGGCGAGCCGAACATGACGCCGATCTTCTCGCGGAGCTGGTTGATGAAGATGGCCGTGGTGCCCGCTCCGTTGAGCGCACCGGTCATCTTGCGCAGCGCCTGGCTCATCAGGCGGGCCTGGAGGCCGACGTGGCTGTCGCCCATCTCGCCCTCGATCTCGGCCCGGGGCACGAGCGCGGCCACGGAGTCGATGACGATGAGGTCGAGCGCGCCCGAGCGGATCAGCATGTCGGCGATCTCGAGGGCCTGCTCACCGGAGTCCGGCTGGCTGACCAGCAGGGCGTCGGTGTCGACGCCGAGGGCCTTGGCGTACTCCGGGTCGAGGGCGTGCTCGGCGTCGATGAACGCCACGACGCCGCCACCGCGCTGGGCGCTCGCCACGGCGTGCAGGGCGACAGTGGTCTTACCGGAGGACTCCGGACCGTAGATCTCCACGACACGGCCGCGTGGGAGGCCACCGATGCCGAGCGCGACGTCGAGCGCGATCGCCCCGGTCGGGATCACCTCCAGCGGGGCACGGGAGTCATCGCCCAGCCGCATGACCGAGCCCTTGCCGAACTGCTTCTCGATGTTGGCGAGTGCGGCGTCCAGGGCCTTCTCGCGGTCTCCTCCACCAGCCATCATGTTCCTTCCTGCCTGGACCTTGGGTCCGGGAGCCTTTGCCACTGTTCCTCATGCCTTCGTTGGGTTGGGTGTCCGTGTCGTCGTGCGTGACGCTAGACGGGACCGCCGACAACCTTCGATCACGGCTTGTCGGGCCTGTGGAATGCGTGGACCGGAGCGCCGCCTGTGTACACAATCTAGCCCGAACAGATGTTCGATGCGCCTATTGGTGCGTGCGGCGTGTCGCGTCAGCGCTCGCTGGCCGGCAGCCTCAGGGCCTGGTGCACGGCGCGCCAGACCTCCTTGGGCGTGAACCCGGCGTCCAAGGCCTGTCGAACGGTCCGTCCCCCGAGCTCGCCGAGCACGAACTGGTCGGCCCAGACCTGGTAGTACCCCGGCCCGAGGGCGTGCTCCATACGCGCCCAGAACTCCGTGTGCCTCACGCCGCTCCCCCACTCGACTCGGTGCTCACGTCAGCAACAACCTATCCAGGCGTCGCCGGACGACGAGCAGGCCGGCCACCCCCAGCGCGACGAGGTAGAGCACCGACACCGGCGACCCCCACGACACCGCTCCGGTGGTGAGCTCGCGACAGAGCACGACGCCGCGGTAGAGGGGCGTCACCTCGACCAACCACCGCAGCCACTCCGGGTAGGCGGTGACGGGGAAGAAGGTGGCCGAGAACAGGAACATCGGCAGCATGCCGAGGGTGACGTACTCGAAGTCCTGCCACGACCGCATGAAGGTGGTGAGCGCCATGCCGACGGCTCCGAAGGCGAGCCCGATCAGCAGGGCGGCCGGCACGACCAGCACGGCCCACCACGAGCCGACCAGGCCCATCGCCACCATCACGAGCACGAACGCGGTCGAGTAGACGCCGCCCCGCAGCAACGACCAGGCGAGCTCGCCGCGGGCGACGTCGAGGGTCGACAACGGCGTGGCGAGCATCTGGTCGAAGAGCTTGTTGTACTTGAGCTTGAAGAAGAAGTTGAAGGTCGCGTCGAGGAGGGCGCCGTTCATCGCCGACGCCGCGACCATGCCGGGGGCGACGAAGTCGCGGTAGGCGATCGGCTCGCCGTTGAAGTCGAAGCCGTGCACGATCCGGCCGACGCCGATCCCGATCGAGAACAGGTAGAAGACGGGCTCGAGGAAGCCGGTCGCGAAGACGGTCCAGGCCCGACGGTAGGCCAGCAGGTTGCGGTAGAGCAGCAGGGAGACCGCCTCGTCGGCGCGCAGCGGTCGGGCGACGGCGGTGTTGAGCGCGGCGTTGACGAGTGCCATCACGTCACCAGCCGGCGGGTCAGCCGGCGTACGGTCAGGAACCAGCCGACCGCGCCGAGCGCGAGGAGGTAGGCGACGTGGAAGGCCGCCCAGCCCCACTGCACGTCGCCGAGGACGAGCATGCGGGTCAGGTGGACGCCCTGCCACAGCGGCGTGACCCGGGCGACCGCCTCGAGCACCGGCCCGAGGTTGTCGATCGGGAAGAAGGTGCCCGAGAACAGGGTCAGCGGGATCATCCCGAGCCGGAAGACCAGGGCGAACGCCGACTCGTCGGCGAGGCCCGCGGCGAACGCGAAGACCGGAGTGGCGAAGGCCAACCCGAGGAGCATCTGCACCGGCAGCGCGACGAGCGTCCCCCAGACCGACTCGAAGACGCCGAACGGGGCGAGGACCGCGAGGAAGACGGCACAGGAGAACGCCACCCGGAGGACGATGAAACCGATCTGGGCGAGCACGATCTCGCCGACGCGCAGCGGTGAGGCGATCATCGAGTGGTAGATCCGCTGCCACTTCACCATGCCCATGACCGGGTACGTCGTCTCGCTGAACGCGATCGTCATCGCCTGCGCGGCGACCATGCCGGGCGCGATGAAGGAGAGGTACGACGACGCGCCGTCGAGCCGCGCCGGGTCGGCCGTGACGTAGTCGCCGAGCAGGACGCCCATCGCGACGACGTAGAAGAACGGCGTCACGAACGACGTGATGACGCCGCCCTTCCAGGTGCGCTTGTAGACGGTCGCCCAGTAGTCGGCCAGCCGCAGAGCGCGGGCGTAGGACGGGGTGAGCGCCGCCATCAGTCCACCAGGGTCCGACCGGTCAGCCGCAGGAAGACGTCCTCGAGCGTGGCCCGGCGCACGAGGGTCGTCTCCGGCCGCAGCCCGCGCGCGAGCACGTCCTGCAGCGTGCGCTCGCCGTCGTCGGCGTAGAGGAGCAGCCGGTCGGGCAGCACCTCGACCCGGTCGGCGAGGTCCTCGACCTTCGGCGCCGTCGGCTCGTTCTCACCGGGGCCGAAGCGGATCTCGGCGACCTCGCGCGTGGAGTACTGCTCGATCAGCTCCCGCGGCGAGCCCTCGGCGACGATGACGCCCTTGTCCATCACCACCAGCCGGTCGGCCAGCTGCTCGGCCTCGTCCATGTAGTGGGTGGTCAGCACGAGCGTGACGCCCTGCTGCTTGAGCCGGAACAGCCGGTCCCAGATGACGTGCCGGGCCTGCGGGTCGAGCCCGGTGGTCGGCTCGTCGAGGATGAGGATCTCGGGCCGGTTGATCAGGCTCCGGGCGATCGTCAGACGCCGCTTCATGCCGCCCGACAGGTCCTCGACCTTCGCGCGCGCCTTGTCGGAGAGCTGCACGAAGTCGAGGAGCTCCTCGATCCGGCCCTTGACCACGTCGCGGGGCAGACCGAAGTAGCGGCCGTAGACGAAGAGGTTCTCCCAGACGTTGAGCTCGGTGTCCAGCGTGTCCTCCTGGGGGCACACGCCGATGCGCGCCCGGATCTGGGGTCCGTGGGTCGCCGGGTCGAGCCCGAAGATGCGCAGCTCACCGGCGCTCACCGGCGACACGCAGCAGATCATCCGCATCGTGCTCGACTTGCCGGCGCCGTTGGGGCCCAGGAACCCGAAGGCCTCACCCCGGCGTACGTCGACGTCGATGCCGCGGACGGCCTCGAACTCGCTCGCCTCGCCCCGACGGGCGCGCCGCACGAAGGACTTGCGCAGGCCGCGCGCCATGATCATCGGTGCCGGTATCGGTGTCGGAGCCGGGGTCGGGAGTTCGGACACTGTCCGACCCTAGGACCCGCCTCCGACAGGTCAAGCGACACTCTCGAATGGTCCATCCATCTGGCCCGGAATTGGCAGGGCGCCGGGACACTCGGCAGCCCTAGCGTTCCACTGTGACCCGCACCGGACTCTCCGTCGCCCACGGAGCCGCCCTCACCCTCGGTGCCGTGCTCGGCACCGGCGTCGTCTCGCTGCCGGCCCTCGCCGCTGCGGAGGCGGGCCCGGCCTCCCTCGTCGCCTGGCTGGCGCTGATCGCGCTGTCGGTGCCGTTGGCGACGACGTTCGCCTCCCTCGGCGCCCTCCACCCCGACGGCGGCGGGGTGTCCACCTATGCCCGGCTCGCCTTCGGCGAGCACGTTTCGACGATGGTCGGCTGGGCGTTCTACCTCACCATCGGCGTCGGCGCGCCCGTGGCGGCCGGGTTCGCCGGGTCGTACGTCGCCGACGCGGCCGGCGGAGGTCGCGCGACGACCCTCGCCGCGAGCGCCGGCATCATCGCCCTGGTCACCCTGCTCAACTGGTTCGGCATCCGCATCTCCGGACGCGTCCAGCTCGGCATCGCGGGCACGATCGCCGCTCTGCTCGCCGTGTCGGTCGTCGTCTCCCTCCCCCACGCCGACCTCGGCAACCTCACCCCGTTCGCGCCGCACGGCTGGGCGGCGGTGGGCCGGGCCGCCTCCGTCCTCGTCTGGGCCTTCGCCGGCTGGGAGATCCTCACTTCGCTGTCCGCGGAGTACCGCGACCCGGCCCGCGACATCCGCCGCTCGACAACGATCGCGCTGGTCGTCGTGGGGGTCCTCTACCTCGGCATCGCCTTCGCCACGGTGGCGGTGCTCGGCCATGACACCGGCCCCGCTCCGCTGTCGGACCTGCTGGTGCTCGGCTTCGGGGACGGCGCCCGTCCGGTCACCACCGTCGTCGCCGTCCTGCTCACGCTCGGGGCGGTCAACGCCTACTTCGCCGGCGGCTCCCGGCTGGGCGCGGCGCTCGCCCGCGACGGCGGCATGCCGCGCGTGCTGGCCGCGGGCGGCGGTCCGGGCGAGGTGCCGCGCCGGTCCCTCGCGGTCATCTCGGGCATCGCACTGGGGACGGTCGCCACCATGGCGGCTCTCGACCTGTCGACCGACGCAACGCTGCTGCTCGCGACCGGCACGTTCTCCTTCGTCTACGTGGTCGGCGCAGCGGCGGCGTTGCGGTTGCTGCCCCGGGGCACGGCCTCGTGGTGGTGCGCGGTGGCGTCGCTGGTCGCGGCGCTGGCGCTGCTGGCGATGACGGGGACCCATGTCGTCGGGCCGCTCCTCTTCGCCGCCGGCGGCCTGGTGTGGACCGTCGTCAGGCGGAGGTCCACCCGGCGGTCCGCGCCAGTCGGTCCAGCCCCGGCCGGATCGTGTCCGTGACGGCCGCCCCGTAGCCGAGGACGAGCCCGTCCCGGCCGGCGCCGAGCCGGTGCTGACCGAGCGTCTCGACGACGAGGCCCTCCGCGCGGGCGCGCCCGACGAGGTCGGGCGGAAGGTCGGCATAGGCCGCGAGGTGCAGGCCGGCCGCCGACGGGACCACCTCGACCGGCAGGGCGGCCAGCGCCTCGAGGACGAGCGCCCGCCGCTCGGCGTAGACCTTGGCCGCACGCCGCACGTGCCGGGCGAGCAGCCCCTCCTCCAGGAAGCGGGCCAGCGCGGCCTGCGGCTGGGGCGGCCCGAAGCCGTCGGTGAGCTGCTTCGCGGCCAGCAGGGCGTCGACGAGGGTCAGCGGCGCGACGAGGTAGCCCGTGCGCAGGCTGGGGAGGAGCGCCTTGGAGAACGTCCCGACGTAGATGACGCGGCCGCTCTCGTCCAGCGCGTGGAGCGGCTCCAGCGGCCGCTCGCTGAAGCGGAACTCGCTGTCGTAGTCGTCCTCGACGACGGCGGCCTCGTGGCGGGCAGCGAACGCGAGCAGCTCCCGGCGTCGGGCGAGGCTCAGCGCGACGCCGAGCGGGAACTGGTGGCTCGGTGTGGTGTAGATCAGCCGGGTCTCCTCCGGAAGCTCGTCGACGACCAGGCCCTCGCCGTCCACGCGCACCGGCACGATCCGCGCGCCGTGGGAGGCCAGCAGGTCGCGCGCGAAGGCGTAGCCCGGGTCCTCGACGGCCACCACGTCGCCCGGCTCGACGAGCACCCGCGCCACAAGGTCGAGCGCCTGTTGGGCGCCGCTGGTCACCACGACCTCGTCGGGCTCGACGAGCACCCCGCGTCCGTAGGCGACCGACCGGGCGATCGCCTCACGCAGGCGGGGCAGGCCGGCCGGGCCGGCGTACGCGCCGGGGCTGTGACCGCCCATGCGGAACTCGGCGGTGAGGATGCGGCGCCACGTGTCGAACGGGAAGAGCGACGGGTCGGGGATCCCCACCCTGAAGTCGTACGCCGGCGGCGGACTCCCCCCGCTCGTCGGGACCGCCGACCAGCGCCAGCCCGAGCGTGGCCGCACCGCTCCTGCGGCGCAGCGCGGTGGCGTGGCGGCAACGTCGCTCACGAACGTGCCCGAGCCGACCCGTGCGTCCAGGAAGCCCTCGGCGACCAGACGCTCGTAGACGGTCGCGACCGTCGTGCGCGAGATGCCGAGATCGGCGGCCAGGGCCCGGCTGGCGGGCAGCCGGTCGCCCGGGGACAGCCGCCCCTGGCGCACGGCGTCGCGCAGCGCGCGGTAGAGCGCCGCGGCGCGATCGCCGCGGTCGCTCAAGTCGAGGGCGAGGTCCACGGGCACACCCTGCCCGACGCCACCGACAGCCCGCACGCGGGTGCCCCGGGCGGACCGGACTACGACAGTCGGCCGCCGTAGCTCGGCAGCCTGACGGCGCGCTCGTAGTAGCCGCCGACGTAGGCCTGGTGGTGCGTCGAGATGTTCGCCGTGATCGTGTAGCCGCGGGCCGTGAGCGACTGACGGCAGCGCAGCTTGCCCCCCGCGATCCTCAGGCCGTGCGCGCGTCCGCAGATCCCCTCGAAGGCGAAGCCGGCCCGGCGCAGCGGCCCGGCGAGGCTGCGGGCGTTGCGCTCACTCCGTCCGGTGACGAAGAAGACCGCATAACCGAGCGCTCGCGCACGCCGCACGAGGCGCAGTGTCGGTGGGACGGCCCTCGGCCAGTCGTAGCGGGTGGCCAGGGCGACGTTGTCGATGCCCAGGACGATCGCGAGCCGCTCACCGCTGGCCGCACGGCTCTGCAGGTAGCCCGGCAGCCCGGCGAAGGCCCGGGCGACGTCACGGTGCCACGTGTGCATCGGGGGCAGACCGCCGTGACGCGCGGCATGCCGCGCGTGCGCGGCGTGGTCGGCATGCGCGTGGCGCCTCGCGTGCTCGTGATGGCCCCGCCTCGCATGCGGGGCATGGTGGGCGTGTCCGTGGTGCCGGTGGTGCTTGTGGTGCGCAGTGTGGCGGGCGTGTCCGCGCGCGGCGTGGGTCTGCGCCGAGGCGGTGCCGGCGACGGACATCATCGTCAGGACGCCGATCACCACGACGACCAGTCGGTGGCGGGCGCTACTGCTGGGGGTCACTGCTCTCCTTCGAAACGGGGCCGCACCCACAACGGCGGGAACCGGTGGTTCCTGAGCCATTCCGCCTGCTGGGTCACCGACGCGCTGGACTGTCGGTGGCGTGCGGGAGGATGGTGCCATGCCCCTCGAGCGCTTCAGCGAGCCGACCCGGACCTGGTTCTCGGCCGCCTTCGCCGCGCCCACCCCGGCGCAGCAGGGAGCGTGGGAGGCGATCAGCAAGGGGCGGCACGCGCTGGTGGTCGCGCCGACCGGCTCCGGCAAGACGCTGAGCGCGTTCCTGTGGGCGATCGACCGGCTGCTCACCGCGCCGGCGCCGGAGAAGGCGAAGCGGACGCGGGTGCTCTACGTCAGCCCCCTCAAGGCGCTCGCAGTCGACGTGGAGCGCAACCTCCGCACGCCGCTGGTGGGCATCCGGCAGACCGCGGAGCGGCTCGGCGCCGCCGCGGAGGAGGTGCGGGTCGGCGTACGCTCCGGCGACACCCCGGCCAGCGAGCGGCGCAAGCTGACCACGAGCCCCCCGGACATCTTGATCACCACGCCTGAGTCGCTCTTCCTGATGCTGACCAGCCAGGCCCGTGAGTCCCTACGCGGCGTGGAGACCGTCATCCTCGACGAGGTTCACGCGGTCGCGGGCACCAAGCGCGGGGCACACCTGGCGCTGACCCTCGAGCGGCTCGACGCCCTGCTCGAGCAGCCGGCCCAGCGCATCGGGCTCTCCGCCACCGTCCGGCCGCTCGAGGAGGTGGCCCGGTTCCTCGGCGGCAGCCAGCCGGTGGAGATCGTCGCGCCGCCCGCCAACAAGGAGTGGGACCTCAAGGTCGTGGTCCCGGTCGAGGACATGACCGCCCCCGAGGAGTACGACGACGAGGGCGACGACCCCCAGCGCCGCAACTCGCTCTGGCCGCACGTCGAGGAGCGCGTCGCCGAGCTCATCGGGCAGCACCGCTCGACCATCGTCTTCGCCAACTCCCGGCGCCTGGCCGAGCGGCTGACCGCACGGCTCAACGAGATCGCCTCCGGGGCCGACGACGACGACGATGGCGGGGACGGCGGAGCGCCGGCCCAGCTGATGGCCCAGTCCGGCCAGACCCACGGCGCCGCGACGGTGATCGCGAAGGCCCACCACGGCTCGGTCTCCAAGGAGCAGCGCGCCCTGATCGAGGACGACCTCAAGGCCGGCCGGCTCCCTGCCGTCGTGGCGACGAGCAGCCTCGAGCTCGGCATCGACATGGGCGCTGTCGACCTCGTCGTGCAGATCGAGTCGCCGCCGAGCGTGGCCAGCGCGCTGCAGCGCGTCGGCCGGGCCGGTCACCAGGTCGGTGAGGTGTCCCGCGGCATCCTCTTCCCCAAGCACCGCGGCGACCTGGCCCAGACGGCCGTCGCGGTCGAGCGGATGCGGACGGGTGCGATCGAGTCGCTGAGCGTCCCGGCCAACCCGCTCGACGTCCTCGCCCAGCAGGTCGTCGCGGCGACGGCCATGGACCAGTGGGACGTCGACGAGCTCTTCGAGCTCGTCAAGCGCGCGGCGTCCTACTCCTCGCTGCCGCGCAGCGCCTTCGAGGCGACCCTCGACCTGTTGGCCGGCCGCTACCCGAGCGACGAGTTCGCCGAGCTGCGACCGCGGATCGTGTGGGACCGGGTGACCGGGACGCTCACCGGCCGTCCGGGTGCGCAGCGACTGGCGGTCACCAGCGGCGGCACCATCCCCGACCGGGGCCTCTTCGCCGTCTACCTCGCCACCGGACAGGGACCGGGCCGCAGGGTCGGCGAGCTCGACGAGGAGATGGTCTACGAGTCCCGCGTCGGGGACGTCTTCGCGCTCGGCGCGACCAGCTGGCGCATCGAGGACATCACCCACGACCGGGTGCTGGTCACGCCGGCGCCGGGAGTGCCCGGACGGCTGCCGTTCTGGAAGGGCGACAGCCTCGGCCGGCCGGCCGAGCTCGGCGAGGCGATCGGCGTCTTCGTCCGGGAGCTCAGCGCCCTGCCCCGCGCCGAGGCGGAGGCGCGTGCACGCGAGGGCGGGCTGGACGAGTGGGCCGCGGGCAACCTCGTCACCTACCTCACCGAGCAGGCCGAGGCGACCCGCGTCCTGCCGAGCGACACGACCCTCCTCGTCGAGCGGTTCCGCGACGAGCTCGGCGACTGGCGGCTGGTCGTCCACTCCCCGTATGGCACGCCCGTGCACGCCCCGTGGGCGCTCGCGATCAACGCCCGGCTGCGCGAGCGCTACGGCGTCGACGGCCAGGCCGTCGCGTCCGACGACGGGATCGTGATCCGGGTGCCGGACACCGAGGCCGAGCCGCCCGGTGCCGACATCGTGGTGTTCGACCCGGCCGAGATCGAGGAGATCGTCACGACCGAGGTCGGCGGCTCGGCGCTCTTCGCGAGCCGCTTCCGCGAGTGCGCGGCGCGTGCGCTCCTGCTGCCCCGTCGTGATCCGGGCCGTCGCAGCCCGCTGTGGCAGCAGCGGCAGCGGTCGGCGGCCCTGCTCCAGGTCGCCGTGCAGTACCCCTCCTTCCCGATCGTCCTCGAGGCGGTCCGCGAGTGCCTGCGCGACGTCTACGACGTGGCGTCGCTCGTGGCGCTGCTGCGCCGTGTGGAGCGCCGCGAGGTGCAGGTCGTCGACGTGGCGACCACGACGCCGTCCCCCTTCGCGCGCAGCCTGCTGTTCGGCTACGTCGCCCAGTTCATGTACGAGGGCGACTCCCCCATCGCCGAGCGCCGGGCCGCCGCCCTCACCCTCGATCAGGGCCTGCTCGCCGAGCTGCTCGGCCGCGCCGAGCTGCGCGAGCTGCTCGACCCCGACGTCCTCATCGAGCTCGAGGCGGAGCTCCAGCGGCTCGCGCCCGACCGGCGCGCCCGGGGCGCCGAAGGGATCGCCGACCTGGTCCGGCTGCTCGGGCCGCTGAGCACCAGCGAGGTGCAGGACCGCTCCGCCCCGGAGGCGGCCGGCTGGCTCGACGACCTCGCCGCCTCCCGGCGGCTCGTCCGGGTCCGGGTCGCCGGCGAGGAGCGATGGGCGGTCGTGGAGGACGTCGGCCGGTTGCGTGACGGCCTCGGAGTCGCCGTACCCCCGGGTGTCCCGGCCGTCTTCACCGAGCCGGTCGAGGACCCGCTCGGCGACCTGGTGGCCCGTTACGCCCGGACCCATGGACCCTTCACCGCCGAGGAGGTCGCTGCCCGGCTCGGGCTCGGTGTCGCGGTGGTGCGGCACACCCTGCAGCGGCTCGCCGCCCGCGGCCGGGTGCTCGACGGGGAGTTCCGTCCGGCGGGCGTGGTCGGCGGCCAGGAGTGGTGTGACGCCGAGGTCCTCCGAACGCTGCGCCGCCGCTCGCTCGCGCGCCTGCGTCACGAGATCGAGCCCGTCGAGCCGGCGACCCTCGGTCGGTTCCTGCCCGCCTGGCAACGGGTCGCGACGGGCTCGTCCGGAGGAGGGGGCTCCAAGGGACTGCGCGGCATCGACGGCGTGCTCGCGGTCGTCGACCAGCTCGCCGGCTGCCAGGTGCCCGCGAGCGCGCTGGAGCCGCTCGTCCTCGCGGCCCGCGTCGTCGACTACGAGCCCGCCTTCCTCGACGAGCTGACCACCACCGGCGAGGTGCTCTGGGCCGGCCACGGGCCGCTGCCCGGCGCCGACGGGTGGGTCTCGCTCCACACCGCCGACAGCGCCCACCTGACCCTGCCCCAGCCCACCAGCGTCGACGGCGCGCTCGCCGGAGCGGTCGTCGACGCGCTTGCCCCCGGCGGCGCCTGGTTCTTCCGCCAGCTCGCCGACGCCGTCGGCTGCACCGACGACGCCAAGCTCAGCAGCGCCCTGTGGGAGCTGGTCTGGGCCGGACTGGTCAGCAACGACACCCTGGCGCCGGTCCGGGCGCTGACCGGGTCCGGCACGCCCGCCCACCGGACCCGGCGCCCTCCGCCCCGCGCGCGCCTCGGCGGCGGCGGCCGGGCGCGGCTGCCCTCCCGCACGGGTCCGCGCGAGACGGCCGGCCGGTGGGCGCTGCTGCCGTCGATCGACGCCGACCCGACCCGGCGTGCGCACGCCATCGCCGAGCGGCTGCTCGACCGGCACGGTGTGGTCATCCGCGGGGCCGTCGTCAACGAGCGCGTCCCCGGCGGGTTCGCCGGGGTCTACAAGGTGCTGAGCGCGTTCGAGGACTCCGGCCGGGCCCGCCGCGGTTACTTCGTCGAGGGCCTCGGCGCCGCCCAGTTCGGCACCGCGGGCGCGATCGACCGGCTGCGGACCTACAGCCGAGCCCCCGACGACGGCGCCAAGCCGGTCGCCCTCGCCCTGGCCGCGACCGACCCGGCGAGCCCCTACGGCGCCGCCCTGCCCTGGCCCGCGACCGAGGGACACAAGCCCGGCCGGAAGGCCGGCGCCATCGTCGTACTCGTCGACGGCGAGCTGGTGCTCTACGTCGAGCGCGGGGGCCGGACCCTGCTCACCTGGTCCGAGGATCCCGAGCGCCTCGACCCGGCCGCGAGAGCTCTCGCCGAGGCCGTACGCCGGGGTGCGCTGGGCCGGCTGACGGTCGAGCGCGCCGACGGCGACCGCCTGCTCGGCTCCGGCGACACCCCCCTGCGGCAGGCCCTCCACTCGGCTGGTTTCGTCGCGACGCCGAAGGGGCTGAGGATCTCCGATGCCCGAGGGTGACGCCGTCCTGCGCACGGCCCGCCGTCTCGACCGGGCGCTGACCGGAGCCGTGCTGACCCGCACCGAGCTGCGGGTGCCCCGCTTCGCGACCGTCGACCTGGCCGGCGAGACCGTGACCGGCACCATCGCCCGCGGCAAGCACCTGCTCACCCGGGTGGGCACGGAGTGGACCCTCCACACCCACCTGAAGATGGACGGCTCCTGGGTCACCCTCCGGCCGGGTCAGCGCTGGCCCAAGCCGGCCCACGCCGCCCGCGCGATCCTGGAGTCCGACGCCACCCAGGCCGTCGGCTTCCTGCTGGGCATCGTCGAGGTGATCCCGCAGTCCGCCGAGGCGACCACGCTCGGCCATCTCGGCCCGGACCTGCTCGGCGACTGGGACGAGGAGGAGGCCGTCCGCCGGCTGAGCACCCACACCGACGAACCGATCTTCGACGCCTTGCGCGACCAGACCAGCCTGGCCGGGATCGGCACCATGTGGGCGGCCGAGACGCTCTTCACGATGGGCGTGCACCCGACCACCCGGGTCGCGGACGTCCCCGACCTCCGGCGGATGGTCCGGGTCGCCCGGCTCAAGCTGCAGCAGGCGATGGATCGGCGCGGCACGATGGCCGTCTACGCCCGCGAACGGACGACCTGCCTGCGCTGCGGGGCGCCGATCCGGCGGATCGAGATGGGCGCGGCCGAGGGGCGGCCCCGGCCGGCGTACTTCTGCCCGTCGTGCCAGCCCGAGCGTTCCTAGCGAGGAGCGCTCGCGACCCCCTACTGTCTCGAGCATGCACGGCGGCGTCCTCGCGGTCTTCATCGTGGTGGTCGCGGCCCGGCTCCTCGTGCCGCTGACGATCCCGAGATGGCCGCTGCCCGGCATCGTCGCGTCCCTCGTGCTGGACGCCGTGGACCACAGCGTCTTCCAGGCCTTCGGCTACGACCCGCCGGAGTACCAGAGCTACGACAAGGCGATGGACGTCTACTACCTGGCGGTGGCTTACCTGGCGACGCTGCGGAACTGGCGCACGCTCCCGGCCGTCGAGATCGGCCGTTTCCTCTACTTCTACCGGCTCGTCGGCGTGGTCGCCTTCGAGCTCGCCCAGGTGCGGGCGCTGCTGCTGGTCTTCGCCAACACCTTCGAGTACTTCTTCATCGCCTACGAGGTGGTCCGCACCCGGTGGGACCCGCAGCGGTCCGGCTGGCGGACGTGGCTGTGGGTGGCGGCGGTGATCTGGATCGGCGTCAAGCTGCCGCAGGAGTGGTGGATCCACATCGCCCAGCTCGACTTCACCGATGCCGTGACCGACCACCCCTGGTTCGGGGCCCTGGTGCTCGCAGCGCTGGCGGCTGCGACGCTGGTCGGCTGGCTGCTCGTGTGGCCGCGTACGCCGCCAGCTGACTGGTCGCTGCGGCTGAGCGCCGATCGGCTTCCCGAGCAGGTCGACTCCGCCGCCGAGGTGGCCGCCTGGACCGCGACGAGCGGCCGGCTGCTCTCCTGGGTGACCGCGGAGAAGGTGCTCCTGGTCGGTCTGCTGTGCGTGCTCTTCGCGCAGGTCCTGCCGGGCGTCGACGCCGACCCCACGGCCGTGTTCGTCGGAGTCGCCGTGTTCGTGGCGGTGAACGCCGCCATCACCCTGGCCGCGCACCGCCGCGCGCGCAGCCTCGAGTCGCTCGCGGCGACCTTCCTCGTCCGGACGGCCGCGAACGTCGTGCTCGTCGTGGCCGAGGGCCAGGTGCTCGGCCACATCGGCGGGCACCTCCCCTATGCGCACACGCTGTTCTTCGTCGTCCTGCTCAGCATGCTGACCACGATGCACGAGCGGTGGCACCCGGTGTACGACTGGCGCCGCACGCAGCGGCAGGCAGGCAGCTAGGCGGCGGAGGCGACGACCTCGCGGCCGCGCACAGCGACCGGGATCGGGGTGGGGGCGATGGCCGCCTCCTCGACGGCGACCGCGTCGGAGACCTCGCGGAGCACGTCGGAGAGCGGGACCTCGAGGGCGGAGCAGAGCGAGGCGAGGAGCTCGGAGGAGGCTTCCTTCTGGCCACGCTCGATCTCGGAGATGTAGCCCAGGCTGACCCGAGCCTCGGCGGAGACCTCGCGCAGCGTCATGCCGCGCTCCACCCGCTGCGAGCGGAGCACGTCGCCGAGAAGTCGACGGAACAGCACCATGCGGACTGCCTCCTCACATCAGGCCCGACGGGCCGTGGTCCTGCGGCCACCCCAAGGTGGCGTGGGGCCAACGCTACCTGAGAGCCGTGTGTTCCCGCAGGCGCTCCTCCAGCGCGGCGAGCACGGCGTCGCAGGTGGCCTCCTGGATGTCGGTGCGGTCGCCGTCGAGCTCGAGCAGCTGGGAGGTGACGAAGCCGGGACCGGCCAGGCCGACGTACACCGTGCCCGCCGGTTTGCCCTCCTGGTCGTCGGGTCCCGCCACCCCCGTGGTCGACAGGCCGTACGTCGCCCCCGTCGTCGCCCGCACTCCGCTCGCCATGGCCTCCGCGCACTGCGACGAGATCACGCCGAACTCGTCGATGATCTCGGCGTCGACGCCCAGCATCGACGCCTTCAGCGGGGTCGCGTAGGTGACCGCGCCGCCGAGGTAGGTCTCCGAGACGCCCGGCACGTCGGTGAACCGCACGGCCAGGCGCCCACCCGTCAGCGACTCGGCGGTGGCGACCGTGCTGCCCTCGGCACGGATCAGGAGGTGGACGCGTCTGCCCAGGTCAGTCACGACACAGATGGTAGGCAATGACCCCAGGACATGAGACGGCCGGCAGTGCTCAGCGGGTCGCGGAGCACTGCCGGCCGTCGTCGAGCGGCGGAGAGCTACTTGCCGTTCGGGTTGGTCACGGTCAGCGTGAACGTGTCCGTGCCGGCCAGGACGGGGCCGTTGCCGGCGTAGGCAGCCGTCAGCGTGTAGACGCCTCGCTTGAAGGACTTCTTGGGCAGTGTCACGACGGCCCGACCATCCACGAGGGTGCCGGTGCCGACCACGCGGTCGCCGTCGAGGATGTCGACGGTCCCGGTGGGAACGACTCCGTCCGCCGTCACCCGCACCACGATCCGGGGGGCCTCCTTGCTGAACACGACGGTCGTGTCGGCGGCGTCCACGGTCGGGGTGTAGGTCACCTCGGGCAGGTCGAGCCCGACGATCTCCGGGTTGTGGTCGGAGGCGCGGAAGACGCTGTCGTCATAGAGGATCGTCGCGTTGTAGTTGTAGCGGCTGTACTCGAACCCGACCTGCTCCTGTGCGTTGATCTGCCACACGTCCACACCGGTCACCCAGGCCTCGGCGGCCGGGCTGGCGAAGACGTGGTCGAGGGAGCCGTCCATGCCGTCGAAGGAGTACGTCGCCTCGCCGTCGTTGAACTCGCCGTTGAGCTCGCGGTAGCCGGCGGCCTCGATCACCTGGATCGGGTCCTCCATCGAGTAGGCGTTGAAGTCGCCGGTGAAGAACACCTTGTCGGTGCCGAGTGCCGTCCCCTGCGCGGCGGCGAAGTCGACCAGTGCATGCGCCTGCGCGATCCGATCGGGGTTGGCATTGCCCTGACCGGTGCCGTCGTCGACCCCGGAGCCCTTGGACTTGAAGTGGTTGACGATGACCAGGAAGGCGTCACTGTCCGGAGCACCCAGGCGCTTGAAGCCCTGCGCGAGCGGCTCGCGAGCGTTGTCGAACGCCTGCCCGTCAGCCGACTGGTCGCTCAGGACATGCGACACCCCGACGAGCGAGACAGCGGCCGGCTTGTAGATGAAGCCCGTGCGGATCACGTCCTGATCGGCCAACGCCGGCAGCCCCGACGCGGCAGGGCTCGGCGCGAAGGCCCAGGTGCCGGCACCGGCCTGTGCGTTCAGCGCGTCGACCAGCTTGCCGATGGCGAAGTCGCGGTCCTTGCCGAACCACACCGAGTTCTCCAGCTCCTCGAGCGAGACGATGCTCGCGCCGAGGCCGTTGATCGCCTTGACGATCTTGACCTGTTGGCGGGCCAGGCTCTCCGCGGTCGCGGCGCCGCGTGGGCCGGGGTCGGTCTTGTTCGTTCCCGTGCACGTGTCGTCGCCGATGTGGTTGCCGGCACGGTCGTCGAACCAGGTGCACGTGCCGAGGCCGCTGTCGACGTACTCCTCGCCCGTGGTCGGGAAGTAGTTGAGCACGTTGAAGGTCGCCAGCTTGATGTCGCCGCCGACGTCCCGGGGAGCCAGGTTGGGTGTCCGGGTGTCGGAGAAGGTGGCGACCTCGTGGCCGTCATCGGTCACCTGCTCGGTCGGCTGGAGGTTCCAGGCGTCGAAGCGGTACTCGAGGACGAACGGCTGGTGGAACGTCACAGCGGAGCCGACCCGGACCGGGTTCGCCGGCGTCAGCCACGGGAGCGGGGTGTTCTTGTTGGCGGCGCCGTTGTAGTTGACGCTCGCGCCATCGTCGAGGGTGACCTTCTTGGCGTTGTTGGCGTCGACGACGTCCTGCACAGCGGCGGGGTCCTGGGCGTCCGCGACCTCGGTGGGGGTCGTCAACGGCCTGTCACCGGCGGCAAGCACGAACGAGCCGAAGAAGTTGGCGTCGAAGTTGTCGCTCACCGTGAAGTCGCCCGTCGGCTCGACGAGCTCGCCCTCGTGCGCTTCCTTCTCAGCGTCGGTGTCCAGCGCGGTCCACGGCACCTCGAGCTGCTCGACCGGGCCGAGTGGCGACGTCAGGGTGACGACTCCTCCACTGGCGGGGGTGAGCTCGGTCGTGCCCTGGAACTCGCTGACCTTGCCGGTCACGGAGACGCTGTCGCCGATCTCGACGCTGGCCGGCACACCGGACCCGAAGACGAAGATGGCGTCGGAGGACGTGTCGTCGGGGTTGCCCGACGGGTCCTGGATGTAGATCCCGTTGAACCCACCGTGGTCGTAGTCCGCCGTCACCACGCCGGTGGTGGTGGCGAGCTCGCCGGCGTGCGGCGAGCTCGCGCTCGCGCCCTGGATCTCGCCGATGCTCAGCATCGTCGGCGGCGGGTTCACGGTGATCTTGAACGAGGCCGTTCCGGTCTTCGCCGGGGTGGAGGCGTCCGTCGCCGTGACGGTCACGGTGGTCGAACCGGTCGCGGTCGGCGTACCCGAGATCACGCCCGTGGCCCGGTCGAGGGTGACCCCTGCCGGGAGCGTCGTCGACGACCAGTAGTACGGCGCGGTGCCACCGGTAGCGCTGAGGGTGATCGGCGCGAGCGGCGTGCCGACCGTGACCGAGGGGTCACCCGGCGAGGTCACCGTCAGGCCTGCGGCGACGCCGCCCGATCCGGTCGGGGACGGCGCAGCCAGCGTGAAGTCCGCGGCGTTGCTGTCGGTGTCCGCACCGTCGGCAGAGCGGTTGAGCGACTGGGCCGCGCTCGCCGCCGACCCGGTGACAGCGGTCTCGTAGCTCGCGGCCCCGCTGGCGCCGACGAAGTCGACGATGCCGGCGACGCCCCTGACGTCCCCCGACGTGGCGATGACGGCGGTGCCCTGCTGCAACGCGACCTGTCCACCCGCGGCGGCCATCGAGAAGGCGGGCGACGCGGTCGCGTCGGGGGTCGGCAGTGCGGAACCGTTGGCTCCGGCTGCGCTCATCTGGACCAGCCAGTGGCCGTGAGCGGGCACCGAGCCCGACAGTGCGTACGGCGTCCCGCCGGACCCTCCCGCCGCAGAGCGGTAGTGCAACGCCAACCCGGAGAGCGGGAGGTTCGCGGAGGTCGGGTTGTAGAGCTCGACGAAGTCGGCGTTGTAGGCGGCGCCGTTGTTGCCGCCCGCGCCGTAGACCTCGCTGATGACGAGGGCGGTGCCGGACGTGTTGGCGTCGGCGGGAGCGGTGGCGAGGAGGGGGCTGATGGCGGCCACAGCCAAACCGAGGGCGGCGACGATGCCGACCCGACGCGAGGAGGACATGGATGCTCCGAGGATTCGAGGGTGATCGGACGGGCAGCAGCCGATCCCGAGCGGTCAGCCGCAGTTACTCGCCCACCAGACCCGGATCAGATGTCGCTGCGCTCAGGACACCGTGAACGGCGACTTAACGCAATCCCGAAGAATCCGGAAGGATTTGGCACACCCTGCCGATGCCCGGCGACCCCCGCCTGTGGATCAGGACGCGCGAATGGCGTGGCGCTGCTTCCAGACACCGGAGAAGAACTGCCAGCCGGACACCAGCGTGAGCGCCACGGCGACGGCGAGGCAGGCCTGGAAGCCGTAGTAGAGCACCTCGCCGGGGATGTGGAGCCAGTCGGCCAGGTCGTCGTCACGCAGCGGCACGCAGAGGCCACCGAGGGCGACCGCCTGGACGGCGGTCTTGATCTTCCCGAGCCGGTCGGCCGGCAGCACGATCTTGCTGAGGACCGAGAGGCGCAGCAGCGTGACGCTCCACTCGCGGACCAGCACGATGATGGTCACCCACCACCAGATGTCGCCGACGATCGACAGGGCGACGAACGCCATCCCCGTGATCGCCTTGTCGGCGATCGGGTCGGCGATCTTGCCGAAGTTGGTGATCAGGTTGTGCTTGCGGGCCAGGTCGCCGTCGATCTTGTCGGTGATCATCGCGACCACGAAGAGCGCCCATGCCAGCAACCGCAGCCAGGCGTTCTCGCCACCGTCGGCGAGCAGCGCCCACCCGAAGAACGGCACCATGACGATGCGCAGCGACGTGAGGATGTTGGGCACGTTGAGGTTGCTGGGCCGGCTCTCCGGCTGGGTCTCGGGCACGGCTCAGACCGCCTTCGCGATGAGGTCGACGCCGTCGGTCGCGACGACCTCGGCCCGCACGATGTCCCCCACGGCCGCCGGGGACCCCAGCAGCGCGGTCGTGCCGTCGACCTCGGGCCCCTGGTGGGCGGCCCGGCCGACGACGCCCTCGTCGGTCGACTCGACCAGCACGTCGACGTACTCGCCGATGCGCTCCTCGGCGCGCTGGCTGTTGAGCTCCTCGACGAGCGACTGCACGTGCTCGAAGCGGGCCCGCACCTCGTCCTCGTCCAGCTTGAGGGACTCGTCGAAGCCGGCCGCCTCGGTGCCGTCCTCGTCGGAGTAGCCGAAGACCCCGGTGACGTCGAGGCGGGCGGCGACGAGGAAGTCGCAGAGGATCTCGAGGTCCTGCTCGGTCTCACCCGGGAAGCCGACGATGACGTTGGAGCGGACGCCGGCCGTCGGAGCAAGCGCGCGCACGCGGTCGAGCAGGCCGAGGAAGCTCTCCGGGTCGCCGAAGCGCTTCATCCGGCGCAGCACCGCGTGGGAGGCGTGCTGGAAGGAGAGGTCGAAGTAGGGCACCACGCCGGGCGTGCCCGCGATCGCCTCGATCAGCCCGGGCCGGGTCTCGGCCGGCTGCAGGTAGGAGACCCGGACCCGCTCGACCCCGTCGACGGCCGCCAGCTCGGGCAGCAGCGTCTCGAGCAGTCGCAGGTCGCCGAGGTCCTTGCCGTACGACGTCGAGTTCTCGCTCACCAGGAAGAGCTCCTTGACCCCCTGCCGGGCGAGCCACTGCGCCTCGTGGAGGACGTCGCTCGGCCGACGGCTGACGAACGACCCCCGGAAGGTCGGGATGGCGCAGAACGTGCAGCGCCGGTCGCAGCCGCTGGCCAGCTTGAGCGGCGCCCACGGCCCGTCGTCGAGCCGCGCGCGCAGGTCGTCGAAGCCGGGCGTCGACACCGCCGTCGCGTCCCGCTCGACCGGCGAGATCGGGAGCAGCAGCCGGCGGTCCTGCGGCGTGTGCGGGTGGTGGGCCTCGCCGTTGACGATGGCGCGCAGCTTGGAGGCGATGTCGGGGTAGTCGTCGAACCCGAGCACGGCGTCGGCCTCGGGCAGGCTGTCGGCGAGCTCCTTGCCGTAGCGCTCCGCCATGCAGCCGACGGCGACGACCGCCTGCGCCTTCCCGGTCTCCTTGAGGTCCGCTGCCTCGAGGAGGGTGTCGACGGAGTCCTTCTTGGCCTGCTCGACGAAGCCGCAGGTGTTGACGACGACCGTGTCCGCCTCCGTGGCGTCGGCGACGAGCCGGAAGCCGCCCGCGGCGAGCCGTCCGGCGAGCTCCTCGGAGTCGACCTCGTTCCGGGTGCAACCGAGGGTCACGAGGGCAACGGAGAGCTGGGTGTCAGTCGTCATGATCGCGTTCAGGCTACCGGCGAGCGGGTTCCGCGGCCGAAACGGTGGCACGGGCCGCCGCCCCAGGCTCAACGCGGTGGTCCAGTGAAGGCGGCACCCCCGCGGATGCGGGGCGAGGACGCCGCACTCCTGCTGGTCGAGGAGGCGGAGACGGAGCTCGACGACATCGTGACGGGAGTCCGGTCGGGGCGCCCTGGCGCCGTCAGTTCACCGTGTAGGTCTGCTGGGCCGCCTCGCCGGTCTTGCCGACCGCAGCGGCCTTGCCGCCGTCGACGGCGACCGTGGCGGACCCGTCGGAGGCCTGGATGCGCACCGGCGGCGAGGCGCGCAACGTCTTGGACTCCCCGAACGCCAAGGAGCCGGAGAAGACCACGTCACCACCCGCATCACGTACGACGACCTCGGTGCCGCCACCGGCGGCGGTGATCGTCACGGGGACGGCCGGAGCGAGCTTGCCGTAGGGGTTGCCGGTGCCGGCCGAGCCGCTGCCCAGGCTGGGCGCCGGGGGCGGCGTCGTTGCGGAGCCGTCCAGGACGAGCCGGGCGACCGACCAGGCGAGCACGATCGCCATCACCGCGGCGGCGAGGACGGACCAGTTGGGTCCGCCCTTCATCCGGCGGATCGGGCCGCCGGCGCCGGTGGCCAGCTCGGCCTCGAAGACGCGGCGCGCGTCGATGGGAGCGTCCGCGTAGGACGCGCTGTAGTGCTCGAGCAGCGGCGCGGCGTCGACGCCGAGGACCCGAGCCAGCGTCCGCAGGTGACCGCGCGCGTAGAAGTCGCCACCACACGGACCGAAGTCGTCGACCTCGATCGCCTCGATCACGTGAGGACGGATCCGCGTGCGGTCGGCGAGCTGGTCGACGGTGAGACCGATCCGGGTGCGCGCGGCCGCCAGCTCCGGGCCGATGACCGGCTCGGGGGCCGGTGTCGGGCCCAGGTCTTCGATCACCAGCGGCTCGACCGGCTCGCCGGGGCGAGCGATCGGCGTGACGCCGTCGGCCTCGCCCGGGAGGCCGCCGAAGGACGGGCGACGCAGCTCGTCGGCCTCCGGGAGACCGGTGTGCGTCTCGTCGTCAGAGCCGACCGGGTCGACCTGGTCGAGCTTCAGCGCGTTGGCGCCCATCGTGGAGAAGTCCCGGGTCACCTCGGACCGGACGGCGACGGTCGGCTCGCGCAGCGGCGTCGGGGTCGGGCTGGCCGACAGCAGCGGCCGCTCGGCGGTGTCGGTGAAGGGGTCACGCGCCGACTCGCGGGCGATCGGCCGCGTCGGCTCGGGCCCTTCGTCGCTCCAGCTCTCGTCGCCGACGCCGGAGTCGACCCCGTCGACACCCGTGTCGATCTCGGGGTCGATCTCGGGGTCGATCTCGACGATGGTGGTGTCCTCACCGGCCAGGTCGGCCAGTCGCGAGGAGAGGTCGCGCGAGCCTCCGGCGACGACGGTCGCGAGGCCGAGCGGGACGACGAACGGGGCGCCGTACAGCTTCTGTGTGATCGTCGCCTGCCGCCGGCCCGACGCGGGGAGGGCCGCGAGCTGGGCGGCGTCGTCCTCGGGCAGCAGCACCAGTCGTCCGTCGCGCCACCAGGAGCGCCGCGGGAGGTGCTCGACCTCGTCGAGCTCCTTCCACGGGATCCCCTGCCAGACCCGACCGAGCCGGACCCGGACGCCGAGGTCGTCGGCCACGAGCAGCGGCGTGCGCGCGTCCCACGCCGAGAACAGCTGGTAGCCGGCGATGCCCAGCAGCACCACACCGAGCACGAGATCGAGCGCGCCGTGGTGCCTGACGAAGAACGCCACGGCCACGACCGCGGCCACGACGCCGATGATGGCGGCCAGGCGCCCGTTGCGGTTGATCTGGATGTCGGTGGTGCTCACAGCTCCCCCTGAAGCGTCGCGATCACACTGTCCAGCTCGTCAGGCTTGACGAGCACGTCACGAGCCTTGGATCCCTCGCTGGGGCCCACCACGCCACGGCTCTCCATGATGTCCATCAGGCGGCCGGCCTTGGCGAACCCGACGCGGAGCTTGCGCTGCAGCATCGACGTGGAGCCGAACTGCGT
This sequence comes from Nocardioides terrae, assembly GCF_900112345.1. Classification (GTDB taxonomy): domain Bacteria; phylum Actinomycetota; class Actinomycetes; order Propionibacteriales; family Nocardioidaceae; genus Nocardioides; species Nocardioides terrae. Next base: position 209,007 of record NZ_FOLB01000007.1, read on the forward strand.
CGTCACGACGAGCTCGATCGCCTGGACGACGAGCTCGAGGTCGTCGCCGATGTCGTCGTCGAGGTCGCGCTTGGCGGCGGCGGGCGCCGTGACGTCCTCGCGGTACGACGGCTCCAGCTGCGTCTTGACGGCCTTGACCACCCCCGCGATCTCGGCCTCGGAGACCCACGAGCCCTGCACGCGGATCGGCTTCGAGGCACCCATCGGGAGGAACAGCCCGTCACCCTGGCCGACGAGCTTCTCGGCGCCCGGCTGGTCGAGGATGACCCGCGAGTCGGCCAGGGACGAGGTGGCGAACGCCAGCCGGGACGGCACGTTGGCCTTGATCAGGCCGGTGACGACGTCCACCGACGGGCGCTGGGTGGCGAGCACCAGGTGGATGCCCGCCGCTCGGGCCAGCTGCGTGATCCGGACGATGGAGGACTCCACGTCACGCGGGGCGACCATCATCAGATCGGCGAGCTCGTCGACGATGACCAGCAGGTACGGGTACGGGGCGAGCTCGCGCTCGCTGCCCGCGGGAAGCTCGACCTTGCCCTCGCGCACCGCCTTGTTGAAGTCGTTGATGTGCCGGAAGCCGAAGTTGGCGAGGTCGTCGTACCGCATGTCCATCTCGCGGCAGACCCACTCGAGCGCCTCGGCGGCCTTCTTCGGGTTCGTGATGATCGGGGTGATGAGGTGCGGCACGCCCTCGTAGGCGTTCAGCTCGACCCGCTTGGGGTCGACCATGATCATCCGCACCTCGTCGGGCGTGGCCCGCATCAGGATCGAGGTGATCATCGAGTTGATGAACGACGACTTTCCGGAGCCCGTGGCACCGGCGACGAGCAGGTGCGGCATCTTGGCGAGGCTGGCGACGACGAACCCGCCCTCGACGTCCTTGCCGAGGCCGGCCACCAGCGGGTGGTGGTCGCTGCGCGCCGCCGCGGAGCGGAGCACGTCGCCCAGGGAGACGATCTCCTTGTCGGGGTTCGGGATCTCGACGCCCACGGCCGACTTCCCGGGGATCGGGCTGAGGATGCGGACGTCGGCCGACGCGACGGCGTAGGCGATGTTCTTCTGGATGCCGAGGATCTTCTCGACCTTGACGCCGGTGCCGACCTCGACGACGTAGCGCGTCACGGTCGGGCCGCGGGTGTAGTCGACCACCTGGGCGTCGATGCCGAACTCGTCGAGCACCTGCTGCAGCCGGCTGACGATCGCGTCGCTGGCCTTGGTGCGGGTCTTGTGGGCGTCCCCCGGCTTCAGCAGCTCGCTGCCGGGGAGCGTGTAGGTGACGTCGCCGGAGAGCATGAGCTGCTCGACGCGCGGCGGCAGTGGCGTGTGCGGCGGCGGCTCGAGCTCGCCCTTGGCCGCCGGCTTGTCCTGGCGTGCGCCGGGCTTCGGGCGGCGGACGGTCGGCTCGAGCGCCTCCTCGGCGCCCTCCTCCGCCGCGTCCTCCGCGGTGAAGGGGTCGTCGGCGAAGAGCTGGTCGAGGTTGACCTTCTCGCCCCGCCGACGGCGCTTGCGCATCTCGCGGTCCTCGAGGACCGGGCTGTCGTAGGCCGGGTCGCCCATGTCCGGGTCGATGAAGGAGTCGTCCAGCTTCGACTTCCGCTTCGCGATCGGCTGGGTGTCGTGCGGGCCGACGCTGAACTCGTCGGAGCCGTCGTCCTCGTGGTGCAGGCCGAGCGCACGGTCGCGGAGGGCGGCCAGCTTGGCGGGGACCTGGTAGACGGGCGTGGCGGTGATGACGAGCACGCCGAAGAACGCGAGCAGGAGCAGCAGCGGCACGACGACGTACGCCGACCGCAGCAGGTCGAGCAGCAGGGCGCTCACGACGTAGCCGACGGCCCCACCGGCGTCCTGCAGCGCTGCGGCGTTGCCGCCCTGCGGCTGCGGGTTGCCGTTGGCGATGTGGACGATGCCCAGCACGCCGAGGCCGAGGGACGACCAGCCGATCACCTGGCGTCCGGCCGGGCCGGTGCCCTCGGGGTCGCGCATGGTGCGGGCGGCCACGAAGACGAGCGCCAGCGGCACCAGCCATCCGACCTTGCCGACGCTGCCGGTGACGAGCGTCCGGACGAAGCCGAGCACGCCGCCCTGGATCTCGAACCAGACCGCCCCTGCGGTCACGAGGGCGAGGCCGAGGACGAAGAGGCCGGCCCCGTCACGGCGGTGCTCGGGCTCGAGGTCTCGAGCGCCGTGCCCGATGCTGCGGGCCAGGGTGCCGATGCCTTGGGCGACCGCCAGCCAGATGGCGGCGACGCCCTTGAACAGGGCGAGGAAGAGGGTGGCGACCGGGCCGCGTCCGCTGCGGACCGCACGCGGCGCGGGACGGCTCGACCCGCTCTTCCGCGCAGCCGGCTTGCGGGCCGTGGAGGTGCGCGAGGTCGAGCGCTTGGTCGGTGTTCCGGCACTCCGGGTGCGGCTGCTGGGAGCACGACCTCCCTTGGAGGAGGACGTGCTCTTGCTCCGCGACCCCGGCGGGGAAGACGTACGGGTCGCCATGCCAGCAAACCTAGGCGATCGTCACTCCAGTCCCAGGGATCACAGTCGTGCGTGTCGCACGCGCGCAGCGACTTCCGCCGCACGCGCGGTGCCGGGTCCTGTCAGGCCTCCACGACGAGCGGGACGATCATCGGCCGGCGCCGGTGCGTGTCCGAGACCCAGCGCCCGATCCGGCGCCGGATGAGCTGCTGGAGCTGGTAGGTGTCGGTGACGCCCTCGGACAGCGCGACGTTGACGGCGTCGAGGATCGGGCCCCTGATCTCATCGAAGGCGCCCTCGCCCCAGACGTTGCCGCGGGCGTGGATCTCCGGCCCGGCGGCGACCTTGCCGCTGACCGAGTCGACGACCACGATGACCGAGACGAAGCCCTCCTCGCCGAGGATCCGGCGGTCCTTGAGCTCGGACTCGGTGATGTCGCCGACCGACTGGCCGTCGACGAAGACGTAGCCGCAGTCGACCTTGCCGGCGACCTTCGCGACGCCCGCGGCCAGGTCGACGACGATGCCGTCCTCGGCGATGACCACGTTGTCGACACCGGTGAGCCGCGCGAGGTCGCCGTTGGCGAGCAGGTGCCGGATCTCGCCGTGCACCGGCATCACGTTGCGCGGGCGGACGATGTTGTAGCAGTAGAGCAGCTCACCGGCCGAGGCGTGGCCCGAGACGTGGACGAGGGCGTTGCCCTTGTGGACGACCTTGGCGCCGAGCTTGGCCAGGCCGTTGATCACGCGATAGACGGCGTTCTCGTTGCCGGGGATGAGCGAGGAGGCGAGCAGGACGGTGTCTCCGGCCTCGATCCGCACGAAGCTGTGGCTGTTCTGCGCGATCCGCGACAGCGCCGACATCGGCTCGCCCTGCGACCCGGTCGACATGAGCACCTGACGCTCCGGGGGCAGGTCGGCGAGCTTCTTGGCCTCGACGAGCACCCCCTCGGGGACGTGCAGGTAGCCCAGCTCGGCGGCGATCTGCATGTTGCGGACCATCGACCGACCGACGTAGCCGACCTTGCGCCCGTGGGCGGCCGCGGCGTCGAGGACCTGCTGGACGCGGTGCACGTGCGAGGCGAAGCTCGCCACGATGATGCGCTGGGTCGACTCGCGGAAGACCTGCTCGATGGCCGGCGTGATCTTGCGCTCGGAGGTCGTGAACCCCGGCACCTCGGCGTTGGTGGAGTCGGTGAGGAACAGGTCGACGCCCTCCTCCCCCAGCCGGGCGAAGGCGCGCAGGTCGGTGATCCGGCCGTCGAGCGGGAGCTGGTCCATCTTGAAGTCGCCGGTGTGCAGCACCAGGCCGGCGCCCGTGCGGATCGCGACCGCGAGCGCGTCCGGGATCGAGTGGTTGACCGCGACGAACTCGAGCTCGAAGGGCCCGAACGCGATCCGGTCGCCCTCCTTGACGACGTGCTGCACGCTCTCCCGCAGGCGGTGCTCGCGCAGCTTGGACGCCAGCAGGGCCAGCGTGAGCTTGGAGCCGACGAGCGGGATCTGCTGCCGCTCGCGCAGGAGGTACGGCGTCGCGCCGATGTGGTCCTCGTGGCCGTGGGTCAGCACGATCGCCTCGACGGCGTCGAGCCGGTCACGGATCGAGCTGAAGTCGGGAAGGATGAGGTCGACGCCGGGGTGGTGGTCCTCGGGGAAGAGGACGCCGCAGTCGACGATGAGCAGGCGGCCGTCGTACTCGAAGACGGTCATGTTGCGGCCGACGTCGCCGAGGCCACCGAGCGGAGTGACCCGCAGGGCACCCTTGTCGAGGGGCGCGGGCGCAGACAGCTCCGGGTGGGAGTGGGACATGCAGTTCCTAACGTTGGGTCAGAGAAGACCCGCCGCGGTCAGTCCGTCGCGCAGCGCGGCGACCTCGTCCTCGTCCAGCGCCACCAGGGGCTGCCGGACGCGGCGGTTGTCGAGGACTCCGAGCAGCTCCAGGGCCGCCTTGGCGGTGGTCGCTCCATAGTTGGGGACGCCCATGATGGCGTCGATCGCGGGGAGCATCCGCGCATACGTCTGTCGGGCGGTGGCGAGGTCGTTCGCTGCTGCGGCGTCCACCATCGTCCGGAGCAGGTCACCGGCCGCGTGGCCGGCGACCGAGATGACGCCGACGGCGCCGTGCGCGAGCCAGGCGAGGTTGAGGGCGTCGTCACCGGAGTAGACGGCGTAGCCGAGGTCGATCAGCCGGGTGCCGCGGGCCAGGTCGCCGGCGGCCTCCTTGACCGCGACGACGGTGTCGAAGCCGATCGCCTCGCGGTAGGCGTCGAAGCCGATCGAGGAGCCGGTGCGGCCGGGGACGTCGTAGAGGATCACCGGGACGTCGGTCGCGGCGGCGACGGAGCGGAAGTGCTCGACGATCCCGCGCTGGCCCGGCTTGTTGTAGTACGGGGTGACGACCAGCAGGCCGTCCGCGCCGGCCTTCTCGGCCTGCAGGGCGAGCTCGACGGAGGTGCGGGTGTCGTTGGTGCCGACGCCGGCCACGATCTTCGCCGTCGAGCCGACCGCGTCGCGGACGGCGGCGAGCGTCTCGGCGTCCTCAGCGACCGTCGTCGTGGCCGACTCGCCGGTCGTGCCGGAGACGACGAGGCCGTCGTGGCCGTGCTCGACCAGGTGCTTCGCGACCTTCTGCACACCGTCGAGGTCGACCGACCCGTCCTCTCGGAGCGGGGTGACCATGGCCGTCAGAACGGTCCCGAACGGTGCGGCGGACGTCATGGGTCAAGGGTATCGCTCCCCCGCTGAACGACGATGATCGCGCGCCGGGGCGGAGCCCATCAGACCCGCGGCATGACCTCCGCGGCGAGCAGCCGGAGGTGGTCCAGGTCGGCCAGGTCGAGCACCTGGAGGTAGACCCGCTCCACGCCGGCCTCGGCGTAGGTCGCGAGCCTGGCGACCGCCTCGTCGGGCGTGCCGGCGACGCCGTTCTCGCGCAGCTCGTCCTTCTCCCGGCCGATCGCCGCGGCGCGACGCTCGACCTCGGCCTCGTCGGCGCCCACGCACACGACCAGGGCGGCCGAGTAGGTCATCGAGGCGGCCGAGCGACCGGCGGCCTCGACCGCGGCGCGGACCCGGCCGAACTGGGTCGCGACATCCTCGGCGCTGGCGAAGGGCACATTGAACTCGTCGGCGTACGCCGCGGCGAGGGCGGGCGTCCGCTTCTTGCCGTGCCCGCCGATGACGACCGGCACGCCACCGCGCAGGCCGCCGCGCTGGACCGGCTTGGGCAGGCCCGGGCTGCTCTTGACCTGGTAGTGGTCGCCGGCGAAGTCGTAGCCGACCCCCTCACCGACCGGGTTCGCCCACAGCCCGGTGATCAGCTCCAGCTGCTCCTCCAGCCGGTCGAACCGCTCGCCCGTGGCCGGGAACGGGATGCCGTAGGCCTCGTGCTCGGCGCTGAACCAGCCGGCGCCGAGGCCGAGCTCGACCCGGCCGTTCGACATCTGGTCGACCTGGGCCACCTGGATCGCGAGCGGACCGGGGTGGCGGAAGGTCGCGCTGGTCACGAGCGTGCCGAGCCGAATGCTCCTCGTCTCACGGGCGAGGCCGGCCAGCGTCGTCCACGCGTCGGTCGGTCCGGGCAGCCCGTCGCCGCCCATCGCGAGGTAGTGGTCGGAGCGGAAGAACGCCCCGAACCCGAGCTCCTCGGCCGTCGCGGCCACGGCAAGCAGGTCGTCGTACGTGGCCCCTTGCTGGGGCTCGGTGAAGATGCGCAGCTCCATGGCGACGAGCCTAGTGAGGCACACCCGACGCCCGCGTCCGGGTGCCGCGTCCCGCGAATCCCGCTCGCCCGGTGTCGGCAGGTCGGTCTACGTTCGTGCGCATGGCGACTTTGGACGACCTCCGACTGCTCTTCGAGCGGGCCCTCGACGACGCCGGTGTGCTGGTGAGGCAGGCGGCCGCCGCCGATCTCGGCGCACCCACGCCCTGCTCGGAGTGGGACCTGCGCGCGCTGATCGGGCACATGGTCGGCCAGAACGAGGGGTTCGCGGCAGCGGTCGCGGACGGAGACGCCCCCGTGGAGGCGTACGCAGCGCCCGAGCTGAGCGCCGAGCAGGTCCGGTCGAGCTGGGACGCCTCCGCGGACCGCCTGCGGACCGCTTTCCGCGACGCGGCGCCGGAGGCACGGGTCAGGCTCGCGGAGTTCGACCGCGAGGCGTCGTTGGAGACGGCGCTGGGGATGCAGGTGGTCGACTGCGCCGTCCATGCGTGGGACGTCGCGACCGCCCTCGGCGAGGTCTACCGGCCGCCCGACGTCGTCGTCGAGGTCGTCCTGGCGAGCGCCCGTTCGATCGCCGCCCGCCCGGGCGGGACGCCCGGCGTCTTCGCCCCCGCGAAGGCTGTCGCCGGCGACGACGCGTGGTCGGACGCGCTGCGCCTGCTCGGGCGCTGAGCGTCAGCTGGCAGTCAGCCGGCGGTCACGGGTTGGCGGCGAGGAACAGGAACGCCGCGAGCAGCGCCAGGTGGAGCCCGCCGTGCAGGGTCTTGGCGCGGCCGGGGACGACGGTGAGCGTCGCCACGAGCATGGTGATCGCCAGCAGCACGATCTGCGTCGGCTCGAGGCCGAGCACCAGAGGCCCGTCCAGCCAGATCGACGCGACAGCGATCGCCGGGATGGTCAGCCCGATCGAGGCCATCGCCGAGCCGTAGGCGAGGTTGAGGCTGATCTGGACCCGGTCGGCGAGCGCCTGCCGCACCGCCGCGATGCTCTCGGGCAGCAGCACCAGCAGGGCGATGACCACGCCGACGAAGCTGCGCGGGAGGCCCAGCGCGTCCACGGCGTCCTCGATCGGATGGGACTCGATCTTCGCCAGCCCGACCACGGCGACGAGGGCGAGGAGAAGCAGGACGCCGCTGGTCAGCGCCGGCCGTACGCCGGGCGGGTCGGCGTGCTCATCGCCGTCCAGGTCGCGCACGGTGCCGTCCATCGCCACGGGGAGGAAGAAGTCCCGGTGCCGGACGGTCTGGGTGAAGACGAAGAGCGCGTAGACCGCGAGCGACGCGACGGCAGCGAACGTCAGCTGTGCCCCGGAGAACTCCGGGCCCGGGTGCGACGTGGTGAACGTCGGGAGGACCAGGCAGATCGCCGCGATCGTCGCGACGGTGGCGAGCGCCGAGCCGCTGCCCTCGGGGTTGAAGACCGCCAGCCGACGCTTGAGCGCGCCGACCAGGAGCGAGGCGCCGGCGATGCCGTTGACACAGATCATCGCCGCCGAGAAGACCGTGTCGCGGGCGAGCGACGCGTTGCCGTGCCCACCGCCGGCCATCAGGGTCACGATGAGGCCGACCTCGATGACCGTGACGGACGCAGCGAGGATCAGTGATCCGAACGGCTCCCCCACCTGGTGGGCGACGACCTCGGCGTGGTGCACCGAGGCCAGCACGGCGCCGACCAGGGTCACCGCGATGACCGCCACGAGGACGCCCTGCGGGTGGCCGCCCCACGTCACGGCCAGCAACAGCATCGCGAGGATCGGCACGCTGACCGACCAGTGCAGCCGCGAGAGGAGGGGCTGGAGTCGCTGCATGGCGGCCGTTCATCGTCGGGTCTGCGGTCGAGGACGACCCTAGCCGGAGAATCGAGTTGCCCGGCGCGCGCCGACCACCACCTGCAGGTCGGCGGCCGGTCGACTCACTCGCCGGTCGGACGCCGGCTGAGGAACACCCGGTCGTAGGCCTCGCCCGGCTCGCGGCGCGTCTCGGTCCACTCCTCGGCCGCGAAGGCCGGATAGTGCACGTCGCCCTCGGGGCGCAGCCGGACCCGCGTGATGACCTGGCGGTCGGCGTACGGCAGCGCGGCGGCGTAGACCTGCGCGCCCCCGACCACCATCACGTCGCCGGGCAGTCCGGCGGCCATCGCGAGGGCCTCCTCGACCGTGTTGGCGACGAGCACGGACGCGGTCCCTGACCCTGTCGGCGGGTAGGACCAGGACGGGTCGCGGGTGAGGACGATCGTGGTCCGGCCCGGCAGCGGCCGCCCGATCGACTCGAACGTCGTCCGGCCCATGACGAGCGTGTGGCCCATCGTGAGCGCCTTGAACTCCGCCTGCTCCCCGGGGATGTGCCACGGGATGTCGGGGCCGGCGCCGATCACGCCGTTCTCGGCGACCGCTGCCACGAGGACCACGCGCTTGCCGAGGACGTCGAGCTCCTCGACGACCGACTCAGACAGCAATGGGGGCCCTGATGCCCGGGTGCGGGTCGTAGCCCTCCACCGCGATGTCCTCCAGGTCGAAGGCGTCGATCGCCGTCACCTCGGGGTTGAGCACGAGGGTGGGCAGCGCCCGCGGCTCGCGGGTCAGCTGGAGCCGGGCCTGGTCGAGGTGGTTGAGGTAGAGGTGGGCGTCTCCGAGCGTGTGCACGAAGTCGCCGACCTCGAGCCCGACCACCCGGGCGACCATGTGGGTGAGCAGCGCGTACGACGCGATGTTGAACGGCACGCCGAGGAAGACGTCTCCGCTGCGCTGGTAGAGCTGGCAGCTCAGCCGGCCCGGGCCGTCCTGCTGAGGGCTGACGTAGAACTGGAAGAGGCTGTGGCACGGCGCGAGCGCCATGTCGGGGATGTCGGCCGGGTTCCAGGCGCTGACGATGTGGCGGCGGGAGTCGGGGTTGGTCCGCAGGTCCTCGACGACCTGGGCGAGCTGGTCGAGGTGACGGCCGTCCGGGGTGGGCCAGCTGCGCCACTGGGCGCCGTAGACCGGGCCGAGGTCGCCGTTCTCGTCGGCCCACTCGTCCCAGATCGTGATGCCACGGTCCTGCAGCCACTTCACGTTGGTGTCGCCGCGCAGGAACCACAGCAGCTCGCCGAAGACCGAGCGGGTGTGGACCTTCTTCGTGGTCACGAGCGGGAACCCGGCGGAGAGGTCGAACCGCATCTGGTGGCCGAAGACGCTGAGCGTCCCGGTCCCGGTCCGGTCGCTCTTCTCGACCCCCTCGTCGAGGACTCTCCGCATCAGGTCGAGGTACTGGCGCACGACCCTCAGCCTAGGTCAGATCTCGAGTGTGCCGACGATCGTGGTGCGCGTGTCCCCGCCGACCCAGATGACGCCCGCGTCTTCGGTGGTGACGTGCACCCGCCCGCGACGCCCGAGCGCCGTCCCCTGGGAGGAGAGGTACGTCGCCGGGAGGGTGCCGTTGGCCGTGAGCCACTGGGCCACACCCGCGTTGAGCGAGCCGGTCACCGGGTCCTCGTCGACGCCGAGCCCGCCGACGAACGCCCGGACCTCGATCGCGCAGTCGTCGGCCGGGTCCGAGGTGCCCTCGGGGTAGATCCCGACCACACCGACCGCGAGGTCGCCGAGCGCCGCCGCGTCCGGCCGTACGGCGAGCACGGCGCCGGCGTCCGGGAGCAGCACCGCCACCCAGCCCGGTCCGTTGTCGACCCACTGGGCGTCGACGATCTGGTCGCGACCGATCCCCAGGCCCGCCGCGATGCGATGGAGGTCCTCCTCCGACACCGGGCCCGAGCGCAGCAGGTCAGGCGCCGCGAACGCCAGCCGGTCGTCCTCGCGACGGATGTCGACGAGCCCGAGGCCGCACTCCTGCACCATGCCTTCGCCGCTGGTGGGTCGGCCTCCGGCCTCCGTGCTCTGAGGTCGGCCTCCGGCCTCCGTGCTCTGAGGTCGGCCTCCGGCCTCCAGCCACGCATGAGCGCTCCCCAGCGTCGGATGCCCGGCGAACGGCAGCTCACCGCTCGGCGTGAAGATCCGCAGCCGGTAGTCGGCGGCCGGATCCGTCGGCGTCAGCAGGAACGTCGTCTCGGACAGGTTCGTCCACCGCGCGAACGCGGCCATCTGGTCGTCCGAGAGCCCGTCGGCGTCGTGGACGACGGCGACCGGGTTCCCCATCAACGGTTCGGAGCTGAAGACATCGACCTGGCGGAACGGGCGCATGGCCGGATCGTAGGACGAAGTGGGCCGCGTCAGATGACGCCGCGGGCGAAGTACCAGACGAAGAGCGCCGCCACGACCGCCATCAGCGGATGGATCCTGCGCCAGTCGCCGCGACCGAGGGCGATGATCGTGTAGAGGACCATGCCGGCTCCGACGCCGTTCGCGATCGAGTAGGTGAAGGGCATCATCACCAGGGTCGCGAAGGCGGGCAGGGCGATGCCCATGTCGTTCCAGTCGATGCCGGCGACCTGGCTGATCATCAGCGCGCCGACGACGACCAGCGCAGGCCCGGTCGCGGCCGCCGGGACGATCCCGGCGAGCGGGGCGAAGAACATCGAGAGCAGGAAGAGCACGCCGGTGACGACATTCGCCAGTCCGGTGCGGGCGCCCTGGGCGACACCCGCCGTGCTCTCGACGAAGATCGTGTTGGAGGAGGCCGAGCCCGCGCCGCCCGCGATGGCGCCGACGGACTCGACGACGAGCACCTTGCGCATCTGCGGGAGCTGACCCTTGTCGTCGATCAGGTTCGCCTCGCGGCCGATCGCGAGAGCGGTGCCCATGGCATCGAAGAAGTTCGCCATCAGGACGGTCACGATCAGTGCCAGCGCGGCGCCGAAGCCGACCACGTCGAAGACGTTGAAGCTGATGTCGCCGACCAGGCCGAAGTCGGGCGCGGCGGCGATCGAGTCGGGCAGCTCGGCGCCCGGCACCGGCGTCTTGTCCGCGATCGCGTTGATGATCACGCCGACCACCGAGGCGAGCACGATGCCGATGAGCAGCGCGCCCGGGACGCGGCGCGACATCAGGATCGCGATCAGGACGAGCGCGACCACGAAGACCAGGGTGTTCCACGAGCTGATGTCCTGCGAGAGGGCGACGATCGTGCCCGACTCCGGGTGCGTGACGATGCCGCCGTCGACCAGGCCGATCAGGGCGATGAAGAGTCCGATGCCGCCGGCGATGGCCCGCTTGAGCCCGTCGGGGATGGCGTTCATGATCGCCTCGCGCAGGCCGACCAGGACCAGCACCAGCATCACGACGCCCTCGATGACGATGACGCCCATCGCCTCCGGCCAGGTGAGGCCCCTGGACCCGACGAGCGTGAACGCGACGAACGCGTTGACGCCGAGCCCGGCGGCCAGCGCCATCGGCACGTTGGCGAACAGGCCCATCGCGATCGTCATCACGCCGGCGACGAGCGCCGTGACCGTGACCAGCTGGCCGTGGTCGAGCGTCGTGCCGGACCCGTCCGGCAGGCTGCCGAGGATCGAGGGGTTGACGATGAGGATGTAGGCCATCGTCGCGAACGTGACGACGCCGCCGAGCACCTCGGTGCCGATGCCGCTGCCGCGTTCGCTGATCCGGAAGAACCGGTCCACTGGGACTCCTTGTCGAAGTGAGAGAGGTGTCAGGCCCGCAGGGACATCGGGCCGTAGACCTCGCGGTCGTGCTCGAAGAGGGTCACGGAGTCGACGCCCTGGTCGGCCAGCTCGCGCCACACCTCGCCGACCCAGGACTCGGCGTCGCCCTGCGAGGCGAACCGCTGGTCGGCGTACTCCGCGGAGACGGCGACCTCGACGCCGAGGACGTCGACCAGCCGCCACCACCAGGGGCGGTCGGACGGCTCGGGCTGTCGGAAGGTCGCGGGGAGGTCGGGGAGCGACATCAGGACTCGCGCACCGAGGTGTCGAGGAACGGCGGCTGGGTCAGCTGGAACACCTCGCGGCGCCCGCGTACGTCGACGCTGACCTCCGCCTCCGGGTTGACGACCGTGGAGACCAGCGCGAGCCCGATGCCCTTCTTCAGGGTCGGCGAGAACGTCCCGGACGTGACTTCGCCGACCGCGACGTCGGCGCTCAAGAAGACCTGCATGTGGGGGCGCGGGATGCCGCGACCGGTGGAGACGATGCCGCGCAGGATGCGCTTCGGGCCGGCCTCCTTCTCGGCGACGACGGCCGCCTTGCCCCAGAAGGCGTCCTTCTTCCAGCCGACGGCCCAGCCGAGCCGGCCCTGGTTGGGGGTGGTGTCGAGGGAGATGTCCTGGCCGTGCAGCGGGTAGCCCATCTCGGTGCGAAGGGTGTCGCGCGCGCCGAGGCCGCAGGCCTGGATGCCGAACTCCTCGCCCGCCTCGAGCAGCCTGTCCCACAGCTCGCCGGCCGCGCTGTTGGCGGCGATCAGCTCGTAGCCGCGCTCGCCGGTGTAGCCGGTGCGGCACACGACGACGCCGACGCCGGCGAACTCGGCCTCGAGGAACGACATGTAGTCGTGGCCGACCGGCAGACCGAGCTTCGCGAGCACCTCGTCGGACCTGGTGCCCTGGACGGCGAGCACGGCGTAGTCCTGGTGGTGGTCGGTGACCTTGACGCCCTCGGGGGCGGCCGCGGCCAGCCGGCGCACCACCTCGCCGGTGTTGGCGGCGTTGGGCACGAGCAGGACGTGCCGGTCGTCGCGGTAGTAGGCGATGAGGTCGTCGACGATGCCGCCGGTCTCGTCGTCGAGGCAGAGTGTGTACTGCGCCTTGCCGGGACCGATCCGGCCCAGGTCGTTGCTGAGGGTCGCGTTGACGAAGTCGGCGGCGCCCTCACCGGTCACGATCGCCTTGCCGAGGTGGCTGACGTCGAAGAGCCCGACCGCCTCGCGGACGGCTACGTGCTCCTTGACGACGCCGGCGCCGGCGTACTCGAGGGGCATCGACCAGCCGCCGAACTCGGCGAACTTGGCGCCCAGAGCGACGTGTCTGTCGTGGAGCGGCGACTGCAGGAGTTCGTCGGACATGGCGGCAAACTACCGCAGTCAGGACGCCGTCCCGGCCGCAGGTAATGTGCGCCCGTGCCTCACTACTCCCTCAGGCCCGCCAGCCCGGCGAAGACCCGGGCCGAGGCTGTCGTCGTCGGCGTGCTGCAGGGCCCGAAGGGGCCGGTGCTCGCGCCGGGCGCCGAGGACGTGACCGCGGCCCTTGGCCGGCGGCTGCGGCCCCTCCTCACGACGCTGGGCGTCACCGGCAGGGCCGGCGAGGTCACCCGGCTCCCGGCCGGCGACACCGTCGCCACCTCGTTGCTGGTCCTCGTCGGGCTGGGTCCGGAGCCGACGCCCGACGCCGTGCGCCGGGCCGCCGGCTGGGCCGCCCGGGCCGTTCCTAACGCCACGTCGGTCGCGCTCGCACTGCCTGCCGACTCCCCCGACCTGGTCCGGGCGGTGACCGAGGGCCACCTGCTCGGCGGCTACACCTTCACGTCCTACAAGCAGCCCGGCGAGTCGCGCGCGCCCGGCGAGGCGATCGTGCTGAGCCCTGCGGCGCGGCGCAAGGAGATCGTTGCCGCCTTCGAGCAGGCCCAGGTGGTGGCCGCCGCCGTTGCCACCGTCCGCGACTGGGTGAACACCCCCGGCGGCGATCTCACGCCTCCGCTCTTCGCCGACGCCGTCTCGGCGGCGGTCGCCGAGCACAACAAGAACGCCACCTCCATCTCGGTGACCGTGCACGACGAGGCATCGCTCGCAGAGCTCGGCTGCGGCGGCATCCTCGGCGTCGGTGGCGGCTCGAGCGCCCCGCCGCGCCTGGTCGAGCTGACCTACACGCCGTCCGACCCCGTCGCCCACGTCGCGCTCGTCGGGAAGGGCATCACGTTCGACACCGGCGGCCTGTGGCTCAAGCCCGGCACCACCATGGGGCAGATGAAGAGCGACATGGCCGGCGCCGCCGCTGTCGTCCAGGCCACGCTCGCCATCGCGGCGCTCGGCCTGCCGGTCCGGCTGTCGACCTTCGTGCCGATGGCCGAGAACATGGTCTCGGGCGACGCGATGCGGCCCGGCGACGTGCTGCGCATCTGCGACGGCACCACTGTCGAGATCTCCAACACCGACGCCGAGGGTCGCCTGGTCCTCGCCGACGCGCTGGTGCGCGCCGCTCGCACCGGGCCCGACGTGATCGTCGACGTGGCCACGCTGACCGGCCACATGGTCGCGGCGCTCGGCGACAAGGTCACCGGCGTCATGGGCTCCCCCGAGGTGGTCGAGGCCGTCCTCGCCGCGGCGGCGACCGCCGGCGAGGAGAGCTGGCCGATGCCGCTGCCCGAGATGATGGAGGAGCGGATCCGGTCCTCCAAGGTCGCCGACCTGGCGCAGTACGACGGCATCCGCTGGGGCGGCGGTCTCTACGCGGCCACGTTCCTGCGCCAGTTCACCGCGGGACTCCCCTGGGCCCACCTGGACATCGCGGGGCCGTCGTACAACACGGGCGGCGCGAGCGGCCACATCACGCCGGGAGGGACGGGCGTCGCGGTCGCGACGCTGGTCGACTACGTCCGCGCGCTCACCTCGCAGGTCGAGTAGCCCGAGCCGCTAGGCGAGGGCGTATCGAGACCGCCTCACGACCCTTGCTGCTTCCGCCGCCGGTTGTAGTCGCGCATCCGCTGCGGGATGCCGACCACGGCGGCGTCGTACGACGGCGTCATGTGGTCGTTGCAGAACCGGTGCGCCCACTGCACCGACGGGACCCGGCGCCGGGTCCACTCGCCGTCGTGCGCGACCAGCAGCAGCGTCACGTCGCTGACCGCCGTGCGCGGCTCGACGAAGCCCTCGACACCGCGGCGGGTCGCGATGAAGTCGGCCAGGTGCGCGACGTCGGTGTCGTCGGCGGCGCGGACGCGGGTCGAGCCGGTACGGGCGGCGTTGCGGGCCGGTCGGCGCATGCGGCCGCCACCGCGGCGGAAGCGGTCGAGGAACGACATGACGCCAAGTGTGCCCCCTGTCAGG
This sequence comes from Nocardioides terrae, assembly GCF_900112345.1. Taxonomy (GTDB): domain Bacteria; phylum Actinomycetota; class Actinomycetes; order Propionibacteriales; family Nocardioidaceae; genus Nocardioides; species Nocardioides terrae. The sequence goes on from NZ_FOLB01000007.1 coordinate 224,119, forward strand.
AGTGTCTGATGGTGACTCTTGGGTAACTCGCCCCGGTGTAGACGCAGCGTGTCGGGGTGACAAGATGGCCTCCGGGCGGGAACCCCTGACCACAGCATCAAGAGGCGCATCCACAGAGGCGAGCGAAGGAACTCCATTGGCCACCGAAGTCACACTCCCGGCACTCGGCGAGTCCGTCACCGAAGGCACCGTCACCCGCTGGCTCAAGAACGTCGGCGACACCATCGCCGTCGACGAGCCGCTGCTCGAGGTCTCCACCGACAAGGTCGACACGGAGATCCCCTCGCCCGTCGCCGGCACGCTGCTGGAGATCCGCGCCAACGAGGACGACACCGTGGAGGTGGGCGCCGTCCTCGCGATCGTCGGCGCCGAGGACGAGGCCGGCTCCGCGCCTGCCCCGGAGTCCGCCCCGCAGGAGCCCGCCCAGGCTGAGGAGCCCGAGCAGCCCGCGCAGGCCGAGCCCGTGCAGCAGCAGGCCGAGGAGCCGGCCGCGGCCGAGGCCCCCGCGCCCGCCGCCGAGGAGGCCCCCAAGCCCACCGCCGACACGCAGCCGACCAGCGGGTCCGGCACCTCCGTGACGCTGCCCGCGCTGGGCGAGTCGGTCACCGAGGGCACCGTCACCCGCTGGCTCAAGAACGTCGGCGACAGCGTCGCCGTCGACGAGCCGCTGCTCGAGGTCTCCACCGACAAGGTCGACACCGAGATCCCCTCGCCCATCGCCGGCACCCTGCTCGAGATCAAGGTCTCCGAGGACGAGACCGTCGAGGTCGGGGCCGAGCTCGCGATCGTCGGTGACGCCTCCGCCACCCCGTCCGAGGCACCCGCCGAGCCGGAGCCCGCTGCCGAGCAGAAGCAGCCCGAGCCCGAGCAGGCGCCCGAGCCCGCCGCCCAGCCCGAGCCGACCCCGGAGCCCCAGCAGGAGGTCAAGCCGGAGCCGACGCTGACGCCGGCGCCCGCCCAGACCGCGCCCGCCGCCTCTGCGCCTGCTGCTCCCGCGTCCACCCCTGCCGCTCCGGCGCCCGCCGCATCCGCCTCGTCGGGTGAGGGCCACGGCTACGTCACCCCGCTCGTGCGCAAGCTCGCCGCCCAGAACGGCGTCGACCTGGCCACCGTCACCGGCAGCGGTGTCGGCGGTCGCATCCGCAAGGAGGACGTGCTCGCCGCGGCCGAGGCGGCCAAGGCTCCTGCTGCCGCCGCGGCCGCCCCCGCCGCCCCGGCTGCCGGCGCTCCCGCCGCCGCAGCGCCGGCCACCCCCTCGCCGCTGCGCGGCACGACCGAGAAGGTCAGCCGGCTGCGCAAGGTCATCTCCGAGCGGATGGTCGAGTCGCTGCAGACCTCGGCCCAGCTCACCCAGGTCATGGAGGTGGACGTCACCAACATCGCCCGCCTGCGTGAGGCGTCCAAGGAGGCCTTCCTGGCGCGCGAGGGCGTCAAGCTGACCTACCTGCCGTTCTTCGCCAAGGCGGCGATCGACGCGCTCAAGCAGCACCCCAAGCTCAACGCCAACCTCAACACCGAGGCCGGCGAGGTGACCTACTACGACCGCGAGAACATCGCGTTCGCAGTCGACACCGACCGGGGCCTGCTGACGCCCGTGGTCAAGGACGCCGGCGACCTCTCGATCGCCGGGCTCGCGAAGAAGATCGCCGACGTCGCCAACCGCACCCGCACCAACAAGATCACCCCGGACGAGCTGTCCGGCGGCACGTTCACGATCACCAACCTGGGCAGCTTCGGGGCGCTCTTCGACACCCCGATCATCAACCAGCCCCAGGTCGCGATCCTCGGCCCCGGTGCCGTCGTCAAGCGTCCGGTCGTCATCGACGACCCGAACCTCGGCGAGACGATCGCGGTGCGCTACATGGTCTACCTCGCGCTGACCTACGACCACCGCCTGGTCGACGGCGCCGACGCCGGCCGCTTCCTGCAGGACGTCAAGAAGCGTCTCGAGTCGGGCGCCTTCGAGATCTGAGGAGTCGGCAGAAGGTCACGGTCTCAGGACTCTCGAGTCGGCAGAAGCTCGCACGCATCCCCGCGAGCTTCTGCCGACTCGGCCGTTGAGGGGCGAGAGCTTCTGCCCACTCGGCCACGGCTAGGGTCACGGGCATGGCACGCGTCGTGATGGCCGGTTCGTCGGGGTTCCTCGGGTCGCACCTGCGCGAGGAGCTGCAGCGGCGCGGACACGAGGTCACCCAGCTCGTACGCCGCCCGGCCCGGTCCGGCGAGTCGACCTGGGACCCCTACGGCGGGGGGCTCGACGCCGGCGTGATCGAGAACGCCGACGTCGTCGTCAACCTGGCCGGCAGTTCCACTTTCGGCAACCCCCACTCGCGCCGCTGGTCGACCGCCCTCCGCAACAGCCGGGTCACGACCACCCGGGTGCTGGCCGAGGCGATCGCGGCCGCGGGCAGCAGGCCGGCGTACCTCGCCGGCAACGCCGTCGGCTGGTACGGCGACCACGGACCGCAGCCTGTCGGCGAGTCGGCCGACAGCCGCGGGCACACGCTGATGACGAGCGTGTGCCGCGACTGGCAGGACGCGGCGCTGCCCGCCGTCGAGGCCGGCGGCCGGGTGGCGTTCCTGCGGACCAGCCCCGTCCTCGACCGGGCCGCGCCGCCGCTGCGCCAGCTCGTCCCGCTCTTCCGAGCCGGTCTCGGCGCCCGGATCGGCGACGGACGGCAGCGGATGCCCGTCGTCTCGCTGCGCGACTGGCTCGGCGGCGTGCTCCACGTCCTCGAGCACGACATCGCCGGTCCGGTGAACATCACCTGCCCCGTCGCCCCGACCAACGCCCAGTTCACCGACGAGCTGGCCCGCCAGGTCGGCCGCAAGGCGCTGGTGGCGGCCCCGGCACCTCTCATCCGGATCGGTGCCGGCCGCCTCTCCCCCGAGCTCCTCGGCTCGGTCGACGCCCGGCCGGAGGTGCTGACGGCGTCCGGCTACGAGTTCCGCGACCCCGACATCCGCGCCGTGCTCACGACCGCGCTCCGACCGGCCTGACCGAGGCGACCCGCCACGCGGTGCCGACCCGCCGCACCACCACCCGCTGCTCCACGGTCGCACCGGCCGGCAGCGGCTCGGTGAGCCCGGCGCCGGCCGCGACCGCGCCGGTGACCCGGTCGCGCACCCGCAGCACCCAGCGAGCAGGGCCGTGCGCGACGATCCGCACCGCCAGCAGCTGTGTGGTCAGCGCGTCGACGGCGAGGCCGCGGGCCGACCAGTCCTCGAGCATCGCCACGTCAGCCTCCCCGGCACTGGCTCCCGGCACGTAGAGCGCCCGCAGCGACGCTGCGTCGCCCGCCGCCCACGCCGCCGCACGGCGACGGTCCCACTCGCCCAGCACACCCGCGGCCCTGGCCTCCTGACGCGAGAGGACCGACGGGTGCGAGGCGGACGCGGCCGGCGGCCCGGCCGGCGGCCCGGCCGGTGCGGCGGCCCGACTGCCCTCCGACCGCCCGGCCCGCGACCCCGGCGCCGGCCAGGAGAGCACCGCGACGACGCCCACCAACAGCCCGATGACCAGGATCGGGACCAGCAGCCGCGGCGCCGCGGCGGGTTCGTCTAAGGACGCCATGGCACAACACCTACCCCGAACCGCGGAGCCGCCGCAGCGCTCATCCACAGGCGGTGCTGCCGCTGGTGCCGGCGTACCTCCGGAGTACCCTCGCAGCGTGACTGACCTGCGCTTCGACAGCATCGGGACGATCGACTACCTCGACGCATGGGACCTGCAGCGGGAGGTCCACGCGAAGGTCGTCGCGGGCGAGCAGGAGGGCACCGTCCTCCTCCTCGAGCACCCGCCGGTCTACACCGCGGGCAAGCGCACCGACCCGCACGAGCGGCCGACCGACACCAACGGTGCGCCGGTGGTCGACGTCGACCGCGGCGGCAAGATCACCTTCCACGGGCCCGGCCAGCTGGTCGCCTACCCGATCGTGCGCCTGCCCGACCACGTCCGCGTCGTGGACTTCGTCCGACGTCTGGAGGAGGTCATGATCCGCACGTGCGCCGACTTCGGCGTGACGACGGCTCGGGTCCCGGGTCGCAGCGGAGTCTGGCTCAAGGCCGACGAGCGCGGCGAGGAGCGCAAGATCGGCGCGATCGGCCTGCGGGTCAGCAAGGGCGTCACGATGCACGGCATCGCGCTCAACTGCGACGTCGCCCTCGACTGGTACGACCGCTTCATCCCCTGCGGCATCTCCGACGCGGGCGTCACCACGCTCAGTGTCGAGACCGGGCGCGACGTCACGGTGGCCGAGACGCTCCCCGTCCTGCAGCGCCACCTGGAGACCTACCTCGCCTGGGAGCCGTACGACGCCACCCCGGACTACGACCCCAAGCCAGAGCCCTCCCACGGCCCGCGGATCGAGCTGCTGACCCCGTCCCGCGGGTGACCCCCGAGGGCGACTGAGGGGTAACCGTCCCGACTGCGGACGCGGTGGCCTCCCGGCGTAGGCTGAACGCGTGACGACTGCGCCAGCACCTGAAGGTCGCAAGCTCCTCCGGCTGGAGGTCCGCAACGCGGAGACCCCGATCGAGCGGAAGCCGGAGTGGATCAAGACCCGGGCCAAGATGGGTCCCGAATACAAGCACCTCCAGCAGCTCGTGAAGTCCGAGGGGCTCCACACGGTCTGCCAGGAGGCGGGCTGTCCCAACATCTTCGAGTGCTGGGAGGACCGCGAGGCGACCTTCCTCATCGGCGGCGACCAGTGCACCCGCCGCTGCGACTTCTGCCAGATCGACACCGGCAAGCCGCAGCCGCTCGACCGTGACGAGCCGCGCCGCGTCGCCGAGTCGGTGCAGAGCATGGGCCTGCGCTACGCCACCATCACCGGCGTCGCGCGCGACGACCTCTCCGACGGCGGCGCCTGGCTCTACGCCGAGACGGTCCGCGCCATCCACGAGCTCAACCCCGACACCGGCGTCGAGAACCTCATCCCCGACTTCAACGGCAAGCCGGACCTGCTCCGCGAGGTCTTCGAGAGCCGACCCGAGGTGCTCGCCCACAACGTCGAGACCGTGCCGCGGATCTTCAAGCGGATCCGGCCCGCGTTCCGCTATGAGCGCTCCCTCGACGTGATCACCCAGGCCCGCGACTTCGGCCTGGTCACCAAGTCCAACCTCATCCTCGGCATGGGTGAGACCCGCGAGGAGGTCTCCCAGGCCCTCCGCGACCTCCACGACGCCGGCTGCGAGCTCATCACGATCACGCAGTACCTGCGCCCCAGCGTGCGTCACCACCCGGTCGAGCGGTGGGTGAAGCCGGAGGAGTTCGTCGAGCTGAACGAGGAGGCCGAGCAGATCGGCTTCTCCGGCGTCATGTCCGGCCCGCTCGTTCGTTCGTCCTACCGGGCCGGTCGCCTGTACCGTCAGGCGATCGAGGCCCGTGAGGGCATCTCCGCCTGATCCTCGTTCCCCCTGAGCCCGACCCGAGCTGAACTGAGAGAGCACCGCATGTCCCAGGTCGACCCGAGCACCCTGAGCCGTCGACAGCAGATCGTCGAGACCTACCGGATCACCAAGCAGGCCGATCCCAGGATCGGTCTCATCCTGCTCGGCTCGTTCATCGTCGGCGCCGTCATCGGCTTCGTCATCTTCTGGGTGCTCCCCGGCAGCGGCGCGCTCGGCCTGGTCATGTCGATCGTCGGCGCGCTCCTCGGCGGCCTCCTGCTGCTGATGATCGTCTTCGGCCGCCGTGCCCAGCACGCCGCCTACAAGCGCCTCGAGGGCCAGCCCGGCGGTGCCGCCGCCGCGCTCACCATGCTGCGCCGCGGCTGGACCACGGAGCCGGCCATCGCGTTCAACAAGCAGCAGGACGTCGTCCACCGCGTGGTCGGCCCTCCGGGCATCGTCCTGGTCGGCGAGGGCAACCCCAACCGGCTGCGCCCGCTGCTGATCAGCGAGCGCAAGCGCCACGAGCGCGTCCTCTACGAGGTCCCCGTGACCGAGGTGATCGTGGGCGACGGCGAGGGCCAGGTCCCGCTGCCCAAGCTCGTCAAGCACGTGATGAAGCTGGGCCGCAAGGTCAAGCCCGCCGAGATCACCGACCTGCTCAACCGGCTCAAGGCGATCGACGCGACCCGCGGCAAGGTGCCGCTGCCCAAGGGGCCGATCCCGACCTCCATGAAGGGCATGCGCGGCAACATGCGCGGCCGCTGAGCGCATCCGCTCCCGACCCTTGAGCGCCTCGACCACCCATCGGTGGTCGAGGCGCTCAGGCGTTTCAGGCCCTGCCGGCCAGCCGCCGCCAGGTCGGCAGGTCCACGGTCGCCGTCCCCGCCGCCATGTCGTGCAGGCCACGCCCGTCGGGACGGAAGATCAGCGGCGGTACGACGACCGCGACCATGATCTGCCGGGCGAAGGAGCGCAGCGGGTCGAGCGGGCGAGGGTCGCCGTCGACCCGCACCGTGCGCAGCCGCGTGGCGAGCTTGCCGAACGACCCGCCGGCCAGGGTCGTCAGCACCGCCGACTCCACGACGTAGGCGATCAGGACGTAGAACTGCTCGGCTCCGCCCTGGGACGTGTAGTCGTCCCAGCCGACGAGGAACACCACGACGAGGATCGACGCCAGCCAGTCGACGAGCAGCGCGACGGCACGGCGGGCCCAGGACGCGGTGGGGAAGGTCGGGTCGGTCACGGGCGGCAAGCCTAGAGGAGGCGGTCCGGGCCTCGGAGTCTCCCCTCGACCGGGCCGGTGCGTTTGTTACACGCCCGAAACACGAGGGCAACGCTGGGAAATCTTGCCGCCGTAGCGTCCGTCCCGACGCCGGCACGACCCCGATGCGGCCGGCGCGTCGATGCGAGGAGCAGCAGATGACCGCGAACGCCGTACGCCTGGGCGCGATCCGCGAGATCGGGTGCAACGTGGCCCCGACCCCGTTCTTCGACGCAGCCGAGGAGACCGGCGCCATCTTCGGCGAGAACGTCTTCAGCCTCTCGGTGATGCAGAGGCGGCTCCCGAAGTCGGTCTACCGGTCCGTCGCGGCCACCATCGAGAGGGGCGAGCGGCTCGACCCCAACGTCGCCGACATCGTCGCCTCGGCGATGAAGGACTGGGCGATGGAGAAGGGCGTCACGCACTACGCCCACGTCTTCTACCCGCTCACCGGCCTGACCGCCGAGAAGCACGACTCCTTCCTCGAGCCGGTCGGCGACGGCACCGCGATCTGGGAGTTCCAGGGCAAGACCCTCGTCCAGGGCGAGCCGGACGCCTCCTCGTTCCCCAACGGTGGCATCCGTGCGACCTTCGAGGCGCGCGGCTACACCGGGTGGGACGTCCAGTCCCCGGCGTACATCCTGGAGAACCCGAACGGCAACACCCTCTGCATCCCGACGATCTTCGTCTCGATGACCGGTGAGGCCCTCGACCACAAGACCCCGCTGCTGCGCTCGCAGTCGGCGATGTCTGAGCAGGCCCGCCGGGTGCTCGCCCTCTTCGGCCACCGGCAGATCGACAACGTCGTGTCCTACTGCGGCCCCGAGCAGGAGTACTTCCTGGTCGACAGCTCGTTCGTCAACCTGCGCCCCGACGTGCTCAACGCCGGTCGCACCCTGTTCGGCGCGAGGCCTCCGAAGGGGCAGGAGTTCGACGACCACTACTTCGGCGCCATCCCCGAGCGCGTGCTGGGCTTCATGCACGACACCGAGCGCGCGCTCCTCAAGCTCGGGATCCCGGCCAAGACCCGCCACAACGAGGTCGCCCCGGGCCAGTTCGAGATCGCGCCGGTCTTCGAGCGCGCAAACCTCGCCTCCGACCACCAGCAGCTGCTGATGTCGACCTTCAAGGCGATCGCGAAGAAGCATGGCTTCGAGTGCCTCTTCCACGAAAAGCCGTTCGCCGGCGTCAACGGCTCCGGGAAGCACGTCAACTTCTCCTTCGGCAACGCCAACCAGGGCAACCTGCTGAACCCGGGCGACAACCCCCACGACAACGCGCAGTTCCTGGTCTTCTGCGCGGCGATCGTCCGGGCCGTCCACCTCCACGGCGGCCTGCTGCGCCTGTCGATCGCGTCGGCGAGCAACGACCACCGGCTGGGCGCCAACGAGGCTCCGCCGGCGATCATCTCGATCTTCCTCGGCGAGCAGCTCACCGACGTGTTCGAGCAGATCCGCAACGGTGGCGCGACGTCGTCGAAGCAGAAGGGCGCGCTCTCGGTCGGCGTCGACACCCTCCCCGACCTGACGAAGGACGCGGGCGACCGCAACCGCACCTCGCCGTTCGCCTTCACCGGCAACCGCTTCGAGTTTCGGGCGGCCGGGTCCAACCAGACCGTCGCCGCCCCGATGGTCGTCATCAACACGATCATGGCCGAGGCCCTGGACTACGCCGCGACCGAGCTCGAGGCCGCTGTCGCGTCGGGCACCGACTTCAACGACGCCGTGCAGCAGCTGCTGGCGAAGATCATGGAGACCCACGGCGCTGCGATCTTCGACGGCAACGGCTACTCCTCGGAGTGGCACGAGGAGGCCGCCGTACGCGGGCTGAAGAACCTCCGGACGACGGTCGACGCGCTCCCCGAGTGGACCAGCGCCGAGACCAAGGCGCTCTTCACCAAGTACGCCGTGCTCAGCGAGGCCGAGCTGGAGTCGCGCTACGAGGTCGGTCTCGAGCAGTACGTCATGGCGATCAACGTCGAGGCCAACCTCACCGAGGGGATGGCGCAGACCACGATCCTCCCGGCCGCGCTCCGTCACCAGACCGAGCTCGCCGGCAACGTCGCGGCGCTGACGGCTGCCGGTGTCGACGCCGATCGGACGGACCTCCTGGCCGTCACCGAGCTCGTCGGCGAACTGCGCGGTGCGATCGCCGGGCTGCGGGCCGCGAAGGCGGCCGCCCACGACCACGAGGGCATCGCCGAGGCGGCGTACCACCGCGACGTGGTGCTCCCGGCGATGACGAAGGTGCGCGCGGCCGCCGATGCTCTCGAGGGCGTCGTGGCCGACGACCTGTGGTCTCTGCCGACCTACCAGGAGATGCTCTTCATCCGATGACCCCGACCGGTCCATCCGGCGTCCCACCGGACGCACGATGGTGTCGGCCGCTCTCCCAGCCCGTGTAGTTTTCAGCAGAGTCATCCGCCCCCGGCTTCACCAAGGAGAAGGCGTGTTCACCACCAGCGACGAGCTGTTCAAGTTCATCAAGGACGAGGGTGTCGAGTTCATCGACATCCGGTTCGTGGACCTTCCCGGCATCATGCAGCACTTCACGGTGCCCGTCGGTTCCTTCGGCCCGGAGGTGTTCGAGAACGGCCTGGCCTTCGACGGGTCCTCGATCCGCGGGTTCCAGACCATCGACCAGTCCGACATGGCGCTCTTCCCGGACGTCACCACCGCGTTCGTCGACCCGTTCCGCGCGGCCAAGACGCTGGCGCTGAACTTCTTCGTGCACGACCCGATCACCGGCGAGGCCTACAGCCGCGACCCGCGCAACATCGCCCGCAAGGCGCTCGCCTACCTGTCGACGACAGGCATCGGCGACACCGCGTACTTCGCGCCCGAGGCGGAGTTCTACATCTTCGACAACGTGAAGTTCGAGACGAAGCAGAACACCGGCTTCTACGAGATCAACTCCTACGCGGGCGCCTGGAACACCGGCGACTCCTTCGAGAAGGACAACCGCGGCTACAAGGTCCGCTACAAGGGCGGCTACTTCCCCGTCTCCCCCACCGACCACTTCGCCGACCTGCGCGACGTGATGGTCAAGAACCTCGAGAACGTCGGCCTCGTCGTCGAGCGCGCTCACCACGAGGTCGGCACCGCCGGCCAGGCGGAGATCAACTACCGCTTCGACACGCTGCTCAAGGCGGCGGACGACGTCATGAAGTTCAAGTACATCATCCGCAACACCGCCTGGGAGGCCGGCAAGACGGTCACCTTCATGCCCAAGCCGATCTTCGGCGACAACGGCTCGGGCATGCACGTGCACCAGTCGATCTGGAACGGCGGCGAGCCGCTCTTCTACGACGAGGCCGGGTACGGCGGCCTGTCGGACCTCGCCCGCTGGTACATCGGCGGCATCCTCAAGCACGCGCCCGCGCTGCTGGCCTTCACCAACCCGACCGTGAACTCGTTCCACCGCCTGGTGCCGGGCTTCGAGGCGCCGATCTCGCTGGTCTACTCCTCGCGCAACCGCTCCGCGGCGCTCCGCATCCCGATCACCGGCTCCAACCCGAAGGCCAAGCGGATCGAAGCGCGGTTCCCGGACCCGTCCTCGAACCCCTACCTCGCCTTCTCGGCCCTGCTGCTCGCCGGCATCGACGGCATCCAGAACAAGATCGAGCCGCCCGCGCCGGTCGACAAGGACATCTACGAGCTCCCGCCGGACGAGATGGCCGAGATCAACCAGGTCCCGACCTCGCTGGGCGCCGTCCTCGACGCACTCGAGGCCGACAAGGACTTCCTCACGGTCGGCGACGTGTTCACGCCGGACCTGCTCGACACCTGGATCGACTTCAAGAAGACCAACGAGATCCTGCCCGTGCAGCTGCGTCCGCACCCGCACGAGTTCGAGCTCTACTACGACATCTAACCGGGCCTCTGGCTGTGGTCGTTCAACAACGCCGAACAACCACGAAGAACAGCCGCTGACCTGCAGAAACGCCGCCGCGCGACCTTTTGGTCGCTCGGCGGCGTTTGCTGTTGGTAGCCGCTCGTCTGTTACAAATCCGGTACAAATCTCAGACGCGCCACCTCTTGGCGCACGGTTCGCCTGGCTCCGATCGGGTAGGTCGCCACAGCGGTCTCGACCTGGGTCCGTTGCCCGAGCCACGAGCGTGGCATCGCACCGTTCGGCGACCACCACCGCGAGTCCCGAGTCAGCTCGCTGCCACATCACTTGCATCTGCATGATCGCTCCGGTGCCTCCGCCGGACATAGGTGCCTGTAGACCGAATCCCCGTCAACGCCGCAAGGAGGGGCTTGATGATGGCAACGAACTCGAACGTGCCGGCTGTGGAACCGGGAATCTTTGGGCCGCGGCGTCGCGGAGACCGCGGAAGCCGGGCACCCAGGCTGGTCGAGGCCCAAGAGCTGTGGGACATCGACGATGTCGCTTCCTACCTTGGCGTGACCAAGCAGACCATCTACTCCTGGCGGACGACAGGTTACGGCCCGGCCGGCTTCCGTGTCGGCAAGCACCTGCGCTGGCGGGCAGCAACCGTGATCAATTGGACCGTGCGACTCGAGGAGAATCGATGATCCCGACAGGCCATCAGCCTGACCCGGAATCGACTCCATCGCCACCAGCGAGCAGATGCTCATCAGCATGGTTGGTCACCCGGTCCGACGCTGTCGAGGACTGCCATGGCAAGTATTAGCCCTGGGAGACCATCCGACGACGGCAGCCCTCGTTACGTCGTCAACTACCGAGATCCCGAGGGGCGGCAGCGTCGTAAGACCTTCCGACGCAAGGCCGAGGCGGTTGCGTTCCGCAACACGGTCGAGGCGGACAAGCTTCGTGGAACCTACCTTGATGTCGACGCCGGCAGGATCTCGTTTCGCGCCTATGCCGAGGAGTGGCTCGACAGTCGGACCTTCAGTCCGCTGACATACGAGGCGACCGAATTGCGACTCAGGCTCCATGTGTTCCCGACGCTAGGACACCTCGAGCTGCGACAGATCAAGCCGTCGACCATCCAGAAGCTCCTACGATCGATGGAGATGGCCGAGACCTACCGGCGCGTCATCTTCTCTAACGTGTCTGCCATCTTCTCGGCTGCGGTCGACGACGACATGATCGCCAAGAATCCGTGCAAAGCGAGTTCAGTGACAAGGCCCGCAACGTCGCGCCGCAAGGTGGTGCCTTGGCCGACCGAGTGGGTCTCCGCCATGCACGACGCGCTTCCGCCCCAGTACTGAATCGCGCTGGGTTTCGTTCCTATGCGTTCCCTTGGCCAGCAAGTGCCGGCCGGGATGATTCATGGGCAGCGTAGTACGCCGCCTCGACCTCGAGCGGGGTCCTCATGTCGAGCTCCCCGTGCAGGCGCTGGTTGTTCCACCACCACACGTACTCCAAGGTCGCGAGCTCGACCTGCTCGATCGTGCGCCACGGTCCTCGTCGCCGGATCAGCTCGGTCTTGTAGAGCCCGTTGACCGCCTCGGCGAGCGCGTTATCAAAGGAGTCACCGACGGTCCCGGTCGACGGCCTCGCGCCGAGCTCGCCGATCCGGTCCGTGTAAACGATCGAGAGGTAGTTCGACCCGTGGTCGGCGTGATGG
>NZ_FOLB01000018.1 GCF_900112345.1 Nocardioides terrae
CGGAGCCGGACTCGCCGACGAGGCCGACGATCTGCCCGTCCGGGACGGTCAGCGAGACGTCGTCGAGCACCGTGCTGGCGCCGTAGCGGACGGTCACGCGGTCGAACTCGAGCGTGCTCATCGCGCGACCTCCTCGCCCGGCGCCTTGGTCTCGATACGCTCGCTGGCGCTCGCTACTCGACCAGCGGAACCATCGCCGGTGGTCGAGTAGCCCGAACCATCGCCGGTGGTCGAGTAGCCCGAACCATCGCCGGTGGTCGAGTAGCCGGAACCATCGCCGGTGGTCGAGTAGCCCGAACCATCGCCGGTGGTCGAGTAGCCGGAACCGTCGTCGGTGGTCGAGTAGCCCGAGCCCCTGGGCGAGGGCGTATCGAGACCACCGGCGGTCCCGATGCTGAGCAGCTCGACCTCCTCGGCGGTGTGCCAGCAGGCGACCCGGTGGCCGGTGCCGTCGTCCCGGAGGACGGGCTCCTCGGTGCGGCAGCGGTCGTTGGCGATCGGGCAGCGGGCGGCGAAGGCGCACCCGGCCGGGACGTGCGCCGGGTCGACCGGCTGGCCGGGGATCGTCGCCAGCGGTGCGTCGAGGGCGGTGGCCATGTCGGGCACGGCGGCGACCAGGGCGCGGGTGTAGGGGTGTCGCGCGTCCGTCCGGAGGGCGTCCGTCGGCAGGTCCTCCACGATGCGGCCGGCATACATCACGAGCACGCGGCCGCAGACGTCGGCGACGACCGAGACGTCGTGGCTGATCAGCAGCAGCGCGGCGTTCTGCTCCCGGCGTACGCCCTGGAGCAGCTCGAGCACCTGGCTCTGCACGGTGACGTCGAGGGCGGTGGTCGGCTCGTCGGCGATGATCAGCCGCGGGCTGCCCATGAGACCCATGCCGATCATGGCCCGTTGCCGCATGCCGCCGGAGAACTCGTGGGGGTACTGACGCGCCCGGCGTTCCGGGTCACGCACGCGTACGGCGGCCAGGCGGTCGACCGCCCGGGCGAGGGCGCTCCGGCGGGAGAGCCCCTGGTGGTGGCGGCCGACCTCGGCGAGCTGGGTGCCGATCCGCATGACGGGGTTGAACGAGGTCATCGGGTCCTGGAAGACGACCGCGAGTGAGGTGCCGAGCAGCTCGTCGTGGTCGGCCTGCTCGAGGAGGTCGGTGCCGCAGAAGGTGAGCCGGCGGGCGTCGACCCGCCCCGGCTCCTCGACCAGCCGAGCGATCGACAGCGCGGTCAGCGACTTGCCCGAGCCCGACTCGCCGACCACCCCGAGCGCCTCACCCGCGGCGATGCCGAACGAGACGCCGCGGACCGGACGGACGCCGCCCGGGAACGACACGGCGAGGTCGCGCACGTCGAGGACCAGGTCGTCGCGGACGGTGCCCTCGTGGGCCGCGCGGCCCTCGGGCGTCTCGCCGGCGGGGACGTGCGGGAGCGGGTCCGCCGTGCCCGTGACGGTCGAGACGCCGAAGGCGCCGGCGATCGCCTCGCCGGTGAGGTTGAACGCGAGACCGGCGAGGATCACCGCGATGCCCGGAGCGAGCGCGGCGAGCGGGTGGATGTAGATGCCGGAGAGGCCCTCCTGCATGAGCCGGCCCCAGTCGTAGGAGGGCGGCTGCACGCCGAGGCCGAGGAACGAGAGCCCGGCGAAGGAGAGCAGGACGCCGCCGGCCGTGATCGTCGCGTTGACGATGAGCGGCTCGGCGATGTTGGGCAGCACGTGGCGCACGACGATGCGGAGCCGGCTCACGCCTGCGATCCGGGCGGCAGCGACGAAGTCGCGCTCGGCGATGCCGGCGACGAACGTCTGGACGAGCCTGGCGAACCCCGGGGCGATCGCGACGCCGACGGCCAGGACGGCGCCACGGGTGCCGACCCCGAAGACGACGGCGAAGAAGAGCACCAGCAGCAGCCCGGGAAAGGCGACGAGGATGTTGACGACGGCCACCACGAGGCGGCCGACCCGACGGCCGAGCAAGAGCGGAGCGACGCCCAGCAGCAGGCCGAGGGTGGTTCCGATAGCGGTCGCCAGCAGCGCCAGCGCGACGGAGAGCCGGGTCGCGACGAGGACGCGGAACAGCAGGTCGCGGCCCAGGTTGTCGGTGCCGATCCAGTGCTGGCCGGAGGGGCCGGCCAGCAGGTTGTCGGTGTCGACGGCGTCCGCGTGGTCACCCCACACGAGCGGCGCCAGGACGGCCAGCAGCAGCACCAGGCCGAGCATCGTGACGCCGGCGATCCCGACCGGCGTGCGCAGGACCCGCGACCAGCGGCGCATCAGCTGTCCCCGATCGTCGAGCGGGGGTCGATGAGGGCCAGCGCGACGTCGACCAGCGTGTTGACGACGAGCACGATGACGCCGTACACGAGGACGGTGCCCTGCACCATCGGGTAGTCCTTCGTGGTGATCGACTGCACGATCGTGCTGCCCAGGCCGGGCCAGGCGAAGACGTTCTCGACCAGGACGGTGCCCGCGACCATCGAGGCCAGCAACATGCCGCCGAGCGTGAGCGTCGCGGTGACGGCGTTCGGGAGCGCGTGGCGCAGGTTGATCCGCAGTGACGGCAGCCGCTTGGCGCGGGCGGTGCGGATGTAGTCGGTGTCGAGCACGCTGAGCATCTCGACCCGCACGATGCGGGCGAGGACGGCGGCCGGGCCGATCGCGAGGGCGATCACCGGGAGGACGTAGGAGGTGGCACCGCTGCGTCCCGCCACCGGGAACCAGCCGAGGTTGACGGCGAGCACCGCGACCAGGGCCACGCCGACGAGGAAGTCGGGGATCGAGCCGAGCACGACGCTGGTGCCGGCGAACGTCAGCTCCGTACGCCGACGGCGACCGCGTCGGGTCGCGACCGCGACCGCGACACCGAGCGGGATGGCGACCGCGACCGCCACCGCGAAGGCCAGGAGTGCGAGCGAGGCGGTGGCGGGGAGTCGCTGGCTGATGGTGTCGCTGACGGCCAGCTGGCTCTGGATCGACTCCCCGAGGTCGCCGCGGAAGAGGTGGCCGACGTAGTGGAGGTACTGCGTCAGCAGCGGGTCCTCGAGTCCCAGCGCCTTTCGCTTGGCGGCGACGAGGTCGGGGGGCGCGGTCAGGCCGAGGGCCGCTCGCACCGGGTCGCCCGGCACGAGGTGGATCATCAGGAAGCTGGCCGTGACCAGCACCCACAGCGACACCAGCAGCCGTCCCGTGCGGCGGACGACGAAGCGCGTCCACCTCCCGCCCGGGATCCCCCTGGTGCGGGGGGCGGGCCGGATCGGGGCGGCTGCCGGTGTCAGTGTGGTCATGGCTCTGGTCGTGGTCCTGGTCAGCCGAGCATCTTGATGCTGGTCGGGACGATCCAGCCGGAGATCTCGAGGTCGGCGCCCTTGTGGAAGGTCGGCGTCACGTTGTTGGCGAAGGGCACGACGTCGGCAGCCTTGAAGAGCGCCTTCTCGGCCGTGGCCCAGTCGTCGCAGCCGTCGGTGCCGGCCTTGCCCATGGCCGTCTTGACACTGGCCTCGTAGTCGGCGTTCTGGATGCCGGCGAAGTTGGTCCCGCCGTCCTTCACCGTGGGGCCCGAGTAGAACGGGACGATCTGGTCGGGCGAGCTGACGTTGATCGGCTCCCAGGCGATGTCCCAGTCACCGCTGCCGAAGAGGATCGGCTGGAGGTTGGTGGTGTTGGCCCCCTTGGCCTGCACGTCCACGCCGAGGTCCTTCCACGCCTTTGCCGCGAGCTCGGCCGCGGCTGAGCCGCCGCTGCCGAGGACGGTGTCGTAGAGGAACGTGACGGAGAGCTTCTTGCCGTCCTTGGCGTAGACGCCGTCGGCGCCCTTGGCGTAGCCGGCGCTCTCGAGCGCGGCGGCCGCGGCCGAGGTGTCGGTGGCCGGGACGTTGCCCTTGACCGTGTCGCCCGGGCAGGCGGCCGGGGCGAGGATGGCCAGGCCGGTCGCGGGCCCTCCGGTGCCGGAGGTGATGACCTTCTGCAGCTCGGCCAGGTCGAGCGACTGGGTGAGCGCCATCCGGACGGCCGGGTCGTTGGTGACCCGCCCCTCGGCGTGGTTGTACCACTGCTCGCCGGTCACGATCTCGGTGTTCACGGCCTTGATCTGCGCACCGGAGAGGCGCTTGGCGTCGGGGCCGAGGATCTGGGCCGCGTTCGCCTCGCCGCTGATCAGCTGGTTGGCAGCGGTCGTCTCGTTGCTGACGATCTTGACCTCGATGGTGGCCGGCGTGCCCTCGGCCGAGGTCTTGGCGCCGTTGGGGCCCCAGGCGTAGTCCTTGCGGACGGCGTAGGTGTAGTGGTCGCCCGGAGCGGCCTCCTTGAGCGTGTAGGGGCCGGTGCCGGCGGTGCCCGCCTTGAGGCTGGCCCGGTCCTTGAGGCCGGACTCGCAGACCATCGGCAGGTTGGCCAGGCCGTTGATCACGAACGGCGACGGCGAGGCCAGGGTCAGGGTGACCGTGGAGCCGGACGCGGCGGCCGTGGCGCCGACGGGCATGTAGACACCGAGGTACGGGCTCTTGTTCTTCGGGTCCCCGACGTAGGTGAGGTTGTCGGCCACCGTCTGGGCGTCGAAGGTCGATCCGTCGGAGCAGGTGACCCCGTCCTTGATGTCGAAGGTGACCGTGTTGCCGTCGACGGTCCACTTCGAGGCGAGCTGGGGCTGGACCTCACCCTTCACGTCGACGTGCACGAGCGCGTCGTAGGCGAATTGGGCGACCTGGACGGCGGCGCTGACCGGCGAGCTCTGGGGGTCGAGGGCCCCGGGGTCCGTCGCCAGCACGAGGGTGAAGGTCTTGCCGTCGGCGTACTTGCTGCTGCCTCCGCCGCCGCCGTTGTCGTCCGACCCGCCGCCACAGGCGGTGAGGCCGACGGCGGCAACGGACAGGGAGAGCGCCAGGAAGGCACTCGATCGGACCGGCCTCATGAGCGTTCCTCTTTCTTCGGGTGAAGGGGGTTCCCCGAGACGGGGGTGTCGACGCGCGAGACGACGCGGCCGTAGTGGACGTACTTCGCCTTCCCGGTGCCGTCGCCGTTGGTGTCGCCGATGAAGGCGAAGACGACGTGGATGCCGTGGAAGGCCTCGACCGAGATGAGGGAGTCCTCCGCGAGGTGGACGAGCTCGAAGCGGATCGGCCTCTCGCCGATCTCGGCGATGATGTCCTTGGGCTCGCGGTCGAGCCAGACCCTGCCGTCGGCGTCCTGGGTGACCCGGATGTCGTAGATCGTGTCGGCGTAGTGGCCGAGGTAGCGGCTCACATCGACCGTGTCCGGGTGCTCGGGCGGCGTCGGCCGGGCGGGGAGTACGACGCCCGTCAGGTCCGCCAGGAGCTTCGCGACCACGTCGTTGAAGAGCCCGAAGAAGTCGCCGCCGTTGGTCAGCATCGCGATCGCGACCCCGGCCTCGGGGACGACGCGGAGGAAGGCGGCCTGGCCGATCGTGCCGCCGTCGTGGGCGACCACGGTGCCCTGCGGGGTGTCGAACAGCTCCCAGCCCAGCCCCCAGGCGTCGCCCATGCCCGAGAGGCGGGGCAGGTCGACCTGGCGGGTCTGCATCGCCTCGGTCGACTCCGCGCTCAGCACGCGGGTGCCGTCGGGGGCGGTGCCGCCGTCGAGGTGCATCCGGACGAACCCGAGCAGGTCGGTCGGCGTCATGGCGAGCATGGAGCCGGCCGGGGCGTTGGAGCGGGCCAGCGCCCAGGTCGGTGCGGTTGTCAGCGTCGAGCCATCCTCCCCTGCCACGTGACCGGTCGCCGCGCGGTGGAGGATCGCCTCGTAGGGGCTCGGACTGACCCGGGCCAGGCCGAGCGGCTGCGCGATCCGCTCGAGCAGCACCTCGTCGTACGGCTTGCCGCGGAGGACCTCGACGAGGCGCCCGAGGACGACGAACCCGGTGTTGTTGTAGGAGAACGTCTCGCCCGGGGCGAAGAGCTGGGGCAGGTCGGTGAGCGTGGCGACGTACTTCTCGATGGCGTCCTCGCCCCGACCGGTGTCGGTGAAGATGTCGCCCTCGAAGCCGGCCGTGTGGGTGAGCAGGTGGCGGACCGTGATGACCTTCGCCGCCTCCATGTCGCCGATCACGAGCTCGGGCAGGTAGGTGAGCAGCGGCTCGTCGAGGTCGACCAGGCCGTCGTCGACGAGCTGCAGGACGAGCGTGGTGGTCCAGATCTTGGTGATGGAGCCGATCTGGAAGACCGTGTCCGCATCGACCGCGACGCCGGTCGCAAGGCTGGTGACGCCGCCGGTGGCGGTCGCGATCCGGCCGTCGGCCAGAACCGCGACCGTGGCACCGGGGACGTCGTGCTCGGCAACGAGGCGGGCGAAGCTCTCCAGCAGCCACGTGGCGGCAGCATCCAGGCCGTTCTTCTCCGACATGGCGGCCACGCTAGGCGGCGGACGGACGGCAGTATCCGTTCGATCGGCCAACCGAGAGGGTTCCTCCTTGTCCGATCGCCCAATGAGACACGTGCGTCGGTCGAGGTTGGATGGAGGCGTGCTGATTCTTCGAGGCGGCCTCGTGGCCGACCCGCGCTCCGGGACCGAACGGGTGGTCGACGTCGTCGTCGACGGCGGGAAGGTCGTCGCGGTCGGTTCGTTGCCGCCGGGCGCCGAGTCGGCGGAGGTCCTGGACGTCAGCGGGCTCGTGGTGGGGCCGGGCTTCGTCGACCTGCACAGCCACGTCCACTCGATCGCGGGCCAGCGGCTGCAGGCGCTCGACGGCGTGACGGCGACGCTCGACCTCGAGGCCGGCCTGATGCCGGTCGAGCAGGCCTACGCGCGTGCCGCGGCCGACGGTCGGCTGCTGCACTACGGCGTCTCCGCCTCGTGGGGCGACGCCCGCGCGACGGCGCACCTCGGCGTCACGCCGGGCGCCGACCTCCACGCGTCCCTGGCCATGCTGGGCGACCCGGACTGGCAGCGGACCTCAACCCCGGCCGAGCGCGCGGTGTGGCTGCGCCTTCTCGAGTCCGAGCTCGAGGCCGGGGCGCTCGGGATCGGGGTGCTGATGGGCTACGCCCCGCGGTCCGACCCGTCCGAGTTCCTGGAGGTGGCCCGCCTGGCCGCGTCGACCGGGACGGCCACCTTCACCCACGTGCGGGAGATCGTCGAGGCCGACCCGACGACGCCGATCGACGGCTCGCTCGAGATCACCCGTGCCGCCGCCGAGACCGGCGCGGCGATGCACCACTGCCACGTCAACAGCACCTCCCGCCGCCACGTCGACCGGGTGCTCGACCTGCTCGACACGGCGCGCGCGAACGGGTCGCGCGTCACGGTCGAGGCCTACCCGTACGGCGCCGGGAGCACCGCGATCGGCGCCTTCTTCCTGTCCCCCGAGCGGCTGTCCGCGTGGGGCCTCGTGCCGTCGTCGATCACGATGGTGTCGACCGGCGAGCGGATCGCGTCGGTCTCCCGCCTCGCCGAGCTGCGGGCGACCGACCCCGGCGCCGTCTGTGTGGTCGCCTTCCTGGACGAGTCCGACCCGGAGGACGCCGCGCTCCTGCAGCGGGCGCTGGCCTTCCCAGACTCGATCGTCGCCAGCGACGCGATGCACGTGGAGTGGCCGGACGGCTCGACCGACTCCCGCGAGTGGCCGCTGCCGCCCGGTGGCCAGACGCACCCCCGGACGGCCGGCACGTTCGCCCGCTCCCTGCGCCGGATGGTCGTGGAGACGGGCACCTGGTCGTGGGCCGAGGCGTTCCGCCGGTGCTCGTGGTTGCCGGCCCAGGTCGTCGCCGGCTTCGCCGGCTCGGCGGCCGGCAAGGGCTGGCTCGGGGTCGGCGCCGACGCCGACCTGGTCGTGATCGACCCCTCGACGATCAGCGACCGGGCGACGTACGTCGACCCGACCCGACCCTCCACCGGCGTCCGGCACCTGCTCGTCGACGGCACCTTCGTCGTCCGCGACGGCGAGCTCGACACGTCCGCCTACCCCGGTCGTCCGATCCGCGCGACGCTCCGCTGAGCGGCTCCACTCGAAGCGTCAGGCGCGGGCCGGGAGGATCCGGCCACGGCACTCGCCGAAGCCGATGCGCGCGCCGTCGGCACCGGGCGCCGTCGCACGCAGGACGACCTCGTCGCCGTCCTCGAGGAACGTCCGCTCCTCGCCGGCGACGGTGACCGGGAACTCGCCGCCCCAGGTCAGCTCGATGAACGAGCCGACCTCGTCGCCGGCCGGGCCGGACACGGTGCCGGAGGCGAACAGGTCGCCGGTCCGGGTCGGGGCGCCGTTGACGGTGAGGTGGGCGAGCATCTGGGCCGGGGACCAGTACATCGCGGCGTACGGCGGGCGCGAGACGACCGCGCCGTTCCACGTGACCTCCAGCGTGAGGTCGAGGCCCCACGGCTCCGGCAGGTGGAGGTAGGGCAGCACGGCGGGGCGCTGGTCGGGGACCGCCACTCGCGCGGTGTCGAGTGCGAGCAACGGGACGACCCACGGCGAGACGGTCGAGGCGAAGGACTTGCCGAGGTTGGGGCCGAGCGGGACGTACTCCCAGGCCTGGATGTCGCGCGCCGACCAGTCGTTGAAGAGGACGACCCCGAAGATGTGCTCGGCCGCGTCGGCTGCCGGGATCGGCGTGCCCATCGGGTTTCCCGTCCCCACGACGAAGCCGATCTCTGCCTCGATGTCGAGCCGCGCCGCCGGGCCGAAGACCGGGCCGGAGGGTCCCTTGCGCTGGCCGCTCGGCCGGACGATGTCGGTCCCGGAGACCACGATCGACGCGGAGCGGCCGTGGTAGCCGACCGGCAGGTGCTTCCAGTTCGGCAGCAGCGGGTCGGGGTTGTCCGGCCGGAAGAGCCGGCCGAGGTTCGCCGCGTGGTGCTCGGAGGCGTAGAAGTCGACGTAGTCGGCGACCTCGAAGGGCAGGTGCAGGGTGACGTCGTCGAGCGCGTGCACCGCCTCGTCCGGTACGTCGACCGCGACCGCGTCCCGGAGCCGCTCGCGCGCCTCCACCCACCGCGCGTGGCCCTGCGCCATGAACGGGTTGAGCGACGGCTCCGCGAACACCGGGTTGGACAGCAGCACGGCCAGGTCGACCACGTGGTCGCCGTACCGGGTGGCGACCCGCGGGGTTTGGCCGGGCACGGAGTAGACGCCGTAGGGGAGGTTGGCGATGCCGAAGAGCGAGTCGGCACCGACCTCGAGCCGCGTCACGCGCGGACCTCGGCGGCGTCGCGGAGGAGACCGAGGTCGCCCAGCTCGTCGACCGGCTCAGTGATGCTGCACGTCCCGAAGGACCGGAACGACGCACGCACCGACGGGTCCGCCTCGCGCACGTCGGCGAGCACCCGCTCGGGGTCGCACTCGGCCAGCAGCCGGGCCACCTCGCAGGTGGTCGCGCCGGCGCGGGCCGCCGCCGTGGCGACCAGGAGGTTGAGGAACCCGTGCTGCTCGAAGCCCGTGCGCGGATCGGTGTTGCGGAACGCGTGGTGCAGCCCGGCGGTGGCCTTGAACGGAACGCCGGCCCGGACCGCCGCGACCACTGCCGACGCGAGCTCGTCCTCCCCCGGGTGGGCGTCACGGGTCAGGCCGCCCGTGCGCAGCTTCGCGGCGTAGCCGGCCGACGCGAGAGCGTCCAGCAGCGGCGCACGGCGCTCGTCGCGGGGCAGCTCGACGTAGACCGCCGCGACGTCGTCCGCCGACCGGGCGAAGCCGTCGCCGACCGGGCGACGCCTGAGCAGGTCGACAGCCTCGTCCGGTGCCATCCCGTCGGGCACGGACACCTCGACCGCCACGACACGCAGGGCCGGCAGGCGGTCGGCCTCGTCCAGGGCCTGGGTGAGAGACGGCGCCGGCACGGTCAGGGCGATGTCGAACGATCCCGGTCGCAGCACGTCGACGACCCCGGCCAGCTCGTCGAGCGTGGCGGCGCCGACGACGAACGGGCCGACCAGGTCGCCGTACCCGGACTGGCGATGGGCGAGGTGCGCCGGCACCGCCTGCGCGAGCGGCAGGTCACCGGGCGGGAAGATCGCGGCGTCGTCGAGCAGGCCGGTGAACAGTCCGCGGAACGGGCTCATCCGTCGGTCGCCCCGGTCTCGCCGCGGTCGCCCTTGGCCCAGGAGTAGGCGTAGGCGCCGTCATCGGAGGCCCGGGCGGCCTCGCCGAGCTCGAGCGGCCGGAAGGTGTCGACCATGACGGCCAGCTCGTCGAAGAACTCCGCGCCGATCGAGCGCTCGTAGGCGCCGGGCTGCGGGCCGTGCGGATGGCCGCCCGGGTGCAGCGAGATCGAGCCCGGCCCGATCCCCGAGCCCTTCCGGGCCTCGTAGTCGCCGCCGCAGTAGAACATGACCTCGTCGGAGTCGACGTTGGAATGGTAGTACGGCACCGGGATCGACAGCGGGTGGTAGTCCACCTTGCGCGGCACGAAGTTGCAGATCACGAAGTTGTTGCCCTCGAAGACCTGGTGGACCGGCGGCGGCTGGTGCACCCGCCCGGTGATCGGCTCGAAGTCCCTGACGTTGAAGGCGTAGGGGTAGAGGCAGCCGTCCCAGCCGACCACGTCGAACGGGTGGTGCGGCAGCGTGTGCACCGTGCCGGCCAGGCCGCCCGGGCCGGAGCCGCGGTGCTTGATGAACACCTCGACGTCGGTCCCCTCGACGACGCGCGGCGAGCCCGGCGGGCGCAGGTCACGCTCGCAGAACGGCGCGTGCTCGAGGAACTGGCCGAACTTCGAGAGGTAGCGGCGGGCCGGCGCGATGTGGGAGTTCGCCTCGATCACGTAGAGGCGGACCGGGCCGTCGGGGACGATGCGGTACGTCGTCGCGCGCGGCACGATCGCGTAGTCGCCGTCGGCCACCGGCAGGTCGCCGAAGACCGTCTCGAGCGTCGCGGAGCCGGACTCGACGTAGAGGCACTCGTCGCCGATCGCGTTGCGGTAGTACGGCGACACGGCGTCGGCGACGACGTACGCGATCCGGACGTCGGCGTTGCCGAGCAGCAGCCGCCGCCCGGTCACACCGTCCACCCCGGAGCCGCCCTCCTCGAAGAGCTTGTGCGTCGTGAGGTGCCGCGAGATCAGCGGGTGGTTCGGGACGAGCGACTGGTCGGGGAGGTCCCACGACCGGTAGGCGACCACCGCAGACGGGATGTTGGCGTGGTAGAGCAGCGCCGAGTCGGACGAGAAGCCCTCCTCGCCCATCAGCTCCTCGAAGTAGAGGGCGCCGTCGGGCGAGCGGTGCTGCGTGTGGCGCTTGGGCGGGACGTGCCCCGCCGAGCGGTAGTAGGCCATGACTCCTCCTCGCTGACGTGGTCTCGCGACGGTCGCTGGGCGACCTCCTCGACCAGTGTCAGATGTTGCCGCGTCGCTCCTGCTCGCGCTCGATCGCCTCGAAGAGCGCCTTGAAGTTGCCCTTGCCGAAGCCGAGCGAGCCGTGCCGCTCGATGAACTCGAAGAACACGGTCGGCCGGTCGCCGATCGGCTTGGTGAAGATCTGCAGCAGGTAGCCGTCCTCGTCGCGGTCGACGAGGATGCCGCGCCGCTGCAGCTCGTCGATCGGGACGCGCACCTCGCCGATCCGGGCCCGCAGCTCCGCGTCCTCGTAGTAGGAGTCCGGCGTGGACAGGAACTCCACGCCCTCGGCGCGCAGCACGTCGACGGTCTGCAGGATGTCGTTGGTCGCGAGCGCGAGATGCTGGGCACCCGGGCCCTCGTAGAACTCGAGGAACTCGTCGATCTGCGACTTGCGCTTGCCCGGGGCCGGCTCGTTGAGCGGGAACTTCACCCGGTGGTTGCCGCTGGCAACCACCTTCGACATCAGCGCTGAGTAGTCGGTCGCGATGTCATCGCCGATGAACTCGGCCATGTTCGTGAAGCCCATGACCTTGTTGTAGAACCCGACCCACTCGTCCATGCGGCCGAGCTCGACGTTGCCGACGACGTGGTCCAGCGCCTGGAAGACGCGCTTCGGGGCGCCGTCGCGCTTGCGGAACGACGAGGTGCGGGCGACGTACCCGGGCAGGTAGGGGCCGTCGTACCGGCTGCGGTCGACGAGCGTGTGCCGGGTCTCGCCGTACGCCGCGATGGCACCGATCCGGACGGTGCCGTGCTCGTCGGTGACGTCGTGGGGCTCCTCGACGATCGTGGCGCCCATCGTGCGGGCGTGCTCGACGCACTTGTCGACGTCGGGCACCTCGAGGGCGATGTCGACCAGGCCGTCGCCGTGCCGGGCGTGGTGCTGGGCGACCGGGCTGTCGGAGCTGACTCCGCCCTTGACGACGAACCGCACGCCGCCGCTGCGCAGGACGAACGCGACGTGGTCGCGGTTGCCGGTCTCCGGGCCGGAGTAGGCGACCAGGTCCATGCCGAAGGCGGACTGGAAGAAGTGCGCGCTCTGCGTGGCGTTGCCCACCGCCCACACCACCGCGTCCCAGCCGCTGACCGGGAACGGGTCCTGGGCGGGGTCGTGCTCGACCAGCCCGACGAGCTGCTTGAGGGTGTCGAGGTCGAGGTCGGCGAGGACCTCTTCGCTGGTGAGGGTGTCGCTGAGGGACATGCGCGCTCCTTCCGATGGCCGATGGCGTCGTCGGCGTCAGTCAAGGAGTAGAGCGCCCGGGTGGGCAACCTGTCGGTCTCGTGATGGTCATTCCGGCCAGATCGGCCCTGCAGCCGGCGCTCCGGCTGGTCAGATCGACTATCTTGCTCCCATGGTGGACGAGACGATCACCGACGCCCTCGACGTCGCGCTGCTCCGCGCCCTCCACGAGCACCCGCGCGCCGGCGACCTGGAGCTCTCCCGCACCGTCAAGGTGGCCCGCGCGACGGTGCAGAGCCGCCTCCGCCGGCTCGACGAGGCGGGCGTCGTGCGCGACTGGGCGCCGACCCTCGACGTCAGCGCGGCGGGCTTCGCCGTGCACGCGTTCGTGACGCTCGAGATCGCGCAGGGCGCCCTCGACGAGGTCACCGCCGACCTGGCTGCGATCCCGGAGGTCCTCGAGGCCCACGTGACCACCGGCGCCTACGACGTCGTGTGCCGCGTCGCGACGGCCTCCCACGCCCAGCTGCAGGACGTCCTGGTCCGGATCGACCAGTCGCCGTCGGTGCGCCGGTCGGTGAGCGTGGTGATCCTGTCCGAGCTGATCCCGCCCCGGGCTCTCCCGCTGCTGGAGAGCCGCGCCGCTCCGGTCTCGCGCGCGCCGGCCTACCGCTCCGCCGGGTCCTGACGCCGGCGCCGCTACTTCCGAGTAAGCCATCCGCTGGCGGATAGTCGAATGCGTGAAGACCGCGACCGCCTCCTCGAACTCCATCACCATGCGCCTCCACACCGCGCCGGACCACGGCGTCGTGGGCGCCGTCGCGACCGCCATCTCGAGCGCGGGCGGGGTGGTCACCGCCATCGACGTCACCGACTCGCGCCACGACCGGCTCGTCGTCGACGTCACCTGCTCGGCCGCCGACGGCGACCACGCGATCGAGCTGGAGAAGACCGTCGCGGACGTCCCGGGCGTGACCGTCCACAAGGTCTCCGACCGGACCTTCCTGCTCCACCTGGGCGGCAAGATCGAGGTCGGCTCCAAGGTGCCGCTCAAGACGCGTGACGACCTGTCGCTGGCCTACACGCCCGGCGTCGGCCGCGTGTCGCGCGCCCTCTTCGAGCACCCCGAGGACGTCTCCCGGCTGACCATCAAGGGCAACTCCGTCGCGGTGGTGACCGACGGGTCCGCCGTACTCGGCCTCGGCAACATCGGCCCCGGCGCCGCCCTGCCGGTGATGGAGGGCAAGGCCGCGCTGTTCAAGCGGTTCGGCGGGATCGACGCGTGGCCGATCTGCCTCGACACGCAGGACACCGACGAGATCGTGCGCGCCGTCGAGCTGATCGCGCCGGGCTTCGGCGGCATCAACCTCGAGGACATCGCCGCGCCGCGCTGCTTCGAGATCGAGGCCCGCCTGCGCGAGCGGCTCGACATCCCGGTCTTCCACGACGACCAGCACGGCACCGCGATCTGCGTGCTCGCCGGCCTGACCAACGCGCTGCGCGTCGTCGGCAAGGAGATCGAGCAGGTCAAGGTGGTCGTCTCGGGCGGCGGCGCCGCGGGCACGGCGATCGTGAGGCTGCTCCTCGCCGCCGGCGTGGCCGACGTGGTCGTCTATGACCGCAACGGCTGCCTGGTGGCCGGCGACCCCGGCCTCTCGGCGGCGCACGCCGACCTCGCCGCCGTGACCAACCCGCGTCGCGTCGCGGGCGACCTGCGCACCGGCCTGACCGGCGCCGACGTCTTCATCGGCGTCTCGGCGCCGGGTGTCCTCGACCCGGAGTGGATCCGTGACATGGCCGCTGACCCCATCGTCTTCGCGATGGCCAACCCCGACCCCGAGGTCGACCCCGCCGCGGCCGCGCGCTACGCCGCCGTGGTCGCCTCCGGTCGCTCGGACTTCCCCAACCAGATCAACAACGTGCTGGCCTTCCCCGGTGTCTTCCGCGGCCTGCTCGACATCCGCGCCAAGCAGGTCACGACCGAGATGATGCTGCGGGCGGCGCAGGCCATCGCCCTCGTGGTCAGCGACGCCGAGCTCAACCCGAGCTTCATCATCCCGTCGGTCTTCCACCACGACGTGCACACCGCCGTCGCAGCGGCGATCTCGGGGCACTGAACCGCACGGCGCTGTGCCGGCGGAAGACTTCTTGAGGCCGGTGCGCGCGCTGGGGCGGATGCGCCGCCTCATCGGTCACGCTGGCCCCGACCACACCAAGGGGTCTTCAGCGGAGGACCCCTTGGTGTGGAAGTGCAGGATGTGACCGGCGAGGCGGCTCAGCGGCACCGGCAGGCGCAGCCGCCCCAAGAGGTCATCGGCAGCCCGAGGCCGGTCGATGAGTCGGGCGGGGCGAGCTGACTCACCGCCGGTTGACGTAGTCCACGAACCAGTCGAAGGCATCCGGGTTCGCGAGCGCGTCCCGGGCGGCGACCTTCTCGGGATCGGCGCCGAGGAAGAGCTTCTTGACCGGGACCTCGAGGATCTTGCCGGTGAGCGTGCGCGGGACCGCGGGGACGCGTACGACGACGTTGGGCATGTGCCGCGGGGAGCACTCCTCCCGCACCCGCTGCCGGATCTCGGCCACCATCGCATCGGTCAGGTCACGGTCGGTGACCACGAAGAGCGGCATCCACGAGTCCGCCGCCGGGTCGGTGTCGGGGATGTCGACGACGAGCGCGTCGGTCACGCCCTCCACCGACAGGACGGCCGCGTAGATCTCGGCGGTGCCCATCCGGACGCCGCCGCGGTTGATGGTGGCGTCGGAGCGGCCGTGGATGATCGCCGACCCGTGCTCGGTGAGCTCGATCCAGTCGCCGTGGCGCCACACCGGCGGCGTGGTGTCGAAGTGGTCGAAGTAGGCCTCGCGGTAGCGGTGGCCGTCGGGGTCGTTCCAGAATCCGACCGGCATCGACGGCATCGGCCGGGTGACGACGAGCTCGCCGACGACACCGGGCGGCACCGGCCGGCCGTCCTCGTCCCAGGCCTCCAGGGCCACGCCGAGGGCGCGCGCCTGGAGCTCCCCGACGTGGACCGGCAGCGTCGGCACGCCGCCGACGAAGGCGGAGCAGACGTCGGTCCCGCCCGAGATCGAGAAGAGCCAGACGTCGCGGCCGAGGTGGTCGTAGACCCACTCGAAGCCGGCCACCGACAGCGGCGACCCGGTGCTCCCGACCGCCCGGAGGGCGCTGAGGTCACGGCCCGCGGTCGGCTCGACGCCGAGCTTGAGCTGGCCGTGCAGGTAGGCCGCGCTGGTGCCGAAGATCGTGATGCCGGTTCGCTCGGCCAGCTCCCACAGTACCGCCGGGTCGGGCGCGGTCGGGTTGCCGTCGTACAGCACGATCTGGGCGTCGGTGAGGAGCACCGAGACCAGGAAGTTCCACATCATCCAGCCGGTGGTGGTGAACCAGAAGACGCGGTCGTCGGGGCCGGCGTCGAGGTGGAGGTGGGTGATCTTGAGGCTCTCCAGCAGGATCCCGCCGTGACCGTGCACGATCGCCTTCGGCTTCCCGCTGGTGCCGCTGCTGTAGAGGATCCAGAGCGGGTGGTCGAAGGGCACCCGCTCGAACTCCAGCGGCCGGTCGCCCGCCGCGAGATCCGGGAACGCCTCGTCCCAGTCCCCGGCCGCCGGGTCGAGGTAGCCGAGCGTCACGGTCCGGGTCACGGTCGGCAGACCGGCGGCCAGCTCGGCGACGGTGTCGCGGCGGTCGAAGTCCTTGCCGCCGTAGCGGTAGCCGTCAACCGCGAGCAGCACGGTCGGCTCGATCTGGTCGAAGCGGTCGAGCACCGTCGAGGAGCCGAAGTCCGGCGAGCAGGACGACCAGACGGCGCCGAGCGAGGTGGTGGCGAGCATGGCCGCGAGCGCCTCGGGGATGTTGGGCAGGTAGGCGGCGACCCGGTCGCCGCGGCCGACGCCGAGCACGCGCAGGCCGGCCCGGATCCGCGCGGTCTCGGCCCGCAGGCGGCCCCACGTCCACGTCTCGGCCTCGCGCAGCTCGGAGGCGTGCGTCAGGGCGACGGCGTCGTCGGCCTTCCCGCGGAATACGTGCTCGGAGAAGGACAGCGCGACGTCGGGGAACCACTGCGCACCGGGCATCTCCGTGGACGCCAGCACCGTCGTCGGGTCACCGTCGGCGACGACGCCGTAGCGGTCCCAGACGGCCCGCCAGAACTCCTCGGGGTGCTCGACCGACCAGACCCGGAGCGACTCGTAGTCGGCGTACCCCTGCTCGGTCTGGAAGGCGTAGAGCTCGGTGGCCTCGACCTGCTCCTGCGACGGCGTCCACATGGGTCTTTCATAGCGCCTTGTGAGCGTGAGGGTGACCTCGAGGTCACTCTCACGCTCACAAGACGGGCTCAGAAGTCCTCGTCGAAGCCCACCGTGCCGCTGACGCCGACCTGGTAGGCCGACACCCGGCGCTCGAAGAAGTTCGACAGCTCCTGCACGTCCTGGAGCTCCATGAAGGCCAACGGGTTGCTCGAGCCGTAGATGACCGGCAGCCCGAGACGCTCCATCCGGCGGTCGGCGACGTACTCCAGGTAGCACCGCATATCGGCCGTGGACAGGCCGGCGACGCCGCCGCCGAGCAGGTCGGCGGCGAACTGCGCCTCAGCGTCGACGCCCTCCATCAGCATCTCCTTCACCGCGGCGGCGAGGTCGTCGTCGAAGAGGTCGGGCTCCTCCTCCCGGACCGTGTCGACGACGTCGAAGGCGAAGCCCATGTGCATCGACTCGTCGCGGAAGACCCAGTTGGTGCCCGACGCCAGGCCGTTGAGCAGGCCCCGGGAGCGCAGGAAGTAGACGTAGGCGAACGCGCCGTAGAAGAACAGCCCCTCGATCACCGCCGCGAAGCAGATCAGGTTGAGCAGGAACGCCCGCCGGTCCTCCCGGGTGCGCAGCTCCTGGACCTCGAAGAGCGAGTCGATCCACCGGAAGCAGAAGTCGGCCTTGTGCTTGATCGACGCGATGTTGTCGACGGCCGCGAAGGCCTCGTGCCGCTCTCGCTCGTCGGGGACGTAGGTGTCGAGCAGGGTCAGGTAGAACTGCACGTGCACGGCCTCCTCGAAGAGCTGCCGGCTCAGGTAGAGCCGCCCCTCCGGGCAGTTCACGTGCTGGTAGAGGTTGAGCACGAGGTTGTTGGCGACGATCGTGTCGCCGGTCGCGAAGAACGCGACCAGCCGGCCGACCAGGTGCCGCTCGGCCTCGGTGAGCCGCGCGAGGTCCTTGAGGTCGGAGTGCAGGTCCACCTCCTCGACGGTCCAGGTGTTCTTGATGGCGTCGCGGTAGCGGTCGTAGAAGTGCGGGTAGCGCATCGGCCGCAGCGTGAGGTTCATGCCCGGGTCGAGCAGCATCTGGTGGGTGGTGGTCTGGGTGCTCACTGGCAGGCCTCGCAGCTCTCGGGGTTCTCGAGGGAGCACGCGATGGCTTCCTCGGTGGTGGCGGTGGTGGCGGTGGCGACGGTGGTCAGTGCCGGCTCGACGGCCCCACGCACGGTTGTCTGCTGGATGCGCGTGGCGGGGCGCGAGCGCAGGTAGTACGTCGTCTTGAGCCCCGCCTTCCACGCGTAGAGGTACATCGACGAGAGCCGCCCGATCGACGGACCGGCGATGAAGAGGTTGAGCGACTGGCTCTGGTCGACGTACGGCGCTCGGGCGGCCGCGAGGTCGATGAGCGCCTTCTGGGGCAGCTCCCACGCGGTCCGGAAGAGCGCCCGCACCTCCTCGGGCAGCGCGGTGATGCCCTGCACCGAGCCGTCGGCGCGCTTGACCGCCTCGCGGATCTCGGCGGTCCACAGCCCCCGGTCCTTGAGCTCGCGGACGAGCGCGCTGTTGACCTGCAGGAACTCGCCGGACAGCGTCTCGCGCTTGAACAGGTTCGACACCTGCGGCTCGATGCACTCGTAGCAGCCGGCGATGCTCGCGATGGTGGCCGTCGGCGCGATCGCGACGAGCAGGCTGTTGCGCAGCCCGTGCTCCTCGATCCGGCCGCGCAGCGCCGCCCACCGCTCGGTCTGGGTCGGCGTCACGCCCCAGAGGTCGGGCTGCAGCTCGCCTCGGGCCGCGCGGGTGTCGGCGTACGCCGGGTGAGGACCGTGCCGCTCGGCGAGCTCGGTGCTCACCTCGAGCGCGGTCAGGTAGACCTCCTCCTGGATGCGCGTCGACAGCTCGAGGGCCTCGGGCGAGTCGAAGGGCAGCCGCAGCGCGAAGAGGACGTCCTGCAGGCCCATCACGCCGAGCCCGACCGGGCGCCAGCGCGGGTTGGAGCGGGCCGACTCCTCGCTCGGGTAGTAGTTGATGTCGATGACGCGGTCGAGCAGCGGCACCGCCGTGCGGACGGTGGCGCGCAGCTTGTCCCAGTCGACGCCCCGCGCCAGCGGCGGGCGCTGGGTGCCCTCCCGGTCCAGCGGCACGAGGTGCTGGGCGAGGTTGACCGAGCCGAGGTTGCACACCGCGGTCTCGCCGTCGGAGGAGACCTCGATGATCTCGGTGCACAGGTTGGAGAGGTGGACGACGTTGCCGGTGACGGCGGTCTGGTTGGAGAGCCGGTTGGACGGGTCCTTGAACGTCATCCAGCCGTTGCCGGTCTGGGCGAGCGTGCGCATCATCCGGCCGTAGAGCGTCCGCGCCTTGACGGTCCGGACGACGGTGCCGGCCGCCTCGAGCTCGCGGTAGCGCGCGTCGAACGCCTCGCCCCACAGGTCCGGCAGCTCCGGCGCCTCGTCGGGGTCGATGAGCGACCAGTCGGCGTCCGCCTCGACCCGGCGCATGAACTCGTCGGGGATCCAGTGGGCCAGGTTGAGGTTGTGCGTGCGCCGGGCGTCCTCGCCGGTGTTCTCGCGCAGCTCGAGGAACTCCTCGACGTCGGGGTGCCAGGGCTCGAGGTACACGCAGGCGGCACCCTTGCGGCGGCCGCCCTGGTTGACGGCGGCGACGCTCGCGTCGAGGGTGCGCAGGAACGGCACGATCCCGTTGGACTGGCCGTTCGTCCCGCGGATCAGCGCGCCACGGCCACGGACCCGCGAGAACGACAGCCCGATCCCGCCGGCGAACTTGGAGAGCTTCGCGATCTGGGCGTAGCGGCTGTAGATCGAGTCCAGCTCGTCGCGCGGCGAGTCGACGAGGTAGCACGAGGACATCTGGGTGTGCCGCGTGCCCGAGTTGAAGAGGGTAGGGCTGCTCGGCAGGTAGGCCAACGACGACATCAGCCGGTAGAACCCGATCGCCTCGGCCGGCCGCTGCGCCAGGCCGCACGCGACGCGGAGCAGGAAAAACTGCGGCGTCTCGATGACCTGCCGGCTGGTCGGGTGGCGCAGCAGGTAGCGGTCGTAGACGGTGCGAAGCCCGAAGTACTCGAACCGCTGGTCGCCGTCCGGGTCGACGGCGACGTCGAGCTTGCGGGCGTTGTCCTTGACGAACCGGGCCGTGTCGTCGCCGATCAGCCCCTCGGCGTGGCCGAGCGCGATCGCCTGGCTGAAGGACGCGACGCCCTGGTTGCGGACCTCCTTGTCGACGTACCCGGCCAGCAGGCGCGCGGCCAGCCGGGAGTACGCCGGCTCCTCGCTGATCAGCTCGGCGGCGGTCTGGATCGACAGCCGGTCCAGCTCGGCGGTCGTCGCGCCGTCGTACAGGCCGCTGATCGTGCGGGTCGCGACCCGCATCGGATCGACGTCGGGCAGGTCGCCGCTCACGCGGTCGACGGCACGGACGATCTTGTTGACGTCGACGTGCTCGGTGTCGCCGTTGCGCTTGCGCACGGCCATGCGGGGTGGTGCTTCGGTGACCGTCATCGGTCTCTCCCCTCGGAGTCAGGCTCGAGGGGGGACGACGAGGCAGCGCGCGAGCACCACCAGGGCGTCGGCCCTCCCTCGGGGCCTCGGACCACCACATCCGGCGGATGCGGTGCGCTGGCAGGTGTCGGACTCGTGCCTCCTGGGGAGGCGCTCACCGTTGCGGGGCAGTCCCGGACTTCCACCGGGTTCCCTGTTGTCTCCCCGCGCCTTGCGACGCGGGGAACCAGCTGCGTCGACCACCATATGTAGTGGCGACACCGGAGCGCGGGACCCAGATGTTGGGTCGGCGTGTCGCGGCTCTGCCCGGCGGCCGGTCGTTCGGCCGCTCCGCGCGAGCCGGCGTGAGGTCGGCCACAACGTCCGGCCCGTGAGACGACTCGGGGGGTCGGGTCACCGGCCGCTCGTTAGGCTTCCCTTAGCAGCCTTTGGAGGAAACCTTTCATGCGACCCATCCGTGTGGCCGTCGTCGGGGCCGGACCCGCCGGCATCTACGCCGCCGACATCCTGACCCGTGAGCACGAGCAGGCTCACGTCGACGTCATCGAGCGACTGCCCGCGCCCTACGGCCTCGTGCGCTACGGCGTCGCGCCCGACCACCCGCGCATCAAGGAGATCATCAAGGCCCTCCGCCGGGTGCTCGACAACGAGCGCATCCGCTTCTTCGGCAACGTCGACTTCGGCAACGACCTCAAGCTCGACGACCTGCGCCGCTACTACGACGCGGTGATCTTCGCGACGGGCGCCATGGCCGACCGCGCGCTCAACATCCCCGGCGCCGACCTGCCGCAGAGCTACGGCGCCGCCGACTTCGTGTCGTGGTACGCCGGCCACCCCGACGTACCCCGTGACTGGCCGCTGGACGCCGAGTCCGTCGCCGTCGTCGGCGCCGGCAACGTCGCCCTCGACGTCGCCCGCATGCTGGCCAAGCCGGCCGACGAGCAGCTCGTCACCGAGATCGCCGACAACGTCTACCAGGGCCTGAAGGCCAACCGGGCGAAGATCGTGCACGTCTTCGCCCGCCGGGGCCCGGCGCACATCAAGTTCTCCCCGATGGAGCTGCGCGAGCTCTCCCACTCCCCTTCGGTCGACGTGTTCGTCACCGAGGAGGGCTTCGAGATCGACGACGCCGGCCAGGCCGCGATCTCGGCACACAAGGGCACCAAGCTCGTCGTCGACACGCTGCTGAAGTACCTCGAGGCGGAGCCGACCGGCGCCCCGCACCAGATCCGCATCCACATGATGCAGAACCCCGTCGAGATCCTCGGCGAAGACGGCAACGTGGTCGCGATCCGCTCCGAGCGGACCGAGTACAACGGCGACGGCACCGTGCGCGGCACCGGCGAGTTCACCGACACGCCCGTCCAGGCGGTCTACCGCGCCGTCGGCTACCTCTCGTCGGCTCTCCCCGACGTGCCGTTCGACGACAGCAACGGCGTCATCCCGAACGACGGCGGCCGCGTCCTCGACGACGGCCAGCAGGTGCCGGGCGTCTACGTCACCGGGTGGGTCAAGCGGGGCCCGGTGGGCCTCATCGGGCACACCAAGTCTGACGCCAAGGAGACCATCGAGCACCTGCTCGCCGACCTCGACTCGACCCCGGCCCCCGAGGCCGGCGGCGCCGACGCGATCGTCGAGCACCTCGAGGCCCGCGGCGTGGAGTACACCACCGAGGCAGGCTGGGCGCTCCTCGACGCCCACGAGATGTCGCTCGGCGAGCCCCACGGTCGCGAGCGCATCAAGGTCGTCCCCCGCGACGAGATGATCCGCATCTCCCGCTCCTGACCGCCGAGGAGTCATTCCCTCAGCGCCGAGGGGTCGATCCTGACGGCCCGAGGAGTCCATCCGTTCATACCGAGAGGTCGATCCGCTCCGGCGGATTGACCTCTCGGTGCGTCTGGGGTGACTCCTCGATGCGGAGGGGGTGACTCCTCGGTGCTGAGGGATCGACTCCTCGGCGGGGGAGGGTCAGCCGGCGAGGTAGGAGTCGATCTCGCCGAGGATGCGCTGCTTGACGTCGTCGGGGGCGAAGGAGACGTCGACCGAGGTGCGGGCCAGGTCGGCGATGCCGTCGCGGTCGAGGTCGAGCAGCTCGGCGGCGATCTCGTACTCGCGGTTGAGCGTGGTGTTGAACATCGGCGGATCGTCGGACGCGATCGAGACGAGGACGCCGGCCTCGACGAACCTCCGCAGCGGGTGCTCCTCGAGCGACGCGACCGCGCGGGTGGCGACGTTGGAGGACGGGCAGACCTCGAGCGCGATGCCCTCCTCGGCGAGGTGCTCGAGCAGGGTGAAGTCGTGCGCGGACGACGTGCCGTGCCCGATCCGCTCCGCGCCGAGCAGCCGTACGGCGTCCCAGACCGTCTCGGGCCCCGTGGTCTCACCGCTGTGCGGGACCGAGTGGAGGCCGGCGGCGAGAGCGGCCTCGAAGTGCGGCTGGAACTGCGGCCGCGGCACGCCCACCTCGGGCCCGCCGAGACCGAAGCCGACCAGCGCGTCGACGCGGTGGTCGAGCGCGTAGCCCAGCGTCGCTTCGGCCGCCGGGACGCCCAGCTCGCCGGGGATGTCGTAGATCCACCGGAGGACCAGCCCGAAGTCGCGCTCCGCCGCCACCCGGGCGTCCTCGATCGCCTCGGTGTAGGCCTCGATCGGGATGCCGCGGATCACCGACGTGTGCGGGGTGCAGGTGAGCTCGGCGTACCGCAGCGACTGCCCCTCGGCCATGTCGCGGGCGACCTCGTAGGTGAGGTAGCGGATGTCCTCCGGCGTGCGGACCAGGTCGACCACGGAGAGGTAGACGTCGATGAAGTGGCCGAAGTCGCGGAACTCGAAGTACTTCCGCAGCTCCTCGAGGTCCGTGGGTACGACGCCCGGGTGACGGGACGCCAGCTCGGAGACGATCCGCGGTGAGACGGAGCCGATGTGGTGGACGTGGAGCTCGGCCTTGGGGAGGCCCTGGATGAAGTCGCGCACGACGCGATCGTGCCACCGACCGAGCGGCCGCGCATCGTCAGGCGGGTACGCGGCGGTGGGTGACCGCCCGCACGGCGAGGCCGGCGACCACCGCCCAGAACGCGGCGCCGATCCCGGCGAGGCTCACGCCGCTCGCGGCGACCACGAACGTCACCACCGCGGCCTCCCGCCCGTCCACGGTCGACGTCGCTCCGGCCAGCGCCGACCCGAGGGTCCCCAGCAGCGCCAGTCCCGCGACGGCACCGACGACGCCGGCCGGTGCGGCCGCCGCGACGCCCGCCAGCACGGTCGCGAGCGCCGCCAGCACCAGGTAGGTCCAGCCCGCCGTCCTCGCCGCACGCCACCGACGCCCCGGATCGGGGTCCGCCTCCGGGCCCGCCGCCAGGGCGGCGGTGATGGCAGCGAGGTTGACCGCGTGCCCCCCGGCGACCGCACCGACGACGGTTCCGAGGCCGGTGACGGTCATCGTGGCGCGCCAGGGGACGACGTACCCGAACGACGACATGACCGCGACGCCCGGGACGTTCTGCGAGGCCATCGTGACCACGTAGAGCGGGATCGCCAGCGACAGCACCGCTGACCAGGTGAGAGTGGGGGCGGTCAGCTCGACGTGCGGGAGCAGTGGACCGTCGAGCCCGCCGTCCCGAGCCAGGTCGAGCGCGATCCCGGCCAGCGCCACGACGAAGGCGACGGGCACGGCCCAGCGCGGCGCCAACCGCACCAGCACCAACCACGTGACCACGATCGGCGCGACCAGCAACGGGTCGTCGACCAGGCCGCGGACCGGCTCGACGCAGAGCGCGAGCAGCACGCCGGCCAGCATGGCCTGCGCGATCGGTGCCGGGATGGCGGCGATCAGAGCGCCGAGCCGCGGCCAGAAGCCCGTCAGCAGGATGAGCCCGCCGGTCACCAGGAACGCGCCGACGGCCGCGGACCACCCGCCGGCCACCGCTCCCGTCGAAGCGAGCAACGCGGCACCGGGCGTGGACCAGGCGAGCGTGAGGGGCAACCGGTAGCGACTGGTGAGCCAGAGCATGCCGAGCCCCTGGGCCAAGCAGACGGCGACCAGGCCGGACGCCGCTTGGGCGGGGGTCGCGCCGACCGCGCGCAGCCCGGCCAGTACGACCGCGAAGGAGCTGGTGAAGCCGATCAGCGCCGTCATGATGCCGGCGGCCACGGTGCGTTCCATGGACGAGAACGCTAGGGGCTGGCCGGGGCGGTGGTCGGCGGCGTCCGAATGTTCGTCAGCACGCGCCGGTCCCGCGACGTCAGCGCTCCGAGCGCTTCGCGGCCTTGCGCTCGGCCCGCTGCCGGCGCTCCTCGGCATACATCGCCTCGGCCTCCTCCAGGGTGGGCGCCGAGCCGCCGTACGCCTTCGGCACCCACCAGGCGCCGGGCGGCCGCTCCTCGGCGGGATAGTCGGTGATCAGCCGGTCGAGCATCCCCTCCATCGTCGCCTGCAGCGCCGCGGTCTC
Source organism: Nocardioides terrae (assembly GCF_900112345.1). GTDB lineage: Bacteria > Actinomycetota > Actinomycetes > Propionibacteriales > Nocardioidaceae > Nocardioides > Nocardioides terrae. The sequence continues at coordinate 24,679 of NZ_FOLB01000018.1, forward strand.
GCCGACCGGGTCGTCGCCACTCGGGTGGATCGGCGCGCCCACCTCGATGCCGACGGTCTTGTGCCGCGACAGGTCCATCTTGCGGCCCTTGGTGAGGAAGCGCTGGGTGCCGAAGAGCACGATCGGGATGAGCGGTACGCCGGCGTCGGCGGCGATCCGCACTGCGCCGGTCTTGAGCGGCTTGATGAGGAAGCTCCGCGACAGCGTGGCCTCCGGGAAGATCCCGACGACCTCGCCGTCGCGCAGCCTCTGGGCCGCGACCGCCATCGACTCGGCCCCGGCCTCGCGGTCGACGCTGATGTGGTGGAACGACCTCATCACCGGCCCGCCGATCGGGTGCTCGAAGACCTCGCGCTTGGCCATGAACCGGGTCAACCGGCCGCGCTCGGCGGCGGGGAAGCCGGCCATCACGTAGTCCACGAACGAGACGTGGTTGATGGCGATCAGGGCGCCCCCGGACGTCGGGATGTGCTCGAGGCCGCTCATCCGCAGCCTCACGTCACCGAGCCGGAACCAGGCCCGCGCGGCGGCGATCGTGATCGGGTAGCTGATGTCGACCATGGAGGTTCCTCACCGTGGGGGATGCCGCGGTGAATCCTCCCAGACGACCCTCGGGCGCCGGCTGAGAGCCGTCCGTCACGCCGCCTCGTGGACGGGCTCGAGGACCGGCTCGAGGACCGGCTCGAGGACCGGCTCCACCTCGACCGCCCGGTCGCCGCGGGCGAGCGCGAGCTGCACGAGGATGCCGACCACGGCCGCGGCGAGCACCACGGCGCCGTACCCCTCGACGGTGGGGACCAGCCCGACGTGGGTGACCAGCTGGCCCGCGATGATCGCCGGGATGCCGAAGGAGAGGTACGCCGTCGTGTAGACGCCCGCGAAGACGCCGGCCCGCTCGTGGGCCTCGACGTGGGGGCCGATCAGGCGGAGGTGCCCGGCGAACGAGGCGCCGAACCCGGCGCCGCCCACGATCCCGCCCAACCAGACGAGCGCGATCCACTCCACCTCGACGCCGACCATGAGGAGCACGGCGCCAAGGAGGACCAGGCCGACGCCGGTGAGCGTCGTGCGCCGGGCGGAGAGCCGGCCGAAGGCGAGCGTGGCCACCGCACCGGCGAACGGGGCGAGGAAGGCGGTGAACCCGGCGACCAGCCCGCCGTCGAGGTCGAACTGACCGCGCAGCAAGGCCGGGGAGAGACCCATGAAGAAGCCGCCGATCATCCAGCCCGGCAGGTGGACCGGGATGCCGCCGAGGAGCTCGCGGCGGGCCCTGACCGGGACGGTGATGCGTGGGTCGAGCGAGCGCAGGGCGCCCGGCCGCCGGGTGACCGTCTCCCCGGTCAGCGCCACGACGGCGAAGCCGGCGACCATCACCGCAGCGAGCACACCGAAGACGAGCGTGTTGGCGTCCGGGGTGAACTGCACGGCGGCACCGGTGAGCAGGGCGCCGACACCGAGCCCGCCTGCCGCCGCGGTGCCGGCGAAGCTCGCGCCGAGCTTCTTGAGGTGGTCCGGCGCGTGCTCGACGATCGCTGCGCTGAAGGCGCTGGTGCCGAAGCCGGTCGCCAGACCCTGCGCGATCCGGGCGACGATCACCCAGGTGATGTCGGGTGCGGCGACGAAGATCAGCATGGCGACGAGCTCGCCGGCGAGCGCGCCGAGCAGGACCGGCCGCCGGCCGAGGTGGTCGGAGAGCGAGCCGCCGACCAGGACCGCGGCCAGCAGGGCGAGCGCGTAGACGGAGAACGCGAGGGTGAGGGTGCCGGCCGAGAAGCCCCACTCCTGTTGGCGCAGGGCGAGCAGCGGCGTGGGAGCCCCTGCGGCGAGGAAGAACGCGGCGAACACCGCGGCGACGCCGGCGAACGCGGCGGTCGGCGAGAGGGTGCGAGACATCGGGGCTCCTTTTAGACAGGTCTGTCTAGTGCCTCGATGTTAGACAGATCTGTTCAATGGCCGCAAGGGCTTTTTTAGACAGATCTGTCTGGGTATCCTCGCAGGCATGACCACGAAGCGCTCCCCCGCCCGCGAGCGGCTGCTCGACGCGGCCGACCGGCTCTTCTACGCCGAGGGCGTGCACACCGTCGGCATCGACCGCATCATCGAGGAGGCCGGCGTCGCGAAGGGGTCGCTGTTCTACAACTTCTCCGGCAAGGACGAGCTCGTCGCCGCCTACCTCGACGGGCGCGGCGAGCGCCGCCGGGCCCGCATCGAGCGCCACACCGCCGGGCTGACCGACCCCGTCGCCAAGCTGCTGGCCGTCTTCGACGCGCTCGCCGAGGCCGTCGCCGAGTCCGGCTTCCGGGGCTGTGCCTTCGCGAACGCCGCCGCCGAGGCCAGCGGCCCCGACAGCGTCGAGGCGGTCGCCCTGCGCCGCTATCGCGGCTGGTTCGACGAGCTCGTGCTCTCCTTCGCCACCGAGGCGGGGTACGCCGACCCGGCCGGTGTGGCCGAGCGGGTCCGGCTGCTCTACGACGGGGCCGTCGCCAACACCCAGCTCGACGCCAACCGCGGCGCGGTGGCGGTCGCCCGGCAGATGGCGGAGCTGGTGCTGACCACGGCACCGCGCAACTGATCGCCCGGTCCTGTCGATGACGTCGGCCGTTCGCCCGCGGCGAACGGACCTGTCGCGGGCCGAGGCACCGGCCTACGTTGAGCACATGGGTGACGTCATCCGCTTCCCGCAGCCCGCGGCCCGGCCGGCCGAGATCGAGCCGGCGCCGCTGTGGCGCGAAGCGGTGGGCCACGAGCTCCGCGAGGAGCGGCTCGGCCAGGACCGCACCCTCGCCGACGTCGCCGGCGACGCTGGTGTGTCGACGCAGTACCTCTCCGAGGTCGAGCGCGGCCGCAAGGAGCCGAGCTCGGAGGTGATCGAGGCCGTCGGCGGCGCCCTCGGCCTGGGCCTCGTCGACCTCACCGCCCGGGTCACCCGCCGCCTGGTCGCCGCGCGGCCGCGCGGCCCGGTCGCGTTGGCCGCCTGAGATCCCCCGCTGGTTGAGGAGGGCCGCCAGGCCCGTCTCGACACCAGCGACAGCCTCAGACCGCCGTCAGCTTCCGGCTCTCCAGCACGGCATCGACGACGCCGTAGGCGACCGCGTCGGCAGCGCCCAGGACCAGGTCGCGCTCGGTGTCGGCGCGCACCTGCTCGACGCTGCGGCCGGTGTGGTGGGCGAGCAGGTCGACGAGCTCGGTCCGCATCCGTGCGATCTCCTTGGCCTCCACCTGGAGGTCGGGCAGCGCCCCGCGGGTGCCGGCCTGCGGCTGGTCGAGGACGATCCGCGCGTGCGGCAGGACCGTGCGCCGGCCGGGCTCGCCCGCGGCCAGCAGGACGGCCGCCGTGCTGGCCGCCTGCCCGACGCAGGTGGTCGCGACGGGCGCCCGGATGAACTGGACGGTGTCGTAGACCGCGAGCATCGCGGTCGGCTCGCCGCCGGGGCTGTTGAGGTAGAGGTTGATCTGGGCGTCCGGGTTCTCCGACTCCAGGTGGAGCAGCTGGGCGATCACCACGTTCGCGACGCCGTCGTCGATCGGGGTGCCGATGTAGACGATGCGGTCGGTGAGCAGCCGGCTGTAGACGTCGACCGCGCGCTCCCCGGTACGGGTCTTCTCGATGACCGACGGGATCGTGTAGCTCGACATCAGGCACCCACCCCGGACAGCTCCCCGGCCAGGCCGAAGGCGGAGCGGCGGGCCGGCGTCACCGAGTGCACGTCGGCGAGCACCGCGTCGGCGAGGCCGTAGGAGCACGCCTCGACAGCGGTGAACCACTTGTCCCGCAGCGAGTCCTCGGTGACCCGCTCGACCGACTGGCCGGTCCGCGAGGCGGTGATCTCCAGCATCCGCTGGTTGATCCGGGCCAGCCGGGCCGCCTGGATCTCGATGTCGCTCGCCGAGCCCCCGAAGCCGGCCGAGCCCTGGTGGAGGAGGACCTCGGCGTTGGGGAGGACGAACCGCTTGCCCGGCGTACCCGCCGTGAGCAGGAACTGGCCCATGCTCGCCGCGAGCCCCATCGCGAGCGTGGAGACGTCGTTGGGGATCAGCTGCATGGTGTCGTAGATGGCCATGCCCGCGGTGACGGAGCCGCCCGGGGAGTTGATGTAGAGGCTGATGTCGCGGTGCGGGTCCTCGGCGCTGAGCAGCAGGAGCTGGGCGCAGATGCGGTTGGCCACGGGGTCGTCGACCTCCTGGCCGAGGACAATGATGCGCTGGTGCTGGAGCCGGACGGCGAGCTGGTCGTCGAGCGGTCCGGTGGTTCGGTCGTCGTTCATGCCGTCGAGCCTCGTCCGCGCCGGACGTGCGCCCAAGCGATTCGCCCGACGGCGGATCTGCCCACAGCAGAGGAGGCCGGGCGAGCGATCTCAGGCAGAGGACACAATGGCCCGGTGAGCACCGACTCCGGATCCGCCCGCACGCTCGTCCCAGTCCCGCCCGCCGAGCGACCCCGTCGCACGCGCCGGACGGTCCGGCTCCTCGTCGTCGACGACTGCGACCGGCTGCTGCTCTTCCGCGACACCGACCCGGGGCTGCCGGGCACGCGCTGGTGGATCACGCCGGGCGGCGGCGTCGACCCGGGCGAGAACGACCTCGAGGCCGGCGTGCGCGAGCTCGAGGAGGAGACCGGCCTGCGGGTCACGCCCGATCGGCTGCTGGGGCCGATCCTGGTCCGCCGGGTCGTGCACGGCTACACCGACGTCCTCATCGACCAGGAGGACGCCTTCCACGCCTGTTGGGTGCCGGCCTTCGAGATCTCCGACGCCGGCCACACCGAGGAGGAGCGGATCACGATGACCGCCCACCGCTGGTGGACCCGCGAGGAGCTCGAGGCCACCGACGAGGACATCTGGCCGGCGAACGTCCTCGAGATCTGGTCCGAGGCGGAGGTACGCCGAGCCGACGCCGCGGCCGGCCGCCCGGACCGGCCCCCGCTCGACGGGGGCGAGATCGAGGAGTCGACGGTGCCGGCAGCCGCCGGCCACCGAGCACCGTGAGCGGCACCGCCCACGACCGTCCCGGCCACGGCGGGCCGGAGGGTCAGGGCGATCACGGCGATCACGGTGCTCACGGCGGCGTCGACGCGATGGCGGTGTCGGCGACCCTGCACTGCCTGACCGGCTGTGCGATCGGCGAGATCGTCGGCCTCCTGATCGGGACGGGCGCCGGGCTGGGCAACGGCTGGACGATCGCGCTCTCGATCGCGCTGGCCTTCGTCTTCGGCTTCACCCTGTCGACGCTCCCGTTGGTCAAGGCCGGCCTGGGGGTCGGTGCCGCACTCGGCATCGTCCTCGCGGCGGACACCCTCTCGATCGCGACGATGGAGGTGGTCGACAACCTCGTGGTGGCCGTCATCCCGGGCGCGATGGACGCCGGGCTGGTGAACGTCACGTTCTGGATCAGCCTGATGCTCTCGCTGGTGGCGGCGTTCGCCGCGGCGTACCCGGTGAACCGGTTCCTGCTCCAGCGCGGCAAGGGCCACGCCCTCACCCACCGGTTCCACGGCGCCGGCGACGAGGCGACCGGCGTGCGTCGGTTCATCCCGACGCTTCCCACCGGGTCGCTCGTCGCCGTGATCGTCGCCTTCATCCTGGGCGGGCTGGTCGTGTCGATCGCCGACCGGCTCTAGGCCACCCACCGGCCGAGCCGGGCGGTGACGGCCGCCAGCACGAGCGTGGCACCGGCCAGCCAGAGCAGGCTCTGGGTGAAGGCCACGTCGACACCGCGGTCGGTCGCCCCGAAGAAGACCAGCCCGATGAGCGCCACACCGAGCGCGTTGCCGAGCTGCTGCACCGTCGACAGCGAGCCGCTGACCCCCGCCGCATGCACCGGCTCGACGCCGGCCATGACGGAGGCCACGAGCGAGCTGAGGCAGACGCCCATCCCGAGCCCGGACACCGCCAGGCCGGGCGCCAGCCACAGCACCGAGCCGGTCACGCCGATCTGCTCGACGGCCGCGAAGGTGAGCAGGTGGCCGGCCGCGAAGACCAGGGCGCCCACCGGCAGCACCCGTGCGCCGAACCGGGCGACCAGCCCCGCCGCGTGCCGCGTGCCGACCATGTAGGTCACCGCCATCACCGTGAAGATCAGGCCCGACCCCAGCGGGCCGAGGCCGTGCCCGACCTGCAGGTAGAGGCCCAGGACCAGGAAGTAGGACGCCATCCCGCAGAAGAGCAGCGCCTGGGCGACGAGCCCACCTCGCACGGCCGGGCTGCGGAAGGCCGCCGGGTCGACGAGTGGGTGACCGCCGCGGGCGGCCAGCCGACGGGTACGCCGGGCCAGCCAGGTGCCGAGCAGCGCACCGAGCGCCAGGCTCTCCCACGTCCACAGCGGCCAGCCGAGCCGCCGCCCCTCGAGCAGCGGCAGCAGCACCGCTGCGGAGGTCGTCACGACCAGGACCAGACTGAGCACGTCGAGCGGCGCGCGCTGCCGAGAGCCCGCCGCCGGGAGCAGGCGCGGGGCGGCCGCGACGATCGCCAGTCCGACGGGGATGTTGACGAGGAAGACCGTGCGCCAGCCGAGCCCTGCGACGTCGACGCGGATGAGCACGCCGCCGATCAGCTGGCCGAGGGCCGCGGCCAGACCCATCACCGTGGCGTAGGCGCTCATCGCACGGACCCGCTCCGGGCCGGCGTAGAGGTCGCCGATCAGCGCCAGCACCATCGGGGCCAGCATCGCGGCGCCAACGCCCTGGAGCAGCCGGGCGGCATTGAGCGTGAGCACGTCGGGCGCCACCCCGCAGAGGGCCGAGGCGAGCACGAAGACGAGCACGCCTGCGACGTACGTCCGGCGCCGGCCCCAGCGCTGGCTGACCGGGCCGACCGCCATCAGCAGGCCGCCGAAGGTCAGGCCGTAACCGGCCACCAGCCACTCGAGGGCCGAGTCGCCGGCGCCGAGGTCGCCCTGGATGGAGGGGAGGGCGACGTTGACGATGAAGAAGTCGAGCACCACCAGGAAGGTGCCGCTCAGCAGGACCGCGAGGGGCAGCCACCGGGTGGCTGAGGCCTCGGTCGAGCGCGAAGGTGTCTGGAGAGTGGTCATGACACCGTTGTCGAGCCTCCCCCGAGGGGAGAGTCAACGGGTGATTCTTCTCCGTTGACCCTCCCCCAGGGGGAGACTCCAGACTGATGCCCATGGACGGCCTGCTGAGCATCGGGGACTTCTCCCGGATGACGTTCCTGTCGGTGAAGACGCTGCGGCACTACCACGAGGTGGGCCTGCTCGAGCCGGCGCGCATCGACGACAGCAGCGGCTACCGCTACTACCGTCTCGACCAGGTCGGCACGGCGCAGCTGATCCGCCGGTTCCGGTCCCTCGACCTGCCGGTCGACCAGGTCAGGGCCGTGCTGACCGCGCCGGACGACGAGTCGCGCAACCGCGTCATCGTGGCCCACCTCGAGCGGATGAGCACCCAGCTGGCCGAGACGCAGGCGAGGGTCGAGTCGCTGCAGCGGCTGCTCACCACGCCCACCCAGCTCTCGGTCAGCTATCGCGACGAGCCGGCCGTGACCGCCCTCGCGGTCGTCGAGACGGTCGACGCCGCCGAGTGGGTCCCCTGGTGGCTGGGCGCCTTCACCGAGCTCCACCAGGCTCTGCGCGCGAGCGGGCTGAGCCGCACCGGCCCGGACGGCGCCATCTTCCCGACCGAGGCATTCACCGACGAGCGCGGCGAGCTCGTCGCGTTCGTCCCGATCCCTGCCGAGGCCGTGCCCGCCGTCGCCGGTCGGGTGCAGGTGGTCACCGTGCCCGGGGCGCGCGTCGCGGTGACGTCGTACGACGGCCCGCTGGTCGACCTCGACCAGGCCTACAGCGCGGTCGGCGCGTGGGTGTGGGAGCAGGCGCGGAGCTCCGACGGGCCGGTGCGCGAGCGCTACCTGCCGACCGGTGACCCCGACGACCTGATCGCCCACGTCACCGAGGTCTGCTGGCCCGTCGCGTGAGCGCCCGGCCGCGTCACGGACTTCCCATCTGGATCCGGCTTCCGCCACGATCAGCGGCATGGCCGAGCTCACGCTGACCCATGAGTCCCTGGCTCGCGCGCGGGAGGTCGTCCGTCCGCACGTGGCGCCGACCGCGACGCTGCGCTGGCCGCTGCTCGAACAGGCGCTCGGCACGCGGCTGTGGGTCAAGCACGAGAACCACAACCCGACCGGCGCGTTCAAGGTCCGCGGCGGGCTGACCTTCATGGCGCACCATCGCGAGGAGGGGCCGGGCGGCGGCGTCATCTCCGCGAGCCGCGGCAACCACAGCCAGAGCCTGGCCTTCGCGGGCGCCGCTGCGGGCGTCCCGGTCACGATCGTGGTCCCCGAGGGCAACTCGCCGGACAAGAACGCCGCGACCGAGGCCTTCGGCGCCCGCCTCGTCGTCCACGGCGCCGACTTCCAGGAGGCGCTGGAGCACGCGGGCGTCCTCGCGGAGGCGGAGGGGCTCACCCCGGTGCCGCCCATCCACCCGTGGCTCGTCGAGGGCGTCGCCACCTACGCGGCCGAGCTGCACGAGGCGGTCCCCGACCTCGACGTCGTCTACGTGCCGGTCGGCATGGGCAGCGGGATCTGCGCCAACATCCTGGTGCGCGACCTGCTCGGCCGGCGGACCGAGATCGTCGGCGTCGTCGCGGAGAACGCGCCGGCCTACGCACTCTCCTTCGAGGCGGGCGAGCCGGTCCCCACCGACACGGCGGACACGTTCGTCGACGGGGTCGCCTGCCGTACGCCGGACCCGCTGGCCGTCGACACGATCTGCCGCGGCGCCGCTCGGATCGTGCGGGTGGGCGAGCAGCAGGCCGCGGCGGCGATGGCACTGCACTACCGGTCCACCCACAACCTCCCCGAGCCGGCCGGCAGCCTCGCCCTGGCCGCCGCTCTCGGCGAGCGCGACCGGCTCGCCGGCAAGCGGGTCGCGGTGGTCCAGACCGGCGGCAACGCCGACTTCGAGGTGCTGCGGCGCGTCTTCGGCGGCTGATCCGGGAGCCTCCGAGCGGGCGCCCGCAAAACAGGCCTTGACCTTGACGCAGCGTCAACCCTGGACGCTGGTGTCATGACCACTTCAGCGACTCTCGGCCGGGCCTCCGGGCCGGCCATCAGCGTGCGCGGCCTCGAGAAGGCCTACGGCGAGCTGCAGGTCCTGCGCGGCGTCGACCTCGACGTGGCCCAGGGCGACATCGTCGCCCTGCTGGGCTCCAACGGAGCCGGCAAGACCACCGCCGTCAAGATCCTCTCCACCCTGCTCAAGGCCGACGCCGGCACGGCCACCGTCGACGGGCACGACGTCGGTTCCGAGCCGGCGAGCGTCCGCGGGTCCATCTCCCTGACCGGGCAGTTCGCGGCCGTCGACGAGATCCTCACCGGCCGGGAGAACCTCCTGCTCGTCGGCCGGCTGCGCCACCTGGCGGACCCGGGGACGGTCGCCGACGACCTGCTGGCCCGCTTCTCGCTCACCGGCGCGGGCGGGCGCCGCGTGGCGACCTACTCCGGCGGCATGCGGCGCCGGCTCGACATCGCGATGAGCCTGATCGGGGACCCCTCGGTCATCTTCCTGGACGAGCCGACCACCGGGCTCGACCCGCAGGCCCGGCTCGAGGTCTGGGACGCGGTGAAGCGGCTCGCGGCGGGCGGCGCCACCGTGCTGCTCACCACGCAGTACCTCGACGAGGCCGAGCAGCTGGCCGACCGCATCGCGATCCTGCACGAGGGCCGGATCATCGCCGAGGGCACGCTCGCCCAGCTCAAACGGCTCTTCCCGCCGACGGAGGTCACCTACGTCGAGAAGCAGCCGACCCTCGAGGAGATCTTCCTTGCCATCACCAGCGGCACCAACACCAGCGCGAGCGCGAAGGAGAACTGACATGACCCGCTCCAGCTCCGGCCTCGGGAACGGCCTCGGCGACACCGTCGTCCTCGTGAGGCGCTCGCTGACCCACATCCTGCGCAGTCCCGACACGATCATCACCACCGCGATCACACCGGTCGCCATGATGCTGCTGTTCGTCTACGTCTTCGGCGGAGCGCTCGACACGGGCTCGGACGACTACGTGAGTTACCTCCTGCCCGGCATCCTGCTCATCACCGTCGCGTCGGGCATCTCCTACACGGCGTACCGGCTCTTCATGGACATGCAGGGCGGCATCTTCGAGCGGTTCCAGTCCATGCCGATCGCCCGCTCGAGCGTCCTGTGGGCGCACGTCGTCACCTCGGTCGTCGCCAACCTCGTCTCGGTGACCATCGTCGTCCTCGTCGCGCTGGGCATGGGCTTCCGCTCCGGGGCCGACGTGCTGGCCTGGATCGCGGTCGTCGGGATCGTCGCCCTCTTCACGCTGGCGCTGACCTGGCTGGCCGTCATCCCCGGCCTGACCGCGAAGTCGGTCGACGGGGTCAGCGGGTTCTCCTACCCGCTGATCTTCCTGCCGTTCGTCAGCTCCGCCTTCGTGCCGACCGGCTCGATGCCCGGACCGGTGCGCGCCTTCGCGGAGCACCAGCCGGTGACGTCGATCGTCGACACGATCCGCTCCCTCTTCGCCGAGCAGGCGGTCGGCACCGACGTGTGGGTCGCGCTCGCCTGGTGCGTCGGGCTCCTCGCGGTCGCCTACGGCCTCGCGATGGCCACCTACCGCCGCCGGATCAGTTGACACCGACGTCCACCGGCACGGGAGGCTGAGCAGGTGCTCACGATCGGACAGCTGGCGTCGTACGCCGGGGTGACCATCCGCGCGGTCCGCCACTACCACCAGGTCGGGCTGCTCCGGGAGCCCGAGCGCGACCACTCCGGCTACCGGACGTACGACGCCGAGGCGGTCGTCACGCTCATCCGGATCCGGACGCTGGCCGAGGCCGGCGTACCCCTGGGCCGCGTGCAGGAGCTGCTGGACGCCGACCCCGCCACGTTCGCCGAGGCGACCCGCGACATCGACCGCGCCCTGCGGACCCAGATCCGGGACCTGCAGGAGCACCGCCACCGGATCGCCCAGCTCGCCTCGGGCGACTCGCTGGCCGTGCCCGACGAGGTGGCGGACTATCTGGCCATGGTGCGGGCGCTCGGGGTGCCCGAGATGCTGATCGAGGCCGAGCGCGACGCCTGGATCCTGATCGCGGCGCGCTACCCCGAGCGCATCTCGGCGTTCATGGCCGACAAGGTCCAGCAGCTCGAGGACCCGAGGACGGTCCGGTTCTACCGGCTCATCGGCCGGCTGGCGTCCGACCCCGAGGCCGAGGACGAGCAGCTGGCCCTGGAGATGGCCGACCTGCTGACCGAGATGTTCGAGGCGGCGGCCGCGACCGGTCAGCTCGAGCAGCAGGAGCTCGACATGGACGACGCCGGCCTCGTCCAGCTGCTCGACTCGATGGCGTCCGGCCATCGCCAGATCGCGCGGGTCCGGGAACTGCTGGCGGACCGTGGCTGGACCGGCTGGTCCCGGATCGAGCGCGCCTGAACCGACGGTCCGTCCCGGGCGCGGAAGTCCGGGCCTCAGCCGACGATGGCGTAGGACACGAACGTCAGGTTCTCGCCCAGCCTGCGCGACTCCCGGAGCCGCAGGCCTACCGGGCCTGCCGTGTCCTCGAAGAGCCGGGTGCCGCTCCCGAGGACGACGGGGAAGACGACGAGGCGCAGCTCGTCCGCCAGCCGCTGCTCGATCAGCGTCCGGACGAGCTGGTTGCTGGCGTAGACGACGATCTCGCCGGCGACCTCGCTCTTCAGGCGCTTCACCTCGTCGACGACGTCACCGCGCAGCACGGTGCCGTTGGTCCAGCAGGCCGCTTCCACGGTCGAGGACACGACGTACTTCGGCAGCGCGTTCAGTCGCTCCGCCCACTCGCCGTCGCGCCCGTTCCAGCGGGAGCCGAACCACTCGTCGCTGGCGCGGCCGAGCAGGACGGCGTCCGCCTCGAGCGCCTCGGCGGTCTCGAGCTCGGCCCACGCGGCGAGGTCCGGCCCGCCGTGGGCCTGGAACCAGCCGCCCCGGACGAAGCCCTCCTGGCCGTCGGGGTCCTGGACGACCCCGTCGAGTGAGATGTTGCTCGTGATCACGATCGTGCCCATGGTGGTTCCCTTCGCGGTTGGTGGTCGGTCGTCGGTATCGACACCGCGACGGCAAGGAACTGTGCGCTGGTCGGAGATCTCAGCCGGCGGGGAGCGTGAGCGGCAGCCCGAACCGGGCCAGCTCGGTGCTCTCGAACCGGGTGAGAGCCGCGATCCGCTCGCCGCTGAGCTCGACGACGAACAGCCCGGTCGCCCGACGGGCTCCGTCCGGCCCGACCACGTACGCGCCGAACGCGGCGGCGCCGTTGGCGCGCGAGGGGACCAACCGGTAGCGCCGGTCCGGGCGCAGCAGGAGCGCGAAGAACTGCGCGGCGGCGTCGCGGCCGACGTACTCGAGCGGTAGCGGCGGCATCGACAGGAACACCTCGTCGGTGAACAGCTCCACCAGCGCCGGCACGTCGGCCGCCTCGTAGGCCCGCACGAACCGCGCCGCGAGCGCCTCCTCGACCTTCGTGCCCGCGGCGGAGGCCCGGGCGACGGAGCGCAGCGCCGGCCGCCGACGCTCCAGCGCGGCTCGGGCCCGGTTCAGCGCGCTGGTGACCGAGGACACGGTCACCCCGAGCATCTCGGCGACCTCGTGGGCCCTGAACCCCATGACGTCACGCAGCACCAGGACCGCGAGCTGCCGCGGGGGCAGCATCTGCAGCACCGCGACGAACGTCAGGGAGATGGACTCGGACTGCTCGTAGCGGGCCTCGGGACCCGCCGGGAGGTCCCCGGGATCGCCGAGGAGCGAGTCCGGGAACGGGCCGAGCCAGCTGGTCCCTCCGAGCCGCGTCGGCTCGGGAGGTACGACGCCCGGGACGTCCCACGCCTTCACGGGCCGTCGCCTGGTGGTCCTGATCGCGTTGAGGCAGATGTTGGTCGCGATCCGGTAGAGCCAGGTCCGGACCGAAGACCGCTCGTCGAAGCCCGTCAGGCCGCGCCACGCGGACACCAGCGTCTCCTGCAGCGCATCCTCGGCGTCCTGCACCGAGCCCAGCATGCGGTAGCAGTGCACCTGGAGCTCGCGGTGATGCGGATCGGTCAGTGCCCGGAACGCGTCCTCGTCCCCCGCTCGTGCGCGGGAGATCAGGTCGCCGGTCACCGTCGGATCCTCTCGCATTGTGGGCGTTCCAGTGCGGCGTTGGGCGATCCGGACGCGTCGGGAACGCTCCGAGCCGCGCCGATCGCCCACAGGCGCCCTCTTGCTCGGCCAACCGGTGCCACGCCGGGGCCGGCTCGGATCGTCAGTGCGCCATGTCGACGAAGCGGCTGTAGTGACCCTGGAACGCCACCACGATGTCGCGGGTCGGGCCGTTGCGGTGCTTGGCCACGATGACGTCGGCCTCGCCCGGGCGGGTCGACTCCTTCTCGTAGACGTCGTCGCGGTGGAGGAGGACGACCATGTCGGCGTCCTGCTCGAGCGACCCCGACTCACGCAGGTCGGAGACCATCGGGCGCTTGTCGGCGCGCTGCTCGGAACCACGGTTGAGCTGGGAGAGCGCGATGATCGGGACGTCGAGCTCCTTGGCGAGCAGCTTGATCTGCCGGGAGAACTCCGAGACCTCGAGCTGGCGCGACTCGACCTTCTTGCCCGAGCTCATCAGCTGGAGGTAGTCGAGCACGATCAGCTTGAGGTCGTGCTTCTGCTTGAGCCGCCGAGCCTTGGAGCGGATCTCCATCATCGTCAGGTTGGGCGAGTCGTCGATGAACATCGGCGCGGAGGAGACCTCGCCCATCTTGCGGGCGAGCTTGTTCCAGTCCTCGTCGGTCATGTTGCCGTTGCGGATGTGGTTGAGCGGCACCTTCGCCTCGGCGCTGAGCAGGCGCATGGTGATCTCGGAGCGGCTCATCTCCAGGCTGAAGAAGACGCTGGTCAGGTTGTTGTGGATCGACGCCGCGCGGCAGAAGTCGAGCGCCAGCGTCGAGTTGTGGGTGGGGATCCCGGTCGGGCCGGCGAGGTAGAGGTGCTCGTCGTTGTCGACCTGGACGCAACGCACCGGCACGCTCGGCACCGAGCGGACCTCCTCGACCTTCACGAGGTAGCCGTCCGGAGTCGTGATCGTGTGGATCCGGGTCACGGAGTCGGCCAGCTCGGCCGTCGTACGGATGGCGGCGGAGGAGCCGTCGATGCTCGCCGGGGCCGGATCCGCAGGGGTCGAGCCGCCGTCCGAGCCCCCGTCGGTGACCAGAGGCGTGGTGAGCCACTGGTGCTCGGCGTCGGCGACGATCACCGACCCGTCGGAGAAGCGCAGCGAGTAGCACGGACGGTCGATCAGCACCTCGGTCGCCGCGACCACGCGCGTCGGTCGACCGTGGGCGTCGAGCAGCAGGTCGCCGACGGCCACCTCGCCCATCGTGGTCCGGCCGCCCGGCGTGGGCAGGACGGTGTCGAGGGCGAGCGCCTTGCCCATCGCGGGACGCGCCGCGACGATGATCATCTGCCCGCCGTGGAAGCCGTTGGTGAGCTCGTCGAGGTCGGCGAAGCCGGTGGGGATGCCATAGATCCCCGCCTCGCGGTTGGAGATCGCCTCGATCTCGTCCAGGACGCCGCCCATGATGTCGCTCAGCGGGGCGTAGTCCTCGCTGGCGCGCTTCTCGGTGAGCCGGAAGACCTCGGCCTGCGCCTCGTCGACGATGTCGTCGACGTCGCCCTCACCCGCATAGCCGATCTGCACGATCTTGGTGCCGGCCTCGACCAGGCGACGCAGCGTCGCCTTCTCCTTGACGATCTCGGCGTAGAACGCCGCGTTGGAGGCGATCGGCACGTTGGCGGCCAGGGTGTGGAGGTACGGCGCCCCACCGATCCGCTGCAGCTCGCCGCGACGCTGCAGCTCCGCGGCGACCGTGACCATGTCGACCGGTTCGTTGCGGCCGTAGAGGTCGATGACGACGTCGAAGATCGTCTCGTGGGCGGGTCGGTAGAAGTCGACGCCCCGGATCTCCTCGGTGACGTCGGCGATGGCGTCCTTGGAGATGAGCATCGCGCCGAGCACGGACTGCTCGGCCGCCATGTCCTGCGGAGGCGTCCGGTCGGTCGGCGAGGAGTTGCGACGCTCGCCCGGTTCGAAGGCGACGGGCCCGTCGCCCCACTCCTCGAAGGGCGGCTCCGGGATGCTGCGGGAGTCGGACTCGGTGACGCTCACTGCTCGCTCCTCCGCACCGCTCGACGACTCGACCCTCTTGTCCTGCACGCTAGACGCGACCATGGACAACCCCGCGCGACCTCACTCGGCGCGCCTCGGAAGAGGCTGCTGCGGGTGCGCGGACGTGTCACCGTAGGTCCCATCGGTGCCGCCGCGAAATCACCTTGTCCACAGGGGGGTGTGCATAACCTGGGAATCCCCGTGGACGACACGCGGTGGCATGTGCACGACCTGGGGACGCGCCTGTGGACCCGCATTCTGCTCTGACGGCGAAAGGCCCTCTGACCTGCAGGAACGGCCCTCCCAGGGGTGTGGAGCAGAAATACTTCGGCCGTGATCCAGTTCACTTCCGGGCCATCCGGTCGTTTCCGGCCTGTTTGTCGACAAAGCACCCGGTCGGGTCATCCCGCACTAGTTATCCCCCGGTTATCCACCGGTCGGACGTCGCGCCTAGGGTGCTCTGACATGGACCGCACCCCCGACCGCGAGATCCTCCGGCTGGCGGTCCCGGCCTTCCTGGCCCTGGTGGCCGAGCCGCTGTTCCTGCTGGCCGACTCCGCCATCGTCGGCCACCTGGGCACGGCACCGCTCGCCGGCCTGGGCATCGCGGGCGTCGTGCTGCAGACCATCGTCGGGATCTGCGTGTTCCTGGCCTACGGCACCACCGCGAGCGTCGCGCGTCGGGTGGGCGCGGGTGACGTGCGCGGCGCCGTCGCCCAAGGCGTCGACGGGCTCTGGCTGGCCGTCCTCATCGGCGCGCTCGTCACGGTCCCCGCCGTGCTCGCCGCCCGGCCGCTGGCCAGGGCCGTCGGCGCGCACGGCGCTGTCGTCGACGAGGCGACCACCTACCTGCGCATCGCCGCCCTCGGCGTCACCCCGCTCCTCGTGATGCTCGCCGCCACCGGCGTCCTCCGCGGCCTGCAGGACACCCGCACACCCATGCTCGTCGCCATCGGCGGCAACGTCGCCAATGTCTGCCTCAACCTCCTGCTGGTCTACGGGCTCGACCTCGGCATCGCGGGCTCCGCGACCGGCTCGGTGATCGCCCAGGCGCTCTCCGCCGCCACGCTCGTCGCCGTCGTCGTCCGGGGCGCCCGCCGCCACCACGCGTCCCTGCGGCCTGACCTGCCCGGCATCCGGCAGGCGGCGCGCTCCGGTGTCGCGCTCGTGGTCCGCACGCTCACCCTCCGGGCCGCGCTGCTCGTCACGACGTACGCCGTCACGCTGGTCTCCGGCACCGACCAGGACACCCAGCTCGCGACCCACCAGATCGCCTTCACGCTCTGGACCTTCCTGGCGTTCGTCCTCGACGCGATCGCCATCGCCGCGCAGGCACTGACCGGCCGGTCGCTCGGCGCCGGAGACGTGGAGCGCACCCGGTCGATCGCCGCGCGAATGGTCTGGTGGGGGGTGGTCTCGGGCGTGGTCACCGGGGTCGCCGTCGTCGCGGTGAGCCCGTTCCTGGGCGCGCTCTTCACCGGCGACGATGCCGTACGTGACCTGCTCGTCCCCGTCCTGATCGTGGTGGCGATCGGCCAGCCGGTCTGCGGGATCGTCTTCGTCCTCGACGGCGTGCTGATCGGCGCCGGGGACGGCCGCTACCTCGCCTACGGCGGCCTGGTCACCCTCGCCGTCTATGCGCCCGTCGTCGTCCTGCTGCACCCGTCGCTCGTCGTGGTGTGGGTCGCGTTCTCGGCGATCTTCATGGGCGCCCGCCTCGTGGTGCTGGTGCACCGGGCGCGCGGAACTCGGTGGCTGGTCACCGGCGCCGCCACTAGCGTCGCTCCATGACCACAGATCCGAAGGCCGTCTGGCAGCGGTACTACCGCGAGCGGCGCGAGGCGCTCATCGGGAAGGTCGAGGACCTCTCCGAGCGCGATGCGCGGATGCCGCGGACCCCGACTGGGACCAACCTGCTCGGCATCGTCAAGCACGTCCTGAACGTCGAGGCGATCTACCTCGGCCTCACCTTCGACCGGCCCTTCCCCGGCGAGCACGAGCTGGTCCCCGAGGAGTCCTACGACGTCGACCCTCAGACGGACTGGTTCGCGACCGAGCACGAGACGCTGGCAGGCATCATCGACCTCTACCGACGGGTGATCGCCCACGCGGAGGAGACCGTCGAGCTGCTCGACCTCGATGCGGTCGGCCACGTCGAGCATTGGGGCGGCCGGGCGGTCACCCTGCACGAGATCCTGATCCACAACTTCAACGACCTCTGCCAGCACGGCGGCCAGGTCGACATCCTCCGCGAGGGGATCGACGGGGCCGTCGGCTGGCGCAGGCCGGGCGACAACGTCCCCGACGGCTACGACTGGCCGGCGTACGTCGCCAAGCTGACCGCGCTCGCCGAGCGGTACTGAAGCATCACCGCCCCGCCGCCGAGCCTGCGAGGCGGCGGATGAGGCGGGGAGGTCGAGTGCGCCAGGGCTGAGCCTGCGAAGCCGTGAGGCGCGTAT
>NZ_FOLB01000012.1 GCF_900112345.1 Nocardioides terrae
GACCTCATCGCTGGTCCTGGTGGGCATTGTGTGCGGCCGCGAGGACCGCGTCACCAATCCGGCCTCGCCTTCGGTGGCGTAGCGGTCGATCCAGGTCCGCACGCACTTGCGGGAGACACCCATCGCGGCCGCGATGTGAGCTTGGGGCCAGCCGGCCTGGTGGCGCTGGACGATCAGTCGACGACCGTGAACGGTCAGCCGGGCATTACCGTGGGACACGAGAACCTCCGGGTTGGAGTGGGCCTTAGACAAGCCACATCCCATTCGGAGGTTCTCGTTCGTTCAACCAGGCTCGCCGCTACCAACGTCCTGGCCGGGTACAGCTAGAGCCGATGGACGACGATCATCGCCCGGTCGTCGTTGCGGGAGCCGAGGGCGTCGACGAGCCGCTTGGCCGCGTCCTGGAAGTCGCCGCGGAGCAGTGACTCCGCCTCGCCGACGAGCCGGTCGATGCCCAGGTCGATGTCGCGGTGCGGCTGCTCGACCATGCCGTCGGTGTAGAGCAGCACCGCGTCGCCGTGGGAGAAGACGCCGGTGGCGACCGCGAACTCGGCGCCGGGGATCAGGCCGAGGATCGGGCCCTCGCTGCCGAGGACGCTCCACCGGCCGGAGCCGGCAGCACGCCAGACGGCCGGCGGATGGCCCGCCGTACGGATCTCGAAGAAGCCGGTGGCCAGGTCGACGGAGAGGTGAACGGCGGTGGCGAAGCCCTCCTCCCAGTCCTGGCGCAGGAGGTACTCGTTGGCGGCCGGCAGGAACGCCTCGGGCGGGAGCGCGCCGAGCATGCCGCTGAACGCCCCCGACAGGAGCAGCGCACGGGTCCCGGCCTGCTCGCCCTTCCCGGAGACGTCGACGACGACGACCTCGAGCCGGTCCGCCGCGGGGCGGCTGGCGACCACGAAGTCGCCCGCGAAGAGGGTGCCGCCGGCCGACCTGAGCTCCGACTGGACGTGCCAGTCGCGCGGCAACATGGGGATCCCGCCCTGGTTGAGGATGCGGTCGCGCAGGTCGACGAACATCGACTCGCCCTGCAGGCCGGCCACGCCCAGCCGCGAGCGGCGGAAGGACATCAGCAGCACGACCAGGCCGAGCAGGAAGACCATCGCGATGCCGGTCACCGAGGCGGGGCTGATGTCGACGTCACGCATCCGGCGGCCGACGACCGCCAGGACGGTCAGGGTCAGGACGAAGACGACGAACCAGGGCAGCGTGCGCGGTCCCAGGAGCAGGCTCGCGACGAGGAGCGGCACCACCAGCAGCGTGACCGGTGAGTAGCGGTCGAGGTAGACGATGCCCAGGCAGCAGACCACGGCCACCAGGCTGAGGAGGATGAGCATCCCCGTCTGGCTGTCGAGACCGCGGGTCCGGACCCGGGCGCCCCACCTGAGCGAGCGCCCGACCGCGGCCACGCGCGACGACTCAGTTCGGGCACTCATGTCTCAGGTCCTCGTGGTCGGGGAAGCCACACTCTAGTGGCCGCCGCGGTTCGGTCGGCGTCACTTCGTCGCACGCGATCGTGACGCCCGCTGGCAGCGCGGGCACCAGAACAGGTTGCGGCCCTCGAGCTCGGCGGTGCGTACGACGGCGCCGCACACGTGGCAGGGCTGGCCGGTGCGCCGGTAGACGTAGACCTCGCCGCCGTGGTCGTCGACGCGCGGGTCCCGATCCATCGCCTCGGGCGTGTGCTCCACGCGGACGGTGTCGATGCGGTTCTTGGCGACGCCGTCGTGCATGAGCGCGACGAGGTCGTCCCACATCGCGAGCCACTGCTTGCGGGTGAGCGCGTCACCGCGGCGGTAGGGGTCGACGCGGTGCCGGAAGAGGAGCTCGGCGCGGTAGACGTTGCCCACGCCGGCGAGCACGGTCTGGTCCATCAGCAGGCTGGCGATGCTGCGCTGGCTGCGCCCGATCCGGGCCCAGGCCTTCAGCGGGTCGCCGCCCGCGTCCGGCGGACGGAGCGGGTCCGGCCCGAGCTTGGCGATGCCGGCGTCGACCTGCTCGCGGGTCCACAGGTCGCAGGCGGTGGCGCCGCGCAGGTCCGCGACGGTCGACTCCCCCACCAGCCGTAGCCGCACCTGCCCGATCGGCGGCGGCGGCTGGTCGTCGTACGGCGTGAGCTGGAGCTTGCCGATCAGGCCGAGGTGGATGTGGATGTAGCGCTCACCCGGGAACTCCAGGAACAGCTGCTTGCCCCACGCCTGGGCGCCGTCGAGCACCTGGCCGTCGAGCTGACGGGCCTCGGCGTCGAAGCGTCCCTGCGGGCTGCCGACCCGGACCGGCCGCCCGGCGAAGGCGTCGGTCAGGTCGTGCGCCAGCCGGTGGAGGGTGTGCCCCTCGGGCATCCCTCGCTCAGTCCTGGTCCTCGGCCGGGCCGAGGCCCCGGGCCGACTCGGGCAGCGGCGGGCGCCGGCCGGTGCGGTCGTAGACGTCGAGCTGCTCGATCCGCCTGACGTGGCGCTCCTCGTCGCTGAAGGGCTCGGCGAGGAAGACCTCCACGAAGCGCGTCATGTCCTCGATGCTGTGCATCCGTCCGCCGACGGCGACGACCTGGGCGTCGTTGTGCTCGCGGGCCAGCTTGGCGGTCTCGTCGGAGTGGACCAGCGCGCAGCGGATGCCGGTCACCTTGTTGGCCGCCATCTGCTCGCCGTTGCCGCTGCCGCCGATGACGACGCCGAGGCTGTCGAGGCCCTGCTCGCGATCGCGGACGACCGCCTCGGCGGCCCGGATGCAGAAGACGGGGTAGTCGTCGAGGGCGTCGTAGACGAAGGGTCCGTGGTCAACGACCTCGTGGCCGAGCTCGGTGAGGCGGGTGGTCAGGTGGCTCTTCAGGTCGAGGCCGGCGTGGTCGCAGCCCAGGTGCACGCGCATGGCTTCATCCTCTCAGGCGTACGACGCGAGGAAGCCGGCCACCTGCCGGACGAGCCGCTCCGCCGGCGTGAAGGCGTCGTGGCGCCAGAAGCCGTGCGTCTGGCCTAGGTAGCGGGTGGCGGTCACCTCGACGCCCGCCGCGTCCAGCCGGCGCGCGAGCTCCTCGCCCTCGTCGCGCAGCGGGTCGTGTTCCGCGGTGACCACGAGGGTGGGCGGCAGCGTGTGCAGCCGGTCGCTGAGCAGCGGGGCGAGATCGGGATCGGTGAGGTCGGCGGGTGAGGCGACGTACTGCTGCCAGTACCAGGCCGCCTCCTCCCGGTCGAAGCCCTCCGCGGCGGTGTCGTAGGAGTCGAACCCTTGGGTCGGGTCGAGGAACGGGTAGATGAGCACCACGGCGTCGAAGGTGCCGGGGTGGCGCAGCGCGCCGCCGAGCGCCAGGTTGCCGCCGGCGCTGTCGCCGTGGACGTAGGCCGGGCCCGGCCGGCCCTGCCGCCCGAGCCACCCGACCACCGCGTCGACGTCCTCGACGGCGGCGGGGAACCGGTGCTCGGGCGGTCGGCGGTAGTCGACGCTCAGGACGGCCAGGCCGCTGCGGTCGGCGAACCGACGGGAGACCGCGTCGTGCACCTCGACGTCGTTGAAGACGAAGCCGCCGCCGTGGAGGTGGACGACGATGCCGTCCCTCGCGCCGGCCGGGGTGTAGAGCCGGCACGGCACGCCGTCCGCGTCGACGTCCTCGACCGCGGCGACCTCCTCCTTCGGCTCTCGCGCCGCCTGCAGCCGGGCGGCGGCGCGCTGCTCGTCGATCGGGGTCTCCCAGATCTTCGGTTCCCGGTGATAGCTCGCGACCGCCTGGGCCGCCTGCCGGAAGAGCGTCATGGGAGCATCCTGCCGTGACGGGTCTCGCGTGGCTGGTTCTGGGCCTGGTGTTCCTCGACGAGCTGCTCGCCTGCGCCGGCGCCGCCGTCGTCGGCTGGGCGCTGCCGGCGCCGTGGCTCCTCGTCTGGCTGCTGCCGGCCCTCGTCGTCGCGGTGTGGTGGTCCTTCGCCTCACCGAAGGCGCCGTACGGCGGCCCAGTGGTGCGTCCCGTCGTCAAGGTGCTCGTCTTCGGGCTGGTGTCGCTGGGCCTGTGGCTGGCCGGCCAGCCCGGCTGGGCCGTCGCCCTGCTGGTGTTCTCCGTCGTGGTGAACGGGCTCGCCCAGCTGCGCTTCGTGCGCGCGGTGGAGCCGCACGGCGCCTGACGCGTCTCGGGCCGGTCCGAGGACCCTTTGTGACGCACGCGGGCCGCGTAGCCGGTGAGGTGCCACAGGGGGCGCTCCGGCGACATCGACCACTTGAGGTCCTCAGGCAGCGACGGCCGGTCCCTACTCGAGCCGGACCTGCGCGGCGTGCTGCCGGTGGGCGGCGTCCATCAGCTCCCGAGGACCTCGGCGATCCGGGGGCCGATCTCCCGCAGCGCCCTGCCGCGGTGGGAGATCGCGTCCTTGTCCTCGCGGGAGAGCTCGGCGGTGGTGAGCCCCGGCCGGTCGGACGCCTCGAAGAGCACGTCGTAGCCGAACCCGCCGCTCCCCCGCACCTCGCGGATCACCCGACCGTCCATCCGGCCCTCGACCACCACCTCGCCGCCTTCGTGCACGAACGCGACGGCGCAGGTGAAGTGGGCGGTGCGGCCCGCATCGGGTACGTCGGCCAGCTGGTCGAGCAGCAGCGCGTTGTTGCGCTCGTCGGACTTCGGGCGGCCACCCCAGCGGGCCGAGAGCACGCCGGGCATGCCGTTCAGCGCGTCGACGCAGAGGCCGGAGTCGTCGGCGACGGACGGCAGCCCGGTGGCCAGGAAGCCTGCGCGTGCCTTGATCAGTGCGTTGCCCTCGAAGGTCGGCGCGTCCTCGACGGGCTCCTCGAAGAATGCGACGTCGTCGAGCCCGATGACGGAGACGCCCGGCACGAGAGGGCCCAGGATGCGCTCCATCTCCTGGATCTTCTTGGCGTTGCGCGAGGCGACGAAGACCCGGGTCATCCGGCGAGCGCCTCGACCTGCAGGCGGGTTAGGTCGGCGCAGCCCTTCTCGCCGAGCGCGAGCAGGGTGTCCAGCTCGGCGCGGTCGAAGGCGGCGCCCTCGGCGGTGCCCTGCACCTCGACGAACTTGCCGTCGCCGGTCATCACGATGTTCATGTCGGTCTCGGCGCGGACGTCCTCCTCGTAGGGGAGGTCGAGGCGCGGGACCCCGTCGATGATGCCGACGGAGACCGCGGCCACCGAGCCGGTGAGTGGCTCACCGGTGAGCGCGCCGGTGGAGCGCAGGTGGGCGACCGCGTCGGCGAGGGCGACGTATGCGCCGGTGATCGCGGCCGTGCGGGTGCCGCCGTCGGCCTGGAGGACGTCGCAGTCGAGCTGGATGGTGTTCTCGCCGAGCGCCTTGTAGTCGATCACGGCGCGCAGCGAGCGGCCGATCAGCCGGGAGATCTCGTGGGTGCGCCCGCCGATGCGGCCCTTGACCGACTCGCGCTCGGAGCGGGTGTTGGTCGAGGCCGGGAGCATGGCGTACTCGGCCGTCACCCAGCCGAGGCCCGAGCCCTTGCGCCACCGCGGCACGCCCTCGGAGGCCGACGCCGCACACAGGACGCGGGTCCGGCCGAACTCGACGAGCACCGAGCCGGCGGCGTGGTCGAGCCAGTTGCGGGTGATCTTGATTTGGCGCAGCTCGTCGTCTGCTCGCCCATCGGCACGTGTCGTCACGAGGAAGGACCCTACCGAGCGACGGAGTCGCACCGGGCGCCCGGTCGGGCGCCCGGTGGAGGGAGCGCTGCGCTACTTCACCTCGGCCCGGAGGATCCGCCGCAGGCCGATGACGAGCGGGACGACCAGCCAGATGATCCCGGAGACCACCAGATGGCCCCACTCCTTGCCCGTCATGTCGGAGAGCTCGTAGAGCTCACCCTGGGCCGAGCTGAAGTCGATCCACGGGGCAAGCTTGTCGAACCAGTCCATGTAGTGCGCGCCGAGCGCGATCAGGCCGGGCAGGACGTAGGTGTAGATGAAGAAGATGACGATGGCCGCGGCCGTGTTCAGCAGCAGCGCCGCGAGCGCGAAGCCCGTGAGCATGGCGAGGTTCTGGCCGATGATGAAACCGAAGAAGCCGTCCCAGCCGTAGTGCCAGTCCGCGTGGCCGTTGAAGAGCCCGTACAGCGCGGTGCAGATCGCGCCGATGGCGGTCGCCAGCACGATCGTCGCCAGCGTCAGGATCACGCCGACGGCGAGCTTGGCCAGGATGACCCGCGACCGCCGGGACTCCAGCGTGAAGGTGACCATCGCGGAGCGCTGCGTCCACTCCGTCGTGACGAGCATGATGCCGAGCACCGGCAGCAGCACGGAGGTCAGGAACGCGGCGACCGCGGTGAAGTCGCCGAACTGGATCTTGTCGTCGTTGACGGTGGTGACGATCAGCGCGATCGCCTCGGCCAGGACGACGACGATGCCGATGATGGCGAGCAGCCAGAAGCTGGCCCGGGTGTCCCGGGCCTTGCGCAGCTCGACGCCGACCAGCCGGCCGAACGGGATCGGCGCGGTGTCGGTGACGTCGAGGACGATCGGCGACGTGCCGGTGACGGAGCCGCTGACGGAGCCGGTGGAGGGGGAGGTCATGCCACGGTCCCTTCGGGTGTCGGAGCCTGGAGCGACGAGGGCGCCTCGCGCTGGGTGTCGGCGGTGAGCTGCAGGAACAGGTCCTCGAGCCCGGCGCCGCCGTCGCGCAGGTCGGTGAGCACGACCTGGGCGGAGAGGGCGGCGCGACCGACGTCGGCCGCCGCCGCCTGGACCCGCAGCCCGCGTCCGGCCTGCTCGACGGGCAGGCCGGCCGCCTGGAGCGCCGCGGCGAGCGCGGCGTTGTCCAAAGACGTGACGAGCGTCTGCGCGGGGCCGGCACCGGCCAGCAGCGTCTCGCGGTCGCCCCGGGCCACGATCCGGCCGTTGCCGATGAGGATCATCTCGTCGGCGATCTGCTCGACCTCGTGCAGCAGGTGGCTCGAGAGCAGCACCGTGCCGCCGCGGTCGGCGTAGTTCTTGAGGAGGCCGCGCATCCAGCGGATGCCGGCGGGGTCGAGGCCGTTGGCCGGCTCGTCCAGGATCAGCACCTGCGGGTCACCGAGCAGCGCGTGGGCGATGCCGAGGCGCTGCTTCATGCCGAGCGAGTAGTTCCGGATGCGCCGCTTCGCCTCGGCCTTGGTCAGCGAGACGAGGTCGAGCATCTCGTCGACGCGGGACTCGGGCAGACCCATCGTCATCGCGCCGAGGGTGAGCACCTCCCGGCCGGTCCGGCCGCCGTGCTGCGCCGAGGCGTCCAGCAGGACGCCGACGTGCCGCCCGGGGTTCGGGATGTCGTGGTAGCGCAGCCCACCGATCGTCACCTCGCCCTTCGTCGGCGGCGTGAGCCCCACCATCACCCGCATCGTCGTCGACTTGCCGGCGCCGTTGGGCCCCAGGAAGCCGGTGACCCGACCAGGTTGGCAGGTGAAGCTCACATCGTCGACGGCCACGAACGAGCCGTACTTCCGCGTCAGTCCTTCGACCTTGATCATGCGACCACCCTGTCAGATCGGCGTCAGGTCCGGCATCGTTCCGCGGCATCGACACGACCCCTCCACAAGTAGGGGGTCCCGGACGACCGAGGACCGCTGTGGCGCAGGCCGCGCAGCCCTAGCGTGGGCCCATGCAGCACCCCGAGCCCGAGTACCAGCCGCGGCTGAGCACCTGGAGCCACGTCTGGCGCCTCGTGGTGATGCTCGCCGTGTCGGGGGTGACGTGGGGGCCGGCCATCGACCCCGAGCAGCGGATCGGCGACTGGTTCGTCGTGCTCGACGTGGTGCTGGGCGCGGTCGCCTACGTGCTCGTCTTCTTCCGCCGCCGTCGGCCGGTCGCGGTGGCGATCGTGCTCGGCCTGACGACCACGGTCTCGGGGATCGCCGGCGGTCCGGCGCTGCTGGCGCTCGTCTCGGTCGCGACCCGGCGACGCGGACGCGAGATCGGGATCGTCGCCTCGGTCGGCTTCGCGTGCGCGCAGCAGTACGGCATGGTCACCCGCGGACCGGACGACTCCGTGTGGCTCGTCCTCGTCCTCAACGCGATCGCGACCGGCGCTGCGGTCGGCTGGGGGCTCTACCTCGGCTCCCGCCGCGAGCTCCTCTGGGGGCTCCGCAACCGGGTCGACCGGGCCGAGGCCGAGCAGGCGCTGCGGATCGAGCAGGCCCGGGCCAACGAGCGCCAGCGCATCGCCCGTGAGATGCACGACGTCCTGGCCCACCGGATCTCCCAGATCTCCATGCACGCCGGCGCGCTCGGGTTCCGCCAGGACCTCGACGCCGGCGGGATGCGCGCGAGCGTCGCGGTGATCCAGGAGAAGGCGCACGAGGCGCTCGCCGACCTGCGTGCGGTGCTCGGCGTGCTGCGCGAGTCCGGCGGCGAGCTCGCGCCCCAGCCGACGTACGCCGACCTGCCCGGCCTGCTCGTGGAGGCACGCGCCGCCGGCACGGCCGTGGAGGTCGACGACCGGATCGTCGACGAGGTCCCCGACGTGCTGGGCCGGACGGTCTACCGCATCGTCCAGGAGGGCGTCACGAACGCCCGCAAGCACGCACCCGGGCAGCGGCTCTCGGTCGTCCTCCACGGTGCGGCCGGCGAGCGGCTCGACGTGACCATGCGCAACCCGCTCCCGGCCCCCGGTCCGCTGCGGCCGGCCGCACCCGGCGCCGGCCTCGGGCTGGTCGGGATGAGCGAGCGGGCCGAGCTGGCCGGCGGCGGGCTGGAGCACCGCGTGGAGGGCCGCGACTTCGTGCTGCACGCCTGGATAGCGTGGCCGGCATGATCCGGGTGCTGCTCGCCGACGATGACCCGCTCGTCCGCTCCGCGCTGGCGCTGATGCTCGGCGGTCCCGACGACGTGAAGGTCGTCGGCGAGGCCGCCGACGGCGCCGAGGCGGTCCGGCTGACCGAGGACCTCCGGCCCGACGTGGTGCTGATGGACATCCGGATGCCGCGGATGACCGGCCTCGAGGCGACGCAGCGGCTGCACGAGCGGGCGGACCCGCCCCACGTCATCGTGCTGACGACGTTCGACGCCGACGACCTGGTCGTGGGCGCCCTCGGAGCGGGCGCGGACGGGTTCCTGCTCAAGGACACCCCTCCGGCCGAGATCGTCGACGCGATCCGGCGGGTCGCCGACGGCGACCCGATGCTGTCCCCCTCGGTCACCCGCTCGCTGATCGACCGGCTGCGTCGCGACGACCCGCGCGGCCGGGCGGAGGCCGCTGAGCGACGGCTGGCGGTGCTGACCGAGCGCGAGCGCGAGGTCGCCCGAGCGGTCGGGCGCGGGCTCTCGAACGCGGAGATCGCGGCGGAGCTCTACCTGTCGGTCCCCACCGTCAAGGCGCACGTCTCCCGCCTGCTCGACAAGCTGGCCGCGGCCAACCGGGTCCAGATCGCGCTCTGCATCCACGACGCGGGGCTGGACCGCCCGGCTCAGGGCAGGGAGTAGACCGCTCCGGCGACCGCTAGCTCGGCCGGGCCGTCGTAGACCGAGCCGGCCTCGGCGAGCATGCCGTCGGCGCTGTGCCATGGCGGTACGTGGGAGTGATGCCCAGCCAGGTTGTCCAACCTGGTGATGGGTGCTTGCTTGCCGATTGCTGAGTGGGGCCGGTGACGGCCTTCGGGACGTGGGTCAGCACGAGGCGCTTCGCGCCCGCCTTGGCGGCGACCTCACCGGCCTGGACGCCGGTCAGGTGGAGTCCCGCCGGGTTGTCGTCGCCCGCCCGGAACGACGCCTCCGCCAGCAGCAGGTCGGCGCCGGTGGCGAGCTCGAGCAGCCGCTCGGTGGGGCCGGTGTCCCCGGTGTAGGCGAGCACCGTCCCGGCCACGTCGATCCGGAAGGCGTACGCCGGCACCGGGTGATCCACCTCGACGGGGGTGATCCGGAAGGGCCCGACCTCGAACGTCGCGCGGTACTTGTGGAACTCGAACTCCTCCTCCATGCCCGGCTTGCGGGGGAGGTCGTAGGCACGGGCCAGCCGCCGCGCCGTGCCGCGCGGACCCCACACCGGGATCGGCGGCTGCTGACCGCTGGGGTGGTACTTCCGCAGCACGTAGTAGGACGTCATGTCGATGCAGTGGTCGGCGTGCAGGTGGGAGAGCAGCACCGCGTCGATGGCCAGCGGGTCGGCGTACCGCTGCAGGGCGCCCAGCGCCCCGTTGCCCAGGTCGAGCAGGATCCGCCAGGTCCGGCTCCCGCCGTTGCCGTCGCTTCCGACCGCCTCGACGAGATAACAGCTCGCGGGCGACTCGGGCCCCGGGTAGGAGCCGGAGCAGCCGACGATCGTGAGCGTGAGGGCGGCGGTCATGCGAGTCCTCCCGCGAACTGCGAGGCGGCGACCATCTCGGGGCCGAGGAAGCGCCGGCCGATGGTCTCGAACTGGTCGGGCGCCCCGGTGGTCAGGAAGCGGTACGTCGGCTCGCCGGACTCGCGCATCAGGCCGGTGCCCGCCAGCATCCGGTAGACGTCCTTCGCACACTCCTCGGCGCTGCTGACGAGCGTCACGTTGTCGCCCATGACGTAGGAGATGACACCGGTCAGCAGCGGGTAGTGCGTGCAGCCGAGGATCAGCGTGTCGACGCCCACGCTGGTGAGCGGGTCGAGGTAGTCGTGCGCCGCGTCGAGCAGCTCGTCACCGCTGGTGATGCCGGCCTCGACGAGCGGGACGAACCGCGGGCAGGCCCGGGTGTGCAGCTCGACGTGCGGCGCGGCGGCGAAGGCGTCGTCGTAGGCCATCGACTCGGCGGTCGCGCGGGTGCAGATCACGCCGATCCGGCCGGTGCGGCTGGCCGCGACGGCGCGTCGGGTGGCCGGCAGGATCACCTCGGTCACCGGCACGTCGTAGCGCTCGCGGGCGTCGCGCAGCATCGCGGCGCTGGCGGAGTTGCAGGCGATGACCAGCGCCTTCACGCCCTGCTCGACGAGGTGGTCGAGGCACTCCAGCGCGTATTCACGGACCTCCGCGATCGGCTTGGGCCCGTAGGGCGCCCGCGCGGTGTCGCCGACGTAGAGCACCGACTCGTGCGGGAGCTGGTCGATGACCGACCGGGCGACGGTGAGCCCCCCGAACCCCGAGTCGAAGATCCCGATGGGCGCATCCACGTTTCCTGGGTCGACGGGGAGGCTCAGGTCATGCACAAGGCGAAAGGCTAGGCGTTCGACACCCCTGACGCACGGGGCCGCGACCCACGTCACGCGAGACGACGGTCACGCGGCTCCGCGGATCAGCCCGCCCGGATGATCTGCTGCAACGACCAACGGTTGCCGTCAGGGTCCTGGAAGTAGACGAACCGACCCCACGGCAGCTCGTCGACATCGGAGCAGTCGACCTCGCGCTCACGCAGATAGGCGCGGGCGGCATCGGCGTCCGGCACCACGACCTGGATGAGCTGCGACGACCCCTCCGGCATCATCTCGAGGCCCACCCCGAAGCAGAAGGAGCAGGCCGACCCCTGGGGTGTCACCTGCACGAAGCGGAGCCCCTCGTGCACGGTGTTGTCGAAGTCGACGTTCCAGCCGACCTGGTCGCCGTAGAACGCCTTGGCCCGGTCGACGTCCGAGACGGCGAGCGGGATGAGCTCGATCTTCCAGTCCAGTTGTGTCATGTCCACGGCCTCCAGCCGGTCGATGCCCGGCCCGGAGCGGCCGGCGCACGTCACACGCTAGGGGTGACCACCGACATTTAGCCTTTTGAGTGGGTCCGCGGGCGGGCCGAACATCCGACCGGGACACGTGGTGATCCCTGAGTTCTGAGTGGTCGTCCGCGGGCCTGGTGTCTGGTCGAGCGGTGTCCTTGTTCGGGAACTTGGAGCCAGTCATGGGGCGTGGACTCCTGCTTAGAGAATGTCTGGGCCGTGGCCGCGATGGTCAGTCACCTGGTGAACGGGAAACCGACTGACAGGAGCAACGCGATGGCGTTCACGTTGGGCATCGACATCGCCGTCCGGGCAGCGCATCAAGCCACGCTTGCCCGCGACGGCGCCACGGTCTGGCGCGGCCGGAAGTTCTGGACCAGACCGAGCGACCTCGAGCGGCTGTGGACGGACCTCGACGTGGCCGACCCCGGTGAGCTGACCGTGGTGATCGAGCCGACCCGCAATGCCTGGATCGTGGTCGCGGAGTGGTTCCGCCGCCGCGGCGCACGGGTCGTGATGGTCCCCACCACGCAGTCCGCTGACCTGCGCCGCTACTACTCCAAGCACACGAAGAACGACCGGATCGACTCCGAGCTCCTCGCCCGGCTGCCGCTGCTGCACCCCGACGGACTGCGCGAGTACTCCGGCCAAGGCCCGGCTGACGCACTGCGTCGGCTGGTCAAGCAGCGCTCCACCATGGTCAAGCGTCGGGTCGCGGTCTACGCCCGACTCGACGCGCTCGTCGAACTACTCGGACCGTCCTGGTACGCGATGCTGGGCTCGAACTACGGCCTTGCCGCGCTGGAGTTCCTGGCTCGCTACGCCGACCCCAACACCGTGATCCGGCTCGGTCAGGCGCGTCTGAGCCGGTTGCTCATCGCCCGCTCACGGGGCGCCTGGCGTGAGGACCACGCCGCCGGACTGGTGGCGGCAGCAAGAGAGACGCTCGCCCTGTGGGGCGCTGACGGGATGGACTTCGCCGAACTCGCCGAAGACATCGCCCACGAAGCCGAGCAGGCACTGTTCCTGACCCGTCAGATCAAGCAGATCGACGAGCGGGTCACGAACCTCTATGCCGACGCCGACCCCGACGGCATCGTCGCTTCCGCACCCGGTGTCGGGCCGGTGACCAGCGCGGTCATCGCCGGCCGGATCGGCGACCCGCACCGATTCACCTCCTTGGCCGCGGTCCGCGCCTCCACCGGCCTGGTGCCCAAGGTCAGCCAGTCCGGGGTCAGCAAGGTCGAGTCCTCGATCACCAAGGCCGGTGACCCGCTGCTGCGCGAGGTGCTCTGCCACGCGGCCGATCAGGCCCGCAAGGTCGACCCACAGATCGCCGCCAAGTACCAGCGCCTGATGGCCGGCGACCGGCACCACGACTCCGCGATCTGCCACCTAGCCACCCTGATGGTCACCCGGATCGTGGCCTGCATGCGCAACGGCCAGCCGTACACACTCCGCGACGTCGACGGCACCCCGATCACCGAGGCCGAGGGCCGCGCGATCGTCAAGGAGCGCTACGCCATCGACCAGAAGAACCGCGTCGCCGCAGCCGGTCGCCGCATGCAGCAGCGACACAGGCAGGCGGCGGGCCGGGAGTCACAGGAGTCGCAAAGCGCTCCAACATCCCAGCCCGCCAACACCAAGCCTACGAGCCGCCACGTGGCTTGACGTTCCTTAGGAACTCAGTCCTAGGCCCAGAGCTGGCCCTCGAGCGACTCCTCGGCCGAGTCGATGGTGCCCTCGTAGGCACCGGTGGAGAGGTACTTCCAGCCGCCGTCGGCCACGACGAAGGCGATGTCCGCGGCCACGCCGTCGCGCGCCGCGTTGGCGGCCTGGCCGAGCGCGGCGTGCAGGATCGCGCCGGTCGAGATGCCGGCGAAGATGCCCTCGAGCTCGAGCAGCTCGCGGACGCGGCGCACGGCGTCGCGCGGGCCGACCGAGAAGCGGGTGTCGATCAGCGAGGCGTCGTACAGCTCGGGCACGAAGCCCTCGTCGAGGTTGCGCAGGCCGTAGACGAGCTCGCCGTAGCGCGGCTCGGCGGCGACGATGCGCACGTCCGGCTTCGCCGACCGGAAGAAGCGGGAGACGCCCATCAGCGTGCCGGTGGTGCCGAGGCCGGCCACGAAGTGGGTGATCGACGGGAGGTCGGCCAGCAGCTCGGGGCCGGTTCCCTCCTCGTGCGCCAGGGCGTTGGCAGCGTTGCCGTACTGGTAGAGCATCACCCAGTCCGGGTGCTCGGCCGCGTGCCGCTTGGCCACCCGGACGGCCTCGTTGGAGCCGCCGGCCGCGGGCGAGGAGACGATCTCGGCGCCCCACATCCGCAGCAGCTGGCGACGCTCCTCGGAGGTGTTCTCCGGCATCACGCAGACGATGCGGTAGCCCCTGAGCTTGGCCGCCATGGCGAGCGAGATGCCCGTGTTGCCCGACGTCGGCTCGAGGATCGTGCAGCCGGGGCGCAGCAGCCCGTCCTTCTCGGCCTGCTCGATCATCTTCAGGGCCGGGCGGTCCTTGATCGAGCCGGTGGGGTTGCGGTCCTCCAGCTTCGCCCACAGCCTGACCTCGACACCGCCTCGGCTGAACTGGTCCGAGAGGCGCGGCAGACCCACCAGCGGCGTGTTCCCGACCGACGCGAGGTGGTTGTCGAAGCGCATGGTCCAAGTCTCCCATCCACCGATCGGATGATCGCGTTCGTCGCCGGACGCCCGACATGCGAGACCGGGCCGGCGTCACCGACCGGGCCGCAGCGGTGGCGCGGCTACCAGCTCGGCATCCTCGGCTGACGAGCCCTCAGCGCAGGAAGCGCTCCGGGTCGAACTCGTCGAGCGGGATGATCCGCACCCGCGGCAGCGGGACGTTGAACGCGCCGACCTCGTCCTCGAGGTCGTGCAGCTCGATGCCGAGCGTGTCGAACTGGCTGCTGGCGTACTCCCGCAGCGCGAGCACACCGACCCGGCGCCGGCCGGACGCCAGCCCGGCGAGCCGGTCGGCGAAGTCCGCGTCGTGGCTGACCAGCAGCACGTCGTCGTCATGGGCGGCGAGCGCGTCGAGCGTCCGCAGGATGCCGATGTCGACGACCTTCTCGTCGGCCCGGCCGCTCAGCGGCACCGGCCGGTAGTCGAGCGCCAGCAGCGCCTGCACGAACGCGCTTGGGAGCTGGCCGTTGGAGGCGTTGAGGAAGAAGAGGCCGGTGACCGGCTGGTCCCACAGCTCGGCGGCGTACGCCGTCACGCGGTCCCAGCGCGGCCGCTCCTCGGGCAGCGGCCGCCGCCCGAGGAGGGAGTTGCCGAGCGTCGCGTCGATGTTCTCTCCGTCGACGAGGACGAAGGTGCGGCGCTCGGCGGTCATCGCGACGCGCTCAGCTCGCCCCACCGGCGACGGCCGGCAGCACGACGACCTGGTCGCCGTCCTTCAGCTCGGCCCCGAGGCCGCCCAGGAAGCGGACGTCCTCGTCGTTGACGTACACGTTGACGAAGCGACGCAGGTCGCCGTTGTCGATCAGACGGTCCTTGATGCCGGCGTGGTTCGCCTCGAGGTCGTCGATGAGCGCGGCAAGGGTGCCGCCGGACCCGCTGACGGACTTCTCGCCGGCGGTGTAGGTGCGCAGGATGGTCGGGATGCGGACCTCGATGGCCATGTCTTCTCCTCGGTGACTGTCAGGACTCGGTGCTGCTCAACGTCTCGACCACCCGGATCTCTTCCTCGGTGATCTCGCCGTCCACGATCCGGTAGGAGCGGAACTCGACCGGACCCTCGTCGTTGCCGTGCTCGCGGGTACTGACCAGCACGTAGTGGGCGCCCGGCTCGCTGGCGAGCTTCACGTCGGTGACGCTCGGGTAGGCCTCGGTGGCGGTGTGGGAGTGGTAGACGATCACCGGCTCCTCGTCACGCGCCCACATCTCCTTGTAGAGCTCGAGCAGCTCGGTGCTGTCGAACTCGTAGAAGGTCGGGCTGCCGGCCGCGTTGATCATCTCGATCACCCGCTCCGGCCGGTCGCTGCCCTCCGGGCCCGCGACGATGCCGCAGGCCTCGTCGGGATGGTCACGCCTGGCGTGGGCGACGATGGCGTCGTACGTCGCCTGCGTGATGGTCAGCACGAGAGACAACCCTAGGCCGTCGACCGGCAGGGGTGCCCCGCGGCCCACGCTGCGGACGTGACCGGCGTCATGCGTCGGAGAGCGCCTCGACGAGCGTCTCCTGGAGGTAGCCGACCCAGTCGTAGATGTCGTGGGCCTGGCCGCGCGGGTCGTCGTCGGGCAGCGACTCCCAGTAGGCCTCGTCGCCCTCCTCGACCTCGAGTCGGGTGGCCAGCGCGAGCCGGATGTCGGTGAACGAGCGCATCCAGGTCTCCGCGGACGGCTCGTCGAGCTCCACGTCGATCATCAGGCCCTCCTCGACCAGCTCGGGTGGCAGGCCGGCCTCCTCCAGCGCGTCGATGATCGCCCCGGCCGCGGCCGCCTTGCCGTCGCGCAGGGCCGACTCGGTGAAGCGCCGGAAGTCGCCGGCCGCCTCCTCGTCGTCGCGGTAGGCGTTGGGGAAGAGCCGGGCCAGCACCGGGTCCTCGGGCTCGGTGGTCGGGCCGGAGAAGTCGAGCATCGCCTCGAGGGAGTCGCGCTCAAAGGGTGCGGCCGACTCGTTGCGCAGCAGCTCGACGAGCTGGCTCGCCAGCGAGCGGAGCAGGTCGGCCTCGAACCCGGTGAAGTTGGCGATGATGCTGCCGCTCCTCCGGTGGCGGGTGAACCCCGTCATCGCCTGGTCACTCCTGCTTCTCGAGGGTCGCCCACAAGCCGTACTCGTGCATCGCCTGCACGTCGCGCTCCATCTCCTCGCGGCTCCCGGAGCTGACCGCGGAGCGGCCGTCCTCGTGGACCTCGAGCATCAGCTTCTCCGCCTTCTTCTTCGAGTAGCCGAAGTACTTCTGGAAGACGAAGGTGACGTAGGACATCAGGTTGACCGGGTCGTTCCACACCACCGTGATCCAGGGGGTGGCGGGGATGGTCAGGTCGTCGGTGACGGGCTCGTCTAGCTCGACCGGGCTCGGCGCGGACATGGCGCCCATCGTGCCACGATGGCGACTGTGCACTCGACCGCGGACTCCACCGCCCTCCTGACCGACCACTACGAGCTCACGATGCTGGAGGCCGCGCTGGCCGCCGGCACCGCCGGCCGACGCTCGGTCTTCGAGCTGTTCCCCCGCCGGCTGCCCGAGGGTCGGCGGTACGGCGTCGTGGCCGGTGTGGGCCGTGCGCTGGAGGCGATCGACGCCTTCCGGTTCGACTCCGACACGCTCGCCGCACTCGACGGCGTCGTCGACGAGCCGACGCTCGGCTGGCTCGCGGACTTCCGTTTCTCCGGCGACGTGTGGGGCTACGCCGAGGGCGAGCTCTACTTCCCGCACTCCCCGCTGCTGGTGGTGGAGGCGTCCTTCGCCGAGGCGGTCCTGCTCGAGACCGTGCTGCTCTCGATCTACAACCACGACTCCGCGGTCGCGTCGGCGGCCTCCCGCATGACACTGGCCGCCGGGGGCCGGCCGTGCATCGAGATGGGGTCGCGCCGCACGCATGAGGAGGCGGCCGTCGCAGCCGCCCGGGCGGCGTACGTCGCGGGCTTCGAGGCGACCTCCAACCTGGCGGCGCGCCACCGCTACGGCGTCCCGTCGACCGGCACCAGCGCGCACTCGTTCACCCTGCTGCACGACACCGAGGAGCAGGCGTTCCGCGCCCAGGTGGCGTCGCTCGGCAAGGGGACGACCCTGCTGGTCGACACCTACGACGTCACCGAGGCGGTCCGGCTCGGGGTCGAGGTGGCCGGGACCTCGCTCGGGGCCGTCCGCCTCGACTCCGGCGACCTGGGCGTGCTCGCGGTCCAGGTGCGCGAGCAGCTGGACTCCCTCGGCGCGGGAACGACGCGGATCATCGTCACCAGCGACCTCGACGAGCACGCGATCGCGGCGCTCGCCGCCGCACCCGTCGACGGCTACGGCGTCGGCACGGAGCTGGTCACCGGCAGCGGCCACCCGACGTGCGGGTTCGTCTACAAGCTGGTCGCCCGCGAGGGGACCGACGGCGAGCTGATGTCGGTCGCGAAGAAGAGCGTCGACAAGGTGTCCATCGGCGGGCGCAAGTACGCCCTCCGCCGCCGCTCCACGCGCGGCGTCGCCCAGGCGGAGGTGATCGGGATCGGCACCGCGCCGGTCGACGACGGAGACGACCGCATGCTGCTGACCCCGCTGGTCCGCGACGGGGAGATCGTCGGGCGGGAGCCGCTGAGCGCCGCACGCGACCGGCACGCCGCCGCCCGCGCCGAGCTCCCCCTCGAGGCCCAGTCGATGGCCAAGGGCGAGGCCGTCATCCCGACCGTCTTCGAATGACGGGGCCGGGCTCGGAGCCTGACCGTGGCAGCCGCCGCCGGACATCCCTAGTGTTTGCGCATGGCGAAGAGCGCGCTGATCGTCGTGGACGTGCAGAACGACTTCTGTGAGGGCGGGTCGCTGCCCGTGGCCGGCGGGGCGCGGGTCGCCAGCGACATCGCGGGCCTGCTGCACGCGCGGACGGCCGGGCTGCCGGAGGCGGCGACCTACGACCACGTGGTCGCGACCAAGGACCACCACATCGATCCGGGCGCGCACTTCTCCCGCGAGCCGGACTTCCGCGACTCGTGGCCGGCCCACTGCGTCGTCGGCACCGCCGGGGAGGCGTTGCACCCCAACCTCGACCCCGAGCCCTTCGAGGCGATCTTCACCAAGGGCGAGCACGCGGCGGCGTACTCCGGCTTCGAGGGTTGTACGCCGGACGGCACCGCCCTCGCCGAGTGGCTGCGCGACCGCGCGGTGACCGCCGTCGACGTGTGCGGGATCGCCACCGACCACTGCGTGCGCGCGACCGCCCTCGACGCCGTGCGCGAGGGGTTCGCCGTGACGCTCCTCGGCCATCTGACCGTCGGCGTCGACGCCGACTCGACCGAGGCCGCCCTCGCCGAGATGCGCGCAGCAGGCGTCACGCTGGGCTAGAAGACCCGGACCTTCGTCCCCGACCCGCCGCTGCCCCTGTCGGCGCGGCTGCGCCAGGGTTAAGGTCCCGAGGTGACCTCGATCTCGGCGATGTCGCCCCTTCGCGCGCGACCCTTCCGGTGGTACTTCCTGTCCCGGTCGGTCAACCTCGCCGGCAACGCGATGTCACCGGTCGCGCTCGCCTTCGCCGTGCTGGCCGTCGACGACGGCACCGCCTCCCTCGGCCTGGTCCTGGCGGCCTACACGATCCCGCTGGTCGTCTTCCTCCTGCTCGGTGGCGTGCTCGCCGACCGGTGGGGCCGGCAGCGTGTCGTCCAGGCGTCGAACCTCCTCGCCGGCCTGGTCCGCGCGGCGCTCGCCGTGCTCGTCCTCAGCGGGCATGCCGAGCTCTGGTCGCTGATCACGCTCGCCGCGATCAACGGCGTCGTCGTCGCTCCCGGCATCCCGGCCATGAACGGGCTCGTCCCCCAGCTGGTGCCCCGCACGCAGCTGCAGGAGGCCAACGCGCTGCTCTCGCTGACCCGCGCCGCGCTGATGGTGATCGGCCCCGGCGTCGCGGCCGCGTTCGTGGTCGGTGTCGGGGCCGGCTGGGCGTTGCTCATCGACGCGGTCACGTGGCTGCTCGCCGCGGCCCTCCTGCTCCCCGTCTCGCTCCCGGCCACCGGCACCAACGGCACCTCGATGGTCGACGAGCTGCAGGAGGGCTGGCGCTACTTCCGCGCCACCACCTGGCTCTGGCTCGTCGTCGGGGCGTGCGGCCTGCTGAACGCCCTCGCCGAGGGCGGCCTCACCTCCCTCGGCCCCGTCCGCGCAGCCGCCACCTCGATCGGCGTGCACGGCTGGGGCCTGGCCATGTCGGCCCAGGCGCTCGGCGCGCTGGTCGCCACGCTGGCGCTGATGCGGTGGCGGCTCGAGCGACCGCTGGTCTCGGCGCTGCTCGGTGTCGCGCTGTTCGGGCTGCCGATGATCACCCTCGGCGTCTGGCCGTCGACGGTGCCGCTCGTCGTCAGCGGTCTGGTCTCGGGAGTGGGCGTTCAGATCTTCAGCCTCGGCTGGCACCTGGCGATCCAGGAGCACGTGCCCGACCACATGCTCTCGCGCGCCTACTCCTACGACCAGCTCGGCTCGATGGCCACCGTCCCCATCGGGCAGCTCGCGATGGGCCCGCTGGCCGGCGCCCTCGGCATCGCCCACGTCCTCACCGCCGCCGGGGTCGTGTACGTCGGCATCGCGCTGCTGACGCTCACCGCCGGCCCGGTCCGGGAGCTCGGCCGGCAGGCGCCGGCTCCGGCATCGTCTTCGGCCGCCTGAGCACGGCCTCGGTTCGGCCGGACGACCCGGGCGGCGTACTATTGCGAGTACAGACTACATAGTTTCCCTATGCACTCCGTAGAATCGACACATGTACTCGCAAGTCACTCACGCCTCCCTCGCGCTCAGCACGGACCTGGTCATCTACGCGGCCCGGTTCGTCCGCGCACTGCGTCGCAGCAGCGACGTGCCGGCAGGGGCGCGGGTGCTGTCGCTGCTCGACGAGCACGGGCCCCTCGGGGTCACCCAGCTCGCCAAGCTCGACCGCTGCTCCCAGCCGACCATGTCGGCCGCGGTGTCCCAGCTCGGCGAGGCCGGCCTCGTCGCCAAGGAGCCGAACCCGCTCGATGCCCGCGGCAGCGTGGTCAGCCTCACCGAGGACGGTCGCGACGTGCTCGCCGCCAACCGCGAGGTCTGGGCGTCGACGGTCATCGAGCGGCTGCGAGCACACGACCGGACCCAGGAGGAGCTCGCCACCGCGGTGGCGGTCCTGCGTGACCTGCTGGAGTCCGGTCCTGTCGATGGCGCGGAGACGGGGACCCGACCCGAAAGGACCTGATGAGCGCCGCCAGCGCCAGCCACTCGCCCGCATCCGCCGAGGACAAGGGCTCCATCCTCAAGCAGCCCCGCGCCGTCTGGGCGGTCGCGTTCGCCTGCGTGATCTCGTTCATGGGGCTCGGCCTCGTGGACCCGATCCTCACCTCGATCGCCGCCGACCTGCACGCCACCGCGGGTGACGTCTCCCTGCTCTTCACCTCCTACCTCGTGGTGACCGCCGTCGCGATGCTGATCACCGGTTGGGTCTCCAGCCGGATCGGCGTGAAGTGGACGCTCGTCGCGGGCCTCGCCATCATCGTGGTGTTCTCCGCCGTCGGCGGCCTGATGAACAGCGTCGGCGGCATCGTCGCCGCGCGCGCGGTCTGGGGACTCGGCAACGCCCTCTTCATCGCCACCTCGCTCGCGACGATCGTCACGCTCACCCAGGGCTCGCTGAAGCAGGCGATCCTGCTCTACGAGTCGGCCCTCGGCATCGGCATCGGGCTGGGCCCGATCGTGGGCGGTCAGCTCGGCGAGCACATCGGCTGGCGCGGCCCGTTCTTCGGCGTCGCGGTGCTGATGGCCATCGGCCTGGTCGCCACCCTGATCTTCCTGCCCCAGACCCCGAAGCCGGAGACCAAGACCTCCGTCGCCGACCCGATCAGGGCGTTGCGGCACCCTGGCCTGCTCGTCGTCTCTGTGGCCGCCCTGTTCTACAACTTCGGCTTCTTCACCCTCATGGCCGTCGCGCCGTACCCGCTGCAGCTCGGGAGCACCCACTTCGACGCCGCCGACACCGGATGGGTGTTCTTCGGCTGGGGCCTGGCGCTCGCCTTCACCTCGATCTGGGGTGCGAACTGGCTCGATCGGGCCGTCGGCACCTTCGGCGCCATCGTGATCGCGATGCTCGGCTTCGCCGCGTGCCTGGCCGCCATGGGCGTCTTCGCTCCCGACAACGCCGACCCGACCGGCACCGGGCGCCCGTGGGGCATCGTCGTCTGCGTCATCGTCGCGGGCTTCTTCCTGGGCATCAACAACACCGTGCTGACCACGCTGGTGATGGGCGCCGCCCCGGTCCCGCGGCCGGTCGCCTCCGCGGCGTACTCCTTCGTGCGCTTCTTCGGCGGCGCGGTGGGCGCCTACGTCGCGGGCAAGGTCGCCGAGCACACCTTCCAGGGCGCCTTCTGGCTCGGGACGGGCATCGTCCTCGTCGCCCTGTTGCTGCTCGTGGTCTTCCGCAGGTTCGTCGTGACCACATCCGCTCCGACGCACGGGTCCGTCGAGGAGGCCGAGGGCGTCCTCGTCGGCGACGCCGACTGACCCCCTCGCCGAGCTCAGGAGGTCTTGCGGGCGGCCCAGTCGCGGATCCGGTCGATCCGGGCACGCAGCTGGTCGGCGTTGGCGACGGCCGCCGCCGGGCCGCCGCACTCCTTGCGCAGGGCGGCGTGGGTGACGCCGTGCGGCTGGCCGGTGCGGTGGTTCCAGGCGGCGACCAGTCCGTTGAGCTCGCGCCGTAGGACGGCGAGCTGCTCGTGCGTCGACACGTCGGCGAGCGAGTCGGCGGCCCGCTCGCGGGCCTCCTCGGAGGACGCCGCGCGCGCCTTGTGCTGCTTGGCCCGGTCGGACTGGCGCTGGCGGAGCAGCTGCTTCATCGAGTCGGTGTCGAGCAGGCCGGGGATGCCGAGGAAGTCCATCTCCTCGTCGGAGCCGACCTGCACCTCGCCCTCGTGGCCGAACTCGCCGCCGTCGAAGAGCACCCGGTCGAAGCGGGCCTCCGACCCGAGCGCCTCGAACGGCAGCCCGCCCTCCTCCGCGCTGGCCGCCTCGCTGGCGTTGGCCTGCGCCATCAGGGCGTCCTCGGCGGCGAAGATGTCGCCCTCGTCGGTGATCTTCCTGCCCAGGACGTGGTCGCGGGCGAGCTCCAGCTCGGCGGCCAGGCCGAGGAGCCCGGGCACGGAGGGCAGGAAGACGCTCGCCGTCTCCCCGCGGGACCGGGATCGCACGAAGCGGCCGACGGCCTGGGCGAAGAAGAGCGGCGTCGAGGTCGTGGTGGCGTAGACGCCGACAGCCAGACGAGGTACGTCGACCCCCTCGGACACCATCCTGACGGCGACCATCCACCGGCTGTCGCCGGCGCTGAACGCGGCGATCTTCTTCGACGCCGCCTTCTCGTCCGACAGCACGACGGTGGGCGACTCGCCGGTGATCCGGCGCAGGGTCTTGGCGTAGGCGCGAGCCGAGTCCTGGTCGGTCGCGATGACGAGCCCGCCCGCGTCCGGGACGTGCCGACGCACCTCGGAGAGCCGCTTGTCGGCGGCGGCGAGGACGGCCGGCATCCAGGAGCCGTTGGGGTCGAGCGCCGTGCGCAGGGCCTGCTGGATCATGTCCTTGGTCAGCGGCTCGCCCAGCTGTGCGGCGACCTCGTCGCCGGCGCGGGTCCGCCAGGTCATCTGGCCGGAGTAGGCCATGAAGAGCACCGGGCGGACGACGTGGTCGCGCAGCGCCTCCGCGTAGCCGTAGGTGTAGTCCGCCACCGAACGCGGGATGCCGTCGGGGCCCGGCGCGTAGGTGACGAACGGGATCGGGTTGACGTCGGAGCGGAACGGCGTACCGGTCAGCGCGAGACGTCGCGCGGCGGGCTCGAACGCCTCGCGGACGCCCTCACCCCACGACAGTGCGTCACCGGCGTGGTGCACCTCGTCCAGGATGACCAGGGTCTTGAAGCGCTCGGTGCGGATGCGCATCGCGAGCGGGTTCACCGCCACGCCCGCGTAGGTCACCGCGATGCCGATGAAGTCCGCGGACGTCCTGCCCTGGCCGGCCGAGTAGTTCGGGTCGATCGGGATGCCGGCCCGGCTCGCCGCCTCCGCCCACTGGACCTTCAGGTGCTCGGTGGGCGCGACGACGATGATCCGGTCGATCATCCGGCGGCCCAGCAGCTCGCTGGCGACGGAGAGCGCGAACGTCGTCTTGCCGGCGCCCGGCGTCGCGACGGCGAGGTAGTCGCGCGGGAGATCGGCGAAGTAGCTCGACACCGCTGCCTGCTGCCAGGCACGCAGCTTCGTGGCCGTGCCCCACGCTGCCCGCTCCGGCCAGGCCGGAGGCAGTGCGTGGGGGGCGGCGGCGTCGTTCGGGCGCCCGCCCGTCACTCGGGGCCCGAGCTGCCGTCACCGGAGCCGTCGGACAGCCCCTCCCAGATCTCCTTGCAGTCCGGGCAGACCGGGAACTTCGTCCCGTCCCGGCTCGGGACCCACACCTTGCCGCAGAGCGCGACGACGGGCGTGCCCATCACCATGGCCTCGGTCAGCTTGTCCTTCTCGACGTAGTGCGAGAAGCGGTCGTGGTCGCCCTCGTCGGTCGGGACGGTCCGCTCGTCCTCCCGCACCCGCTCGTCCAGGGCGGTGCCGCCCTTGTCGCCGAAGCCCAGGAAACCCATGCGCCAACCCTAACCCGCAGGGGCCCGCCAAGCTGAGTCGACAGCCGGGTCTCGCGACGGTCGCTGCGCGACCTCCTCGACCAGCGGAGCCGGTCAGTTCAGGTCCGGGTCCGCGGGCCGCGTCGAGTGCCACGCCAGCTCCCCCGGCTGGCGGCGCAGGACGTCGCGCCAGAGCGCCGTGGTGTCGCCGCGGAACGCGTCGGGCGCCTCGGCGGGGACGACGTACCAGCTGCCCTCCTCGACCTCGCCCTCCAGTTGCCCGGGCGCCCAGCCGGCGTACCCCGCGAAGATGCGCAGGCCGGCCAGGCTGCCCGTGAGCAGCTCCGCGGGGGTGTCGAGGTCGAGCAGGCCGAGCGACCCGTTCACCGAGCGGAAGCCGACCGGGACGTCGGCGGGGTCGCGCAGCAGCGCGACGGCCAGCGCGGCGTCCGTGCCGACGGGGCCGCCGTGGAAGAGGACGTTCGGCTCGTCGACCGCCGTGCCCCACTGACCCAGCACCTCGGCGACGGTGACCGGCGAGGGGCGGTTGAGGACGACCCCGAGGGCCCCCTCGCCGTCGACGTCGAGGAGGAGGACCACGGTGTCGGCGAAGTTCGGGTCGAGCAGCGCCGGCGTGGCGACGAGGAGCATGCCGGCCGCGAGGCCCGCACCACCGGCCCGCTCGCCTGCACCCTCTCCCGCACCCTCTCCCGCGCCGTCGTCACCCATGGCTCCATCATGACTCAGGGTGGTGATCCCGGCGAGGAGATCGATCAGGCGCACAGAACGACGGACACCTGCGCGTGGACCGCCCGATAGCGCGTCCATTGACGCACGTGCCGCCGCGTGACCTACCATCGACGGGAGAATCTTCGGCTTTGGAGGACTTGTGACGGAAGATGTTCGCCAGCACCCCGCCTGGTTGCGCCTGCGTGAGACGGTCAGTGACCTCCGCGCCCACCAGCGCACGGACGGCTCGGTCGACCTCGGATCCATCGGCCGGGAGCGCGCCGAGGCGCTCCTCGGCACCGTGCGCACGGCAGTGGCCGAGCTCGCACCGTCCTTCCCCCACGACGGCGACTACCTGACGGCGCTCGACAAGGACCTCGCCCGCTGGGCCGACGA
Source organism: Nocardioides terrae (assembly GCF_900112345.1). Taxonomy (GTDB): domain Bacteria; phylum Actinomycetota; class Actinomycetes; order Propionibacteriales; family Nocardioidaceae; genus Nocardioides; species Nocardioides terrae. Next base: position 24,977 of record NZ_FOLB01000012.1, read on the forward strand.
CGGCTTCGGCGTGCCGGACTTCCTCGACTCCCTCACCCAGTTCCAGCCCTCGCGGGGCAGGGCCGACGGCCGTGGGCACCTGGTCGTCTTCGCGATGTACACCCAGAACGGCAACCCGGACCGCAACCTCGAGGCCCTCCTCATCCACGAGGTCTGGCCGGAGTGGCTGGCCGCGCTCGAGGCGGACCGCTACGACAACCCGATGTTCGTGCCGATCCGGTTCGACGACTTCACCGCCGGCTACGACACCCACTCGGCGGTCCTCTTCCCCGAGACGGTGTCCGTGCGCGAGACGCCGTCGGCCTACACGTGGGGAGCGATCTTCTGCGACCGCGAGGCCGCCCGCTTCCGGCAGGTCACCAACGCCGCCGCCGACATCCTCCGGCTCGACCTGCCCGACCAGGCCCGCGCCCTGCTCTCCGACCAGGCCCGGTGCGAGGAGGCGTTCGTGCTCTGGGACCTGATCCACGACCGGACCCACAGCCACGGCGACCTGCCGTTCGACCCGTTCATGATCCGCCAGCGGCAGCCCTTCTGGATGTACGGCCTCGAGGAGCTGCGCTGCGACCTCACCGCGTTCCGCGAGGCGGTGCGGCTCGCCGACGAGGGCCTGCCGCAGGCCGAGGACGTGCAGTACGCCGTCCTGTTCGACCGGCTCTTCCGCTTCCCCGTCACGGGCAACCGCGTGCGCAACTATGACGGCCTCGGCGGCCAGCTGCTCTTCGCCTACCTCCACAAGAACGGCGCGGTGCGGTGGACCGACAACCGGCTGAGCATCGACTTCGACCGCGCGCGTGAGCTCACCGCCCGGCTCGGCGAGGAGATCCAGCGGTTCTACCGCGACGGCATCGACCGGCCCAAGGTGGTGCACTGGATCGCCGGCCACGAGCTGGTGTCGCGTTACCTGTCGGCGCACCCCGGCTCGAAGTGGGCGCGGGCACGCGAGACGCTCGACTTCAGCCTGCCGCCGCGCGAGCTGGTCGACGAGGTGCTTCCCGACGAGTTCCCGCTGAGCATGTTCTACGAGACGCTCGCCAAGAAGCTGGGTGGGGTGGTCGAGTCGACCAGAGGGGTCACCGGCAAGATGTCGGCATGACGATCGCTGTCCGCCACGACCCCTCCCGCATCAGCTTCGCGAGCGACAACTACGCCGGCGCGCACCCCGAGGTGCTGGCCGCGCTCGCGACGGCCAACGGCGGCCACCAGAGCGCCTACGGCGCCGACGCCTACACGGCGGCGCTGCCGGCGCTGTTCGCGCCGTTGTTCGGCGAGGGCATCGAGGTCTACCCGGTCTGGAACGGCACCGGCGCCAACGTGGTCGGGCTGATGTCGCTCACCGACCGCTGGTCGGGCGTGATCTGCAGCGACGTGGCGCACATCAACACCGACGAGTGCGCGGCGCCGGAGCGGGTCGGCGGGCTCAAGCTGATGCCGGTGCCGACCGAGCACGGCAAGCTCACGCCCGAGCTGGTCGCGCGCGAGGCGCGCGGCTTCGAGGACGAGCACCGGGCGAGCCCGACCGTGCTGTCGCTGACGCAGAGCACCGAGCTGGGCGCGGTCTACACGCCCGACGAGGTGAAGGCGCTGGCCGACTACGCCCACGGCCTCGGGATGAGCGTGCAGATGGACGGCGCGCGGATCGCCAACGCCGCGGCCGCCCTCGACGTACCGGTGCGGGCGTTCACCCGCGACGTGGGCGTCGACGTGCTCTCCTTCGGCGGCACCAAGAACGGCATGGTCTTCGGCGAGGCGATCGTCGTGCTCAACCCCGAGCGGGTCCGCGGGATCCTCTACCTGCGCAAGCTCGCGACGCAGCTGAGCTCGAAGACGCGCTTCGTCTCCGCCCAGCTCGAGGCGATGCTCGCCGACGACCTGTGGCTGCGCAGCGCCGCGCACGCGAACGCGATGGCGCAGCGGCTGGCGGCCGGTGTCGCGGGGATCGACGGCGTCGAGATCACCGCGCCGGTGGACGCCAACGCGGTGTTCGTGCGGCTCCCCCGCGCCGTCGTCGACGCGGTGCAGCCGCGCTTCCCGTTCTACCTGTGGGACGAGTCGGACGCCGCCCGGCCGGTCGCCCGCTGGATGTGCAGCTTCGACCTGACCGAGGACGACGTCGACGCGTTCGTCGAGGCGGTCGCCGACGCCGCCCGTTGACCTCGGGACGCGGCGTCGGCTACCTGACGCCGAGCTGTGGCCCGTTGTCCGGCACCAGCTCGATCCAGGTGTGGCCGGCGGGGACCTTGAGCGCGCCGGTGTCGGTCGCCAGCTCGATCGCCGACGTGGCGCTCTTCTTCGACCACGTGCCGCGGACCATCTTGCCGCCGTGGAAGAGCAGCGCCTTGCCGGTCCTGCCGTCGAGCTTGATCTCGGGGACGTGGTTGCCGGCCGGGTCGAGGTAGCCGGCGTCGCCGATGTTGGCGCGGATCACCAGGAGGTTGTCGGCGGCGAACTCGTCGCCCTTCTTGGCGTAGGAGTTCGTGTTGACGTAGTGGCCGCCCTGGAAGACCCACTTCGTCGTGCGGAAGCCGCCGAACGGGACGTCGACCTGGGTCGCGGGCTGGGCGGTGGCGGCCGGGAAGTCGGCCTCGGTGCCCCACGTCAGGTAGTTCTTCGGCGTGGCCGGCGCGGTCTTCGTCAGGGTGACGGTCTGGTCCAGGTGGTCGAGCAGGTGGTACCAGCTGGGCGTGGATCGCGTGTCGTCGCGGAAGAAGCCCTTGGCGCCCTCCTCGATGAACTTCACGCCGGCGTCGTTGACCCGCGCCTTGGTCTGGGCCGCCATGCCGCTGGTCACCACGGTCGCGCCGACCGGGGAGACGACACCGATGTCGCTGGCCCGCATGGACCGCACCGGTCCGACCGTCTTGGGCAGCGTGGAGTAGAAGAACGCGGCGAGGCGGGTCGCGGCGCCCTCGACGAGCTCCTCGACGACCATGTCGGCCGAGCCGAGGCCGAGCTGGGGCGCGCTGTTGTCGGTGTTGTCGATCTTGACGACGAGCACCGGGTGGTCCTTCTCGACCGACTGGCCCTCGGGCGCCTGGACGCCGGTGAGCGGCCAGTACTGCGGCGGGGGCGGCGTCGTGGGCGACGTGCTCGCCGCCGGCTTGTCCTCCGACTTGGTCTTGTCGTCGCCACCGCCGCCGCACGCGCTCAGCGCGAGGCCGGCCGCGAGGAGGGGCGTGAGGGTGCGAGCGAGGGTGCGAGTGCGCACGAGGGCTCCGATCGTGTTCTGGGTGTGTCTCTGGGGCCATCCCCAGTGTGCGGTGGCCCCTGCGACCATCGGCGCAGGCGCGCGGGGTCTTAGCCCAGGGTCGCGCCGCCGTCGACGTAGAGGGTCTGTCCGGTGATGTACGACGCCTCGTCGCTGGCCAGGAAGGCGGCCGCCGCGGCGATGTCCTCGGGGTGGCCGACCCGCTTGACGGCGTTGTGCTCGGCGCTGAGCCGGCGGAACTCGTCGACGTCGAGCTTGAGCCGCGCGGCCGTCGCGTCGGTCATCTCGGTCGCGATGAAGCCGGGTGCGATGGCGTTGACGTTCACCCCGAACGGGCCGAGCTCGATGGCGAGCGTCCGGGTGAAGCCCTGGATGCCCATCTTGGCGGCCGAGTAGTTGGCCTGGCCGCGGTTGCCGAGCGCGGAGGTCGACGAGACGTTGACGATCTTGCCGTACTTCTGCGCGACGAAGTGCGCCTGCGCGGCCTTGCTGAGCAGGAAGGCGCCCTTGAGGTGGACGTTCATGACGACGTCCCAGTCGTCCTCGGTCATCTTGAAGAGCAGGTTGTCGCGGGTGACGCCCGCGTTGTTCATCACGATGTGGAGGCCGCCGAGCTCCTCGACGACACGGCCGACCGCTGCGTCGACGTCGGCGGACCTGCCGACGTTGGCGCCGACGCCGATGTGCTTGGCTTCCCCGGGCAGCTTCGTGGCGGCCTCAGCGGCCGCGGACTCGTCGAGGTCGAGGATCGCGACGGACGCGCCCTCCTCCGCGAACCGCGTCGCGGCACCGAAGCCGATGCCTCGCGCCGCTCCGGTGATGACAGCGACCCGTCCGTCGAAACGCCCCATGACTCAACCTCTCGCTACCGGTGTTGGACCGCGGGCCACTGTAGATGACCGGCGGTCAGGTCCCGTCGAGGGCGGTGCGCAGCCGGCCGGCGTACTCCTCCTGCTCGGCGTCGGAGGCGTAGCGCGTGCGCGGCCAGAAGAAGCCGCGCAGCCCGTCGCCCTTCGTCCGCGGGACGACGTGCAGGTGCAGGTGGGCGACCGACTGGCTGACGACGTTGTTGATGGCGACGAAGCTGCCCTGCGCCCCGAGGCCCTCCACCACGGCCGTGGCCAGGCGCTGACCGTGGGCGAGGAAGCCGTCGCGGAGCTCGGCCGGCAGGTCCGGGAGCGTGACGACGTGCCGGCGAGGCACCAGCAGGGTGTGGCCCTTGAACACCGGGCGGTGGTCGAGGAACGCGACGAAGTCGTCGTCGGCGAGCACCGTCGAGCCCGGGACGTCCCCGGCCACGATCGCGCAGAAGAGGCAGTCGGCGCCGGTCATGGACCGACCGTAGCGCCCGCGCTTGCGTCCTCGGGACCGTACGCCGCCCGGGCCGCCTCGATGTCGGGCACGTGCTCCTCGGCCCACTGCCGGACGGCTCGGAGCGGCAGCAGCAGGGACCGGCCCAGGCCGGTCAGCTCGTAGTCGACGCGCGGCGGCTGCTCGTCGTACGACGTGCGGGTGACGAGGCCGTCCTGCTCGAGGGTCCGGAGCGTCTCGGTGAGCACCTTCGGGGTGATGCCCTGGATGTGGGCCTTGAGCTCGGTGAACCGCCGGGGCCCGTCCTCGAGCGCGTTGACCACGAAGACCGTCCAGCGGGCGCCGATGCGGTGCAGGACCGTGCGGCTGGGGCAGGTCGCCGCCATGACGTTGTAGGCCTTGCCCATCTCAGTTCCTTTGAAGATACCGGTATCAAATCCATACCGTACCGGACATGACCTCTCTGAGCACCTCTTTCTCCTCCAGCAGGATCCTCGTCATCGGCGGCGGCCGCGGGATCGGCGCGGCGCTCGCCGCACGGCTCCGCGCCGAGGGCGCCGACGTCCACGTCTCGACCCGCGACGGGCGCACCGGCCTGCGGCTGGACCTGGGCGACGAGGCGAGCATCGCCGCCGCCCTCGATCGGGTCGGCGAGCTCGACCACGTCGTCATGACCGGGTCCGATCCCCACGACGCCCCTGTCACCGAGCTGGACCGCGATGCCGTCGTCCGCGCCTTCGACGCCAAGGTGATCGGGCCGATGCTGGTGGCCAAGCACGCGGCGCCGCTGCTCCGCCCCGGCGGGTCCCTGCTGCTGTTCTCCGGCGTGGTCGGCTGGCGGCCCGCGCCGTCCTCGGTCGTCAAGGGCACCACGAACGGCGCCGTCGCCTTCGCCGTCACGCACCTCGCGGCGGAGCTGGCGCCGGTGCGGGTCAACGCCGTCTCCCCCGGCGTGGTCGACTCCGGCGCGTGGGACCGGCTGGGCGCCGGCAAGCCGGAGTTCCTCGCCCGGGCCGCCGAGCGCACCCTGGTACGACGACACGGCGACCTCGACGACGTCGTCGACGCCGCCGTGTGGCTGCTCGGCGCCCGCTACGTCACCGGCGAGGTCGTCCACGTCGAGGGTGGCTCGCGGCTGCTGGCCTGAGACCCGGGCTGCACCGGCCCGCGGGATCTCCGGCGGCAGCCCTACTTCGGCCGCCGATCGCGTCGCATCTCAACGAGCCTGATGAGCATCTGCACGTTGGCGACGCCCGCGACGACCGCGATCACTGATCGTGCGGCCTCGTCGTCGAAGATCCAGACCCAGAGCACGATCAGGAAGACGTCGAGGGCCACCAGCGCTGCCCAGCCCTTCGCAGTCTCGCTCACGGCTCAGCATCCCTCCGTCTTCCAGCGGGTCAACGTCACGATCGGGGGCAAGAACAGGAAGTGCAACTCGACGCACTTCCCCTTGGCCGAGGCGCTGTTGAAGCTGCGGGCCAGAGCGGCACCGCCGGCGGCGATCGCCGCAGCGCACGCGCCCATGCCGATGAGGCCGCCCGGCACCTTGCTGCAGAGCGCACTGACACCGGCGATGCCGCCGCTGCCGACGACGCTCGTCTTGCCGGCGATCCACCTCGTCTCGCCCTTGGTGAACTTCACACACACGTGCGTGTAGAAGTCACAGCTGAAGACGCTCGGATCGGCGAGGACCGGGTACGCGACGGCAACCGAGGTGTGGTCGACGACCTGCACCAGGGCGCCGGACCGGATCTCGAAGTGTGTCGGCACGGGATGCTCTGCGGCGTCGACGGCCCAGGGTGCGGGAATCGAGGCGACGCGGCGTCCGTCAGGGAAGGCGACGTCGGCCCCGCCGTCTTCGGTGAGTGCGAGCTCGGCCCCCTCCGGCACGGAGACGGGGAAGGCGTATCGCGTCGGTGAGGTCGCGCTCCCCACCGTCAGCAGGAACTGCACACCGCCGTCGGCCAGGGGGTGGACGGCGGTGGCCGTCTGGTCCTCGAGGTTGGCGAAGATGCTGAAGCCGTCGCGAGTGACGGCACTCGAGCTGTCACCGCCGCCGGGCAGGCCGATCCCCAGCGAGCCGGCGCCGTCCTCAGGGCGGATCTCGACGGAGGACTCCGGATCACGGGGGATCGTCACCGCCACCCCGGCCGCTCGCCCCACCGACGCCGACGCGTCGGTCGTCACCTCGGCGGTCTCGTAGACCCTCTGGCCAGCATCCTCGATCGCGTCGACGACCTCGGTCGGGGACAGCGCGCCCGGCGCTGCAGCAGAGTCCTGGTCCAGGGTGCTCACCGCGGCCTGCGCCGGAGCCATCACCGTGAGTGCAGCGCTGACCAGGACCACTTCGGCCACGAGGCGAGCCACCAACCGGAGACCGACGCGCGTCATGCCTGCGACCTCCGTCCGGCTCGCTGACCGGAGCGCGGGAGGAACTCCTGGAGCGGGAGTCCGAGCGCGACCGCGATCGCGTCCAGCTCATTGAGCTCGAACGGCGCCGAGCCGCCGAGCTTGTCGTGGAGGGTGGACGCCGGGATGCCTGAGCCAGCGCTCAGCGACTCCACCGTTACCTGCCGTTCGGCGAGCACTCCGCCGAGCTTCCGCGTCGTCGACGACGCCAGTGAGATTGCCATATGGCGATACTAGGTGACCAGGTGGCGATCACGTCAACAGCCAAACGGGGATCTGTGGAGAACGAACGGGAACGCGGCATCGCCGAGCGGCATAGATTGGGCACATGGGTCCTTATGAGAAGGAGAGCTCACGTGGGCTCAACGCCGCCGTCGCCGCCGAGCTGCGGGCGGAGAAGGCGGCCGTCGGGATGACCAACCGCACGCTCGCCGAGCGGTCGTCCATCACCGTTGCGTCGGTCCAGCGCTACCTGGCGGCCGACCGACACATCGACGTCAACGTGCTCGACGCCCTCGCCCTGGCGCTGCAGACGACGCCGACCCGTCTCATCCAGGCGGCGCAGGAGCGGATGACACGCTCCGGCGAGCTCGCCGCGGCTGCCCGCGCCGAGGACACCGAGACCATCCGGCTGGGAGACGACTGACCCGGCCACCGGCGTCGGAGCCGACCCCTATCATGCCGCGCATGAGCCCCTGCGACCCGTGGCGCCGACTGCAGGAGCAGCCGCACGTCCGGCTCGTCTCGCACGAGGGCGGCGCGATGGGGTGGGCGGACCACGTCAGGCAGACGGTGAGCCTGCGCGCGGGTATGACCTGGGCGGAGCGGCGCTGCACGCTGTTGCACGAGCTGCTGCATCTCGACCGAGGGCCGCAGCCTCCGGGGCTGCGCGCGAAGGACGAGGAGGCCGTACGCCGGCAGACGGCACGCGAGCTGCTGCCCGACGTACGAGCCATCGGTGAGGCACTGGCCTGGGCTCCGTGCCTGAGCGAGGCCGCCGAGGAGCTGGGGGTGGACGTCTTCGTGCTGCGCAAGCGCCTGCGCCACCTCGGCACGTCCGAACGCAGCTACCTGTCGCGGCGCCTCGACGGCAGTGGGTCCTGAACGGACCCGACCAGGTCGGAAGACGCCGAGGAGGCGTGTGCTCGCAGCTGCGAGCACACGCCTCCTCGGAAGGTGAGAGTGGAGCTGCGGGGAATCGAACCCCGGTCCTCAAGCGTCGATCCAGGTCTTCTCCGGGTGCAGTCTGTGGGTGTCGTTTTCTCGGCCCCGGCGCTCGACACAGACACGTCGCCGACAGGCCCAGCTAGCTAGATGTCCCCTCGAACCCCACTAGCGAGAGAGGGAGGGTGAGTCTCCTGGATGACGCCCAAGTCCGAGTCGGAGACGGATACTCGGTTGGACGCTTCGATCACCGCGTCAGGCGGCGAGAGCGAAGGAACTGCGCTTAGCGTTGGCAGTTATTGGTTTCCAGCGATCGTTAACGAGATAACGCTGGCTCCTCGACCCGCTTCCCCTGGAACTAACGTCCCAAGTCGAAACCGATCAGCCCCTCTTGACTTGTCAAGGGCCGCCGAGGCGACCTGATGGAGAACACTACCTGCCGCTCCCGCATTCCCCACGCCGGTTTCCAGGCGGTCGCTGCGCGAGGTCCTCAACCAGCGGAAGTCGATCAGTCCCGGAGGCCCTTCAGGTAGCGGCCGACGGCCTGCTCCTTCTCGCGGTTCGCGGTGCGCTCGGCGATCGACTGCCGCTTGTCCCACGCCTTCTTGCCTCGGGCCAGGGCGATCTCGACCTTGGCCCGGCCGTCGTTGAAGTAGAGCGACAGCGGGATGACCGTCACTCCCTTCGTCGACACCTCGCGCTCGATCTTGGTGATCTCGGTCCGGTGCAGCAGCAGCTTGCGCTTGCGGCGCGCTGAGTGGTTGGTCCAGGTGCCCTGGGAGTACTCCGGGATGTGCACCGCGTGGAGCCAGGCCTCGCCGTGCTCGATGTCCACGAAGCCGTCGACGAGGGACGCGCGGCCCTGGCGCAGCGACTTCACCTCGGTGCCCGTGAGGACCAGCCCGGCCTCGTAGGTGTCATCGATGTGGTAGTCGTGCCGCGCCTTCTTGTTCTGCGCGACGAGCTTGCGCCCCTGTTCCTTCGGCATCCCACCATTGTCGCAAGCGATCGCAAGGAGATTCGACTCGGTGGTCTCGATACGCCCGCTCGTTCCTCGCGGGCTACTCGACCAGCGAGCGCCAGCGGGTCAGTCGCCCGGCGAAGCGGCCGGCTCCGGAGACGCCGTCGGCGGCGGCAGCGACCCGGAGGTCGCACCAGATCGCGAGCTCGAGGCCACCCGCGACGGCGTACTTCCCGAGCGCTCGACCCGCACGGAGCCGGGCAGGCTCAGAGCACCGTCTGCGGGTCGATCGGGTTGCCGTCCTTGAGCACCGTGAAGTGCAGGTGGCACCCGGTGGACCAGCCGGTCGTGCCGGCGTACGCCACCGTCTCGCCACGGCCGACGATCTGGCCGACGTGGGCGCGGTACTTGGAGATGTGGTTGTAGATGACCGTGTAGTTGTGCCCGTTGATGGTGCCCAGGCTGAGGTAGAGGCGGTTGCCCCAGACGCTCGAATAGTACTCGCTGAGCACCTTGCCACTGTCGACGGCGATCTCCGGCACGCCGCACGGCGCGTGGAAGTCGTCGCCGTCGTGCAGGCCCCAGTAGCCGTAGATCGGGTGCTTGCGCCAGCCGTACGACGACGTGACGTAGGTGTTCGCGACGGGGCTGAGGAACATCCCGTCGGTCTGCCCGACCGCGCGGTTCCGGTCCTTGTGCGCCTCGGCGAGGATCTGCTGCTTGATCTTCTCCTCCTGCGCCTTGAGCGCCTTGAGGACGGCCAGGTCGTGCCGCTTGGCCCGTACGGCGGCCGCCTGGGCGCTCTGCGCGGCGGACTGCGCCTGGGCCGCCTGGGCGACCGACGCCGCGACCGCGTCGCGGGCGTCGGTGGCGTCCTGCTCGAGCCCCTGGACCACCACGAGGTGATCGGCGGCCTGCTGACGTTGCACCGCGACGGCGTCGGTGGCCTTCTTGACGTCCTTGGCCCGCACGGTGAGCAGCACCTCGGAGGTCCGCAGGGCCTGGTACTGAGCCGACTGCGCGGAGAGCACGGTGTCGTTGAGCTCGCGCTGCCGGGCGATGTCGGCGGGGGTCTCCGCGTTCATCAGTGCGGCGAACGCGAGCAGCCGCGGGTCGCCCTGCTCGACCATGTCGGCGAAGGAGTTGCGGACCTTCCGCTTCTGGTCGTCGACGGCCTTCTGGCCGTTCTCGAGGTCCGTGCGCGCCTGCGCAAGCCTGGCCTGCGCGGCCGCCAGCGCCGCCTGCATGCGCTGGTCCTCCGCCTGGGCCGCGGCCAGCGCCTGCTCGGCCCGGGCGAGGTTGGTCCGCGCCGTGGCCAGCTTGGCCTGGGCGTCGGCCAGCGCCTGGTTCGCGGCGGCAAGCGCCTTGCTCGCTGCCCCCGCCTGCGCGCTGGACTCCTCTGCTTCCTCGTCGGCCTGCTGCACCTGCTGGTGCACCTGCTGCTTCTTCTGCTTCAGCTTGTCGCCGTCGGGGGACGCGGCCCAGGACAGCGCGGGGTCGAGGACCGGGACAGCCAGACCGGCGACGGTCAGGGCGGCGAGTGCGGTTGCCGCCAGGCGTCGGCGTCCGGGCGTGCGGGGGAAGGAGCGCACGGTAGAAGCCTTCAGTTCGGGGAAGTGAACGCCTCGACGGTAAAGGGTGCGCGCCCGGGTTCGGGGGATTTCCGAACCCGGGCGCGCCGGGGCATCAGGCGGCTTGCGGCCGCCGAGCGACCGTCAGACCTTGAGGTACTTCCTCGTCAGCAGCAGCGTCGGCAACAGGGTGAGCACTGGGCCGAGGATCGCCACGACCAGGACCGCCCAGCCGAACTGCGACCAGTCGATCCACAGGATGAAGTCGAGCGAGTCGGCGAGCTTGCCCACGATGCCGAACTGCATGAACGCGGCGAGCGCCGCCGTCGCGAGGGCCACGCCGACCACGGCGGTCACCACCGCCTCGAGCAGGAACGGCAGGGCGATGTAGAGCGTCGAGGCGCCGACCAGTCGCATGATGGCGATCTCGCGGCGCCGGGCGAACGCGGCCAGCCGGATGGTGTTGGCCACGAGCAGCAGGGCGGCGATGCCGAGGAAGATCGCGACCAGTCCGGCGCCGTACTTCATGTAGTCGATGAAGCTGAGGATCGGTCCGACGACGTTGCGCAGGTCCTGGACGCGGGCCACGCCGTCGAGGCCGACGACCGCCTCCTTGACGACCTCCGCCTGGTGCGGGTCCTTCAGGGTGATCCAGAACGACTCGGCCATGTCGGCCTCGGTGATCACCGCGTCGGGGCCGGTGAAGCGCTCGCTGCCGTAGAGCTCCTTGACCTTCGCGAACGCGTCGGCCTTGGACTCGAGGTAGAACGAGTCGACGTTGGGGTTGCCGTCGATCACCTTGGAGATGGCCTGCTTCTGCGCGTCGGTGACCTCACTGGCGCAGGACGGCACGTTGTCGCCCTGGCGGCAGAGGTAGACGGTGATCTGGAGCTGGTTGCCCCACTGGTCGGCGGCGCGCTGGGCCTGCTGGTTGAGCAGCACGCCCATCCCGACGAGGGTCAGTGAGACGAAGAGGGTGAGGATGACGGCGATGTGCATCGACAGGTTGCGACGCAGACCCTGGCCGAGCTCGGAGAAGACATAGCGAAGCTGCATGGGGCTCTTTCTGTTCTCTGCGGTCGAGGGGCGCGGGTCAGAGCTGGGCGCCGTAGCCGCCCTGGACCTGGTCGCGCAGCACCCGCCCGCCACCGAGCTCGATGACGCGCTTGCGCATCTGGTCGACGACGCCGGCGTCGTGGGTGGCCATGACGACGGTGGTGCCCGTGCGGTTGATCCGGTCGAGCAGCTTCATGATGCCGACGCTGGTCGCGGGGTCGAGGTTTCCGGTGGGCTCGTCGGCGATGAGGATCATCGGCTTGTTGACGAAGGCGCGGGCGATCGCGACCCGCTGCTGCTCGCCGCCGGAGAGCTCGTCCGGCATCCGGTCGCCCTTGCCGTCGAGGCCGACCAGCTCGAGGGTCTCCGGGACGCGCTTGGCGATCTCGCCGCGGTTGTGACCGGTGACCTGCATCGCGAAGGCGACGTTCTCGGAGACCGTCTTGTTCTGCAGCAGGCGGAAGTCCTGGAAGACGGTGCCGATCTGACGGCGCAGCCGCGGCACCTTCCAGCCGGCCAGCCGGTTGATCTCCTTGCCCGCGACGTAGACCCGGCCCTGGGTCGGGCGGGTCTCGCGGAGGATGAGTCGGAGGGCCGTCGACTTGCCGGAGCCCGACTGGCCCACGAGGAAGACGAACTCGCCCTTCTCCACGTCGACCGACATCTGCTCGAGGGCAGGCTTGCCCGAACCCGGGTAGGTCTTGGTCACCTTCTCGAAGCGAATCACCCGATCGAGGATAGGTGGTCGGTGGGCGATCGCTGACATCTAAGGTTTGGGCGTGCCATCGCCGTCCCGCGCCGTCCTCGCGCTCGTCGCCGCGCTGGTGGCGACCGGTGGGGCGGTCACCGCGGGCGTCGCCCTGCGCTCCCCCGAACCGGCGCCGACCAGCCATCCGCTGGCGACGCGGCTCGCCTCGATCGACACCACCACGGCCGTCGTACGCCGGGAGGCCTGGTGTGACGACCTGGCCGCGGCCGACGTGCACGCCGCTGTCGACGACAGCTCGCCGAAGGCGTCGTCGTGGGCGAACGGCGACCCGCTGGGCGCGAGCCGCGACGTGGCGCACGAGTTCGGGTGCTCGTGGGTGGGCGCTTCGGGCGTGACCGCGGCGGGCTGGGTCTTCGCCCCGCCGGTGACCGTCGCACGCGCCGACGAGCTGGTCGCCTCCGCGCAGGCGCAGCCGGGCTGCTCGCCACTCGCGGGCGCTGCCGCGTTCGGGTCTCCCGCGGTCGCGCTGACCTGCACCGCGGACGGCGCGACGACGCTGTCCTACCGCGGGCTCTTCGGTGATGCCTGGCTGGTCTGCACGCTCGGGGGCGCGACCGCGTCCGAGCCCGACCTGGCCGATCGCTGGTGCGCGAGCGTGCTGCGGGCAGCCGGCTGACGCCTTCGGCCTGGCGCTGACGGGCTAGTTCTCGACGGCCTTGTCGGTGCCGCGCCGCCAGCGGATGCCGGCCTCGAGGAAGCCGTCCAGGTCACCGTCGAAGACGGCCGTCGGGTTGCCGGTCTCGTAGCCGGTCCGCAGGTCCTTGACGATCTGGTAGGGGTTGAGCACGTAGTTGCGCATCTGGTCGCCCCAGCTGGCGGCCACGTCGCCCTTGAGGTCCTTCTTGAGCGCGGCCTCCTCGGCCTTCTTCCTCGCGAGGAGCTTGGCCTTGAGGACCACCATCGCGGCCGCCTTGTTCTGCAGCTGCGACTTCTCGTTCTGGCAGCTGACCACGATGCCGGTCGGGATGTGGGTGAGCCGGACGGCGGAGTCGGTCGTGTTGACGGACTGGCCGCCGGGGCCGCCCGAGCGGAAGACGTCGGTGCGGATGTCGTTCTCGTCGACCTCGATCTCGTCGGTCTGCTCCAGCTGCGGCACGACCTCCACGGCGGCGAACGACGTCTGACGACGACCCTGGTTGTCGAAGGGGCTGATTCGCACCAGTCGGTGGGTGCCCGCCTCGACCGAGAGGGTGCCGTAGGCGTAGGGCGCGTGGATCGCGAACTCGGCCGACTTGATGCCGGCCTCCTCGGCGTAGGAGACGTCGAAGACCTCGACGGGGTACTTGTTGCGCTCGGCCCAGCGGGTGTACATCCGCATCAGCGTCTCGGCGAAGTCGGCCGCGTCGACGCCACCGGCGCCCGAGCGGATCGTGACGATGGCCTCGCGCTCGTCGTACTCGCCGGAGAGGAGGGTGCGGACCTCGAGGGCCTCGACCTCCTTCTTCACCCGGGTCAGCTCGGCCTCGGCCTCGGCGAGCGTGTCGGCGTCGGCCTCCTCGTTGGCGAGCTCGACGAGGATGCCGAGGTCCTCGACGCGGCCGTTGAGGACCTCGTAGCGCTCCAGCTCGTTCTGCAGCATGGAGAGGCGGCTGTTGACCTTCTGCGCGTTGGACTGGTCGTTCCAGAAGTCGGGGTTGGCCGACTGCTCGCTCAGCTGGGCGATCTCACGCTTCATCGTGTCGAGGTCGAGCACCTGCTCGACGGTGTGCATGGTCGCCTGGAGCTGCTTGATCTCGGAGTCGAAGTCGGGGCCTGCCACGATCGTCAACCCTACCGGCCGCGCGGTCGGGTCCGTGATTCAGCGCGACGGCGCCTAGCGCCTGCCGAAGACCTGCGAGGCGTACCAGCGCCCGTCGGCGCCCTTGCGGGCCGCGACCGCGATCAGGCGGTACTGGCGGTGCAGGATGTTGGCGCGGTGCGGCGGGGAGTGCATCCACCCGTGGCGTACGACGCCCCGGCCGGTCCGGTAGCCGACCGCGACGTTCTCCCCCACGCTGGTCAGGCCGCACGCCCTGAGAGTCGCGCCGATGTCCTGGTGGAACATCCGACGCTGGGCCGCCATCCGCCGTGCCTGGGCGACCGCGTGGCGCTGCAGGCAGGCGTCGCTGCGCAGTCGGTGCAGGTCGTGCGCCCGGCGGACCGCGTTGGTCGCCCTCTCGGCCGCACGTCCGTAGGCGCTGGCCGTGGTTGCGTCCGCGGGCGGGCCGAGCAAGGTGACCGTGGTCGCGGCGAGGAACACGGCGATCAGGATCGACACGAACGTGCGGGTCAACGTCGTCATGACTGGTAGGTGTACCCGACCTAGGCCGAGCGGTCACCTCGCGTCGACCGTGACCACCGCCGAGCCGCTCGCACCGACGACCGGCCGGTCGGGCGACCCGGGCACGTGGAGCGGCAGGTCCGCCGGCGCGTGCAGGGTCACGATGACGCGCTCCTGCCCCACCACGACGTCGAAGGTCAGGCCCGGATAGCGCCGGTAGGCATCCGTGTCGGCCAGGTAGCCGGCGACCGCGTCGCGGGCGGCCTGCTCGGTGAGCTTGAGCCGGGACTCGTCCAGGCCACCGGCGTACACCTCCAGGCCCTGAGCACCCAGGTCGGCCCCGCGCAGTGCTGCGCCGTCGGCGACGGAGTCGAGGCTCTGCCGCTGGAGGTAGGCCGCGGTGGCGTCGACGACCACGGCGCCGGCGACGAGCAGCAGGCCGGCGAACCCGACGATGAGCGGGATCGTCGACCCGCGCTCGCCCAGGAGGTCACCGCGCCGCTGCATCGCCGACCTCCTGGAACTGCCCGATCGGGACGGTGTGAGAGGAGTCGAGCGCGAAGACCGGCTTGCCGAGACCGAACGAGGCCGGCAGCCAGGGCAGGCCGACCCTGGTCGCCACGTGCACCGTGATCACGGAGGTGCCCGCGTGGCAGGCGTGCGGGTAGGGCCTGCAGGTGACCCGCAGGTCGAGGGGCGCCGCCTCGAGCCCCTGGTCGGCGAGCGCCTGCCGCGCAGCCTGCTCGGCCCGGGCCGACCCGAGGGCGTCGGAGTCGGCGAGCGCGTAGGCACGGCCCGCGGCGCGCGCGGCGGCGCTGATCGCGAACGCGCCCCGCTGGACCTCGAAGACCGAGAGCACGATCCAGATCAGCGGGACGAGCAGCAGGATCGCCAGCCAGCTGAACTCGACCAGCGCGCTGCCGCGCTGGTCCCGGAGCCTGCTCACAGCTCGGCTCACGGCTGCTCCTCGACCGCGTGGCCGGTCACGTCGAGCGCGAAGGCCGGTCCGCCGAGCCCCAGCGCCGGGATCTCGGCATGGATGACGATCTCGATGGCGGGCGCCCCGTCGATCGTCGTCGGCCGCGCCCGGATCCCGTCGGCG
Organism: Nocardioides terrae; assembly: GCF_900112345.1. GTDB lineage: Bacteria > Actinomycetota > Actinomycetes > Propionibacteriales > Nocardioidaceae > Nocardioides > Nocardioides terrae. Next base: position 40,791 of record NZ_FOLB01000012.1, read on the forward strand.
TACCGCGACAACAGCACGCCCTCCAGCTGCTCGCGCGCCTTGCCGATCCCGTCGCCCGGCCCGTGGTCGGCCGTCGCGGCGTAGCGCGCGCCCTCGGATGCCGCGCTCGCCAGCGTGTTGCGGACGAAGAGCACCAGGGCGACCTGGAGCACGCCCAGGACCAGCGGCACCAGCAGGCCGAGGATGAGGACGAAGTCGACGACCGCGGCTCCGCGCGAGCCGCGGGAGCCGCGGGTCACCGCACCTTGTTGAGCGCGTCGCTGAGCATCTGGGTGAGCTGGTCGTTGGCCAGCCCGTAGAGCGCGGCACACAACCCGGCCGTCATGACCGTGACCAGGACCCAGCCGGGCACGTCACCGCGCTCGTCACGTCTGGACAGGCGAGGGGTGATGAGGAGCTGCAGTCGGTTCATCGGTGTTCCTTCCCGTGTCGATCAGGGCGGTTCGAGGGGCGCCTCACGGCGTCGTGAGGTGCAGGCCGAGGACGCCTGGATAGAAGGCGAAGAGCACAGTGACCGGGAGGACGAGGAACACCACCGGGACCATCATCAGGATCTCCTTGCGCGCCGCCGTCTCGATGAGCTCGCGACGGCCCGCCTCGCGGACGTCGGCCGCCTGGGCATGGAGTACGTCGGCCAACGGAGTGCCCCGCTCGACCGCGACGGCGATCCCTGCGGCGAAGCGCGCCACCAGCGGGACGCCGGTCCGCGCGGCCAGGGCATCGAAGGCGGCCCCGACGGGCTGACCGGTGCGGACCTCAGCGAGCACGCGGGCCAGCTCCGCGGAGAGCTCGCCGCCGCTGCGCCGCACGACCCGGTCGAGGGCGAGCACCGGTCCCTCCCCCGCCCCGACGGCCAGCGCCAGCAGCTCGGCGAGGGTCGGGAACTCGGCGATGATCCGGCGCTCGCGCGTCCGCACCTGGCTGCTGAGCCGGTTGTCACGGGCCAGCACGCCGACGACGAAGGCGGCGACGCAGACCACCGCCGACGAGACCGCGGAGCGCGGATCTCCGAGCGTGCGCAGCAGCCCGTAGGCCGCGGCGAGAGCGAAGGCCGCGAGCCCCCACTGCACCTGCTCGATGCGGAAGTCGTGCACCGACCTGTCCGATCCCGCCCGCTCCAGCCGCCGTCGCACCGACGCGGAACCGCCGAGCACGCGCTCGACGGCGTCGGCGCCCGAACGCAGCACCGGTCCGAAGACCCCCGCAGCGGCCGAGGTCGGTGGGCGGGTCCGCGGAGCGACCTCCGGCAGGTCGCGGAGGAACGGCACCACGCGGGTCTGGAGCGAGGGCCGGCGGATGGCCCGGACCCGCACGACGACGATCAGGACGCCCAGGGCAGCGAGCGCGCCGAGCAGCGCTCCCCAGCCGCTCACGACAGCAGCCGCCGCTCGGTCGGCAGTCGCCCGATGCGCACCATCGCGCGATAGGCCACCAGGCAGGCGCTCGCGCCGATCGTCAGGACCACGACGCCTCCGGGCGAGGCGTAGCGGTGGATGACGTCGGACTGCAGCGACATGAAGAGCAGCACGATCCACGGTGCGGCGACCGCGAGCCTGGCACCGTTCACGGTCCAGGCCTGCCGGCTCTCGAGCTCGGAGCGGGTGCGCGCGTCGTCGCGCAGGTAGCCCGACAGGTTGCGGAGCAGCCGCCCGAGCTCGCCGCCGCCGACCTCGCGGGCCACCCGCAGACCCTCGACGACGCGATCACCGACGGGGTCGGCCAGCCGGTCCTTGAGGCGGTCGAGGCACTCGCCGAACCGCCCCGACACCTGGTAGTCGAGCGCGAACGCCGCGAACGCGTCGCGCAGCGGCTCCGGCCCCCGCACCGCCAGGGCCGCTAGTCCCTCGGGCAGGGAGAGCCCGGCCCGGACCGCGGACGCGAGGTTGTCGACCGCCTCCGGCCAGACGTCGGCGAACTCGCGCTGCCGACGCCTGGCCCGACCGGACACCACCGTGACGGGCAGGTAGCCGACCATCACGGCGAAGGCGATCGCGACCGGTGGCGTCGCGGACACCAGCTCCACGACGAGGCCGGCCAGCAGGCCGCTGGCCAGGCAGAGCGTCAGGAACGCGCTCACGCTGACCTGCGACAGGCCCGACCGGGCGAGCAGCTGGGCCGTCCGCGACTCGCGCCGGGCCGGCTGTCGCGGCGCGCGCGGCATCGCGAAGGCCGACCAGACGAGCAGCAGGCCGACTCCGACGCCGAGCCCGACCAGCGCGCCCACTAGGCACCCGCCAGCAACCGGTGGACGTCGATGCCGAGCCGCGCGAACCGCTCAGGTCGCGGCGGCATCCCCGCGCACCGGCGGAGCTCGCCGTCGGCCCGCTCGAAGATGGGTGCGGTCTCGATGACGTCGCCCTCGACCCGGCCGGGGACGCCGACGATCTCGTTGACGCGGCGTATGCCCTGCTCATCGATGCCGAGGTGGACCACCAGGTCGACGGAGGCCGCGACAGTGGGGACGACGAACTTCGCGCTGATGTTCTCGCCGGCCAGGAGCGGCAGCGTGCACATCTTGACCAGCGCCTCGCGGGCCGAGTTGGCGTGCAGGGTGCACATCCCGGGCAGTCCTGCGTTGAGTGCGAGCAGCAGGTCGAGGCACTCCTCGGCCCGGACCTCGCCGACGATGATCCGGCTCGGCCGCATCCGCAGCGACTCCTTGACCAGCTCGCGCAGGCGGATCTCGCCGGTGCCTTCGAGCCCTGCCTGCCGGGTCTGCAGCGGGACCCAGTCCGGATGGGGGAAGCGCAGCTCGAAGACCTCCTCGGCGCTGACCACGCGATCGCCGCCCGGGATGGCGGCGGCCAGGCAGTTGAGCATGGTGGTCTTGCCGGCCTGTGTTCCCCCGGCGACCAGGACGTTCAGCCCGGCACGGACGCTGGCGTCCAGGAAGGTCGCGGCGGTCACGCTGAGGCTGCCGAGCTCGACGAGGTCGGCGAGCCGGGCGGCGCGCAGCACGAACTTGCGCACGTTGACCGCGCTGAAGCCGCGGGAGATGCCCTCCAGCACGACGTGCAGGCGATGTCCCTCGGGGAGCATGGCGTCCACGAAGGGCTGGGAGAGGTCGATCCGCCGGCCCGACGACTTCAGCATCCGCTCGACCAGCTCGGTGACCTGGTCGCGGGTCAGCACGAGGTTGGTCAGCTCGTGTCGCCCGTTGCGGGCGACGAAGACCCGGCTGGGGTCGTTGATCCAGACCTCCTCGACCTCGGGATCGTCGAGGAGCGGCTGCAGCGGCCCGAAGCCGGACACCCGCGCGACCAGCTCGCCGACGAGTGCCGTCGGGTCCGCCACGGCGAGCACGGCACCGGTCAGGCTGCGCTCGTCGTGCTCGCGTACGACGGACTCCGCGATGCGTCTGACCAGCGCCGCGTCACGCTGCGGGTCGACGCCCTCCCGGCGTACCCGCTCGCGCACGTGCCCGTCGAGCCGCTCGACCGTCGCGGCCTCGTCGGAGGCGAATACGCCCATGCTGGTCCCCGATCCCGAGTTGGAGTCCTGGGGGAGAACCTAGAGGCCGCAGGCCGCGTCCGGAAGAGCCGGACGAGGCCTGTGGAGAAGCTGTTCAGCGCAGGGTGCCGCCGAACCAGGAGCCGGTCCAGATCGGCACGGTCTGGACACCCTGGCCCGGCCGGGGTGCGTGCAGCACGTAGTCGGTGCCGCCGTGCCGGCCGGCGTAGAGCCCGACGTGGTAGACGTGCCCGCCGTCGCTGAAGAAGACCAGGTCGCCCCGGCGCAGCTGCGAGCGTGGGATGTGGCGAACCGCCCCCGACTGCGCCGCAGCCGTCCGCGGCAGCGACAGACCTGCCCGCTTGTAGGCGTAGGACGTCAGGCCGGAGCAGTCGAACGCGTCGGGACCGGTGGCGCCCCAGACGTAGGGGTCGCCCTTCTGGTCGACGGCGACAGCGAAGGCGCGCAGCTCCTTGCGGCCGACCACGGCGGCGCGGTGCAGACGGCGCTGGTGGCGACGCTCGCGCACCGCGTGGCGACGCTCGCGGGCGGCTCGACGCCGCTCGAGGCGGGCCGCCCGGGCGGCGGCCTCAGGGGTGAGCGGCGCGGTCTCGGCGGCGGCCGGGGCCACGGTCGACGACACGGGTACGGTCGCGGGCGCCGCCGCGGCGGGCAGCGAGAGGGTTGCGACCGACACGGTCAGGACGGTCAGGAGCGCTCTGAGGGCAGGGCGCAGCGAACTGAGGTTGGACATGCGTGGGTTTCCTTCCCACGCCTGCGAGGTGAGCTGTCGGGTTCGGGCGAGAAGGTGCCCGGCCGCGTGCCGACATGGACTGTCAGCGCACTGGCTTCACCCCGAGCGGCGGCGTCTGCCTCCGCGTGAAGATGTGGTTCCCCCGCTCCTGCCCCTCGGTGCTTGGTGTCACTCGTCTCGGGTTGACCGGCCCTCCGACAGGGGCAGGACTCGGCGTGTGCCGGGGCCGGTTCGCTTGCTGCAATGCCCTTCGACGGTAGAAAACTTGATCAGTCGTCCCAAGTCGGCGGCCCGGAAACCAGCCCACCCGTGGGCGGACTCACACCCATCCGCACCACCGGTCACACCGGTCTCGTGCGTCACGCGGCCGAACTGCCGCGATGGGATGCGACTCAGACCAGGTCGACCAGGTCGGCGACCGAGTCGAAGACGCGCGTCGGCCGGTAGGGGAACCGCTCGACGTCCTCGCGCCGGGTCGACCCGGTGAGGACCAGGCACGTCTGCAGCCCGGCCTCCAGACCGCTCACGACGTCGGTGTCCATCCGGTCCCCGACCATCGCGGTGGTCTCGGAGTGCGCCTCGATGCGGTTGAGCGCCGAGCGCATCATCAGCGGGTTGGGCTTGCCGATGAAGTACGGCGACCGCCCGGTTGCCGTCGAGATGAGCGCGGCCACCGAGCCGGTCGCGGGCAGCATCCCCTGCTGCGACGGCCCCGACGGGTCGGGGTTCGTGGCGATGAACCGGGCGCCGGCGGCGACCAGCCGGATCGCCTTCGTGATCGCCTCGAACGAGTAGGTCCGGGTCTCACCAAGCACGACGTAGTCCGGGTCGCGGTCGGTCATCACGTAGCCGACGTCGTGCAGCGCGGTGGTCAGCCCCGCCTCTCCGACGACGTACGCCGTGCCGCCCGGGCGCTGGTCGCCGAGGAACTGCGCGGTGGCCAGCGCCGACGTCCAGATCGCGCTCTCGGGCACGTCGATGCCGCTCCCCAGCAACCGGGCGCGCAGGTCGCGGGGGGTGAAGATCGAGTTGTTGGTGAGCACGAGGAACCGCCGGCCGGACGCCTTGAGCCTGTCGATGAACTCCGTGGCGCCGGGGATCGGCACCTCCTCGTGGACCAGGACGCCGTCCATGTCGGTCATCCAGGTCTCCACGGGTCGCAGCGTCATGGCCACATCCTGCCGTACCCGTCGGCGCTCAGCTGCCGCCGTCGCCGCCCTCGAGCCGGAAGCCGACACCACGGACCGCGACGACCTTGTCGGTGACGCCGGCGGCCTTGAGCTTCTGCCGGAGCCGGCCGATCGTGACGTCGAGCGTCTTGGTCGAGCCGTACCAGTTCTGGTTCCACGCCTCGGCCATCAGCCGCTCGCGCGGCACGACCTTGTCGCGGTGGGCGGCGAGGACGCTGAGGACCTCGAACTCCTTGCCCGTCAGCACCACCTCGACGTCGCCGGCGAAGACCCGGCGGGCGGCCGGGTCGATGCGCAGCGCGTCGTCCGGCAGCGCCGCCGCGTGAGCCGTGGCGACGGTGCGGCGCAGCAGCGCCCGGACGCGCGCCTGCAGCTCGGCCAGGCCGAACGGCTTGACGAGGTAGTCGTCGGCGCCGTAGTCGAGCCCCACGACGCGGTCGAGCTCACCGGCGCGGCCGGTGACGATGAGGATCGCTCCCTCGTAGCCGGACTCCCGGGCCCGGCGGCACACGTCGAGGCCGTCCATGTCGGGCAGGCCGAGGTCGAGGATCACGACGTCGGCCTCGTTGCCGGCGAGGTGCTCGAGGGCACCCTGGCCGGACTCCACGTGGTGCACCTCGTACCCCTCACGCTCCAGCGTGCGGACGAGTGGAAGAGCGATGTCCTCCTCGTCCTCGATGACCAGTACGCGATGCCCCATGGGAGGGATGGTAAGTGAGGGTGCCGACACACGCGGCAAAATGCGCGAGCCTATCGCACCCCGAAGACGTCGCCGAGGCGCTCCACGCGGTCGAGCACCTCGGTGAAGGTCATCTGCTCCAGGCCCAGCGGGTCGTCGGCGCCCTCCTCCACCTCGTCCCAGGTGACCGGCGTGGCGGCGTACGGGCGCTCCTTGCCGCGCAGGGAGTAGGGCGAGATGGTCGTCTTGCTGCCGGCGTTCTGCGACCAGTCGAGGAAGACCTTCCCGCCGCGGCGCGCCTTCGTCATCGTGGCGGTCACGAGCTGGGGGTGCTCGGCCTGCAGCTCCTCGGCGACCTCCTTGGCCAGCGCCGTCGTCTCGTCGCTCGACAGCGGCTCGGGCAGGCCGGCGTACAGGTGCAGCCCCTTGCTCCCGCTCGTCACCGCGTACGACGACAGGCCACGTGCGTCGAGCCGCTCACGCACCATCAGGGCGACCGTGCAGCACTCGTGCAGGCCGGCCGGCTCGCCGGGGTCGAGGTCGATCACGACTCTGTTGGCGCCCTGCGGCCGGCCGCTGTCGTCGACCGTCCACTGGTGGACGTGCAGCTCGAGCGCGGCGAGGTTGACCAGCCAGGTGAGCGTGGCGAGGTCCTCGACGACCGGGAACGTCAGGGTGCCCTCCTGCTTCGTCGCGGTGCGCGAGCCGGTCGTCGGGACGGTCACGGTGCGGACCCAGGCCGGGGTGCCGGACGGCGTGTTCTTCTCGAAGAAGCTGCCGTCGGAGACGCCGTGCGGCCAGCGGATCCGGGTCACCGCGCGGCCGTGCAGGTGCGGCAGGAGCAGCGGTGAGATGCGGGCGTAGTAGTCGAGCACCTCTCCCTTCGTCGTCCCCGTGCGCGGGTAGAGCACCTTGCCGAGGTTGCTGATCTTGAGGGTGCGCCCGTCGACCGCGACCCTGACCTCGGCGCTGTCCATGCTCTCCGGCTCGCTCATGACCCGATCGCGATCACGGGGCGGCGCTGGGCGGAGAGCCGGCGGTAGAGGAGCCGCAGGAACGAGCGGGGCGCGCTGACGCACCCGGCCGTCGCACCGCGCCCGTTGACGTGGAGGAAGATCGCGAAGCCCCGCTCGCGCACCTGGCGGGCGTTGAAGCTCGTCGCGAACGCGTACTCGTACTGCGAGCGGTAGTGGATCAGGTGCTCGGAGGCGTCGTCGTCGCTCTGCGGCAGCCACCATCGGAACCCGCCCTGCGCCTTGGTGCGCAGCCGGTTGTAGTGGGCCGAGGAGTTGTCGCCGACCCAGTAGTCACCCGTGCGGATCCGGTGGAAGGGCATCCGCCAGCCGGGCTTGCGCGCATGCGTCCCGAACGCGAAGGTCAGGTCGAACGTCCCCGTCGGCGTCGTGCCGTCACCCTGGTGCCGCTGCGCAGGACGGCTCAGCCCGCCGTAGCCGATCCGGCCGTCGGCGGTCGCGGCCACCACGGTCCAGCGGCCGTCGCGCAGGCTCCACAGCCGCACCCGGGCATGGTGGCCGGTCGTGCGGTCGGCCGTCACGACCTGGCTGGTGCCCGGCCGGAGCCGGACCGTGATCCCACCGAGCCGGACGGTCGCGGCGTCGGCGGACGTCGGCACCAGCGCGAGCAGCGGCCCGATGAGCAGGGCCGGCATCAGGTCCCTCAGCAGGCCGACGAGACGGCGCATCAGTGCTCCTCCGCGGACGGGGACAGGTCCTCCGGGCTCAGGTCGGTGCGGACGCCCTGGTAGGAGGGCTGCCGGAGCCGCCCGTCCCTGCCCGGTCGCGGCGGTCGTCCGTGCGTGTTGATGTCGACCACCACGAGCGGCTCGACCCAGTGGGTACCCACCGCGTCGGCGCGCGGCACCTCGTCGACGAATGGGCTCCTGCTCCGAGACGTGAGAAGGGCCTTCAGCGGCGCGCTCTCCCGCGGGCCGATGCCGCTGCCGACGCGCCCCCGGAAGAGGAGCCCCTCGGCGGTCACCTCGCCGACCAGCAGTGACCCGAGCCGGTCGGTCGTCCCCGTCTGCGGCCGCCAGCCGCCGACCACGAAGGAGCCGCGGAAGCGGTGCGCGAACTTGCGCCAGGCGCTGGTCCGCTCGCCGGGGCGGTAGGTCGAGTCGAGCCGCTTGCTGACGATCCCCTCGAGCCCCTGCTCGAGCGTCGCGTCGAAGAGCATCCGCCCGTCGTCGTACGTCGCCGGCAGCTGCCAGCCGCCGAGGTCGACCTTCTCCAGCAGCTCGCGACGCTCGGCGAGGGGCCGGTCGAGCAGCGTCCGCCCATCGAGCCGGAGCAGGTCGAAGACCATGTAGGTCGCGGGCACCCGCTGCGCGAGCCGGGCGGCCGCGGCACCGCGGACGTGGATGCGCTCCCCCAAGGTCCGGAAGTCCGGCAGCCCCTCCGCGTTGAGCCCGATGATCTCGCCGTCGACCAGCAGGTCGCGGTCGGGCCCCACGGCGGTGACGTCGGGCCAGCCGGTGGTGGCTACGTTCTCGTTGCGCGTGGTCAGCGCGGTCGAGCCCGCCGCGACGTCAGCCAAGATCCGTACGCCGTCCCACTTCACCTCGTGGGTCCACCCGTCAGCGGTCGGCACGTGGTCGCCGGTGGTGGCCAGCATCGGACGCATGCCGGCCATCTTGTCGCACCGGCGGTCGAGCCCCCACCGGCTGCGGCGCTGACGCGCAGGTCACACCGACGATCGAGCAGCTGTGCTCAGGCTCGCGCGGCTCCGTCCGATGGGAAGCGGTCTCCCTCCCTCAACCCCCGGAAAGCAGCTCGTCCTCGTGTCGCCCCTCGTCGTTCTCGGAGCCCTGGGAACCCTCGTCTCGACCATCACCATCCTCCCTCATGTCCGCCACGCCACGCGGACCAAGCAGCCGGGCGGCTCGCCGGTCGCCTGGGTCATGGGCGTGACCGGCTCGACCATCTGGCTCGTCTACGGCGTCGCGTCGGGCGACCTGCTGGTGGCCGCGCCCGGCCTCGTCACGATCCCCTGCGGCGCGCTCCTCGCGATCTGGTCGCTGCGGGGACGTCGCGACGCGCAGGTCGAGCAGACGGTGGAGTCGGTCGAGCCGGCGCCGTCGTTCGTGCCTGACGAGTGGCTCGCTGCCGGGTACGGCTCCGGCGACACGCTGGAGATGCCCGCCGTCGCCTGAGCAGCGCGCCTCTTGCGGGCGGCGGTCAGTCGGCGGTCAGCCTGCCGAGCGCAGCGGCCCGGGCGAACACGTCGTCGGTCATCGGCTCGGTGAGCCGGCCGGTGAAGGTGTTCTGCTGGCTCGGGTGGTAGCAGCCGATCAGCGTGACCGAGCGTCCCTCCCCCACCAGCGTCGCCTCGACGCCGTGGCCGAAGCGCGGCTTGGGCCGGGCGACCTGCCAGCCGAGGGCGGCGTACGACCGAAGGGTCGCGTCCCAGCCGTAGCCGCCGAGTGCCACCACGACACGGACGTGCTCGGCGAGCAGGCTCAGCTCAGCCTCGATCCACGGCGAGCAGGTGTCGCGCTCGGCCGTCGTCGGTCGGTTCTGCGGCGGCGCGCACCGGACGGTCGCGACCATCCGGGTGTCGATCAGCTCCAGGCCGTCGGCGGCGTGCACGCTCGTACCCTGCGTCGCCAGGCCGACACGGTGCAGCGACGCGAAGAGCCAGTCACCACTGCGATCGCCGGTGAACACCCGGCCCGTGCGGTTCCCGCCGTTCGCGGCCGGAGCCAGCCCGACCACGAGGATGCTCGGCGTCGGCGACCCGAAGCCCGGGATTGGCCGGCCCCAGTAGGGCTGGTCGGCGTACGCCGCCCGCTTGACGTGCGCGACATCTTCCCGCCAGCGCAGCAGACGCGGGCATGCCCGGCAGACACTGATCCGCGCATCGAGCTCGTCGAGGTCGGCCCGGTCGGCGAGGCGGCGTACGTCCTCCGCTGTCCACGCCACGGGCGTCTGCACCGTGGCCGGGTCGCCCGGCCAGCCGGTGCCCGGCGGGACCGGTGAGGGGAACAGCTCACCGGTCGCAGGATGCGGGAGGGCCGCGTCGTTCATAGGCCCATCTTCGCCCCGGACGTGATCGCTCAGAAGCAGAAGCTCGTGGTCCAGTCCGCCGGTCCCGACGTGAGCGCGTCGACCAGGATGGCGGCGGGCACGACAGACACCAGCGCTCCGAGGACGAGGTAGCGGACCCATCCACGGTGCATCAGCCCCGCCGCGACGGCGGCGACCACCCAGGGACCGAACGCGAGGACCGTGAGGACGGCGAGGTCCCGACGGCCCACGGCGAGCTGGCTCACGGATGCCGGGCCGTCGCACGTGCCCGACGTGGCCCAGCTCGCGAGCCCGGCGCCGACGGCGATAGCGAGTCCGTGCAGCACCGCGACGAGCACCGGGACCACCCAGGAAGCCACCCTGAGGGCGGTCTTCCGCGTGTCCGGTTCGGGGGCAGGGTCGCTCTCGATGTCCATGGGACCTGATCGTGTCGGGAGGCGTGGGTGACGGCATGAGTACCCGCGCTCAAACCGATGCGCTCACGGGTCTCACTGCCGCCTGGTGAACCTGACGTCACCGTTCGGAAGCCTGGCAGGCGACGGCGGGGATGACGTGCGCGGTGTACACCAGCCGACGGATCCCTCTTCGGGTCTACGTGCTTGTCGCCTTGGCCGGCGACGCACCGTTCGCCAGGGCCTCCGCTGCCTGAACCGACTAGTGACCGAGCTGCTGCCGCACCCACGCCGGCGCGGGGTTGGTGCGATGCGCCTCGCCCACGAAGACGGTCGGCACCGTCTCGTTGCCGTCGTTGACCGAGCGCACCCGAGCGGACGCGGCCGGGTCTCGGCTCACGTTCACCCACACCGCTCGACGTCCGGACCGGCCGAGCGCCAGCCGCAACCGGATGCAGAAGGTGCATCCCGTTCGCCAGTAGATCAGTGGGACACCCCTTGCCTCGGCTTCGGCGCGGCCCGCCGCATCGCCCGGCGAGCGGGGGAACGGCACGGGCGTCGCGGTCAGCAGCAGCACGAGGACAGCCACGGCGAGCAGCACGACCGAGAACGCAGTCACGGCACCAGTATGAGAGACGGCGAGGGAGGTCCGATCGGCCGCGGGAGCGAGTGGGCCATACTTTCCCGGGACGCAATCGTCTCCGGCCCCCGTGGCGCAACGGATAGCGCAACGGCCTTCTAATCCGTGGGTTGCAGGTTCGAGTCCTGCCGGGGGCGCCGCGTGATGCCTCGGGGCATCGGCGGTGAGACGCGACCTTCGCCCGACTTGCCGCTTTCCGCCCCTGGCGACCGCGTGGTCCGGATAATCGGCCCATGGCCGGACCACGCACCCGAGGGCGCCCCGTCGAGATCGACTCAGCCCGGCTCTCCCGGATCGCCGTCGAGCTCTTCGCCGAGCGAGGGTACGACGAGGTCAGCGCGGCCGAGGTGGCGGCGACCGCGGGCGTGAGCCGGCGCAGCCTCTTCCGCTACTTCCCCAGCAAGGCCGACCTGGTCTGGCACGGGTTCCGCGAGGGGCTCGAGATGCTCTCCGTGGCGCTCCTCGACAGCGGGGACCTCCCGCCGGCCGACGCGGTCGCCGCCGCGATGATCGCGATGGTCGAGCGCACGCCGGCGCTCGAGCTCACCCGCACCCGGCTGCGGATCCTCGCCGAGCATCGCGAGCTGATGTCGATCGGGCTCGGGCGGCTCGACGAGCAGGTCGCGATCTGCGCCGCCTACCTGCGCAACCGCGGCGTCGACGACCTCACCAGCCAGGCGCAGGCAGCCGCGATCACGGCCGCCGCCTTCACCGGCTACCTGTACTGGGCGACGTCGACGACCGACCCGGCACCGCTCGGGTCCGTACGCCGGGCGCTCGAGGCGGTCGGCGAGCTGTAGTCACTCCCCGGCGACCTGCAGTCGGCCGTCCGCGTGGACGACGATGCCGGTCCGGCCGGGGCGACCCGCCAGCCACGACACCCCCGCCGCACCGAGCGCGAAGGCAGCGGTGGCGTCGATGTCGGCCGTGGTCAGGTCAGCGGCGACGACCGTCACCGAGGCGACCTCACGGGGCACCTCACCGCTGCGGGCGTCGACGACGTGGCCGCCGCGGTGCGCCAGCCCCGACGTGGCGACGGCACCGTCGCGGACCGGCACCACCGCGACCGTCCGGGTCGGGTCGTGCGGGTCCTCGATGCCGACGCGCCAGGGCGCCCGGGCCGGGTCGGCGACGTGGCAGACCATGTCGCCGCCCGCCGACAGGCAGAAGTCGGTGTCGGCCAGGTGCCGCAGCGGGCGGGCCGCCCGCTCGACCGCCCAGCCCTTCACCACACCGCTGGGGTCGAGCCGCCCGGCCCGGCGTACGTCGAAGGCGCCACCGCTCTCCCGCCGCGCCCCCTCTCCCAGCGCGAGGACCTCGGCCACCTCGTGCGGGCAGTCGAGCAGGTCGAGCTCGCCGCGGTCGAGGCGGGAGACGAAGGAGTCGCGGCGATAGGTGCTGAACACGCGGTCGACGTCGCGCAGCGTGGCCATCGCCTCCGCCCACGCGGACTCCGACTCGAGGTCCCCGGCGTGCCGGCCGCGAAGGGCCAGGCTGACCGGCATCCCCATCACGTGCGCGACCCGGCGTACGACGCGGGTGGCGGTCAGCGTGCCCACGGCGCTCACACCCCCGCCTGGTCGAGAGCGCTCTGCAGCGACCGGATGTAGCCGTCGCTGGTGACGGTCGCGCCGCTGACCATGTCGATGTCGGCGCTCTGCGCGGACAGCGTCTCCTTGATGAGGATGGGCAGCGCGTAGGAGTTGATCTCCTCGTCCCGGGGGTTGCTGGAGGGGTACTCGACGACCTGCACGTCGGTCACCTTGCCGTCCGCCACCGACACCGCGACCTGGACCGGGCCCCACTGGGTGTCCGCGGCGTCGCCGCTGACGGTGTCCGAGGTGCTGGTCGAGCCGCTGCTCGACGCGCTGTCGGATCCGTCCGTGGCCGGCGCCGCGGCCGAGGGGATCACCGCGGAGCCGGTGCCGACGCCGTCGCCGGTGGACGTCTTGTAGCCGAAGAGCAGCACGACGACCGTCACCGTCGACAGCAGCCAGGTCATGTTCCGTTTCACAGGGTCACCATCCGAAGGTCTCGACGTGCAGGTGGTCGGTGGGCACTCCGGCGGCGGTCGCCGCGCGGGTGACGCTGTCGGTCCAGCCGGGTGGGCCGCAGACGAAGACGTCCCGATCGGGCAGGTCGGGGACGAGCCCGAGCAGGGTGCGGGCGTCGTCGATCGGCGGGCTGCCGACCGGCAGCCACGACGACTCGCTGCGCCGGGAGCCCGGCAGTCCGACGATGCGCAGTCCACGCGTGCCGGCCAGAGCCTCCATCTCGCCGCGGAACAGCGGCTCGTCGCGGTAGCGGTGCAGCAACACCGCCTCGCCCGGACCGTACGCCAGACCCTCGGCGAGCGCTCGCAGCGGTACCACGCCCACGCCGGCGCCGACGAGCGCGACCTTGCGCCGCGTCCTGGCCCGCTCCGACAGGCGCCCGAACGGGCCCTCGACCAGCACCCGCGTCCCCGGACGCAGTGCGGCGAGCGCGGCGCTGCCGTCGCCGACGACCTCGACGGTGATCCGCAGCCGACGGCCGTCCGGGGCTGCGGACAGCGAGTAGGGGTTGGCGCGCGTCCAGCCGCGGCGGCCGAGGAAGCGCCACATCAGGAACTGCCCCGCCTCCGCGCGCAGCAGGTCGAGCCGCCGGCCGCTCACCCACACGCTCAGCACGCCCGGCGCCTCGGGCACGACGGCGTCGACCCGGAGCCCGTGCCGCAGGTTGCGGATGACGGGCACGCCGATCCGCCAGACCAGGACCGAGCCGGCCGCGGCCGCCCACGCCGTCCACCAGAACACCGTCGCCGCCGGGCGGCTCAGGAACTGCGCGCCGGTCCAGAGCTGGTGCGGCAGCGCGAGCCCGACGCCGAGGTAGGCGTAGAGGTGCATCAGGTGCCAGGACTCGTAGCGCAGCCGCCGTCGGGCCGCCTTGACGCTGGTCACCACGACCAGCACCAGGCAGGCCGTGCCCGCGACGGCGAGCAGCATGCCCGGATAGTCGACGGTCAGGTCCCAGAACGTCCCCGGCACCGCGACGAGTCGGCCGGCGGCGTACCCCCACGTGACCAGGACGACGTGGATCACCATCAGGTCGGACGAGACGAGGCCGACGAGCCGGTGCGTCCGCGCCAGCCGGTCCTGCCCGAAGGCGCCCTCGATGACCGGGACGCGCGCCATGAGCACGACCTGGGCGAGCAGGAGCACCGCCGACCACAGGCCGGAGACGCGGCCGGCCGAGGTGAGGCCGTCGGCCCAGCCGCCGAGGTCCTGGATGCCGCCGTCGGCCACCCACCAGTAGGTCACCAGCAGCAGGGCCAGCCAGAGCACGGCACCGGCGAGGAGGCGTACGACGGCGTCGCGCTGCGCGCGGAGACGCGTCGTCGAGCCGAGGGCGACAGGGGCGGCGGTCGTCGTCATGCGGCCAACGATGCGGCCCCTGCTTGAGAGGACCGGCGCGGTTCGCTGTGGCGGACCTGTGAAGTCAGCCGAGCCGTGCGAGCACCCCGGCCGGCAGTCTCGACTGAGCATGACGAGTGCCGCGCGCGGAGACAGGAGGCTTATGAGAAGAGCGTTGGCAGTGGTGCTGACGCTCCTCGCCGTCGCCACGTCGGCCGGTTGTGCGCCGGGCACGCCCGACGACGACTCCTGGCGCGACGACGCGGTCCGTGTCACGGGCGACGTGGGCAGCGCGGTGTCCACGGTCGAGCTCGCGCTCCGTCATCGTGACCGGCTCTTCCGGACCTACCTCCAGACCGTCGCCGTCGACGCCGAGGAGGCCGCCGGCACGGCCGCCACCCGGCTCGAGGGCGTCCAGCCCCCGGATCCCGAGCTCGACCGCAACAGCGACGTGACCAGCGCGATCGACGACGCGACGTCGCTGTTGACCGACGTCCGCATCGCGGTCGTACGCCGGGCTCCGCTGCAGCACTTCATCAACGAGCTCTCCTCGGCCGCCGACCGGCTCGACCACCTCGAGCAGTCGCTGCACCAGCCGCCGGGGACGCCATGAAGAAGTACCTCAGCGTCGCCCTCGGGATCCTGACCGCGATCGGCGGCTTCGTCGACATCGGCGACCTGGTGACGAACGCGCAGGTCGGCGCGCGGTTCGGCATGTCGCTCGCGTGGATCACGATCGGCGGTGTCGTCGGAATCTGCGTCTTCGCCGAGATGTCGGGCCGGGTGGCCGCGATCAGCGGTCGCCCGACCTTCGACCTCATCAGGGAACGACTCGGCCCCCGACTCGGACTGCTCAACCTGACCGGCAGCATGGCGGTGACGATGCTGACCTTCGTCGCCGAGATCGGCGGCGTCGCCCTCTCCCTGCAGTTGATCACCTCGGTCAACGAGGTTCTCATCGTCCCCGCTGTCGGGTTCGTCGTCTGGCTGATCCTGTGGCGGGCGCGCTTCTCGGTGATGGAGAACGTGCTGGGCCTGCTCGGCCTCGCGCTGATCGTCTTCGCCGTCGCACTGGTCGCCCTCGGCCCGGACTGGCGAGGGCTGGCGCACCAGTGGACGACGTTCGACAAGCCGGGCGACGAGGCCTGGTAGACGTGGTCGTACTACGCCGTCGCGCTCTTCGGCGCCGCGATGACGCCCTACGAGGTCTTCTTCTTCTCGTCCGGTGGGGTGGAGGAGAAGTGGACCGAGAAGAGCCTCGGGACCATGCGCGCAAACGTGCTCATCGGCTTCCCGCTCGGCGGGATCCTCTCGCTTGCGATCGCGGCCGGGTCCGCGGTCGTCCTGGCGCCGCAGAACATCGCCGTCGACACGCTCGGCCAGGTCGGTCTGCCGGCGGCGGTCGGGCTGGGCAAGGTCGGCCTCGGCCTCGCGCTGCTCGGCTTCATCGCCGCCACCCTCGGCGCCGCATGCGAGACCGGCCTGTCGGTCGGCTACTCGCTGGCGCAGTACTTCGGCTGGCAGTGGGGCAAGTACGTCCGCCCGGACGTCGCTGCCCGCTTCCACCTGGTGCTGCTCGGCTCGACGCTGCTGGCCGTGGCGATCCTGCTCACGACCGTCGACCCCGTGCTGGTCACGGAGGTCTCGGTGGTCTTCTCGGCGGTCGCCCTGCCGCTGACCTACTTCCCGATCCTGGTCGTCGCCAACGACCGCGACTACATGGGCCGCCACGCCAACGGCAGGCTGGCCAACGGGCTGGGGGTCGTCTTCCTCGTCATCATCTGCGTCGCGGGCGTCGCTGCGCTGCCCCTGATGATCTGGACCCGGATGGGAGCGTAGACATGAACCGGCTCGAGGGACCCTATGACGCAGCGCTGCACCTGCTCGACCGGCAGATCGTCGACTCCGAGGGGCTGCTGGTGGCCAAGGTCGACGACGTCGCGCTGACCCCGGACCTCGAGGTGGCCGGCCTCCTCGTCGGCACCGCCGCCCTCCTCCCCCGGCTCGGCGGCCGCCTCGGCCCGAGGCTGCTCGACCTGTGGGAGAGGCTGGCACCCGCCGAGGCCGACCGCGGGACGCCCCGGTTCATCCCGATCCGCGCGGTCGTCGACGTGGGCAGCGCGGTCACCCTCGGCCGGGCCAGGCTGCGCCTGCTCGACGTCCACGAACCGCCCGGACACCGGCTCGGGCAACTGCTCGACCTGCCCGTCGTGGCGGCCTCCGGCCGCAGCCTCGGCCGGGTGATCGACGTACGCCTGACCGAGCACGGCGAGGTCCACGGCCTCGTCGTGGGGCGCGGCGGACCGGGCTCCCTGCTGGGCTACGACCGCAACCGCGAACAGGGGCCACGACTCGTCGCCGCCGCGGTGAGCTGGCTCCACCGCCACAGCGGGTACGCCGCCCGGGCCGACGTGGCCGAGATCGAGTGGGGCCACCGCGTCCGCCTGCGGACCGATCGGCTGGACCCGCTCCGCGACGTCTACCAATGACGCGTCGACGGGACATCGCCGGGGTCACCAACGTAAAGTCCCGCGGGTGCCCCGTCTCGGATCAGTCCTCGCCGCCACCGTCACCGCCGCCGCTCTCGCCACGTCGATCCTCGCTGCCGCGCCGGCCGACGCGTCGCCCCTCGCGATCAACGGCCCCGCCGACACGCCGCCCGCGCCGGCGTCCCGGGCGTCGGTCCCGGCCCCGGCGGCCGGCCACCAGCTGATGTTCGACACCTGTGACACGCCGTCGATCGGTGCGATCCGCGCGTGGCAGCAGTCCTCCCCGTTCCGGGCCATCGCGGCCTACATCCCGGCCCGTAGCGACTACGACATGTGGTATTGCCGGAACCACGCCTCGGTGGACAACCTGAACCCCAGCTGGGTGAACCAGGTCCTCGCCGGCGGCTGGAACATCATGCCGATCCAGGTCGGCCTGCAGGCGCCCTGCAGCTCGTTCAGCAAGCGGATGAGCGGTTCGGCATCGACCGCCCGCGCCCAGGGCGCCGCCGCGGCGAGCGACGCCGCGACTCGGGTCCGCGCGCTCGGCATCCCGGCCAGCTCGCCCGTCGTCGCCGACATCGAGGCCTACCCCCAGGGCGGCTCGTGCTCGAAGGCGGTCCGGGCGTACGTCGGCGGCTGGACCACCCGCCTGCACCAGGTCGGGCTGCGCTCCGCCGTCTACGGCTCGAAGGCGTCGACCATCACCGACATGGTGCACTCGTCCGACGTCAGGCCCGACGTGATCTGGGTGGCCGACTACAACGGTCAGGCCACCACGGCCTTCGACGCCACGGTGGTGCCGGCGAGCATGTGGGCCGGAAGCCGGGTCAGCCAGTTCACCGGCGGGACCACGCTCTCCTACGGCGGCGTCACGATGAACGTCGACCAGGACGCGGTGCAGTCCTCGGTGTGGGACCACACCGGCCCGCGGCTGGCCGCCAAGCAGCCGCCCCGCGCGACGAGGTCCAAGCGGGTCCGCATCGGCTGGCACGCCGTCGACCCGTCGGGCGTGCGGAGCTATCACGTGCGCTTCCGCCACAACCGCGGCCACTGGAAGTCGTCGAAGAAGCTGCGCAGCACGCGGCGCAACAACCAGGTGTTCTCCTTCAAGCCCGGTGACCGCTGGTGCGTCCAGTCCCGCGCCACCGACCGGGTCGGCAACACCTCCGCCTGGTCGCCGGCCCGCTGCACCACCCGCTTCACCGACGACCGCTCGCTGCGCGCCGGGAAGGGCTGGAAGCGGGTCCACGGCAGCTACCTCGGAACCGGCACGAAGACCGTGCGCAAGGGCGTGGTCCTGCGCGGCAGGCGCGTGTCCGGCCGCCACGTCGGCGTCATCCTGCACGGCCGGAGCACCGTCGGCATCTACATCGGCGGCCACCTCGTCGGCCAGGTGCGCGGCAACGGCACGAAGTGGATCACGCTGCCCGCCACCCACTCCGGCAGGATCGCCCTCCGCACGCTCACCCGCGGGAGGGTGGTCGTCGGCGGCTACGCCGTGACCGCCTAGGACCTACGCGCCGACCGACTGCAGCAGCGAGGCAGCGATGTCGTCGACCGTGCGGCCGGTGACCTCGCTGCCGTCGAGCAGGACGGTCGGGGTGCTGCGGACCCCCGCGTCCGCGGCCGCCTGGGTCGACGCGTCGGCCCACGTCGTGGCGTCACCGTTGTCGATCGCGTCCTGCACCTTGGTCCGGTCGGCACCGGCCTTCACGGCGACGTCGACCAGGTCGTCCTGGCTGGGCCAGTCGTCGGGCGCGCTCTCGTCGGGCTGCTGGGCGTAGAGCACGTCGTGCAGCTTCTTGGCGACGTCGTCGCCGGCAATCCGCTGGGTGGCGGCGAAGACCTCCAGCGACTGCTGGGAGTAGTCGGTGTCGAGCAGGTTGAACGGCCGATAGGTGACCTGGACCTTCCCGCTCGCCGCCGCGGCGGCGAGCCGGTCGCTGGTCCGCTTCTCCAGCTCACCGCAGAACGGGCAGAGGAAGTCCTCCCAGATGACGACCTTGTGGGGAGCGTCCGCCGACCCGATCGTCACCGACGTGGTCCCGGCGGCCGGTGTCGAGCCCGCCTCCTTGCTCGGCCCGCCGCCGTTGCGCTGGCTGATCAGGAACCCGCCGACGACGATCACGGCCATGGCGACGACCACGCCGATGATGCTCAGCATCGTCCGGCGGCGCTCCTGGCGGCGCTGCTCGGCGAGCGCTGCTGCCGCCCGCTCGGCGCGGGCCTCGGCGCTGGACCTCTTCGACATCAGGACTCCTCGCTCAACGATGCATCGGTCGTACGACGGAACAGCAGCCGGTCCAGCCCGGGGCCGGTGTCGCGCACGACCACCAGGAACACCGACACCAGCAGGAGCCCGGCGTCGCGGGCGATCTCCCACGGGTACTTCGACGCCGCGTCCGGGTCGAAGCCACCGCCGCCGAAGCAGCCGCAGTCGATCTGCAGGCCGCGCGCCCACGCCGAGGCGATCCCGATGATGAAGGCGATGAACAACAGCCCGGAGATGACCGCCGCTCCGCGCGTCAGCAGGCCGAGGACCAGCGCGGCGCCGACCACGATCTCCAGCGTGGGGAGCAGGTGGCCGACCACGTCGGCGAGTCCCGTGGGGAGCAGCTGGTAGGCCCGGACGGCCAGCGCGGCGGCGTACGGGTCGGAGAGCTTCGCGGCGCCGGCCCAGATCCAGACGCCACCGGTGAGCAGTCGACCGAGGACGGCGAGCACAGCCAGGGCGGATCGGGGCACGTCTCCACGGTAGGCGGCCCTTCTGAGCGCGCGCTGAGAAGCGCTGGTGGCGATCCTCTAGTGTTCCTCTGGTGACTGCAGCGAACGACCGCCTCGTCTGGATCGACTGTGAGATGACGGGACTCTCCCTGGAGCACGACGCTCTGGTCGAGGTGGCGGCCTTGGTGACCGACTTCGACCTCAACGTGCTGGGCGAGGGCGTCGACGTCATCATCAAGCCGCCCGCCGAGGCGCTGGAGCAGATGGACGAGTTCGTCCGGACGATGCACACGAAGTCCGGGCTGCTCGAGGAGCTGGAGCAGGGCGTCACGCTCGCCGAGGCCGAGCAGCTCGTCCTCGACTACGTCAGGTCGCAGTGCCCCGCCGACATCCGCCCGCCGCTGGCCGGCAACACCGTCGGCACAGACCGGGCCTTCATCGCTCGCGACATGCAGGACCTGGAGTCGTTCCTGCACTACCGCATCGTCGACGTCTCCTCCATCAAGGAGCTCTCCCGCCGCTGGTACCCGCGGGCCTACTTCCAGTCCCCGCCCAAGCGGGGCAACCACCGCGCCCTGGCCGACATCCAGGAGTCGATCGAGGAGCTCCGCTACTACCGCGAGGCCGTGTTCGTGCCCGCCCCCGGCCCCGACAGCGGGAGCGCCAAGGTCATCGCCGCGCGTCACGGCGGCGCTCTGACCGGCCTCGCCGCCGGGCAACCGAGTCCCGATTCCGCGCAGTCGGAGTGATTCCCCTACACTTCTCAGCGCCCGGTCGTGGTCCAGCCGCGAACCGGTCATGGTGGGTGTAGCTCAGCTGGTAGAGCACCTGGTTGTGGTCCAGGTGGTCGCGGGTTCAAGTCCCGTCACTCACCCCATCGAGCCGCCTCCTGGTCTGCCAGGAGGCGGTTCCGCATTTCGCCGTGGCCTCGGCGAATGTCCTCTCCAGCCCTGCGCCTGTTACGGTGGTGGAGTTGAAGGAAGTGCTCCGGTGCTTCCCCGCGGCCGTCGGCCGCGGCACATCCCCACAGTTCTTGGTCTTCGGTTTTGCTGGACATCAGGCGCAGCGCAGATGTTTTCAGCGTGGCGCAGGGCAGGTCGCCCCGCACCCGATTCACCGAAGGTTTGAAAAAATGGCACAGGGCACCGTGAAGTGGTTCAACGACGACAAGGGCTTCGGCTTCATCGCGCAGGACGGTGGCGGCGCTGACGTGTTCGTCCACCACACCGCCATCGCCGGCACCGGCTTCAAGTCCCTCAAGGACGAGCAGCGCGTCGAGTTCGACATCACCCAGGGCCCCAAGGGCCCGCAGGCGGAGAACGTCCGCGGCCTCTGAGGCTCTCCATGAGCACCTGCGGCTGAGGTCACACCTCGGCGCAGGGAGGTAAGTACGACGGCGGCCCCGATACGCTCGGGTGCCGTCGTCTTGCTATTTCCACCGGCATCTAGGGTCGACGGCATGGCTGCCGACCCCCGCCGCCCCCAGCTCCCGTTCGAGACGGTCGACCCGGCCGCGGACCACGCCCGCGAGGCGATGGCGCGCTACTTCGCCGAGCTCGACGAGCGCTTCCCGCAGGGCTTCGACCCCGGGCCGCACACCCACGAGGACGACGAGACCCTCCGCGCGCCGGTCGGCGCGTTCGTCGTCGCCGTCAGCGACGGGCACCCGGTCGCCGGAGGCGGCGTACGCGCCTATGACGGTGCCGCCGAGATCAAGCGGATGTGGGTCGACGGCGACTGGCGCGGCGCCGGGCTCGGGTCGCGCCTGCTCCGCCACCTCGAGGAAGTCGCCCGCGATCTCGGGCACGACACGGTCCGCCTGGACACCAACGAGACGCTCCGTGACGCCATCGCGATGTACGAGCGCGCCGGCTACACGCGCATCGACCGCTACAACGACAACCCCTACGCCACGCACTTCTTCCAGAAGCCGCTCGGAGGAACCAAGCACTAGGGTCCTAGAGCATGGGAGGAACGAGCCGGACCCGGTACGACGTCGTGGTGGTGGGGGGCGGGCACAACGGCCTGACCGCCGCCGCCTACCTGGCCCGGGCCGGCCTGTCGGTCGCGGTGCTCGAGCGGCTGGACCACACCGGCGGCGCGGCCGTCTCGGCGCCGGCCTTCCCCGGCCGGCCGACCCGGCTCTCGCGCTACGCCTACCTCGTCTCGCTGCTCCCCGACACGATCGTCAGCGACCTCGGCCTCGACATCCACCTGGTGTCACGGTCGACGTCGTCGTACACGCCGGTGCTGCGCGACGGGACGGCGGGCGGCCTGCTGGTCGAGCGGCCCGAGGGACCCGCCACCGCAGCGAGCTTCCGGGCGCTGACCGGCTCCGACCGCGAGTACGCCGCCTGGCGGGCGTTCTACGCCGAGGTCGGCGCCTTCGCCGAGGCCGTCGCCCCGACGCTGACCGAGCCACTGCCGACCGACCGGTCGATCCGCGAGCTGGTCCCGTCCGACATGTGGCGCGCCCTCGTCGAGGAGCCGATCGGCCGGGTGATCGAGGAGCGCTTCGCCGACGACACCGTGCGCGGCGTGGTCGCCACCGACGCCCTGATCGGGACGTTCGCCTCCCTCAACGACGAGTCGCTCATCCAGAACCGCTGCTTCCTCTACCACCTCATCGGCAACGGGACCGGCGAGTGGCGGGTGCCCGTCGGTGGCATGGGCGCGGTCACCGACGCCCTCGCGGCCGCCGCCGTCGACGCCGGGGCGGAGCTCGTCACCGGCGCCGGGGTGAGCGCGATCCGCGCGAGCGCCGACGGTGCCGAGGTGGACTATCACGACGGCACGAGCACCCACACGATCGAGGCGCGGCACGTGCTCTCGAACGTCGCGCCCTGGGTGCTCCGCATCCTGCTGGGCGACGGCGAGGACGCGGCGAGCAAGCCGGTCGGCGCGCAGCTGAAGGTCAACCTCCTGCTCGACCGCCTCCCCCGGTTGAAGTCCGGCGCCGACCCTGCAGTCGCCTTCGCGGGCACGCTGCACCTCGGCGAGGACTACAGCCGGCTCGAGGCGGCGTACGCCGAGGCGGCCGGTGGCGCGCTGCCGGACCGCCTCCCCGGCGAGGTCTACTGCCACTCCCTCACCGACCGGTCGATCCTGGGCGACGTGCCCGAGGGCACGCACACCTTGACCTACTTCGGCCTGCACACGCCCGCCACGCTCTTCTCCGATCCGTCGGTGAAGGAGGAGGCGCTACGCCGCGCCATCGCCTCGCTCGACGAGCACCTCCTCGACCCGATCTCGTCGGTCGTGGCCCGTGACGAGTCCGGCGAGCCGTGCATCGAGGTGAAGATCCCGCAGGACGTGGAGGCCGATCTGGCCATGCCGGGCGGCCACATCTTCCACGGCGACCTCGACTGGCCATGGGCGCCGTCGCGCTCCGACCTCTCCTCCCCCGCGGCCCGCTGGGGTGTCCAGACCGACCACTCCTCGGTCCTCCTCTGCGGCTCCGGCGCCCGCCGCGGAGGCGCCGTCTCCGGCCTCGGCGGGCACAACGTGGCGCAGGCGATCCTCGAGCTGAGCTGAGGCCGAACGCCGATTTGGGGCGCACGTCGCGCGCCTGTAGTGTTCTCGTCGTCGGAGCGATCCGACGAGCGCCATTAGCTCAATTGGCAGAGCAGCTGACTCTTAATCAGCGGGTTCGGGGTTCGAGTCCCTGATGGCGTACAGATCGAAGCCCCTGACCTGGGAACGGGTCGGGGGCTTCTCCCTCTCCCCTCCCCTCGCTTGGGGATGTGCGCCCGAGTTCAACGCGCACTCTTCCCGTGGAACGTGCTGCGCCGTAGCGTCCCCGGCACGGGGGGAGTCCTTTCTCAGGAGGTTTTCGGGTGAACTTGCGCTCCTTGCTAGCGGCCGCAGCAGTCTCGGCCACCACGCTGTCCCTCGCCGTGCCCATCAACACGGCCGACGCCACGCCCTCCGTCTCGGGCAAGCGCGTGCAGTACTCAGTGCTCGCCGACGCAGGCGCGTCCAACGCCCAGGTCCGGGCCGCGATCGAGGCGGCCGGCGGCACCGTCGTCGCCGCCAACGACGCGGTCGGCCTCTACCAGGTGAGCGCTCCGGAGCACGGGTTCGCCGAAGCGGTGTCGAGCCGAGCGGGGATCCAGGGTGCCGCCCACCAGCGGATCGTCGGCCGGGCGCCGCAGACTCCCCGAGCCGACGTCGAGCACGTCGCACGCGGAGCGGGCGCGCCGAGCGCACACAGCTCGCGGCGCCACCACGGCAGGCCGGGCAGGAGCCTCGACCCGCTCGACGGCGACAACTGGGGCCTGTCGATGGTGAAGGCCGACAAGGCCCGCCGCTTCCAGGACGGCGACCACCGCGTGACCGTCGGCATCATCGACACCGGCGTCGACGCGAGCCACCCCGACATCGCACCGAACTTCGACTGGCGCCTCTCGCGCAACTTCGTCACCGACATGCCCGACATCGACGGCGCCACCTGCGAATTCAGCAGTTGCAAGGACCCGGTCGGCTGGGACGACGGCGCCCACGGCACCCACGTCGCCGGCATCATCGGGGCCGCCGCCAACGGGATCGGCACCTCGGGCGTCGCGCCCGGCGTGACCCTGGTCGAGGACCGCGCCGGCCAGGACTCCGGCTACTTCTTCCTGCAGCCCACCGTCGACGCCCTGACGTACGCCGGCGACGCCGGTCTGGACGTGGTGAACATGTCGTTCTACGTCGACCCGTGGCTCTACAACTGCACCGCGAACCCGGCCGACACCCCGGAGCAGCAGGCGGAGCAGCGCACCATCATCGCGGCGGTGCAGCGGGCCCTGAACTACGCGCACCGCAAGGGCGTCACCATGGTCTCCGCCCTCGGCAACGAGCACAGCGACCTGGGCAACCCGCCGACCGACACCACCAGCCCGGACTACGGCGAGGACCCGCACCCGCGGCCGATCGACAACGCGAGCTGCCTCAGCATGCCGACCGAGGGCTCCCACGTCATCGGCGTCTCCGCGCTCGGCTCGTCGGGCCGCAAGGCCTACTACTCCAACTGGGGCACGGAGCAGATCTCGGTCGCCGCACCCGGCGGTGACTACTACGACCCCGCCGCCACGGGCGCGATCCAGCAGCCGGGGAACCTCATCCTGTCGGCCTACCCGAAGAACGTCGGGATCGCCGAGGGCACCATCGACCCGACCACGGGCGACATCATCGACGACAGCGGCTCCTACCTGAAGGACTGCGACTCCCGGGGTCGATGCGGCTACTACCAGTACCTCCAGGGCACCTCGATGGCGTCGCCGTTCGCGGCGGGTGTCGCCGCGCTCATCGTCAGCGAGTACGGACGACCGGGTCGGCACCACAGCTTCGGCCTCGACCCCGACATCACCGAGCGGGTGCTGACCCGGAGCGCCGACGAGACCGCCTGCCCGGCGCCCGTCTACGTCTACCCGGCCCCGATCCCGGCGTCCTACACCGCCAACTGTGACGGCACGAAGGAGTTCAACGGTTTCTACGGTCACGGCATCGTCGACGCACTCGCGGCGGTGACCCGCCGACACTGACCGACGGGCTTCCGGATTCTCGGGACGGAGGCCGGCCCGGTAGGGCATGCTTGTCGACGAAGCCCCGCAGGCGACCCGAGACGCCTGCGGGGCTTCATCAATTTCGGCCCTATCGCCGGAAAACCCTTTGTGCAACTATCCAGAGGCGGCGCGGGCTGCGCCGCCTCTGGCACGAAGGTGGAGATTGTCTTGGGAATGAGAATTCGTGGATTGCTCGGAGGTGTGGCCACAGCCGCACTGATCGGCGGGGCACTCGCCGCGGCGCCGGGAACACCCAGCGCGTCGGCATCGCCGGCCACCCAGAAGCAGGCCTCGCTCGTGAAGGCGATGGGTCTGGGCAAGGACGTGAAGAAGAGCAAGTACGACAGCTACGTCGTGCTGCTCAAGTCCGACCCGCTGCTCGCGAAGTTCGGTCGTAGCCAGCTCGACACCTCGGCCGCCCGGACGGCACAGGAGGCCTTGGTCGACTCCCACGATGCGATCGTCAAGGCGGCCGACGTCTCGACGAGCGCCGTCACGCAGGACCTCACGGTCGCCGCGAACGCGTTCGCCGTGAACGTCGACCACGCGGCCGCCGTACGGCTCGCGGCGAACCCGAAGGTCGCCGCCGTCATCCCCGACGACCTGCGCCAGGCCCAGGGCCTCACCGCCGCGGCTCCGGCGAAGGCCGGCCACCGCACGCACGACCGTCATCACGCCCTCCTGCCCTCCCAGTCGAGCCACCGCGGCGGGCACCGTGGGCACCACCCGCCCTACACCCCCGGCCACCACTCGTCCTCCGTGCCGACCGAGGAGGACTTCCTCGACCTGACCGGCCGCGGTGAGGCCTACGACAACGGCATCGACGGCGACGGCGTCCTGGTGGGCGTCATCGACACGGGCATCTGGCCCGAGCACCCGAGCTTCGCCGACGACGGCAGCCTCCCCGAGGCACCCGTCCTCGCCGGCGACTCCTGCCAGTTCGGCAACACCACGGCCAACCCGAACGACAAGGACTTCACCTGCAACAACAAGCTCGTCGGTGCGCGTGACATGACGATCACCTACCGCGCCGTCGAGGGCGCCGAGCCCGACGAGTTCGTCTCCGCTCGTGACGACGAGGGCCACGGCACCCACACCGCCTCCACGGCGGCGGGCGACGCGAACGTGAAGGCCTTCATCAACGGCAAGTACGTCGACACGACGTCCGGCATCGCGCCGCGGGCGCAGATCATCGCCTACAAGGCGCTCGGCAACCAGGGCGGCTTCAGCTCCGACCTGTCTGCGGCGATCGACCAGGCCGTCGCCGACGGCGTCGACGTCATCAACTACTCGATCGGCGGCGGCGCCAACCTGACCGGCGTCGACGCGATCTCGTTCCTGTTCGCCTCCGATGCGGGCGTCTTCTCGGCCGTCTCGGCCGGCAACGACGGCCCGGCGCCGGGCACCCTCGGCGGACCGTCCGACGTCCCGTGGGTGACCAGCGTCGCCGCGGGCACCGAGCCGCGCTTCTACCAGGGCACGGTCAAGCTCGGGAACGGCCGGCGCCTGACCGGTGCCTCGATCTCCGGCACCGTGCGCCACGCCCGGATCGTCGACGCCGCACGGCTCGGCAACCCGCTCTGTGACCCGGAGAAGCAGTTCTCCTCCTCGGTCAGCGGTGCGATCGTCATCTGCACCCGTGGTCTCGAGGCCGGCCGCGTCGCGACCAGCCTGACCGTGAAGAACGCGGGCGGCGTCGGCGAGATCCTCGCCAACGTCGACGTGCCGAACCAGGACAACCTGTTCACCGACAACTTCTTCGTGCCGACCGTCCACATGGACCAGCGGGTCGCCGACCGGGCTCGTGCCTACGTCGCTCGCGCCGGCCGCTACGCCCGGGCGTCGATCGTCGACACGGGCAAGATCGTGAAGCAGCCGTGGAAGGCGCCGTCGGTGACGGTCTTCTCCTCGCGCGGCCCGTCCCCGACGTCCGCGTCGATCATCAAGCCGGACATCACCGCCCCCGGCATCCAGGTGCTCGCCGGCGCCTCGCCGTTCACCGACGAGGGCTTCGTCCAGGGCACGCTCTTCCAGGCGATCGCCGGCACGTCGATGTCCTCGCCGCAGATCGCGGGCATCTACGCGCTGGTCAAGCAGGCGCACCCGGACTGGTCGCAGGCGGAGGCCAAGTCGGCGCTCCAGACGACCGCCTCGCAGGCGATCACGTCCAACGACCGCAGGACGCCCGCGAACCCGTTCGAGCGGGGCGCGGGCCAGGTTGACCCGGGCCGCGTGAGCGCACCGGGCATGTTCAACCCGGGTCTCGTCTTCGACGCGGGCTTCAACGACTACCTGGCCTTCCTGTGCAACGCCGCGCCGGGCTCGGTGAGCGACGACGACTGCAGCGCGCTCTCCGACCTGGGCTTCTCGACCGCCGCGGAGGGGCTCAACCTCCCGACGATCGGCATCCAGGCGCTGGTGGGCAGCGAGACGGTCAAGCGCACCGTGACCAACGTCAGCGGCAGGTCCCTCACGGTCACCGCCGACACCCGGGACGCGCCGAGGGGCTACTCCGTCTCGGTCAGCCCCAGGACGCTGACCGTCCCGGCGAACGGCAAGGCCTCCTTCGAGGTCACGATCACCAACACCGGCGCCCCGGTCGGCGCCTGGCGGTTCGGCAACCTGACCTGGAGGGGCTCGGGCTACAGCGTCAACAGCACGCTCGCCGTCCGCGGTTCCAGCATCGGGGCCCCGGCCACGGTGACCGGAAGCGGCGCCTCGGGCACCGTCGACGTCCCGGTCAAGTTCGGGTACGACGGCGCCTACTCCGCCGTACCGTCCGGTCTCGTGGCGTCCCAGCCGCTGACCGGTACCGTGCTCCAGGATCCCGACCAGACCTTCGGCACGCCTGACGACAGCCAGGGTGGAGTCACCAACGTCCCGGTCACGATCGGCGACACGTCGTACTGGCGCATCGAGTACGCCCGGCCGGACAGCAATGACGACATCGACCTGTACCTGCTCGACTCGAGCGGGAACGTCGTGGCGCAGAGCACGGCGGGCGGCACCGACGAGCTCATCGAGCTCAGCCACCCGGCCGCGGGCAGCTACACGCTCGCGGTCCACGGCTGGCAGGTGGCCACCACCCACGAGTTCTCCATCGACAACTGGGTGGTGCCGACCGGCACCGGCAGCCTGACGGTCACCTCGGCTCCCACCCAGGCGACGGTCGGGGCGACGGAGACGGTCAGCCTGGCCTGGTCCGGCGCCACGCCGGCGGGGACCTACTACGGGGCCGTCGACCACACGAGCGGCAGCGACGAGCTGGCTCAGACGGTCGTCGCGGTCACCGGCGCCGACTGACCGGTCGACACGGCACGGGGCCGCGTCGTGGGGAGACCCACGGCGCGGCCCTTCCCGTTGTGCCGCAACGTTCGATACTGGCGCGTAACTTGGGGCTCGCCGCGGCGTTGTCCAGTGCGTGAGAAACCGTCTGATCGTCCGCTCCGGATCGGCGGCCGCCGCGGCCTCGCTCGCCCTCCTGGCCACGGGACCGGCGCTCGCCGCGGACCCCGTCGCCCAGGCCTCCGCCACCGCCCTCCGGCTCGGCGTCGCCGGCCAGGGCGCCGACACCGGCACCTTCTCCGCCACCAACGACGGCACCACGCAGACGACCTCGGGCACCCACGCTCCGGCCCTCCCCGCTCTGGCCGGTCAGCAGGCGACGAACCTCGGGACGCTCGCCCAGGACGCCACGACCGGTGCGCGGGACGGGAGAGGCACCTCGGCCGCGTGTGCGGGCGTCGCCGGCGAGGGCGCCACCCTCGTGCAGGTCGGCGACGGGACGAGCTGCCTCAGCGGAGGACAGACGATCTCGCTCGACGTCGCGAACGCCGACTTCAGCAGCCTGCAGGTGCTGCCGGCCGAGTACACCCAGGGGCTCGACACCGCCACCGCGCAGGCCGTGGCGCCCGTCGTGAGCCAGGCCCTGCAACCACTCCTCGCGGCCCTCGACGACCCTGCCATCGGACTCGACCTCGGCGCGGTGCAGGCGACCTGCACCGCCTCGGCGCCAGGCGCGCAGGGCTCGGCGAGCATCGCCAAGGCGCAGGCCTACGTCGAGGGCCCGCAGCCGATCGGCCGGATCGTGCTCGCCGACCTCCCGGTCGACCCCGCACCGAACACCCACGTCGTCGCCGACCTGAGCACGGTCGCGGAGGCGATCCGGACGGGCGTGGACACCGACCTCGCCAACTCGCTCGGCGGGTCGAACGGCCGGCTCGCCGCGGTGCTCGGCCCGCTCGGCGCCACCGTCGACACCGTCCTTGACCAGATCCGGACCAACGTCACCGACTCGCTCGGCCCGCAGCTGGCGCCGCTCCAGGACAACGTCCTCGACATCGTGCTCAACAAGCAGTCCAGGCCGTCGGCCGACGCGATCGAGGTGACCGCCCTCGACGCGAGCGTCCTCCCGGCCGCCCGGCAGTTCGTCGGCGCCGACCTGGCCCACCTCACCATCGGGCACGTCGCCTGCGGGCCGAACGGCACCGTGGCTCCTGACCGCGCGGTCGTGACACCTGCCGTCGACACGCCGTCCACCCCTGAGCCCGACACCGCGGTCCCGACGGCTGTGAAGTCGGGCGCCGGCTCCCTCGAGCACGGCCCGACACCGCTCGCCTTCGGGGCCCTCGGCGGCCTGGTCCTGGCCGGGACCGGCCTCGCCGTCTGGGGCTTCCGCCGCAGCCTCGGCGCGTGACCGGGACGACCACCATGACGACCCCGGACCGGGCGGCCCGTCCCCTCGCCCGGTTCGGGGATTCCCTCGGGCGCTACACCACCGCCACCGTCACCGCGCTGCAGCTCCTCGTCGGGGTCCTGGCCGGTGGCTCGGTGGTCGGGTCCTTCGTCGTCCCGGGCGGCGACGACGCCGCCGGTCCTCCGCAGTACACCGCGATCGGTCCCGGGGCACCGATCCGCCTCTCGATGCCGAAGCTGAAGGTGACCGCCCCCGTCGTACCGATCACGATGGCCGACAAGGCCCTCGACCCTCCTCGCGACTACCACGAGGTCGGCTGGTGGGTCTCCAGCGCCAGGCCCGGGGACCTCGGCGGGCAGACCGTCATCACCGGCCACACCGTCCACACCGGCGGCGCCAGCATGAACCACTTGGGCAGGCTGCACGCCGGCGACCTGGTCGACGTGATCTCCAAACGCGGGACGATGCGCTACATCGTCGGGCGGACGAAGGTCTACAGCAAGGCCCAGCTCGCCGAGCACGCGCAGGAGCTCTTCGGCCAGGACCACGGCCGCGGGCGGCTCGTCCTGATCACGTGCACCGACTGGGACGGCGTGGAGTACGAGAGCAACGTCGTCGTCCTCGCCAAGCCGCTCGGCGCTCCCGCCGACCGGTCGTAGGACCGCCGCTCAGAGATAGAGCCCGGTGGCCTCTTCGCCGACCCGCTCGGCCGCGACGGCGTGCACGTCGCGCTCCCGCATGACGATGTAGACGTCACCGGCGACCTCGACCTCGGCCTTGTCGTCGGCGTCGAAGAGCACCCGGTCGCCGACCTGGACCGTCCGCGCGTGCGGACCGACGGCGACCACGCGCGACCACGAGAGCCGGCGGGCGCCCATGGCGGCGGTCGCGGGGATCACGATGCCGCCGGAGGAGCGCCGCTCCCCCGCCTCACGGTCGAGCTCCACGAGGATCCGGTCGTGGAGCATCTTGATGGGGGTCTTGGCGTCGCTCACTTGCTCAGCTTGCGCAGCGCCACCATCAAGCCGACCACGCCGACGATGACGCCGGCCGTCTTCAGGATGTTGGCGGTGTTGGGCTCGCCGGTGCGCGGGTCGACGTACGTCGCCTTGATGGCTGCCATCTGACGCTGGGCGATCGTCTTGGGGCTCGAACGGTAGAGCAGCTGGTCGATGGTCCCGGCGAGACGCATCCGCGTCTCCTCGATCTCACGCTCCAGGTCGGGCTGGCGGTCGGCCTTGGTCATGGGCTGAGGTTACCAAGTAGGTTTCGCAGCATGAGTCGCCTGCAGCCCGGAGACGTCGCCCCGTCCTTCAGCCTGACCTCCGACACCGGGGAGACCGTCTCGCTCGACGACCTCGCCGGCCGGAAGGTCATCGTCTACTTCTACCCCGCGGCGATGACGCCGGGCTGCACCAAGCAGGCCTGCGACTTCACCGACTCCCTGGACTCGCTCAAGGCGCAGGGCTACGAGGTCGTCGGCATCTCGCCGGACAAGCCGGAGAAGCTCGCGAAGTTCCGGGCGCGCGACTCGCTCACCATCACCCTGCTCTCCGACCCCGACCGGTCGGTGCTGACCGCGTGGGGCGCCTTCGGCGAGAAGAAGCTCTACGGCAAGGTCGTCGAGGGCGTCATCCGCTCGACGTTCGTCGTCGACGAGGCCGGCAAGATCGAGCACGCCGCCTACAACGTCAAGGCGACGGGCCACGTCGCGAAGCTCCGCAAGGACCTCGGGATCTGACCTCCCGTGCCGGCGGTCCCTAGACTGACCGCCGCGCGCCCGTACTCCAACGGTAGAGAGAGCGGCTTTAGGTGCCGTCAAGTGTGAGTTCGAATCTCACCGGGCGCACGTGACGACGTTGGTGCTCGCCTCCCAGTCCCCCGCCCGCCTGCAGACGCTCCGCAACGCGGGGATCGAGCCGGTGGTCATCGTGAGCGGGGTCGACGAGGACCAGCTGTCCGGTCTCGCCCCCGCCGACCTGGCGCTCGAGCTGGCCCGGCTCAAGGCGGCCGCGGTGGCGGGTCGCGACGAGGTCCCGTCAGGTGCGCTCGTCCTCGGCTGCGACTCGGTTCTCGAGCTGGACGGCGAACCGCTGGGCAAGCCGGGTACGCCGGACGAGGCGACGCGCCGCTGGCAGGCGATGCGCGGGCGGACCGGCGTCCTGCACACCGGCCACAGCCTGATCGACACGGCCACCGGCACGACGACGTCGCGGACGGCGAGCACGACGGTCGAGTTCGCCGACGTCACCGACGAGGAGATCAGCGCCTACGTCGCGACCGGCGAGCCGTTGCACGTGGCCGGCGCGTTCACGGTGGACGGGCTGGGCGGCGGCTTCGTGACCCGCACCGACGGCGACCACCACAACGTCGTCGGCGTCAGCCTGCCGCTGCTGCGCGTGCTGGTCCGTGAGCTCGGCCACGAGTGGACCGCCCTGTGGGCTAGCCGCTGATCGTCGCCGGGTCGACCTGCTCGTCGGCCTCGTCGGCCGGGTCGTCGTACACCTCGTAGTAGCGGATCGGGCGGTGGAAGACGAACCGCCTGAACAGGTAGAACCGGGCCGCCTGCGAGAGCAGCAGGCCGACCACGTTGCCGGAGAGGTTGTCGGAGAGCTGCGAGGTCAGGTCGAGGACGTGCCGGCTGAACCACAGGCAGCCGAGCGGGATCGTCGTCATCGTGATGATGTTGATGACCGCGTAGGACACGAAGCCCTCGCCCGCCTTGTTTGCCGACCGGTTCCGGAAGGTCCAGCGGCGGGAGAGCTCGTAGGACACGAGCATCCCGACGAAGTGCGCGACGATGTAGGACCACGTCAGGTGGCGGTGCAGCGGCGACCACAGGTGGTAGGGCTCGTAGGCCAGCCAGTTGTAGAGAGCGATCGCGACGCCCGTGGCCACGAGGCCGACGGCCATGAACCGGGCCGCCTCGTCCAGGAACCGGCGGCGCTGCATGCGGACCACTCTAGGTTGCTACTCGACCGGCAGGCCGAGCCCCCGCGCGATGAGCATGCGCTGGACCTCCGACGTGCCCTCGCCGATCTCGAGGATCTTGGCGTCGCGGTAGAAGCGCGCGACGGGGTACTCCTCCATGAAGCCGTAGCCGCCGAAGACCTGCGTGGCGATGCGCGTGGCCGTCACCGCGGACTCCGACGTGTAGAGCTTGGCGATCGCCGCCGCCTGCTTGAACTGCTTCACCGGAGCGCCGGCGTCCTTGAGCGCCGCCGCGCGGTAGGTCAGCAGGCGCGACGCGTGCAGCATGACCTCGAGGTCGGCGATCTGGAAGGCGACGCCCTGCTTGCGGCCGATCGGCCCGCCGAAGGTCTGTCGCTCGCCCGCGTAGGTGAGGCAGAGGTCGAGGCAGCCCTGGATGAGACCGACGGCGAGCGCGGCGATGGCGACGCGGCCGTCGTCGAGGGTGGCCAGGAACTGGGCGTAGCCGCGGCCGCGCTCCCCGAGCAGGTTCTGCGCCGGCACGTGTACGCCGTCGAAGCTGAGCGGGTGGGTGTCGGAGGCGTGCCAGCCGAGCTTGTCGTAGGGCTTCTCGGCCGTGAAGCCGGGCGTTCCGGACGGGACGATGATCGCGCTGATCTCCGGCTTGCCGTCGGCGCGCTCCCCGGTGCGCGCGGTCACCGTCACCAGCGACGTGATCGTGGAGCCGGAGTTGGTGATGAACTGCTTGGAGCCGTTCACCACCCACTCGTCGTTCACGAGCTCGGCGCGGGTGCGGGTCGCCCCGGCGTCCGACCCCGCGCCCGGCTCGGTCAGGCCGAAGCCGGCCAGCGCGTGGCCCGCGACGAGGTCGGGCAGCCACTGCTGACGCTGCTCGTCGCTACCGTAGGTCAGGATCGGGTTGATGCCGAGGCCGACACCCGCCTCCAACGTGATGCCCATCGACTGGTCGACGCGGCCCAGCTCCTCGATCGCCACGCACAGCGAGGTGAAGTCGCCGCCGGCGCCGCCGTACTCCTCGGGCGCAGTGAGGCCGAAGAGACCGAGGTCGCCCATCTTCTGGACCACGTCGACCGGGAAGTGGTGGTCGCGGTCCCACTGGGCGGCGTACGGCGCGATCTCGGCCTCGGCGAAGTCGCGGACGACCCGGCGGAACTCCTCGTGCTCACGTGACAGCTCGAACATGGGGAACAGGTTAGCGTTCATTAACCTTCGAGCGGGAACCCTCAGCGGAAGGTGCCGCGGGCGACCGAGCCGGAGAGCCTCCGCTGGAAGATCAGGTAGACGACCAGCACGGGGAGCACCGTCATCACCACGGCCGCGAACAGCGCCCCGAAGTCGACCGAGTAGCCGGCCTGCGAGGCGAACGAAGCCATCCCCTGCGTGAGCACGTAGTTGTCCTGGTTGGTGTTGAGCGCGACCGGTAGCAGGAACTGGTTCCACAGACCGAGGAAGTTGAAGATCGCGACGCTCGCCATCCCTGGGCCGGCCATCGGCAGCATGATCGAGAAGAACGCCCGCCACTCGCTCGCGCCGTCGATCGTCGCCGCCTCGTAGACGTCCTGCGGCAGCGACCTGAAGAACGCGTGCAGGAAGAAGACCGTGAACGGCAGCGCGAAGGCGACGTAGGTCAGGATCAGGCCGGGCAGCGTGTTGATCAGGCCGATGTTCTTCAGCACGAAGAAGAGCGGAACGATCACCAGGAAGATCGGGAAGGTCAGACCGGCGAGCATCGAGTTGTAGATCAGCCGCCGGCCCGGGAACTCGAACCGCGCCAGCACATAGGCGCACATCGCCCCGAGCAGCATGACGAGGAACAGCGACGCCCCGACCACGATGACGGTGTTGAAGAAGAACCGACCGATGCCGGCGTCGGTCCAGGCGTTGACGTAGTTGTCGAACTTCCAGTGCGCGGGCAGCGAGAACGGCGAACCCAGGATCTCCCTCGTCGTCTTGAACGACGAGAGCAGCACCCACAGGAACGGCACGATCACGATGACCGACCACAGGATCAGCAGGACGTGCGAGGTGACCTCGACGGCGGTGTCGCCTGCGTTCGAGGACCTGCGCTGGCGTGTCTCCGCGGGCAGGGCCCGCTCGGTGACTGCGGTGCTCATCGACGCACCCTCCTCTCGTCTCGGCCGCCGGTCAGGTAGTTGATGAGGAAGACCAGGACGGCGAACGCCAGCGTGATCACCGCGAGGGTGACGCCCATGGCGGTGGCGTAGCCGAACTGCCCCTTCTTGAAGGCGGTGGTCAGCAGGTACTGGCTCATCGTCAGCGTGGTGTTGTTGGGGCCGCCACCCGAGTTCATCGCCTGCATGTAGACGAACGCGTCCAGCGCCAGGATGCCGATGTAGATGTACGCCGTCTGGACGTTGTCACGGATCAGCGGGACCGTGATCGACCAGCTGGTCCGGAAGCGTCCCGCGCCGTCGAGGCGCGCCGACTCGTAGATCTCCGCCGGGATGCCCTTGATCGCCGCGACGAAGAGCACCGTGTAGAAGCCGATCGACGCCCAGATCATGACGAACATGGAGGCCGGCATCGCGGTCTTGACCTCGCCGAGCCAGGCGAAGTCCTTGAAGCCGCTCAGGCCGGACTTCGTCAGGACGCCGTTGAGCAGGCCCGCCGCCGGGTCGTACACCTGGGCCCAGATGAGCCCGATGACGATCGCCGGGACGGCGTACGGGAAGAACGAGACGACCCGGTAGGCGCCCGCGCCGCGGATGCCGCGGATCGTGCCGTTGCTCGGGCCACCCACCGTCACGACGATCGCGATGGCGAGCGCGGCGACGATCGTCACGAGCGGCACCACGATCGCCAGCTCGATGTTGTTGCGGACGGCGTGCAGGAAGATGTCGTCCTGCGCCAGCTTGCGGTAGTTGTCCAGCCCGGTGAAGTTCATCGAGGCCGAGAAGCCGGACCAGTCCGTCATCGAGTAGTAGAGCGCCTGGAGCACGGGCCAGACCACGAAGAGCAGGAAGATCACCAGCGGCAGGCCGAGGAAGACCGCCATGAACGTGATCCGGTCGAGTGAGGGACGCGAGCGCCGACGCCGGGCGGCCGCTGGGCGGCCGCCCGTCGTCGGGCTCGCGGTGGTGCTGGTGGTCACGTGATCTTGAGCTTCTTCACCGAGGAGTCGTTGGCGACCTTGTCGAAGATCTCCTGCGACTTCTTGGTCAGGGTCTTCGCGTCCATGTCGCCGGCGAGGAACGAGTTCCAGATGACCAGCTCGTCGGAGTTGGTGCCGTAGTAGTCGTAGAACTGGAAGTTGAAGACGTTGTCGCCGGCTGCGTCAAGCATCGCACTCTGCGACTTCAGCGCCGCGGACCCGAACCCGTCGGCCGGCACGATGCCCTTGACGATGGTCGGAGCGAGCTTCGTCTTGGAGAAGTTGGTCGCCGCGTCCTTGGACAGCATCGCCCGCAGCATCTCCTTGCCGCCGGCCACGTTCTTGGCCTTCTTGGGCACGATGAAGCCCTCACCCGCCGCGGCCCGGATGGCCTCGTAGGGCATCGAGGACTGGGCGGTCAGCGTCATCTCGGGGATGCCGGTCATCTGGAAGTCTGCCTTCGTGGCGTCCTTCATCTCGTTCTCGATCCAGCCGCCCGACGGGTAGAGGAGGGCCTGCTGGTCCTGGCTCCACTTCGCCTGCGCGGCGGTGAACTGGGTGCCGGCGCCGCCGGGCACGAACATGCCCTGCTTGACCATCTCGCCCAGCTTGTCGATCACGCCTTGGACCGCGGGGTGCGACCAGGCGTTCTTGTCGAGGTTCTCCAGCGCCAGGCGGACCTCGTCGCCGCCCTCCTTGGCCGCCGAGTCGATCGCCAGGGTGCGGTAGTAGGTCGCCGCCTCCTTGCCCCAGACCCAGAGGTACTTGCCCTTCGCCTTCGCCTTGGCGCCCAGGTCGAGCGCCTCGTCGAAGGTCTTCGGCGCGGTCCACCCGTTCTCCTGGAACAGCGAGGCCGAGTACCAGACCGCGTAGACGGTCATCACGTAGTTCAGCGCGACGAAGTTGCCGTCGTAGGTGCCGGGCACCTTGACGTTGGGGTAGAGGGTGTCGGCGATCTTCGTGCCCTCGTAGTTGTTGGCGTCGAAGACGTCGTCGAGCGTCTCCAGCTGGTCGGCGATGGTGTTGAAGCCGATCAGGTCGGCGCCGGAGTTGTCGATGAGGTCGGGCGGGGTGCCGCCGACGAACCGCGGCTGCAGCTCGGTCGCGATCTTGGTCGAGGGCGACACCTTGATGGAGGCGCCGCTGAACTCCTTCTTCACCTGGTCCGCGGCGAACGTGACGTAGTCGTAGCCGTAGCCGCCGTTGAAGATGACCGCCTCGATCTTGCTGGTGTCAGCGAGCCCGAAGGGGTTGGTGTCGCTCTTCTTGCCGGTGGGCTGGCTGCTGTTGTCGTCGCTGCCGCCGCCGGCACAGGCGGCGAGCACGCTGCTGAGCGGCGCGATCGCAGCGGTGGCGATCGCTCCGCGCAGCAGGGTACGGCGGTCGAAACGACCGTGCTGGTCAGTCATCGTGTCTTGCCTTTCGCTCGAGGTGTCGGGGTTCCTGGTTCCTCTGGGGGTTCTGCTGAGTGGGCTGTGTTCCATGCGGTTCCATGCGGTTCCATGCGGTGTCGCACGGCTACGCGAGGCTCCCGATGCGGCTCCCGTAGCGCTCCTTGAGGGCGTCGTTGTGCTCGTCGCCGCCGGGCACGTTGGCGGAGACGTAGAGGGGCGGGACCTCGCCGGCCGCCCGGAGCCGGTCGGCGGCTCCCAGGGTCAGCAGCTGGGCGATGTACGCCGCGGTGATCGAGGAGACCGCGCCCGCGGAGAGCCCCTCGCCGAGGGTGATCGTGGCGTCGCCGTACGGCGCCCGGTTGTCGATGACCACATCGGCGACCTCGGAGAGCCGCTTGCCGCTGGGGTGCTTGGGCGTGACGGCGTTGGTGTGCTCCAGGCTGGTGACCGCGATGAGCGGGTGGCCGAGCTCCTTGGCGCGCAGCGCCACGCCGACGATCGAACCGTTGACGCCCGAGTTGGACGCGATGATGAACACGTCCGCCGGGTCGAGCTCGTAGAGGTCGAAGAGCTCGTCGACGACGGTGTCGTCGCGCTCGAGGCCGCTGCCGCCGAGCACCGACGCGTCGCGGCTGCCGCGGATCACGATGTCGCGCAGGGACAGCGCGTGGGTCGGGATGAGCCCACCCGCACGGCCGGCGACCTCCATCGCGAAGGCCTGGGAGTGCCCCGTGCCGAACGCCTGCACGACGCCGCCCTTGCGCAAGGAGTCCACGATCAGGTCGATCGCGGCGTCGAGGCGCCCGGAGCGGACGTCGTCGTCGAGCGCCGCGAGGCGACTGCTGACCTGCTCGGAGAAGTCGGCGAACACGGTGGCGCCGGGGGTGGCTGTCATCGGGGTCCTTTCTCGGGTGCGACCGCCCGCCCGAAACGCGGCGGTCGACGGTGGGGGGCGACGGCGGCCGCCGAGGCGGCCAGCAGGCTCGACGTGCGGGGGAAGTCGAGCTGGGCGACCAGCAGGTAGAGCAGGTCGATCAGGAACATCTGGGCGTGCTTGGCGGAGAGGTCGTCGGGCTGGAGGTACTCCCCCGGCGCGCTCGCGACGAGGTGGTCGTCGGCGAGGGACGCGAGCGGCGAGGTCGGCACGCTCGTCACGGCCACGGCATAGGCGCCTGACGACTTCGCCAGGCTCAGCATCTCGATCACCTCGTCGGTGCGGCCGGTGTTCGAGAAGGCGATGGCGACCGTCCCCTCCTCGAGCAGGGCGGCGCTGGTGAGACCGGCGTGCGCCTCGCCCCAGGCGTGCGCGTTGACGCCGATCCGGTAGAGCCGGGCCTGGAGCTCGCGGGCGATCGTCGCGCTGCCCTCGATGCCGTAGATGTCGACGTGCGGGCTGCCTGCGATCGCGGCCGCAACACGGGCTACCAGCGCCGTGTCGACGCCCTCCGCGGTGGTCGAGAGCGCGGCGGAGTGGGCGTTGAGCAGCGTCCGCACCACCTGCTCGGGCGGGTCGTCGGGCCGGAAGGCACGACCGATGTCGGCCTCCCAGCTCTCCCGGGCGCTCGTGCGGCCCTGCTCGGCCGCGGCCCGGACCCGGAGCGTGGGATAACCGGCGTACCCGAGGGCCCGGCAGAAGCGGCTGACGGTGGCCGGCGAGGTCCCGGCCCGCTGCGCGAGCTCGGTGATCGAGAGCTGGAGCGGCAGCGACGGGTCCTCGAGCAGCAGCGAGGCGATCTTCGAGAAGGCGGCCGACATCGCGGGCATGCCCGCCCGGATCCGGCCGCTGGTGCCGAATCCGTCTAGCGTGTCCGCTGCACGAGGTGCGCTGCTGATGGCCAATGAAAATCCATGTCAGTTCGAGAAGATGTAGAAGAAAACTTCTTACAGTTGTGGCCCATCTCACAACCGCTCAACGATCACGAATAGGTAACGATGACTGTCGTTCTGGCTGTTGACGCAGGAGGCACGAGCACCCGGGCGGTGGTGGTCGACCACACCGGCCGGTGCCTCGGCCTCGCCCGCAGTGGCGGTGGCAACCCGATCTCCTCCGGCCCGGACCAGGCGGCGGCGGCCCTCGCCGGCAGCGCCGGCGCAGCGCTGTCCGCGGCCGGCATCTCCCCCGCTGCCGTCGAGGTGGTGCTGCTGGCCGTCGCGGGTGCGGGCTCCCCCACCCACCGAGGTGCGCTGACCCAGCGGCTCGCCGGTCTGACCGATCGGCCCGTCTTCGCCAGCGACCTGCTGGCGACGTTCTGCTCGGGCACCCACCGGCCTGACGGGTACGCGCTCATCGGCGGCACGGGTGCGGCGGCGATCCGGGTCGAGCGTGGCCGGCAGTCGGCCGTCGCGGACGGCCTCGGCTGGCTGCTGGGCGACGAGGGATCCGGCTTCTCGATCGGCCACAGGGTGGCGCGCGCCGCGCTCGCCGACCTCGACGGCCGCGGCCCCGCCACGACCCTGACCGGCGCACTGCGGGCCCGACTCTCCGTGCCGGCCGAGCTGGCCGCCCGGGAGGCTGCGGAGGCGATCACCCGCAGTCTCTACGCCGCACTGCCCGTCCGGCTGGCCGACCTGGCCGCCCTCGCCTTCGACGCCGCCGGGGACCCCGTGGCCGACGGCATCGTCGCCGACGCCGCGCAGGACCTGGCGACCACGCTGCGAGCGGTCACCTCCTCCGACGTGGCCGGCCCCGTCGTCGTCGGCGGTGGCGTGCTGTCGAACAGCGTCGCCCTGCGCGAGGCTGCGCTGGCGGCGTACGCCGGCCAGGGTCCTGCGCCCGAGGCGGTGGTCGTCCGTGACGGGACGGTGGGGACCGCCGTGCTGGCACTGCGTCACGCCGGGGCCACCGTCGACGAGCAGGTCTTCCGGACGCTCACCACATCGATCGCCGCCGAGCCGGAGCCAGCTCCTCCGGCCGAGCCGCGGTGACCGGCGCCACATCCGTCGGCCCGACGATGACGGCTAGAGTCAGGTGGCCGTCGATCCGAGGAGTGTTGAGTTGAGCAAGCCGCTGTCCAAGGTCCTGATCGCGAACCGGGGCGAGATCGCGGTCCGCGTCATCCGCGCCGCCAAGGATGCCGGGATCGGGAGCGTGGCCGTCTACGCCGAGCCCGACGCCGACGCGCTGCACGTCCGGCTCGCCGACGAGGCCTACTCCTTGGGCGGGGCGACGCCTGCCGACTCCTACCTCTCCATCGAGAAGATCATCGACGTCGCTCGTCGCTCGGGCGCCGACTCGGTGCACCCGGGCTACGGGTTCCTCGCCGAGAACGCCGACTTCGCCCAGGCCGTGCTCGACGCCGGGCTGACCTGGATCGGCCCGCCGCCCGCGGCGATCGAGGCTCTGGGCGACAAGGCGAAGGCCAAGGCCATCGCCCAGGCCGCTGGCGCGCCGCTGGCGCCCGGCCTCAAGGAGCCGGTCAAGGACGCCGACGAGATCGTCGCCTTCGCTCGCGAGTTCGGCCTCCCCGTCGCGATCAAGGCCGTCTTCGGCGGCGGCGGCCGCGGCCTCAAGGTCGCCCGCACGCTCGAGGAGATCCCCGAGCAGTTCGAGTCCGCGGTCCGCGAGGCCGTCGGCGCGTTCGGCCGCGGCGAGTGCCTCGTGGAGAAGTTCCTCGACCAGCCGCGCCACGTCGAGACCCAGTGCCTGGCCGACTCCCACGGCAACGTCGTGGTCGTCTCGACCCGCGACTGCTCGCTGCAGCGCCGTCACCAGAAGCTGGTCGAGGAGGCGCCCGCGCCGTTCCTCAGCGACGACCAGCTCAACAGCCTCTACGCGTCGTCCAAGGCGATCCTGCGCGAGGCCGGCTACGTCGGCGCCGGCACGTGTGAGTTCCTCGTCGCCAAGGACGGCACCATCTCCTTCCTCGAGGTCAACACCCGCCTCCAGGTCGAGCACTGTGTCTCCGAGGAGGTCACCGGCATCGACCTGGTCCGCGAGATGTTCCGCATCGCCGCCGGGGAGGAGCTCGGCTACGACGACCCCGAGATCCGCGGCCACTCGATCGAGTTCCGCATCAACGCCGAGGACGGGGGCCGCAACTTCATGCCCGCCCCCGGCACGCTCACCGAGTGGGCGCCGCCGCAGGGCCCGGGCGTCCGCGTGGACGGCGGCTACGAGAAGGGCGAGACGATCCCGGGCTCGTTCGACTCCCTCATCGCCAAGCTGATCGTGACCGGCCGCGACCGCACCCAGGCCATCGAGCGCTCCCGCCGGGCGCTGGCCGAGTTCAAGGTCGATGGCATGCCGACCGTCATCCCGTTCCACCAGGCCGTCCTCGACGACCCGGCCTACGTCGGCTCGTCGAACCCGACCGGCGAGGGCTCCTTCAGCGTCTACACGACCTGGATCGAGACCGACTTCGACAACCAGATCCAGCCCTACGCCGGCGAGCACGGCGGGCCTGGAGACTCAGGCGAAGCCGGCGAGAAGCAGCAGGTCGTCGTCGAAGTGGGTGGCAAGCGCATCGAGGTCGTGATCCCGGCCGGCCTCGCGGGGCTCTCCTCGGGCGCCACCGCCGGTGCGGCCAAGAAGCCGAAGCGTGCCGGCGGCAGGAAGGCCGGCGCCGCCGTCTCGGGCGACGCGGTCACCTCGCCGATGCAGGGCACCGTCGTCAAGGTCGTCGTCGAGGAGGGTCAGACCGTGGCCGAAGGTGACGCCATCGTGGTCATCGAGGCGATGAAGATGGAGCAGCCGCTCAAGGCCCACAAGGCCGGCACCGTCACCGGCCTGACCGCCAGCGTCGGCGAGACGGTCACCAACGGCGCCGTGATCTGCGAGATCAAGGACTGAGCCCCGTCCCGCTCCGGCGGAAGAGGTTGAGGCTTCAAGCAGTTGGGCCTAGAGTCCCGACCGAGGAGCCCGTATGACCACGACCGCCGAAGCCGACGCCCTGATCCCGGCGTCGCACCCGTTCGCCCAGCACGTGCGCCGGGCCGCCGCGCTCGAGGCCGCCGGTCCGCACCGGCCGTGGACGCCCGCCGACGGACCGATGCCGGCGCTCTACCTCTCCCACGGCGGCGGGCCGATGCCCTTCCAGGACCCCGGCTGGCTCGAGCCGCTGCACGGGTGGGCGCGCACGCTGCCCAAGCCGCGGGCGATCCTGGTCGTGAGCGCCCACTGGGAGTCGGCGCCGCTGTCCATCAGCGCCGAGCGTCCGTCCGAGCTGGTCTACGACTTCGGCGGGTTCGACCCGCTCTACCACCGGTTCCGCTACGACACCCCCGACCCGGGCGACCTCGCACGGCTGGTGAGCGGCCTGCTCCCGGACACCGAGCACGTCCACCAGCACGCCTCCCGCGGGCTCGACCACGGCGCCTGGGTGCCGCTCAAGATCATGTATCCCGGCGCCGACGTACCCGTCCTGCAGCTCTCCCTCCCGACCGAGGACCCGGACCGGCTGCTCGCCCTCGGCGCGCGCCTGCGCCCGCTGCGGGAGCAGGGGGTGCTCGTCGTCGGGTCGGGCCACATGACCCACGGACTGCCGTTCCTGACCCGTGAGATGTTCACCGGCAACGTCGTCCCCGGCTGGTCGTCGGACTTCGACGCCTGGGCAGCGGACGCCCTCGGCCGCGGCGACGTCGCCGAGCTCTCGCGGTTCCGGACCGCCGCACCGGGCATGCCCTACGCGCACCCCACCGTCGAGCACTTCACCCCGATGTTCGTCACCCTCGGCGCGGCGAGCGACCCGGCCGCCCCGGTCCTCAGCACGCTCGACGGCTTCGCCCTGGGGCTTTCACGCCGCTCGTTCCAGGCCGCCTGAGCCCTGGGCGGGGCGGACCGGCTCGCCCGAT
The DNA here is from genome assembly GCF_900112345.1 of Nocardioides terrae. Classification (GTDB taxonomy): domain Bacteria; phylum Actinomycetota; class Actinomycetes; order Propionibacteriales; family Nocardioidaceae; genus Nocardioides; species Nocardioides terrae. The sequence continues at coordinate 84,034 of NZ_FOLB01000012.1, forward strand.
AGTCGTCGGGATGGGCCTCAGTGGCGCATACTGCTGGTGATGTCTACTTCTTCCCGGCCGCGCCGGCACCTCGCCACGAGTCCCTTCCGCGCTGAGCCCGAGCCGGTCGTCCTGCAGTTCGAGTCCGGCGAACTGGTCTCGCACGACTCCTACGGCATGGGCCGCGTCGTCGCGGTCGAGCCGGCTGCCGTGACGGTCGACTTCAGCCCGAAGATCGTCCGCATCCCACGCCCGTTCCCGCGCCTGGCCAAGCTCTAGCCCTCGCGCGTCGCCCTGGAGCGACGACCGGCCCACGGGAGAGCGAGGGGCCCGGCGTCTACGACCGCACCCGCGCCCTGCTCGAGGAGGTGCTGCGCCGTGGCCGATGATGACCGCCCCTGGATCCTGCACGTCGACCTCGACCAGTTCCTGGCCGCCGTCGAGGTGCTGCGCCACCCTGAGCTCGCGGGGCTGCCGGTCGTCGTCGGCGGTCGCGGCGACCCGACCGAGCGGGCCGTCGTCTCGACGGCGTCCTATGAGGCGCGCGCGTTCGGCATCAGGTCGGGGATGCCGCTGCGGACCGCGCTCAAGCGCTGCCCCGACGCCGTCTTCCTGCCGGTCGACCGCCCGGTCTACGAAGCCGCCTCCGAGCAGGTGATGGCGACGCTGCGGGCGGTGCCGGGGGCGACCGTGCAGGTGCTCGGATGGGACGAGGCGTTCGTCGGGGTCGCCACCGACGACCCCGAGCAGCTGGCGCGGCGGATCCAGGCCGACGTACTCGCCGCGACCGGTCTGCACTGCTCGGTCGGGATCGGCGACACGACCACCCGCGCCAAGATCGCGACCGACTTCGGCAAGCCGCGCGGCACGTTCACGCTCACCCGCGACACCTGGATGGAGTTCATGGGGCCGCGCCCGACCCGGGCTCTGTGGGGCGTGGGCCCGCGCGTCGCGGCGCGTCTCGAGCGGCTCGGAATCGGCACCGTCGCCGACCTCGTCCACGCCGACGAGCAGGTGCTCGTCGCGGAGTTCGGGCCGACGATGGGGCCGCACTACGCCCGCCTGGGGCGCGGCGGTGGCCACACCCTCGTCGACCCGACACCGTGGGTGCCGCGCGCACACGGCCGCGAGACGACCTACCAGCACGACCTCGTCGAGCGGGACGAGGTCGTCGAGGCGCTGCGGGTGCTGGCCGTCCAGGTCGTCGATGACCTGCGCGCCGAGGACCGGCCCTGCCAGCGGGTGCATCTCAAGGTGCGCTTCGCACCGTTCTTCACCAGCAACCGCAGCCGCAAGCTGCCGGAGCCGACGTACGACGCCGACCTGATCGCCGCGACGGCGCTGGAGCTGCTCGACGGACTCGGCGACGGCCGCCCGATCCGGCTGCTCGGGGTCCGCGGGGAGATGGTGCCGCCGGAGGGCGGCTACGGCGTGTGATCGCTGTCACATCGGTGCGTTACGGTGTCGCCAGCCAACATCACGATCTCGGGAGGATCACATGGTGCGTGTGCGTGCTGTCGCCGGCGCTGTCCTGGCCGGCGCCCTCGCCGTCGGAGCGATCGCCGGCCCGTCGTACTCGGCTCCGGCCGTGGGCTCCGCGCCGCCCGCGTCGGCGTCCGTCACCCAGGATCAGGACCTGGCCGACCAGATCGGCGGGCTGCCCGGCGTCTCATCGGTCACCGAGGCGACCGCACCGGCGGGCTACCGGTTCTTCCGGATCACGTTCACCCAGCCCGTGGACCATCGGCGTCCCGAGCTCGGCACGTTCGAGCAGCGCCTGACCTTGCTGCACAAGGACGTGTCGAGGCCGATGGTGATGTACACCAGCGGCTACTACGTCTCGCAGAGTCCCAGCCGCAGCGAGCCGACCCGCATCGTGGACGGCAACCAGCTGAGCATGGAGTACCGCTTCTTCGACCCGTCCCGGCCAAGCGACCCGGACTGGCCGCGGGAGCTCACGATCTGGCAGGCCGCGTCAGACCAGCACCGCGTCATCCAGTCGTTCAAGCGCCTCTACCGGGCCCACTGGTTGACGACCGGCGGCTCGAAGGGCGGCATGACCGCGACGTACCACCGTCGCTTCTTCCCCGGTGACGTCGACGGCACCGTGCCCTACGTCGCGCCGAACGACGTGGTCAACGACAAGGACGCCTACAACGACTTCCTGGCCAAGGTCGGCGACCCGGCCTGTCGGGCCGCTCTGACGGCCGTTCAGCGCCGCATCCTCGGACCCGACCGCGCGTGGTTCCTCGAGCGCACGCGACAGGACGCAGCCGCGAACGGCATCACCTGGGACATCCTGGGCAGCGCGGACCGCGCCATGGAGGTCGCCGTCGTCGACACCTACTTCACGTTCTGGCAGTACAGCCCGGAGTCGGAGTGCGCGAACGTGCCGGGCCCGGACGCGACGGACGAGCAGGTCTGGGACTGGACCCAGGGCGTGGTGCCGCTGACCGGCTACATGGACCAGGACCTGCTGAGCTACCTGCCGTACTACTACCAGGCGGCCTACCAGCTCGGCTGGTACGAGCCGTACGAGCGTCCGCTGCGCGGCGTGCTCCGTTACCCCGGCTCCTTCGCCGCGCCGAACTTCGTCCCCGAGGACCTGCGACCGATCCGATTCGACAAGCGGGCGATGCGCGACGTCGACCACTGGGTCCGCACCCGCGCCACCCACATGCTCTACGTGTACGGCGGCAACGACCCCTGGGGCGCCGAGCGCTTCGACTGCGGGAAGGCGCGGGTGGTGCGCCGCCAGTGCTCCGTGCACGTGGTTGCGGGCGGCACCCACGGCTCGACCATCGCGCAGCTCCCGGCCGCGGAGCGAGACGAGGTCACCGCGCAGATCCTCGGGTGGGCCGGGCTCAGCGCCACCGACCCAGCGGTGAAGCAGGTCAGGAGGGCCGGGAAGCCGGAGTTCGACCCCGCCCTGGACCGTCCGGCGGTCTCGTCGCGCTGGAGGTCCTGACCGGCCCGGCGGTCGGGGGTGACAGCCCTCCCTCCACAGGCCGGAACCTGTGCCACGAAGAATGTCGGTGGGGTGGTGTTCGCTTGACGCATGAGCCTCTCCGACCTCGATGCGACCGCCACCTTGGCGGCGGCCGACGGCAACCTGCGCCGCCGGCGCGTGGCGGAGGTTGAAGAGCTCGAGATCGCTCTGCGCTGGGCGGACCTGCACTCCTCCGACCCGCAGGCGGAGCCGGAGGCGATCCCGGTCAGGTACGGCGGCGACCGCCTGGTCCATCTCGGCGGCGAAGGAACGCCCGCGGTGCGCGAGCTCTGCCTGCTCGAGCTGGCGGTCGCGTTCCGGTGCTCCGAGGCCAAGGTCCGCAGCACGGTGGCCGCGGGGCTGGACCTGCGTCATCGCCTGCCCCTGTTGTGGGACGTGGTCCGCAAGCTCGACATCGAGACGTGGGTCGCCCGACGGATCGCCAGGATGACGCGGCGGCTCCCTCACGGGCAGGCCGCCTCTGTCGACGCCCTGCTGACCGATGCCGCAGCGGAGTCCCCGGCCAAGCTCCTCCGGCTCGTCGAGACCGCGATCATGCAGGTCGACGCCGAGGCCGAGCGCGAGCGGCTCGACAGGGCCCGTCGCAGCCGCGGCGTCTGGGTCTCGCGCCCCCGCCCGGGCGAGGAGGACGACGAGCAGCTCGCCGGCCTGCGCACCGTGATCGCACGCGTGACGACGGCGGACGCGATCTGGTTCGACGCGACCGTCGACCAGATCGCCGACCTGCTCGCCTCCCTGACAGATCGACTTCCCCACCTCGCCGACCTGACGCGCGACGAGCTGCGTGCCGAGGCGTTCGGCTGGTTGGCCCGGCCTCAAGAGCTGGCCGGGCTCATCGCCGACAGCACAGGGGACGCGGATGAGGCGGCGACAGCGTTGGCAGCGCTCCCGCGCCCCGACGCCACGGTCTATGTCCACGTGGGCGACGGTCCGGTCGCCGACGTGGAACAGCTCGGCCCCCTCCTCGTCGAGCGGCTGGCCGAGCTCCTCGGTCACACCCGGATCACGCTGCGCCCGGTCATCGATCTTCACGAAGGCCGCTCCGTCACGGGCTACACCCACCCGGCGGACGTCCGAGAGCGGTGCCTTCTGCGCACCGGCGGCGACCGCTTCCCCCATTCGGCCGGCTCGGGACGAAACGTCGACCTCGACCATCCGCAGCCCTTCGACGCGGACGGTCCGCCGGGTCAGACCGGGGACCACAACGCGCTCCCGCTCCGGCGTCGACATCATCGGGCGAAGACGCACCTCGGTTACGTCGTCACACCACTCGGCCCGGACCGCTGGACCTGGCGGACGCCCCACTGCCTCACCCGCCTCGTCGATGCGCGCGGTACGCACGCGGTCAGTCTCGGCGAGGAGTACGGCTACCGCGCTCTCAGCTGAGGCCGACCGCGCCGGCCAGCATTCCCAGGTGCAGCTCGAAGAGCGCCTCGGGGTCGCCGAGGCCGTCGCGCCCGTACTGCCCGAAGACCTCCCAGCCCAGACAGCCGAACAGCGCCGCCCACCCGAAGACGCAGGCCGCGACGACACTGTCGGGGACGTCGAGGCCCAGCTCGTCCCGCGCAGCGTTGAAACCCGCGGCGAGCCGGGTCGACGAGACCTCGACCTCCGGCGGAGACAGCCGGCCGGCGGCGTACGCCTCGGTCCACAGGGTGACCAGCGCCCGCAGCACCCGCGTGCCCGGCCCCAACGTGCGCTCGGCCGGCGCCTCGTACCCGGGCACCGGGCTGCCGAAGAGCAGCGCGTACGTCGCCGGCTCGGCGAGCGCCCAGGCCCGGACCGCTCGGCCGATGGCCGCCTGCCGGCCGACGAAGTCGTCGCCGGGCACCTCGGCGAGCGCCGCGTCGACGGCGTCGCCGAGCTCGTCGTACCCGTCGACCACGAGGAGGGTCAGCAGCTCGTCGCGACTCTTCACGTAGCGGTAGACCGCCGAGGAGACGACCCCGAGGTCGCGGGCGACGGCGCGCAGCGAAAGGGCGGCAGCGCCGTCGATGGCGAGGTGGTGACGCCCGATCCGGACGATGTCGGCCATCGTCCGGGCGCGGGCGCGGTCGCGAGGAGTTCCGGGCATGGCCCCATGCTGCCCGTGCGGAGTGAGCACCGTCAACTATTGTGAGCACCGCTCTTGCAATTCCGTCCGAACGCGAGCATCCTCGCTTCCGAGAGCACCGCTCTCTCCTTAATCCGAACCAACGAGGAGAACCCCATGAGCACCCACCACATCGTCATCGGCGCCGGCCCGGTCGGCGCGACCGTCGCTCTGCAGCTGGCGGAGCAGGGCCGCGCGGTCCGGCTGCTGACCCGGTCGGGCAGCGGCCCGGAGCACCCGCTGATCCAGCGCCGACGCGCGGACGCCAGCGACTCGGCCGCCCTTGCCGAGCAGTTCGTCGGCGCGAGCGCGGTCTTCGACTGCATGCACGCCAGTGCCTACCGCGCCGACGTCTGGCGCGCGGCGCTCCCGCCCGCCGAGCGGGCGGTCCTCGAGGCCGCCGGCCGGGTCGGCGCCGTGGCCGTCTTCCCGGAGAGCCTCTACGCCTTCGGACACGTGGACGCGCCGATGACCGAGGTGACACCGCGGCGCGCCACCACCGGCAAGCCGGCGGTCCGCGTCGGCCTGCTCGCTGCTCGCGAGGCGTCGAGCACGCCGACGGTCAGCGTCGCCGCCTCCGACTTCTACGGCCCGCTGGCCCGCACCGCCCACGCTGGCGACCGGATGATCTCGGCGGTGCTCGAGGGCCGCACGCTCCACGTCGTCGGCAGCCCCGACGCACCGCACTCGTGGACGTTCGTCCCCGACCTGGCCGCCGCCATGATCGCCGCCGCCGACGACCAGACCCAGTGGAACTCCTTCCTCATGGCGCCGACCGCACCTCCGCGCACCCAGCGCGAGATGGTGGCGGCGTACGCCGAGGCGGCCGGCGTGCGAGCGCCGAAGGTCGTCGGCACGCCGGGCTGGGCGTTGCGCGCCGTCGGACTGGTCCACCGCGACACCCGCGAGATCGCCGAGATGAGCTATCAGTTCACCGCGCCGTTCGTCGTCGACTCCTCCGCCACCGAGCAGCGCCTGGGCCTGGCCCCGACGCCGCTCGAGAAGGGCGTCGCGCAGACGATCGCCGCCGCCCGGTGAACCACCCGGTGAACCGCCCGGCGAACCACCCGGCGAACCACCCGGTGAACCCTGGTGAGCCCGGCAGCGTGTCCATGGCAGAGAACGTCACTCGAAACAGAGGAGATCAGCATGCTGCTGCACAGGACCATCACCGGGCTCGCCGCCGTCATCGTCGTCAGCCTTCCCGTGCTGACCGGCGCCCCCGCCCAGGCCAAGGGTGGCGACGACGGCGTCCGCCGCAGCGGCACGTGCTCGGGATCGACCGACTGGAAGATCAAGGCCAAGGCCGACGACGGCCGGATCGAGGTCGAGGCGGAGATCGACAGCAACCACCGCGGTCAGACCTGGCGCTGGGTGCTCCGGCACGACGGCCGGGTCGCTGCCCGCGGGCACTCCGTGACCGCCGGCCGCAGCGGCTCCTTCGAGGTCGAGCGGCACGTCTCCAACGCGCCGGGCTCGGACTCGTACCGGTTCCGGGCGGTCGACGTCCGCAGCGGAGAGGTGTGCGTGGCGCGGGTCGCCCGCTGACCTCCGCGCCCAAGCGCATCGTCTCGTGAGACACGTGACTCCCCAGTAGCTTGTGCCGCCGCTAGCGTTGCGCCCATGTTCAACAAGGTCCTGGTGGCCAACCGTGGAGAGATCGCGATCCGAGCCTTCCGCGCGGCCTACGAGCTCGGCGCGAAGACAGTCGCGGTCTATCCCTACGAGGACCGGGGTTCAGAGCACCGGCTGAAGGCCGACGAGGCCTACGAGATCGGCGAGCGCGGCCACCCGGTGCGCGCCTACCTCGACCCGGAAGCGATCGTCGAGGCGGCACTGCAGGCCGGGGCCGACGCGGTCTACCCGGGCTACGGCTTCCTGTCGGAGAACCCGGCGCTCGCCGAGGCCTGCGTCAACGCCGGGATCACCTTCGTCGGTCCGAGCGCCGAGGTGCTCGAGCTGACCGGCAACAAGGCCCGCGCGATCGCCGCTGCCAAGGCCGCAGGGGTGCCGACGCTGGCGAGCATCGACCCGTCGACCGACGTCGACCAGCTGGTCGAGGCCGCCCAGCGCCTGCCCTACCCGCTGTTCGTCAAGGCGGTCGCCGGCGGCGGCGGTCGCGGCATGCGTCGCGTCGACGAGCCGGGCCCCGACGCCCAGAACCTCCGCGACGCCGTGGAGACCTGCATGCGCGAGGCCGAGGGCGCGTTCGGCGACCCGACCGTCTTCATCGAGCAGGCCGTCGTCGAGCCGCGCCACATCGAGGTGCAGATCCTGGCCGACGCCGAGGGCAACGTCATGCACCTCTTCGAGCGTGACTGCTCCGTGCAGCGGCGCCACCAGAAGGTCGTCGAGATCGCGCCGGCACCCAACCTCGACCCGCAGCTGCGCGAGCGGATGTGCGCCGACGCGGTGAAGTTCGCCCGGGCGATCGGCTACTCGTGCGCGGGCACCGTCGAGTTCCTGCTCGACACGCGGGCCGTCGCCGCGCACGAGGGCGGGTGGGGCGAGGACGTCCCGCCGCCGTACGTCTTCATCGAGATGAACCCGCGCATCCAGGTCGAGCACACGGTGACCGAGGAGGTCACCGACGTCGACCTCGTCCAGTCGCAGATGCGCATCGCCTCCGGCGAGACGCTCGCCAACCTCGGGCTCTCCCAGGAGACGGTCCACCTGCGCGGTGCGGCGCTGCAGTGCCGCATCACCACCGAGGACCCGGCCAACAACTTCCGCCCCGACACCGGCGTCATCACGACCTACCGCTCCCCCGGCGGAGCCGGCATCCGCGTCGACGGCGGCACCACCTACTCGGGCGCCGAGATCAACGCACACTTCGACTCGATGCTGGCCAAGCTCACCTGTCGCGGCCGCACCTTCGCCGACGCCGTACGCCGGTCCCGCCGGGCTGTCGCCGAGTTCCGGATCCGCGGCGTGGCCACCAACATCGCCTTCCTGCAGGCGCTGCTCGACGACCCCGACTTCGAGTCCGGGCGGATCACCACCAGCTTCATCGAGACCCACCCGCAGCTGCTGACCGCCCGCGCCAGCGGCGACCGCGGCACCAAGCTGCTGACCTACCTCGCCGACGTCACCGTCAACCAGCCCCACGGCACCGCCCCGGTCTCGATCGACCCGGCCGCCAAGCTGCCGTCGCTCGACGCGTCCGCGCCGATCCCGGACGGCACCCGCCAGCGACTCCTCGCCGTCGGTCCGGAGGCGTTCGCCGCCGAGCTGCGCGCCCAGAAGAAGGTCGCGGTCACCGACACCACCTTCCGCGATGCCCACCAGTCCCTCCTGGCCACCCGGGTCCGCACCCGTGACCTGCTCCAGGTGGCCGGCCACGTCGCGCGGCTGACGCCGCAGCTGTGGTCCCTCGAGGCATGGGGCGGGGCGACGTACGACGTAGCGCTCCGCTTCCTCTCCGAGGACCCGTGGGAGCGGCTCGAGGCGCTGCGCGAGGCCGTCCCCAACATCTGCCTGCAGATGCTCCTGCGCGGCCGCAACACCGTCGGCTACACCCCCTACCCGACCAGCGTCACCAGGGCGTTCGTGGAGGAGGCGGCGGCGACCGGCATCGACGTCTTCCGCATCTTCGACGCGCTCAACGACGTCGAGCAGATGCGGCCCGCGATCGCGGCCGTGCGCGAGACCGGGACGGCCGTCGCCGAGGTGGCGCTCTGCTACACCGGTGACCTCTCCTCCCCCGACGAGCGGCTCTACACGCTCGACTACTACCTGCGCCTGGCCGAGCAGATCGTCGACGCGGGCGCCCACGTCCTCGCGATCAAGGACATGGCCGGCCTGCTCCGCGCCCCGGCCGCGCGGACGCTGGTCACGGCGCTGCGCGAGCGCTTCGACCTGCCCGTGCACCTGCACACCCACGACACCCCGGGCGGCCAGCTGGCCACGCTGACCGCGGCGATCGAGGCGGGCGTGGACGCGGTCGACGCGGCCTGCGCCGCGATGGCGGGCACGACGTCCCAGCCGCCGCTCTCATCGCTGGTCGCGGCCACCGACCACTCCGCGCGTGAGACCGGGCTGTCGCTGGCCGACGTCAACGCGCTCGAGCCCTACTGGGAGGCCACTCGCCGGGTCTACGCGCCCTTCGAGTCGGGCCTGCCCGCGCCGACCGGTCGGGTCTACCGGCACGAGATCCCCGGCGGCCAGCTGTCCAACCTGCGCCAGCAGGCGATCGCGCTTGGGCTCGGGGAGAAGTTCGAGCAGATCGAGGACATGTACGCCGCGGCGAACGACATCCTCGGCCGCGTCCCGAAGGTCACGCCGTCCTCGAAGGTGATCGGCGACCTCGCGCTGGCCCTCGTCGCCGCCGGCGCGGACCCCGACGCCTTCGCCGCCGACCCGACGTCCTATGACATCCCGGGCTCGGTGATCGGCTTCCTCCACGGCGAGCTCGGCGACCCGCCGGGCGGCTGGCCGGAGCCGTTCCGCACCAAGGCGATCGAGGGCCGCCGATGGGTCGCACCCGCCGAGGAGCTCTCGACCGAGGACGCCGCCGGCCTGGAGAGCGACCGCCGGGCCACGCTGAACCGGCTGCTCTTCCCCGGCCCCACGCGTGACTTCACCGAGGCGCGGTCGAAGTGGGGCGACGTGTCGGTGCTGCCGACGCTCGACTACCTCTACGGCCTGCGCTTCGGCGACGAGCACGTCGTCGAGCTCGAGGAGGGCAAGCAGCTCTACCTCGGGGTCGAGGCGATCAGCGAGCCCGACGAGCGCGGCTACCGCACCGTCATGTGCACGATCAACGGCCAGATGCGGCCCGTCCCCGTGCGCGACCGCTCCGTCGAGGCCGAGGCAGCGGCCGCTGAGAAGGCCGACCCGTCGGTGGCCGGCCAGATCGCCGCGCCGTTCCAGGGCGTGGTCACCCTCAATGTCGCGGTCGGCGACAAGGTGAAGGCGGGCGACACCGTGGCCACGATCGAGGCGATGAAGATGGAGGCGGCCATCACGGCACCCGTCGGAGGCACCGTCGAGCGGCTGGCCCTCAACTCGCCGCAGGCGGTCGAGGGCGGGGACCTGGTGGTCGTCCTCCGCTGAGGCCGGTGCCCGGCCCGGAGCCGGACGTCAGCCGATCGCGAACCAGGTCGACCGCAGACCGAGGCGGCTGCGGAAGTCGTCGCCGCTGACGGTGACGGCACCACCGGTGCCGGTGAGCCGCAGCGCGAGGACCCGGCCACCCCAGTCGCCGTGGCCGTCCCGGCCGACGACCTGGACGCCGGTCGAGGTGCCGAGCGCGGGCCAGGCGGCCTGGAGCCGGGCCGCCGAGACGGTGGTGGTCCAGTCGTGCACGTGGTTGCCGGACCAGGCGTCGTACGGGTCGACCCTCGCGGCCTGGTAGGCCACCGAGCCACCCACCGTCCAGCCGCCGCTGGAGGAGCTGAACTGGGTGAACGCGGGTCTGCCCGCGTAGGTCCGGACCTGGCGGCGCGTCGCCGCCACTGCGGCGTCGGTGGCGGGCGTCTCCGCCGCCACGCCGCCGTAGACCTGGCAGGAGGTGCTGTCGCAGGTCTGGTAGGCGCGGCCCGCCGCGGCATGGGCGCGCTCATAGGCGGCGTACGTGCGCGCCGCGACCGCCTGCGCCTGCAGCGCCGCGGCGCTCCAGCTCGACGGCATCTCGCGGGCGACCACGCCGCGCAGGTAGCCCTCCAGGCCGACCACGTTGACGGTGTCCCGGTCCCGGCCGTCCACGGGCGCGTTGCGCAGCGCCCCCCGGTAGTCGGCGGTACCGCTCGGCAGCACGAGCGTGATGGGCGCGCCGCCTGCGGAGAACTCCGCCGTTCCGCGCAGCACCTTCGCGCGCGTCCAGCCGCGGCCCGGCAGCCGGTAGGACAGCGCCGTCCTCGCCGCCCGACGCTTGAGCCGCCACTGGGCGGCGCCCGGCTGCACGGCCGCGAGCGACCACCTCTGGGAGCGCTTGCCGACGACACGCACGCGCAGGGCCGGGCTCGCCGCGACGACCGTGTCCGGCGTCGTGTCGGCGCCGATCCGGACCCGGATCCGCCCGGAAGAGGCGGCCGCAGCGGTTCCCGGGTAGTAGAAGTCGAGGATCTGCGCGGCGGTCAGGCCCGCGCGGGCCGCGCCCTCGGCGCCGTACTGCGACATCCCCCGGCCGTGCCCGTACCCGTGCCCGGTCAGGCGCAGCGAGCCGCCGGCGGGTACGCCGACGGCGGGCTCGGCGGCGCCGGCCGAGCCTGCGACGGGCACGAGCAGGGCGATGGCGACCAGCAGCGCCAGGGGCGTCGGTGACATGTGTGACTCCAGAGGAAGATGAGACCTCTGGGATCCTATGGCGTGTCGCGCCGGTCGCGCAGGCCCTTCGGGTCGATAATACGCACCCGGCGCGGGCTCACACCTGGTGGAGCCTGCGCGCGGCCTCGGCGACCGACCCGCTCAGCGACGGGTAGACGGTGAAGGTGTTCGCGACCTGGTCCACCGTGAGGTTCGCCGCGACGGCCAGCGAGATCGGGTGGATCAGCTCGCTGGCCCGCGGACCGACGACCACCCCGCCGATGAGGACGCCGGTGCCCGGCCTGGCGATGAGCTTCACGAAGCCGTCGTGGATGCCCTGCATCTTCGCGCGCGGGTTCCCGCCCAGCTCGAGCTTCACGACGTCGGCCTGGATCTCGCCGCTCTCGACGGCGGCCTGCGACCACCCCACGGTGGCGATCTCCGGGGACGTGAAGACGTTGGACGCGATCTGCTTGAGGTCCATCGGCTGGACGGCGTCGCCGAGGAAGTGACGCATCGCGATCCGGCCCGCCATCGCCGCGGTCGAGGCGAGCATGAAGCCGCCGGTGCAGTCGCCGGCGGCGTAGACCCCCGGAGCCGTCGTACGGCTGACCTTGTCGACGCGGACGAAGCCGCCGTCATCCAGCTGGGCACCGGCCTCCTCCAGGCCGAGGTCGGCGGTGTTCGGGACCGACCCGAGGGCGAGGATGCAGTGCGACCCGGTGACGGTGCGGCCGTCGGTCAGCGTCACCGTGACCTCGTCACCGGAGCGGGTCACGGACTGCATGCGGGAGCGGTTGAGGATGTTCATGCCGCGACGGCTGAGCACGTCCTCCAGGACCGTGGCGGCGTCGGCGTCCTCGCCGGGCAGCACCCTGTCGCGGGAGCTGACGAGGGTGACCGCGATGCCCAGGGCGAGGTAGGCGCTGGCGAACTCGGCGCCGGTGACGCCCGAGCCGACGACGATCATGTGGGTGGGTGCCTCGGTGAGGTCGTAGACCTGCTCCCAGGTGAGGATCCGCTCGCCGTCCGGCTGGGCCGTGGGCAGCACGCGTGGGCGCGCGCCGGTCGCCACGAGCACGGCGTCCGCGTGGATGCTCTCCTCGGTGCCGTCGGGCCGCGTGGCGACGACGTCGCCGCCGCTCCGGCCCGAGCCGGCGCCCAGTCGACCGAGACCCCTGACGATCCGGATGCCGCGGCGGGTGAGCCGGTCCTCGATGTCGGCGCTCTGCGCGGCGGCGAGCGCCTTCACGCGGGCGTTGACCTTGCCGAGATCGACCCGGATCGACGTCGCCGCGTCGCCCTCGGAGTCGTGGAAGTTGATGCCGAGCTCGGCCGCGGACCCCATGTCGGTCATCACCTCGGCGGTGGCGATCAGGGTCTTGCTCGGCACGCAGTCGGTGAGGACAGCACTGCCACCCAGGCCGTCGCGGTCGACGACGGTGACGTCGGCACCGAGCTGGTTGGCCACCAGGGCCGCCTCGTAGCCGCCGGGGCCGCCACCGATGATCACCACGCCAGGCATGGGGCCATTCTTGCAGCGAGCGCCGATGGGCCGCGCATCGGTGCTCCGCGAGCGCGGATCAATGCCCGGCGCTCGCGGCGTACGATCCTGATCCCCCACCGCTCCGTCGTCGCCAGGTCGCACCGCTAGGTCACGACGAAGCGCTGCCGGCGGTGAGGTCGTCGAAGAAGCCGCCGAGACCGTCGGACTGCGAGATCCCGACCGCCAGCGACGCGATCAGCACGATCCCGAACAGGCCGAGCGCGACGGGGAGGTAGCGCTCGCGCTCCATGATGGAGACGTACTTCGCCAGGTCACGGCGGGGGGTGGTGCGCCGCACCGCGTGCGGCACCGTGCCCATCACCATCGCATCGACGCTGTTGGGTGCGTCGAACACCGTCTCCCACACCGCGCACCGCTTCCCGCTGAGCCGGTCGACGTACGACGGCCCGAAGTCGTGCAGACCGGTGCGCGCGTCGCCCGCGATCACCAAGGTGTTCACGGTGTTGCTGAGCACCACCTTGCGGAAGGCGCCGACCACTGTCACCCCGTTGGGGTGGATCTCGACACGTGAGCGCCGGAACAGGCAGAGCAGGTAGACGCCCATGACCAGGGCGAGCAGTGCCCCGATCGCGAGCGCCAGACCGACCCCGGCTGCGAGGAACCCGTCGACCCACAGCGAGAAGATCGCATAGGCCAGGATCGGAGCCGCCAGCGTGACGGCCAGCGGCGCCATCCCCTTGGCGTAGACCGCATATCTCGTCGAGTCCGGCCGGTACACGCGCAGCACGCGGTCGGTCCGCACCGGCTCAGCAGGGACTGTCGGCGGCAGCGGCTCGGCCGGCTCCCGCCGCCACTCGCGACTGGACTCGTAGAAGGCCCGGGGTCCGCCGCTGAAGAGGACGAGCCCGGCCCAGATCAGCGTCGTCATGAGCAACGCGAGGAACAGGACCCCGAAGAGCGGGTCGAGGCGCGCCCGCCCGACGATCGCCTCGTCGTGTCCGCGCGAGGCGGCCCACCACCCGACCTGGCTGGCGACGGTCAGGGCAGCGAAGAACGATCCGGTGAAGCGCATCGTCGGCGGACGTCAGTTTCCGAGGTGGGACTCGTCGGGGAACCGCTTGCGCAACACCTCGCTGAGCTCGGCCACCTCGTATCCGGAGAACTCGAACTCGGCCATCGCGCCCCCGAGAGGATGCCACTCGCGGGGCTGCTGGAACTTCCCGCGCAGGACGATCGACCCGGCACCGCCGCCGATCGAGTCCGTCAGGAGCGACGGCTCCGCCGCGTCGACGACGAGGTGGACACCGACCTGCGGCCCGCGGGCGACGACCTCCGCCAGGAGGGCTCGGCTCTCACTGAGCTCGTCGTCCTCCCACCCCTCGTCGTGGACGATCACGGCCAACGGCTTGGCCTCACCCGACAGGCGCTTCCACCAGCCGCCTCCGGAGGCGGCCTTCTCACGCTTGCCGACGACGCCATGGAGCTTCTCGATCGCACGCTCACTGGCATGCGCCCCCCTGGCAGCACGCTGGAAGTGACGGGCCACGAGTGACATGTCGCTCCCGTTCTTCGGCGCGACCGTCCACGCCGCACCGTCGGCCATCAGGAACTGGAAGACGATGGCCTGGAGCAGCCCGTCGCGCACGTCGTCAGGCCGGCCGAGCACAGTCAGGTGCCGCTGCACCGACAGGTCGGCCACCATCCGATCGGAGGACTTGTCGAGCGGGTTCCCGATGGCGATCTGCAGAGTCACGGACCGAAGTCTTTCAGGTCGTTGCGTGGGCGGCGGTCCCGGAGGCAGCATCCTCCCAGGACACCGTCCGGACGATCGCGTCCAACATCTCGCTCATGGGCTGGAGCTCCTCCTCCCAGATGAGCGGGGTCGAGAAGGCCATCAGGAACTGCTCCTCCGAGCCCGCCTTCATCAGCCAGTAGTCGACCCGCAGGTCCTCGATCTGCTCACCGGTCTCGGACGTGACGTAGCGCAAGCGCACGTCGCGAATCACCGCGGCACCGTCGTCGTGCCAGTTGGTCACCACCGACGTCGGCGACATGTTCGAGAGGGTGCTGGCGAACGAGTCGGCGGCTGCGGCGAGCCCGGACTCGAAGGACAGCCGGGCGGGTAGCTGAGGCCGGTAGGTCGTCAGTGTGATCGGGATGGGGACACCTGGAGCGAGCTCGAGCGCGAAGTACATCTCCACCCCGCCGCCCTCGACGGCCTCCGATGCCGCTCGCGCGAGATGTGCGCGCAGGTCTGCACGTGTCTGGGCGCGCGCGTCGTCCCTGCCCATGGAGCGCTGCACGAACGCCCTGATCGAGGACGTCGTCACGTCGGCGCCCTCGCGCAGAGGGATCCGCCACCACTCACCCGGCAGCGCGAACGCGAGACCGTCGGGATCAGCCATGAGCAGCCTCCGTGATCTCGAAGTCGGTCGACGCCTCTTTGAGCAGCTCCGTCAGGTCGCCGAAGGTCACCAGGCTGCGTGCGCTCACGCTGATCGCCCCAGTCACGCCGAGGCGCGGAAAGGTCTTGAGGATCTTGCCGGTCTCGACGTAGTGCTCACCGCCGTCGTCGTCGGTGACCAGCTCGACCATCCGCAGCACAGCAGCCGGCGCGCGTCGGGACGGGACGAGGGTCGCCTCCCCCGCACGAGGGCCCAGCTCAGCGAGCTGATCGGTCCACGAACGGACCATCTCGGCCACGTCCAGCGCAGGCCCGACCTCGAGATCGCCCGTGGCGACGATGCGTGGCGGCTGGTCGGGATGCTCGGCGATGACGACGAGCCACGACTGAGGATCGGCGTCTCGCTCGAGACAGCGCGTGACAGCACCGGCGAGATCGGCGGCGAACAGCTCGTTCCCCGGAGCAATCTCCTCGGCTGTCCGTGCGCACCACTCCGCACTGACGTCACTGGTGTCGAAGGCCAGGAAGCCGCGCGGCGCTGACCACTCGAGCTGCTTCTGCATCAGCGCTGTCCGAACTGGCTGATCTGCACGTCGTCGAGTCCGCCGATGTTGGGCAGGTTGAGGTAGGTGCCGTCGCTGCTCACGCCGATGTCCACCTTGGGCCCGAACTGCACGTTCGCGCCCGGCTTGCCGTCGCCCAGGCTCTTGGCCCAGTTGTCGAGGGGCTTGTTGACGGCCAGATCGGTCACCTTCGAGTTGATCTTGTCCCGCAGCTGCTTCTCGGCCGCGCTGGCGATCATCTGGCGCTTGAGGCCGAGCAGCTCGTGCCGCTGCTGGAACTCCTTCCCCATGTTCTCGAAGTTCCGGAGCTTCTTGCCGTCGTCGAGCAACGACTTCAGGTTCCTGTAGTTGGTCCCGACCTGCAGGTCGCCCTTGATCTTGCCGAGGTTCTTGCCCGCCGCCGGTAGCGCCGACCGGAGCTTCCCGGCGACGGCCGGGAGCAGCTTCGTACCGCGCAGACCGCCGAAGAGACCCTTGCCGAGCTTGGACAGACCACCGGTGCACAGGAAGAGGACGCTGAGGCCCACGGCCCACAGGGTCGTCTCGCCGCGGGCGAGCTGGACGAGCTGGATGCCGAGCGACACGAGCGAGGCGACCCTGCTGATCGCGAACGCCACGGCGGCCAGCGGGGCGAACGGGGTGAACAGCAGGATCACGCCGACGATCGTCGAGATGATGGCGACGACGTCGGCGATCGTCTTCAGGGTCGCCAGGAGGTTCTTCCAGTCCAGGTGGTCCCAGAACTGCAGGTGCTGCCACCAGTGGTCGTTGAGGTCGCTGGCGTCATTGGCGTCGTGGATCGCGTTGGTCGCCGTGTTGGCCGCCTTGTCCCGCTGGTCCACGGCGGCGTGGTAGGCAGCGCTCGCGGCGTCCGCCTGGTCCTGGAGGTGCTTCACGGCCTTCACGGCCTGGTCGTGGTCGGTGACGTCCTGCGGTGTGGTGGTGAGATCGAAAGGGTTCAGCCGAGTGTCGTTCTCGTGCTGCACGGCGCTCGAGAGTGCGCCCGTGGCCGCATCGTGGTGGGAGATCGCCGCGGCGGCCGCGGCCTGGGCGTCGGCGAGCTCGTCGGCGTACGTCGTCAGCGCGCTGCCGGCGCCGTCGTACCGCGTCTGGGCCTTGCGGACCATGTCGGCCAGGTCGTCGACCTTCTCGCTGACGCCCTTGACCGCTCCGCTGACGTAGCCGGAGTAGTTCTTCACGTTGTCGAGCTGCTTCGCCGCATCGCCCATGGCCTGAGCGGCCTCGGTGAGCTTCTGCGCGCGGCTGCGGATCGTCGGCGGGTCGCCCTCGAGCTGCTTCCACGACATGGTCGCTGTCTCCTTCTCAGCCCTGCAGGCTCTTGTTGAGGTCCGTGTCGACGTCCGTGAACGTCTTGGCGATCGTGCTGATCGCGTCGTAGATGTCGTCGACGTTCTCGGTGATCTGCTTGCGGCGGTGGTCCCACCCGTCGGCGAAGTCCTGCACCGCGTCGGCCAGGTGGTGGTGACCGAGCACGCCGGCGTCGAGCGAGTCCGCGGCCTTGCCGACACCGTCGAAGGCCGAGTGCGTCGCCTTGAGGTTGCTCTTCAGCGACAGGATCTCGCCCATGTCGACCTTGAGCGTGCTGGTCGCTCCGCCGCCGCCGAGCTTCTCGGCCATGCTCTGGTCCGCCTGCTTGTAGGCGTCAGCGGCACCGCGGAGGAAGTCGGCGAAGTTGGTGATCGCCGCGATCGACTTGCCCATGTCGAGGACGATGTCGATGACGAGGGCGTCGAACGCGGGCGAGGCCTTCACGGTCTTGAAGTCGGCGGCCACGAGCCCGTCGACGATCGTCTTGATCCGGGCGAGCAGGACCGACATGGCCTGTTCCTTGGCGTCGAGCACGCCGGCGACCTGCTTCATCGACGCGTAGTCGAGCGAGACGGTGGTCATGAGCGGGAAGTCCTTTCGGTACGCGGTCGTCAGCCGCTGATGCCCTTGGCGAGGGCAGCGTCGGCCTGGCCGAACGTGTCGACCGTCGCGGTGAGGATCTGTGCCACGCCGTGGAGCCCGTTCAGCGCCTTGGTCGTCGAGGTGACGAACTCCGTCACGGTGTGCTCGTAGGTGTTGCTGGCGACCTGCGTGTGGAAGTCGGAGCCGAGGCCGTCGACCGCGGTCTGCACCTCGCCCAGAAGCGTGAGGAGGTCGTCCTTGACGGTCATGATGTCCGCGGCGGCAGCGTCGAGGCTGCTGTAGGTCAAGAAGGCGTCAGCCATGTCGGCGGTCCTTTCCTCTCGTGGAGGGGCGGCTCAGGGGAAGGGACGGCCCGGGCCGGCTCGGCCCGGGCCATCACACGTCTGGCGTGCGGTCAGCCCTGCATCTGCGCGGCCAGGCTGGAGTCCGCGTCGGAGAGGGTCTGGGCGGCGGTGCGCAGGAAGCCGGAGAAGCCGGTCAGCGCCTCGATCGCCTGGTGGGTCGAGGTGACGTAGGTGCCGAACTGTGAGTCGTAGGCACCCGACGCCTGGTCGGTGACGAAGCCCGCCGAGACCAGACCCTGCACCACCGACTGCAGGTGGGCGAGCGTCTGGGCGAGGGTCTCCTTGCCCTGGTCGATCTGACCGGCGACGCTGTGCAGCTCGTCGTAGGTGACGTTGACATTGGCCATGATGGTTCCCTTTCTCGGATCCCCCACGGGGATTTCATGGATGGTGAAGGTCAAGCCTGCAGGAAGAACCTAGAGGGGGCTCCCTTTACTGTCGATGGGGACAACTCCCCACCCTTTGCCGCGTTACGCGGACGCTCACGAGTCCGCCAGCGGGAGCTGGACGCGGTGCACCTTGCCGCCTGCGACCCAGTTGCCACGGCCGGGCGGGAACTCCGAGCGCAGCGCCCGCGGGAACGTCGTCCGCATGATGACGTCGCCCTCGGCGGGGTCGGGCTGGAGCAGGAGGCCGCGGCGCGCGTTCTTGATCTCGGTGAAGATCGGGAAGGCCGAGCTCCACGAGCTGGTCTCCGCCTCGGCGATGAGGAGGTGGTCGGACCGCTTGATCGCCTTGATCAGCTCCACCAGGGCCATGTCGGTCGGCGGGGAGGCGAAGTCGGGGAGCGACTCGACGACGACCAGGTAGCGGTCGCTCGTGCTGGTCGCCACGATCTTGGCCAGCTCGCGGGCGTAGTCGGCGATCTCGGTCGGGTCGGTCAGCGCCTTGTCCCACTCGATCGCCTGCGGGAGCACCGAACGGCGGTTGCCGAAGTAGACCGCGAACACGTCGGGGTCCCAGCGCCGAACGGACCGGGCCAGCACCTTGAGCGCATTGCTGCGGCCGCTCTGCGGCCCGCCGCCGATCAGCATCGCGCCGCTCGGCTCGAAGCCGATCGGCTGCATCGTCTCGTCGCCGACGCCGAGCACGGGCAGGGCACCGACGCGGTCGGGCATCGAGGACTGCGGGATCTCGGTGCCCAGCGACTCGATCAGCACCGGGTGCGCCCCGCCTTGGCGCTCGATCGCGGCGGCCAGCTTGGCGAATGCCTCGGACTGGTCGGCCACGTTGCCCTTGCCGCCGAGGATGGCGATCTGGGTCTCCAGCCCGTCGACGACCGCACGACCCGGCGGCGAGGTCGCCGAGAGCACGTCCGGGTCGGCGTCGAGCATGTGGTACATCCCCTCGTCCGAGAGCCGCAGCACCACGCGGCGCGGCACCGAGGACGCCACCGCACCGGGCACGCTGCCAGGGCGGTCGGCGGTGAAGACGACGTGGATGCCCAGCGCGCGGCCCTCCGAGAGCAGCTGCTGGAAGATGCTGTACCACTGCGCCCGGCCCGTTCCGACCTCCCACTGGTCGCGGAACGCCGGGAAGCCGTCGACGAGCAGCAGGATGCGCGGTTCGTCGGGCTTCTGGGCGATCCGGCGGTAGTCGACGATCGAGCCGGCGCCGACCTCGGGGAAGACCCGGGCTCGCTCGTCGGCGACCGCCCGCAGGGTGCGGAAGAGCCGCGCGACCCGCTCGGTGTCGTCCGCGCCGATGATCGCGCCGACGTGCGGCAGCCGCTCGAGCATCCGCAGGCCACCGGCCGCGAAGTCCAGGCCGTAGACGTGCACCGGGCCGCCGCGGGGGGTCACACCCGCGCCTGCGGCCAGCGTGCGCAGGACGACCGACTTGCCGCTGCCTCCGGTGCCGTAGATCGCCAGGTTGCCGTCGACGTCGGGACGGAACGGGATGACCTCCTGCGCCTGGGCGTGCGGCAGGTCCGCGACGCCGAGCAGCAGCTCGCTGTCGGTCCGGGGCCCGAGCAGGACCAGGTCGTAGGCCTTGCTCAGCTCGTCGAGCCACGGGCGTCGGGCCGGCGGGATCTCGGCGACCATCGCGGCGCGCGAGATCGACCTGACCAGTCGCTGCTGGTCGGTCGGCCCGCTCGGCTCGAGGTGGTCGACCTTGTCGGTGGCGGGCCGCTCCCACAGCTTCTCGGCACCGAACCCGAGCTGGTGCACGTCGATCGTCGGCCGGGGTGGCGTCGCTGACGTGCGCCCGCCGGCGTACGCCGACTGGAACGGCTGCAGCCGGCCCGGCCCGGTCTTCGCCACGCCGCGACCAGGTATCGACGGGTCGAAGGCCGCCGCCTCCTTGGTGCCGATGACGTCGGTGGAGTCGGACTCGTCGGCCATCCGGAGCGCCACCCGGAGGTTGGTGTTGGCGCGCAGGTTGTCCTTGATGACGCCCGCCGGACGCTGGGTCGCCATGATCAGGTGGATCCCCAGCGAGCGACCGCGCTGGGCGATGTCGACCACACCGTCGACGAATTCGGGGACCTCGCTGGCCAGCGCAGCGAACTCGTCGATGACCAGGACGAGTGCGGGCGGGCACTCCGGATCGCCGCGCTTCTCGAGCTCGAGCAGGTCCTTGGCCTTCTTCGCGTTGAGCAGGTGCTCGCGGTGGTGCAGCTCGGCCCGCAGGCTCGTCAGTGCGCGGCGCACCAGGTGGGGGCTGAGGTCGGTCACCAGGCCGACGCAGTGAGGCAGGTGGACGCAGTCCGCGAACGCCGCACCGCCCTTGTAGTCGACGAAGAGGAAGGTGACCCGGTCGGGGCTGAACTCGGCGGCCATGCCGAGCACCCAGGCCTGCAGGAACTCCGACTTGCCCGAGCCCGTCGTCCCTCCGACGAGGGCGTGCGGACCCTGAAGGCGCAGGTCGAGGTGCATGGCGTCGACACCGCCGTGGCCGACCAGCGCACGGAGGTTGCCCGCACGGGGCCGCGGCGTCCCGCCCTTGGTCCGGCGGTCGTGGATCGAGAGGTTCTGCTGCCAACGGTCGACCACGGACTCCGGCGAGTCGGCGAAGTTGTCGCCGAGCAGGGTGACGAGCGGGACCGAGCGGGGCAGGTCGGAGGAGTCCTCGGCCACGGCGCCCTCGTCGACCAGCGCCGCGAGGGAGAGCGCGAACCGGGTCGCATTGCCGATGCTGACGCCCTCTACGTGGACCGGCGTCACCACCTGTCCGTGCCGGACGAAGTGCACGCTGGACTGCTCGAGCCCGGCGCTCACGTCGATGAAGGTGCGGCAGACGGCCGGCAGCCGGTCGGCGCTGGAGGAGACCCACAGCGGGATGACGCCCGCGTCCACGGCCCGCTCGGAGAGCTGGACGAGCCGGGCCCGGTCCGCGGGTGCGCCCTCGGTGATGAGTGCGACGACCACGGGGAGGACGTCGGCCCCCCGGTCGCCGCGTCCGTCGTTCTCCGGCGTGTCCAGACGGCCGCCCGCGCCCGATGCCTTGAGCTCGGACGCCAGAGGACCGCGGAAGTCCGCGTCCTTGTCGGCGAGACGGGTCGCGACAAGCTCTTCGAGCTGGTTGAGCAGCGGGCCCGTGGTCGCGGCGCTGTCGGCCAGGTGCGGCCCCACGATCGGGCTCTGCGGCGAGGAGGTGTGGGGCATCCAGGCGAGCCAGGCGTGGTCGGAGACCTCCTGCGGGCTCGCCATCGCCGTCACGACGAGCTCGGCCGGTGAGTGCAGGCCGGTCAGCTGCAGCAGCAGACCGCGGGCCGCGTCCGAGGCACGCTCGTGGTCGCCGACGACGCCCACCGCCCCGGCGGCCAGCAGGTCCTCCAGCACGGGGACCCCCTCGACCGTCCGATGGGCGTCGGCGACGAAGTCGAGCTTGTCGGCGTACTCGGGGAGGCCGTCGTCGGTGCTGTCGGCCTTGGCGATCGTGTTGCGCGAGGGCAACGAGCCGGACCCGAAGCGCACGTGCAGGAAGTTCCAGTGCTCGGGACGGCGGGTCCACAGCAACGGCCCGTGCTGCAGGCCGGCCTGGAAGATGTCGGCGACAGGAGGGACCTCGCGCTGCCGCAGCTCCCTCTCCCGGGGGATCTCGGTCGCGAGCGCGTCCTGGAGCCGGTCCAGCTGGGTGTCGAAGCGCCCGATCTCGTCGGCCAGCTTCTGCTTCTCCGAGCCCCTCGACATGACGAAGTTGCCGATCAGCATGATCGGCGCCATCGCGACGATGACGAGAGAGGTGGGGCTGCGCGTGATGGTGTACATCATCGAGCCCATCAGGATCGGCGCGAACAGCATGATCCACGGGAACGGTCGCCGGTCGGCCTTGCTCGGAACCCGCGGGCGCGGGTGCTCCACCGCCGGGTAGCGCTCCTCGACCCGCGGCGACCGGGTGAAGCCGATCGACCCGACGTGGATGTCGAGCGCTCGGCCCGTGCCGGGGCCCTGCTGCAGCGGGCTGACGGTCAGCTTGGTGCTGCCCATCTCGAAGACCTGTCCGGGCAGCGCCCGGACTCGGCTGATGACGGCGCCGTCGAGGACGATGCCGTTGGCGGAGTTGAGGTCGACGACCTCGATGATCGTTCCCCCGGCCGAGGGCGTCACCTCGATGCGCGCATGCCGCTTGGACATGAACTGGTCGTGGATGACGACATCGGAGCCGGGCTCGCGACCGATCGAGGTCGAGCCGGCCCGGAGCACGAACTCCTGACCCTGCCCGGGTCCGGACTCGATCCGCAGCAACGCCGCCGCGGCGCCGTCGGCCGCGCTCTCGACCGCGTCCACCACGCGTACGTCGAACCCCGAGGCGAGCTGTGCCTCGCCGATCGCCCGGTCCGGCGGAAGCGGCACCGGCTGGGCACCCGGAAGGGCGACCGCGAGGGTGACCTTGTCGGAGAAGTGCAGCTTCTCCGACGACACCGGATCGGCGTCGAGGAGCTGCCGCGCGACGTCGCCGACCGAGGCGCTCGCGTCGGCGACGACGACGATCTCGGAATCGGCGCCCGAGGCGCGCCGGTAGGTGACCTTGAGCTTCACCCGAGCTCCTCCACGGCGACCTCGAAGGCACCCAGGACGATCACGTCACCAGCGAGCAGCTTGGTCGGCCGCCGACTGTCGATCCTGGCCTCGTCGCCCTTGCGCCGGATCAGCACGCCGTGGGTGGAGTCGAGGTCCTCGACGGTCACCGTGGCGCCCTCGAGCATGAGCAGCGCATGGGTCTTCGAGACGGTGAGGGCCGGGTCGTCCACGCGCCAGACCTGCGCCTCCGGCCGCAGCGCCACGTCGGGGTCGCGGCCGACCAGGACCGGTCCTGTGATGCGCTGCTCGACGCCGACGGCGGGGCGCAGCACCCAGCCCCGGGCGGCCGGCGCGGCGGGCGGTGGGGTCGGGGTGGGCTGCACCACCGGCGGGGCGGTCACCGGGGCGGTCACCGGAGCGACGATCAGGCCGGGCGGAGGCGCGACCAGGTCACCCTGTCCGAGCGGCGCGGCGACCGCCGGCGCGATCGGAGCGACGGAGCCCGGCGGCGGGGCCACGGGCGAGCCGGCAGCCGGCGCCGGC
The DNA here is from genome assembly GCF_900112345.1 of Nocardioides terrae. Lineage (GTDB taxonomy): Bacteria > Actinomycetota > Actinomycetes > Propionibacteriales > Nocardioidaceae > Nocardioides > Nocardioides terrae. The sequence continues at coordinate 107,621 of NZ_FOLB01000012.1, forward strand.
GGAGGCGGCGGCGGCGGGGCCGTCGTGGCCAGGGACGGTCCGGGCGGTGGAGGGAGCGGCGTACGGATCTGGGGCGGGGCGGACGCGGCGGCGATCTCGCCCTCGCGGCCGGCGACGACCTCGACCGACCGGGCGGCCTTGTCGTGCCAGCCCTGTCGTCGGGGATCGCGGATGAGCACCACGAGCGCGACGAGGAGCGGGACCAGGCAGGAGCCGAGCAGCGTGAGGACGACGTAGCGCAGCAGCGCGCGACCCATCCCGAGGGGGGCACCCGTCTGCGCGTCGACCACCCGCGTGCCGGTGAGGTACTTGCCGACGGTGTAGCCGCGCTTGCCCATCAGCCACCACTGCACGATGCCGAGCACGAGCGAGCCGGCCGACCCGATGCCGATGAGGGCGGTGTTCTGCGCCAGCATGGCGGGCGCGACGCCGAGGAAGAGCACGACGAGGGCGACGGTCACGCCGTCGAGGAGGTAGCCGCCGATCCGCGCGCCCACCGACGCGTACGGCGAGGTGGTGCCGCTGGGCTGGGGGTGCGGGCTGGGGGTCGTCATGACTTCTTCCTCCTCCGGAACAGGCGTCCGGCGACGTGGGACGGCATCGAGGCGACGGCGCGCAGGCGGCCCAGGGCGCGCCGCCTGACCTGCGACCACGGGATGGACGCCGGGGAGAACCATGCCAGGGGTCGCCGCCACAGCGGTTGCGACCTCCGCATCCGCTTCACCGCCGTGCGTACGTCGGCCCAGTAGGCCGACACCTCGGCCTCATCCGGCTCGTCGGGACCGAAGACGTGCGCGTCCGCCCGGGACGCGAGCGCGACCGAGCCTCCGCCGGCGAGCCGGGAGTCGAGCAGCGCGCCGTTCTCCTGCCGGGTGTTGCTGTAGGGCAGCTTCACCCCGAGGTCGCGTGCCCGGTCGGCGACCTCCTTCCACGCGCCGCTCAACCGCGTCGTCAGGTCGGTCGCCCGGCGACGCCGGCGCCGCCGGATGAGCTTGATGAGGAGGATGCCCCACAGCGGGGAGGTGAGCAGCGCGACCTTGCCGACGGTGAGCGCGACCGCCGCGATGCTGCCGACCAGGCCCCACAGGTCGAACTTCGACTTCTTGCCGTCGCCCTGCTGCAGGTTGGCGCCGGCCTCCTTCGGTTCGCCGGGCGTCTGCGGCGGCTGGAGCACCTGCGGCTGCGGGTCGTCGTTGGGGTCCTCCTTCGGCCGCTGCAGGATCTGCTTGTCCGGCGGGGTCGGGTCGAAGGCCACCCAGCCCTGATCGGCCAGCTTGACCTCCACCCACGCGGCCATGTCGCGGCCGGCGACGGTCACCGCCGCGGCGGTGCTGTCGGCGGGCGTGCGGAAGCCGATCACGACGCGGGCCGGCAGGTTGCGCATGGCCTGAGCCGCCAGGGCCATCGCGGCGGCGTACTGCTCGTCGTCGCCGATCGGCTGGGTCCCCGTCTTGGTCAGGAGCTGCAGCCGGCTGAAGCCGTGCCCGGCCGGGACGTTGCCGTCCCCGTCGCTGAAGAAGCCCTTGTTCTTGAAGGCGTCGGCCAGGAACAGCAGCCACGCGCCCTCGGCGCCTCCGGTGAACTCGTCGTTGCCCTGCCACTCCTTGACGCGGGCGACGAGCTCGTCGGGCACCAGCTTCGGCGCGGGCAGCCCGACGGAGTGGTCGGCGTCGCTCCCGGTGATCGCCTCGCGGGAGGGTTGCGGAGTGATCTGGGAGTGCATGACGAAGGTCGTCTCCGGCCGCACCATCGTGGTGCTCGCCATCGTGCCGGTCTCCCGGTTGTAGACCAGGCCGCCCTCGGCGGCGCTCGGCTGGCCGGCGATCTCGATGGTGTCGGTCTGCCCCACCGTCGGCACCCACGGGTCGTGGTAGTCGGGGTCGAGCACGGTGACGCTCACCTTCTGCGACCCGCGGTGGGCTCGTGCGTCGGCGCGCAGCCGGCGGAACGTCCCGGAGTCGGAGGCGGCGTCGGGACCACCGGCGACGTTCCACACGATGCCGTCGTAGTAGTCCATCGTCGCGAGCCGGACCAGCGCGCCCTTGCCGAGACCCTCGACGGAGAACATCGGCTTGGCCTTGGCCGCGTCCGAGTTCACGTACTTGCGGTACTTCGACAGCGGGCTCGGGTAGTCCTGCGGGTTGAACGGCGGCTCGACGTAGTCGCGGAGCACCCGTCGCTCGGCGTGCGAGGTCATCGCCGGCGCGGCGGCCAACGCCACCCCGCCCGCGATCGCGACGACGACCGATGTCATCAGCGCGCGGCGGACCCAGCGCGCCTGGACGTGCCGCAGCGCACGCAGGCGGAACCACACCACCAGCGCGACGCCCAGGGCCAGCCCTCGCACGATCGCGTGGTGCGTGTTGACGTCGCCGAAGGCGGCCGCGGTGACGAAGAGCGCCGCCAGTGCCAGGCCGGCGGCAGCGGGCCAGCGCGAGCGCCACAGCAGGACCGCGGCGAGCACCCCCGCCACCATCGCCGAGACGAGCGGTACGACGAGCAGGGCGCCGCTCCTGCCGAGCGGCACGGGTGCGGTCAGGGAGTCGCGCCACGCCTCGACGACGCCGTGGAGCAGCGCCCTGATCGCCGTGGCGTTCGGGCCGATGCCCGAGGTCGCGAGGTCCGGCACGGCGAGGCCCGGCCCGATGACGAGGTAGCCGAGCGCGAGCAGGAGCGCCATCGACCACGGTCCGAGCCGCAGGGCGTGCCCGGCAAGGGCGACGAGGGCACCGAGCAGGAGGCCACCGACGACCGCGACGAGCCAGCGCTGGCCGGCGTACGCGTCCCCGAAGGGCCAGGCCGCCAGCACTCCGACGCCCACGACGAGCAGCAGGTCGAGCAGTACGACGACCGGGGAGCCGGTATCACGACGGCTGCGGGAGCTGGTGGCCGAGACGACGCGCGACTGGCGGCTGCGGCTCCGGCTGATGTCGTTCACAGCGACGCCCGCCTGAGCAGCGAGGACAGCTCCTCGAGGTCCGCGATCGACACGATCGTGAGGTCGCCCATGGTCTTGACCACCGACTCGCCGCCACTGACGCACCTGATGGCGAGCACCCGCATGTCGGAGGGCAGGTGGCGGCGAGCGCGACGGAACTCGGCGACCTCGGTGAGCGACCCGCCGAGCATGACCGCGACGCTGGCGGCGGCGTGCTCGGGGCTCAGGGCGCGGCTGACCTCGGAGAGCCGGTCAGCGGAGCGCGCGTAGTCGACGCCGGAGAGCTGGTCGAGCATCTGGCGCGAGGTGCGGGCCCGCAGCGTCTGGCCGGAGGTGAGCGCGCTGAGCGTCTGGCCGTCGGCTAGGACCTTGATGCCGAGCGAGCCCGCGATCGAGATCGCCAGCTCGAACTCGTCGTCGACCGCATAGTCATCGACCCGCGAGGAGAGCAGGATCAGGAGGTGGGAGCGGCGCGTCTCCTCGAACTGGCGGACCATCAGGCGGCCCGACCGGGCGCTCGTCTTCCAGTGGATGTGGCGGCGGTCGTCGCCCGGCACGTAGTCACGCAGCGCGTGGAAGGCCACGTCCGACTCCGTCAGCTTGCGCACCGAGTTGCCCTCGAGGTCGCGGATGAGGCCGGCGGCCGAGCCCTCCACGCGGACGGTGCGCGGATGGACGTAGAGCAGCTCCTGCTCGGTGAGGTCCTGCTCCCGGCGCAGCAGCGAGAGCGGGTCGGCGCGCACCGACGTCACCGGTCCGACGTCGAGCACGGCACGGCGTGCGGTCGGGATCGCGAAGAGCTCCTCGTGCCGGCCGCCGGTCGGCAGCGACGGCAGCTCGAAGGAGGCCCGGCCGTGCCCGACGGGGAGGTCGACCACGCTCGGGAGGAGGCGGCGGCCGGACGTGTTCGTGAGCACCAGCGCGCCGTGTGCCCGCTCCCCCACGACCACCCGGTCGCGGGACAGGTCCAGCTCCGACTCCAGCTGGTGGGAGCCGAGCACGAACGGCAGCCCGACGAGCAGCAGGACGGCGATGAAGAGCGCAACGGCGACGAGCTCCACCCACCCGGCGGTCCACCCGACCAGGAACGCGACGACGGCCGCGCCGGCGAGCACCCAGGCCGCCGCGGAGACCACGGCAGTCGCCGCACCCCACCGCGAGCGGAGGCCATCGGTGCGCTCGGCGGCCTGCGCCGTCACGCCCTGTGCCGCACCGCTCAGGCGTCGGCGAAGCACCTGTCCCCGACGACGGACCCGCTCGACGCGGCCCCGCTGCGTCTCCTCGACGACCATCAGACAGCGGCCTCCTGGGGCGCCGGCAGCTGGCCGAGGATGCGCTTGAGGACGTCGTTGGTCGTGTTACCCCGGAACTCCTCCTCGGGGTCGAGCATCATGCGGTGGGCGAGCACCGGCTCGGCCAGCGTCTTGACGTCGTCGGGCAGGACGTAGTTGCGTCCGGTGGCGGCCGCCCACGCCTTGCAGGCGCGGACCAGCCCGAGTCCCGCACGCACCGAGCAGCCGAGCAGCACCTCCGGCGCCTCGCGGGTCTCCTGGAGCAGGCGGGAGATGTAGTCGAGCACGGCCGGTTCGACGTGCACCTGACCGGCGAGCTCGATCATGGAGGCGACGTTCTCGGCCGAGATCACCGATCGCACCGGCGCGGTCACGCGACCGTGGGTGCTGCTGAGGATCTGCACGGTGCTCGCGTGGTCGGGGTAGCCGATGGAGGTCTTCATCAGGAACCGGTCGAGCTGCGCCTCGGGCAGTCGGTAGGTGCCGGCCTGCTCGATCGGGTTCTGGGTGGCGATCACGACGAAGGGGTCGGGGACCCGGTGCGTCACGCCGTCGACGGTGACCTGGCTCTCCTCCATCACCTCCAGGAGCGCGGACTGCGTCTTCGGCGAGGCGCGGTTGATCTCGTCGGCGAGGACGACGTTCGCGAAGATCGGACCGGGGTGGAAGTCGAAGCGACCGGTGCCCTGGTCGTAGATCGTCACGCCGGTGACGTCACTGGGCAGCAGGTCGGGCGTGAACTGGATGCGGTTCTGGCTGCCCTGCATCGTCTGCGCCATCGCCCGCGCCAGCGAGGTCTTGCCGGTGCCCGGGAAGTCCTCGAGGAGGAGGTGGCCCTCGGCGAGCAGGCACGTCCAGGCCAGCTGGACGGTCCGGGTCTTGCCGACCAGCGCGACCTCCACGTTGGCGACCAGCTGGCCGAAGGTGGTGGCGAACCACTGGGACTGTTCCGGGGTCAGGGGCATGGCGTGCCTTTCGTGTTCTCAGAGACTCGATGGTGCGCAGGTCAGCGGCAGGCGGCATAGGACCGCCTGACCTTGACCTTCTTGCCGTGCTTCGGGGTGACCTTCGCGGTGATGGTGATCGCGCCTGCGGTGGGCACCCGGATCGCCAGCGAGCGGGCGCGCTTGATCCGCTTCAGGCGGCGGGCCTTGTGGCCGTTGACGAGGAAGGTCACCGAGCTGGCCTTCTTCTTGGCCACCTTCGTCAGCCGTACGCCGGCCCGGCCGGTGCTGCACGACACCGCTCCCGGCAGCGCGACCGCGTGCCGGGCCAGGCGCTTGCCACGCTCGCCCGTGACGGCGGCACCGACCGGCGTCACGGTGCCGCGAAGGGTGGCCGACACGGAGGCGGAGCGACGGCTGTCGATCGGGTTGCGCAGGGACGCATCGGCGCTGACGTTGAGCTGGATCGCGACCGACCAGCCCGCCGGCAGGTAGACCTGTCGGGAGACCGAGCCGACGGACTGCTGGATGAAGAGGTACGTCGATACGTCGGATCCACCGGGTGGGACCAGACCCACCGCCGCCGTCACACCGATCACGCCGGCCCCGCTGGCCGAGAAGGCCAGGTTCAGCCAGCCCGAGGTCGTGATCGGGACCACGGTGAGAGAGCTCTGCTTCGGAGTCGCGCTGGCGAGCAGGCCGCCGCTGCCGCAGGCGGCCGTGGACTTTGCCTGGAACACCGAAAGGCTCGCACTGGCGGTCTCCGCGACGACGAACGACGCCAGGCCGCCGCCGCCGGTCGCGACGGAGGCGTTCGTCGCCATCGCCGACCCTGAGGCGGCCACCGCGTCTCCGTTCGCGTAGATGAACCGAGCGTCGGTGGGCCCGGACAGCGATGTGCTTCCGCCAGTCGGCGGCAGCGACGCGGTCCGGGTCACGTCCGCGGTCGGCGAGATCGTGCAGCTGGGGGTCGCGGAGGCCCTGAACGTCTGCGTCACCGTCGTGCCGTAGGCGACCGCCGCGCGCGCGGGACCAGCCGGCACCACCGCCGACCCAACGGTGCCCACCATGCCGGCCGCGACAGCCAACGCCAGGCCCCGCCGGCGCCGACCTCGCGGCCTCGACCGGCCGTCCGCGCTCCCGAGATACATCCTCACCGATCCGTCTCCTTCATCCGTGTTCTGCTGGCCGTCAGCCCATGTCATCGCCGACACCGTCGACCGTGACGTGGACCCGCGTGTCGGCGGGGAACCAACAGCCCGCCGCGAGGTTGATGTCGCCGTCGTCGTTGGTCGCGACGGACGTCGGGCATGTTCCCAGGGCCCCGCTGCCCTCGATGGAGAGATCGACCGTGGAGGAGGCCTTGAAGCCTTCACCCTTCACGACGACTCTCCGGTACTTGCACTCGCCGGAGAGGTCGATGACCCCACAACCGGAGCCGTCGACCTTCACGTTGTCCCCGGTCGCCGTGATCGAGCGCATCTCCGAGTTGCCGCAGACCTTCGCCGCGGCGCTGTACCTACGACTGTCGTCAGCGTCGGAAACCGTCCGGAAGCTGGTGCAGGCCTCGTCCCCGCCGCGATCGACGGGGAAGGTGTCACCGCCGGAGTAGTGGCCCACGTCGACCCAGGCTCCTTCGTCGAGCATCTCGACGCCGGTGACCGTCCGGCCGTTGTCCGTGCCGCGGGTCGCGGACAGACGCACCCCGTAGTACCCGCTGGCCGACGAGCTTCCCGTGGGCATCCCCGGCGGACCCCAGGTCTCCACGTCGCCGAGTCGCTCGTCGGCCCCGGTGACGAGTCCGGTCCGGCCCGTCTGGGTCACGGCGTAGACCCGGATCGAGTGGTAGCCGTTGTCGCTGAAGGTCAGGTTGACGCCGCCCGGGGCCGCGCTCTGCAGGCGGGTCGGGCTGACCAGCCCCTCCCCCTCGACCGCGTAGTACTGCAGGTCCAGCCCGCCGAGGTCGCCGGGCGCCTCGAAGGCGATCTTGGCGGTCCGGTCGTCCGTCGAGGTGATGTAGCGCAGGTTCCGGACCCGGTCGGCCGGGCGGTAGGGCATCGCGGAGTCGCTCGGGCCGCGCTGGCCCTCGCCGGCCCGGTTCAGCGCGGCGACGCTGAAGGTGTAGACGACGCCGTTCTGGATGCCGTCCCCGGCGGTGAACGTCTTCGAGGTGCCCTCGACGACGTACTTGCCCGAGTTGCACCGGTCGCAGTAGACGACGTACTTGGTGATCTTGTCGCCGTTGTCGTCGGGCGAGCCCCAGTCCACGTTGATGAACGGGCTGAAGTTGGCCTCGCTGGGCGTGACGTTGGGCTTCTCGCCCTGGGCCGGCTTGCCGAACGGGATCTCCGGGTCGCTCTTGCCCGACTCCGAGCCGTTGCCGGCGGAGTTCACCGCGAAGATGCTGAACTGGTAGCTGACGCCGTTCTCGAGGCCCGTGATCATCGTCGACGTCGTCGGCGGGACGGTCTTGGTGCCGCCGTTCCACTTGATGACGTAGCTGGTGATCTCGTCGCCCTCGTTCTCCGGCGACTCCCAGCTCAGCTTGAGCTGCTGGTCGCGGGCCGTCGGGGTTGGGTCGACGTGCGGCGGGGTCATGATGCCGGGCACCTTGTTGGGCGTGACCGCCGCGGAACGGTCGCTCCACGGGCCGGTCCCGGCCTTGTTCTCGGCCGCCACCTGGAAGGAGTACTTGCTGCCGGGGTCGAGGTTCTCAAGCGTGCAGGTGGTCGCCTCGCAGGTGGTGCTGAAGCCGTTGCTGCCCTGGATGTGGTACCTCGTGATCGGCGCGCCGTTGTTGTTCGGCTCGCGCCACGACAGCACCACCGACCGGGCCTCGACGCTCGACACCTCCGGACGCGTCGGCTTGTCGGGCGCCGCCGCGACGGCGACCCTGATCCGGCCGACGACGTCGCGCTGCGGGTCGCCACTGGCGTCGGACACGGTGAACTTCACCGTCACGACACCGGTGCCGGTCGGGATGAAGGAGATCCTGGTCCCGTCGGCCTTGAACTTCGAGATCGCCGAGGCGCTCGCACCCTCGACGGCGTAGTCGTTGTGGACCTTCAGCGACTTGCCCTCGTCGGCGTAGGGGTTGATCGCGTACGACGCGATGTCGACGGCGACCTTCTCGTCCTTCTTGGACTCCAGCTCCACGGTGGGGACGCGGGCCAGCGGTCGGTCGCTCGCGACGACCTCGACGTCGATCGTCGCCTGCACGGTCGCGCCCTCCCGGTCGTCGACGCTGAACACGATCTCCCCGGCGCCGCCGTCGGAGCCGTTGCCCGAGATCGTCAGCAGGGTGTCGCTGAGGCGGGTGTCGATCGGTCCCTGCTTCGAGACCAGCGAGTAGGCCATCTCGTCGGGGCTGAACTTCGGGTTGATGTCGCGCACGAGGCCCGCGAGGTCGAGCTCGAGCTTGCCGTCGTGGGCGACCTTGACGCTCGCGTTCCGCACGACGGGCGCGACGTTGGTGGTGGGCTTGACGTCGATCGGGATGGTGACGATCGACTCGAGCGCCTGCTTGTCGCCGCCCCCCTTGCTGTCACTGACGCCGACCGAGATCGACGCGGGACCGACGTAGTTGCGGGCCGGGGTGAACACGACCCGGTTCTCGACGTCGGGGTCCGGCTCGACACGCCCGTTGATCGCCTCCGGCTCCACGCTGCGGGCCAGCGAGGGGCTGCGGCCCGGACGGGTCACGATGACGCTGCCGAGGTCGATGGGCAGCGGCATGCCAGCCTTGACGCCGAGCGGGACCGCACCGGAGTTCACCGTCGGCGCGATGTTGTCGGTGCCGCGCACGAAGATCACGCCGGAGGTGTCGTCGGACTCCTTGTCGTCGTCTCCGAGGTCGTAGACCACCACCTGGTCGCTCTTGGTCAGCGTCACCTTGAGGGTGTCGCCGACGACCTGGCAGCCCTCCGGGGTGTCCGCGCGGCAGCCGAGCAGGTGCAGCTGGTCGGGCGAGCCGTCGATGTCGAGGTCGTTCTTCAGGGGGTCGACGTCGATGACGGTCCCGGCCGGACGGCCCGCGATGTCGGCCAGCTCGACGATGTCGTCGCGCGCCACCGGCGCGTAGACCGGAGCGTCGCTGCGCGCCTCGACGCGCAGCATCGCGTTGTCGCTCTCCTTCGCGTCGTCGAAGAGCTGGTAGCCGACCGTCGAGGTGACCGGCTTGCCGTCGTTGAGGCCCGGCACGTCGAGGGAGATGAAGCCGTTGCTCTGGTGGGCGTTGAGCTCCTTCGCCGCCTCGAGGTGGTCGCCGATCAGCAGCTTGTCGTCGTCGGGGTCGACGTCGTTGCTCAGCACGTAGACGGAGATGCGCCGGTCCGGCCGCACGACGATCGAGTCGTCGAGCGCGACCGGCGACTGGTTCACCCCGAGCCGCGGTACGACGCCCACCCGGACGGCCGCGACGCCGATCGCCCCGAACTTGTCACGGACCTCGATCTGGAAGAAGTCGGTCCCGGTGCGGCCGTCGTAGGCCTCGTACTTGATCCAGTCGGCTCCGGTGTCGAGGATGCGGCCGCGCTTGGGGGCGCTGATGATCTTGGTGAAGGTGACCGCGTCGCCGTCCGGGTCGGCGCCGGCCATGTCGACGCCGATGACCTTGGGCTGGCCGGCGATCGCCCGCTCGATGATCGGGGTCGGCGCCGGCGGGTGGTTGTTGGCGGCCGAGTCCGGGACGACGAAGACCATCACCTCGGCGTCGGACTTGAGCCCGTCGGGGTCCTTGACGCCGTAGATCGCCTTGAAGACCTTCGGCTTCCCGGCGGGCAGCTTGGGGGCCTTGAAGCGGAGCACGTCGTCGGCGACCCAGATGTCGAGCTTCTCGCCCGTGCTGTCGGGCGTCGCGTTCACGTAGGCGATCTGCAGCTTGCCGCCGTCGGGATCGGAGTCGTTGGCCAGCGCCGGGATCGTGGCCACCGACCCCTCACGGGCGGTCGTCTGGTCCTTGTTGGCGACCGGGCTCCGGTTCTCGTGGGTGCCGCTGCGCTGGGAGACGGTCAGCGACCCCTCGGAGGAGTTGTGCCCGTCCGAGACGGTGTAGGGGATCGTCGCCGCCTTGCCGGCCAGGTCGGCCGAGGAGCTGATCACCGCGACCCGCTTGTCGACGACCGACACCTTGACGCCGGGGATGCTGGACTCACCGACCTGGGTGACGACCAGGACGTCCCCGTCGTCGTCGATGTCGTTGAGGAGCAGGTCGGCCTGCGTCGTGGAGCCGGGCGTGAGGACGGCCTTGTCGGCGACCGCGATCGGCGGGCGGTTGTCCTTCGGGGGCGACTCCACGTCGAAGCGCACGAACGAGGTGGCGGAGGCACCCGACGGGCTCGAGGCGCGGTAGTCGATGTAGTAGGTCCGCGCCTTCTCGGCGGCGAAGACGAAGGTGCCGGTCTTCGCGTCGTAGTCGAGCGTCGTGCCGGTCCGGTCGCCGCGGACCTTCGCCTTCTCGAGCAGGAGGTCGCCGCCGCCCTCGGGGTTGCGGTCGTTGAGCAGCGGCTGGACGAGCACTCGGGTGTTCGCCACGCCGGACTTGAGGTCGGGGATGAGCTGCGGCGGGATGCTCTTCGCGTCGTTGACGTCGACGGGGAGCTTGCCGGTCAGCGTCTCACCGTGGCCGTCCTCGATCGTGTAGGACACCGACTTCGCGCGCCCGCCGTCACCGTTGTCGGTGAACTGGACGGTGCCGTCGGGCCGGAACTCCACGTCGCCGCCCGCCCCCTGGGCGTCGGTGAGGACGAGGTCGTCGCCGTCGGGGTCGACGTAGTCGGCGAGCAGGTACATCGACGACGTCTTGCCGCGGCCGACGGCGAGCCGGGGATCGCGGTCCTTCATGAGCTGGGGCTTGCGGTCCTTGGCGTCGTTCGGCAGCACGGTCAGCCGGACCTCGGCGGAGTCCTCGCCGCCGTTGCCGTCGGTGACCGTGTACTTCAGCCGCGCCAGCCCGGGCTCGGTGCCGTGCAGGGTGACCTGCAGCTGGGTGCCGCCGCTGATGATCTTGGGCTCGACGTCGGGCCCGTTGATCGGCTGCACCTTCTTGATCGTGATGATGTCGCCGTCGGCGTCGTGGTCGTTCATCGCGACGATGGGCAGGATGCTCGCCTTGTTGGTGCGGGCGGCCACGTCGTCGTCGGTCGCCTCCGGCGGCCGGTTCTCCTGCTGCGGGACCTTGTCGGTCACCTGCTCCTGGGTCGGCTTGTTCTGCTTCTCCGGGTTGATGGAGTCCCAGTTCGAGACCTTCTTGTGGCCCGGCTGCTGGACGAGCCACGAGTCGCCGCTGGCGGTGTCGTTGAGCACGACCACCTTGCGATTGACGCGGAAGCGCAGCACGGCACCGGACTGGATCTCGCCCTCGAGCGCCTCGGCGTCGTCGTCGGCGGTGCCCGGGCAGTCGCGCAGGTAGTTGGCCGCTCCCGGCGTCGGATCGGCCCAGGCGGCGTACACGCAGCCGGCGACGACCGCCGGAGGCGCGGGATCGCCGGCGATGGCGCCCGGGAGGCGCAGCTGGTTGCGCAGGCTGACCGGGTCGCCGCCGCCGAGCGGGATCCGGAAGACGTCCGTGTTGGTCGCCAGGACGACCTCGTCGGCGTCCGCGGACGGCTGCTGGACGTGCAGGTGGGAGAGGTCGCTCTCGTGCAGGTCGACCGGGTCCTGGCCCGGGATCAGCAGCTGGCCGGTCGTCTTGTCCAGCACCACCGGCGTCGAGCCGACGACGGTCGCCTCGATCTCGTCGCCCGGCTTGGCCGGGAGCTCGCCGGCGTCGCCCTTGGACAGCTTGCCTCCGCGCTCGAAGGTGGCCGTGCTGATCTTGCCGTCCTCGTGGACGAGGTACGCCGTCCCGTCCTCCCCGACGGCGGTGCCGACGACGTCGTCGGCGACGAAGTCCTTCGACTTGGCCGTGATCGTGGTGAGCAGGTCCTGGTCCTGGACCCAGGCGCGGCCGGAGGCGGCGTCGCGCAGGGCGAAGACCCCGCCGTTGTAGGCCACCTCGGTCCCGCTGGGCAGCGCCGTCGGGCTGCCGCCGGTCGCCTTGGCGACGTCGATCGGGACGATGGTCTTGTCCGCTCCGACGACGGAGTCGGTGAAGAGGCTGGTCGCCTTCTGCTCGATGTCGAAGGAGACGCCCGGCGACTGCAGCCCGAGGTCCAGCTCCTGGATCTGGGGGTTGAGCCGGCCGATGAGGCCGTCCTTGTCGTTGGTGACCCAGACGCTGCCGTCGTTCAGCTCGACCTCGGTGATGGGGTCACCGTCGGTGTTCAGCGCGACGAAGACGAGCGCGCCCGCGACGACGGCGAGGGAGACGGCCGACGCCGTGCGCCGCCAGCGGCGTCCGTGTGCTCCGAACGGCGACCACATGTCTACTCCTCCCCCACGATCCGCTGGTCGAGCAGCGGCAGGTGCTCGGGCCGGACGATGCGCGCCGCGACCGCGTACTCGACGAGGCGGGCCCGGCGGCCCACCGCGTTGCGGCCGGGGCCTCCGCGCAGGCCCTTGACGCCGGCCCGGTCGAACTTGTCGCAGACGTTGTCGAGCTTGCGGTTGAACGTGGTGATCGACCAGCCGAGCCGCTTGGCCACGGCCACGTTGGTGGGCACGTCGGCGGGGCCGGAGCCGATGCGTCGCAGCACGTTCTCGCACAGGCCCAGCACGAGGCGGAACTGGCTGTCGGTCAGGACCACCGCGCCGAGGGTGACCTCGCCCAGCTCGCTCGACTCCTGGTGCACGGCGTCGAAGACGGGCACCTGGGCGGCGAGGTTGACCTCGTAGGTCGTCGGACCGGCGGTGAACAGCATCGAGCACTCCGGCAGCACCACCGGCAGCCGGGCGCCCGGGCCGATGACCGACTGCAGGCTGCCCACCTCCCCGCTCACCGTGACCGAGAGCCTGCTCCCGACGTTGGTGATCCACCAGAACCCTGCGTCCCAGCCGAGCTCGATCAGCCGGCGGTGCAGATAACTGTTGTCCGGGTCGACGCTCAGGTCGCCGTCGCGGCCGATCGTGAAGCTCTCGCTGGGTGGGATGACGTGCTCCTCGCCGCAGAACTCGACCACCAGGTGCTCCTCGGTGCCACCGCCCCTGCTGCTCCGAATGGGAACCGGCACGTCACTGCCCTACCTGGCACAGCGGCTGGGAGGCCTCGGCCCGCTGGGTGAGGTTCTTCCGGATCACGGTCACCGTGACGCAGCCGGTCTGACCGGGTCCGATCTTGAAGTCGAGGGAGGTCGCGGGGATCCGCTGCTCGGGGAGCGCCTGCCCGTCGCGGGTCCGCACCACCTTGTAGAGGTCGCCCTCCGCCGGGGCCGCGTTGACCCACGAGAAGCGCCACCCGTCCGGCAGCCGCTTCGCGGAGAGGGCCGGAGCCGGGGCCGGTTGACCGACGGCGTCGGCCGGCGGCTGCTCGAAGCCACCCGCCTGGTGCTCGGGCTTGTCGCCGCCGCTGAACATCGAGACCGCGCCGAAGACGACCAGCGCCACGACCACGACGCCGACCAGTGCGATCGCCCACCGGCGGGCGCGATGGTCCTGCTGGTCGTGGGCGCCCGGGTGCAGGTGCTCGGCCCGGGGCGCGTACGCCGACTCGGCGACCTGCAGCGCCGGTCCGTGCCCGATCGCGGCGCCCGCGACCGGCTGGAAGCGGCGCTGCGCGATCGTGGCGGACCCGTCGATGACGCTCGGGCGCGCGGTCCCCTGGATCTGGTCGGGGATGATCACCGAGACCGGCTTGATCATCGTCCGGTCGTCGTTCAGCGCCGCACCCTGCTGGTCCGCGGGGCCGCCGGCGTCGAGCACCTCGAGCCGCGTCGGCGGGCGGTTGAGCTCGATCTCGATCTCCTGCAGCGCCCGCGCGAACTCCATCGCCGACTGCGGCCGGTCGCCGGGTCGCTTCGCCAGCGCCCGCAGCAGCGCGGTGTTGAGCGAGTCCGGGAGGTCGCCGCGCAGGATCCGCGCCGGCTGCTGCCGCTCGATCCGGCTGATGAGGGTGGCGTTGTCGTTCGCCGCTCCGGGCACCTCGAACGGTGAGCGTCCGGCCAGCAGGGAGTAGACGCTGGCCGCCAGGGAGAAGACGTCGCTGCGTACGTCGGCGCTCGGCGAGTCGGCCAGCACCTCGGGAGCCGACCACGGGATCGACATGGCGTACTCGGCGCCGCCCTCGTTGCCGACCGAGGAGGCGATGCCGAAGTCGGTCAGCAGGGGTGAGCCGTAGGCGTTGGTGAGGATGTTGTGCGGCTTGATGTCGCGGTGCAGGATGCCGGCCCGGTGAGCGGTCTCCACGGCGCTGGCCACCTTCACCGCGGTCTCGAGGACCTCGGCGACGGGGATCCGCTCGGTCCTGAACCGCTTGGCGAGGTGCGGTCCGGGGCAGAACTCCATGACCAGGTAGGGGTGCCCCTCGGCACTCACGTCTGCCTGGTAGATCGGCATGATCGAGGGGTGGCTGGAGAGCTGGGCCATGACGTTGGCCTCGGCGTAGAACATCTCCAGACCGCTCGCGTCCGCGCCCTTCTTGAGCACCTTGACGGCCACCCGACGCGCCGGCAGGCGCTGCTCGTAGAGGTAGACGTCGGCGAAGCCACCCTCACCGATGGACTCGATGAAGGTGAAGCCAGGAAGGTTGGGCGGAGCGGCACCGGCCAAGGTCAGCCACCGGCCTTCAGCTCGATGGTCACGGTCAGCTCGTCCGACAACGACAGGCGGGTGCCGTCGACGACCTCGGTCGGGACGCCCTTGACGAGCTGGTCAGGAGCCTGACCGGGCGCGGTGACGAGCGTGCCGTTCGTCGAGAGATCGGTGACCACCACCCGACCATCGACCAGCGCGGCCTCGAGATGAGTGCTCGAGACGTAGGGATCGTCGACGCTCACCAGCGTGGGGACGTCGCTGGTGGCGACCTGCCGGGCCTGGGGTCGGCGGCCGATGAGCAGCCGCGGCTCGACGGGATGCCGCGACCCGTCGGGCAGCACGACCGCAGCCTGCGGCGTCGCCCGATGCCCCTGGACCCCGGCCTGCTCGCGCAGCGCCTGGAGCTGGGCGGCCGTGATCGTGCGGCCGTCGTGGTCACCGGCGAGGCTGGCCGGTGGCGAGGTGGGCGGTGGCGAGGTGGGCGGGGGCGGCAGGGTCGGCGCCAGCGGCGGCGGGGGCGGCACGGCGGGCAGCGCCGGCGGCAGACCGGTCGCATCGACACCGTCCTCCGCCACTTCCTCCCGGACCGCGGCGTCCTCGGGCCGACGGCCCATGATCGTCGCGCCGAACATCGCGTCGAACTCGAGGTCGGACTCGGTGACCGTCACCTCCGAGTCCAGCGGCGGGACCGACTCGGCCGGCTCGGTCCCCTGGGGCGGCGGGAACGAGGGCGGCGGGAACGTCGGCGGCGCAGGAGGGAACGCCGAGGCTGCCGGTGGGGCTTCCGGTTCCTCCGCTCGCGGAGCGGGCGCCTGGGTGGGCCCGCCGGAGCCGACGCTGGTCCACGTCGCTCGGGAGGCGAGCACGATGCCGGAGGTCACGAGCAGCTCCGGCCCGTCCTCGCCGTCGGCCGTCTCGATGACGACGACGCTGCCGGCGCCGCCGGACACGGTGTGCTCCAGCCAGGTCGCGACGCCCTCGCCGGTCCAGCTCTCCGAGCCGACGCGGGCGACGAAGCCGCCGCGGACCACGATGCGGAGGTCGGCGCCGTCGACGACGGCGCACGCGAAGTCGGGCAGCTTCGCCAGCGAACCGTGGGACAGCGAGTCGATGACGGTGAGGACGACGAGGTCGGAGTCGACGAGTGCGATCAGCCCGTCGGCGTTCTCGCGTGCGGTCGCGACCAGCCCTCGGTCGCCTACCAGGATCGCAGCCGACCCCGGCACGTAGCGCGTGCTCATGATGTCTTCCTCTGCGTCGGAACGGTGTCCTCGTGCTCCGCCTCGGGCGGTCCGACGTCGACGACGTCGATGACGATGACGGTGACGTTGTCGCGGCCGCCCATGTTGACGGCCGCCTCGACCAGCGCGGCGACGGCGCCCTCGGCGGAGTCGGCGTTGCCGAGGATCGACGAGATCGCCCGGTCGCTGACCTCGCTGGTCAGCCCGTCCGAGCAGAGCAACAGCCGCTGGCGGCGCTCCAGCGGCACGAGTGAGTAGTCGGCCTGCGCGTTGCCGGCCGGTCCGATGGCCCGGGTGATCACGTGGCGCTCGGGGTGCGTCGCGGCCTGCTCGACGTCGATCTGGCCCGCGTCGATGAGCTCCTGGACGACGGAGTGGTCGCGGGTGATCTGCTCCAGCGCACCGGAGCGCCAGGCGTAGGCTCGTGAGTCGCCGACGTGTGCGATCAGCCAATAGCCGCGCCCGGACTCGACGACGTACGACGCGCTCACCATCGTGGCGCCGGGCTCGGCGAGCCCCTCCGCGTCGATGGCCGCGACCATCACCCGGGAGCGGGCCAGGGCGCGCTCGATCTCGGCCGGGGTGGCGGAGTCGAGGCCGCGCAGGGGCTCGAACGCCTCGATGACCAGGGCGCTCGCGATGTCACCGAGGGCGTGGCCGCCCATCCCGTCGGCGATGACGAACACCGGCGGCCCGATGAGCAGAGAGTCCTCGTTGACCCGCCGGACCATGCCGACATGGGTGCCGCCGGCGGAGGACAGCACGGTGGCGGCCGTCGCGGGATCGGAGGGCGACCAGCGCGCGGTCGTCACGTCGACCAATGTCCCCACGCTTCTTCCCCCTGAGCATCAGCCTGTGTGCGTTCGCGGAATTTACCAAGATGTGACCGGCACAGGAGCACCTTCGCGAGACCGCGGCCCGCGAACCACTCCAACGACCCGAGCACGGATCGGTTACAGCACCGCGTGCCGCTCCCCAGCGGCGGACGTTGCTGGCTGCAAGGTAGCGGGTCCGGGTGACCGGCGCGACAACGGCGATCGGCCCGCCGTCCTGCGGACAGGACGGCGGGCCGATCTTCGTTCGGGTGCGGCTCAGAGGTTGATCATGTGACCGACGATGCCCTCGACGGCCTCCTTGACGGCCTCGCCCAGCGTCGGGTGGGCGAAGACGTTGCGGGAGACCTCGTCGGCGGTCAGGTCCCACTTCTGGGCGAGGGTGAGGACGGGCAGCAGCTCGGTCACGTCGGGGCCGATCATGGCCGCGCCGATGATCTCGTTGTGGGTGGCGTCGGCGATGACCTTGACGAAGCCGACCGGCTCGCCGAGGCCCATGGCCTTGCCGTTGGCCGAGAACGGGAAGGTCGCGGTCTTGACGTCGTAGCCCTTCTCCTTGGCCTGCGCCTCGGAGTAGCCGAACGAGCCGACCTGCGGCTGGCAGTAGGTCGCCCGCGGGATGAAGTCGTACTCCACCGGCATGGTCTCGACGCCACCGATGGTCTCCGCGGCCACGACGCCCTGCGCCTCGGCGACGTGGGCCAGCATCAGCTTGCCGGTGCAGTCACCGATCGCGTAGACGCCCTCGACGTTGGTGCGGCAGAACTCGTCGATCGCGACGGCGCCGCGGTCGGTCAGCTCGACCCCGGCGTTCTCGAGGCCGAAGCCCTCGGTGCGCGGTGCGAAGCCGAAGGCGGCCAGGAACTTGTCGGCCTCGAGCACCTGCTCGTCCCCGCCGCCCGCAGGCGCCACGGTCACGCGGACGCCGTCGCCGGTGTCCTCGGCGCCCTTGACGGCGGTGGAGAGCATCACGTTGACGCCGAGCTTCTTGTAGTGGCGCAGCAGCTCCTTGGAGACGTCCGCGTCCTCGGTCGGCACCATCCGGTCGAGGAACTCGATGATGGTGACGTCGACGCCGAAGTTCTTCAGCACGTAGGCGAACTCGACGCCGATCGCGCCCGAGCCGCCGATGATGATCGACTTCGGCAGCTCGTCGGTGAGGATCTGCTCCTCGTAGGTGACGATGTTCTTGCCGTTCGGCACCACGCCGGGGACGCTGCGCACGGTGGCGCCGGCGGCGATGATCAGGTTGTCGCAGGTGTACGACGTCACGGCGCCGTCCTTGCCCTTGACGTCGATCCCCTTCGGACCGGTCAGGGTGCCCCACCCGTCGATCTCGGTGATCTTGTTCTTCTTCATCAGGAAGTGGACGCCCTTGACGATGCCGGCGCTCACCTGGCGGGAGCGGGCGTGCGTCGGGCCGAAGGTCATCGTGGCGTCGCCCTCGATGCCGTACTTGGCCTTCTCGTGGTTCAGCGTGTGCGCGAGCTCGGCGTTCTTGAGCAGCGCCTTGGAGGGGATGCAGCCGACGTTGAGGCACACGCCGCCCCAGTACTTGTCTTCCACGACGGCGACGGACTTGCCGAGCTGGGCGGCACGGATGGCGGCGACGTAGCCACCGGGGCCGGCGCCGAGGACGAGGACATCGAAGTGGGTCACGCCGGCAAGCCTAGTGCGCGACCGCCGTGCGCCCCATGTCGCCTCGGACACTCGCCGGTAGCATCCGGCGCGGGCGCCGACCGGTCAGTCCGCCGGCATCCCGAAGCGCAGGATCTGCGACATCGGCCGACGCGTCGACCGGGCCACGCGGTAGCCCTCGGCCGGGTGGCCGGCGGCGATCAGCATGACCACGTTCTCGTGGTCGGGCAGCGCCGCTCGCTCGCGCAGCTCGTCGGTCGCGGCGTTGAGCCGCGACCAGTTGAGCGGCACCGCGCCCAGGCCCAGGCCGTGCAGCGCGAGGAGGAGCGTCATCGAGAAGAGCCCGCCGTCGATCCAGCCCTGGTTGCGCTCCAGGGCCGTCTCGAACGCGCGGATGTCCCACGTGACGATGAACAGTCCCGGCACCCGGGAGCCGAACCCGCGCGACCCGTCGTGGATCTCCAGGATCCGGTCGATGTCGGCACGGTCGTCGAAGTAGTAGGCGCGGAAGCCCTGGCGGTTGCAGACCGACGGCGAGTACGTCGCCAGCCGGACGGCCTCGGTGACCAGCGCCCGGTCGACCGGCCGCTGGTCGAAGTCGCGGATGCTGTGCCGGGACGTGATGAAGGTGGCGAGCGTCTCGGGGTCGAGCGGGTTGACCGGCAGCGCGTCGCCGCGGGGCGCGATCCGCTCGTCGAGGACGCCGTTCTCGTTCCACTGCTCCAGCGCCTCGAGGACCTCCTTCGCCTCGGTCACGAAGAGCGCGTCGTCGGCCGCGTCGGCGTTGGCGAGCGCCCGGTTGAGCGCGGGGGTCGCACGCACCCCGAACGGCCGCTTCGTCTCGGGCAGCGAGAAGCCCTTCTCGACACGGTGGCTGTGCCGGGTCGAGGCGGCGTCCAGCTGCATGCCCGTCATCGTGTCGAAGCGCTCGTTGCCGCCGCCCGGGATGGAGTACCGGTGGTAGCGGCGGGCGTCGACCTCGAACTGGCGCATGATGTTGTCGAGGCGCGTCCGCGTCCCGTTGGACGCCCCCTGAGGCGCACCGTCCGTCGTCCGCTTCGACGCACGGTTCGCAGCGCTCGGTGCACCGTTCGCCGGGCCGTTCGATGTGCCGTTCGCTGCGTCCTGCGACGACCGTCGCAGCCGAGACCACCGTGCCATGTCTCCCCCGTTTCCCACGCTGTCGCGCAACACGGAAAGGTAGCAGCCGACGGGGCGGGGACCGGCCTTCCGTACGCTGTCCGCCGTGACGTCGTACGCCGCCTACGGCACCAACCTCGACCCGGCCCTGATGGGTGCCCGGTGTCCGCACTCCCCCCTGCAGACGACCGGCTGGCTGACCGGGTGGCGGCTCACCTTCGGCGGCGAGGAGCACGGCTGGGACGGCGCCTTGCCCACGATCGTGCAGGACCCGCTCACGGCGGTGTTCGTCGCGGTCTACGACGTGGCCCCGCAGGACGAGCCCCACCTCGACGAGTGGGAGTCGGCCGACACCGGCCTCTACCGGCGCACCAAGGTGCGGGTGCACACCATGACGGGTGACGTGGTGGCGTGGACCTACGTGCTCGACGCCTACGAGGGCGGCCTGCCGTCGGCCCACCTGATCGGCGCCCTCGCCAACGCCGCCGAGGCGGCCGACGCCCCCGAGGACTACGTCGGCGCGCTCCGCCAGCGGCCGTGCCGCTCCACCGGCCTCTAGCGAGGAGCCCGGATCCCGTTAGGCTCTCGCGCGTGACCGGCAACCCGTCGTACGACCCCTCCCCCTACGCGCTGGCCGACGAGGCCGCCGCGGCGCTCGCCCAGGCGACCGGCATCGAGCGCCACGACCTCGCGCTCGTACTCGGCTCGGGCTGGCTGCCCGCCGCCGAGATGCTCGGCGAGTCCACCGCCGAGATCGCGACCACCGACCTGCCCGGCTTCTCCGCCGCCGCGGTCGCGGGGCACTCGGGCCGGATCCGCAGCATCCGGGCCGGCGACAAGAACCTGCTCGTCTTCCTGTCCCGCACCCACTTCTACGAGGGCAAGGGCGTCGCCGCCGTCGTGCACGGCGTCCGCACCGCGGCCGCCGCGGGCTGCCGGACGATCGTGCTCACCAACGGCTGCGGCGGGCTGAACCCGGCCTGGTCCGCGGGCACGCCGGTCCTCATCGAGGACCACATCAACCTGACCGGCACCTCGCCGATCGTCGGCGCCAACTTCGTCGACCTCACCGACCTCTACAGCAGCCGCCTGCGCGGCATCGCCCGCGAGCTCGACCCGAGTCTCGACGAGGGCGTCTACGTGCAGTTCCCCGGCCCGCACTACGAGACCCCCGCCGAGGTCCGGATGGCCGGCATCCTCGGCGGCGACCTGGTCGGCATGAGCACCACGCTGGAGGCCATCGCCGCCCGCGAGGCCGGCATGGAGGTGCTCGGCATCAGCCTGGTCACCAACCTGGCCGCGGGGATCAGCGACCAGCCGCTCAACCACGAGGAGGTCCTCGAGGCGGGGCGCGCGGCGGCGACCCGGATGGGCGACCTGCTCAGCCGGCTGGTGCCGAAGCTCTAGCGCCGACGCTCGAGGGTCGCCCGTCGGCGTACGCTCGTCGCCATGGCACTGACCATCGCCGAGGCCGCCGAGGCCACCGGTCTGAGCAGCGACACGCTGCGCTACTACGAGCGTGACGGGCTGCTGCTGCGCCCGGTCGCCCGCTCCGCGAGCGGGCATCGTCGGTACGCCGACCACGACCTGACCTGGATCGAGATGGTCACCCGGCTGCGCGCGACGGGGATGCCGATCCGCGACATCCGGCGTTACGCGGCGCTCGTGCGTGCCGGCGACGGCAACGAGGTCGACCGGCTCGACCTGCTCCAGGCCCACCGTGACCGGGTGCTGGCCGAGCTCTCCGCCGTGCAGCAGCACCTGGAGGCGATCGAGACCAAGATCGGCATCTATGCCGGCAAGCTCGCCGACGCCGTCGTCGGCGCGGAACTCACCGCCTGAGGCTTGCGGCAGACGCGTGCCGGGCTTCGCGTAGGTTCCTCCGCGTGAAGGTCGTGGTGGCAGGAGGATCTGGGGCGCTGGGGCGTCGGTTGTGCGCCGACCTTGCCTCCGCTGGCTTCGAGGTGGTCGTCCTGACGCGTCGCAGGCGGCCGGGTCCGCATCGACAGGTCGAGTGGGACGGCCGCACAGTCGGAGCCTGGTGCAGGGAACTCGAAGGCAGCGTCGTCGTCAATCTGGCTGGCGAGCTGGTGGACCGAAGGCCGACAGCGGCCAATATCTCGCTGCTCACCACCTCACGTGTCGACCCGACGCGCGCACTCGTCGAAGGGAGCCGCCGGCTCGACCTCCCCGTCCCTGCGTGGGTACAGGCCAGCACCCTCGCTATCTACGGCGACGCGGGCGAGACCGTCCTCGACGAGTCGGCGCCGCCCGCCGACGGGCCGCCGCAGATGGCGGGCGTCGCCCGGGCCTGGGAGGCCGCGGTCGAGGGCGCGAACGCCGAACGCCTCATCGTGCTGCGCACAGGAATCGTCCTCGACAACGACACCCCCGCACTCGACCGATTGTGGGGGCTGGCTCGGTGGGGCCTCGGGGGTCGCGTCGGCCCCGGCACGCAGTGGATCAGCTGGGTGCACATCGACGACTGGCTGGCCATCGTCCGCGCTGCCCTCGAGCCGGACTCACAGCTCGAAGGGGTCTTGCATGCGACCGGTCCGGAACCGGTCCGCAACGCGGACCTGATGGCGGCACTGCGCCGCAGCCTCGGGCGCCCCGCCGCGCCACCAACCCCGGCGTTGCTCGTACATCTCGGAGCGGCGCTGCTGCGCACCGACCCCGCGCTCGCGCTCACCGGTCGCCGGGCAGTCCCCGCTCGTCTTCTCGACAGCGGGTTCCGATTCGCACACCCCGACCTTGCCGAGGCGCTGGCCGATCTTCGGTCGCGTCAGGCAGACAAGACCTGACTGACGGAGACTCGACCGGAGCGTGTGCGGCAGGGTCCGTCCGGAGTTTGCTCGACAACCTCGTCCCGCGTGGTGTCGGTGACAGAGTGTGTCCGGTTGGCGGCGGACAGACGCAGGTTGCTGATCAGATTTAGGTAAAGCCTTGAGGGTCTCACCCGGTCCGCGCACGTATGGGCACACCGTCGCACTGCCCGGCGCGAGACGACTCGGGGAGGGACCGCCGTGAAGCTTCGACAACTAGTCCACATTGCGGCGGGTGGCGTCGACATCCGCCGCTGGGTAAGCCTCGGCGCGGCCCTTGCGGCACTGATGGTCGCAACGACGGCATGCGATGGAGCCGCCCCCAGTAGCACAACGGAGAGTGGCGATCACTCAACACCAGCGGCGGCATCGTCGACAGGCGCTCGCTCGTCATCGCCACACGCGTCTGCCACGTCATCGCCGTCGGCTCCGGTCATCACCAATCGCATTGTTCGAAGTCGCAACGCGATCCCGTTCTCAACGCGGACGATCAAGAGCTCGTCACTCGACAAGGGGACCATGCGGGTCCAGCAGAGTGGACGACCAGGCGTTCGCGTCAAGGTCTACCGACTCAGCCTTCGGGACGGTGTGGTCCGTGGACGCCAACTGGTCCGCACTGTTGTGGCACGTGCACCGGTTCCGCGCATAAAGGTGGTGGGCACTCATGTCGACCCGCCCAAGCCAGCCGCGCCGCCCGAGCAAGAGGCTAGGTGCGATTCGAACTACTCGAGCGGTTGTGTCCCG
The DNA here is from genome assembly GCF_900112345.1 of Nocardioides terrae. Lineage (GTDB taxonomy): Bacteria > Actinomycetota > Actinomycetes > Propionibacteriales > Nocardioidaceae > Nocardioides > Nocardioides terrae. Next base: position 130,843 of record NZ_FOLB01000012.1, read on the forward strand.
ATCGCCAGCGACGTCGACTGCGGTGGCGGTAGTGGGAACGGCCCTGCCTACGTCTACGGCGTGGTCCGTGTGGTCGGCGTCGACATCTATGACCTGGATCGCGACAGCGATGGCTATGGCTGTGACGACTAACTCGCAGGATCCAGCATTCGCGGCGGTTTGACGCATCAGTTGACTGACGCAGCCGCGACCGCGTTGAGGGCTGCACGGAACCGGAGTTGCTGCTGGATCAACCACTCGAACATCGCTGGCCACTGATCTTCGTCGGCCACATCCTTGAACTGATCGGACACGACAACGATTCGGCATGCCTTCCTTCCGGGCATGTCGTCCCAGATCGCCGACGCGCCGAGGTGCTCTTCGAACTCGCATTGGTGCGAGCGGATTGCTTCAAACCGCTCAGTGTTGGCGTTGGCGTCGCGGTCTTCGAAGTAGAGTTGCATCACGAGTCCGTCGCGACGAAACGCCATCGAAAGAACGGCGCCGGGCATGCCTGACATTGTGTTGACCCAGCTCTGGTCGGACGTTCGTCCGCGAGTCCAGCCCGGGTGTTCGGCCCGGATGCGATCAAGCAATGCTTCCCAGAAGCGTCGATAAGTCGCGGTCCGCGTGGAGACGTCACCGGCGGCCGCGGTCGTCTTGCGTACGGTCTTTTCCCAGTCGTTCGGCTGCGCCACGAGTCTGAATGCTGGCGCTGGTTCGGATGCTCCGATTCGGACTACCTCGATCTGGACGCCGAAGAATCGAGTGTGGTCGTCGGTCCGTTCGTTCAGCCAGTCGATGGCCGCCCTGTGCTCGGGGCGGAACCCGGTCGCAATCCACACGATCGTCGTCGGTGCTGTGCCGGCCGCGTAGGTCAAGATCTGTCCGAGGTGGGTGTGATCGGAGATCTCCAGCTGATTCTCGACGATGACCACATCGTTCGTCGACTGGTCATACCCGATCAGATCGAGGCTGAAGTCGCCTACAGGGTGCTCTGCGCGCTCCAGGACCAGGTCCATGCCGAGGAGATCAGACAGGACGTCTACGTTGGCGAGTAGCCACGGCGTGAAGTCGAGCGCCTCGTGCGGCCAGACGTCTCGCGGTCGGACGACCTCCAACCGGCCAAGCGGGGGCTGTGCTGCCATGCAGGAACGATCTCATGCCCGCGCCGGCGGCGCTCGACGTCGGAGCACCTGCCAGCCTCGCGGCGGTTAGATGCAACTGTGCGCGCGGGGTCGCACACGCGCGTGGGTCAGCGCAAACGACGGCGCAAATCGTCCAGCGACATCACGGTCGGGTCGACAGTGCCGTCGAGAACATCAAAGACCCGCGCCTCGTTCGCATCCCGGTCCAGAGCCACCTCGAAGACGTTGAAGTTCACCACTTCCAATTGGTGCACGTCACTATCGAGCGCGTCGCGGAGTATCTGACGTGCGTCCTCGCGCTGCTCCTTGAGCAGCCGGTCGAGCAGGTCCACGGGTCAACTTTCGCGTAGGCAGGCGACGACCGTCAGAGTCGGATGCGGAATGGGTTTACACCGACACGCGGCGGAGCGACGCACCTAGGGCCGACCGGTCGCGGCGGATCAGTTACCGCTACTCACCCGTTCGGTCACCTACATCAGTCGCTGGCATCTCCCTTTCAGCTACCAGCCCACGTTCGACGTCTTGCTCGCCGGTCGATGTCGCACTCTCCCGCAATGATGCGTGCGCTTGCTCGAGTTCTCCTCGAGAGAGCACGCCGTAGCCCGGACGGCCGGTGTCTTGGCCGCTACTCAAGCGCCACCAGAACTCCACGCCATCCTGCGCCGGCCGTGTAGCCTCGTCGATCGGATACATGAAGGTGTGGGTTGATTCGCCTTTCAGCCGTTTGAGATGGCGCGGGGCCACATCCGGCACGGTTGTCTCTACGCCGTTCTCGTTGCGAACCATGTCCAGTCGCAAGTTCCGCGCTGTCCCTTTGCCGAAGTTGCGCAACGCGATCGGGAACAGACCCTTATCCAGCATCGCCAGGTCGAACCCAGCCGGCCACACTTGAACAGCAGGGCGCCTGCTCGGCCTTCGGCTTCGTAGCGACCACAACGGGTGCCGGAGCCAATGACGCCAGCGACCCTTTGGTTTTGGTTGCCTGGCGGGCGGCAGTTGCTTTCGTCCGACGCTAACGGGTGGGTTCGTCGTGATTCGCTGGCCGCCACTCTCCAAGACGGCATAGATGAGGGGGGCGCGGTCGCGGGCCTGGGCATCCACCGCGGCGTCGATGACGGAAGCGTCGAAGAACCACGATGCCTTGGCGGTCGGCTCCATCGTCATCGGAAGCTGAGCTCCGATTCGGCATGCATCGCCGCCGGACCTGAACGAGGCGCTGTACCAGCCGTCCGTCGTGCACACTTTGACGTCCTGGATCGCTCCGGGCATTCGGCCTGTGTTGATGACTTCGACGACAAAGCCCGCGAACCGGTCGCCGTGGCTGAGGATGAGGGCCCGATCGCCCATCGCGACTTTCCACCGAACGCCAGTTTCTTCGTAGGTTCGAACGCTGAAGCGGTACGCGAGCACGGCAACGACGGTGCCGCTAATGCCGGTCACGGCCCCTACAACGGCGAGAACCGTAGTCACTACATCCATCAGTCGCCGACGATCGTTCGCACGGCAGCACCGTATCGAGCCGGGACAGCAATGCGTCTGATCTATGCGCGTCCAGTCGGGGTTCATGGCCGGAGAGCGGGTGCGGGCCTGCTCGTCGAGCTCGTGCCCAGTCGTTGCCAAGCGGAACGTGATGGTACGAGGGACCACGCGCGAGGCCGGCAAGCGGCGGTTAGACGCAGGGGGTCTGCCCCCGCTTTGGTTGACACTCGGGGTTTGCAGTAATCAGGCCGCGTTTGCGGCGGCGTAGATCATCTCAAACTCGACCGGGGTGA
>NZ_FOLB01000016.1 GCF_900112345.1 Nocardioides terrae
AGCGACATTATGTCAGCAGACGAGCAGGAGCAGCCCTCATGCGCCCGCATCAGCGGCATCACGAAGCGCCCAACCCTGCCGACGACGACCCCGTCTAGGCGCGTAGCGCGCGGGCACGACGCCGCCGAAACCACTCGCCAGCGCACGACGGTACGCGGCCGCATCGAGCCTCGCCGCGTGCGCAGCCGACGCCGCCTGACGACTCACACCGAGCGCCGCGCCAATGTCGGCCCACGTTGCGCCCTCAGCCCGCGCAGCCGCGACCAACGACCCACGAGCGCGAGCCAGGCTGTCCTGCGCGAGCGCCACGGCCGCTAACTCGCGCAGCGGCTCCTGCGGGCCATGCTCGATGCCGTCCAGGTGCCGCCGCGCCCACGTGGCAGCAGAGCGCCCGAGACTTCCCTCCGCCGTGCTCACCGCCAAAGTCTCGACGGCGCTTTACCTTCGCGCAGGCGAACCGAGCAAGTCACCTAGTTAGCCAGCGGCCAGTTGTGGCACAGATGACAAGCCCGTACTGGCGGGCCGCACGGGTTCGCGCTGCGGGCTTCCAGACCCGCCGGCGGCAAGCCTCCGGGTCCGGGTGAAAGGCGCAGCGACGCGGCGGCGGCCCGGAACTCTCCCGCCAGGCCGGATCGCCGCGCGCAACGCCGGGTGCATCCCGACCTGGGCGACACGGGGCACGCGCTCCGCGCGCAGGCGCACACGCTACGCGAGCGCGGACTCTCGTACGGACCTCACATCCGCACGTGTTCGGACGCAACTTCCGAACACCACGGCGCGCTTGCGCACTCAGCTTCGCCTCTGCCGGCCGCGCCACAGCACCGCCTGACCTGCGGAAACGCCGGCGGCGTGCGGCGATCGCCCCTCGAGGAGGGATTCACCACCTGGTCAACGACCAGGCCGACGCCGACCTACGGCAGGAAACCGATCGGCCGACCACCCGAAGTCGCCACGCGAGTCCGCCCGGAAGGCAGCGCGAAGACGGCCGTGACCTGCGAGAGGAACACCTGCCGAGCCACTCCCCTAGCGACCTGAGCGGCAAACGCGGGCCCGTCATTGGCTGAGACGAAGCCGGCCGAGCCGCGCAGGTGATAGACCGCCCGCAGCGATGTGCGCTTGGTCCAGCGCCAGGACGTGACCAGCTCCCCCGTCGAGGTGTCGAGCTTCTCGGAGTACCGCTTTCGCCAGACCGGCGCAGCGACGTAGTAGCGCCCGGACCGGGAGTGGCGGCGGGCGATGCGGCGTGCAGCCTCCGCCACGTCGTCAGCGACCTCGACGGCCGCGATCGCGCGGTCCAGGCCCCAAGTCCCCCAGAACCGGCCCACGCCCTCCCCGGAGCAGCCGGAGCAGTCAGCGTCAACGCATGTTGCGTCGTGGACCCACTCCCGCGGGGCGGCATTCTGGTACTCCTTCGCCGTGAACGAACCGTGCTTGGTGAAGTAGACGGCCAGGCGCACCGGGTCGAGAGCCCGCGCGCCTTCGTGGTAGTCGACGCCGGTCCCGCCGACGACGTGTCGGCCGTACTCGCAGCACGCGCCGGTACGTGGTCCGCCCTTGCGAGGCCGTGGTCCGATGAACGGGCGCTGCCAGCACCAGTCGCCGCACCAGTCAGCGCCGACGATCTCGGCCCACGTGGTCGAGAGCCAGTCACGGAGCCCCGGATCGGCCGGCGGAGTGGTCAGGATGTGGTAGTGCGGTGCGCCCCGGTCCTGAAACTCCCGCTTCCACACCCCGACGAGCCTGGACCCCCAGCGACGGGCCCATCGCTTCTGCAGCAGGCGCACATGGCGGTGAGCGATCGAGGCGGCCGGGGCGACAGCACGCCAGTCGCCCGGGTAGGTCAACGTGACCATCGCGGGCCGGCCGCGGTCGGCGAACAGCGGCGCGTAGTCGAGTTCCTTGAGCCGCTCGGTCATCCGGGCGCGCGAGCGCGGCGACCAGGAGTGCAGCCGCGAGACGCCGACCGGCTCGCACCACGGCACGCCACAGGCGCAGTCCGGATGCCAGACGGGATGCTCTTCCTCGAGGACGCACGCGCCGCCCTGGCGCAGCTGCTCGACCATCTGAGCCCGCTTGCGCGCCCCCTCCAGCGCACGAGCCACAGCACGGTCCCGCTTGACCGGATCGGTACGACGGACCGCGAACGACCCCGGCGAGACGACAACCCTGGCCCGGGGCCCCTCGACCATCTCCCGATCCCGACGACGGACCTTGAACCCGAGCCGCTCGGCCATGCGGGCGGAGTGTGACAACTCCCCCGCGACCAGGTACTCAGGCGGAGCCACCGTCAGGAGTCGATCCGGGATGGCCCACCGCTCGAACAGCGCGGCAGCGGCCGACACCATCTCCACCGAGGCGAACCCGCGGCCGACGCCGGCCAGGAGCTCCGCCGCACGCGCGTCAACGTCGCTTGACGCGATCTGGTCGAGCACCGTCACTCGGTCACTCCCCCGCGACGCTTGCCGTGCACACCGGCGATTTCTAGCAGCTCCGGAGACGCGGAGGCACGCCGCCGCGCCGGTCGCTCCGGCTTGGTCGCGGTGTAGTCCGGGCACTTGCACGACGGCCGGGTCCTGCCACCACCGCACCGGTAGCACGTGCCCGTCTCAGTCACCGTCCCGACCGTGAGCACGCTGTCCATCGTGTCGTAGGCGCCGAACGCCGGCGACCCCGGACCCCAGTGCAGGTCGCGGGTCATCGCGGGCAGTTCCTCGCGCTTGCCGGCGGTGAAGTCCTCGAAGTCATTGGCGTCGTAGGTCTTGGCGACGAACAGCCGGCGCTGGCGCCACATGCGGGACGCACCGGGCTCAGTCGATCGCTTCGGCATCCGGCCCTGGCAGTACGTGACCGCCTGCGAGCATTCCCTCAGAATTTTGTCGGCTCTCGCCCAGGCGGGAGCACTCCACCGGACCACGACGTCATTGCGCCTGAGCTGAACAAGTCGGTTGGCGATCGCCGCGGGCAGAGACGCGGACTCGCGCGACGACGCGGCACCCGTGACCTCATCCAGCAGGAGATCCACCCCGCGGGCGTCCAGGACCTGTTGCCAGTCCGTGAGCGCGATCCACAGCGGGTGCGCGGCCCGGTGCACGCCGGTAATCTCCCCGAGCTGCCGCATCAGCTCGACACGGCGCAGCGGGTCCGGCTCGACCGCGAACGCGGCTTCCACCACGTGCGGCTCAGGGAGCGCCCGCATGTAGTGGCCCGAGAGCGGGTCAGCCTCGCAACGCTCGTCGTCGCACTCGCGCGGGTTCACGTAGTCCAGGAGCCGGACCGTGCCCAACACCGGGCGACCGGCCTCCAACGACGGCAACGTGTCCCACACCATCATCGCCGACTTGCCCGACCCGTTCGGCCCGACATAGCCCATGATCGGCCAGCCCCGCCGCTCCGCACGCTTCTTCGGATTCTGGAACATTCAGAACTGCCTCAGGTAGACCGCTGCATCGTCAATGCCACGGTTGTAGGCGGTGTCGAGTTCGCGTGCCGTGGCACTCATGCCGACGAACACGCCGTAGAGGTAGGCACCCCCGAGCCCGAGCAGCACCACCAGCGCAGCACCCATAATCGTCAACATCAGTTGACCCCTTCCGTTGCTTCGATCCGCTGGGCCTCTTCGACGCCAGCAGCCCACTTCCTGATCCGCTCAACCCAGCCGACCGCGCGATACAGCGCCCAGCCGTAACCCATGAACCACCCCGACCCGAACGCCATGAGCAGCAGCTCGCCGCCCAGCTCGGCCTCCGGGCTCACAGCCGCTCCCCCTTCAACGGCGACATACGCCGACGCGGAGGCTCAACCGAGAACACAGGCCGAGCGGCATCGGTCCCCGAGAGCAGGCGCGCACGCTTCCGCTTCGCCAACACCCACGACAGCAGCACCAAAGCCGGGATCACGACCAACAGCACGGTCACAACAAGCCCCCGTCCGAGCAGTACCGGACCGCCAGCCCCGCGGAGCCGCGCCGACCCTGCCACCCCCTCCGGGGGCCCCGACAGGGGCCCCGGCGCACCTCCAACGGTGCCGTCGCCCGGGTCATGCCGCGGACCCCCCGCCGCCCGTGAAGACCGAAATCAGAATGCGCGTGATCCGGACCACGACGGCGATAGCCAGACAGGTCCCAACCGACGCCAAAACGAGTCCGAAAACGTCCCACGGCACCCAGCCGCCAAGCCCCGTACCCATGGCCCAGATCTGACCGAAGTACCCAGCACCGTCCGCGAACCAGTCAGGCGGCGGAGCGGTCGGCAGCAACCCAAGCAGACCATCGATCAGGCCAAACACCAGCTCGAGGACAGCCTGCAAGATCACGCGGTGTCACCCCCGCCACGCCCGAGCTCCTTCAACTCAGGGACCAGCGACCCACCAACGAGCCGAACGCAGAGCAGCCCGCCCGACAGGATCAACCCACACGCGAGGACCAGCCGACAGATGCCCGCGGCCGTGTGCAGCTCGTCACCGGCACACGCAGCGCCTAGCGTGAAATCGACATCATCAACGGAGTCGTCGCCCAGGCCCAGGTCAAAGTGAACCGGTACCCCGCTACATCCCGCGACCGAGGGCCCGGCGACCAGTTGCGTCACAGAGGACGCGTACAGGCCCGGGGACGACCCCTGAAGCTTGCCGCGGATCGACTCCATCCGATCGTCAAGGAACCCGTCCTCCGGAACGAACAGCGACTCAAGCAGGTCGCCGAGCAGGCCCATGATCTTACCGGGGAGAGCGGCCACGGTGTCGATGAGCCCGCCGACCATCTTGACGAGCACGCAGATCCCAGCGCCTGCCCAGGAGGCCGGGTCAGTGAACGAGAAACCGTCGCACGAGCCGTCACCAGCAGGCGGGACAGGGTCCTCCACGACGGGGGGCGTGGGGTCGCCGCTCGGGACGGTCAGCGGCCCCATCGGCTCATCGAGCGAGTCTGCGGTGCGGTCAACAATCTTGGCGCCCCAGTAGAACGCGCAGCGCGCAGGGTCTGTCAGCCCCACCAGCCCTGTCCCCGCGTCGAACGTGTAGGAGACCGTAGACGCCGAAGACGTCTTCTTGTAGAAGCCAAAGCCAACCAGATTGCGCTGCTTGACCGCCGACGCCTCCTGGCCGACCTGCGCGCCCTCGAAGGCGTAGACCAGGGCGTCGGCCGATCCAGCCGTGGCCGGGATCACCGTTGTCGTGAACCGCTCAGCCATCGAACCGACGCCCGGCTGCCCGCTCGGGACCGGGAGGTTGTTAGCCGAGTTCGCCGGGTTGTAATCATGCGTGCTGTCGTAAACCGCGTAGACCAGCCAGCCGTACGTAGCGGCCACCGTCTGATCGACGTGGAAGGCGACCCCCTCCATGAACGTGTACCCCGACCCGTTCTTCTCGGCCTGAGCAGACACGACGTGAGGCGCGGTGCTACTGAACCCCGCGCACGAGCCGTTAGCCGCTGCTGCAGGAGGCGCACCGAGAGCCCACGGAACACAATCTTCCCGTTCCTTGCTGCCCTGCCCGAAGTCTGACCAGTTGCTAGTCGTGACCTTGTAGCACAGCTCCGTGACCGGCATGGTGCAGCTCGGGCTATAGCTCTTCGTCCAGTCGCCGGCCCCGTCGACCTCCCCCACTTCGAGGCCGAACGCACAACCGGGCTGCTCGACGCTAAGGAACAGGTCCGCCGACGCGATGTTGTAGCCGGTCGTGCACTTCCCCTTCAGGACGACCGTTGAGGCCGGAGACGCGTCAGGGTCGCTCTGCCAGTAGCCCGAGACCGCGCAACTCACTCGATCGTCAACCGGCCACTGCGAGCCCGTGGAGAAAGAGGCCTGCGCGACGTCGCCATACACGACCGCGGCTTGCGCCGGCGCACCCATGAACATCAGCAGCGGCACCAGCAGCGCGGCCAGCAGACCAGCCGCAGTGACCCGTCGTGCTACCCGAGGTCGTACCTCACGCCCAGGCCGAGGAACAGCAGGCAGGCGAACCACAGTGCAGCGGCGACCACAGCCACCACCACCCATGCCGTAAAGAACCCGAGACCGAACCTGAACCCATCGCGGAAACGCACGAAGAGCACCGTAGAGCGCGGCCAGGAGCTGCATGACGGTTTCCCTTCGAACACTGCCCGATCGGTCAAGAACTGTTGACGGCCCTCCCCCTGGTCCCCATGAACCGGGGGGAGGGCCGTACATGCGTGGCCGCGACGCGTCACCACACCAAGCGCCCGGCGCTGGTCAGAAGAACTTCCGGACCAGGGACCAGCCCTTGCGGACCGCGAGGACGGCCGCGCCGATGCCGATACCGACGCCAGCGATCTGCAGGAGGTTGTCCTGCAGGCCGTCCACGCCGGTCGTGATCGTCGAAACCGCGGTGGCGGGAGTGCTCATGCTCTGTTCACCCCCTTCCCTGCGTGAGGGCCGCGAGCAGCCCGAAAGCGACACCGCCAGCCAGCATGGAGACGATCCACTCCACCGGAGTCATCTCGCCATCACCTGCCGACCATCGCGGCGAACATCTGCCAGCAGCGCACCCAGCACAGGGCCGACACCAACAGAAGCCAGAAGTTGTCCATCTCAGATCAGCCCCCGCGGCCGATCTGGACGACCAGGAGCGCACCGAGCAGCGCCGTGACGAACCCCGCCGCCGCCAGCAGGCCCACCAGCAGCGCCCACGTGTCCGCGTCGAGCTGCACCGTCACCGGCGTGCCGTCCTCGACCGCGAGCGCCGAAGTAGACGACGAAGCAGGCAACGGAGACAGCGAGGCCGACGACGACAAGGGCGAGGGCGACGAGTCCGCCGAAGCGGTCTCCGAAGCCGTCGAGTCGGGCAGCAAGGTCGGCTCCGACGACGGGGCCTCCGACAGGCCCACCGGGGGCGACATACTCGCGTCCGGGACCGGCGGCGTGGGATCGTCCAGCCGTAGCGAGGACGAAGCCGACGACAGTGACCAGCGAGCCGACCCAGAGTGCGAGCCGGTAACGGCCCCCCAAGCGGAGGACGGCAGCAGCAGCACGGCCAGCGCCGAGAAGATCGCGCACACCCACCGGACGACAGCCTTACGCACCGACGCCGACACCGGGATGCACCAGCGTCACGTCGTGATGGACGGCCGCGCGTCGAAGCTGCGCGATCAGGTCGACCACGGCCACCGCGGGGATCACGACGGACTCGCAGCCGTCCGAGATGACCACAACCGGGGTGCCGAGCGAGTCGGTCGCCTCGACCTTCAGCGCGCCGCGGACCTTGAAGACCCTCGCTCGGGTCGCCGTCGCCGTCGCCATGTCAGGCGCCGGCCGGCTGGGGGAGGATCGCCTCGACCTCCGGCACCCGCTTCCACGCCTTGAAGGTGCGGTAGACCCGCTCCCCCACCGCGCGGGTCTCGATCGACACCTCCAGCGCGACCATCGTGCCCGCGGCGGGGAACGACTCATCGGTCAGGCTATCCCCGAGCAGCTCGACCGACTGGACGTAGTCACCGTCACGGCCCGTCAGGAGCCGCGCCTCACGCCGCTCCCAGTCCGTACCGTCCTTGCGCTTGACGACCGAGCCGTCCTTGCGCCTCACCAGCTCGGAGCGCACGCCCCGGAACTCACCCAGCAGCACCAACATCACTGACCACCAATCGCTAGCGTTGTTTCACGTGAAACACATCTAAGCAGATGATCCGTCGCGGTGCACGTGATCGGAGGAAAGTTTCCTTGCGCGCAACCGTGGGCAGAATGGATGCATGACTCCCACAAGTCGTCAGATCAACGAGAACGTCGTCGTACTGATGCACCGACTCCAGCTCAACAACACCGACCTGGCGGCAGCCCTGCACATCGGGCGCGTAAGCGTGGGTCACCGGCTCAGCGGGCGCACGGAATGGCGCGCGACCGAGCTAGAGATACTCGCCGAGCTGCTCAAGGTCACCCCGACCGAGCTGATGGGCACGATCCCGCCTTACAAGGAGTGGAATCATCGCCGCCAGCAGCCACCAGCGGCCCGCGCTGTCGTCAGTGGGCCACGCTTCCTGATCGCGCCAGAGCCCGCCTTCGACGCACAGCCTCAGCCGTTCAACCGGTGGAGCCCGACTAGCGACATTATGTCAATATGCGGAGGTTCCGGCGCTCACCCGGACTTGCGGCGATGCACCCGCTTGCCACCCGCAGGGCCATGGGTCTCGGCCTGGCCACGGTCGTGGCTGGCGTGCTCCACGCCTCGGTCGTTGGCCTGCTTGCGGTCGAGCGCCTCGCGCATGCGCGCCTTGAGCTCGTCGTTCTGGTCAGATGATTGGTCGGCCACCGGTCCAGACTCACACGTGTCGGCCGACATCGCCACTCGGGAGGTGATCGCGCTAGCGGGCTCGCCGCAGGAAAACAGATGACTCGGGAGGCCTCAGGAGCGGCTCTCGAGCTCCCAAGTCATCTGTTTTCGCCCCAGCGCGGCGGCCGGAAGCCGGCTCGGACGGACTTCCTGCGCGTTCGACGCGTCGAGGCGCGCCGCGCTGACCGATGACCGTCAGGCCGGCGGCGTGAACCCTGAGCGCGCCGTGGCGACCTGCTCGCGCACGACGCAGCCGGTCTCGTGGTCGTTGACCAGCCCCATCGCCTGCATGAAGGCGTAGGCCGTCGTCGGGCCGACGAAGCGCCAGCCCCTCTTCTTCAGGTCACGCGACATCGCGACCGACGCGGCCGACGTGGCCCGCCACTCGGGCACCCGGTCGGGCTCGGGGTCCTCCCAGCGCCAGAAGTACGCCGCCAGCGAGCCTTCCCGCTCGACCAGGTCGATCGCCCGGCCGGCGTTGTTGATCGCCGCCTCGATCTTGCCGCGGTGTCGGATGATCCCAGCGTCCTGCAGGAGCCGCTCGACGTCACCCTCGTTGAAGGAGGCGACCTTCTCGAAGTCGAAGCCGGCGAAGGCCGCTCGGAAGTTGTCCCGCTTGGCGAGGATCGTGCGCCATGAGAGTCCGGACTGGAAGCCCTCCAGGCAGACCTTCTCGAAGAGCCGCCGGTCGTCGACGACCGGGAAGCCCCACTCGGTGTCGTGGTAGCTCAGGAACTCGGCGACGGAGCCGGCCCAGGTGCAGCGCAGCTCGCCGTCGGGCGCGAGAAAGGTGGCGGTCACGGGCGCAACTCTCGCACCCGGCGCCGACAACAGGCCCGAAGAATCACAGGGTGAGCTCCATGAAGACCGAGTTCGGATCCTCGACGTAGTCCGCGAACGGCCCGCGCACCACGAACCCGTGCCGCGCATACAGCCGTCGCGCCGGCGCGAAGTAGTCCTCGGAGCCGGTCTCCAGCAGGACCTGCGACGCTCCGCCGGCCCGGGCCTGGTCGAGCAGGAAGCCGAGCAGCGCCGTCCCGATGCCTCTCCCCCGGCCGCCGACCGCCGTGCGCATCGACTTGAGCTCGACGGACCCGTCGCCGTGGTCCTTGAGCGCCCCGCAGCCGGCCAGACCGTCACCCTCCCAGGCCGACCAGAACCTGAGGCCGGGCGCGCGCAGCCCGGCGAGGTCGAGAGCGTGCACCGACTCGGGCGGCGAGACGGCGTACATGTCGTCGAGGTGCTCCTCGAGGAGCGCCACGACGGCCGGCCGGTCCAGGTCGTCGAGCTCGAAGTGCAGGTCCACGTCGCGAGAGGGTAGCCAAGCCCCTCCGAGGCGCTGGTCAGCGGTGCTTGCGGTGCCAGAACGGGTTGTGGACCCGGCGGACGAGCACGCCGATCTTGTCGATCCGGTGCTCCGGGTTGCCGTACTGGTCGGTCCAGAAGTTCCCGCGCGCGTGATCCTCGGGCGTGGCGCACGTGGAGACGGTGATGTAGGCCTTGTGCGGCGTCGCCCGGGGCTTGCCCGGCACTGCCGCGCGCTGCTTGCGCAGCGACGCCGCCGACCGGAACGACACCCAGCGGGTGCGGGTGATCCGGTAGACGTAGCGCCACTGCCCCGCGTCGACGAGCACCTTGTCGCCGTCGTGGAGCGACGGGACGCGGCCGAAGATGCCGCCGTGGGACGAGCGGTGCGCCGTGACCTGGTAGTTGCCGATCCCGCCCGGTCCGACGCCACCGTCCCGGCCGTACGGCGCCGCCGCGATGCCGCGGTTCTGGATCCGCGTCCCCGGCCCGTCGTCGGTCTTGCCGCGGTAGGCGATCACCGGGAGCCGGTGGATCCCGATGGCCGGGATCGTGATCCGGGCGTTGCGCGGGTGACCGCTGCTGGGGACCGGCGCGGCCTGGGCGCTCGGCAGGGCGACGAGGCCGACCGCGAGGGCGACGACGAGACCGACGACGAGACCGACGACGATGCGGATGAGACGGGTGGGGTGCATGGCCGGGAAGTACCCCGCCCGGGGCCGATCCACCCCACCGGTCTCATCAGATGTCGCGCAGGCGCGGCAGCACCAAGCCGACGAACTGCTCGGTCCACGCCACCGGGTCGTCGTTCTTGGGCGGGTTCACGGTGACCAGCGTGACGCCGAGCTCGGCGTACTCCTCCATCGCGGAGAGGAAGGCGTCGGTGTCCTCGATCGGGTCGAGCGCACCGCCGCCACCGATGGTCTTGCGGATGTCGTCGTAGTCGCGGCCGAGGGTCTCGCAGTGCCCCTTGAGCACGTCGAGCTTGTGCGCGACCCCGTCCACACCCTCGCGGGTGAAGAGGTGGCACGCGTCGGCGTACTGCGCCACGAGACGGAGCGTCTTGCGCTCTCCCCCGCCACCGATCAGGATCGGCATCCGACCGCGCGGCGGCTGCGGGAGGCTGATCGTCTCCTTGAGCCGGTAGTGCTCACCCTCGAAGGCGCCGTCGTCGTCGGACCACATCTGGTTGACGATCCGGAGCGCCTCCTCGAGCCGCTCGAAGCGCTCGGCGGTCGACGGGAACGGCACGCCCAGGCCTTCGTGCTCGCGGTCGTACCAGGCCGCGCCGATGCCGAGGAAGGCGCGCCCGCGGGAGAGCACGTCGACGGTGGTGGCGATCTTCGCGAGCAGACCAGGGTGCCGGTAGGTGACACCGGTGACGAGGAGCCCGAGGTTGAGGTTCTCGGTGATCCCGGCGAGGTAGCCGAGCGTGGTGTAGCCCTCGAGCATCGGCTCGAACGGACCCCCGACCGGGATCATCTGGTAGTAGTGATCCATCACGGTCATCTGTGCGATGCCGCCCTGGTCGGCGACCTTGGCCGTCGCGGTCAGACGGTCGGTGAGCGTGTGCTCCCAGTCGGGGTGCGTGAAGGTCATGTAGTGAATGCCGGCGTCCATGCCTCGACGCTAGGACCTGGAGTGCGGTCCAGCGCAAGGGGTGTACACCGGCCAGCCGTTGTGACCGGCAAGTAGCCTCCGCCTCGCCCGCGTGGACGATGGCCCCCTAACATGCGGCGCATGCTGAAGCGCGCGCTCCTCACGGCTGTCCTGCTCACCACCGGCACGACCCTGGCCGCCTGCGGTGGGTCCGACGACACGGCCAAGGACGCGGGCGCCTCGGGCGTGGACTGCACCTATCAGCCCGACGGGTCGCAGGCATCGGTGAAGCGTCCGTCGTCGACGGCCGCGTACGACGGCGACGTGTCGGCGACGCTCACGCTCGACAGCGGCGCCGTACCGCTCACGCTGCACGCCGGTGACGCGCCCTGCACGGTGAACTCGTTCGCGTCGCTCGCTAAGCAGGGCTACTTCGACGGCACGACCTGCCACCGCCTGACGACCGACGGGATCTTCGTGCTGCAGTGCGGCGACCCGACCGGATCGGGCTCAGGTGGGCCCGGCTACGCCTTCGACGACGAGCTGAAGGGCGCGAAGGCGCTGCAGGACGACCCGGTGGGCCAGGGCGCGAAGACCTACGCCGCCGGCACCGTCGCGATGGCCAACGCCGGGCCGAACACCAACGGCTCGCAGTTCTTCCTAGTGTACGCCGACAGCCCGCTGCCGCCCGACTACGCCGTCTTCGGGACGATGGACGCCGCCGGTCTCCAGGTGGTCAAGGACGTGGCCGCCCTCGGCACCGCGACGGGCGAGAGCGACGGCGCCCCGAAGCAGCCGGTCACCATCAAGGGCGTCTCGGTCAGCTGACCGTGCCGCTGGCGTAGCGCACCGGGTCGCCCAGCGTGATCGTCCGGCCGACCGTGCAGAGCCGGTCCTGGCTGCGCTGGATGGCCGACTCGAGGACGGCGCGCGCGGCGTCGCCCGCCTCCCCCTCGGGGAAGGTCACGTCGAGGGTGACCCGCAGGTCGACCAGGTGGTTGCCGCCCTCGTCGCGCACCTTCCGGCCCTCGGCGCGCGCCGCGAACGACTCGAACGGAGCGCGCTTGCCGGTGATGAAGTCGACGTCGAGCGCGCTGCAGCCGGCGAGCGCCACCAGGAGCAGCTCGACCGGGGTGAAGTCGGGGTCGTCGCCGTGGCTGAGCGTCAGGACGCCGCCGCGGGCGTTGACGGCCTTGAACCGGTGCTCACCGACCTTCTCGAGGTCGATCGAGCGGAGGTCGGGCGTGAGGTCGGTCATGCCGACAGAATGACACGGTGTGGAGCGCCGACATCGGGGCACTGGGTCTGGGTCCTGACGTCAATGGATGGAGTTGAGCATGCTCACCCTCACGCCCAACGCGACAGACATCGTGCGCAACATCGCGAACCAGTCGCCCGAGCCGGACAACGCCGGGCTCCGGATCACCTCCGACGGGAGCGCCGAGGCGCCCTTCGCGGTGACCGCTGCCGACGCCGCCCAGCCAGGTGACCAGGTCGTGTCCCAAGAGGGAGCGCACGTCTACCTCGACGAACCGACCGCCGGCCTCCTCGACGACAAGGTCCTGGACGCCCGGGTCGACGAGGAGGGCAGGATCGAGTTCGCCCTCGGCCAGCAGGCCTGACGACCCGATCCGTCAATAGCCCGATGGGGGCTCGCGGCGTTCCACCGGCCGACTTCTAGGCTGGGCGCCGTGAGCCCCCATCTCTCTCTCCAGCGCACCGAGGCGGAGGCCCGCCGCGCACTCCTCGACATCACATCCTACGACGTCACCCTCGACCTCGCCGCGGACGACGTGACCTTCCGCTCCGTGACCCGGATCCGCTTCACCAGCCAGGGCGGCGCCACGTTCGCCGACCTCAAGCCGGTGGCGGTCGCCTCCCTCCACCTCAACGGCGACCCCCTCGACGTCGACCTCGTCGACCGTGGCCGGCTCCCGCTTCAGACCGTCGCCGGCGAGAACGAGCTGGTCGTGGACGCGACGATGCGCTTCCGCAACGACGGCGAGGGGCTGCACCGCAGCGTCGACCCGGCCGACGGCCGGCCCTACGTCTACGGCATGTCCTTCATGGACGCCGCTCCGTCGGTGTTCGCCTGCTTCGACCAGCCTGACCTGAAGGCGCCGTACACCCTGCATGTCACCGCGCCGACCGACTGGCGCGTCTTCGCCAACGCGGCGGGCGAGCAGGTCTCGCCCGGGCATTGGGAGTTCGAGGAGTCGGCTCCCCTGTCGACGTACTTCGTCACCGTCGTCGCCGGGCCCTATCACCTCGTCGAGGACTCCCACGACGGGATCCCGCTCGGCCTCTCCTCGCGCGCCAGCATCGCCGACGACCTCGATCGCGACGCCGACGAGATCTTCACCGTCACGAAGGCGTCCTTCGACGAGCTCCACCGGCTCTTCGGGATCCGCTACCCGTTCGGGAAGTACCACCAGGCGTTCGTGCCCGAGTTCAACGCCGGCGCGATGGAGAACCCCGGCTGCGTGACGTTCCGCGACCCGCTGATCTTCACCTCCCGCGTGACGCGTGGCGTGCGGATCCAGCGCGCGACGACCATCGCCCACGAGATGGCGCACCAGTGGTTCGGCAACCTCGTGACGCCGGTCTGGTGGGACGACCTCTGGCTCAACGAGTCGTTCGCGGAGTACCTCGGCAACCGGGTCACCGCCGACGTGACCGAGTACTCCGACACCTGGGCCGACATGTCCTACGCGCGCCGTCAGTGGGGCATGGTCGCCGACCAGGGCCCGTCGACGCACCCGGTCGCGGGCAACGGCGCGACGGACGCGGTCTCGGCGCTGCAGGACTTCGACGGCATCTCCTACACCAAGGGCTCGGCGATCCTGCGCCAGCTCAACTCCGCCCTCGGCGACGACGTCTTCTTCGGCGGCGTGATCGACCACTTCGACCGGCACCGGTTCGGCAACGCCACGCTGCACGACCTGCTCGGGTCGTGGGAGCGGGCCGGCGCGGGCGACCTCGACGGCTTCGCACGGGAGTGGCTGCTCACCGCCGGCCCGGACCGCATCGAGCTCGACCGCGACGCAGGCGTGCTGCGCCGCACTCCCCCGGCCGGCCACGAGGCCGACCGCTCGCACAGCTTCCGGGTCGCCGTCGCCAGCGACGGCGGCTGGCGGACGGAGACGGTCCAGGTCGACGGGCCGGAGACGGCGTACGCACCGGAGGGCGACGCCGTGCTGCTCGACCCGTACGACGACACGTGGGCCGTCACCCTGCCCGACTCGGCGACCGTCGCGGCGCTGCCCGACCTGCTGCCCGCGATCGACGACCAGCACCTGCGCGCGGGCGTCTGGAACGGCCTGCGCAACGCCTTCAACAATGCGGCCGTCTCCCCCGCCGACATCGTGGACATCGCGGTCGCCAGCTTCCCCGTCGAGGACACCGAGGACCACCCCCGCCGGACGCGGGCCTGGCTCTACGGGCGGGTGCTCCCCCTGGCGCCCGCGGGCTCGACCGACCGGCTGCACGAGGCGGTGCTCGGCCGGCTCGCGACGCTCGAGACGGGATCGGAGTGGCAGCTCGCCGGCTTCCGCGCCGCCATCACCACCTCGACCGACACGGCCGAGCTGCGCGGCTGGCTGACCGCTCCCCCGGCCGGCATCGACGTGGACCGCGACGTGCGCTGGCGGGTGCTCGCGCGCCTGGCCGCTCTCGGCGCGGCGGACGCGGACGAGCTGCAGGCCGCCTTCGACGCCGACCCGGCTGCCGACGCGCGCGTGGAGCTGACCCGGGCGCTCTGCTCGCGGCCGGACCCCGAGGCCAAGGAGTGGGCCTGGTCGATCTTCACCGGTCAGACCGACCGGCCGAACTACGAGGTCCTCGCCGCCGGCGCCGGCCTGTGGCGCGGTGGCCAGGAGGCCCTCACCGAGCCGTACGTCGACCGCTACTTCGCCGAGCTGCCCGGCACCGCCAAAGTGCGCAGCGGATGGGTGCTCGCCGACGCGGCCGAGGCGTTCTTCCCGGCGACCTCGATCTCCCGCACCACGCTCGACAAGGCGCTCACCCTCGCCGAGGACCCCGACCTCGCCGGGCCGCTGCGTCGCCGGCTGACCGACGCTGCCGACCAGCTGCGGCGGCAGCTCGCGGTCAAGGCGGCGTTCCCCGGCTGACCCTGCACCGTCCTGAGGCCCGCCTGCGGCGTGTGCGGCGACCTCTGTCGGCGGTCGCTGATTGACTGTGGCACATGGAAACAGTGGGTCTGATGTTGCTCGGTCTGGTGCTCGGTGCACTCCTCGGAGGCGCCGCGGCCTGGATCGTCGTGCAGCAGCGGACCCGCGTGGCGGCGGAGGCGCAGCGCTGCTCGGATGCCGAAACCGCCCGGGCCGCGCTCGAGACGGCCGTGCGGGACGCCGAGGAGCGTGCCGCCGAGCGCTCGGCGGTCGCCGAGGCCCGCGCCGCGGCTGCCGAGGAGCACACCCGATCCGTCCTCGCCGCGCGCCAGGACGCGATCGTCGCCCAGCTCCGGGAGCAGGCCGCGGCCGATCGCGCCGACGTGGAGCAGCGGCTCTCGGCCGCGCTCGCCGAGTCGGCCGCTCTGCGCGACGCACTCGAGGCCGCTCGCCTGCAGCACCGCGAGACCGTCGAGGCCCACCGCCGCGAGGAGGCCGAGCGACAGAAGGGCGAGGCCGGGCAGGCGCAGGTGCTCAAGACGCTGCAGCCGGTGCTCGAGCACCTGCGCGGGATGCAGACGAAGGTCGACTCGCTCGAGAAGGCGCGCGTCGAGCAGCACACCGAGCTCGCCGCCCAGATCCGGCACACGCAGCGCTCCGTCGAGGAGTCCCGCAAGGCGGCTGACACGCTCTCCTCGGTCCTGAAGAACAACGCCGTCCGGGGCGCCTGGGGCGAGACGCAGCTGCGCACCCTCGTCGAGACCGCCGGCCTGGTCAACCGCGTCGACTTCGACCTGCAGCACTCCGTCGAGGCTGACTCCGGCGACCGCCGTCCCGACATGGTGATCAACCTGCCCGGCGGCAAGCAGATGGCGATCGACGCGAAGGTCCCCTACAACTCCTTCATGGACTCCCAGCGCGAGGGCCTCGAGCCCGAGACGCGGCAGCGGATGCTCGAGGACCACGCCAAGAAGGTGCGCGGCCACGTCGACGTGCTGGCCCGCAAGGGCTACTGGACCGGCCTCTCGATCAGCCCCGAGTTCACGGTCGCCTTCATCCCCAACGAGCAGCTCCTCAACGCCGCGCTCGAGGTCGACCCGTCGCTGATGGAGCACGCCTTCCGCCAGGGCATCGTGCTGGCCACGCCGACCAACCTGTGGAGCATGCTCAAGACGGTCGCCTTCACCTGGAAGCAGGAGGCGCTCACCGAGGACGCGCAGGCGCTCTTCGAGATGGGCCAGGTGCTCTACCGCCGGATCGTGAAGCTGGCCGAGCACGTCGACAAGCTCGGCCGCTCGATACAGCGCAGCGTCAAGGACTACAACGCCTTCACCGGCTCGCTCGAGCGGTCGGTCCTCCCGGCCGCACGCAAGCTCAACGCCGCCGACCCGGGCTCCACCATCGCGACGCCGCACGAGATCGAGGAGGCCCCGCGCTCGCTCGCCGCCGGTGACTTCGCGGTGCTCGCCGACGTCGAGCGCCCCGAGATCGACCTGGCCCTCGCCTTCGAGGAGACCGTCGAGGCCGAGGTCATCGACGAGGCCGACGCCGGTTGAGCCACACGCCCCGGCCGCCACATCCGCCTCCACCGACGCCAAGAGGCGAGCCTCTCCGCTACTCCCGCAGATAGGTCGCCAGTCGAGCGGCCAGGTCCACGGAGGCATCGATCTCCTCACGACGGATGGAGACGCTCTCCACGTTGAGTCCGCACGGCACCCCGAGCCGACGGCAGTAGTCGATGAGCTCGACGGCGGTCGTCTGCGCCTGCTCGAGGGAGGCCGACAGCGGGTTGGCCGAGTGTCGGAGGTCGTTCTCGATCAGGTGCTCGTTCTCGCGGCGGCTGTGCCTCTCCGGGATCGCCACTCCACCGAGCAGAAGCTCCGGGTTGACCTCCGCGCGCAGCCGCTGGGCGTCGGCGAGGGACACGGGCGGCCTGGTGCTGCTGGAGGCCGAGCCGACCAGCACCGTCAACGTCCGGCGCGGATCCTGCTCGCTCAGCCACGTCCGCAGCTCTTCGCGCTGGTACTTGCCGACGGCGCGGTAGACGACGGCCGGGGTTCGCCAAGCCTCCAGGTGTTCCGTGCGGTACTCGGACGGATCGATGGTGGGGCTGAAGGGGAACGGACGCTCGACCGGGTTGCGGGATCTCTCGTCGTCGATGTCATACAGGACCAGTCCGTCGAGGTCGAGGATCGACCACTGCGCACTCTTGTCGAAGGCGCCCGCTTGGGCCAGCCTGACAACATGGACCTTCTCGGGTACGTGTCCCACCAGCGCTCTGCGCGGGCCGCCGCGGCCGGACTCGCCGCCGTCGGCCTCGTCGCGTCCGTCACCCTCGCTCCCGGGGGCTCGCCTCCCGCCAGCGGCGCCGCGTCGACCGACCGGACGAACACCCACCACGGCGTCTCGCGGTTGCCACTCGGCCCTGCCGGACTGCCCGAGACGCGCACGACCACGACGCTCGAGCGCGGGGTCACGTGGACCCACATCGAGCGGGGCGCTGTCAGTCCAGACGTGCGGTGGGTCGTGGAGCTCAGCATCCCCTCGTCCGACTCCAGCCCCGACCCGGACGCTCCCCCGCGCGCCGTGCAGGACCGGGCCGCAGCCGATGCCCTGGTGGCCCAGCTGACCGCCGCTGGCGTGTCGGCCCAGGTTCAGCCGGTCGAGCAGCCCGCCACCGCCGACGTGCCGGCGGGTGTGATCGGCTACCGCGTCCGCCTGACCGCGACCTACGCCGAGAAGACGCAGGCGGACGCCCAGGTCGCCGCCCTCCGCGGCCAGGGATTCACCTCGCGCAGCTGGTACGCCGGCTGGGACGGGGGTAACCGAGCCGGTGGTCACTGGTCACTGGAGGTCCTCACGATCGACCCACACCGGTTCCGCGGCGACCTGAGCGCCACCTACGGCCCCGACATCGAGAAGCGGGAGACGACGTCCGCCCTGGCGGCGTACGAGCATGCGACAGCTGCCGTGAACGCGGGGTTCTTCGTGCTCGACCCGGCCGCCGGCGCGGAGGGCGACCCTGCCGGCGCCGGGGTGTACGACGGCAGGCTGGCCTCCGAGCCGGTCGCAGGTCGCCCGGTGCTGGTGCTACGTGACGACGCTCGCTCGACGGAGATCACCCGGCCGGTGTGGCGCGGCACGGCGCGTCTGGCGGGCGGCACGGCCGTGCTCGACGGCCTCGACCGCGTGCCGGGCCTGATCCGCAACTGCGGTGGCATCGGCGACTCCCCCACCGACCACCCGCTGCACGACACCACCTGCACCGATTCGGGAGAGCTCGTCGCCTTCGACACCCAGTTCGGCGCGCGGACGCCCTCGGGCCCCGGACGAGAGGTGGTGACGGGTCGGCACGGGCGCGTGGTGGCGATCGCTGACTCACGCGGCACCGAGCTGAAGCCCGGCCAGCGCTCGGTCCAGGCCACCGGCGACCGGGTCCCCGAGCTCGCCGGCCTCACAGTCGGCGACCGGCTCGACCTCCGCACGCACCTGTACTCGAGGAGCGGGCAGCGGCTCGACCGACCCCGCGTCTCCGTCGTCAACGGCGGACCGCTGCTGCTCGCCCGCGGCCGCGAGCGGATCACGCAGGCCGCAGACGGGATGGTGCACCCGGGTGATCCGTCGTTCGCCTACGGGTGGGTGCTGCAGCGCAACCCCCGCACGTTCGCCGGCGTCGACCGCCGGGGCCGGACCGTCCTCGTCACCGTCGACGGTCGCCAGCTCGACCAGGACGGCCTGTCGATCCCCGAGACGGCCGACGTCGCGCGGTCGCTCGGACTCGTCGACGCCATGAACCTCGATGGCGGCGGATCGACGGCGGCGGTCATCGACGGCAGCGTCGTCTCGCACCCCTCCGACGCGACCGGGGAGCGGCCGGTCGGGGACGCCATCGTCATCCGCTGACCGAGCGATCACTCATGCCTGCTCCGTTCCCGTGGCGATCGTGAGCGTGCGTTCGTACGAGCACGATGGGCCATCCGGACGGACAGATGTCGTATTCGTCATCCGCTGTTCGTCGAACAGGTGAAGGACGGGCTTCCCCGGCCAGCGGCCCAGGACCCGTCACCGGAACGAACGAGGAGAGACCGCGTGGGCAACGTCAAGGTGTTGGTGTCGGGAGCGAGCATCGCGGGCCCTGCGCTCGCCCACTGGCTGCACCGACGAGGTGCCGAGGTGACCGTGGTCGAGCAGGCGCCGGGCCTGCGCCCCGGCGGGCAGGCCGTCGACGCGCGCGGCGTGGCCAAGGAGGTCATCCGACGGATGGGGCTCGACACCGCCGTGCGAGCCGCATGCACCGACACCGCCGGCGCCTACGTCGTCGATGCCGCCGGGAACGTCCTGGAGACCCACCGGGTCGAGGACCACGACGGAGACGGCTACATCTCCGAGATCGAGATCCTGCGTGGGGACCTGTCCCAGGTTCTCTACGACGACACCCGCGACGATGTCGAGTACGTCTTCGACGACCGGATCGCCGGGCTCACCCAGGATGCGACCGGGGTCGACGTCACGTTCGCCGGCGGGGACCGACGCCGCTTCGACCTGATGATCGGCGCCGACGGACTGCACTCGTCCCTGCGCGCGATGGTCTTCGGACCACGTGAGCGGTTCGTCCGCCACCTCGGGATGGTGCTGGCCTTCTACACCGTGCCCAACGAGTTCGGGCTCGAGGGTTGGATGCTCGACTACAACGAAGCGGGGCGTACCGCCGGGTTGCGGCCTCTCCCGGACGCCAGCAAGGCGATCGCCATGCTCTCCTTCCCCGCGCCCGACTTCGACGTGGACCACCGCGACCTCGGCGCACAGAAGCGGCTCCTGCGCGAGCAGATGGCCGGCTTCGGCTGGGAGACCGCTCGGATCCTCACGCACCTCGACGACGCCCCGGACTTCTACCTCGACCAGGTCGCCCAGGTGGTGATGGACCGCTGGTCCAGCGGACGCGTGGGCCTCCTCGGAGACGCCGCGTTCAGCGCGTCGCCGATGTCCGGCGGCGGCACGGGCCTGGCACTCGTCGGTGCCTACCTGCTGGCCGGGGAGCTCGCCTCGGCGGACTGGGACCCGGTGGCCGGGTTCGCCGGCTACGAGGCGAAGATGCGGTCGTACGTCGAGGCGAACCAGGAGATCGGACGACTGCACGTCGAGATGCTCGCCAGCACCGAACCCGAGCCGGTGGAGCCCGACATGGAGGCCCTCACCGACCTCATCGCCCGCGCGGTCGGCGGGCCCGAGCTTCCCGACTACGCAGGCGTCCCCGACCTCGCGGTGTCGTCGGGACGCTGACGACCGACCGTCCGCTCCCGCAGGTCCGCGACGACCTCGGCAAGACCACCGCCGGCGGCGAACGCCTCCCGCTGCCGGGTCGCACCCGTGCCACGAGCCGCGAGCGTCTCCACGCCGCGGCGCACGAGCTCGGCGTCGCCGACGTCGGCGAGCGCCTCGGCGACCAGATCCGCCAGCTCCTGCGCCATCTCAGCGGCTGGCACGAGCTCGCGCGACACCGGTGACAGCAGCGAGTCCGCGAGCCCGAACCGGGCGGCTCTCCAGGCTGCGACCCGCAGCTCGTCCACGCGCCACACGTCCGGCGGCTCCCCCGCCCGCGCCGCGAAGTGCACGACGAGGGCGCGGGCCAGTGCGGCGATCACCATCGCGTCGTCGAGGTCGGTGCACACGTCGGCGACCCGGAACTCCACGGTCGGGTAGCGGTGCGACAACCGCACGTCGAGGTTGATGAGGCCCTCGTCGAGCGCCGCCCCACGGGCGACCATGTCCTTGGCCCGGGCGCGGTAGCCGTCGGCGTTCCCGAACGGCTCCGCCGGCCCGCTCGTCGGCCACATGTTCCACACCCGCGAGCGCCAGCTGGCATGGCCGGTGTCGGCCCCGTGCCAGAAGGGCGAGTTCGTGCTCATCGCGAGCAGGACCGGGACCCAGGGGCGGACCCGGTCGATGACCGCCACGCCCTCATCCGGGTCGGCCACCTCGACGTGCACGTGCATCGCACACATGAGGGACAGATGAGCGGTCTCGCCGTAGTGCCGTTCGACGGCCGCGTACCGCTCCCCCGGCGAGACGTGGCGGTCGGTCGATGGCAGGGCGAGGACGGGCCCCGGGACGGCCAGGGGCGCGACCCCCATCGCTGCGCCCGCCTCGGCGATCCGGGCGCGTCCGCCGGCCAGCTCGCTGCGGACCTCACCGATCTCGGCATGCGGCGTGGTGGCGACCTCCACCTGGGTGAGGAAGAACTCGTGCTTGAGCGACGCAGCACTCCCGGTGTCGCCGGCCCCCTGACAGGCCGCCAGCACCTCGCCCGCCACCGGCCGGAGCGCCCCGGTCGTCGCGTCGCTGAGGAGCAGCTCCTCCTCGACGCCGAGACGGCGGCGGGAGCCGTGAGGTCGGGACACCTCGCCGATGCTAGCCGTCGGCGGGCAGCGGAGCGGCCGGAGTTCTGGCCACGACCGCCGCCGCCGCGACCAGGTCCCAGCCCGGCCGGAACTGGTTGCGTCTCGGGATCCGCGGACCGTGCTCGTCGTACAGGTCGAGGAGGCGTTTCACCGAGGCGATGACCTCGGCGTCGGGGTCGTCGTGCGGCACGCGACAGGCATGGCGCGCGACATCGAGCCCGACACCCGGCTCGTCGCCGCGCTGCAGCGCCTCGAGCGAGGTGAGGAGGTTGGTCGAGATGACCTCGAGCAACGGGCTGAGCGGGCGAGCCTCACCGGCCGGGGCCGAGCCCAGGTCGAGGGGCTCGGCGGACTCCACGAGCCGGGCGAACTGTCCCCCGATGACGCCCACGATCTGATCAGGGTCGAGTCCCGCCTGCCAGGCGCACCGGGCCGTGCTCATGGTGTGGGACAGCGGGGTGCTGTAGGGCAGGTCGCTGGCGTTGAGGATCCGACCCGGCGGGACGAGACGGAAGAGGGCGAGCAGCTGGGCGGGCGTCCACCAAGCGGTGTCGAAGAACAGGTTGGGAGTCTCGTCTACGTGGCGCCAGAGCCAGCCGATGTCGGTCAGGGCGCAGTGCGCGAGCACCAGCCGGAGCCGGGGCCACCTCCTGCAGACCGCCAGCGCCTGGTGGCCGACCGAGCCGCCCTCAGGGCCGGCGTGGACGATCACGGGGAGCCTCTGGTCGTGGGCGATCTCGTAGATGTGCTCCAGGCCCGGGTCGTCGAGGTCGAACTCGTCGCTGGACAGGTGCAGCTTGAGGCCGCGGGCGCCGGCGGCGAGCCCCTCCTCGACGACGGCACGAGGGTCGTTCGGGGTCAGCCGCAGGAAGGCGACCAGCCGGTCCGGATGCTCGGACGCCGCCTCGAGACAGGCTCGGTTGGCCTCGCGATAGCCGTCATCGGGCTCCGCCAGCGGGAACACCGCGGCGCGGGCATCCACGGCGGCCAAGGCATCGACGAGCTCGTCCAGCTGCGCCGTGAAGCCGCTGGGGTCGTGCTGGCCGATGTGCGTGTGTGCGTCGAAGATGTCGCGGCTCGGCAGGCCGTCGAGGACGGCCTCGAGCCAGGGCTGCACCAGATGGTCGGCGTACATCCCCTCAGCTCCAGGAGCTCGGGCCGCTCGAGCCGGCGGCGTAGGTGTCCAGCGGCACCTTGTCCTCGCGCCAGGCCTCGAGGACCGGCTCCACGATCCGCCAGCACTCCTCCGCGTTGTCCCCCCGCACCGCCAGGAGGGGGTCGCCGTCGAGGATGCCGGCCAGGACCTCGCCGTACGCCAGCAGATCACCCGCTTCCAGCTCGGCGGACGGGGAGACGGTTTCGAGGTCGAACGGGTCACCGGGGCCGGAGACGTCGAGGTGGAGGGCCAGTCCAGCCGGCTTGAACCCGATGACGATTTGGTCGCTGGTGTCGTTGCCGAGCAGGCCGGTGGGCAGGTGCGGGGTCGGCTTGAGCGTCACCACGGCCTCCTTGCGCGGCCGGCCGAGCGCCTTGCCGGACCGCAGCACGACGGGCACTCCTGACCAGCGCCAGGTGTCCACCTCGACGGTGAGCTCGGCCAGGGTCTCGGTCCGCCGGGACGCGTCCACCCCGGGCTCGCGGCTGTACGCCGACAGCTTGCGGCCGTCGAGGGTGCCGGCCGTGTAGCGGGCGCGACGAGACGCCTCCCGCGGCGCACCTCGCAGTCGCGTGGCGCGTAGGACCTGCCCCTTCGCGTCGCGCAGGTCCCGCTCGTCGATCCGGCTGATCGGCTCCATCATCAACAGCGCCATCACCTGCAGCAGGTGGCTCTGCAGCATGTCGACGAGAGCGCCGGCCTTGTCGTAGTAGCCGGCACGGCCCTCGAGCGCGAGCGACTCGTCGTAGACGATCTCGATCGACTCGACGTGCTGGTTGTTCCACACCGGTTCGAAGAGCCTGTTCGAGAAGCGGGTGCCGATGAGGTTGAGGACGTCGCTGCGGCCCATGAAGTGGTCGACCCGGAAGATCTGGTTCTCGGGCACCAGGGTGCCGACGAGCTGGTTGAGCGCACGAGCACCCGCGAGGTCGGTGCCGAACGGCTTCTCCATCGCCAGCACCGTCCCCTCCGGCAGGTCGAGCTGCTGCAGGGCCTGACAGGCGCGGGCCGTGATCGCCGGGGGCAGGGCGAAGAAGAGCGCCGGCGTCCCGTCGCACTCCGCCAGCAGCGACTCGAGCTCCTCCACGGACGTCACATCGCATCGGCGGTAGCGGCTGCGCTGCGCCGTACGGGAGACCCGGGGCCCCGCGCCACCCTCGCCGAAGGCGTCCCCGACCCGCTGTCGCCATTGCTCGTCGCTCAGGTCGGACAGGCCCGCGCCGAGCAGCTGGATCGACCTGGCGTCGCCCCAGTCGCTGCCCAGCAGGGAGGCCAGGCCCGGCAGCAGCAGCCTGCGCGTGAGGTCGCCGTCGGCGCCCAGCACGACCAATGTCTTGATCTGAGTCGTCGTCGTCACGGGTGTGCGGTACCCACCGCACGCGATCCGGCGACGGGCAGCGTCACGGGGATCGAGGCGGGCTGCCTCAGGTGTGCTGGAACAGCGCGGCGAACTCCGCTGCCGGCACCGGTCGGCCCAGCAGGAAGCCTTGGGCCTCGTCGCAGCCGAGACGACGGAGGAAGTCCTGCTGCGCCTCCGCCTCGACGCCCTCGGCGGTCACCGACAGCCCGAAGGAGTGGGCCAGCGCGATAGCCGCCCGCACGATGGCGGCGTCGCCCGGCTCCCTCAGCATGCCGTCGACGAAGGAGCGGTCGATCTTGAGCGAGGTGGCGTCGAAGCGACGCAGGTAGTCGAGGCTCGAGTAGCCCGTGCCGAAGTCGTCGATCGCCAGCTTGATGCCGACGTCCCGGAGGCGGCCGAAGACGGCGACCACGGTCTCCACGTCCTGGGCCAGCTGGGACTCGGTGAGCTCGAGCTCGAGGAGCTCGGGCGGGAAACCGGTGCTCTCCAGGACGCCGGTCACCCAGCCGACCGGGTCGCGTTGGAAGAGCTGAGCGGCCGAGATGTTCACCGCGATCGACACCGGGGGCAGGCCGGCGTCCAGCCAGGCGCGGCCCTGCCGGCAGGCCGTCTCCAGGACCCACTCCCCGATCGGCAGGATCAACCCCGAGTCCTCGGCGATCGGAATGAAGTCGGCCGGGGAGATCGAGCCGTGCACCGGGTGGTCCCAGCGCAGCAGGGCCTCGCAACCGGTGATCGTCCGGCGGCCCAGGTCGATCTTGGGCTGGAACGCCAGCCACAGCTGTCCCTCGTCCGCGGCGCGACGGAGGTCGATCTCCATCTCGGTGCGCCGCTGCGCCTTGGCGGCCATCTCCGGCGCGAACGCACGGAAGGCGCTGCGGCCGGCCGCCTTGGCGTAGTACATCGCCATGTCGGCGTGGTCGATCAGCTCGGCTCCGTTCGCCCCGTCCCGCGGATAGAAGCTGACGCCGATGCTGCCGGTCAGGTGGATGCGCCGCCCCTCGACCAGGAACGGCTCGGTGAACGAGTCGACGAGCCGCTGCGCCATCTCCTCGATGTCCTCGGTCCGGTCGACCCGCGGCGCCAGGACGACGAACTCGTCGCCGCCCATCCGCGCGACGGTGTCGTCGAGACAGACGAGCGTCCGCAGCCGTCGGGCCACCACCTGGAGCACGCCGTCGCCGAACGGGTGGCCGAAGCCGTCGTTGACGATCTTGAACCGGTCGAGGTCGATGTCCAGCAGCGCGATGAGGTGCCCGTCGCGCTCGGCGGCCTCGATGGCCCGCGTGAGCTCGTCGTGCAGCAGGCTGCGGTTGGCCAAGCCGGTGAGCGAGTCGTGGGTGGCCTCGTACTGCAGGCGCTGCTGCAGCGCCACCTGCTCGGCCATCGGCAGTGCGATGCCGACGTAGCCGGGCTCGCCACCGTGGGTGAACCGCCGGCCGGTGAAGAGGTACGGCAACCCCGGGCCGTCCTTGCGCTGGAAGTCGGCCCACACCTGGCCGCTCCCGGAGGCGAAGACCTCCTCGATCGCGGCGGACACCCGAGGTCGGTCGTCGGGCGGGAAGAGGTCGGTGGCCGACATGCCCGCCAGCTCTTCGTCGGTGTAGCCGGTGACCTCGGTCAGGGCGGCGTTCCAGCGCACGAGCCGTAGGTCCGCGTCCACGTGGTAGAGCGCTCCGGGAAGGCTCTCGAACAGCGCTGAGGTGTAGTCGGCGGCCTCCCGAAGCTGCCGGCGCGCGTCGTGCTCGGCGGTCACGTCGCGGAGGGTGCCCATCATGCGTACCGGCATTCCATCGCTGTCGCAGAGCACGCTTCCGCGGCCGAGCACGGTGGCGTAGCCGCCGTCATCACGGCGCAGTCGGTACTCCTCCGACCAGAGCCGCTCGGGGTGCTCGGAAGCCCCGCGGAGGCTGGCGATGACCCGTTCGGCGTCGTCCGGGTGGAGGCGCTCAGCCCACGCGGCAGTCGTGCTCGTGCCCAGCAGGCCGGTGATGCCGAGCGTGGAGCTGTAGGGCGAGTCGTGCCACTCGATCCGGTCGTCGAGCGACCAGTTCCAGACTGCTTCGCCCGTCGCCCGGATGAGTGGATCGAACAGCTCGCTCTCGCTCATGACATCTCCCGGGATCGACGACGTGCTCCTCGCAACCGCCCCTATCGGCCGCGCCCGGGACGATCGGAGGAATGTTGCTCCGACGCCCCAGGACGGACGGTACGTCGTTCGACCGGCTCAGCCTGCGTCGACGTCGCCGCGCCACCCGCCGGTCTCGCTGCCGCGTGACTCGATGAACTGCTTGAACCGCTCGGCGTCCTTCTTGACCTGGTGGTCGTCGATGTTCACGGCCGAGCCGATCTTCTCGACCAGGTCGGTCGGCTCCCAGTCGAGCTGGATCATGACGCGCGTCTTGTTCTCGTCGAGCCGGTGGAAGGTGACCACGCCGGCGTGCTTGCTGTCGCCGCTCGTGCTGCGCCAGGCGACCCGCTCGTCGGGGTGCTGCTCGGTGACCTCGGTGTCGAACTCACGCGTGACACCGGCGATGTTGGTGACCCAGTGGTTGTGGGTGTCGTCGAGCTGGGTGATCGACTCGACCCCGGACATGAAGTTCGGGAAGGACTCGAACTGCGTCCACTGGTTGTAGGCCACGCTCACCGGGACGTCGACGTCGACGGACTGCTGGATCTGGCTCAAGAGTCTCTCCTCGTTTCAATCTGGCTGTAGACCCTCCGTGCCCGATCGGCTCCGCCCGAAAACGGCCTAGGCTGGCGGGGTGTCCTTCGAGGTCGCGGCCGAGGCCTACGACCGCTTCATGGGCCGGTTCTCCCGGCCGCTGGCGGTCGACTTCCTTGCGTGGTCCGGCCCCGGTGACGGACCGCCGGTCCTCGACGTCGGAGCCGGCGCGGGCGCGCTGACCTCCCGGCTGGTGCAGGCCGGGACCGACCGGGTGCACGCGGTCGACCCGAGCGCGGCCTTCGTGGCCGAGCTGCGGCGCCGGCTGCCCGGTGTCGACGTCCACCAGGCGGCCGCCGAGAGGTTGCCCTTCGGCGACGGCACGTTCGGGGCGGCGTACGCCCAGCTCGTCGTGCACTTCATGACCGACCCGGTCGCCGGCCTGGCCGAGATGGGCAGGGTCGTACGTCGGGGAGGGACCGTCGCCGCCTGCGTGTGGGACTTCGCCGAGGGATCGCCGATCGGCCCCTTCTGGGACGCGGCCCGAGCGGCCGATCCGGACGCGCCGACCGAGACCCGACGGCCCGGGACCCGGCGGGGCGAGCTGACCCGGTTCGCCGCCGAGGCCGGGCTCGACGAGATCGTCGAGGGCTCGATCGAGGTCGTCGTGCCGATGGGCTCGTTCGAGGAGTGGTGGAAGCCGTTCACGCTCGGCGTCGGCCCCGCGGGTGACTACGTCGCGCGCCTCTCCCCCGCTGTCCGGACAGCACTGAGGGACTCGTGTCGCGCGAGACTGCCCGAGCCGCCCTTCGACGTGACGGCGCGGGCGTGGGCGGTGCGCGCGGCGCCGCGGGTCTGAGCCGGCCTGAGCCGGCCTGGGCCGGTCTGAGCCGGTCTGAGCCGGTCTGGCCCGGCTGGCCCGGTGCACTACGGTCAAGCACCATGACGACCTTCCTGGTCACCGGTGCCACCGGGTTCGTGGGCGGCCGGCTGGCCACCCGTCTGGCCGCCGACGGGCACGACGTGCGCGCGATGACCCGGCACGCCGACACCTACCGGGGCGCCGGGACGCCCGTGCACGGCGACGTGTCCGACCCGGCGACGCTCCTGCCGGCGCTGACCGGGGTGGACGTCGCGTTCTACCTCGTCCACGCGCTGGGCGACGCCGACTTCGAGGCGGCGGACGCCGCCGCCGCGCGGGCGTTCGGCGAGCAGGCCGCAGCGGCGGGCGTCCGTCGCATCGTCTACCTCGGCGGCCTCGGCAGCGACGACGCCGAGCTGTCGGCGCACCTCCGCTCCCGGCGTCACGTCGAGCGACTGCTGGGCGAGGCCGGCGTCCCGGTCACGGTGCTCCGGGCGGCGATCGTCGTCGGCCACGGTGGCGCCTCGTGGGAGATCACCCGCCAGCTCATCGAGCACCTGCCGGTGATGGTGGTGCCGCGCTGGGCGCACACCCGCACGCAGCCGATCGGGATCGACGACGTGGTCCGCTACCTGGTGGCGGCGGGTTCCGACGACCGGGCGACGGGCCGGGCGTTCGAGGTGGGCGGCGCGGACACGTTGACCTACCTCGAGATGCTCCGCATCGCCGCCGAGGTCCGGATGGGCCGACGGCGGCCGACGCTCGCGGTGCCGATCCTCACGCCGCGGCTGTCGTCGTACTGGCTGGCCCTGGTGACGGACGTCGACGTCACGACGGGCCGCAACCTGATCGACTCGATGGGCGTGGAGGTCGTGGTCACCGACCACTCGATCGCCGAGATCTCCCCCGAGCCGCCGCTCGGCTACCGCGAGCAGGTCATCCGGGCGCTCGCCGAGCGGGCTCAGGAGAAGAGCGCGGGCAGGGCGTAGAGCATCGTCGCCGACCAGGTGACGTGGGTGAGCGCGGGCGCCAGGACGCCGCCCGTCACCGCTCGCTCGACGCCGACCACGGCTCCGAGCACCAGCGAGGCGAAGGTCAGCATCACGTTGCCGGTGACGGCGGTGACCACGACGTAGGCGAGCGTGGTGACCACGACCGGGTGGCCGGGAACGGCCGCGAACAGCGCGCCACGGAAGAAGACCTCCTCGCCGATCCCGCTGGCCACCGTCACGGCGAGCACCGCGAGCCCGGCGCCCCGGTCGGCGTAGGCGACGACGTCCTCGACCGGTCCGGAGAGGAGGCTGACGTCGCGCAGCACCAGTGCACCGACGACGAAGAGCACCGCGAGGGCAGCGCCCGCCCCGACGCCGAGGACCACCGGGACACGGCCCCGGAACTCGCCCAGTGGCAGCGGGCCGGCCGCCAGCCCGCCCCCGAGCCAGACCACGGCGAGCAGCACCGTCGCGGCGTAGAACATGGAGCTGCCCGGCTCGGAGTGCAGCGACCAGGCCAGCACCGCCGCGCCGACGAGG
Source organism: Nocardioides terrae (assembly GCF_900112345.1). Taxonomy (GTDB): domain Bacteria; phylum Actinomycetota; class Actinomycetes; order Propionibacteriales; family Nocardioidaceae; genus Nocardioides; species Nocardioides terrae. The sequence continues at coordinate 29,282 of NZ_FOLB01000016.1, forward strand.
CACGTCCCGGCCGTGACGAGGCGTCTGCGGCCGACCCCGGCCGACGGGTCGGCGGTGGGGGTCGCGACGTGCTCAGGCTCGTGGCTCACTACTCGGCGAACGCCTCCACCGGCGGGCAGGCGCAGACCAGGTTGCGGTCGCCGTATGCGTTGTCGATGCGCGCGACGGGCGCCCAGTACTTGTCGGGCGTGATGCCGGCCGGGAAGACGGCGAGCTCGCGGGAGTAGGGCTTGTCCCACTCACCGACGAGCGTGCGCGCGGTGTGCGGGGCGCCGCGGAGCACGGACGTCTCCGGGGTCCACTCCCCCGCTGCCACGCGGTCGATCTCGCCCTTGATCGCGATCATCGCGTCGACGAACCGGTCCAGCTCGCCGAGGTCCTCGGACTCCGTCGGCTCGACCATCAGCGTGCCGGCCACGGGGAAGGACATCGTCGGGGCGTGGAAGCCGTAGTCGATGAGCCGCTTGGCGACGTCCTCGACGGTCACGCCGGTCTCGGCGGTGATGCCGCGCAGGTCGAGGATGCACTCGTGCGCGACAAGGCCGGAGTCGCCGCGGTAGAGCACCGGGTAGTGCTCGCCGAGCCGGGCGGCCATGTAGTTGGCGCTGAGCACCGCGCTGGCGGTGGCGCGGGTCAGGCCGGCAGCCCCCATCAGCCGGACGTAGGCCCACGAGATCGGCAGGATGCCGGCCGAGCCGTACGGCGCCGCCGAGATCGGGCCGATGCCGTCGCGCTTGGCCTCGTGGGGGTGGAGGGAGTGCGAGGGGAGGTACGGCGCCAGGTGGGCGCGCACTGCGACCGGACCGACGCCCGGGCCACCGCCGCCGTGCGGGATGCAGAACGTCTTGTGCAGGTTGAGGTGGGAGACATCGCCGCCGAACTCACCCGGCTTGGCGTAGCCGAGCAGCGCGTTGAAGTTGGCGCCGTCGATGTAGACCTGGCCTCCGTGGCTGTGCACGATCTCGCACAGCTCGGTGATGCCCTCCTCGTAGACGCCGTGCGTCGACGGGTAGGTGACCATGATCGCGGCGAGGTCGTCGCTGTGCTTCTCACACTGCTCGCGCAGGTCGTCGAGGTCGACCGTGCCGTCCTCGGCGGACTTCACCACGACGACCCGCATGCCGGCCATCACGGCCGACGCGGCGTTGGTGCCGTGGGCCGAGCTCGGCAACAGGCAGACGTCGCGCTGCGCCTGGCCGTTGGCGTGGTGGTAGCCGCGGATGGCCAGCAGGCCGGCCAGCTCGCCCTGCGAGCCGGCGTTGGGCTGGATGGAGACCTTGTCGTAGCCGGTGACGGCCGCCAGCCAGCCCTCGAGCTCGTCGACGAGCCGGCGGTAGCCGGCCGCGTCCTCGGCCGGGACGAACGGGTGCAGGTCGGCGAAGCCGGGCAGCGAGATGGGCTCCATCTCGGTGGTCGCGTTGAGCTTCATCGTGCAGGAGCCGAGCGGGATCATGCCGCGGTCGAGCGCGTAGTCGCGGGCCGACAGCCGGTGCAGGTAGCGCAGCATCTGCGTCTCGCTGTGGTGGGCGTTGAACACCTCGTGGGTGAGGTAGGGCGTCGTCCGGGCCAACGCCTCGGGCAGGCCCGAGCCGGTGGTCCGGTCGAGCTCGTCGAGGTCGGCGGTCACGCCGAACGCCCGCAGCACGCTGCTGATCGTCGAGCGGGTCGTGGTCTCGGAGGTGGAGAGCGAGACCGTGTCGGCGTCGACGCCGCGCAGGTGCAGGCCCAGGGCCCGGGCCGAGGAGACGACGCCGGCGGCGCCGCCGCCGGGCACCTTGACGGTCACGGTGTCGAAGAAGGGGTCGGTGACGACCTCGAGGCCGCCGGAGCGCAGCGCGGCGGCCAGCACGGCGGCGTACCGGTGGGTGCGGGTCGCGATGGCCTTGAGCCCCTCGGGGCCGTGGTAGACGGCGTACATCGACGCCGCGACCGCCAGCAGGACCTGGGCCGTGCAGATGTTGGACGTCGCCTTGTCGCGACGGATGTGCTGCTCGCGGGTCTGCAGCGCGAGGCGGTACGCCGGCCGGCCGTCCGCGTCGACCGAGACGCCGACGAGGCGGCCGGGCATGTGCCGCTCGAGACCCTTGCCGACCGCCATGAAGCCGGCGTGCGGCCCGCCGTAGAACAGCGGCACGCCGAAGCGCTGCGAGGATCCGACGACGACGTCGGCCCCGAGCTCACCGGGCGCCTCGAGGAGGGTGAGTGCGAGCAGGTCGGCAGCGACCACCGCGAGGGCGTTGCGCTCGTGGGCCGCGGCGATGACGGCGCGCGGGTCGGCGACGCGACCGGAGGCACCGGGGTACTGGACCAGCACGCCGCAGAGCTCGCCGTCCGGGAGCCCGTCGGCGAGGTCGGCGACGACGACCTCGATGCCCATCGCGACCGCACGGGTGCGGACCACGTCGATCGTCTGCGGCAGTGCGTCGGCGTCGACGACGAACGGGCCGGCCGCCTTCTTGTTGGCGCGGCGGACCAGCGTCATCGCCTCGGCGGCGGCGGTGCCCTCGTCGAGCAGCGAAGCGTTGGCGGTCGGCAGGCCGGTCAGGTCACCGACCATCGTCTGGAAGTTGATGAGCGCCTCGAGGCGGCCCTGGGAGATCTCCGGCTGGTAGGGCGTGTAGGCGGTGTACCAGCTCGGGTCCTCGAGCACGTTGCGGCGGATGACCGGCGGAGTGATGGTGCCGTGGTAGCCGAGGCCGATGAGCGACTCCCCCGGCATGTTCTGCCCGGCGATCTCGCGGGCGAGGGCGGCCACGCCGCTCTCTGACAGGGGCGAGGGCAGGTCCAGCGACTCCGCCGAGCGGATGCCGGCGGGCACCGCGGCGTCCATCAGCTCGTCGAGCGAGGCATAGCCGAGCCGCTCGAGCATGAGCCGCTCGGCGTCGCGGTCGATGCCGACGTGGCGGTCGACGAAAGGCAGGGCTCCATCGAGCTCGGAGAGGGACGGGAAGTCTGTCACGGGGGCTCCTCGGGCGGCGTACGCACTGACGGGCCTCCCCCTCTGTCACCCCGGGGTCGGGGCTTCAGACTTGCCTGGTCCGCGTGGTCGTGGCGCCTGAGAGTTTCCGGGGAGGAATTGCCCCTTCGGCGTCCCTGTCGGGCAGGGACTCTCCCACACGGGATCTGCAGCGTGACCAGTCTAGACGGAGCGAACCCCCGGTCCGTCATCGACGGTCCGGGGGTTCGTTGTGTGTGCTTCTGCGGCCGGTGTCAGCCGATCTTGCGCGCCGCGCGTCGCGCGGCGAGCTCGTCACCCGGGCTGGGCTCGTCGCTCGCCTCGTCGGCCGCGCGCTCGCTGGGCAGGTCGGAGAGGGTGCCCTCGATCTCGCGCCAGACGCCGCCGATCGCGATGCCGAACACGCCCTGACCACCCTGGAGCAGGTCGATGACCTCGTCGCTGCTGGTGCACTCGTAGACCGAGGCGCCGTCGCTCATCAGCGTGACGCGGGTGAGGTCCTCGGTGCCGCGCTCGCGCAGGTGGGTCACCGCGGTGCGGATCTGCTGCAGCGAGATCCCGGCGTCCAGCAGGCGCTTGACGATCTTGAGGATCAGGATGTCGCGGAACGAGTAGAGCCGCTGGGTGCCGGAGCCGGTGGCGCCGCGCACGCTGGGCTCGACCAGGCCGGTCCGGGCCCAGTAGTCCAGCTGGCGATAGGTGATCCCGGCGGCGTTGCACGCGGTGGGACCGCGGTAGCCGAGGTCGCTGGGCAGGGGCGAGACGTCGTCGGTGAAGAGCAGCCCTTGTTCGTCTGCCTGCTCCGCCGCGAGGAGTGTCTCGGCAGCGACGCCGCTCTCCTGCTCGTGCTCGTTCACGCGGTCCTCCGTGAGGGGTCTACTCCGTTGAGCGTAACCCCGGCTGGGGAAGGTCCGCGAGCCGCTCGGGAGAGCGAACGTCACGGTTGGAGTTACAACGGAGACAGTTCAAGGTAGGTCCCCGCAGCAGCCGGGTCAAAGACATGCCCGGCGTGTCGCAACCCTCAACCTCAACTTGAGACTGAGGTCCCAGGCCTCAGTGAGCGTCGAAGTCCTCGGGCGTCACGTGGTCGAGAAACTCGCGGAACTTCTCGACCTCGTCCTCCTGCTCGGCGGGCACGGCGAGCCCCGCCTCGTCGAGGACCTCCTCGGCGCACACGATCCGGGTGCCGGTGCGCAGCGCCAGCGCGATCGAGTCGGACGGGCGGGCGCTGACCTCGGCCCCGGAGGAGAAGACCAGCACGGCGAAGAAGACGCCGTCGCGCACCTCCGTGATCCGGACCTCGTTCAGCTCGGCCTGCAGCGCGCCGATCACGTCCTTCATCAGGTCGTGCGTGAGCGGTCTCGGCGGCACCACGCCCTGCTGGGCGAAGGCGATCGCCGTCGCCTCCACGGCACCGATCCAGATCGGGAGGTACCGCTCCCCGGACACCTCGCGCAGCAGCACGAGCGGCTGGTTCGAGGGCATCTCGACCCGGACTCCCATGACGTCGACCTCTCGCACGTCCTCAACCCTACTCCGCGCCGACAGCCAGACCAGCGAGGCCCGATCGCCGCCTCAGGAGGGCCGGAGGCCGGCCTTGACCAGCGTCGCGTGCAGCCGGACGGAGAGCGCGGCGAGCTGGCCGGCGGTCTCCTCCACCTTGGCGCGGGCGGTCGGGTCCGACGTACGCCGGAGCGGCGCGACGACCTGCTCGACGAGCCCGACCTCGCGGTCGGCGGCGGCCTTGAGCCCGCGCAGGTGCCGCGGCTCGAGCCCGTAGCCGGCGAGCTCGCGGGCGGTCTGCACGATGACGAGGTCGTCGGTGTCGTAGTGGCCGGTGCGCGACGGGGAGACGAGGCCGAACCCCTCGAGCTCGGCCAGGAGCTCGTCGGTGACGTCGGCGACCTTGACCAGCTCCTTGCGCGAGAGCCGCAGCCCGTCACGGCGGAGGAACGACTCCGCACTCGGCATGCCGTCGGCCGCGAGCGCCACCTGGGGCACCGTCGGCACGGTCGGCGCGATGGCCGGCGGTTCGAGTCCGCGGTCCATCGCGTCGAGGTGCTCGCCGATCACCTTGAGCGGCAGGTAGTGGTCGCGCTGCATGCGGAGGACGTAGCGCAGGCGGTCGATGTCGCCGCGGGAGTACTTGCGGTAGCCCGACGGCGTCCGCTCGGGCTTGACCAGACCCTTCTCCTCCAGGAACCGGATCTTGGGGATGCTGATCTCGGGGAAGTCGTCGCGCAGGAGCGCGAGCACCTCCCCGATCGTGTGGCGTTCGGACGCGGAGCCGGACGCCGCGCTGGTCGCCGTCACCATGCGGTCAGGCCTCGTGCCCCGCGTAGAACACGAGCCGGTACTTGCCGATCTGGACCTCGTCGCCGTCCTTGAGGACCACCTGCTCGATCCTGTCCCGGTTGACGTAGGTGCCGTTGAGGCTGCCGGCGTCGCTCACGGTGAAGGTGTCGCTGGTGCGGGCGAACTCGGCGTGCCGCCGCGAGACGGTGACGTCGTCGAGGAAGATCTCGCTGTCGGGGTGGCGGCCCGCGCTGACCAGGTCGCGGTCGAGCAGGAACCGGCTGCCCGAGCCGGGCCCGCGCTGCACCACGAGCATCGCGTGGCCGCGCGGTAGCGCGTCGACGGCGGCGGCGTCGACCGCGTTGAGCAGGCGGTCGGACGTCTCGCTGTTGGGGTCACCGAACTGGATCGTCGCCGTCGCGTCGGACGGCTCGGGCAGCTTGGTCCCGCACTGGGCGCAGAACCGGGCTCCCTCGGGATTCTGGCTCCCGCACGCCGTGCAGACGAGCATCTTCTCTCCGTCCGTTCCGCTGACCCTCAGCCTCAGATTGAGCGTTATCCGAACCTATCAGCCCGTCCGCGCGAGGCAAGCGGAACGGCCCGGATCCACAGGCTCAGCCCTCGAGGGTCGCCTGGTAGGCCGCGGCGTCGATGAGGCCGTCGAGGGCGGCCGGGTCGGACGGCACGAGCTCGAAGAGCCAGCCGCCGCCGTACGGGTCGTCGTTGACGAGCTCGGGCGTCGCGTCGAGCGCGTCGTTGATGGCGACGACCTCGCCGGAGACGGGCGCGTAGACGTCGCTCACCGACTTCGTCGACTCCAGCTCGCCGCACGCGCCGCCGGCCCCGACCGTGGCGCCGACCTCGGGGAGCGAGACGTAGACGATGTCGCCGAGTGCGTCCTGGGCGTAGTGGGTGATGCCGATGCGCACGGAGCCCTCGTGGTCGCCGGGGGTGCGGACCCACTCGTGCTCGGCGGTGTAGCGAAGGTCCTCGGGGTACGACACGGGCCTCTCCTGTCGGTCTGCGACCGGCACGGGCCGGTCGGTGGTCGATGCCATCGGGGTCGGCAGCGCAACCCGCGCGAACCGCACCCTACTGCTAGCCCTGGCCGCCGGACGACCCGGATCCCTCGTCGTCGTCGGTGCGGACGGCGCGGATGTCGACCCGGTTGAGCTCCTGGACGTCGACGGTCGCCCCGTCGTCCTCGAACTCGTCCTTCGGGCCGCGCAGGAAGGTGATCGCGCCGGAGAGCAGCGACGGCTCGCCGATCGCCTCGACGACGTACGGCGGCTCGAGGACGGTGCCGTCGACGAGAAGCCCGCCGGCCACCTTGTCGAAGGACGACTGCGCGACGAGGCGCACCTTGCGGTTGACCTGGATCGCCTCGGCGCCGGTCGAACGCAGCTCCTGGATCAGGTCGATGAAGCTGTCGACGTTGATCTCGGCCGTCTCCTCCGTGACGGTGACCCGGACTCCCGGGCCGGTCACGGGGATGCGGCCGGCGAGGACGTTGAGCGTGTCGACCTGCGACTTCGCCTCGTCCAGGGCGGCCTGGCGGCGCAACGTCGTCGACTTGAGGTCGTCGCGGCGCTGCTCGAGCCGGGACAGCTCGGACTGCGCGCGCTGCGTGGTGTTGGACAGGCCGTTGAGGACGTCGATGAGGTCCTGCTCGCGGTAGCCGGCGTACGAGCTGTCCGCGTCCGTGGTGCGGACCTGGACGACGGCGCCGAAGCCGAGCAGGGCGAGCAGCACCGCCACCACGATCTGGCTGCGCCGCGGGCGGCCGAGGTCGCGCAGCAGGCGGGCGCGGCCGGGAGGGTCGGACTGGTCCGGCTGCTCCGGCTGCTCCGGCCCCTCCGGCTGGTCCAGCCGGTCCAGCCGGTCCGGCTGCTGCGGCTCAGGCATGGAACAGGTGCCGACGGATCGCGGCGACGTTGGAGAAGATCCGGATGCCGAGGACCACGATGACGCCGGTCGAGAGCTGGCCGCCCACGCCCAGCTTGTCGCCGAGGTAGACGATCCCGGCCGCGATCACGACGTTGCTCAGGAACGAGACGACGAAGACCTTGTCGTCGAAGATGCCGTCGAGGTAGGCGCGCAGCGCGCCGAAGACCGCGTCGAGCGCCGCGACGACGGCGATCGGCAGGTAGGGCTCGAGGCCGGTGGGGACGTCGGGCTGGAAGATGAGTCCCAGGACGACGCCGACGAGGAGCCCGAGTGCGGCGATCACGGTGAGTCCTCCTTGTTGACCGGTGGCTTGGCGGGCGCCGAGTTGTCGGCCCGTGCGCTGTGCAGCGTCATCATGCCCGGAGGTGCCGCCGGCAGCCGAACCTCGTCGCGGTCCTGCATCGTGACCGACATGCCGTACCGCTCGGTGAGCGAGGCGAACTCCGACCCCGACGCCGACTCGGCGAGGTCGGCCTGCAGGGTGCGCCTGTCGCCGACGGCGAGCACCGTGTAGGGCGGCGACAGGGACACGCCGTTGATCCCGATCGCCTGGCCGGAGTTGCGCAGCGAGCTCAGCACCGAGACGCGCTGGCCGTTGATCGAGACCGCGCTGGCCCCCGCCTTCCAGAGACCGTTGACGAGCAGCGCGAGGTCGTTGTCGCGGACCCGGCCGGGCATGCCGCCGTCCGGAGAGTCGTCCACGATGATCCGGACTCCCGGGCCGCTGACGGCCGCGAAGCCGGTCCGGGCCTCGAGGTCGGCGCGGGTGGCGGTGACGGTGCTGAGCCGTTGACCGACGTCGGCATCCTTGCCCTCGGCGCTCGCGTTGTCGGTGTGCAGGCGAGCGATCCGGTCCTGGACGTCGGCGAGGTTGGCGCGGCGGGTCTCGATGCGAGAGATCAGCTGCTCGCGGCCGGCGGAGGTGACCTCGGCGCTCCGCGCGGTCTGCACGGCCGCGACCGCGAGCAGCGCCCCGAAGATCAGGATGGTGACGACGGTCCGCACGCTGCGCCCGGTGGGCTCGGCCGGCGGGCGTACGCCGGCGCGGCGCTGCTCCGCGACGTGCTGGTAGTCCTCGTCGAGCGACTCCCGGGTGATCACGTCGAGCAGCGGCGCGGTGACCCTGGGTGGCAGCGCACCGGCAGCGGCGGCGTACGCGGCATGTTCGCGCGGCATCAGGATCGTGCGCCTCGCCGTGGGGTGGTCAGCATCAGGCGCCGGGCCTGCCAGGCGTAGAGGATGCCGGCCCACCAGTAGAGGCCGATCCCCCAGAAGGCGAACGCCCAGCCGAAGACCTTGGCCAGCATCGCGGGCGAGCTGTCGCCCTCGCCGAGGAAGAGCAGCGGGAAGGCGTAGAGCAGGCAGAAGGTCGCCGCCTTGCCGATGAAGTGGACCGGGAGGCTCGTGTAGCCGCGGGTGCGCAGCAGCGGCACCAGCCCCCAGAGCAGGACGTCGCGCAGCGGCAGGAGCACCGCCAGCCACCACGGGATCACGTCGCGCAGCGCGAGCCCGACCACCACGGCGAGCAGGTAGAGGCGGTCGGCGATGGGGTCGAGCAGCTCGCCGAGCAGGGAGAGCTGGTTCCACCGGCGGGCGAGGAAGCCGTCGAGCCAGTCGGTGATGCCCGAGACGACGAGCAGGCCGACGGCGATGCCGTCCTTCTCCGGGCCGAGGACCAGCCACAGGAAGAGCGGGACGCCCAGCAGGCGCAGGGCGCTCAGCAGGTTCGGCACCGTCCACACGAGGTCGGCGCGGGGTCGTGCGGGCGTCTCCCCGGTTGGCCGCGCAGTCACGTCGAACACCCTAGTTCTCCCCGGTCCCCGCGCTGCTCACGCGTCACCGTGAGCGGCGTCACGGATCTCGCCGACGAGCTCCTCGATCACGTCCTCGAGGGTGGCGACGCCGATCGTCCTGCCGTCGGCGTCGACCACCCGGGCCATGTGCGCGCCCTTGCGCTGCAGCGTCTCGAGCGCGTCGTGCAACGCGTCGTCGTGGTGCACGGCGGCCAGCGGACGGATCCACTTGTCCTCGATCGGGCGCTCGCGCCGCTCCGGGTCGGGCTCCAGAACGTCCTTGATGTGGAGGTAGCCGACCAGCCCCCCACCGGCCCGGTCGAGCACCGGGAAGCGCGAGAAGCCGGTCGCGGCGCAGAGCCCCTCGACGTAGGCGCCGGACGCGCCCCGGGTGACGGTCGTCAGCTCCGCGAGGGGCAGTACGACGGCGCGCACCGTCTTCTCGGTGAAGCCGAGCGCGCCGGCGAGCCGGTCGTACTCCCCCGCCTCGAGGAGACCCTCGCCGTGGGACTCCTCGACGAGCACCGCGACCTGCTCGAGGGTGTAGGTCGACTCGACCTCGGCCTTGGGCTCGACCCGGATCAGGCGCAGGGTCCCGCGCGCGACGGCGTCGAGCACGGCGATCACCGGGCGGAGCACCGAGACGAGGGCGAACATGGCGGGTGCCAGGACGAGGACGGCCCGCTCGGGGCCCGCCAGGGTGATGTTCTTGGGCACCATCTCGCCCAGCACGACGTGCAGGAAGGCGACCAGGCCCAGCGCGACCACGAACGAGACGGGGTGGAGCACCTGCTCGGGCGCGCCGACGACGTCGAGGACGGGGTCGAGCAGGTGGGCGATCGACGGCTCGGCGACGGCACCGAGCAGCACGGAGCAGAGGGTGACGCCGAGCTGGATGCCGGCCACCATCGAGCTGACGTGCTCCATCGCGCGCAGGGTCGTGCGCGCCATCCGCGAGCCCTGCTGGGCGAGCGGCTCGATCTGGCTGCGCCGGGCGGAGATCAGCGCGAACTCCGTCGCGACGAAGAACGCGTTGCCCGCCAGCAGCAGCAGCGACAGGAACAGGCCGACGGGGGCGCTCACGGGCGGGCCTCCCTGCCGGGCGAGACCCTGAGGGCGACGCGGTCGACGCGCAGGCCGTCCATCTGCTCGACGGTCAGGAACACCAGCCGCTCGACGACCTCTTCCGGGTCGGACCGGTCCGGGACGGCCACCTCGGCGACGTCGCCGCGCTGCGGGACCCGGCCGAGCGTGGACATGATGAGCCCGCCGACGGTGTCGTAGTCCTCGCCCTCGGGCAGCTCGATCCCGGTGAGGTCCTCGACCTCGTCGGGGCGCAGCAGGCCGCTGAGCGACCAGGAGCCGTCGCGACGCAACCGCGCCTGGGCGCGGATCGAGTCGTGCTCGTCGGCGATGTCACCGACGATCTCCTCGATGACGTCCTCGAGGGTGACGATGCCCGCCTGGCCGCCGTACTCGTCCAGCACGACCGCCATCTGGAAGCCCTCGCTGCGCAGCAGCGCCATCAGCGGGTCCAGCCGCAGGGAGTCCGGGACGACGACCGGCTTGGCCATCAGGTGCTTGACCCGGGTGGTGCTGCGCTCGTGGACGGGGAGGCCGACGGCGTTCTTCACGTGGATCGTCCCGACGACCGCGTCGTGCTCGTCGAGGACCGGGAACCGCGAGTGGCCGGTGCGTCGCGCCAGCTCGATGACTGCCTCGGCGCGGTCGCCCTCGTCGAGGCTGAAGGTCCGCATCCGGGGCGTCATGATCTCGCCCGCGGTGCGGGTGCCGAACTCGACGCTGCGCTCGATCAGCTCGGCCGCGTCGGCGTCGAGGGTCCCCTCGTCGGCGCTGCGCTGGATCAGCGAGGCCAGCTCGGTCGAGCTGCGCGCCGAGCGGAGCTCCTCCTGCGGCTCGACGCCGAGGCGGCGTACCAGCGCGTTGGCGGTGCCGTTGAGGATCCGGATCGGGAACCCGTTGACCGCCGTGAACGTGCGGAGGAAGCCCTGCGTGGCCTTGGCGGTCCCCATCGGCAGCGCGAGCGCGATGTTCTTCGGCACCAGCTCGCCGAACACCATCGTCACGAGGGTCGAGACGATCAGGCCGACCGTGACGGCGGTCGGGCCGACCGCACCGTCGGGCACGCCGAGCGAGGTCAGCGGGTCGCGGATGAGCTTCGAGGTCGTCGGCTCGGCCAGCCAGCCGATGCCGAGGTTGGTGATCGTGATGCCGAGCTGCGCTCCGGAGAGGTTGCTGGACAGGCGGCGCAGCGACTTCTGCACGCCGAGGGCGCGACCGTCACCGCCGTCGGCCTGACGGGCGACGGCGCTTCGGTCGACGGTGACCAGGGCGAACTCGGCCGCCACGAAGACGCCGCAGAGGATCACCAGGGCGAGGGCGACGAGCAACAGGAGGTAGACGTTCATCGGGGACGGGTCCCCTGCCTACTTCGGCCTTCCATGGGGTGTGCTGTGCGTCCTTCGCTTGGCAGTGGTCCGCCCACTCTACGGGAGCGGGCTTCCGCCGCCGAAGGAGTCGAGCACAGCGGTCCCGGTGAAGAGCCGGTACGGCGACACGCTCGACGTCGCCCGCTGCCGGATCGCGTCGGCCGGCAGCCGGGTGCCGGCCACCAGCACGAGGTTGCCCTCGCGACGGCCCTTGAGGGTGGCCGGCTCGGCCCCGACGAGCACCTCGTCGAAGACGTCGCGGATGCCGGCGACGGCGCTGCGGACGAGCGAGAAGGGAGCTCGGTCCGCGAGATTGGCCACCAGCAGCCCGCTGTCGACCAGGACGCGACGGACCTGCCCGAGGAAGGCAGCGCCGAGCAGCTCGGGCGGCACCGCGCCGCCGGCGAACGCGTCGAGCACGACGACGTCCATCGCGTCGTCCCGCACGGCGGGCAGCCCGGCCACCCCGTCGACCTCGCGGATCCTGATCCCGCTGCGCGGAGGCAGGGGCAGCCGCCGGCGTACCTCTTCCACGAGGGCGGAGTCGGGCTCCATGACGACCTGGCCCGAGCGCGGCCGGGTGTGGGCGACGTAGCGCGGCAGCGTCATGGCCGCGCCGCCGACGTGCAGCACACGGAGGGGCTCCCCCGGCGGCGCCGCGAGGTCGAGGACGTCGGCGATCCGCCGCATGTAGTCGAAGCCGAGCCAGGTCGGGTCAGCGGGATCGAGCAGCGACTGGGCGCGGCCGTCGAGCCACAGCACGTGGGACCCGGGGCGATCGCCCTCGGTGAACGTGGCCGGCATGCGGGAAGGATGCCACTTCGGCTGCGAATGGCGGTCGTGGAGCCCGGGCACCACGATGCATGAGCAAGCGGACCCACGAGACAAGCGCTTCGGCGACGCAGGAGAACGCTCCGCATCCCGACAGCGCCGCCAAGCCGGACTCGCCGGCGGACCTCAAGAAGCCGTCCTGGTGGTACGTCGCCCGCAAGACCGTGCGCGAGTTCTCCGACGACCAGTGCACCGACCTGGCCGCCGCACTGACCTACTACGCGGTGCTCGCGCTGTTCCCCGCCGCGATCGCGCTCCTGTCGCTCGTCGGACTGGTCGGCCAGGGACCGAAGACCGTGGACACGCTGCTCCAGATCCTGCGTGACATCGGTGCCTCGGGCGCTGCGAACACCCTCGAGCCGACCCTGACCGAGCTGAGCAAGTCCGAGCGCTCGGGCATCGCCCTCGTCGTCGGCCTGGCTGCGGCGCTGTGGTCGGCGTCGGGCTACGTCGGCGCCTTCGGGCGAGGGATGAACCGGATCTACGAGATCGCGGAGGGGCGGCCGATCTGGAAGCTGCGCCCGACCATGCTGATCGTCACGGTCATCACGATCGTGCTGACCGCCGTGGTCGCCATCGGCCTGGTGCTGACCGGGCCGGCGGCCCAGGCCGTCGGCGACGCCATCGGTCTCGGCGACGCCGCGGTGACCGCGTGGAACATCGCCAAGTGGCCGGTCCTGCTCGTCGTCGTGATCCTGATCGTGGCACTGCTCTACTACGCGACGCCCAACGTCAAGCAGCCCAAGTTCCGATGGATCAGCGTGGGCGCCATCGTCGCGATCGTCACGTGGATCATCGCGTCGGCCGCGTTCGGGTTCTACGTCGCCAACTTCTCCAGCTATGACAAGACCTACGGCTCCCTCGCCGGGGTGATCGTCTTCCTGCTGTGGCTGTGGCTCACCAACCTCGCGCTGCTGTTCGGCGCCGAGCTCGACGCCGAGCTCGAGCGCGGACGCCAGCTCCAGGCCGGCATCGCGGCGGAGCGGGAGATCCAGCTGCCGCCGCGCGACACCCGCAAGAGCGACAAGGCAGCAGAGAAGGAGCAGGCCGACATCGAGCGCGGCCGGGCGCTGCGGCGCAGCCACGGGGAGACCGACGACCTGGACGAGCACGACGGTCGTGACAGTCGTGACGGTCGTGACGACGCAGGCGGGCGATGAGCGCCGCCCACGGGTCCGCGACGTCGCGCGGGCTGGCAGGGTTCGGAACCCTGGCCATGATGCGAGGAGCACCATCGCGGCCGCGCGTATGCTGTCAGGCTTTGCGGACCTGCGGCTCCGCGACGGTGGTCGAGGCCGCCAAAGACCCCAAGAGGGCCAGTGCGTGTGCGGTCCGAGAAGCGGGTTCGGCGGCGTAGACGGTCAGGCTCAAGCCGGGATCTGAAACCATGTCGACGCTCTCGTAGGCGAGCTCGAGCTCGCCGACGGCTGTGTGGTGGAACCTCTTGGTACCGGCGCCATGGAGGCGGACGTCGTGGCTGGACCATCGGCGCCGGAACTCCTCGCTGCGGGTGGCGAGCTCGCCGACGAGGTCGTGCATCAGCCGGTCGTGGGGGTCGCGGCCGGCCTCGGTGCGCAAGATGGCTACGGCGGTGTCGGCGGCGGTGTCCCAGTCGGGATAGAAGCGCCGAGAGTCGTCGTCGAGGAAGGTGTACCGAGCGAAGTTCGGGACCGGTCCGGTCGCGCGCTCGTAGAGGGATTCGTGCATGGCGCGTCCGAGCGGGTTGGTGGCCAGCAGGTCCATGCGCCCGTTGCGGATCAGGGCCGGTCCGCCCGTGATGGCGTCCAGCACCCAGGTCAGGCTCGGACGCGGCATCCAGGTCTTGGCACGACGACGAGGACGGAGGAGCTCGCTGGTCCCGTCCGCAGCCTGGGCGAGATTGAACAGGTGGCTGCGTTCGGCGTCGTCGAGGCGCAGGGCCCTGGCGATGGCGTCAAGGATCGAAGCACTCACCCCGGCGAGCGCGCCGCGCTCGAGCTTGGAGTAGTACTCGATGCTGACCCCGGCCAACGCGGCGACCTCGCCTCGCCGCAGGCCCGGGACCCGCCGCTGCCCGACGTCCGGGAGCCCGACGTCCTCAGGTGTCAACTTCGCGCGACGGGAGCTGAGGAACTCACTCGCCTCCGACCGGTTGTCCATGCCGTCGACGCTACCCGCGCCGCCGCGCACGAGGGATGCCCTGTTGGTACACCTCACAAGCGTGACTTCTTCGCGTCCGCGGCCGGGGGTTGCATGGAGGCATGCCACTCCCGCAGGGCCACACCCGCACCCCTGAGCGCTCCGCAGCAGCTGGCCCGACGCTCCCGGACGGGAGGTTGCCGCGTGCCGCGGCGCTGTCGGCCCCGGTGCTGGGGACGATCGTCCTCATCACCGCCATCGCACCGCTGGCCACCGACATGTACGTCCCCGCCTTCCCGCTGGTCGGCCGCGAGCTCGACGCGTCGGCGACCCAGGTGCAGTTGACGCTGACGACGTTCTTCCTCGGCATGGCGCTGGGACAGCTGGTCGGCGGGCCGTTCTCCGACCGCGTCGGTCGCCGCCGCCCGCCGCCCGCTGCTCGCGGCGTTGGCGGTGCTGGTGGTCACCTCGGTGGCGTGCGGGTTCAGCCCGACCGCGGCGGTGATGACGGCCGCGCGGCTGGTGCAGGGCTTCGCGGGCGGGTGGGCGATGGTGATCGCCCGTTCCGTGGTCGTGGATCTCACCGATGGCGTCCGGATGGTCCGCGCGATGAACGTGGTCGCCGCGGTCGGGGGTCTCGCCCCGGTCGTCGGCCCGTTGCTGGGTGCGCTGGTGCTGTCGGTGACGCACTGGCGCGTCTCGTTCTGGCTGGTCGCTGCCCTGGCTGCGATGATGCTCGCCGCGGTGGCGCTCGTCTTGCACGAGTCGCTTCCCGTCGAAAGCCGCCACCCGGGCGGCCTCGACCGTCTGCTCGGTGCGACCGGTGAGGTGCTGTCCTCGCGCGTGTTCAGCGGGCACCTGGTGGTGTTCGCGTTCTCGATGGGCACGACGTTCGCGTACGTGGCCACCTCCGCGTACGTGCTGCAGTCCATGAACGGTCTCACCCCGTTTCAGTACTCGATCGACTTCGCCGCCAACGCCGCCGGGATGACGGCTGCCGCCGTAGTGGCCGCCCGGTACGCCAAACGGCTCCCGGCCCGCGTCTTCGTCAAGATCGGACTCACCGCCACCGGCGTCGCGGGCGTCGTGCTCGCTGTCGGGGCCGTGTGGTTCTCGATGCCGCTCGCCTTCGCACTGGTCGGGTTCGTCGTCCTGATGACCGCCCAGGGACTTGTCGGCCCGAACGCGGGCGCGCTCGCCTCCGCCGCGGTCCCCGAGCACCCCGGCACCGGGTCGGCGCTCCTCGGCTTCCTACAGTGGGTGATGGCCGGCACGATCGCACCCCTGGCCGGCCTCGGCGGCGAGGACACCGCCGTCCCCATGGCCGCCATCGTCCTGCTCCTCACCGGCGCGTCCTGCATCGCCTACGTCGCCGCCGCCGGCCGCCGACCTTTCCGCGGACCGTGACGTCCGCAGCCCAGCCACGTCCGATCCCCGCAACGACGAAGGAGCACCATCACATGCGCGTCAACGCCTACGCAGCTCTGGCCGCCGGCCAGCCGCTGACCCCCACCACGATCGAGCGCCGCGAGGTCGGCCCGAACGACGTCCTCATCGCCATCGAGTACGCCGGCATCTGCCACTCCGACATCCACACCGTCAACGGCGAGTGGGGGCCGCAGCCCTTCCCGATCGTCCCCGGCCACGAGATCGTCGGCACCGTGGCGAAGGTCGGCTCCGACGTGACCCGCCACCAGGTCGGCGACCGCGTCGGCGTCGGCTGCATGGTCAACTCCTGCGGCGAGTGCACCAGCTGCCGCAAGGGCGACGAGCAGTACTGCCTCGCCGGAATGGTGCCGACCTACGCCGGCACGGACCGGGACGGCACCACCACCCAGGGCGGGTACGCGACACACGTAGTCGTCGACGCCGACTACGTGCTCTCCGTGCCGGCGAGCCTCGACCCGGCCGCTGCGGCGCCGCTGCTGTGCGCCGGCATCACCACCTACGCCCCGCTCCGGGGCTGGGGCGCCGGCCCGGGCAAGAAGGTCGCCATCGTCGGCCTGGGCGGCCTCGGCCACATGGCCGTCAAGATCGCCCATGCGCTCGGCGCGGAGGTCACCGTGCTCTCGCAGTCGCTGAAGAAGCAGGAGGACGGCCTGCGCCTCGGCGCCGACCACTACCACGCCACCTCCGACCCGGAGACGTTCCGGGCCCTGGCGGGCCGGTTCGACCTCATCCTCAACACCGTCAGCGCCCGGATCGACCTCGACGCCTACCTCGGCCTGCTCGCCGTCGACGGCACCCTGGTCAACGTCGGCGCCCCGGCCGAGCCACTCAGCGTGAACGTCTTCTCCCTCATCGGCGGCCGGCGGTCCCTAGCCGGCTCCATGATCGGCGGCATCGCCCCGACCCAGGAGATGCTCGACTTCTGCGCCGAGCACAACATCGGCGCCGAGGTCGAGGTCATCTCCGCCGACAAGGTCAATGCCGCCTATGAGCGCGTCCTCGCCTCGGACGTGCGCTACCGCTTCGTCATCGACATCCGCACGCTCGCCTGAGAGGACCCGGCCATGAAGTTCAGCAAGAGCGGAGGCCAGACCGCCACCGGCCCCACCGACTGGTTCACCGGCACCGTCTACATCGACGGCATCCGCAACCCTGACGAGCAGTCCGCCGTCGGCTGCGCACACGTCCGGTTCACGCCGGGCGCGCGCACTGCCTGGCACCACCACCCCAAGGGCCAGACCCTCTACGTCACCGACGGCATCGGCTACGTCGCTCGCCGCGGCGGCGACGGCGGTACCGAGGTTCAGGAGATCCGCCCGGGCGACGTCATCTACATCGAACCCGACGAAGAGCACTGGCACGGTGCCACACCTGACCGGTTCATGGCGCACGTCGCCATCCAAGAGGCCGACGAGTCTGGTCAGGTCGTGACCTGGCTCGAGCACGTCAGCGACGCCGAGTACCCATCCTGACCGGGTGCGCACTGGCTGAGGGCGGGCGACTCACCAGTCGCCCGCCCCCGCCGTTCCAGCAGCTCCTGCTGGCGCTGCTGTTCGCTGGCGACAGACAGCCGCGCGACCGCCTGATCGAAGATGCGCGCGGGGTCAGAACGATTGGTCCGGTGTGGCGGCGAGGGCGCGGCAACAGCTTCGCGCGCACGGTCACCACCGAGTTGTCGACCCCGGCCCGTGGTCAGGCCGACATCGACGTGATGTCGATTCTCATCACAGCCCTCATCGTGTCTGCTGCCGAGGAGCTCGGCGTTGCGACCAACTAAGGGATGCGGGTCTCGATCGTTCCGTCGCAGCCTCCCCGCGGTCCTGCCGCGACGCTTACCGCCGTCATTTCGATCCGCACGGGGACGGCGCCTCGCTGGAGAGTCTTCGGAGACTGGACGCGATGTACGGGCCAGACTCATCGTCCGCGGCCGCGTAAGTGACTCGGACACATGCGTCGAGTTCAGCCACCTTGGTGACGGCGTCCGTGGCGAAGCATTGGCCAGTTGCCGCGGGAGCCCCGACGCAAATGGTCTGCTGATCGACCTTGGTCACTCGCCCCACCAGAGAATGGTCGCGCTCCGCTGAGTTGCCGCAGGCGGCCAGGATGAGGACGAACATCAAGCTTCCAGTCTTCAACCGCACGCCGACCTCCGAAGTTGGAACGCCGATGGCGTCATCGTAGGCATCGATCAGGATCCACCTGGGTCATCAGGACCGCGAGCACGGCGGCGTCCGTCCTGACCATGCCGACGAAGACGCTCGGCCACGCCCACCAGTCGATCACGGACGAGTACTGCGTCGCGAAGCCGGCGATGGCCACGGACGTCTCGAACGTGCTCGATGAGGCGCTCGCGCCGTCTGACACGCACCACGCGGCCACGCACCTGTCGCCCTTTCACGGCGAAAGCCACGGGCAAACCCCGGATCAGGCGGATCAACTCAAGGCGAGACCGCCCCTGCCCTGAGTGTTTCCCCAGGTCAGAGGCGGTCTACTCGGTCGGGCTGACAGGATTTGAACCTACGACCCCTTGGATGAATCGAGGCCATCACAGTCAGTGCCGACAAGAACGGTGAAGAACGGTTTGCGCTGGTCAGACGCGGGACGGCGGTCCCGCGTCGATGCCGAGACTACCCGCCGATTGCTGAGAATCGACATCTGTAAGTGGCCACCCGGTGACGTCGTGCAGCGGGCGGAGCCACCGCTGCTCGCCGATCCCCTCCCGCCATTGAAGGCGGCGAGCTTCCCCTAACCGCGAGCGCCACTGGCGCGCCGGCGTCTCGGCGATTTGAGCCTCCTGAGCGAGCGTCACTGCCGTGAGTCATGGCGCCGTACACCGCCCAGAATGGGCGCCCCACACCGCCCAGTTAGACGCGGATTCACGACATCCATCGACCGTGATTGCCGGAACACGGTCGAGCTCGGTGCCCCGCTCCGCGTCGTCCAAGTGCGCGTTGGCCACACCCAGCGGAACGCCTAAATGTGATGACCAACCTCCCTGGACATCACACCTAAACCGCCGCGTCCGGGTGGCGCTGCGACGAAGACCAGTGGCCTCCCCTAGTCGACTGAATCGCGCTGGGTTTCGTTCCGCTTGATGAGTCAGGATGGGAACGATGGCCAGGTATACGAACGAGATGCGTGAGCGGGCGGTCCGGATGGTCGCCGAGGTCCGCCCGGAGCACCCGCACGAGACGGCCGCGCTGCGGCACGTCGCGGGGTTGTTGGGGATGAACGTCGAGACCCTGCGGCTGTGGGTCCACCGCGCGCAGGTCGATGCCGGAGTCCGGCCCGGGACGACCTCGGAGGAGGCTGAGGAGATCAAGCGCCTCAAGCGTGAGGTTGCCGAGCTTCGCAGGGCGAACGAGATCTTGAAGTCCGCCTCAGTGTTTTTCGCCAAGGAGCTCGACCGTCCCACGAC
>NZ_FOLB01000013.1 GCF_900112345.1 Nocardioides terrae
TTCGGTTGACGGTGCGGACGGGAGGACCGATCCAGCATCCCGGCTGGCCCTTCGGCCTCGTAGCGATCAGCCCACTTCTTCGCGGTCTTCCACGACACGTCGAAGCGCTCGGCGGCGCGCGGGATCTTCCAGCCCCCGTCAACGATGAGTCGGGCCATCTTGAGGCGGGCGCGAGGGGTCAGGGCGGCGTTGGCATGAGTAGCGTGGGACACGAAGGCCTCCTTTGGTGGCGGAGCGGTTTCTCAACAGCTCCACTCCACACCGGGGAGGCCTTCACCCACCTACACCTCAGATCGTGTCGTCACACGATCTCGACCAACGTGCCTGGGCATCACAACTAGATCACCCGCAGACTCTTCTCAGCCACCCAGTTGAGTCTCAGCGTGGTCACAGACTCGGGGGTCACAGTGGTTGACATGACCCACGAGCCCGAGCACCCGGCCGGAGAGTCCGAGCCGACCCAGCAGTTCACGCAGCCGATCAACACCGGCGGCTACCCCGGCCCGACGGGTCCCCCGCCGTCCAGCAACCCCTGGCTCTTCGGCGACCAGGGCGCGACCACCCCCCTCGAGCAGCCGGCGCAGCCGGCGCCGGCCGAGCAGCCCGGCCGTCGGAACGAGCGACGCCGTGGCCGCGCGGGTGTCGTCGGTGGCCTCGCCGCCCTCGCCCTCGTGGTCGGCGGCGGTGCCGGGTACGGCGGCGCAGCGCTGTGGAACGACACCCACGACGACTCCACGACCTCGAGCGTGTTCTCCGGCTCCGGCAGCTCGGGAACGACGACCGCCACGAAGGCACCCACGGGCAGCGTCCAGGCGGTCGCCCAGTCGGTGCTGCCGTCGGTCGTCAAGATCGAGGTCGCCGGCCCCCAGGAGTCGGGGTCCGGCTCGGGGATCATCCTCACCTCGGACGGCACCATCCTCACCAACAACCACGTGGTCGAGGTGGCCGGCGACAGCGGCAAGATCCGCGTCGACTTCAACGACGGCAGCTCGGCGTCCGCGACGATCGTCGGCACGGACCCGCTCACCGACACCGCCGTGATCAAGGCCGAGGGGGTCTCGAACCTCAAGCCCGCAACCATCGGCGACTCGTCGGCACTCGCGGTCGGCCAGAGCGTGATCGCGATCGGATCTCCGTTCGGCCTCGACTCCACCGTGACGTCCGGCATCGTCAGCGCCCTCGACCGCCCGGTCAACGTGGGCGTCGACGCGTCGAACAACGCCACCGTCTATCCCGCCATCCAGACCGACGCGGCGATCAACCCCGGCAACTCCGGCGGTGCGCTGGTCGACATGGACGGCAAGGTGGTCGGCATCAACGCCTCGATCCGCAGCACCGGCTCGGTCGGCGGCGAGGCCGGCTCCATCGGCCTCGGCTTCGCGATCCCGATCAACGAGGTCAAGGCGGTCGTCGACCAGATGGCCAAGGGCGAGACGCCCACCCACGCCAAGCTCGGCATCTCCGTGCAGGACGTCGGTGCGTCCCAGCAGAGCCAGCAGCAGCCGGACCAGGGCGACCCGCTCGACCCCTTCGGGCAGCAGGATCCCCAGCAGCAGCCGGACAACGTCTCGCCGTTCAGCAGCAACGGTGCCGAGGTCCGTGAGGTCGGCGACGGCTCCGCGGCCGAGCAGGCCGGGATCAAGGCGGGCGACGTGATCACCAAGGTCGGCGACCACCTGATCGTGGGCTCCGACTCGCTCGTCGCGACCGTCCGTTCCTACCGTCCGGGCGACAAGGTCTCGGTCACCTACACCCGCGACGGCAAGGAGCACTCCGTCGACGTCACCCTCGACTCCGACGCGGGCTCAGCCAAGTCCTGACCCGCCTGAGAGGGCATGACCCCGCGGCTCCGTCTCCGGCCGCGGGGTCATGCTCTGTCGTGGCGGACTCGGCAGTCAGGCCAGCTTCTTCTGGAACTCCCCGAGCCGCTCGGTGGGCACGAACCCGAGCTCGTCGTTGACGGCGACCATGTGCGCGTTGGACTCGGCGTTGTAGGTCAGCAGCCGCCGCGCCTGCGGCCGGGTCGCCTGCAGCTGCTGCAGGTTGGCCACCTTCACCGCCACGCCGAGCCGGTGGCCGCGGTCCTCGCGACGGACGAGCGTGCCCCACTGGTAGACGATGTCGGGCTGCAGCAGCGGCACCATCAGCAGCGTGTACGCCGCCAGCCGACCGTCCGACCGCAGGGCGACGGTGTGCAGGGTGGCCCGGCGCTGGCGCTTCGTCAGGCGCTCGTCCTCCCGGACGACCGCGACGTCGGCGACCTGGGGCTCGATGTCCAGGTCGCCCATCGGGGCCTCGGTGTCGAGGCTCGCGTTGAGCTCCGCCCACTCGCCGACCAGCTCCTCGGGAACCGGACCGACCCAGCTGCGCAGCGTGTAGCCGGCGGAATGCTCGGCGGCATCGGCCGCGAGCCGTCGGAGGAGCTCGTCGGCGACCGGCAGCGGGAGCTGCCGCTGCACGTCGCCGAGCGCCAGGCCGAACCCGTGGGCGCGCGCGAACTCCGGTCCGGGGCCGGACCCGGTCGGCCCGTCGGCGTACGGCCAGGCGACCTCGGCGAGGACCGACGTGCGCCCCTCGGCCCGGATCAGCCCCTCCAGGTGGGCGAGCATCGCCGAGCCGAACCCGCGCCGGCGCTCCTCGGGGAGGACGTAGATCTCGACGTCGCCACGCCAGCGGTTGTCGAGCAGCGGGAGGGCCAGCCAGCCCGCAACGACCACCCGGCCGTCGACGAGCCCGGCGTAGGCCTCCTGCCGCCACTCCCGCGACGGCTCGGTGAGGAAGACATCCATGTCGTGGCGCAAGTAGGTGACGGCGTTGTCGCCGCGGCCGAACCCGTCGGCCGCGGCGTAGGTGGCGTACCACTGGTCGAAGAGGGCATCACCGGGACGGACCTGCACGATCTCGGTCAGCGTCATCGGACCCGGTCCACCCGTCCCTCGTCCCAGACCGGCTCGGGCGACTCGTAGACGGTGCCGTCGGCGCCGTAGACGAGGAACCGGTCGAAGTCGCGGGCGAACCAGCGGTCGTGGGTGACCGCCAGGACGGTGCCCTCGAAGGCCCGCAGGCCGTCCTCGAGCGCCTCGGCGGACTGTACGTCGAGGTTGTCGGTCGGCTCGTCGAGCAGGAGCAGCGTCGCGCCGGAGAGCTCGAGCAGGAGGATCTGGAAGCGGGCCTGCTGACCGCCCGACAGCGATTCGAAGCGCTGCTCGGCGCTCGCCGACAGCTCGTAGCGGTCGAGCACCCGCGACGCCTGCTCGCGACCCATCCCCTCGCGCCGCTCGTCGCCCCGGTGGAGGACCTCCAACAGCGTGCGCCCCACCAGCTCGGGGTGCTCGTGGGTCTGCACGAACCAGCCGGGCCGGACCCGGGCGCCGAGCTTGGCGAGGCCGCGGTGCCGGACCGGCTCGATCCTGACGTCGCCCACCGGCTCGTGCTCCTTGTCGGGGCGGCTACCTCCGGCCGCGAGCAGCCGCAGGAAGTGCGACTTCCCCGAGCCGTTCGACCCGAGCACGGCCACCCGCTCGCCGTACCAGACCTCGAGGTCGAAGGGGCGCATCAGGCCGGTCAGCTCCAGCGACTCGCAGACGACGGCGCGCTTGCCTGTCCGCCCGCCCGTCAGCCGCATCGTCACCTGCTGCTCGCGAGGCTGCTCGGTCGGCGGGCCGGCCTGCTCGAACTTCTCCAGCCGGGTGCGCGCGGCCTGGTAGCGGGAGGACATGTCGGAGTTGTAGGCCGCCTTCTGCTTGTACATCAGCATCTGCGCGCGCAGCTTGGCGTGCTCCTCGTCCCAGCGCTTGCGCAGCTCCTCGAAGCGGGCGAACCGGTCGCGGCGCGCCTCGTGATAGCTCGCGAAGCCGCCCGGGTGGGTCCAGACCAGGTTGCCCGCGTGCCCGAGCTCGACGGTCACGACCCGCGTCGCGGTGTTGGCCAGCAGCTCGCGGTCGTGGCTGATGAAGAGGATGGTCTTCGCGGACTCGCGGATGCGCTGCTCCAGCCAGATCTTGCCGGGCACGTCGAGGTAGTTGTCCGGCTCGTCGAGGAGCAGCACCTCGTCGGGGCCCCGGAGGAGGTACTCGAGGACGAGTCGCTTCTGCTCGCCGCCCGAGAGCGTCCCGAGGGAGCGGAAGCGGGCGCGGTCGTAGGGCAGCGAGAGCGCCGCCGTCGTGCAGACGTCCCACGTCACCTCGAGGTCGTAGCCGCCCGCGTCGGCGTACTCGGCCAGCGCCCCGGCGTAGCGGATCTGCGTGCGCTCGTCGTCGACCTCCATCAGCGCGAGCTCGCACGCGTCGACCTCCGTCGCCGCCTTCCGGATGCGCGCAGGCGCGACGCTGAGCAGCAGCTCGCCGACGGTGGTGGCGCCCTCGCCGACCTTCTGCCTCATCACGCCGAGCCCACCCGTCCGTACGACGGCGCCGGCGGTCGGCACGAGGTCGCCGGTGACGATCCGCAGCAGCGTCGTCTTGCCGGCCCCGTTGGCGCCCACGAGAGCGACCTTGGCGCCCTCGCCGACCCGGAAGGAGACGTCGTCGAGGAGCACCCGGCCATCCGGGAGCTCGTAGCGGACGTTGGCGACCTCGACGTGTCCCACGAACGGAGATCCTCCCGTGTCGGCGCGATGCGGGCATCACCTTTTCAGGCGTGCCGCCCTCTGCAGCGAGGACAGATGCTAGACAAGCACCGTGACCGACACGAACCACGCGCCGCGCCCGAGGCTCGACCCGGACCTCGACCCGGAGCTGGCCGCGCTCCTCGGCTTCCTGGCCGATTCCGGGCAGCCGCCGATGTCTGAGCAGACGGCCGCACAGGCGCGGGCCGGCTTCCGCGCCCTCAGCGTCGACCTGCGGGACGCGTCGCTCCTGCCCGTCCTCGAGTCGGTGCGCGACGTGACCGTCCCGGGCGGCGCCGGTGACCTGGCGGCCCGGGTCTACCGCCCCCGCGCCGGCGAGCTGCCCACCATCGTCTTCTTCCACGGCGGCGGCTGGGTGATCGGCGACCTCGACACCCACGACCTGACCTGCCGCACCCTCGCCCGTGACGCCGACGCGGTCGTGGTGAGCGTCGACTACCGGCTCGCGCCGGAGCACCCCTTCCCCGCCGCCGTCGACGACGCCGAGGCCGCGACACGCTGGGTGGCCGAGAACGCCGCCGACCCGTCCGCCGGTCTCGGTGGCAGCGCCGTCGTCGCCGTCGGCGGCGACAGCGCGGGCGGCAACCTCGCGGCGATCGTCGCGCAGACCTTCCGCGACGAGGGCCGTCCCCTCGGCGCGCAGCTGCTGCTCTACCCGGCCACCGACCTGGTCACCGAGCACGCCAGCCTGGTCGAGAACGCCGAGGGCTACTTCCTCGACGCGCCCAGCATCGCCTGGTTCTTCGAGCAGTACGTCGGCTCGGCCGACCCGACCGACCCCCGGCTCTCGCCCGCGCTGGGCGACCTGGCCGGCCTCGCGCCCGCCGTGGTCGCGGTGGCGCAGTTCGACCCGCTACGCGATGCCGGGACGGCGTACGCGCGCGACCTGGAGGCGGCCGGGGTCCCGGTCGAGCTGCACAGCTTCCCCGGCCTCATCCATGGCTTCGCCGACATGGGACGATTCTCCAAGGCCGCACAGGCGGCCGTCGAGCAGACGTTCGCGGCGATGCGGACCCTCCTGCACCCCTGAGAGGACCTGACTCTCAACCAGGGAGGAACCCGATGGTGGATTCTCAGATGCGTCGACAAGACTGTTGCCCATGAGCTCGATGTCGTGGGTGCCTGCTCCGCTGCGCCGGCGCGTGCTGCGCCTGGCGATGCGTCGACAGGCATCACCGCTGCCGGACATCACCACGCTGAAGCGGGTGCCCGAGCACCTGACCTTCCCCCTGCGCCGGCACGCGATCGACCCGGTCCCACAGCTGGCCGAGCAGCGCGCCGAGGACCCGGTCACGCTGCTCGGCAGCGTGCTGGGGCTCGACATCTGGCTCGTCAGCGGGCACGAGGAGGCGCGCCGGGTGCTGGCCGACTCCTCGTCGTACTCCAACGACATGCGCCACCTGCTCGGCTCCCGCTCCCGCAGCGACGCCGAGGGCATCGGCGGGCTGGGGATGACCGACCCACCCGACCACACCCGGCTGCGCGGCCTGCTGACGCCCGAGTTCACGATGCGCCGGCTGCGCCGGCTCGACGAGCTGATCGACCGCATCGTCGCCGACGCCCTCGACCGCCTCGAGGAGAAGGGCCCGGTCGTCGACCTGGTCGAGAACTTCGGCTTCGACATCCCGTTCCGCGTGATCTGTGAGCTCCTCGGCATGCCCGAGGAGGTGCGCGACGAGTTCCACGACCTCGGCGTCGCCCGCTTCGACGTCAGCCAGGGCGGAGGCTCCGCGTTCGGCGCCGCCACCGAGACGCGCTCCTTCCTCATCGACATGGTCCGCCGCGAGCGGGCCGACCCCGGCGACGGGCTCATCGGCGAGCTGGTGCGCACCAAGGGCGACGAGTACGACGACGTCGAGCTCGGCGGCCTGGCCGACGGCGTCTTCCTGGGCGGCTACGAGACGTCGGCCTCGATGCTGTCGATGGGCGCCTACGTGCTCACCCAGCAGCCGGCTGCCTACGCCGCGCTGCGCTCGGGCGACCGCGGCCAGATCGACGTGGTCGTCGAGGAGCTGCTGCGCTACCTCTGCCCGGTGCAGATCGCCTTCCCACGCTTCGCCCGCGAGGACCACGACCTCTTCGGCCACCGGGTCAAGAAGGGTGCCGTCGTGGTCGTCTCCCTGACCGGGGCCAACCGTGATCCGCAGGCGGTGCCGCACCCGGAGCAGTTCGACCTGCGCAACGCCGACACCCAGCACTTCGCCTTCGGCCACGGGCTGCACCGCTGCGTCGGCGCGGAGCTGGCCCGGATGGAGCTCCGCGCGGCCCTGACCGGCCTCGCCACCCGCTTCCCGGGCCTCGCGCTCGCCACCGAGGACGTCGCCGAGCTCGGCTTCCGCGACCTCTCGATCGTCTACAGCCTCGACCGGCTCCCGGTCCGGCTCCGCCCCTGACGCCCTACGGCTCGGCGCGACGGGTCTCCAGGACGCGGAAGCTCTTCGCGCTCGCCAGCCGGGTGGTCGGGTAGCCCTGCTCGGTCAACCAGCGCTGCAGGCTGTCGGCGCCCAGGTTCTTCCCCACGACCATCACCGCGCGGCCGTCAGGGGCCAGGCGTGGCAGCCAGGTCAGCAGCAGCTCGTGGAGCGCCTGCTTGCCGATCCGGATCGGCGGGTTGCTCCAGATCTCGTCGTACTCGCCGTCGTCGGGGTCGGTGGTGACCGCGCGGTAGTTGGTGAGGCCGAGCGAGGCGGCGTTCTCGTTGGCGAGCAGCACCGCGCGCTCGTTGACGTCGACACCTGTGACCCGCGCGCCGGACACCGTCGCGGCGATGGCGAGCCCGATGACGCCGTAGCCACAGCCCAGGTCGAGGATCCGGCCGGGAGCCGGCGGCTCGGTCTCCCGGAACAGCACCGAGGTGCCGATGTCGACGCGGCCCTGGGCGAAGACACCGCTGCCGCTGACCAGGTCGAGCTCGCTCCCCCACACCGCGGCGGTCAGCGGGATCCGCTCGAACGCGACCGACGGGTCGGCGGTGAAGTAGTGCTCGGTCTCGTCACTCATCGATCGCCTCCCGCTTCGCCCTGGTCTGCTCCGCACGCGCCTCCAGCTCGGCGTCCGCCGGATAGCCGACCTCCTCGAGGGTCAGCCCCCGCGGCGACGCCGCGTGCACCGCCGAGGTCCGGATCGGGTGCCCCAGCACCTCACGCGCCCAGCCGATCTCCTTGCGCCCCTCACCGATCGCGAGCAGGCAGCCGACCAGCGCACGCACCATGCCGTGACAGAACGCATCGGCCACCACGCGGGCGACGGCCACGCCGGTCTCGTCCCGCTCCCAGACCAGGGTCTGGATCGTCCTGATCGTGGTCGCGCCCTCGCGCGCCTTGCAGAAGCCGGCGAAGTCGTGGAGGCCGATGAGGTCCACGGCCGCCACGTTCATCAGCGACAGGTCCAGCGGCCGCGGCCAGTGCAGCACGTGGTGGCGCCGCAGCGGGTCGTACGCCGCCGGGGCGTCCGCGATCCGGTAGGCGTAACGCCGCCACAGGGCGGAGAAGCGCGCGTCGAACCCGGGCGCGGCCTCGCTGGCGCGGTGGACGCGCACGTCGGCCGGGAGCATGCCGTTGAGCCGCCGGACGAGGGCGTCGAGCGGCGGCTGTGCCGACCGTCCGGTGCCGGTCGCGACGACCGCGTCGTCGACGTCGACGTGGACCACCTGACCCCGAGCGTGGACGCCGGTGTCGGTGCGGCCGGCGCACGTCACCCGGAGCGGCTCGGAGAGCCGGAACGCCGTCGTCAGCGCGGCCTGGAGCTCGCCCTGGACGGTTCGCAGCCCCGGCTGGGTCGCCCACCCGTGGAAGTCGGTGCCGTCGTAGGCGAGGTCGATCCGGATCCGCACGGCGGTCATCCTTCCATCCGGTGGATACAGGTGCCGCATGGACGGCGTGCGGATCGGGACGTCGGGGTGGACCTACGACCACTGGGCGGGGAGGTTCTACCCCGGGGGGCTGGCCCGCGCCCGCTGGCGCGACTTCTACGCCTCGCGGTTCGACACCGTCGAGCTCAACGCGTCGTTCTACCGCTGGCCCGGCATCCGGCCGTTCCAGGGCTGGGCACGGTCGCTTCCGGACGGGTTCGCGCTGTCGGTGAAGGCGTCGCGCTGGCTCAGCCACGGCCGGCGGCTCAACGACCCCGAGGGCGCCTGGGCCGACCGGCTCACCGCCGCCGCGCGGGCGCTGGGCGACCGGGCCGGCGTGGTGCTGGTCCAGCTGCCCGGCGACCTCGAGCGGGACGGGGACACCACGGCGCGGCTCGACGCGTTCCTGGCCCGGATGCCGGCCGACGTCAAGGTGGCGATGGAGCTGCGGCACCCGTCGTGGGACGGCGACGAGGTCGCCGCCATGCTGGAGAAGCACGGGTCGGCGTACGTCGTCACGCACGGCACCGGGCTGCACACCGTCCTGCGGGCGACCGCGCCGTTCGTCTACTGCCGCTGGCACGGGCCCACCGACCGGCCGCTGTACGCCGGCCGCTACTCGGCCGAGGCGCTGCAGGAGTGGGCCGACCGGATCAGGGCGTGGCGTGCGGAGGGCCGTGAGGTGTGGGGCTACTTCGACAACGACGGCTCCGGATATGCGCCGGAGAACGCCCGGGAGCTGCTCGACCTGTTGGGCTGACGTCAGAACGGCCGCAGCAGCCGCTCGACGAACTGCCGGGTCCGCTCCTCGCGCGGCTCGCGGAGCACCACGCCGGCCGGACCGCGCTCGACGATGCGTCCGCCGTCGAGGAAGACCACGTCGTCGGCGACGTCCCGCGCGAAGGCGAGCTCGTGGGTCACGATCAGCATCGTCCACCCCTGCTGGGCGAGCTCCTTGATGACGCCGAGGACCTCGCCGACCAGCTCGGGGTCGAGTGCGGAGGTGGGCTCGTCGAAGAGGAGCAGCCGGGGGCGGAGCGCGAGCGCGCGCACGATGCCGACGCGCTGCTGCTGACCGCCGGAGAGGCGCAGCGGCGATGCGTCCTCCCGGGCGGCGAGGCCGACCCGGTCGAGGAGCGCGCGTGCCTCGGCGACCGCCTCGTCCCGCGGCCGGCCCTGCACCCGGACCGGCCCCTCGATCACGTTCTGCAGGACGGTCAGGTGCGGGAACAGGTTGTGCTGCTGGAAGACCATCGCGCTCTGCCGACGCAACCGGTCCTCGGCCGCGCGGTCCTGGCGGGCGCCGAAGTCGACGGCGACCTCGCCGATGCGCACGGTCCCCCCGTCCGGCCGCTCCAGCCCGTTGAGCGAGCGCAGGACCGTCGTCTTGCCCGACCCGGACGGGCCGATGAGCGCGACCACCTGGCCGGCGTCGACCGAGAGGTCGACGCCGTCGAGCACCACGTGGTCTCCGTACGCCTTGTGCAGGCCCGCGACCTCCAGCAACGGATCCTCAGACGGCATGACGCTCCAGCCTCTTCTCCAGACGGGACTGCCCGGCCGAGAGCAGCAGGCAGATGGCCCAGTAGATGGCCGCGGCCTCGATGTAGACGACCAGGAACTGCGAGCTCTGCGAGGCGATCTCCTGCCCGCGGCGGAACATCTCACCCACGAGAACGAGCGAGGCGAGCGAGGTGTCCTTGACCAGGCTGATGAAGGTGTTCGAGAGCGGGGGGACCGAGACCCGGGCTGCCTGCGGCAGGATGATGCGGCGCAGCGTGGTCGACCTGGTCATCCCGATCATGTGGGCCGCCTCCCACTGGCCGCGCGGCACGGACAGGATCGCCGCACGCACGATCTCGGCGGCGTACCCGCCCACGTTGAACGAGAACGCCAGGATCGCGGTCGGCCACGGGTCGAGCGTCACCCCCACCTCGGGCAGGCCGTAGAAGATCACCAGCAGCTGCACCAGCAGCGGGGTGCCGCGCACGATCGACACGTACGCCCGTCCCGGCCCGGACAGCCACCTGTGCCGGCTGATCCTCATCAGGGCGACGACGATGGCGATGGTCAGGCCGAGCGCGAAGCTGATGAGCGAGAGCGGGATGGTGCCGAGCAGGGCGCCCTTGACCAGCGGCCAGAACGCCCGGCGCAGCAGCTCGTAGTCGAGGTCCACTTACTTGGTCACGTCGGCGCCGAAGTACTTCTGCGAGATCTGCGCCAACGTGCCGTCCGCCGCCAGGTCCGCGAGTGCCTTGTCGACGGCGGCGACCAGGTCGTCGCTGCCCTTGCGGAAGGCGAAGGCGTTGTGCGACACGTCGTCGGTCGTGGCCGCGATCTTGAGGCTGTCGTCCTTCTCGGTCTTCTGCCAGTCGAGGAAGGTGAGGTTGTCGTTGACCGTCGCGTCGACCCGGCCCTGCTTGAGCAGCGCGACGGCCTGCGCCCACCCCTCGATCGGCTCCACCTTCGCACCGGCGTTCTTGGCCAGCTCGTACCAGTTGCTGGTCAGGCTCTGGGCGGTCGTCTTGCCCTTGAGGTCGGCGAAGGACGAGATGCTGTCGTCGTCCTTCTTGGTGACCACGACCCCGGGGCTGACCGTGTACGGCGTCGAGAAGGCGTACCGCGCCTCGCGCTCGGGGTTGATCGACACCTGGTTGCCGATCACGTCGAACCGGGCCGAGTCCAGGCCCGCGAAGATCGCGTCCCACTGGGTCTCGACGAAGTCCACCTTGACGCCCAGCTTCTCGCCGACGGCTCGGGCGATCTCGACGTCGAACCCGGTGAGCGGGCCGGTGCCGTTCTCGTGGAAGCTGAAGGGCCGGTAGGTGCCCTCCGTGCCGACGGTCAGCACCCCGGCCTTCCGGACGGCGGCCAGGGTGCCGGCGCCGGCGGAGGCGGCGGGCTTCGAGGCCGCCTTCCCATCGGTGCCGCGTTCGGCGGGCTCGCCACACGCGGCGAGCACCATGCCGACGGCGAGCAGCAGGGAGAGAGGGACGAATCGACGCAGTCGCATGGGAAGAGCTTTCGTTGTATATGACTAGATCGATCGACACACCATATCGATCGGAACGGCACCGGTCCGGATCCATGGACCGGCCACCCGCTCAACACCCCGGTGCCCACGCTGCTTCCCGCGAACGCGGGCGGGAACGCAACGAGGGCCCGTCACCTGTCGGTGGCGGGCCCTCGTGAGGTGGTGGGACAGGCTCAGGCCTGCTCCTCCTCCGTGGTCTCCTCGGTCGCCTCAGCGGCCTCGGTCGACTCCGCGGCCGGAGCCTCCTCGGTCGCCTCGACGGCCTCGTCGACAGCGTCCTGCTGCTCGGCGACGACGCTCTCGGGCACCGTCTCCTCGGTCAGCTCGGTCGGAGCCTCCTCGGCCACCGGAGCGGCCTCGGCAGCCGGAGCGGCCGGAGCAGCCTTGGCCTGGGACTTCGACGCGGCCGGCTTCGGCTGGTAGGCCTCGGTCACGAGCTCGATGACCGCCATGGGGGCGTTGTCGCCCTTGCGCGGACCGATCTTGGTGATCCGGGTGTAGCCACCAGGACGCTCGGTGAACGTCTCAGCGATCTCGGTGAAGAGCTTGTGGACGACGCCCTTGTCGCGGACGGTCTTGAGGACCTCGCGACGGTTGTGCAGGTCGCCCTTCTTGGCCTTGGTGATCAGCTTCTCCGCGACCGGGCGCAGCACGCGCGCCTTGGCCTCGGTGGTGGTGATCCGGCCGTGCTCGAACAGCTGGGTGGCCAGGTTCGAGAGGATGAGCTTCTGGTGCGCCGGGCTGCCGCCGAGGCGGGCGCCCTTCTTGGGAGTAGGCATCTGCCTCTTCCTTCCTCTCCGGCCGTACTAGGTACCGGGGTAGACGGCCCGCGGGGTGCGGGCCGGTTTTGATGGTTCAGACGTCATGCGCCCTGGCGGTCAGAGCGACCAGGACGCATGACGTCCGAGGGGATCAGTACTGCTCGTCCTCGACGAAGGCGTCGTCGTCATCGTCGCCGTAGGCGGCGAGGGCGGCGGTCGGGTCGAAGCCCGGAGCGCTGTCCTTGAGGGACAGGCCCATCTCGTGCAGCTTCGCCTTGACCTCGTCGATCGACTTGGCGCCGAAGTTGCGGATGTCGAGCAGGTCCTGCTCCGAGCGGCTGATGAGCTCACCCACGGTGTGGATGCCCTCGCGCTTGAGGCAGTTGTAGGACCGGACCGTGAGCTGCAGGTCCTCGACCGGAAGGGCGAGGTCCGCGGCGAGCTGCTCGTCGACGGGCGACGGGCCGATGTCGATGCCCTCGGCCTCGACGTTGAGCTCACGGGCCAGGCCGAAGAGCTCGACCAGCGTCTTGCCGGCCGACGCGATGGCGTCGCGCGGCTTGATCGACGGCTTGGTCTCGACGTCGATGACCAGCTTGTCGAAGTCGGTGCGCTGCTCGACACGGGTCGCCTCGACCTTGTAGGACACCTTCAGCACGGGGCTGTAGATCGAGTCGACCGGGATCCGGCCGATCTCGTTGTCGGCGCCCTTGTTCTGCACGGCCGAGACATAGCCGCGGCCACGCTCGACGACGAGCTCGAGCTCGATCTTGCCCTTGTCGGACAGGGTCGCGATCTTCAGGTCGGCGTTGTGCACCTCGACGCCGGCCGGCGGGGCGATGTCCGCAGCGGTGACGTCACCGGCGCCCGACTTGCGCAGGTACATGGTGACGGGCTCGTCGTGCTCGGAGGAGACGACCAGGCCCTTCAGGTTCAGGATGATCTCGGGCACGTCCTCCTTGACGCCCTCGATGGTCGAGAACTCGTGGAGGACGCCGTCGATCTTGATGCTGGTGACGGCGGCGCCGGGGATCGAGGACAGGAGCGTACGACGAAGGCTGTTGCCGAGCGTGTAGCCGAAACCCGGCTCCAGGGGCTCGATGACGAACCGCGAGCGGAACTCGTCGACGGACTCTTCCGACAGGGTGGGGCGCTGTGCGATGAGCACTGGTTCTTTCCTTTCCGGGCCTACCCGCTATATGACAGGCCCGAACTCCGGGGTGGTGACGGAAGTATGTCGACCGGCACCCCCGTCCTTGCGGTCAGGGGTGCCGGGCGGCGATCACAGCTTCGAGTAGTACTCGACGATGAGCTGCTCCTGGATCGGGAGGTCGATCTGGGCCCGAGTCGGGAGCTGGTGGACGAAGACGCGCATCCGGCCGGGGACGGCCTCGAGCCACGCGGGGACGACGCGCTCGCCGTGGGTCTCGCGAGCCACGATGAACGGGGTCATCTCCAGCGACTTCTCACGGACGTCGATGACGTCGTGAGCCGAGACCTGGTAGGACGGGACGTTGACCTTCTTGCCGTTGACCAGGAAGTGGCCGTGGACCACGAGCTGGCGGGCGTGACGGCGGGTGCGGGCGAAGCCGGCGCGGTAGACGACGTTGTCCAGGCGGCTCTCGAGCAGCTGGAGGAGGTTGTCACCGGTCTTGCCGGGACGGCGGTGCGCCTCGGCGTAGTAGTTCGCGAACTGCCGCTCGAGGACGCCGTAGGTGAAGCGGGCCTTCTGCTTCTCCTGCAGCTGCGAGCGGTACTCGCTCTCCTTGATCCGGGCGCGGCCGTGCTGGCCCGGAGGGTAGGGGCGGCGCTCGAAGGACGAGTCACCACCGACGAGGTCGACACCGAGACGGCGCGACTTGCGGGTCATGGGGCCGGTGTAACGGGCCATGTTCTCTCAGTCTCTCTTTCAGTCTCGGGTCGGGATCAGACGCGACGGCGCTTGGGCGGGCGGCAGCCGTTGTGCGGGGTCGGCGTGACGTCCTGGATGGTGCCGACCTCGAGGCCGATGGCACCGAGCGAACGGATCGCGGTCTCGCGGCCCGAACCCGGGCCCTTGACGAAGACGTCGATCTTCTTCATGCCGTGCTCCATCGCACGCCGACCGGCGGCCTCGGCGGCCATCTGCGCGGCGAACGGGGTGGACTTGCGCGAGCCCTTGAAGCCGACGGTGCCGGCGCTGGCCCACGAGATCACCGCACCGGTCGGGTCGGTGATCGTGACGATCGTGTTGTTGAACGTGCTCTTGATGTGAGCCTCGCCCTGGGCGACGTTCTTCTTCTCCTTGCGGCGGACCTTGGTCTTCGCCGCAGCCTGACGGCTCTTGGGAGGCATTCAGTAACTCCTGTGTTGGCTGGTCTGTGAGATCAGGGAAGGACAGCGATTCGCTGGTCGAGTAGCCCGCGAGGAACGAGCGGGCGTATCGAGACCAGTCAGATCACTTGGCCTTCTTCTTGCCGGCGACGGTGCGCTTCGGGCCCTTGCGGGTGCGCGCGTTGGTCTTGGTGCGCTGACCGCGGACCGGGAGGCCCATGCGGTGGCGACGACCCTGGTAGCTGCCGATCTCGATCTTGCGACGGATGTCAGCCTGGACCTCACGACGGAGGTCACCCTCGATCGTCAGGTTGCGGCCCTCGATCTCCTTCGCCAGGGCGACCAGCTCGTCCTCGGAGAGGGCGTGGACGCGGGTGTTGGGGTCAACACCGGTTGCGGCCAGGAGCTGCTGGGAGGTGGTACGGCCGATGCCGTAGATGTAGGTGAGTGCGATCTCGACGCGCTTGTCACGCGGGAGGTCGACACCAACGAGGCGTGCCATGTGGATTCCTTCGGTTTCAGCTTCAGGTGTCGATCGACGTACGTCTCAGGTGGCGCCCGAGCTCTGGCCTGAAGCTCCAGAGGTGGTTTCCCGCGGCGGTCCCGCGGGTAGTACGTCGAGGTTGGTATTCAGTTATGAGCCCCGGAGGGCGGTGCGGATCAACCCTGGCGCTGCTTGTGGCGCGGGTTCTCGCAGATGACCATGACGCGGCCGTGGCGACGGATCACCTTGCACTTGTCACAGATGGGCTTGACGCTGGGGTTGACCTTCATGGTCAGCCTCTTTCTTGATCGGCTGTCGGTTACTTGTACCGGTAGACGATCCGACCACGGGTCAGGTCGTAGGGGGACAGCTCCACCACCACGCGGTCCTCGGGGAGGATCCGGATGTAGTGCTGACGCATCTTGCCGCTGATGTGGGCGAGAACCTTGTGGCCATTGCTCAGCTCGACGCGGAACATGGCGTTCGGCAGGGCCTCCGTGATGGTGCCCTCTAGCTCGATCACGCCTTCTTTCTTCGGCATGCCCTCTGCAATCTGTTGGTCGGTGTCTTACGGTGGTCGTGCATCGGACCGGGAACCTCGTCCTCGCTGCCAGCAGCGAGATCGTGGACCTCGTGAAGCCGCCCGGCGCACCTCAATCCCCAGCAGAGCTCGGGCAGCCGCGAGGCACGGCGGGACAGACCCACGTTGGGCCGACACACCAGTCTAGGTCGGCGCGCAGGTCACACCCAAATTGCGGCGTGGACCGGGCTACTCGGCCAGCAGCCGCAGGGTCAGCTCGCGGCCGGGCGCACGGCGCGGGTCGGCGCCCGCGCGGGCACCCGCCACGGGGTGGACCATCACCTCGTCCACGCCGTAGTCGGCGGCGAGCTCGGCGATCCGCCCCCGTGCATACGCCGGGTCGCCGATCACCCACCGCTCGCGCATGGTCTGCAGCAACCCCTCGTGGGCCTCGGCGACCTGCACCTTCTCGGCCTCCTCGACCAGCCGCTGGGCGTCGAGCGGCTGGCCCGTGCGCAGCGCCAGCATGCTCAGCAGCTGGGGCAGCGCGAGCCGCTCGGCCTCCACCGCGGTCTCGGCGGCGACGGCGTTGATCGTGAGGAACGTGCGGGGCTGGGACAGCTCCGGCGACGGCTGGAACGTGGACCGGTAGAGCTCGAGCGCCTGCAGGGTTTCGGTGCGGGAGCCGGAGAAGTGGTGGGCGAACACGTAGGGCAGCCCCTTCTCGGCGGCGAGCCGGGCCGAGTAGTCCGACGAGCCGAGCAGCCAGACCGTGGGCACCCCGGCGGCGGCCGGAGTCGCGCGCAGTGGGTGCCGACGCCCACCGACCGAGACCGAGACGCCACCAGTGTCCATCATGGCGAGCACGTTCTCGACGTACTCAGGGAAGTGGTTGACGGTCTCCTCCGCGTCCGCCGGTCCCCCGTGACGCAGCGCCCACGCCGTCACCTGGTCGGTGCCGGGGGCGCGGCCGATGCCGAGGTCGATGCGGCCGGGGAAGGCGGCCTCCAGGAGCGCGAACTGCTCGGCGACGACGAACGGCGCGTGGTTGGGCAGCATGACACCGCCCGACCCGACCCGGATCCGCTCGGTGGCGCCTGCTAGCAGGCTGATCAGCACCGGCGGGTTGGTCGCGGCGACGGCCGGCATGTTGTGGTGCTCGGCGACCCAGTAGCGGGTGTAGCCCAGCTCGTCGGCGACCTTCGCGAGCCCGACCGAGGCGGCGATGGCGTCAGCGGTGCTCTGGTCGCTGCGGACGGGGACGAGGTCGAGGACGGAGAGGGCGGGAGTCACCTCGGAGCAACGACGACGGGCCACGGGATGTTCCGTAGGGTGGGCGCCCGGTCACGCTGCCGCGCTGAGCCACGGACGGCGACGCCGGCGTCGTACGGCCACCGCTAGTCGCGGCCGCCGTAAGGGACGCCGAGCTCGCCGAGCTTGGCCCGACCGCCGTCGAGGGCGGTGAGGACCCACGCGCCCTGAGGGGTCAGCGTGAAGGTGTGCTCGAAGTGGGCGGCCCATCGGCCGTCGGTCGTCACGACGGTCCAGTCGTCGTCGAGGACGTCGGTCTCCTTGGTGCCGAGCGTGATCATCGGCTCGACCGCCAGGGCCAGACCCTCGACCAGCTTGGGGCCCTTGCCGCGCCGGCCGTAGTTGGGTACGTCGGGGGCCTGGTGCATCTCCGACCCGATGCCGTGGCCGGTGTAGTCCTCGACGATCCCGAAGCGACCGGCGCCGCGCACGTGCCGCTCGACGGCGTGGGAGATGTCGCTGACCCGCCCGCCGAGTCCGGCTGCGGCGATCCCGCGCCACATCGCCTCCTCGGTGACGGCCATCAGCGCGGTGAGCTCGTCGGTGACGTCCCCGAGCGCGACGGTGATCGCCGCGTCACCGTGCCAGCCGTCGACGATGGCGCCGCAGTCGATGGACACGATGTCCCCGTCGGCCAGGACCCGGTCACCCGGGATGCCGTGCACGACCTCGTCGTTGACCGACGTGCAGATCGAGGCGGGGAAGCCCTGGTAGCCGAGGAACGACGGCACGGCTCCGGAGGACCGGATCGAGTCCTCGGCGATGGCGTCCAGCTCGGCGGTGGTCATACCCGCCCGGACTGATGTGCGGAGGAGCTCGAGGGTGCGGCCGACCACGAGGCCGGCTCTGCGCATCGCGTCGATCTGCTCGGGCGTCTTGATCTCGACGCGCTCGAACAGCGCCATGTCAGCTCCGGATCAGCTTTCAGGTACGACGTCGAGGGCGTCGAAGATCCGCTTCGTGACCTCTTCGACCTCGCCGAGCCCGTCCACCTCGACCAGGAGCGAGCGCTCCTTGTAGACCTGGATGAGCGGCTCGGTCTGGTCGAGGTAGACCTCCTGGCGGCGCCGGATGACGTCCTCGGTGTCGTCGGCACGCCCCTCGATCTGGGCGCGCTGGAGCAGGCGGGAGACGACCTCGTCCTTGTCGACGACGAGGCTGAGGACGGCATCGAGCTGGTGACCGGTGAACTTGATCATCCCGTCGAGCTCCTCGACCTGCGCGAGGGTGCGCGGGTAGCCGTCGAGCAGGAAGCCCTCGGCCGCGTCGGGCTCGTCGATCCGGTTGCGGACCATCCGGTTGGTGACCTCGTCGGGGACGTACTCGCCGGCATCCATGTAGCGCTTGGCCTCGACACCGAGCGGCGTGCCGTCCGAGACGTTGGCCCGGAAGATGTCGCCGGTCGAGATGGCCGGGATGCCGAAGTGCTCGGCGATGTACTTGGCCTGAGTGCCCTTGCCGGCGCCCGGGGGGCCCATGATGATCAGCCTCAACGGAGGAATCCTTCGTAGTTGCGCTGCTGCAGCTGGCTCTCGATCTGCTTCACCGTGTCGAGCGCGACACCGACCATGATGAGGATCGAGGTTCCGCCGAAGGGGAAGTTGCTGTTCGCGTTGATCAGCGCGAGCGCGATGAGCGGGATGAGCGCGATCAGGCCCAGGTAGAGCGAGCCGGGCAGGGTGATGCGGGAAAGGACGTAGGACAGGTAGTCCTCGGTCGGCTTGCCCGCCCGGATCCCGGGGATGAAGCCGCCGTACTTCTTCATGTTGTCCGCCACCTCCTTCGGGTTGAAGGTGATGGAGACGTAGAAGTAGGTGAAGAAGACGATGAGCAGGAAGAACGTCGCCATGTAGAGCGGGTGGTCCCCGCGCACGAAGTAGGTGTTGACCCAGTCCACCCAGGCCGGGGGATTCGCGCTCTGCGAGTTGAACTGCGCCGCCATCGCCGGCAGGTAGAGCAGCGAGCTGGCGAAGATGACGGGGATGACGCCGGCCTGGTTCACCTTGAGCGGGATGTAGGTCGACGAGCCGCCGAACATCTTGCGGCCGACCATCCGGCGCGCGTACTGCACGGGGATCCGGCGCTGCGCCTGCTCGATGAAGATGACCGCAGCCACCAGCGCGAGGCCGATGACCAGGACCATGCCGAAGGTCCACCAGCCGTGCTGCTGCTTGACCGCCCACATCGTGGCCGGGAAGGTCGCGATGACCTGGGTGAAGATCAGGATCGACATGCCGTTGCCGATGCCGCGCTCGGTGATGAGCTCACCGAGCCACATGATGACCGCGGTGCCGGCGGTCATGGTGATCACCAGGACGAGGAAGGTGCTGGTGCCGTTGCTGTGCAGCAGGTTCTGGTTGCACTGCAGCAGGTTGCCCGAGCGGGCCAGGGCGACGATGCCGGTCGCCTGCAGGAGCGCGAGGCCCAGCGTGAGGTAGCGCGTGTACTGGGTGATCTTCGTCTGCCCGGCCTGGCCCTCCTCCTTGAGCGCCTCGAGCCGCGGGATGACCACGACGAGGAGCTGCAGGATGATGCTGGCCGTGATGTAGGGCATGATGCCCAGCGCGAAGATCGTCAGCTGCAGCAACGCTCCACCTGAGAACAGGTTCACCAGGTTGTAGAGCCCGGCGCCCGAGCCCGACTTGGTGATGTTGATGCAGTCCTGGACGTTCGCGACGTTGACGCCGGGAGCCGGGATCTGGGAGCCCGCCCGGAAGATCACGATGATCAACAGGACGAACAGCAGCTTGCGACGCAGGTCCGGAGTCCGGAAAGCGTTCGCGAACGCGCCTAGCACGAGTGGATCCCTCTTCTCACACAACCATCAGGGGGTGGGTCCGCACGCCTCAGACGGCGGCAGCCCCGGCGAAGCCTAACAGGGCCGCTGGACGAAGAAAGCGGCCAGGGTCACCATCAGGGGACCCTGGCCGCGTTCATCGTTCAGCCGAGGCGACGAGCCTCAGGACTCGGTGACGGTGCCGCCCGCGCCCTCGATGGCCGCCTTGGCGGACGCAGAGAACTTGTCGGCGGTCACGTCGACCTTGACGGACAGCTCGCCGTTGCCGAGCACCTTGACGGGCTGGCCCTTGCGGACGGCGCCCTTGGCGACCAGGTCGGCGATGGTGACGGTGCCACCCTCGGGGAACAGCTCGCTGATCTTGTCCAGGTTGACCACCTGGAACTCGACCTTGAACGGGTTCTTGAAGCCCTTGAGCTTCGGAAGGCGCATGTGGATCGGCATCTGGCCACCCTCGAAGGCGACCGGAACCTGGTAACGGGCCTTCGTGCCCTTGGTACCGCGGCCCGAGGTCTTACCCTTCGAGCCCTCACCACGACCGACACGGGTCTTGGCCTTCTTGGAGCCCGGGGCGGGCGCCAGGTTGTGCAGCTTGAGCGTCATGTCAGTCGACCTCCTCGACCGTCACGAGGTGACGGACGGTGTGGACCATGCCGCGGATCTCCGGGCGGTCCTCCTTGACGACCACGTCGCCGATGCGCTTGAGACCCAGCGAGCGCAGGGTGTCGCGCTGGTTCTGCTTCAGACCGACGAGGCCCTTGTTCTGGCGGACCTTGAGCTGTGCCATCAGGCCGACACCTCCGCCGAAGCAGCCGCAGCGGCGGTCGTACCCTCGTCGCGCGACTTCAGCAGGGCGGCCGGCGCGACGTCCTCGACGCGGAGGCCGCGACGGGCGGCCACAGCCTCGGGCTGCTCGAGCAGACGCAGCGCCTCGACGGTCGCGTGGACGATGTTGATCTGGTTGGACGAACCGAGCGACTTGCTCAGCACGTCGTGGATGCCGGCGCACTCCAGGACGGCGCGCACCGGACCACCGGCGATGACACCGGTACCGGGAGCAGCCGGACGGAGCAGGACGACGCCAGCCGCCTTCTCACCCTGGACCGGGTGCGGGATCGTGCCCTGGATGCGCGGGACGCGGAAGAAGTGCTTCTTCGCCTCCTCGACACCCTTGGCGATCGCCGCCGGAACTTCCTTCGCCTTGCCGTAGCCGACGCCGACGAGACCATCACCGTCACCCACGATCACGAGGGCGGTGAAGCTGAAGCGACGACCACCCTTCACGACCTTGGCGACACGGTTGATCGCGACGACTCGCTCGATGTAGGCGGTCTTCTCAGCAGCCTGGCCGCGACGGTCGTCGCGCCCACGGCGCTCGCCACCACGGTTGCCGCGCTGGGCTCCGCTCATGAGACTTTCCTCTTCCTCTAGCTATCGTTCGCGATCAGAACTGCAGGCCGCCCTCGCGGGCGCCGTCAGCCAGGGCCGCGATGCGGCCGGTGTACTTGTTGCCGGCACGGTCGAAGACCACGCCCTCGATGCCGGCGGCCTTCGCGCGCTCGGCGACGAGCTGACCGACGACCTTGGCCTTGTCGGTCTTCGCACCGTCGTTGGCCCGCAGGTCCGCCTCGAGGGTGGACGCGGAGACCAGCGTCTTGCCGACGGTGTCGTCGACGACCTGGGCGACCAGGTGCCTGGACGACTTGGTGACGACCAGGCGCGGACGCTCGGCGGTGCCGTTGACCTTCTTGCGACCGCGGACCTGGCGCTTGAGGCGCGCCTTGACCTTGGCAGCGGTGTGCTTGTTGTTGGACAGCGAGATGGCCATCGTCACTTACCAGCCTTTCCGACCTTGCGGCGGACGTTCTCGCCGGCGTAGCGAACACCCTTGCCCTTGTAGGGCTCGGGCTTGCGCAGCTTGCGGATGTTGGCCGCGACCTCACCGACCTGCTGCTTGTCGATGCCGACGACACCGAGCTTGGTCGGGCCCTCGACGGTGAAGCTGATGCCCTCGGGGGCGTCGAACACGATCGAGTGGCTGTAGCCGAGCTGGAACTCCAGCTGGGTCGGGCCCTTCGACAGCACGCGGTAGCCGACGCCGACGATCTCGAGCTTCTTCTCGTAGCCCTCGGTCACACCGACGACCATGTTGTTGATGAGCGTCCGGGACAGGCCGTGGAGCGACTTCGAGACCCGCTCGTCGTCGGGGCGCTGGACGTCGAGGACGCCCTCGCCCTTCGCCACGGTGATCGGCGCTGCGACCACGTGGGACAGGGTGCCCTTGGGGCCCTTGACGGTGACGGTCTGGCCGTCGATCTGAACGTCCACGTTGCCCGGAACCGGGACGGGGAGCTTGCCAATGCGCGACATGTTCTCTACTCCTTCCCGATCACCAGACGTAGGCGAGGACTTCTCCGCCCACGCCCTTCTGGTTGGCCTGACGGTCGGTCAGCAGACCCTGGCTCGTCGAGATGATCGCGATGCCGAGGCCACCGAGCACGCGGGGCAGTCCCGTGTGCTTGGCGTACACCCGGAGGCCGGGCTTGCTGATGCGGCGCACGCCGGCGATCGAACGCTCGCGGGTGCGGCCGTACTTGAGGGTGATGGTCAGCGTCTTGCCCACGGCAGGGGTGCCGTCGGCCTCCACGT
Organism: Nocardioides terrae; assembly: GCF_900112345.1. Taxonomy (GTDB): domain Bacteria; phylum Actinomycetota; class Actinomycetes; order Propionibacteriales; family Nocardioidaceae; genus Nocardioides; species Nocardioides terrae. The sequence continues at coordinate 22,347 of NZ_FOLB01000013.1, forward strand.
TGTCCTTCACGTCGAAGGAGGTGATGTAACCCTCCTGCTTGAGGATCTCGGCGACGCCCTGCTTGATCTTGCTGTGCGGCATCGAGACCGAGTCGTGGTACGCCTGGTTGGCGTTGCGCAGACGCGTGAGCATGTCTGCGATCGGGTCAGTCATCGTCATGATGTGTTCTTTCTCGAAGCGGTTTCGCCCCACTCGGAGGTGGCGCGACCTTCAACGGGTCGAGGTGATTACCAGCTGGACTTGGTCACGCCGGGGAGCTCGCCGCGGTGAGCCATCTCCCGCAGGCAGATCCGGCAGAGGCCGAACTTGCGGAACACGGCCTTCGGCCGGCCGCAGCGCTGGCAACGGGTGTAGGCGCGGACGGCGTACTTCGGCTTGCGCGCGGCCTTGACCTTGAGAGCGGTCTTCGCCATGTCAGTTCTCCTTGAACGGGAAGCCGAGGGCCTTCAGCAGCGCCCGACCCTGGTCGTCGTTGGTCGCGGTCGTCACGATGGTGATGTCCATGCCGCGCGACCGGTCGATCCGGTCCTGGTCGATCTCGTGGAACATGACCTGCTCGGTCAGACCGAACGTGTAGTTGCCACGGCCGTCGAACTGGTTCGGGTTCAGACCGCGGAAGTCCCTGATGCGCGGGAGCGCGAGGGACAGCAGCCGGTCGAGGAACTCCCACATGCGGTCGCCGCGCAGCGTGGTGTGCGCGCCGATCGGCATGCCCTCGCGCAGCTTGAACTGCGCGATCGACTTGCGAGCCTTGGTGACGAGCGGCTTCTGGCCGGTGATCGCGGTGAGGTCCTTGACGGCACCCTCGATCAGCTTGGAGTCGCGAGCAGCCTCGCCGACACCCATGTTGACCACGATCTTGGTCAGGCCGGGGATCTGCATGACGTTGGCGATCTCGAACTGCTGCTGCAGCGAGGGAGCGATCTCCTCGCGGTAGCGGGCCTTCAGACGCGGCAGGGTGGAAACCTGGGTCTCAGTCATCTCAGATCTCCTTACCGGTCTTGCGCGAGATGCGCACGCTGCGCTCGGCGCTGTAGGTCGAGCCGTCCGGCCGACGCTTGGTCACCGTGTCGCGGCGGAAGCCGACGCGGACGGTCTTGCCGTCCTCGAGCAGCATCACGTTGGACACGTGGATGGGGGCCTCGGCGGTGACGATGCCACCGGTGGTGCCGGCGCGGCCGCCCTGGTCCTGGACCTTGGTGTGCTTCTTGACGAGGTTCACGCCCTCGACGACGACACGGTCCTCGTCGCGGATGACGCGGATGACCTTGCCCTCGGCGCCCTTGTCCTTGCCGGCGATCACCTTGACGGTGTCACCCTTCTTGATGTTGAAGGTCTTCTTAGCCATCACAGCACCTCCGGAGCCAGCGAGATGATCTTCATGAACTTCTTCTCGCGCAGCTCGCGACCCACGGGGCCGAAGATGCGGGTGCCTCGCGGTTCGCCGTCGTTCTTGAGGATGACGGCGGCGTTCTCGTCGAAGCGGATGTAGGAGCCGTCAGGACGACGACGCTCCTTCACCGTGCGCACGACGACGGCCTTGACGACGTCACCCTTCTTCACGTTGCCACCGGGGATCGCGTCCTTCACGGTGGCGACGATGACGTCACCGATGCCGGCGTAGCGACGCCCAGAGCCACCGAGAACGCGGATGCAGAGAATCTCCTTGGCACCCGTGTTGTCGGCGACCTTGAGTCGCGACTCCTGCTGAATCATCAAATACTCCTTGTCGCGCTGGTTCTCATCCGCATCGAGGGCAGATGAGCCTGGCCGAACTTGTGTGGATTGCGGGCGACAGGCCCAGCCACCTATGGTCGCTGGGCCTGGCACCCTTGGTCAATTTGGCGACGCACGCGCCGCCGACAAGGTCGAGCAGTGAGACGCCGTACGTCGGCCGGAGCCGGCGTACGGCGGATGTCACTTGGCCTTCTCGATGACCTCGACGAGACGCCACCGCTTCGTGGCGCTCAGCGGCCGGGTCTCCATCAGGAGGACGCGGTCGCCGATGCCGGCGGTGTTCTGCTCGTCGTGGGCCTTGAGCTTGCTCGTCCGGCGCATGACCTTGCCGTAGAGCGGGTGCTTCACGCGGTCCTCGACCTCGACGACGATGGTCTTGTCCATCTTGTCGCTGACGACGAGGCCCTCGCGGACCTTGCGCGAGTTGCGCGCGGCGGTGGTCTCCGCCTCAGGCGTACCAGCCATGGTCAGGCCTCCTCGGCGTTGTTCTTGCTCGTGCCCGGGGCCACGCGGATGCCGAGCTCGCGCTCACGCACCACGGTGTAGATCCGGGCGATGTCCTTCTTGACCGTGCGCAGCCGGCCGTGGCTCTCCAGCTGGCCGGTGGCCGCCTGGAAGCGGAGGTTGAACAGCTCCTCCTTGGCCTCGCGCAGCTTCGCCTCGAGGTCGACGTCGTTGAGGTCGTCGAGCTCGTGCGCCTTGGTGGCGTTGCTCATCAGAACTCACCGGCCTCTCGGGTGATGAAACGGCACTTCATGGGCAGCTTGTGGATCGCACGGCGCATCGCCTCGCGGGCGACGTCCTCGGTGACTCCGGAGAGCTCGAACATGACGCGGCCGGGCTTGACGTTGGCGATCCACCACTCGGGCGAGCCCTTACCGGAACCCATGCGGGTCTCGGCGGGCTTCTTGGTCAGCGGGCGGTCGGGGTAGATGTTGATCCACACCTTGCCGCCACGCTTGATGTGACGGGTCATGGCGATACGCGCCGACTCGATCTGTCGGTTGGTCACGTAGTGACCCTCGATCGCCTGGATGCCGAAGTCGCCGAAGGCGAGCTTCGTCCCGCCCTTGGCCGACCCGGTCCGCTTGGGGTGGTGCTGCTTGCGGTGCTTGACGCGACGGGGCATCAGCATGGGTCAGCCCTCCTGGCTCTCAGCGGGGGTGGTGGCCAGCGCGGTGTCGCCACCGGCCGGAGCCTCGGTCGCCGCGGGAGCGTCGGCACCACGGCCGGCGCGCGAGCCACGGCTCGGACGCTCGCCACCACGGGTGGGACGACCGCCGCGGCCGGGGACACCGGCGCGGGCGGCGGCCTGGGCCTGGCGCTCGGCACGCGTGCCGGCGACCTCGCCCTTGTAGATCCAGACCTTCACGCCGATGCGGCCGAAGGTCGTGCGGGCCTCGTAGAAGCCGTAGTCGATGTCGGCACGCAGCGTGTGCAGCGGAACGCGGCCCTCGCGGTAGAACTCGGTGCGCGACATCTCGGCGCCGTTGAGGCGGCCCGAGCACTGGATCCGGATGCCCTTGGCACCCGAGCGCATCGTGGTCTGCATGGCCTTGCGCATCGCGCGACGGAACTGCACGCGACCGCTGAGCTGCTCGGCGACACCCTGGGCGACGAGCTGAGCGTCGACCTCGGGGTTCTTGACCTCGAGGATGTTCAGCTGGACCTGCTTGCCCGTGAGCTTCTCGAGCTCGCCGCGGATGCGGTCGGCCTCGGCGCCGCGGCGACCGATGACGATGCCCGGACGCGCGGTGTGGATGTCCACCCGGACGCGGTCACGGGTGCGCTCGATCTCGACCTTGGAGATGCCGGCCCGCTCCATGCCCTTGCTGAGCAGCTTGCGGATCGCGACGTCCTCGCCGACGTACGACTTGTACAGCTTGTCGGCGTACCAACGCGACTTGTGGTCGGTCGAGATGCCGAGGCGGAAGCCGTTCGGGTTGATCTTCTGACCCATTACTTCTTGCCACCCTTCTTGGCAGCGCCCTTGAGCCCAGCAGGCTGGACGACCAGCGTGATGTGGCTCGTGCGCTTGTTGATGCGGGTCGCGCGGCCCTGGGCCCGCGGACGCCAGCGCTTCATGGTCGGACCCTCGTCGACCTGGGCGACGGAGACGACCAGGTCACCGCGGTCGAGACCCTCGGTGGTCTCCGCGTTGGCGATGGCGCTCTCGAGCACCTTGTAGACGGTCTCGGAGGCCGCCTGCGGCGCGAAGGCCAGCAGCGAGAGCGCCTCGTCGACGGGAAGGCCGCGGACCAGGTCGACGACCCGGCGAGCCTTCAGCGGCGTGATGCGCTGGTAGCGGGCGCTGGCGAACGCACCGGGCTGGTCGCCGAGGAGCGACTCGCGGCGCGCGCTGACGCGCTGACGGTCGGTGGTAGTCATCGACGGCGTCCCTTCCGGTCTTCCTTGACGTGACCCTTGTAGGTGCGGGTGGGGGCGAACTCGCCCAGCTTGTGACCGACCATCGAGTCGGACACGAAGACCGGGACGTGCTTGCGCCCGTCGTGGACGGCGATCGTGTGACCGATCATCGACGGCACGATCATCGAACGGCGCGACCAGGTCTTGATGACGTTGTGCGAGCCCTTCTCGTTCTCGGCGTCCACCTTCTTCTGCAGGTGGCCGTCGACGAAGGGGCCCTTCTTCAGGCTGCGAGGCATCTGTCTCTATCTCCTGGTCAGCGCTTGTTCTTGCCGGACTTGCGGCGGCGGATGATCTGCGAGTCCGAGGCCTTGCGCTTGCGCGTGCGGCCCTCGGGCTTGCCCCACGGCGAGACCGGGTGGCGACCACCGGACGTCTTGCCCTCACCACCACCGTGCGGGTGGTCGACCGGGTTCATGACGACACCGCGGACGGTCGGGCGGACGCCCTTCCAGCGCATGCGGCCGGCCTTGCCCCAGTTGATGTTCGACTGCTCGGCGTTGCCGACCTCGCCGACGGTGGCGCGGCAGCGCACGTCGACGAAGCGCATCTCGCCGGACGGCATGCGCAGCGTGGCGCGGCTGCCCTCACGAGCGACCAGCTGGGCGCTGATGCCGGCCGAGCGGGCGATCTTCGCACCGCCTCCGGGACGCAGCTCCACGTTGTGGATCGTCGTACCGACGGGGATGTTGCGCAGCGGCAGGTTGTTGCCGGTCTTGATGTCGGCGGTGGGGCCGGACTCGACCATCGTGCCCTGCTCGAGGCCCTTCGGCGCGAGGATGTAGCGCTTCTCGCCGTCGGCGTAGTGCAGGAGCGCGATGCGGGCGGTGCGGTTGGGGTCGTACTCGATGTGAGCGACCTTGGCCGGCACGCCGTCCTTGTCGTAGCGCTTGAAGTCGATGATCCGGTAGGCACGCTTGTGACCGCCACCCTTGTGCCGGGTGGTGATCCGGCCCTGGTTGTTGCGGCCGCCCGACTTGGGCAGCGGACGCGTCAGCGACTTCTCCGGCGTGGTCCGGGTGATCTCGACGAAGTCGGCCACGGAGGAGCCACGACGGCCCGGGGTGGTCGGCTTGTACTTGCGGATTGCCATGTCTTCTTCAGTCCTTAATCAGCCCGGTCAGGAGACCGGACCTCCGAAGATGTCGATGCGGTGACCGTCGGCCAGGCTGACGATGGCGCGCTTGGTGTCCTTGCGCTTGCCGAGACCGTTGCGGGTCCGGCGCGTCTTGCCAGGTCGGTTGATCGTGTTGACCGAGGTGACCTTGACGTTGAAGACCTTCTCAACGGCGATCTTGATCTCGGTCTTGTTGGCGTCCGGGTGGACCAGGAACGTGTACTTGTTCTGGTCGAGGAGCCCGTAGCTCTTCTCGGACACGACGGGCGCGAGCAGCACGTCGCGGTGGTCCTTGTGCAGGGTGCTCACTTGGCAGCCTCCTCGGCGTTCGTCTTGGCGGCCGCGCCCTGACCCACGAACGCGTCGTACGCGCCCTTGGTGAAGACCACGTCGTCGCTGGCCAGCACGTCGTACGTGTTGAGCTGGTCGACGGCCACGATGTGCACCTCGGGGGCGTTGCGCAGCGAGAGCCACGTCACGACGTCGGTGCGCTCGAGGACCACGAGGTACTTGCTGCGGTCGGTCAGCGTGCGCAGACCGGCCAGAGCGACCTTGGTCGACGGCTTGTCGTCGATGCCGAAGCCCTCGACCACGTGCAGCCGGTCGTTCTGGGCCCGGTCGGAGAGGGCGCCACGGAGAGCGGCGGCCTTCATCTTCTTGGGGGTCCGCTGGCTGTAGTCACGCGGCTGCGGGCCGTGGACGACGCCACCGCCGGCGAACTGCGGCGCGCGGGTCGAGCCCTGGCGGGCGCGGCCGGTGCCCTTCTGCTTGTAGGGCTTGCGGCCACCGCCGCGGACCTCGCCGCGGGTCTTGGTGGCGTGCGTGCCCTGACGAGCAGCGGCCTGCTGGGCCACGACGACCTGGTGGATCAGCGGGACGTTGACGGCAACGTCGAAGATCTCAGCGGGCAGGTCGACCTTGACAGTGTTGAGAGCCATGGTCACTTCTCCGTCTTCTTCGCGGCGGAGCGGAGGACGATCAGGCCACCACGGGGGCCGGGAACGGCGCCCTTGAGGAGGATGAGGCCCTTCTCCGCGTCGACGGCGTGCACGGTCAGGTTCTGGGTGGTGACGGTGTCGGTACCCATGTGACCGGCCATGCGGACGCCCTTGAACACGCGACCGGGGGTGGCGCACGCGCCGATCGAGCCCGGCTTGCGGTGGTTGCGGTGGGCACCGTGCGAGGCGGACACGCCGGAGAAGCCGTGACGCTTCATCGTGCCGGCGAAGCCCTTGCCCTTGCTGGTGCCGGTCACGTCGATGACCTCGCCGGCGGCGAAGGTGTCGACCGCGAGCTCCTGGCCCACGGTGTAGGACGCGGCGTCGGCGGTGCGGATCTCGACCAGGTGCTTGCGCGGCGTGGTGCCGGCCTTGGCGAACTGGCCGGCGACCGGCTTGGTGACCTTGCGGCCGGCGATCTCGCCGAAGCCGACCTGGATGGCGTTGTAGCCGTCGGTCTCGGGGTGGCGGACCAGGGTGACCACGTTGGTCGACGCGGCGACGACCGTCACCGGGACCACGCGGTTGTTCTCGTCCCAGACCTGGGTCATGCCGAGCTTGGTGCCCAGCAGGCCCTTCACGTTGCGTTCGAAAGTCATCTCACAAACCTCAGAGCTTGATCTCGATGTCGACACCGGCCGGAAGGTCCAGGCGCATCAGCGAGTCGACGGTCTTCGGGGTGGGGTCGATGATGTCGATGAGGCGCTTGTGGGTGCGCATCTCGAAGTGCTCGCGGGAGTCCTTGTACTTGTGGGGCGAGCGGATGACGCAGTACACGTTCTTCTCGGTCGGCAGCGGCACCGGGCCGGCGACCTTGGCACCCGTGCGGGTGACCGTGTCCACGATCTTGCGCGCCGAGGTGTCGATCACCTCGTGGTCATAGGCCTTGAGCCTGATGCGGATCTTCTGTCCCGCCATCTGTCTCTCTCGTCCTTCTGGTCAGCGTTGCCGCGTGCGTTCTGGAACGTCCTCGGGTTTGAGTCGGTCCCGCCCTGTTACTCACCACCACCGCCCGGCTCCGACCCCCGCGGTCGGGCGTGTCGCAGGTTTCGCTTCGCGACACGGTCCACCATCGGCGGGGTCCTGCTGGTCGGTTGTTCGGTGGCACCTGCCGGTTCGGCAGGCTGATCGGGTCTCCAGGTTCGGTGCGAACGCACGTCGATCACCGAACACGACCGAGTCAGGGACTCGGGAGACGCGATTCAGTAATCAAGATGTGCCGCACCCCGGCGACCCGCCGGAGCAACCAGAGAATCTTGTCAGATCTCTCGGCGTGGACCAAATCGGAACGGACACCGCCCCGGAGCACCGCTCCAGCACGGGCCGCCTCGACCGGTCGACCCCCAAGAAGGGTATGTCGCGGAGCGTCCTCCCCATTTTTGGGAGCGTTCCCAATACAGTGTGACCTGCGTTACGCAACCGTTATCGCCCATGCTTGACGGCAACGGACGAAAGCGTTTGCATCACCCGTGGAGGAGGACAACGGCGTCGGACCCGACCGTCGTCGTGCTCTCAGAAGGAGAGGAAGACAACGTGATCCGATCTCGCAACGCACGACGGGGCATGGCGTTGACCGCCGCGTTCGTGAGCGCCGGCATGGTGTTGGCCGGCTGCGGTGGCAGTGACGACGGCGGCAGCGACAGCAAGAGCGCCGGCGGAACGTCCCCCGGTGAGGGCAAGGCCGGGTGTGAGCAGCTGACCCAGTTCGGCGACCTCACCGGCAAGAAGGTCCACGTCTACACGACGATCGTGGCCCCCGAGGACCAGTCTCAGAAGGACAGCTACAAGCTGTTCACGACCTGCACCGGCGCGACCGTCGAGTACGAAGGCTCCAAGGAGATGGAGGCCCAGATCCTGGTCCGGGCCCAGAGCGGCAACCTGCCCGACATCGCCTACCTGCCGCAGCCCGGACTGCTCAACACGCTGGTGACGCAGACCAGCACGGTCAAGGAGGCGCCCAAGACCGTCTCCGACAACGTCGACAAGTGGTGGGGCGAGGACTGGAAGGGCTACGGCTCCGTGGACGGCAAGTTCTACGCCGCCCCGCTCGGCGCCAACGTGAAGTCGTTCGTCTGGTACTCGCCGAAGATGTTCGCCGACAACGGCTGGAAGGTCCCGCAGACGTGGGACGAGCTGATGGCGCTGAGCGACCAGATCGCCGCCAAGGGGATCAAGCCCTGGTGCGCCGGGGCCGAGTCCGGTGAGGCGACCGGCTGGCCGCTCACCGACTGGCTGGAGGACGCCCTGCTGCGCACCGCCGGCGCGGACACCTACGACCAGTGGATCAAGCACGACATCCCGTTCAACGACCCGAAGATCGCCGAGGCGCTCGACAAGGTCGGCGCGATCCTGAAGAACGACAAGTACGTCAACGGCGGCATCGGTGACGTCAAGTCGATCGCCACCACGGCGTTCCAGCAGGGCGGCCTGCCGATCCTGGACGGCAAGTGCGCGATGCACCGGCAGGCGTCGTTCTACGCCGCCAACTGGCCGAAGGGCACCACCGTGGCCGAGGACGGCCAGGTCTTCGCGTTCTACCTGCCGACCGTCGACCCGAGCAAGGGCAAGCCGGTCGAGGGCGGCGGCGAGTTCGTCGCTGCCTTCAACGACAAGCCGGAGACGGTCGCCTTCCAGACCTACCTCTCCAGCGACGTCTGGGCGAACGAGAAGGCCAAGGCCACTCCGGGTGGTGGCTGGGTGAGCGCCAACAAGGGCCTCGACCCGAACAACCTCGTCAGCCCGATCGACAAGCTGTCGGCGACGACCCTGGCCGACCCCGAGGCGGTCTTCCGCTTCGACGCCTCGGACCTGATGCCTGCTGAGGTCGGCACCAACAGCTTCTGGAAGCAGATGGTCGCCTGGATCACGGGTCAGGACACCAAGAAGACCCTCGACAACATCGAGAGCTCCTGGCCGAGCTGATCGGCTGCTCGCAGTCGGGCCGGCTCCGGCCGGCCCGACTGCCTTCCCCGGCTGAGGCCGGGCCGTCCCGTTTCCTCGTGCCTTGGGAGGGCGCATGTCGCTAGGCGAGAAGCTGCTCCAGGCAGTCATCATCATCGCCCTGTTCTTCGCCGTCGTCGGCGTGATCCTGGTCCTGACCTCGAAGCTGAGGTCCCGCCTGGGCGAGCTCATCCAGTCGGCGGCGTTCCTGCTGCCGACCATCCTGCTGCTCGGCGTCGGGCTGCTGTACCCCGCGATCTCGACGGTTCGACTGTCGTTCCGCAACAACTTCGACAAGCTCTGGATCGGGTTCGACAACTACAAGACGATCTTCACCGACTCCGACCTGGTCCGCGTCCTCATCAACACGGCCCTGTGGGTGATCATCACCCCGATCGTCGCGACCTTCGTCGGCCTGATCTACGCGGTCCTCGTCGACCGTTCGCGGTTCGAGAAGACCGCCAAGGCGCTCATCTTCCTGCCGATGGCGATCTCGCTGGTCGGCGCGTCGATCATCTGGAAGTTCGTCTACGACGACAACACCGGCATCCTCAACGCGATCACCGACACATTCGGGCTCGGACGCCACCACTGGCTCCTCAGCTCCCCGGGCAACACCCTGCTGCTCATCGTGATCTTCGTGTGGGTGCAGGCCGGGTTCGCCACCGTCGTCCTGTCCGCCTCGATCAAGGCGATCCCGACCGACATCGTCGAGGCGGCGAAGCTCGACGGCGTGAGCGGCGTCCGCATGTTCCGCTACATCACCGTCCCGAGCATCCGGCCGACGCTCATCGTGGTGCTCACCGCGATCACCATCACCACGCTGAAGGTCTTCGACATCGTCCGCACGGTGACCGGCGGCAACTTCAAGACCAGTGTGCTGGCCTACGAGTTCTACGTGCAGAGCTTCCGGTCGGCCAACCGGGGCCTCGGCGCCGCGCTGGCCGTGCTGATCTTCGTGCTCGTGCTCCCGGTGGTCATCTACAACGTCACCCAGATGAGGAAGGTGGCGCGATGACCGTCATCGACGCACCGCTCGAGAAGCTCGAGGCGGCATCCGAGACCAGCCGCAACGAGCTCAGCAACCGCTGGGCGTCGATGGGCGCGCTCATCATCGCGGTGCTGTGGACCGTGCCGACGGCCGGTCTGCTGGTCACCTCGTTCCGCCCGGAGGACGACATCAACTCCAGCGGCTGGTGGAACGTCATCACCCACCCGTCGTTCACGTTCGACAACTACAAGGCCGTCCTCGGCGGCTCGCAGTACAGCCTGACAGACTTCTTCGTGAACTCGTTCGTGATCACCATCCCGGCGGTGATCATCCCGATCAGCATCGCGACGATGGCGGCCTACGCCTTCGCCTGGATGAGCTTCCCGCTGAAGAACACGCTGTTCATCCTGATCTTCGCGCTGCAGATCGTGCCCATCCAGGTCACGATGATCCCGTTGCTCAAGCTGTACGTCGACCTGGGACTGGCCGGCAACGACGCACCCGGTGGTGGCTTCTACACGATCTGGCTCTCCCACTCGGTGTTCGCGCTGCCGCTGGCGATCTACCTGCTGCACAACTTCATGATGGAGATCCCCGGCGAGCTGGTGGAGTCGGCGCGCGTCGACGGCGCCGGCCACGTGCAGATCTTCATGCGGCTGATCGTGCCGCTCATGGTGCCGGCCATCGCGGCCTTCGCCATCCTGCAGTTCCTCTGGGTCTGGAACGACCTGCTGGTCGCCCTCGTCTTCGGTGGCGGCAGCCTGGACATCTCCCCGCTCACCGTGGCGCTGGCGAACCTCTCCGGCACCCGCGGCGCCGACTGGTACCTGCTGTCGGCCGGGGCGTTCGTCTCGCTGGTCGTTCCGCTCGCGGTCTTCCTGGGCCTGCAGCGGTTCTTCGTCCGCGGGCTCCTGGCTGGCAGCGTCAAGGGCTGAGATGTCGGAGCCGGGACGTCCTGCGGACCGCCTGTCATGGCAGCCGGACCGCAGGACGTCCGCCCGGGTCACCCCGAGGTCAGGCGCCGGCGAGCCGCTGCTGGAGCCAGCGGTACGACGCCTTGGGGGTGCGGTCCTGGGTCTCGGCGTCGACGTGGACGATGCCGAAGCGCTTCGTGTAGCCCTCGGCCCACTCGAAGTTGTCGAGCAGCGTCCAGACGAAGTAGCCGCGCACGTCGGCACCGGACGCCCGGGCCCGCTCGGTCGCGGCGATGTGGTGCTCGAGGTAGGACCGACGGTCCTCGTCCTGGATGACGCCGTCCACGACGGTGTCGTCGGCGTAGGCGGCGCCGTTCTCGGTGACCACGATCGGCAGCCCGGTGCGCGCGTGGGTCTCGACGAGCAGCTCCTCGAGACCGGCCGGCTCGACCTCCCAGCCGATGTGGGTGCGCGGCTCGCGCACGTGGAAGGTGACCGGGTCGACGCCCGGGTAGGCGTCGGTCTCGGGGTGCCGCTCGCGCCCGTCGGGCGTCGGCGTCACGGGGCCGGGGCGGACCGGCGTGTAGTAGTTGACGCCGACCCAGTCGGCGCTCCCCCGGATCAGCGCGAGGTCACCCTCGCGGACCAGCTCGGCGTCGGCGAGCTCCGGCGCCACGCGCAGCAGCCCGCCGTCGTACGCGCCGTCGACCAGGGGGCCGAGCCACACCCGGTTGCGCACGGCGTCGACGCCGTCGGCCGCCTGCTCGGGGAGGCCGGGCTCGGGCCAGATCGGCGCCAGGTTGAGCACGACGCCGACGTCCTGGCTGCCGGCCTCGTGCAGCGCCTGAGCGGCCAGGCCGTGACCGAGCATGAGGTGGTGGGCGGCGCGGTGGGCCCGACCGCCCTCGCGACGGCCCGGTGCATGGACCCCTGCCGCGTAGCCGAGGTAGGCCGCGCACCACGGCTCGTTGAGCGTGGCCCAGACCGTGACCCGGTCACCGAGCCGGTCGTGCACGACCCGGGCGTAGTCGGCGAAGGCAGCGGCGGTGTCGCGCTCGAGCCAGCCGCCCTTGTCCTCGAGGACCTGGGGCAGGTCCCAGTGGTAGAACGTGCCGGTCGGGGTGACGCCACGCTCGAGGCAGGCGTCGACGAGACGGTCGTAGTAGTCGAGCCCACGGGTCTCCACGGCGCCGGTGCCCTCCGGCACGATGCGGGGCCAGGCGACCGAGAAGCGGTACCAGCCGACCCCGAGGTCTGCGGCGAGCGCGGCGTCCTCGGCGTAGCGGTGGTAGGAGTCGCACGCGATCGTGCCGTCCTTGCCGTCGCGGGTCGCACCGGGCCGGGCGGCGAAGGTGTCCCAGATGGAGAGGCCGCGCCCGTCCTCGCCGGTGGCGCCCTCGATCTGGTAGGACGCGGAGGCGGCCCCGAAGGCCAGTGTGGTGCCGTCGGGCAGGTGGGTCGTCATGCCCGCCAGCCTAGTGAGCGCGCCGGTCTTCGCCCCGGACCTCTCCCCGCACTCCACCGCGGACGCGAGGCGGTGTGACGATGGCCGGCATCAAGGACGTCGCCCGCGAGGTCTCGCTCTCCACCGCGACGGTGTCCCGCGCCCTGCGCGGGCTGCCGGGCGTCTCGGACGCCAACCGGCTGAAGGTGACCGACGCCGCCCGGCGGCTGGGCTACGTCCCCTCGCCCAGCGCGGTCGGGCTGGCCAGCGGGCAGACCCGCACGGTGGCCGTGATCGTCCCCCACGTGACCCGCTGGTTCTTCGGGGAGGTCGTCCAGGGCGCCGAGGAGGTGCTGCGTACGGCGGGCTACGACCTGCTGCTCTACAACCTGGCCGGGGAGCCGGCCGCTCGCCACCGCGTGTTCCACACCGACCTGCTGTCCAAGCGGGTGGACGCGGTCCTCGTGCTCGGTCTGCGACCGACCGAGGAGGAGCGGCGCCGGCTGGCCGGGCTGGGCCGCCCGGTGGCGATCGTCGGCGCTGCCGCTCCCGACCTCTTCAGCGTGAGCATCGACGACGAGCAGGCCGCCCGGATCGCGACCGGGCATCTGCTGGATCTCGGCCACACCCGCGTCGGCTACCTCGGCGGCTCACTCGACAGCCTCGACTTCGTCGCCCCGTCGGCCCGGCTCGCGGGCTACCGCGCCGCTTTGCGCGAGCGCGGGATCGAGCACCACCCGGAGCTCGAGGACGTCGGCGAGTTCACCGTCGCCGGCGGCCGCGCCGCCGCCGCCCGGCTGCTCGCCGGGCCGGATCGTCCGACCGCGATCTTCGCGGCGTCGGACGAGATGGCGATCGGGGTGCTCCGCGCCGCCCGCGAGCTGGGTCTCTCCGTCCCCTCCGACCTGTCGGTGGTCGGCATCGACGACCACGAGCTGGCCGGCTTCTTCGACCTCACGACGGTCGCCCAGCCCGTCCGCGAGCAGGGGCGGCGCGGTGCCGAGCGCGTGCTCGCCGAGCTGACCGGCGTACGGCCGCCCGAGTCGGAGGTGCTGCCGGTCGAGCTGGTCGTCCGAACCTCCACGGCCGCCCCCGCCTGCCCTTCGGCGGCCGGCCCCAGCGCGTAGCCGACGGCCGCGGACTCGATCCGACCGGGGCGCTCGGGCTAGGGTGCCGGGATGTTCAAGAAGCACCTGGTCGCCGCGGTGGCCGCTCTCGGGGTCGTTCTCGGCCTGTTCACGTCCGCCCAGCCCAGCGCGCAGGCCTCCTGTGGGCGCCCCAGCGGGTGCACGGCCTTCGAGCTGGTGCACGCCGGGGCGAGCTACGGCTGGTATCCCGCCCTGCACCGCTACGAGTTCATCGGCGGCCGCAAGGAGCCGCACGAGTGGCACCGGTCCGGCCCCGGCAAGCTCTACCAGCAGAACGGCATGCTGACGCTGGTCTCGCAGCAGGGCGTCACCCGCGACGTCCGGACGATCTGGACGGGCGTCGGCTACAGCGAGGGTCGCTGGGAGGTCCGGATGCGGACCGCCCGCGAGTCGAGCGGCAAGGCCGACCCCCGCGTCGTCCTCTCCCTCACCCCGACGAGGAAGAGCCAGCGGCACTGCCGCGGTCAGGACATCGACTTCCTCGACTACACGCCCAAGCGCGCCCACACGGCGAACCTCAACATCCACACCCTGCCCAACAACCGGTTCCACGCCGCCAAGACGCTCTCTCGCAAGGTGGGCGGCGACGAGTGGCACGAGTTCGCGGTCGAGGTCACCAAGACCCACGTCTCGTGGTTCATCGACGCCAAGGTCGTCCGCACCGAGCGTCGCCCGGCGGCGCTCTCCGGCGCCAAGCTGACCATGCAGGCCGCGCTGGTCACCGACCCGGGCAAGGCGATGAACAAGACGCGTCTGCAGCTCGACTGGGCGCGCTACTGGAACATGAAGAAGAAGTCCAAGAAGTCGATCGACGCACCGTCGACGACGGCCAAGCGGTTCGCTGCCGCCTGCTGAGCATCATCCGATCGGTCACTTTGCGGCCGTTCGCCGGACGGGCGAGGAGTCCCGTGCCTACCGTGGCGCGGTGATTCCTCGCCCGTTCCGCCTTCTCGGCCAGCTCCTCGCCTCGCTCACCCTGCTCGCGCTCGTCAGCACCCTCCTCCCCCAGTCGGCCAGCGCCCTCGGCGCCCCCGGCTCCTGCGGACGGCCGACGGGATGCAACCGCTACGAGCTGATCCACGCGGGGTCGACGTACGCCTGGTGGACGGGCCGCGTCATCCGGCACGAGTTCGAGACGACGGGCGAGCAGCTCTCCGACGCCGCCAACCCGGTCCCCGGCCCGTTCAGCCGTACCGGGACGCCGACCATGTGGGCGAAGCGGTACGGCACCCTCGAGACCCACATCGAGGAGCCGGCCGGCGACGTCGCCACGGACTGGAACCAGTCGCGCCGCTACGGCCGCTGGGAGGTCCGCTTCCGCAGCAGGACCGGTGACAACAGGCCGAAGACGCCGGCCGGGCTGCCGCCGTACGCCGTCAAGATCGAGCTGGTGCCGGGCGGCGCGCCCACGCGCTGCGCCCCGGAGTCGGTGGCGCTGGCGAGCTACACGCAGACGCCGGGCTCGCGGGCGACCGTCGGCCTGGACCGGCCGGGTCTGCACCGCAGCGCGGTCGCGGCCCCGTCCGGGCCGCTCTTCGACGTGAACGACTGGAACCCCACCCAGGACAGCCGCTACGGCGCCTGGCGCGTGTGGGCGGTCGAGGTCACCAAGAAGTCGGTCTCGTGGTTCCTCGACGGCCGCATCATCCGCCGGCTGCCCATCAAGAACGCCATGCGCGGACAGCGGCTGCACCTGCGGATCTCCTACCTGGGCACGCCCGGGTTCGTCCAGATGGACCCGCTCGTCACGCAGGTCGACTGGTTCCGCTACTACCCGCTGGGCCGCACGACCACCAAGAGGCGTCTCGTGCGCCAGCTGCGCCGCGCACCGCGGCCCGCCGCGACGGCCGGCTACGGCACCGTCGGTTGCTGATCACCGCCCCGCTCGAGACCTACTCGACCAGCGACCGGCGGTAGGCGAAGTCCGCGATCGCACGGCCTTCGGCGATGCCGCGGCGCTCGAACTTGGTGAGCGGCCGCTCCGTCCACCGGTCGACGGGGCCACCGGTGAGTGTCGGCTCCGTGGCCATCGCCTCGGCGATGTGCGCGGCGTAGTCGGCCCAGTCGGTCGCCAGCCGCCAGGTCCCGCCCTGGACGAGCCGTGAAGCGGCGGTGCCGACGAAGGGCTGGTTGACCAGACGCCGCTTGTGGTGGCGCTTCTTGTGCCACGGATCGGGGAAGAGCGTCCACAGCTCCGTGATCGAGCCGGGCGCGAAGAGCTCGGTGAGCGACCAGGCGGCGTCGACGGTGCAGAGACGCGCGTTCGACGCGCCGGCCGCCTCCAGTCGCGCGAGGGTGTCGGCCACCCCGGGAAGCCACACCTCGAAGGCCAGCACGTTGACGTCGGGGTGCGCTGCGGCGTACGACGCCGTGGTCTCACCGACGCCCGAGCCGATCTCGACGTAGAGCGGCGCCTGGCGTCCGAACCACGCGTCGTTGACGTCGAGCGGCGCCGAGATGCCGGCGACGGCGTCGGCGCCGAAGACCCAGGCGTCGGCGTGGCGCTCCCAGGCGCCGGCCTGCCGGGCGGTGAAGCGGCTGCCGCGGCGCGAGTAGGACAGCACCTCGCGCAGCGGGCGGCCGTCCTCCGTCAACCGGACGCCGGGCCGGCCCTCCGGGGAGCCGCCGGCGTTCTGCGCTCCCCGGCTGCGCGCCAGCTTGCCGTGCTTGTCGTCGGACATGGGTTCCATTCTGTCGTGACACGCAGAACGCCCCGGGCCGAGGCCCGGGGCGTTCTGGTGGTGCTGGGTGCGGGCTAGCCCGCGTGGATCACTTGGTGATCTTGGTGACCCGGCCCGCGCCGACGGTGCGGCCGCCCTCACGGATCGCGAACCGCAGGCCCTCGTCCATCGCGATGGGCTGGATGAGCTCGACCGACATCTCGGTGTTGTCACCCGGCATGACCATCTCGGTGCCCTCGGGGAGGGTCACGACGCCGGTCACGTCCGTCGTACGGAAGTAGAACTGCGGACGGTAGTTGTTGAAGAACGGCGTGTGACGGCCGCCCTCCTCCTTCGAGAGGATGTAGACCGAGGCCTCGAAGTTGGTGTGCGGGGTCGTGGTGCCCGGCTTGATGACGACCATGCCGCGCTCGACGTCCTCGCGCTTGGTGCCACGGAGGAGCAGACCGACGTTCTCGCCCGCCTGGCCCTCGTCGAGCAGCTTGCGGAACATCTCGACGCCGGTGACGGTCGACTTCTGCGAACCCTCGCGGATGCCGACGATCTCGACCTCCTCGCCGACCTTGACGATGCCGCGCTCGATGCGACCGGTGATGACGGTGCCACGACCGGTGATCGTGAAGACGTCCTCGACGGGCATGAGGAACGGCTTGTCCGTCTCACGCTCGGGGGTCGGGATGGCCTCGTCGACCGCGTTCATGAGCTCGAGGATCGAGTCGCCCCACTTGGCGTCGCCCTGCAGCGCCGGGAAGGCCGCCACGCGAACGACCGGGATGTCGTCGCCCGGGAACTCGTACTCGTTGAGGAGCTCGCGCACCTCCATCTCGACGAGCTCGATGAGCTCCTCGTCGTCGACCATGTCGCACTTGTTGAGCGCGACGACCAGGGCGGGGACGCCGACCTGGCGGGCGAGCAGCACGTGCTCGCGGGTCTGCGGCATGGGGCCGTCGGTGGCGGCGACCACGAGGATCGCGCCGTCCATCTGGGCGGCACCCGTGATCATGTTCTTGATGTAGTCCGCGTGACCCGGGCAGTCGACGTGCGCGTAGTGACGCGCCTCGGTCTGGTACTCGACGTGCGCGATGGAGATGGTGATACCGCGCTGGCGCTCCTCGGGAGCCTTGTCGATCTCGTCGAACGCCGAAGCGGCGTTCAGGTCCGGGTACTTGTCGTGCAGCACCTTCGTGATCGCAGCGGTAAGAGTGGTCTTACCGTGGTCGATGTGACCGATCGTTCCGATGTTGACGTGCGGCTTGGTCCGCTCGAACTTCGCCTTAGCCACTGGGGGCTCCTCCTGGTGTGTTTTGTTACGTGACTCGTACTGAGCTGAATGGTGCCGAGGGCCGTACGGCGATTACTCGCCGCGAGCCTTCTTGATGATCTCGTCGGCGATGTTCGTGGGAACCTCGGCGTACGAGTCGAACTCCATCGAGTACGACGCCTGACCGGAGGTCTTGGACCTCAGGTCGCCAACGTACCCGAACATCTCGGACAGCGGCACGAGGGCCTGGACGGCGATGTCGCCGAACCGCTCCTCCTGCGACCGGATCTGGCCCCGGCGGGAGTTGATGTCGCCGATGACGGTGCCCAGGAAGGTCTCCGGGGTCGTCACCTCCACGGCGAACACGGGCTCCAGCAGGCAGGGCCTCGCCTGGCGGGCGGCCTCCTTGAAGGCCTGGATGCCGGCGATCTTGAACGCGAGCTCGGAGGAGTCGACGTCGTGGTAGGCGCCGTCCTCCAGCGAGACCTTGACGTCGACCATCGGGTAGCCGGCGAGGACGCCGAACTCCATGGCCTCCTGAGCACCCTGGTCGACCGACGGGATGTACTCGCGCGGGACGCGACCGCCGGTGACGTTGTTGGAGAACTCGTAGCCCGCGCCGGTGTTGGTCTCGGGGTCGATGTTGGGCTCGATCGAGATGACGACCTTCGCGAACTGACCCGAACCACCGGTCTGCTTCTTGTGGGTGTAGCTGTGGTTCGCGACCCGCTGGCGGATCGTCTCGCGGTAGGCGACCTGCGGCTTGCCCACGGTCGCCTCGACCTTGAACTCGCGCTTCATGCGGTCGACGAGGATCTCCAGGTGGAGCTCGCCCATGCCCGCGATGATGGTCTGGCCGGTCTCCTCGTCGGTCTTCACGACGAAGGTCGGGTCCTCCTCGGCGAGACGCTGGATGGCGACGCCGAGCTTCTCCTGGTCGCTCTTGGTCTTGGGCTCGATCGCGACCTCGATCACCGGGGCCGGGAACGTCATCGACTCGAGGACGACCTGGTTGGAGGGGTCGCACAGGGTGTGACCGGTCTTGGTGTCCTTGAGGCCCATGACGGCCACGATCTGGCCGGCGCCGACCGACGCGATCTCCTCACGCTTGTTCGCGTGCATCTGGTAGACCTTGCCGATCCGCTCCTTCTTGCCGTTGACCGAGTTGACCACTGTCGCACCGGCCTCCAGCTTGCCGGAGTAGACACGGACGTAGATCAGCTTGCCCAGGTGCGGGTCGGAGGCGATCTTGAAGGCCAGGCCGGCGAAGGGCTCGTCGTCGCTGGGCTTGCGGGTGATCTCGACGGACTCGTCGTTCGGCTTGTGACCGACGATGCCCTCGACGTCGACGGGCGACGGGAGGTAGTCGTTCACGGCGTCGAGCAGGGGCTGGACGCCCTTGTTCTTGAACGCGGTGCCGGTCAGGACCGGGTTGACCTTGTCGGCGAGGGTCGCGCGACGGATGGCGGCCTTGAGGGTCGGCACGTCCAAGACGTCACCGTCCTCGAGGTAGACCTCCATGATCTCGTCGTCGGCCTCGGCGAGGGTCTCGATGAGCTTCTCGCGGTACTCGGCGGCCTTGTCGGCGAGGTCGGCCGGGATCTCCTCGACCGTGTAGTCCTCACCCATGGCGGTCTCGCCGCGCCACACCTTGGCGTGCATCTCGACCAGGTCGACGACGCCGATGAAGTCGGACTCCGCGCCGATCGGGATCTGCAGGACCAGCGGGGTGGAGTTCAGCCGCTCGATGATCGAGTCGACGACGCGGTAGAAGTCGGCACCGGTGCGGTCGAGCTTGTTGACGAAGCACATCCGCGGGACGGCGTACTTGTTGGCCTGGCGCCACACGGTCTGGGACTGCGGCTCGACGCCGGCGACACCGTCGAAGACGGCGACGGCGCCGTCGAGGACGCGCAGCGCGCGCTCGACCTCGACGGTGAAGTCGACGTGGCCCGGGGTGTCGATGATGTTGATCTGGTGGTTCTTCCACCAGCAGGTCGTCGCGGCCGACGTGATGGTGATGCCGCGCTCCTGCTCCTGCTCCATCCAGTCCATCGTGGCCGCGCCCTCGTGGACCTCACCGATCTTGTAGGTGATGCCGGTGTAGAACAGGATGCGCTCGGTGGTGGTGGTCTTACCGGCATCGATGTGCGCCATGATGCCGATGTTGCGGACGTTCTTCAGGTCCGTGGTGATGTCGACAGCCACTGTCTGCGATTTCCTTAGGAAGTAGGAGTAGGTGTGCGGAGGCGGTACGCCGCTCGGCGTACCGCCTCACGCGGTCACCAGCGGTAGTGCGCGAAGGCCTTGTTGGACTCGGCCATCTTGTGGGTGTCCTCGCGCTTCTTCACAGCGGCGCCGAGGCCGTTGCTCGCGTCGAGGATCTCGTTCTGCAGACGCTCGGCCATCGTCTTCTCGCGACGGTCCTGGGCGTAGCCGACCAGCCAGCGCAGCGCGAGCGTGGTGCCGCGCGTGCCCTTGACCTCGATCGGGACCTGGTAGGTCGCGCCACCGACACGGCGGGACTTGACCTCGATGGCCGGCTTGACGTTGTCCATGGCGCGCTTGAGCGTCAGGACCGGGTCGGTGCCGGTCTTCTCGCGGCAGCCCTCGAGCGCGGTGTAGACGATGCGCTGGGCGACCTGCTTCTTGCCGTCCTGGAGGACCTTCGACACCAGCTGGGTCACCAGCTGCGAGCCGTAGACCGGGTCGACGTCGATCGGGCGCTTGGGAGCGGGACCCTTACGAGGCATCTCACTTCTCCTTCTTGGCGCCGTAACGGCTCCGGGCTTGCTTGCGGTTCTTGACGCCCTGGGTGTCGAGGGTGCCGCGGATGATCTTGTAGCGGACGCCGGGCAGGTCCTTCACACGACCGCCGCGGACGAGCACGATGGAGTGCTCCTGAAGGTTGTGGCCAACACCGGGGATGTAAGCGGTGACCTCGACGCCGGAGCTCAGACGCACGCGGGCGACCTTGCGGAGGGCGGAGTTCGGCTTCTTCGGCGTGGTGGTGTAGACGCGGGTGCAGACGCCGCGGCGCTGCGGAGATCCCTTGAGGGCAGGCGTCTTGTTCTTCGACACCTTGTCCTCGCGGCCCTTGCGGACCAGCTGGTTAATGGTGGGCACCGGGTGGTTCCCCTTCTGTTCGACTCTCTCTCCGCAGCGCTCTGCCGTGGAGGGGTGGTGATGCTGTGCTCGGGTGGTGCTACCGTCCAGCCGTCGCCCCCGAGGTCGGGCGTGTCGCCCTGCTCCTGGGCGTGCCGCCTCCTCGAACCTGTCTTCGAGATCTAGCTGCGGGCACGCACGACGGTCTGGTCGTCCCAGACACGAGGACCAAGGTTACCGGTGGCCCCAGAGGGGGTCAAAACGCCGCCCGCACGGGTCAACCGGGCGTAGACCGCGATGGCCAGCACGGCGCCCAGGATCGTGAACCCGCCGCCCAGCCAGAGCGTCCACCGGGCGCCGAAGGTCTCGCCGACCCAGCCGACGACCGGGGCGCCGAGCGGGGTGCCGCCCTGGACCACCGTCATGTAGAGCGCCATCACCCGGCCGCGCATCAGCGGGTCGGACTCGAGCTGCATCGTCGCGTTGGCGGAGTTGAGCAGCGTCAGCGTGCAGAACCCGATGACCGGCGTGAAGATCGCGAAGAGCGCGTACGTCGGCAGGGAGCCCGCGACGACCTCGGCGACGCCGAACGCCAGCGACGCGATGACGAGCAGTCGCATCCGGATCCGGCCGCGCCGGGCCGCGAGCAGCGCCGCCGTGAGCGAGCCGATCGCGAGGGTCGAGCCGAGGATGCCGAACTCTCCGGCCCCCTTGCCGAAGACGTCGGTGGCCATCAGCGCGCTGGTGATCTGGAAGTTCATGCCGAAGGTGCCGGCGAAGAAGACGAGCACCAGCACGAAGAGCATCTTGGGCTGGCTGCGGACGTAGGCGACGCCCTCGCGCAGCGCGCCGGGGCCGCGGCCCCGCAGCTTCGGGGTGTTCAGCAGGGCGGGGTTCATCCGATGCAGCTGGCCGATCACGGCCAGATAGGAGAGCGCGTTGACGAGGAAGACAGCGCCGGTCGCCTCCTGCCCCGAGCCGAGGGCGCCGATCATCAGGCCGGCCAGCGCGGGCCCGACGAGGCGCGCGGCGTTGAAGCTGGCCGAGTTGAGGCCGACGGCGTTCTGCAGGTGGTCAGGCCCGACCATCTCGCTGACGAAGGACTGGCGGGCCGGCGAGTCGAAGGCCGCGCCGATGCCGAGGCCGACCGCACAGAGGTAGATCACCCAGAGCTGGCTGTGGCCGGTCAGCGCGACCACGGCCCCGAGGAGGGAGAAGAACCCCATCGTCGCCTGCGTGAGCTGGAGGAGGCGGCGCTTGGGCATCCGGTCGGCCACCACGCCGGCGTACGGCGTGAGGAGAAGGACCGGGAGGAACTGGAGCCCGGTCGTGATGCCCACCGCGGAGCCGCCACCGTCGAGAGGCCGGAGGACCAGCCAGTCCTGCGCGACGCGCATCATCCACGTGCCCGTGTTCGAGACGACGCTGCCGGCGAGGTAGAGCCGGTAGTTCGGGTTGCTCAGGGCACGGAAGGTGGGACTCAAGAGTTGCTGATCTTCTCCAGGATCGGGGCTGCGTCGCGGAGGACGGCACGTTCGGCTGCGGTGAGGGCGGCGAGCTGCTGGGCGAGCCAGGCGTCGCGGCGGGCGCGGTCGGCCTTGACGGTCACGCGGCCCTTGTCGGTGATGGCGACGATCACCTGGCGGCGGTCGGTCTCGCTCGGGCGGCGCTCGACGTAGCCGCCGTCGGCCAGGCAGTTCACGGTGCGCGTCATGCTCGGCGGCTGGACACGCTCGCGGGCGGCGAGCGCCCCCAGCGTCGCCTCGTCCGCGATGGACAGGGCGCCGAGGACGCCCATCTGCCCGATGCTCAGCTCGTTGCGCGGGTCGCGCTCGGCCACCAGACGGCGGTGCAGCCGCATCACCGATACCCGCAGCTGCGACGCCATGCCTGCGGCGGTGCTGCTCACGGTCGTCCTCATGTCGTTAGCATAACTCATTACCGGTGCTAACTATTCCTCGAGGCCGACCCCCTCTCCGAGCCTCGCCCGGCCCGATCGACCGCGCGCCGGGCGGGTACGTTGGGAGCGTGGAGGAGTACGACGAGCCCGCCGCCCACCGCATCGGCCGGAGGACCTACCTGATCGCCGACGTCGCCCCGCTCGACGTGGACGGCGTCCGGACGATCGCCGCCGGGACGGCGCTGTGGGCCCTGGCCTTCGTCGGTCTGCTGCCCTTCTACGGCCGGCTCGACGACTCCGGCCGGGTGTGGTGGCTGTGGACCTGCCTGGCCGGCTTCGGCCTCGGCCTCCTCGGGCTGGAGGTCTGCCGACGCCGCGCCCAGCGTGCCCACGAGGTGCGGGGGATCCGCTGATGGGCCGACCGACCCGCTGGGCGCTGGCCGCCACGGGCGTCACGCGCTACTCGACCACGTTCACCGACCTCGTCGCTCGCGGCGCCGACGTCGACGGCGAGGCGCGGCTGGCGGACGCCGTCGCACCTCGCGGAGCACGCATCCTCGACGCCGGCTCGGGGATGGGACGGGTGGCCGCCGCGCTCGCCGCCCGTGGTCATCAGGTGGTCGCCGCCGAGCCCGACCCGACGCTCGTGGAGCAGTCGCTCCGCACCTACCCCCACCTCCCGGTGGTCCCGCTCGACATCCTCTCGTTGACCCCGGAGGCACTGGCCTCCCGCGGCGGGCCCGCGGAGTTCGACGTGATCGTCTGCGTCGGCAACGTGATGATCTACCTCGCGGAGGACAGCGAGGTGGCGGTGCTGACCCGGCTGCGTGAGCTGCTCGCGCCGGGCGGGCGGATCCTCGTCGGTTTCCACCTCACCGACGGGCCGAGCACCGCGCGGGTCTACCCGCCCGACGAGTTCGTCGCCGACGCCACCGCCGCGGGGCTACGGGTCGACCTGCGGGCCGGGAGCTATGAGCTGCACCCCGCCAACGACGAGTACGCCGTCTGGCTGCTGTCGAGCACCGGCGACTGACGGCCGGGTCAGAAGGCTTCGAGCAGGTCGGTCGTCAGGTCGTCGACGACCGGCTCGGGGAGGGGCAGGGGCTCGTGCTTCTTGGCCAGCCGCACCTCGGAGTGGGCGCCACAACCGTGGTCCATGCTGACCACGCGGCCGTCGTCGTTCGCGTCACCGTTCGCGCAGACGCCGAAGCCGGCGCTCAGCGAGCCGCTGATGCGGAGCAGGAACCCGCAGGAGTAGCAGTGGTGCGGCGCCGCCTGGGCGATGGGCGCGGCCGGGCCGGCGAGGCCGGCGTACCAGCGCTGCGCAGCGAGGTCCAGGCCCTCGACGGAGAGGGTGCGCACGCGGCCGAGGCCGAGGTCCTCGGCGACCTGGCGGACCTGGGCCTTCGCGTCGGCGTCGAGCGGGTCGTCGCCGAAGGAGTACGTCGGCACGAGGCGCGGGTCCTCGTCGGAGACGGGCAGCAGGTCGCCGGGCGAGAGGTCGCCCGGCTCGATGCGGTCGCGGTAGGGCACCCAGGCCGGGGCGACGATCGCCTCGTCGCCCGGGATCAGCACGACCTCGTCGACCGTCGGCGCCTCGCCGGGGATCTGGGCGAGGGTGACCGACCAGTGCCAGCCGACGTACCCCGCCCGCTGGCAGGCGAACAGGTGCGTCACGACGGTGCCGCCGGGCTCGCCCTCGACGAGGTGGCCGAGGTGGGCGCCGACGTCGGCGCGACCGACCTCCTCGACCAGTGCCTTCCGCGCGGCGTCGATCGCACCGACGGCGGTCGGCTCGGTCCGGCTCGGCTGAGTGCTCACGGTCGCCATCTTCACGCATCGACCGCCGTCGTGTCAGTTCGGGGGTCGACACGTGCCCACCGGCTCGACCACCGCCCAGGCGGAACGGGCAGGATGGAGGGGTGACGGCTCAGCACGACGAGGACGAGCGCGGGCGCGGCCCGGACGAGGGCGCGCAGGCGGGGTCGGGCCGCTCCGCGGGCAGGACGTTCGCACGGGGGGCCGGCCGGACGGCGCGGGGCACGGCGCGGGGCATGGGCGCGACCGCGCGCGGCGTCGGGCGGTTCGGTCGGTTCGCCGTCGGCCAGGCCCGGCGGGCCGCCGACGCGCAGGGGGCCGGCGAGTCAGGGCTCAACCGACTCATCGAGATGCACGCCTTCAACACCGCCGGCGACGCCGCGGTGGCGATCTCGCTGGCCGGGTCGCTCTTCTTCCAGGTGCCCTCCGGTGACGGTTCGTCCTCGCGCGAGTCCGTCGCCTTGTTCCTCGGCCTGACGATGCTCCCCTTCGCGATCGTCGCACCGCTCATCGGACCCTTCCTCGACCGCTTCTCCCACGGCCGCCGCTGGGCGATCGGGGCGACGATGGCGGTCCGCGCGTTCCTCTGCTGGGTGCTGGCCGGCGCCCTGCCCGACCAGTCGCCGCTGATGTTCCCCGCGGCGCTGGGCGTGCTGGTCGCGTCGAAGGCGTACGGCGTCACGCGCGCCGCCGCGGTCCCGCGCCTGCTCCCCCGCGACTTCACCCTGGTCAAGGCCAACGGACGCGTCTCGATGGCCGGCATCGTCGGCGTCACGGTCGCAGCGCCGATCGCCGGGCTCGCCTCGCTCGCAGGTCCCGAGTGGGTCCTGCGCTGGGCCTTCGTGCTCTTCGTCATCGCGACGATCGCCGCGATCCGCCTGCCGGCCAAGGTCGACTCCAGCGCCGGCGAGGGCACGATGGGCTTCCGCGACGGCGAGACGAGCGGCGGCGGTATGCGGATGCGGATGCCGGCCGGGGTGTCCTACGCGCTGCGCGCGAACTGCGCGCCGAAGTGGCTCTACGGCTTCCTGCTGATGTTCATGGCGTTCCTGCTGCAGGAGCACCCGCTGCACGGCTGGTCGTCCACGGTGCTGCTCGCGATCGTCGCGGGTGGCGCAGGGCTCGGCAACTTCCTCGGGGTCGTCGCCGCGTCCCTGGTCCGCCGGATCCGGCCGGCCATCGCGGTGTCGGCGGTGATGGTGGCCGATGCGGTGGTCGCGCTCCTGGCGGCGCTCTTCTACTCGGTCCCGCTGCTGGCGATCCTCGGACTGGTCGCCGGCCTGGGTCAGGCGCTGGCGAAGTTCTCCCTCGACTCCTCGATCCAGGAGCACGTCCCCGGGTCAGTGCAGGCCTCGGCGTTCGCCCGGTCCGACACGACCCTCCAGCTCGCCTGGGTGATGGGCGGGTTCGTCGGCATCGCCCTGCCGCTGCACGCGCGGCTGGGGCTCGGCGTCGCGTGTGCGGTGCTGACCGCCTGGACGGCGTACGTGCTGGTGACGCGGCCGCGTCGCAGCGGCGGCATGGCTCCCGCCGCCGCGCAGGGGTCACCGTGACCTTTGGCGAAGGGGCGGGTCAGAGCTCGAACTCGTCGGCCAGCGCGCGCAGGGCGGGGCTGACCTTCTTCGCCAGCTCACGGGTCGGCGGGCGACCATGCTCGTAGCCCTCGCGGATGTCCTCGAGGAGCTTGATGACGTTCTCGACGATGAGGGTCATCTCCTCGGGGTTGCGCCGCTTGGCAACCGCCCGGTTCTTCGCGACCGACGGCGGGGCGTCGAGGATGCGGAGCTGCAGCGCCTGGTCGCCTCGGCGGCCCTGGGCGATGCCGAACTCCACCCGGGTCCCGGCCTTGAGCGTCTTCGCCGCACCCTCGGGGAGTGCGTCGGCGTGGACGTAGACATCGGGGCCGTCCTCCTGGGACAGGAAGCCGAAGCCCTTCTCCGCGTCGAACCACTTCACCTTGCCAGTGGGCACCGGACTGACCTCTTCTTGCTCGCGAGACATGGATCCCCGGCGAGTCGTCGCCGGGCCGAGGAAGCCTAGCCGAGGGATGTCGGCCGGCGCTCGGCCGTTCCGGCCAGGTGGTCCTCGAGCCAGGCGGGGAAGTCGCGGAGGTCGTCGAGGACGACGTGCGTCCCGGCCGCCTCCAGGTCGGCGCGCGTGGACCCGCCGGTCAGGACCGACACGCTGAGCGCGCCGGCGGCGAGGGCGCCCTCCACGTCGTGGACGTGGTCGCCGACGTAGATGCTGGCGCCCTCACGGCGCAGGACGTCGGCCTTGCCGACGCCCCACACCCACCCCTCGAGGTGGTCGATGTCGAAGCCGATGTGGTCGACGTGGAGCTGGGCGTTGGCCGGGAACTTGCCGGTGACCACGATGACGCGGCCGCCGTGGCGGCGTACGGCTGCGATCGCGTCGTGCGCCCCGGCGAGCGCGGGCACGTTGGCGATGGCGTGGTCGGGGTAGAGCGCGCGGAAGCGGTCGCCGGCGGCGATCACCCGGTCAGCGGGCAGGTAGGGCTCCAGCATCACCTCCAGCGGCGGCCCGAGGCGTGACGTCAGCTGCTCGACGGGCAGCTCCACGCCGAACTCGACGGCGACGGCGGTCAGCACGTCGCGGAAGCCCGGCACGGTGTCGATGAGGGTCATGTCGAGGTCGAACCCCACCGCCAGCTGTCCCTCGCTCACGGGGTCGATCGTAGACGGCGGCGCCGACGGCTCCAGGTCGGGAGTACGCCGGCTCCTGCCACCAGCAGCAGCGCGGCCGTGACCTCGCGCCACCGGTCCTGGCTCGTGCCGTCCGGTCAACGGCATCACCAGTCCACGGATAAGGTCCGGTCGTGACCACTGACGAGCGGACGGACCGCACCGCGACGACCAACGGCTCGTGGAAGGTCATCCGCGAGACGGTCATCCTCCTCGTCGTCGCCATCGGGCTGGCCGTGGTCGTCAAGACCTTCTTCGTGCAGGCGTTCTACATCCCCTCCGGCTCGATGGAGCCGGGGCTCGTGGTCAACGACCGGATCATGGTCGAGAAGCCGTCGTACTGGAACGGCGGTCCGCAGCGCGGCGACGTGGTCGTCTTCGCCGACCCCGGCGACTGGCTCGACGACGACGAGGATGCCGGTCCGACGGGCCTCGTCGGCCGTGGGCTCGCCAAGATCGGTCTCTACCCCTCGGGCGGCCACCTGGTGAAGCGCGTCATCGGCGTCGCGGGCGACAAGATCGTGTGCTGCGACAAGGACGGGCGCATCACCGTCAACGGCACGCCGCTGGCCGAGGACTCCTTCATCGACCCGCAGGACGACTGCGACGGGCCGATGGCCGGTTGCGCGGGCTGGTCGGCGACGGTGCCGGCCGGCAGGCTCTTCGTGATGGGCGACAACCGGGACCAGTCGGCCGACAGCTCCTTCCACCTCTGCACCGACGACGACGGGCCGAGCTGCGACAAGGACGACGCCTTCGTGTCGACCGACCTCGTCGTCGGCAAGGTCGTGGCGCTGGTCTGGCCGCTCGGTCGCGCCCACGTCCTGCACCGGCCGGACGGGTTCGACGACGTCGCCGACCCGGCGAAGAAGGACTGATCTCAGATCTTGGCGACCCTGATGGTGAGGCCGTCGCCGAGGTCGATGAGGGCACCTGACTCGAGCACGACGGGTACGCCGGGCCGCAGCTCCTCGGGGCGCTGACCGGGCTGGATGAGCAGCGTGCCGTTGGTCGAGCCGAGGTCGGTGACCACGGCGCTGCCGTGGTCGGCACCCGTCCCGGGGCGGACCTCGACGTGGGTGGAGGAGATCTCCGAGTGGGGGCTGGGCACCGCGACCAGGGTCGGCTCCTCGTCGGCCGGGAACCGTCCGGCGTCAGGGGCCCGGCCGATCACGACGAGCCCGTCGACGTCGACCTCGGCGCCGCTGGAGAACGACAGGTGCGCGACGGGGGCGGGGTGGTCCCACGACTCCTCCGGCTCAGGGGCGGCCTCGGGCTCGGGCTCGTGGAGCGGGAGCAGGTCCTCAGGCACCACGCTGATCTGCTCGGTCACCTCGTCGTCCCAGCCGGCGGGAGCCGGCGCAGCAGGGGGAGCCGGCGGCGGTGGCGGGAACGAGGGAGCCGGCGGGATCGACGGCGGCGGCAGCGTCGGTACCGGCGGGAGCGGCGGGACCGGGGCGGGCGGCGTCGGCGGGGTCCAGGTCGGCGGACCGCCCAGCACGTCGTGGTCGGCGGAAGCGTCGTCCTCGACCGGTGAGACGTCGTCGTCGAGGTGGATCTCGTCGGTGAGCGGGTCGGGCACGAGCTCGAGCCGCGGGGCCGGCGGCGGGGTGAGGGGCGGCGGCGGAGGCGTGGTCGGTCCGGCGGGAGCGGCGGCGACCGGGGTCTCCATGCCGGCCACCCGAACCAGACCGGCGGCGACGGTCAGGCGCGGACCGGACCCGGCCTCGCCCGGCAGCGCCACCGAGAGGTGGCTGACCTCGTGCAGCACGCGCTCGACCCACATCGAGCCGCCGGACCCCTCGACGTGGACGGTGCCCTCGGCCGCCTCGAAGGTGGCGGTCGCGTCGCCGCGGATCACCACCCGGGTGTTGTCGTCGTCGCTGGCCAGCAGCACGAAGCCGGGCAGCGTGGACAGCCCACCGGCGACCAGGGCGTCGAGCACGACGTCGAAGCCGGCGCCGTCATCGACGAGCACCCACAGCGCGCCGGCCCGGTCCTTCTCGGTTCCCGGCAGCAGAACGGTGGCGTGCTCGCCCACGATGCCGAACCAGCCCCCCGGCTGGTAGGCGAAGGTCCGATCAGTCACGGGGCCATCCCACCACACTTCACCCGGCGCGGTCCCGCGGTGGAACGAGTGTCGGCGGCGCGGGCGCGCCCGGGCGTGCGCTCGGGCGGCCCGGGGACCGCGCCACTGGGTCGCCACTAATCTGGGCGGGATGAGCACAGGCAGCGGGTACCGATCGCTCGCCGACCAGCTGCGCGCCTGGCCGGACGAGCGGCTGTCCGGCCTCCTCCGCGCCCGGCCGGACCTCGCCTCACCGGCTCCGCAGGACTCCGGTCAGCTCGCGTCGCGGGCGGCCACCCGCGCCTCGCTGCTGCGCGCCCTGGACCAGCTCAGCCGACCCGAGCTGGCCGTCCTCGACGCCGCGGTGGTGCTGCAGAACGCCACGCCCGCGCAGATCGAGGCGGCCGTCCACGCCGGGACCGCGACGGTCGAGGCCGCGCTCGAGCGGCTGCTCGGCCTCGCCCTCGTCTGGGAGTCGCACGCCGGGCTGCGGGCGCTGACCGGTGTCGCCGAGGCGCTCGGACCGGTCAGCGGGCTGCGTCCGTCGACGGGGCGTGCGCCAGCCGACGCACGCACGTCGGTGGCGGAGCTCTCCGACGCCGCGCGGGCCATGCTCGAGCACGTCGTGGACGCGGGCGGCGAGGCGGTCAGCAGCGCGCGGACGACGGTCTCGGTCTCCGAGGCGGCCACCCCCGCGGAGGAGCTGATCGCCCGCGGGCTCCTCCTCCCCCGCGCCGGCGGACCGATGATCGTGCCGGGCGAGGCCGGCATCGCCGTGCGCGGACACACGACGAAGGAGCCGGTGGACGTCGCTCCGGAGGTGCCTACCTCGCCGCGCTCCCAGGCGCTGGTGGACAAGGTGGCGGCGGGTGCCGCCTTCGAGGCCGTACGCCGCACCGAGCTGCTCGTCGACGGCTGGGGCGCCGAGCCGCCGGCCGCGCTGAGGTCCGGCGGGCTGGGCGTCCGGGACCTGCGCTCGACCGCGGCGCGGCTCCACGTGGACGAGCCGACCGCCGCCCTGCTGGTCGAGGTCGCCCACGAGGCCGGCCTGATCACCACCGCTGCCGATCTCGACGGCAACCCCGCCTGGCTGCCGAGCGACCTCATCGACTTCTGGTCGACCCAGCCCGTCGCCGAGCGCTGGCTGGTGCTCGCCCGCGCCTGGCTCGACAGCGAGCGCACCCCCACCCTGGTCGGCCAGCGTGACCCGGCGGGCAAGGCCTTCAACGCACTCGTGCCGGAGCTCGTGAGCCCGATGATCCGGGAGACGCGGCGGATGACGCTGGCCGAGCTGGCCCTCCTGCCGGACGGCGAGGTGCTCGCCTCGGGCACGGGGGTGCCCGGTCTGGTCGCCCGCCTGGCCTGGGTGCGGCCGCGCCGGCCGCGGCAGCGCACCGACCAGGTCGTGCACGTCCTGACCGAGGCGGCGGCGCTCGGCGTGACGGGGCTCGAGGGGCTGGCGTCGTACGCACGGGTCCTGCTGGACCGCGGTGACGCCGAGCCGGTGCTCGCGGCGCTCCTGCCCGACCCGGTCGACCACGTGTTGCTCCAAGCCGACCTCACCGCCGTCGCGCCGGGCCCGCTGGAGCCGACCCTCGGCCGCAACCTGCAGCTGATCGCCGACGTCGAGTCACGAGGAGGCGCGACCGTCTACCGCTTCACGCCGGCGTCGGTGCGGCGGGCCCTCGACGCCGGCTGGAGCGCCGCCGAGGTGCACGCGTTCCTCGCATCGGTCTCGCGGACCCCGGTCCCGCAGCCGCTCTCCTACCTCGTCGACGACGCGGCCCGGACCTTCGGCTCGATCCGGGTCGGGCACGCCGAGGCGTTCCTGCGCGCGGACGACGAGACGGCGCTGACCGAGCTGCTCCACCATCCCCGCGCGACGACCCTCGGGCTGCGGCGGATCGCGCCGACGGTGCTGATCTCGACCACCCCGCTCGACGTCCTGCTCCCCCGGCTGCGCGAGCTCGGTGTCGCCCCGGTCGTCGAAGCCGCCGACGGCACCATCCACGTCGCGCGGCCGGACCAGCTCCGCGCACGGACGCCCGCAGCACGACGTACGGCGGCCGCCGGTGCGCGCGACTCGGCCCGGGTGGCCGCGGTGGTCCGCGCGATCCGGGCCGGCGACGAGGTCAGCGCGACCCGGCCCACCAGCGGCGTCCTGCAGCTCACCCCTGCCGATGCCCTCGCGGCGCTGCGCGAGGCGGTCGAGACGGCGACGCCGGTCGCGATCACGTACGTCGACAACCACGGCACCCTCGCCGACCGGATCGTCTCTCCGCTGCGCGTGGAGGGCGGCCAGCTGGTCGCCGTGGACCGGCGCTCGGAGGACACCCGCTCCTTCGCCGTGCACCGGATCCGCGACGTGCGGCCGGTTCCGACCCAGCGGTGACCCAGCAACTAGGGTCGCCGCCATGGCCGAACCGCTGCTGATCGCCCGCGACGGGCACGTCGAGACCTGGACCCTCAACCTCCCCGAGCGACGCAACCCGATCTCCGACCTCCCGATGGTGGAGGCGCTCGAGGACGCGGCGACCCGGGTGGCGTCCGACGTGTCGGTGCGGGCGGTGATCCTCACCGGAGCGGGCCCGGCGTTCTCCTCCGGCGGCGACGTGAAGGCGATGGCGCAGCGGTCGGGGATGTTCGGCGGCAGCGGTGCGGAGATCGCCGACGGCTACCGCCGCGGCATCCAGCGCATCCCGCGCGCGCTCTTCCACTGCCCCGTCCCGCTGATCGCGGCCGTCAACGGGCCGGCGGTCGGGGCCGGCTGCGACCTCACCCTGATGTGCGACCTGCGGATCGCCTCGACCACCGCGTTCTTCGCCGAGTCGTTCGTCAAGGTCGGCCTCATCCCCGGTGACGGCGGCGCCTTCCTGCTGCCGCGCGTCGTCGGGGCGGCGCGTGCCGCCGAGATGGCGCTGACCGGCGACCGGATCGGCGCCGAGCAGGCACTGGAGTGGGGGTTGGTCTCCCGGATCGTCGAGCCCGAGGACCTCCTCCCGACCGCCCGCGAGCTCGCCGACCGGATCGCGGCCAACCCGCCGGTCGCCGTGCGAGCCGGGAAGCAGCTGATCCGCGAAGCCGCCGGGCTCTCGCTCGACGAGGTGCTCGACAAGTCCGCCGACGTGCAGTCGATGATGCACCAGACGCTCGACCACGCCGAGGCGGTCGCGGCGTTCGTGGAGAAGCGCGAGCCGCGGTTCACCGGGGAGTAGCGGACCTCACCAGTGCGCCGCCGATGATGAGCCGCTGGATCTCGCTGGTGCCCTCGTAGAGCCGCAGCAGCCGGACGTCGCGGTAGATCCGCTCGACGGGCACCTCGCGGATGTAGCCGGTGCCGCCGTGCACCTGGACGCCGAGGTCGGCGACGCGGCCCGCCATCTCGCTGCAGAACAGCTTGGCCACCGACGGGGCGGTGCGGTCGCCGTCGAGCCAGTAGCGGCGGGCGCAGTCCCGCACCAGCGCCTGGCCGGCCAGGACCCCCGTCTGCATGTCGGCGAGGTGCGCCTGGACGAGCTGGAAGGAGCCGATCGGGTTCCCGCCCTGGGTGGCGCCGGCGGCGTACGCCACCGACTCGTCGAGCGCGCGGCGTGCCAGGCCCACGCCGAGCGCCGCGATGTGCAGCCGTCCACGCGACAGGGACGCCATGGCGGCGCGGTAGCCGTCGGCCTCCGAGCCGCCGACGAGCGCCGCGGCGGGCAGGCGTACGTCGGTGAAGGTCACGTCCGCGGTCCAGGCGCCCTCCTGGCCCATCTTCTTGTCCTTCGGGCCGACCTCGACGCCGGGTGTCGACGCCGGCACGAGGAAGACGGCGATCCCCGGGTCGTCGGGCGTCGCCTCGCGGGTGCGGGCGAAGGTGACGAAGAGGTCGGCGATCGGGGCGTTGGTGATGAACCGCTTGCCGCCGTCGATCATCCAGTCGGCGTCCTCACCGGCGCCGTCCCGACGGGCCCGCGTGCGCAGCCCGGCGGGGTTGGACCCGGCCCCCTCCTCGGTGAGCGCGAAGGAGGCGACCACCTCACCGGAGGCGATCCGGGGCAGCCACTCCTCGCGCTGCTCGTCGGTCCCGTAGCCGACCAGCACCTGGCCCGCGATGCCGTTGTTGGTCCCGATCATCGACCGGACCGCGACCGAGGTGTAGCCGAGCTCCATCGCGATCTCGACCTCCTGCAGCCCATCCAGGCCCAGCCCACCCCAGCGCTGGGGCAGGGCGAAACCGAAGAGGCCGAGGTCGGCCACCGCGGCGCGCAGGTCGTCGGGGATCCGGTCGCCCGTCATGATCTCGTTCTCCCGCGGCAGCACCTTGGTGCGCAGGAACTCGCGGGTCGTGGCCAGGATCTCGGCGAAGTCCTCGCCGTCCACCTCGGGCTGGTGCGTGGGGGTGCTCATGGGCGCGACCGTACCCTTGTCTGCCGTGACCGATGGCCCCCTCATCGTCCAGTCGGACAAGACGCTCCTCCTCGAGGTCGACCACCCTCGCGCCAGCGATGCGCGCAAGGCGATCGCGCCCTTCGCGGAGCTCGAGCGGTCCCCCGAGCACATCCACACCTACCGGCTCACGCCGCTCGGTCTCTGGAACGCGCGGGCCGCCGGCCACGACGCCGAGCAGGTGGTCGACGCGCTGCTGGAGTTCTCCCGCTACGCGGTTCCGCACGCGCTGCTCGTCGACATCGCCGAGACGATGGCGCGCTACGGCCGGCTGCGGCTCGAGAAGCACCCCACCCACGGCCTGGTGCTGGTCTCCAACGACCGGCCGGTGCTCGAGGAGGTGCTCCGCGCCAAGAAGATCGCCGGGATGCTCGGCACCCGGCTCGACGACGACACCGTCGCGGTCCACCCCAGCGAGCGCGGCAACCTCAAGCAGGCGCTGCTCAAGCTGGGCTGGCCGGCCGAGGACTACGCGGGGTACGTCGATGGCGAGGCCCACCCGATCGAGCTCGACGAGTCCGAGTGGCAGCTGCGCGCCTACCAGCGGGAGGCGGCCGAGTCCTTCTGGCACGGCGGGTCCGGGGTCGTCGTACTCCCGTGTGGCGCCGGCAAGACGCTGGTCGGCGCCGCTGCGATGGCGCACGCCGGGGCGACCACCCTCATCCTGGTCACCAACACCGTCAGCGCCCGGCAGTGGAAGGACGAGCTGGTCAAGCGCACGTCGCTGACCGAGGACGAGATCGGCGAGTACTCCGGCACCGTCAAGGAGGTCCGTCCGGTCACGATCGCGACCTACCAGGTCCTGACGACCAAGCGGAAGGGCGTCTACCCGCACCTCGAGCTGCTCGACGCCCGCGACTGGGGCCTCATCGTCTACGACGAGGTCCACCTGCTGCCCGCGCCGATCTTCCGGATGACCGCCGACCTGCAGGCCCGACGCCGGATCGGCCTGACCGCGACGCTGGTCCGCGAGGACGGCCGCGAGGGCGACGTCTTCTCGTTGATCGGCCCCAAGCGGTACGACGCCCCGTGGAAGGACATCGAGTCGCAGGGCTGGATCGCGCCGGCCGACTGCGTGGAGGTCCGGGTGACGCTGCCGTCCGCGGAGCGGCTGGTCTACGCGACCACCGAGCCGGACGAGCGCTACCGGCTGGCCGCCTGCACCCACCACAAGATCGACGTCGTCCGGTCCCTGATCGCGCGGCACAAGGGCGCGCCGACGCTGGTGATCGGGCAGTACCTCGAGCAGCTCCACGAGATCGCCGACGCGCTGGACGCCCCGGTGATCTCCGGGGAGACGCCGGTCAAGGAGCGGCAGCGGCTCTACGACGCCTTCCGGTCCGGCGAGCTGTCGCTGCTCGTCGTCAGCAAGGTCGCGAACTTCTCCATCGACCTGCCGTCGGCGGAGGTCGCCATCCAGATCTCCGGGTCCTTCGGCTCGCGCCAGGAGGAGGCCCAGCGGCTGGGCCGCCTGCTGCGCCCCGGCGACCCGCTGCCCGACGGCACCCGCAAGACCGCGCACTTCTACACGGTCGTGTCCCGCGACACCGTCGACGCCGACTTCGCGGCCAACCGGCAGCGGTTCCTGGCCGAGCAGGGGTACGCCTACCGGATCGTCGACGCCGACGACGTCACGGGCGAGTGAGCCTGGTGAGTGTCAGAGTGACCGATGGGTCACTCTGACACTCACAAGCCGACGTAGTCAGCCAGGTGCTGCCCCGTCAGCGTCGACCGCGCCTCCACCAGCTCGGCCGGGGTGCCCTCGAACACGACCCGGCCGCCGTCGTGGCCGGCCCCGGGGCCGAGGTCGATGATCCAGTCGGCGTGCGCCATCACGGCCTGGTGGTGCTCGATGACGATCACCGACTTGCCGGCGTCGACCAGCCGGTCGAGCAGCGCGAGCAGGTTGTCGACGTCGGCCAGGTGGAGGCCCGAGGTCGGCTCGTCGAGCACGTAGACGCCGCCGTCGGCGGCCATGTGGGTGGCCAGCTTGATGCGCTGCCGCTCGCCGCCGGAGAGGGTGTTGAGCGGCTGGCCGAGCCTGAGGTAGCCCAGGCCGACGTCCTCGAGCCGCGCGAGCACGGCGGCCGCGGCCGGGGTCCTCGCCTCGCCCTCGGAGAAGAGCGCCCGGGCCTCGGTCACGGGCAGGTCGAGCACCTCGGCGATGTTGAGCCCGCCGAGCCGCAGCTCGAGCACGGCGGCCTGGAAGCGCTTGCCGCCACAGTCCTCGCACGGCGTCGACACGGTGTCCATGAAGCCCAGCTCCGTCACGATCACGCCCGCCCCCTTGCAGGTCGGGCAGGCGCCCTCGGAGTTGGCGGAGAAGAGCGCGGGCTTGACGCCGTTGGCCTTCGCGAAGGCCTTGCGGATCGGCTCCAGCAGTCCCGTGTACGTCGCCGGGTTGCTGCGCCGCGACCCCTTGATCGCGCCCTGGTCGACCGTGACCACCCCGTCGCGGCCGGCGACCGACCCGTGGATCAGCGACGACTTCCCGGAGCCCGCGACGCCGGTGACCACGCACAGCACGCCGAGCGGGATGTCGACGTCGACGTCCTGCAGGTTGTGGGCCGACGCGCCGCGGATCTCGAGCCGGCCGCTCGCCGGCCGGGCCGAGGGCTTCAGCGTCGCGCGGTGGTCGAGGTGGCGACCGGTGAGGGTGCCGGAGGCGCGCAGGCCCTCGACGGTGCCCTCGAAGCAGATCGTCCCGCCGCCCGTTCCCGCCCCGGGGCCGAGGTCGACCACGTGGTCGGCGATGGCGATCGTCTCGGGCTTGTGCTCGACGACGAGCACGGTGTTGCCCTTGTCGCGCAGCTCGACGAGGAGCTTGTTCATCCGCTGGATGTCGTGCGGGTGCAGCCCGACGGTCGGCTCGTCGAAGACGTAGGTGACGTCGGTCAGCGCCGACCCCAGGTGGCGCACCATCTTCGTCCGCTGCGCCTCTCCCCCCGACAGCGTCCCGGACGGGCGGTCGAGGGAGAGGTAGCCCAGCCCGATCTCCACGAAGGAGTCGAAGAGGTGCAGCAGGCCGGCGACCAACGGAGCGACCGACGCGTCGGAGACGCCCCGCAGCCACTCGGCGGCGTCGGTGACCTGCATCGCGCACACGTCGGCGATCGAGAGGCCCTGGATCCTCGAGGAGCGGGCTGCGTCGTTGAGCCGGGTGCCGTCGCAGGCCGGACAGGTCTTGAAGACCGCCGCGCGCTCGACGAACGCCCTGATGTGGGGCTGCAGCGAGTCGACGTCCTTGGAGAGGATCGACTTGCGCAGCTTGGGCACCAGGCCGTCGTACGACACGTTGATGCCCTTGGCCCTGATCTTGGTCGTCTGCTTGTGGAGCAGGTCGTGCCGCTCCTTCTCGGAGTAGTCCCGGATCGGCTTGTCCGGGTCGAAGAAGCCCGACTCGATGAAGGTCGCGACCATCCAGCCGTCGGCGGTGTAGCCCGGCACCAGGATCGCGCCCTCGCGCAGCGACCTCGACTCGTCGACGATCACCGAGAGGTCGAGGTCGGAGACGGTGCCGCGGCCCTCACAGTCGGCGCACATGCCACCGAGGTAGACGGCGTCCTTCACGATCTTCTTCTCGCCGTTGGGGCCGGTCATCACCCCGCTCGCCCTGGTCGTCGGGATGTTGAACGAGAAGGCCGTCGGCCCCCCGATCGACGGCTCGCCGAGCCGGCTGAAGAGCGAGCGCAGCATGGCGTTGGCGTCGGTGACCGTGCCGAGCGTCGAGCGCGGGTTGGCGCCGAGCCGCTCCTGGTCGACCACGATCGCGGTCGTCAGCCCCTCGAGCACGTCGACCTCGGGCCGCGGCAGGTTCGGCATGAAGCCCTGCACGAAGGTCGAGTAGGTCTCGTCGATCAGCCGTCGCGACTCGGCCGCGATCGTGCCGAAGACGAGGGAGCTCTTCCCCGACCCGGAGACCCCCGTGAAGACGGTCAGCCGTCGCTTGGGCAGCTCGATGCTGATGTCCTTGAGGTTGTTCTCCCGAGCGCCCTGCACCCGGATCAGGTCGTGGCTGTCGGCGACCGGCGTCGTCATCTTGGCTCCTCTCGTCCGCAGGGACGATCCAACCAGCCCCTCACCGAACTGACGAACGCCTTCGGCCGGGCGTAACACCGGTCGTGCCGTGATGGGCCGGCGTGTCGTCCCAGATGGCGGCGGAATTCCGGCGCGGAACCCCCGCGGACCTACCCTGAAGGGGTGAAGGTGCTGCTTCTGGAGAACATCCACCCCGTCGCCGTCCAGACCCTGGAGGCGGCCGGTTTCGACGTGGAGCTGCGCAGCTCGAGCATGTCCGAGGACGAGCTCGTCGCCGCACTCCCGGGCGTCACGATGCTCGGCATCAGGTCCAACACGCACATCACCGCGCGCGTCCTCGACCATGCGCCCGACCTGACCGCGATCGGCTGCTTCTGCATCGGCACCAACCAGGTCGACCTGGCGGCCGCCGCCCAGCGTGGGATCGCCGTCTTCAACGCCCCCTACTCCAACACCCGCAGCGTTGTGGAGCTGGTCATCGCCGAGATCATCAGCCTCGCCCGGCGGCTGCCGGAGAAGACCCAGAAGATGCACGCCGGCATCTGGGACAAGAGCGCCAAGGGCTCCCACGAGGTCCGCGGCCGCACGCTCGGCATCGTCGGCTACGGCAACATCGGCACCCAGCTGTCCAACCTCGCCGAGGCGATGGGCCTCAACGTCATCTTCTACGACGTCGCCGACCGGCTCCGGCACGGCAACGCCCGCCGCATGCACACCCTCGACGCACTGCTCGCCGAGGCCGACGTGGTCTCGCTGCACGTCGACGGCCGTCCGGGCAACGCGGGGATCTTCGGCGACGAGCAGTTCAAGAAGATGAAGCCGCGCTCGATCTTCATCAACGCGGCACGTGGCATGGTCGTCGACACCGAGGCGCTGCGCGAGCACATCCTGTCCGGCCACATCGCCGGGGCCGCGCTCGACGTCTTCCCGATCGAGCCGAAGGTCCAGGGCGACGAGTTCGAGTCGCCGCTGCGCGGCCTCGACAACGTCATCTTGACCCCGCACGTCGGCGGCTCGACGCAGGAGGCCCAGGAGGAGATCGGCTACTTCGTCTCCGGGAAGCTCAAGAACTTCCAGCTCGAGGGCTCCACCGCGCTGTCGGTCAACCTCCCCGACGTGCAACCGCCGGCTCTCGTCGAGGAGGCCCGCATCGGCTTCCTGCACATCAACGTCCCGGGCGTCCTGGCGGAGGTCAACAACATCCTCGCCAGCGAGGGCGTCAACGTCACCGGGCAGTACCTCGCCACCCGCGGCGAGCAGGGGTACGTCGTCACGGACGTCTCCGGGCATGTCTCGGAGGCGGCGATCTCCAAGCTGCAGGCCTCGCCGCACACCCAGTGGCTGCGGAGCTGGGACGCCTGAGGCCGGCTCGTGTTGGAATAGGCGGCGTGGAGCTGCCTCAACATTGGCCCCTGGCCGACGCGACCGACCTGCGCGACGAGCTGCAGGCGGCGTACGCCGACCCCGATCGGCGCTATCACGACACGCGCCACCTCGCCGAGGTGCTCGAGCGCCTCGACGAGCTGCGCGGCTCCGGTGTGCGCTTCGACGAGCGCCCGGTGGTGCTGGCCGCGTGGTTCCACGACAGCGTGTATGACGGGGAGCGCGACGCCGAGGAGCGGTCGGCGGTCCGTGCCGAGCACGCTCTCGTCGGGCTGGTCGACGACGCGACCCTCGCCGAGGTCGCCCGGCTGGTGCGGCTGACCGAGACGCACCGGCCCGACGACGCCGACCGCAACGGCTGTGCCCTCTCGGACGCCGACCTGGCGATCCTCGCCGCCGGTCCGGAGCGCTACGCCGACTACCGCTCGGCGATCCGCGAGGAGTACGCCCACCTGGGCGAGGAGGACTTCCGTCGGGGCCGCTCCCAGGTGCTGCGACACCTGCTCGACAAGGAGACGATCTTCCACACGGCGTACGCGCGCGAGCGGTGGGAGGCGATCGCCCGGGCCAACCTCGAGGCGGAGCTGCTGGAGCTCGCCGAGGGCCTGCAGTAGGCCTGTCGTAGGGCCTGCCGCAGATCACTGCATAACGATTGGCCCACCCGGCTCCCGGCCAGCGACAATCCGGACGTGGGATTCGCGACGTACGCCGAGGTGTTGAGGAATCCGGTCGTCCGCCGGATCCTGCTGCTGGGCATGCTGATCCGGATCCCGCTCTGGGCCGCCAACGTGGTCATCACGCTGCACGTCGTCGGCCACCTCGACCGGTCCTACGCCGCCGCTGGTCTCGTCTCCACCGTGGTCGCGATCGCCCTGTCGGTGAGCAGCCCGTGGCGCGGCCGACGGCTGGACCGCGCCGGCCTGCGGGCCACCGTGCTGCCGTCGATCGTGATCGGCGCAGTGGTCTGGAGCATCGCACCATGGGTCGGCTACTGGCCGCTGATCCTCCTCGCCGGCGTCGGCAGCCTCTTCGCCGTGCCGAGCTTCTCGATCATCCGGCAGGTGCTCATCGGGCACGTGCCGGACCACCACCGCACGACGGTGCTGTCGGTCGACTCGGTCGCCACCGAGCTCACCTTCCTCGTCGGGCCGGTGCTCGGCGTCCTGGCCGCCACCTACCTCCCGACCCAGGTCGCGCTCCTCATCTGCCAGCTCGCGGTCGTGCTCGGCGCCGTCGCCCTGTGGATCGCCGACCCGCCGCTGCACAGCGAGCACTCCGACCTCTCCGCCGGCAAGGTGTCGCGCCGGTCGTGGCTCACGCCGTCGGTCCTCATGATCCTGCTCATCGCGACCACCAGCACGCTGATCCTGACCGGTGAGGACCTCTCCACCGTGGCCGCGCTGCGGTCCTGGGACGCGCCCACCTCGATCGGCTGGATGCTCGCCCTGTGGGGCGCCGGCTCCGCGATCGGCGGCATCGTCTACGGCGCCCTGCAGCGTCACCCCTCGGCGGCGCTGCTGCTCGTCGGGCTCGCCGGCACGACCGCCCTGGTCGCTCTCGCGCCGGACGGCAGCCGGCTGTGGTTCGCTGTGCTGCTGACGATCTCCGGGCTCTTCTGCGCGCCGACGATCACGGCGACCGTCGACGACCTCTCCCGGGTCGTCCCGGCCAGCGTGCGTGGCGAGGCGATGGGGTGGCACGGCTCGGCGCTGACCCTCGGCAGCGCCGTCGGCGCGCCGATCATCGGCCTCGGCCTGGACCGCGGTGGCTGGGCCTGGGGGTTCGCCCTGGCCGGCATCGCCGGGCTGATCATCGCCCTGCCCGGCGTGGCGCTGACCCGCCGGGGCCGGGCGGTCGCCGAGGCCGCCCCCGACGCCTCGACCCAGGGCGACGCGCAGCAGGCCGCCGACGCGCCGCTCGGGATCTGACCGCGCTCGCCGCCGGTCCTCGCCCGTCAGGGCCGCTGCGGCTTGCGCCGGCGCAGGCCGGCCGCCCGCAGCCGGGCGACCAGCTCGCGGCTGCTGACCGCCGTGGCGCCGGCCACGACCACGTCGTCGTACCTCTCGGCGGGCACGTCGTAGTGGTCGCGGTCGAAGCCACGCGCCGGGATGCCGACGGCCGTCGCGAAGGCGTGCAGCTCCTCGTAGGACACGTCGCTCGCCAGGTGCGACCAGAGCCGGCCGCGGGCCGGGACGAGCGGCGGGTCGATGAGGATCACGAGCCCCAGTATCCCGGCCGTGTTTGACTCCTGGGGCACCATGGTCGGGATGGATGCCACACTCCTGCTCGAGGCCCGCGCCCTCGTCCTCGCCGACCTGCAGGCGCGTGGACAAGCGTCCCCCGAGGCCGTGAGCGCGCTCGAGGACGCCGTGTCCGAGCGTGGCTGGTGGGCCGACCAGTGGCCCGAGGGGAGCAGGTACGTCGCCGGGCTGGTCGCCCAGGACGTGCAGGATGCGCTGTTCGAGGCCGGGAGTCGCTGGCCGCTGTGCCGCGACTGCGGCCCCGAGGCGCCGGAGCACCCGCTCTACATCTCCCCCGACCTCGGTGGCCCGGACCCGATCTGGATCTGCGAGGAGACCGGCGACGTCGTCGCCCCGCTGGGTCGCCTCTAGTCACTGCCGCCCAGGTTGACCCGCACCATGTAGCGGTCGGCGCGACAGACGCTGCGCGACACCTCGATGACCTTCTCCTGCCACAGGCCGCGGCGCTGCTTGCGCAGCACGGCGGTGCCGACGGGCAGGCCCAGCAGGCGCGCCTCGTCGTCCGACGCGAGGCCTGCGCCGATGGCGTCCTCGACCCAGGTCGGCCGCAGGCCACGGCCGGCCAGCTCGTCGTACAGGCTCGACGGCACCGGCCCCTGCAGGAAGCCGGGCAGCAGCACCTCGTTGAGGTAGACGTCCTCGACGCTCATGGCAGCGCCGTCGGCGTGCCGCAGCCGCCGCCAGTGGACCACCGCATCGCCCTCGCTGATGGAGAGGGCGCGGGCCACGCCGGCACCCGCCTGCTCCAGGCGGAGCGCCAGCGTCTGCGACTCCGGCACCATCCCCCGCGCGGTCATCTCCTCACGGAAGGAGAGCACCGGGGTGGCCGTGCGCCGCGGAGGGGCGACGAAGGTGCCGCGTCCGGGCACCCGCTCGAGCAGCCCTTCGGCGACCAGCGCGTCGAGCGCCTGGCGCACGGTCATCCGCGCGACACCGAACCTGCTCACGAGCTCGCGCTCCGAGGGCGCGGGGGCGCCCGGGTGCCGGCCGGCGACCAGATCACGGACGTACTCGCGGACGGCCTCGTGCTTGAGCGCACGCCCCCCAGGCGTCAGCACGTTCTCCACGTGGGTCAGGGTAGGGAGAACAAGCAGCCCGCGTACGCCGTTCGGCACGACTCGCCCTGTCGTTCGATCAGGTGTTCGAACCAGGCGTATGGTGGGCGCATGGAGTTCCAGGGCACTCTCTTCGAGGCTCCGTCGGGCATCGGCTTCGACCGGCTGGAGCGCACCCCCCTGACCCGCGGCGCGTGGGTCGACGTCCATCGCGACTGGCTGCCGGACGCCGACGACGTCTTCACCCGCCTCGTCGGCACCGTGCCGTGGCGGGCGGAGCGGCGCGAGATGTACGACCGCGTGGTCGACGTACCCCGGCTCGTGCACACCTACCTGGCCGGCGACTCCCTCCCCCATCCCGTGCTCGACGACGCGCGCGACGCGCTCAGCGAGCACTACCTGCCCGAGCTCGGCGAGCCGTTCCGGACGGCCGGCTGCTGCTACTACCGCGACGGCCGGGACTCGGTCGCCTGGCACGGCGACACGATCGGCCGCGGACGCTCCGAGGACACCATGGTCGCGATCGTCTCGCTCGGCGACCCGCGGCGGCTCTGCCTGCGACCGCGCGGCGGCGGCGACTCCATCGCCGTCGAGCTCGGCCACGGCGACCTCGTGGTGATGGGCGGCTCGTGCCAGCGCACCTGGGAGCACGCGGTGCCCAAGGTCGCCCACGC
Source organism: Nocardioides terrae (assembly GCF_900112345.1). GTDB lineage: Bacteria > Actinomycetota > Actinomycetes > Propionibacteriales > Nocardioidaceae > Nocardioides > Nocardioides terrae. The sequence continues at coordinate 65,438 of NZ_FOLB01000013.1, forward strand.
CGGGCCACGGATCTCGGTGCAGTTCCGCCCGCTCAACGTCTTCTGAGCAGGCGAAAACCGGTCGTGTGGCGGGTGGGTCAGATGGTTCGATGATCCGGTGTCGACGATGACCGCGCGCTCGCGCACGCCCTCCTTCTGGCACGACCTGCCGCGCGAGGGCAAGCTGCTGCTCTCCCTCGTCGTCGTCGACTTCGTCGGCCGCGGCCTGACGCTCCCCTTCGCCGTCGTCTACCTGCACGAGGTCCGCGACTTCTCCCTGGGTACGACGGGAACGCTGATCGGCCTCGGCTCGCTGGTCGGCTTCGCTGCGGTCGGGCCGGGCGGCGCCCTCATCGACCGGATCGGCGCGCGCCACGTCATGCAGCTCGTGCAGGTGCTGCTGATCGTCGGCAGCGTGCTGCTCGCCTTCGCCTCCACCGTCCTCGCGGCGGCCCTCGCGCTGGTCCTGCAGGGGCTCGCGTTCGGCGTCATCTGGCCGGCCTCGCAGAGCCTGATCGCCGCGATCGTCCCGGCCGAGCTGCGCCAGCGCTACTTCGGCGTCAACTTCACGCTGCTCAACCTCGGCATCGGCGTGGGCGGCATCATCAGCGGGCTGCTCGTCGACGTCGACCGGCTGAGCACCTTCCAGGCGATCTACCTCGCCGACGCCGCCAGCTTCTTGCCGAGCGCCTTCCTGCTCGCCGTCCCCCTGCGCCACGTCGCCGGGCGCCCGGTCCACAGCGACCACGACGACGGCGAGCGGCCGAGCTATCTCACCCTGCTGCGCAACCCGGCCGTCCGGACCCTGCTGGTCGTCAGCATGGTGGGGGCGTTCGTCGGCTACGCCCAGCTCAACGCGGGCATGACCGCGTTCGCGACGGTGGTCGGCGGCGTCTCGACCCGCGCGCTCGGCTTCGCCTTCGCCGCCAACACGGCCGTCATCGTCCTGCTCCAGCTGTTCGTGCTGCGCTGGATCGAGGGCTACCGGCGCACCCGGGTGCTCGCGATGATGGGCATCATCTGGGCGGCGTCGTGGCTGTGCCTCGGCGCGGCCGGCCTCGTGCCCGGCACCCTGGGCGCGGCACTGCTCGTCGCCGCCTGCGCGGCGGTCTTCGCGCTCGGCGAGACCTTGCTGCAGCCGACCGTCCCGGCGATGGTCAACGACCTGGCCACCGACCGCAGCCGCGGTCGCGCCAACGCGCTCAACTCCGCCGGCTTCGCCTTCCCGCAGTTCATCGCGCCGCCGATCGCGGGCTTCCTCATCGACGCCGACCTGAGCTGGCTCTACGTCGCGTCGCTGGTCGTCGGCTCGCTCCTCATCGGCGTGCTCGCGGTCTCCCGCCTCGAGCCGCAGCTCACCCCGGAGGTCAACGGCATCGGCTCTTGAGGCGTCCTCCAAGTCGCACCCAAGCCGGGCCCAAGCAGGCTCGCCCACCGTGGGGTCATCCACTCATCCGAGGAGACCCCCATCATGTTCGACCTCCACCGGCTCGGCACCGCCACCGCGAGGCACCCCTGGCGGACCATCGCCACCTGGCTGCTGGTCATCGTCGCGATCACCGCGGCGGCCGGCACCTGGGGCGGCAGCCTGCGCGACGACTGGGACGTGCCGGGTGCCCGCGCCCAGACCGGCATCGACCTGCTCCGCGAGCACGTCCCCGACAGCGGCGGGTCCTCCGCCCAGGTCGTGCTCCACGACGACCGGCCGCTGGACCGGGCCACGGTCTCGCGGACCGCCGACGCCGTCGCCGCGCTCCCCCACGTCTCCACCGTCACCCCGCGCCTCTCCGAGGACGGCGCCACCGCGCTGCTCTACGTGAGGTACGACGTCCCCACCACCGACCCCTCGATCACGGCCGACCTCGGCCCGCTCGAGGGCGCGACCGACGTCGCCGAGCAAGCGGGCTACCAGGTCGAGTACGGCGGCGAGCTGCCCGGCACCGCCGAGCCGCTGGCCGGCCGCGGCGAGCTCGTCGGCGTCCTGGTGGCGCTCGCCCTGCTCGTGATCGCCTTCGGGTCGGTCGTCGCCGCCGGGCTGCCGATCGCCACCGCTGTCGCCGGTCTCGCGGCCGGGTCCGGCCTGGTCACCGTGCTGGCGCGGTTCACCGACGTGTCCCCGACCGCGCCCACCGTCGCCACGATGGTCGGGCTGGGCGTCGGGATCGACTACGCGCTGCTGCTGGTGACCCGGCACGTCGAGCGGCTCCGGGTCGGTGACACGCCTGTCGAGGCCGCGGCAGCGGCGACCGCGACCGCCGGTCGCTCGGTGGTCGGTGCCGGCCTCACCGTCCTCGTCTCGCTGATGGGGCTGCGGCTGGCCGGCCTGCCCACCTTCAGCGCCTTCGGCTTCGCGACGGCGATCTCCGTGACCGCCGTGATGGCCGCCGCTCTCACGCTCGTCCCTGCGCTGTGCGCGCTCACCGGACGCCGGCTGCTGCCGCGCAGGGACCGGCGCGGTGGTTCGCTCGCCGAGCGGGCGCACCGGGTCGGTGGCAGCGCGCGCTGGGCCGAGCGGGTCGGCCGCCGGCCGGTGGCGTGGGCGATGCTCGCCCTCGTCGTCCTGCTCGCCCTGGCCGCTCCCGCCCTCGGGATGCGCACCTGGCCCCAGGACGGTGGCAGCGCGCCGACCACCTCCACGCTGCGGGCGGCCCACGACCTCGTCGCGGACGGCTTCGGCCCCGGCGCGAACGGGCCGATCACCGTGGTCGCCGACCGGGCCGTGCTCGACGACGCCGAGATCGCCACCGTGCACGACCGGCTGGCCGCCGAGCCCGGCGTGGCCGGGTCGACCCGGGCGGCCACGTCGCCCGACGGCGCGCTGACGGTCTGGGACGTCGAGCCGACGACGGCACCGAGCGACGCGGCGACGACCCGACTGCTGGAGCGGCTGCGTGCCGACGTACTGCCCGACGGCGTGGAGCTGACCGGCTACACCCCCGTCCTGGCCGACATCGACGGCATGCTGTCGGACCGGCTCTGGGTCGTGATCGGCTTCGTCGTCACCGTCTCCGTGGTGCTGCTGACCGTCATGTTCCGCTCGGTCGTCGTGCCGCTGAAGGCGGCGGCGATGAACCTGCTCAGCATCGCGGCGGCGTACGGCGTCATGACGCTCGTCTTCCAGCACGGCTGGGGCCTGGGCCTGGTCGGCCTCGACCACACCGTCCCCGTGTCGAGCTGGGTGCCGATCCTGATGTTCGCGGTGCTCTTCGGGCTCTCCATGGACTACGAGGTGTTCCTGCTCTCCGCGGTGCGCCAGGACTGGCTCGACACCGGCGACGCGCGGGGCAGCGTGGTCCGGGGGCTCGGCTCGACCGGGCGGGTCATCTCGATGGCCGCCGCGATCATGGTCGCCGTCTTCCTCGGCTTCGCGACGGAGGAGTCCGTCACCGTGAAGATGATCGGCGTCGGCATGGCCGTGGCCGTCGCCCTCGACGCCACGGTGGTCCGGATGGTGCTCGTCCCCGCGACCATGACGCTCCTCGGCCGCTGGAACTGGTGGTTCCCGCGCCGCGGCCCGGTCGGCCCGACCGACTCCCTCGTCGTCGACTCCGTCGACGACCTCCCCGCCGGCGACCGCCTCAGCGGCGTCTGAGTACCCGTTCGCAGATCGACGACCACCCGACCCAGAGAAGAGACCGACATGACCACCGCCACCACCACCGCACCGTCGACGCAGCTGATGCTGCCGGGCCAGGCCGCCGCGCCGGAGGGACCCGTCGACATGTTCATGATGTACCTGATGCACCACGCCTTCCGCCGCGACCTCGACCGCTTCACCGCGGCCGTCGAGCGGACGCCCCTCGAGGACCGGGTCACCTGGCAGGCGCTGGCCGCCCGCTGGGACCGCTTCTTCTCGATCCTGCACCATCACCACGCGGGCGAGGACGCCGTCCTCTGGCCGTTCCTGCTCGAGCGGGCCGACGAGCAGGAGCGGGCCCACCTCGAGGCGATGGAGGAGGAGCACAGCCACATCGACCCGCTGCTCGCCGCCGTCGCCGAGGGCTTCGCCTCGCTCGGCGCCGAGCCGCTGCCGGCCGATGCCGCCGACCGCCGTGCCGCGCTGATCCTGCGGGTCGCGGCGACCCGGGATGCGCTCGGCCGCCACCTCGCGCACGAGGAGTCCGAGGCGATGGCCATCCTGCAGCGCCACATGACGCCCGAGGAGTGGGCCGGGCTCGAGAAGGAGGGCTGGAAGAAGGACAACCCGGACCCGGTCAGCTACATGCTGCCGTGGATCGCCGAGGGTTTGCCCGCCGACAAGCTCGAGGAGGCCTGGTCACGTGGGAGCTCGGTGATGAAGGTCGTGTGGTGGCTCACCCGCGGCCGGTTCCGCCGGGGCGAGGCGCTGGCGTTCAGGTACGCCCTCGCCTGAGCGGTCCGAGCCACCTCCGAACCGGTCTCAGCGATGCCGGCGAAGGACTCTCCAGGCGAGGAGGACGGCGACGAGGGCGGCAGCCGCCTGGCGCCAGTAGGCCCGGGCGAGCACCGGCAGGACGGTCGCCCCGAGGTCGAGCGCGTCGTCGGCGCCCGCCCCGGTCGGGCTGGGGCGTCCGGTGGTCGCGGCGGGGCTCGGGGCCGGGGTCGGCGGCGCCACCGGCTCCGAGCGCTCGGACGGCTCCGGAGGCGGCGCCGAGGAGGGACCCGCGTCCTGGTCCGCGACCGGCTCCTCCGCCGGCGCCGACGACCGCTCCTGCAGGCAGGCGACGAACTGGCCGAGCAGCTTGTCGGAGACGTCCTGCATGACCCCGCGGCCGAACTGCGCGGGCTTGCCGGTGATCGACAGGTCGGTCCGGACCGACACGTCGGTGCTCGGGCCGCCGTCGCCGGTGGACCCACTCATCGACAGCGTGACCGTCGCGCCCGCCGTACCGTTGCCACGCTTGTCGCGCCCCTTCGCCTCGACGACGAAGGTGTGGGCGGCATCGTCCTTGGAGACGAACGTGCCCGAGCCGGCGTAGACGAGCGCGATCGGGCCGAGCTTGACCTTCACCGTGCCTTGGAAGGTGTCGCCCTCGACCGACGTGACCTGCGCTCCGGGGAAGCACTCGGCCAGGTCGGCGATGTCCTGGAAGCGGGACCAGGTCTCCTTGGCGGGCCCGGGGACGGTGAAGCTGTGGGTCAGCTCCATCAGGCGCCCGCTCCTTCGAGCGCGCCCATGACCGCTCGGCGGCACATCACCTGGACGACGTGGTTGCGGTAGTCCGCGCTGCCGTTGAGGTCCGAGGGCGGGCTGGTGCCCTCGGCGGCCCGGGCGCAGGCGGCCCGGACCGAGTCCTCGGTCGCTGGCTGCCCGCGCAGCGCCTCCTCGACACCGCCGGCGCGCAGCGGCGTGTTGCCCATGTTGGCCAGGCCGATCCCGATGTCGGCGATCGTGCCGCCCTCGACGCGCGCGGTCGCGGCCACGGCGCAGATCGGCCACTGGTGCGCCACGCGGACCATCTTCTCGTGGTGCGCACCCCAGCCGGTGTGCTTGGGGATGCGCACCTCGGTGAGGATCTCGTCCTCGGAGATGGCGGTCTCGAAGAGGTCGACGAAGAAGTCGTCGGCCGACACCGTGCGCGTGCCGTTCGCCCCGGCGATGACGAACTCGGCGTCGAGCGCCCGGACCGGACCGCCGAGGTCGCCAGCCGGGTCGGCGTGCGCGAGCGCGCCGCCGAAGGTGCCGCGGTGGCGGATCTGGGCGTCGGCGAGCTCGGCCACGGCCTTGGTGACCAGCGCCGCGTGCTGCGCGACGAGCGGGTCGGAGCCGACGACGCTGTGCGGCGTCATCGCACCGATCACGATGGCGTCACCGTCCTCGCGTACGCCGCGCAGCGAGTCGATCCGACCGAGGTCGATGATCCACTCGGGTGCGTTGAGGCGCATCCGCAGGACCGGCAGGAGCGACTGTCCGCCGGCGAGGAGCTTGGCGTCGTCGCCGTACTGCCGCAGCGCCGCGAGGGCCTCCTCGACGGTGGTCGGGGCGACGTAGTCGAACTGTGCGGGGATCATGCCTCGTTCCCTCCGGTCGTGCGGTCGACGTTGCCGGACATGCCCGTCGACTCGTCGAAGTGCGGTGCGGCGGCGCCGACGGTGCCGCCACCGGAGCCCGCTCGGTTGATCGCGTTCCAGACCCGCTCGGGCGTGCAGGGCATCCGGATGTCGTCGACGCCGAGGTGCCGGACCGCGTCGACGACGGCGTTGACGACCGCCGGCGTCGAGGCGATGGTGCCGGCCTCCCCGACCCCCTTGGTGCCCAGGGTGTTGCTCGTCGCGGGCGAGGTGGTGTGGTCGATGTCGAAGCTGATCGTGTCGGCTGCCGTCGGCAGCAGGTAGTCGGCGAAGCTGCCGCTCACCAGCGTGCCGGCCTCGTCGTAGACCGCCTCCTCCCACAGCGCCTGCGCGATGCCCTGGACCAGGCCGCCGTGCACCTGTCCGCTGACGATGAGCGGGTTGATGATCACGCCGATGTCGTCCACGCAGGTGTACTTCCGCATCCGCGTCTCGCCGGTCTCGGTGTCGACCTCCATCGCGCACAGGTGGGTGCCGTGCGGGAAGTTGAAGTTCACCGGGTCGTACGTCGCATCCGCGTCGATCCCCGGCTCGACCCCGTCGGGCAGGTTGTGAGCCGCGAAGCTCGCCGTGGCGATCTCGGTCAGCGCAATGCCCTGGTCCGTGCCCCGGACGCCGAACCGCCCGTTGCTGAACTCGATGTCGTCGACGCTCGCCTCGAGGAGGTGGGCGGCGATCGGCTTGGCCTTCTCGAGCACCTTGTCGGCCGCCCGCACGAGCGCCTCGCCGCCCACCACGAGGGAGCGGGAGCCGTAGGTGTCCATGCCGCGCGGGACGACCTGGGTGTCGCCGTGCAGGATCTCGACGTCCTCGAAGGGCACCCCCAGCCGGTCGGCGACGATCTGGCTGAACGCCGTCTCGTGGCCCTGGCCGTGAGCGCTCGCGCCGGTGATGACCTCGACCTTGCCGGTGGGCAGCATCCGCACGCTCGCGGCCTCCCAGCCGCCGGCGCCGTAGTTGAGCTGGCCGAGCACCCGGCTCGGGGCGAGGCCGCACATCTCGGTGAACGTGCTCACGCCGATGCCGAGCTGCACGGTGTCGCCGGCATCGCGGCGCCGCCTCTGCTCGGCCCGCAGGTCGTCGTACCCGAAGAGCTCCTTGGCACGGGCGGTGGCCGCCTCGTAGTTTCCGGAGTCGTACTCGAGCCCGGCGACGGTCGTGAACGGGAACTCCTCGTGCTTGATCCAGTTCAGCTCGCGGACCTCGAGCGGGTCCTTGCCGAGCTCGGCGGCGAGCTCGTCCATCAGCCGCTCGACGGCGTACGTCGCCTCCGGCCGGCCCGCGCCGCGGTAGGCGTCGGTCCAGGTCTTGTTGGTGAGCACCGTCTGGCAGCTGAACTGGTAGGCCGGGAACTTGTAGATCGCGTTGAACATGAACGCGCCGAGGACCGGGACGCCGCCGCCGACCAGAGCGACGTAGGCGCCGAGGTCGGCGAGGAGCTCGACCTTGAGGCCGGTCACGTGGCCGTCCTTGGTCGCGGCGAGGGTGAGCTTCTGCCACTGGTCGCGGCCGTGGTGGGCGGAGAGGAGCGACTCCGAGCGGGTCTCGGTGTACTTCACCGGCTTGCCGAGCCGCCGAGCGACCGCGAAGGCGACCATCTCCTCGGGCGTCTGCTGCAGCTTGCCGCCGAACCCGCCGCCGACGTCGGGTGCGATGACGCGGATCTTGGACTCGGGCACCCCGGTCGTCGCGGCGAGCGCGAAGCGCAGGATGTGCGGGATCTGGGTGGCCGACCAGACGGTGATCTGCTCACCGGTCGGGTCCACGACGACCGACCGCGGCTCCATGAAGGCGGGGATGAGGCGCTGCTGGCGGTACTCGCGCTCGAGAACGATGCCGTCGGTCCGCGCCACAGCGATCGCCTCGTCGACGTTGCCGCCGGTGCCGGCCTCGGCGGAGTCGAAGCGCCACAGGGCGCTCTTGTTGGTCCCGAGGTCGGGATGCGCCAGCGCTCCGCCATTCTCTGGAGTGGCCTCCGCCGCCTCCTTCAGGTCGAGCGCGGCCGGCAGCTCGTCGTAGTCGACCTCGACCAGCTCGGCGGCGTCGCGCGCCTCGGCGGCGCTGCGGGCGACCACGACCGCGACGGTCTCGCCCGCGAAGGCGACCCGGTCGATCGGCAGGGGCGTGTGCGCCGGGGTGACCTGGTCGGTCGTGATCGCCCAGGCGTTGATGCAGGCACCCTGGGTGTCGGCGAGGTCCTCGCCGGTGAAGACGCCGACGACGCCAGGCGACTCCTCGGCCGCGCGGGTGTCGACGGTGGTGATCCGGGCGTGGGCGAAGGGGCTGCGCACCATCGCGAGGTGGAGCATCCCGTTGAGGGAGATGTTGTCGGTCCAGCGGGTGCGGCCGGTGATGAGCCGGGCGTCCTCCTTGCGGCGCCGGTCGCGGCCGATCTCCTTGACCTCGGGCTGGGCCTCGACGGCGGTCATGCCGGAGTCACCTCCTCAGCGGCGCCGGTCGGCGTGGCCGCGGCGGCCAGGTGGCCCGAGGCGTACTGCACGGCGCGGACGATGTTGTGGTAGCCGGTGCACCGGCACAGGTTGCCCTCGAGCCCCTCGCGGATCTCCTGCTCGGAGGGGTGCGGGTTGTTGTTGAGCAGGTCGACGCTCTGCATGATCATGCCGGGGGTGCAGAAGCCGCACTGCAGTCCGTGGCACTCGCGGAAGGCCTCCTGCACGGGGTGCAGGGTGCCGTCCTTGCCGGCCAGGCCCTCGATGGTCGTGACCGCGCTGCCGTCGGCCTGCACGGCGAGGACGTTGCATGACTTCACGCTCTGTCCGTCCAGGTGGACGGTGCACGCGCCGCAGTTGCTGGTGTCGCACCCGATGACGGTGCCGGTCTTGCCGAGCTTCTCGCGGAGGTACTGCACCAGCAGCATCCGCGGCTCGACGTCGTCACTCACCTTCATGCCGTCCACGGTGAGGTTGATCCGGGTCATGAGACCTCCAGGTGATCACGCCGATGTGGTCGCGCTCACACTAGGAGTCGAGGGTTGCCGGAAGGTTGGCGCGGATACGAGTGGTCAGCCGCGGGCGACGGCGAGCCGGGCTCTGAGCAGCGGCACCGCCGGGTGGGTCGGCAGGAGGCGGGCCAGGCATGACTCCACGACCTCGGCGTCGTACGGCGCCAGCTCGATGTAGCGGAGCACCGCATCCGGCTGCGGGTTGACCAGGAGCGCCTCACGGACCGCGACGGCGACGTACTCGGCCAGGTCGGCGAGCGCCGGGCTGTTGGTGCCGGGCAGCAGGTCGCCGCCGTAGGCGTCGACCGCCGCGCCGACCCGGCCGCGGCGCAGCAGGGAGAGCACCTGCTCGACGTCGGTGGCGACCGGCATGAGCAGGCGGTAGGGCCGGGAGGCGAGCTGTCCGCCGAGCGCGTGGCGGAGGTGGGACACCTCGGCCTTGAGGGTCGAGAAGGTGACCGCCTGGTCGCCGTAGAGCGCCGCATGCAGCTGCTCGAGCGAGAGTCCGTCGGGGTGCAGCGCCAGCAGGGCGAGGATCTCGGTCTGACGGCGGTTGAGCAGCAGCCGCTGGCCGTCCAACCAGGTGTCGGCGGTGCCGAGCAGCGTCATCACCAGCCCCGGCGCGGTCTGCTCGTCCGGCGGACCCGACACGGCGCCGGTCGGCAGGGCGGTCTCGATGAGGCGGGCCATGACGCGCGCGGTGGCGAGGCCGATCGGGTGGGTGCGGTCCCAGGTCGTGGAGAGGTCGACGACGCCGAGCCGGACACCGGTCACCGGGTCGTGCACGGGCGCCGCCCAGCAGACCCAGTTGTGCACGACCTGCGCGTAGTGCTCGGCGGAGAAGACCATCGACGGCACGTCGTCGCGGTTGGCCAGGTCGAGCGCGTTGGTGCCGACGGACTGGTCGTCCCAACGCCCGCCGGGCACGAAGTTGACCGTCTCGGCCTTGCGGCGCATCACCCGGCCGCCGTACGTCCACAGGATCCGGGTGTCCGGATCCGTGACGGCGATGACGAGGTCGCCGTCCTCGGCGGTGCGGCGCAGGTCGTCCTCGACCCGCTCGACGGCGACCTGGAGCGGCGAGTGGCGGAAGTAGTCGCGGGTGTCGGCCTCGTCGGCCAGCGGCGCCTCGGTCACGTCGGGCCGGATCGCGCTGCCCGAGCGGGTCCAGCTGCGCAGGATCTCGGGCCGGACCCTGGCCTCGGCGCCGTCGCCGTTCTCCACGAAGGTGGTCCACGCACGCACGGCCTCCAGGCGCCGCGCCTGCAGCTCTGCTCGAGCCATCGTCACCTCGGTCTGGGGGAACTCTCGACGTCGAAACTACCCCGTGGCGTGAGCGCCGTCACCAGACCGCCTCGTCCCGGCCCTCGAGCCGAGTCGGCAAGTCAGGCGGCGGCGCCGGGGCCCGGAAGCACGTCGACGTCGTCGGCGTGCATCGGCTCACCGCAGCTCTCGCACCGCAGGTCGACCCGCGCGACCTCGCCGCAGGCGTGGTGGCGGTAGAGCACCGGCGGACCGGCCTCGCCGGCGAGCCAGGCGTCGCCCCAGCGCACCATCACCATGAGCACGTCGACGAGCTCGGCGCCCTTCGGGGTGAGGTGGTACTCGTGGCGCGGCCTGCTGTCATAGGGCCGGCGCTCAAGGACGCCCTGCTCGACGAGGTGGTGGAGCCGCTCGGTGAGCACCTTGCGGGAGATGCCGAGGTCGGCCTGGATCTGGTCGAAGCGGCTGATCCCTACCCAGACGTCCCGCAGGATCAGCGGCGTCCACGGCTCGCCGACCACGTCCAACGTGCGCGCGATCGAGCACGCGATCTCCCCGAACTGCGTCCGCTGCATGGCACGAACCCTAGCACTCGGGGTTCCCTCAGGGAACTATCGGTGCTAACGTCCGGGAGCACCGGGTCTCTTCAAGGAACTCAGGAGTCATCATGAGCACGTTCTTCAGCGCACTGGCCACCTCGGCCGACGGCTACATCACCGGGCGCACGACCTACGACGACTGCGAGGGCTTCGGCGGCGGCAGCCCGCACCCGACCGCCCCGATGGTGGTCGTGTCCGGTGCGGGGGTCACCCACCTGCACTACCGGGTCGAGAAGTGAGGAGCGGAACGATGCTGCAGCCCGACGTACGCGCACTGCTCGACGGCACGCCCGTCGCCCATCTGGCCACGCTCCTCCCGGACGGGTCGCCGCACTCGGTCCCGCTGTGGATCGCCACCCGCGGCGACCAGGTCGCCTTCCTGACCGGCCCCGCCTCGCGCAAGGCGCGCAACCTGCGGCGCGATCCCCGGGTGGCGATCTCGCTCACGCCGGCCGACGCACCGTTCCCGCCTGCTCTCATCCGCGGCCGGGTGGTTCGGTGGATCGACGGCGACGAGGGCTGGGCGATCGTCGACGAGATCTCGCAGAAGTACACCGGCGGGCCCTACGGACGCGACCAGGAGCGCGTCATCGGGCTGATCGAGGTCGAGCACCAGCACGTCGGCCTCTGACGACCGGCACATCGTGTGGGCCGTGCGCACCTGGTGCGCATCGGGCCACACGAACCGGCGGTCAGGCCGGCCCGAGGTTGCGGGCGAGGAAGCGGACGGTACGCCGCATGGCGAGGTCCCACTGCGGGCCGAACTCGTGCTCCTCGCCGTCGTAGACCCGCAGCCTGCTGTCGGCCCCGGCCGCGGTGAGCGCCCGCTGGGTGGCGCGGGCCCACGGCAGCGGGCAGGAGTCGTCGCTGGTGCCGTGGTGCAGCAGGACCGGCTCGGTGACGCGGTCGAAGTACGTGCGCGGCGAGAGGCCGGCGTAGAACTCCGGCGCCTCGTCGGGCGAGCCGTACCGGTCGAACATCCGCTGCGCGACGTCAGGCCGCTCCGGGACCGTCCAGCGGTTCAGGTTGTCGAGGAACTCCGAGCTCACGCTGGAGAACAGCACGGCGGCATCGACAAGCCCGGGCTGGGCGACGAGGACGTCGAGGATCACACCGCCGCCCATCGACCGGCCGAGCAGGGCGGTGCGGTCGGGGTCGACGTAGGGCAGCCGCTTCATGGCGAGGGCGGCGTTGATCGTGTCGCGGGTGTAGCCCAGCCGGGTCTCGTCCTCGCCGCTGCCCGACGAGCCGGCGTGACCGCGGTAGTCGGTGTGGAGCACGACGTAGCCGTCGCGTGCCATCCTGTCCTGCTCACGACGCAGCCCCTGCCCGGTGACGTAGATCGAGGGGTCGATGTGACCGTGTGCGAACACGAGGCCGGGGAACGGTCCCTTCCCTCGCGGTCGGAGCAACACGCCGGTGATCGTCGCGTCGCCGCTGGGATAGCTGATCTCCCACCGGCGGTAGGCGTCGGTGCTGCCCGTCTCCCGGAGGGTCGTGACGCGGCCGCCGGTGAACCGCTTCCGCATCAGGGCCGGGAGCGAGACCGGACTCGTGACGGCCGGAAGCGCCTCGTCGGACTGGCCGGTCGAGTCGGTCGAGCCGTTGGGCGCGGACGCGTCGGGCGATTCGGTCCGGTTCCCCTCGCCGGTGGACGGGCTGGCGCTCGGGGCTCGACCGGCGGACGGCTCGTCCGAGCCACTCGTGCAGGCCAGCAGGGGCAGGGCGAGCAACCCTGCGACCGTGGCCCGCAGCAGCCTCATGGCAAGAGCACGTCGCCGACGATGCCGCGGTTCACGGCAGGGCGTGCTCGCCGTGGATCCGACCGCCCGTCTCGGCCAGGCGGTTGCCCGACCCACCCCACCGGCCGGCGATGATCTCGGCCGCGATCGAGATCGCGGTCTCCTCCGGCGTACGCGCACCGAGGTCGAGGCCGATCGGGCTGGACAGGCGGGCGATCTCCTCGGGGCCGAGTCCGGCCTCCTTGAGCCGCTGCTCGCGGTCCTCGTGCGTGCGGCGCGACCCCATCGCTCCGATGTAGGCGACCTCCCGGAGCCGCAGCGCCACCTCGAGCAGGGGGACGTCGAACTTCGGGTCGTGGGTGAGCACGGTGACGACGGTCCGGGCGTCGATCCGGCCGGCCTCCACCTCCGCCGCGAGGTAACGGTGCGGCCAGTCGACGATCACCTCGTCGGCCTCCGGGAAGCGGCTGTGCGTGGCGAAGACGGGCCGGGCGTCGCAGACCGTCACGTGGTAGCCGAGGAACGCGCCGACCCGGGCGACGGCCGCCGCGAAGTCGATCGCGCCGAAGACGAGCATCCGCGGCTTGGGCGCGAACGCCCACACGAAGACCCGCATCCCCTCACCGCGCCGCTCGCCGTCCGGCCCGTAGGTCAGGGTGGCGTTGTGGCCCTGGGCCAGCAGCCCGAGCGCGTCGTCGTGGACGGCGTCGTCCATGCGTGCCGAGCCGAGTGACGCGTCGGCCGGCTGGTCGGGCCGGATGACGAGGCGCCGGCCGAGCACTGCGGGATCGGGGTGCTCGATGACGGTGGCGAGGGCGATCGGCCGTCGGGCGCGTACGTCGGCCGCGATCTCGCCCAGCTCGGGGAAGGTGTCGCGGTCGACCTTCTCGACGTAGACGTCGAGGATGCCGCCGCAGGTCAGCCCGACCGCGAAGGCGTCGTCGTCGGAGACGCCGTAGCGCTGCAGCACGGGCTCCCCGGAGCCGACGACCTCTTGCGCGAGGTCGTAGACGGCGCCCTCCACGCAGCCGCCGGACACCGAGCCGACGGCGGTGTCGTCGGGGCCGACGACCATCGAGGCGCCCGGCGGTCGCGGCGCGCTCCGGAAGGTGGCCACCACGGTGCCGACGCCGACGCTCTCACCGGACTCCCACCACCGCATCAGCTCGTCGAGGACGTCACGCATCGGCGATCACCTCCATCAGGGTCGCGTAGGTCGCGAGGGAATGACCCGCGACGAAGTCGTCCACGTAGGGCAGCACCGCCTGCACCCCGGCCTGCAGCGGCTCGTAGCCGTCCTTGCCGCGGTGCGGGTTCACCCAGATGAGCCGGTGCGCGACCCTGCCGAGCTGCCGGGACTGCTCGGCGAGCAGCGACACGTCCCCTCGTTCCCACCCGTCGCTGAAGACGACGACCACCGCGCCGCGCGCCATCCCGCGCCGGCCCCAGCGCTCGAGGAAAACCTTGAGCGTCTCGCCGAGGCGCGTCCCGCCCGACCAGTCCGGGACGGTGTCGCCGGCCGCGACCAGGGCACGCTCCCCGTCGCGCAGCTGTAGCGCCCGGGTGAGGTGGGTCAGCCGGGTGCCGACGGTGAAGGTCTCGACGGTGCCGGGCAGCGCGTGGCTGATGCGGTGGGCCAGGCGCAGCAGCGTGTCGGCGTACCCGCTCATCGACCCGGAGACGTCGACGAGGAGCACGACGCGGCGCGGCCGGGTGGCGCGTCGGCGCCAGGCGATCTCGGCGGGCTCGCCCATCCGGCGCAGGCTGGTCCGCAGCGTCCGCTGGGCGTCGACCCGGCCGCGGTGCCAGGCCCGGTTGCGGGCGGTGCGGCGCAGTGGCGCGCGCGGCGCGAGGGTGGCGAGCAGCGCCGTGAGCCGCTGCTTCTCACCGGCGCTGAGCCGGGCGACGTCGCGGTGTCGGAGCACCTCGACGTCGCTGGCCATCGCTCGGGTCACGTCGTCGGTCTCCTCCGCCGCACCGGCCGCGTCGGAGAGCGGGAGGTCGCCGTACGACGGCACGCTGACCGGGGCCGGCCGTGGCATCGGGAGGCCGTCGCGGGAGCCGAAGTAGGCCTCGAAGACCTGGTCGTAGCGGGCCAGGTCGTCCGGGCCCGCGCACAGCGTGGCGCGGCCGGCGGTGAAGGTCGACCGGCGGTCGTCGAGCCCGACGAGCGAGACGGCCTGCAGGTAGGTCTGGGAGCGGTCCGAGGTGACGTTGACCCCCGCTCCGCGCAGGGCGTGGGTGAAGCCGAGCAGGATCCGGTCGCCGTCGGTCCGCAGGTCGCTCATGACAGCAGCCGGTCGAGCGCGGCCCGCACCCGGTCGGCGTCCTCGCGGTACTTCACCAGCGCGCCGAGCGTGGCGCTGGCGGTCGCGAGGTCGACCTGGTCGCTGCCGAGGTAGGAGAGCGCGCGCGCCCAGTCGAGCGTCTCGGCGACGCCGGGCGGCTTGAGCAGGCCGGCGTCGGTACGCACGGCCTGCACGATCGTGACCACCTGCCGCGCCAGTGCCTCGGCCACCTCGGGCGCGCGGCTGCGGACGATCTCGACCTCGCGGGCCAGGCCGGGGTGGTCGATCCAGTGGTAGAGGCAGCGACGCTTCAGGGCGTCGTGCAGCTCGCGGGTCCGGTTGGAGGTGAGGACGACGACCGGCGGCGTGGCCGCCGCCACGGTGCCGAGCTCCGGGATCGAGACCTGGTAGGTCGAGAGGACCTCCAGCAGGAACGCCTCGAACTCGTCGTCGGCCCGGTCGACCTCGTCGACGAGGAGGACCGCCGGGCTCTGCTGAAGCGCCGCGAGGACGGGTCGGGCGAGCAGGAAGCGCTGGTCGTAGAGGCTCTTCTCCGCCTCCTCGACGCTCTGCCGGTCCTGCGGCCCGGCCCCGGCCGCCTCGAGCGCGCGCAGGTGCAGGATCTGCCGAGGGAAGTCCCAGTCGTAGAGCGCCTGGGTCGCGTCGATCCCCTCGTAGCACTGCAGCCGGATCAGCGGCAGCTCGAGCGCCTCGGCGATCGCCTCGGCCAGCGCCGTCTTGCCGGTCCCCGGCTCGCCCTCGAGCAGGAGCGGGCGCTCCATGCGGAGGGCCAGGTAAGTGACCGTGGCCAGCGCCTCGTCGCACAGGTAGCCGGTCGTGCCGAGTCGGGCGGTCAGCTCCTGTGCGGAGAGGGTCTCCATGTGACCCAGGCTACCCACGCGGGTGTTGGTCCCGGCGAGGGAGCGTCAGTCCGGAACGGAGGCCGGTCCGGCGTCCGGGTCCTCGCTCTCGGCGCCGGTGTCCCCGGCGGCGGCGCCGGAGGGCTGCGACGCGGGGCCCGCGTCCTGGTCGTCGGCCTCGTCTTCGGCCTGCTGCTCGTTCTGCGTCGGCTCGCTCTCGGTCATGGCGACCGGTGCCCGGTCCGGCTCACGATCACGCGCGAGCCGTCACGCGCGGGTGTCGACGTCGCGGCCGGTCGCCAGGTCACCGGACTCGACGCCGACCGTGTCGTGCGACCGGAGGTAGTCCCGCGCCCCCTGGTCGCCCGTCGCGGTCCCGACGATCCGCGCCCAGTGGTCGCGCCCGAGCAGCACGGGATGGCCGGGCACGCCGTCGTACGCCGCCCGGGCGAGCGCGCGCCGGCCGCCGGTTCCGGCCGCGGCCAGCAGCCGGCGGACGACCTGCGGGCCGACGTCAGGCAGGTCGACGAGGTGGACGACGGCCAGGTCGATGCCTGGGACCGCGTCGAGCGAGCCGAGTCCGGCGCGCAGCGAGGCGCTCATCCCCGCGGCCCAGTCCTCGGCGACCACCACGTCGACCCTGCGCACCTGACCTTGCGGACCGCCGACCGGCGTGTCGGCGGAAGGAAGGTCAGGTGTGCGGAGGAGCGCGAGGGCGGGGTCGACGGCAGCGCCGAGCACCACGGTGACGCTGTCGCAGCCGCCGTCGAGCAGGGTGCGTACGCCGCGGGGCAGCCACGGGCCGTCGTCATCGGAGACCAGGGCCTTCGGCGTCCCCATCCGGCTGCCCGCGCCGGCGGCGAGGAGCAGGCCGTGGGCGGTCACTGCGGGAAGGCCTGCTGGTAGAGCTGCTGGAGCTGGCCCGACACCGGCCCGCTCATCCCGCAGCCGAGGACCTTGCCGTCGGCCGCGGCCACGAGGTAGTCCTGACCCGGGACGAACTCGGGGTCGCCCTCGGGCGCGCCACCCGTGTCCGGGGCGACGGCGCCCTTCACGGCGACCTCGTCGGCGACCTCGCCCTTGAAGACCGTCTTGGTCCGGATCGTCACGACGCCGTCGGTCACGCCCTCGACCGTCCCGGAGAACGCGATCGGCTGACCGGCGAGCAGCTCGGGGGTGGGCATGATGCAGCGGCCGGCGCCCGCGGCGCCGACGGTGAGCTCGCTCGTCCCGGTCTCGGCGGGCGAGCTGCTCTGCGCCGGGTCCGCCAGCAGTCCGCCGTCGTTGTCGCCGTCGCCGGTCTGCGTCAGCCACAGCGCGGCGCCGGCTGCGAGGACGACCACGGCTGCGGCCGCGACGAGCCAGGTCAGCGGGCTGCGCCGCCGGGTCCCGGTCTCGCGCAGGTCGGCGTCGACGACGCGCTGCAGCAGCCGGTCGACCTCGACGGGGTCGGCCGGCGACAGCCCCGCCGCCGGGTCGGCCGCCCGGAGCCGGGCGCGGAGGTCGTCGTCAGAGGGGCTCATCGCATCATCCATCGATCGAGGAAGCAGGTCACGCCAGTTCATGTCCGGCAGGGTCGCCGGTCTTTCGGGCGAGCTGTTCCCGGAGCCGCTGGCGTGCGCGGGTGAGCCGGATGCTGACGGCGTTGGGAGTGAGCCCGGTGACGGTCGCGATCTCGGCGGGCGTCAGCTGCTCCCACGCCCAGAGCCTGACCAGCTCGCGCTCGGTGTCGCCGAGCCCTTCGAGCGCCTCGTGCAGCTCGAGCATCTCGGGCGCCTCGGCGGCCGCCGGCTCGACCGTGAGGCGGGCGGCCAGCCGCGCCCGCCGGCGTACGCCCCGCTCGGCGTTGGCCAGGCAGTTGCGCGCCACACCGTAGAGCCATGGCAGCGCGTCGGCCGGTACGTCGTCGAAGCGCCGCCAGGCCACGAGCAGCGTGTCGCCCAGGACGTCGGCGGCGGTCTCGGGGTCGGTGCGCCGCGCGAGGTAGCGCCGCAGCGGCTCCAGGCACTCGCGGGCGAGCGCGTCGAAGCGCTCGGACCTGCTGGTCTCCACGTCTCCAGCCTCCTCTCGACCCGCGGTGTCTGTAACGTCCACCATGCTCGTTCCCAAGAGGAGGCATGACCACACCATCCCTCCCGGAGGTCGGCCGGATCGCGGAGGACCCGGACGCGTTCGAGGAGTTCTACCGGGCGCACCTCGGCATGGTGCGCGGCTTCGTCGCGCGCCGGGTCGCCGACCCGCACCTGGCGGCGGACCTGATCGCCGAGGTCTTCCTGGCGGCGATCGACAGCGCCCGCGGCTTCCGGCCCGAGCGGGGCTCCCCCGCCGGCTGGCTCACCGGGATCGCCCGCAACGTCGTCGCGGCGGAGTTCCGGCGCCAGGCGCGTGACCGGGAGACGACCCGGCGCCTCTCTGGCCGCCGCCACCTCGACGCCGACTCGCTCACCCGGCTGGAGGAGCGCATCGACGCCGAGCGCGAGACCCGCCGGCTCTACGACGCCCTGGCGTCCCTGCCCCGCCGCGACCGCGCCCTGATGGAGCTGGTCGCCGTCGACGGGCTGTCGGTGACCGAGGCCGCCGCCGTGGTGGGGGTGAAGCCGGGCACCGCGCGGGTCCGGCTGCACCGCAGCCGCGCCCGGGTCCAGTCACATCTGCTCCCGATCCAGGAGGTCCCCTCATGACACTCGACACCTTCGAGCAGTCCCTGCTCACCGAGCTCCGTGCCCATGTCGCGTCCCGCGCTCCCGCCCCGGCGCATGGCCGGCGCCGCTGGGCGTGGGGCGCGTTGCCGGTCGGCGCAGCAGCCGCGGTCACGGTGGCGCTCACCCTCGGCGGTCCGTCGGCGGCGTACGCCGTGGACGAGGCCGGCAACGGCGACGTGGTCGTCACCATCCACCGGCTCGATGACGCTGCGGGGCTCGAGCGGGCCCTGCGTGCCGAGGGCATCGACGCCGACGTCGACTACTCCGGGAAGACGCCGCCGCCTCCGCCGGACGGTGCCGTCACCCCGCAGGACGGCTCGCCCGGACCCGCGCAGTCGACCGAGTCCGGCAGCTCGAGCCAGGTGGAGGCGGAGAAGCCCGGTGGCCCCGGCGGGCCGGACGGCGGTACCCCTCCGCAGCGCGCCGACATCACCACGTCGATGACGCACGATGCGTTCACCGTGCGCATCGCCCCGTCGACACTGCCCGAGGGCGCCGTCCTGCACATCACGACGAGCGGGTCGCTCGACGCCGGCGTCTCCGGCCTGATGGTCAAGGTCGCGCAGGAGAGCTGACCGAGAACGCGAGCAGGGCCCCCGCCGTTCGGCGGGGGCCCTGTTCTGGTGCGCTTCGGGTTGATGCGGCTTGCGAGCGACTCGGTCTCGAGACGCCGGACAAAGGCGGCTCAGAAGTCCATGCCGCCCATGCCACCGGTCGGGTCGCCCGCGGGGGCGGCCTTCTCCGGCTTGTCGGCCACGACGGCCTCGGTGGTGAGGAACAGCGCGGCGATCGACGCGGCGTTCTGCAGCGCCGAGCGGGTGACCTTGGCCGGGTCGATGATGCCCTCGGCCAGCAGGTCGACGTACTCGCCCGTGGCGGCGTTGAGGCCCCAGCCCGGCTCGAGGCCGGCGACCTTCTCCGCCACGACGCCGCCCTCGAGGCCGGCGTTGATCGCGATCTGCTTGAGCGGGGCCGAGATGGCGACCTTGACGATGTTGGCGCCGGTGGCCTCGTCACCCTCGAGCTCGAGCTTGTCGAACGCCTTCGCGCCGGCCTGGACGAGCGCCACGCCACCGCCGGGGACGATGCCCTCCTCGACGGCCGCCTTCGCGTTGCGGACGGCGTCCTCGATGCGGTGCTTGCGCTCCTTGAGCTCGACCTCGGTGGCCGCGCCGACCTTGATGACGGCCACGCCGCCGGCCAGCTTTGCGAGGCGCTCCTGGAGCTTCTCGCGGTCGTAGTCGGAGTCCGACTTCTCGATCTCGGCCCGGATCTGGTTGACCCGGCCCTCGATCTGGGAGGCCTCGCCGGCACCGTCGACGATGGTGGTCTCGTCCTTGGTGATGACGACCTTGCGGGCCTGGCCGAGCAGCTCGAGGCCGGTGTTCTCCAGCTTGAGGCCGACCTCCTCGGAGATGACCTGGCCGCCGGTCAGGATCGCGATGTCCTGCAGCATGGCCTTGCGACGGTCACCGAAGCCGGGGGCCTTGACGGCGACCGACTTGAAGGTGCCGCGGATCTTGTTGACGACCAGCGTGGACAGGGCCTCGCCGTCGACGTCCTCGGCGATGATGACCAGCGGCTTGCCGGACTGGATGACCTTCTCCAGCAGCGGCAGCAGGTCCTTGACGTTGGAGATCTTCTGGTTGGCGATGAGGACGTAGGCGTCCTCGAAGACCGTCTCCATGCGCTCGGGGTCGGTGACGAAGTAGGCCGAGATGTAGCCCTTGTCGAACCGCATGCCCTCGGTGAGCTCGAGGTCGAGGCCGAACGTGTTCGACTCCTCGACCGTGATCACGCCCTCCTTGCCGACCTTGTCCATCGCCTCGGCGATGATGTCGCCGACGGTGGTGTCAGCGGCGGAGATCGAGGCGGTGGAGGCGATCTCCTCCTTGGTCTCGATGTCCTTGGCGAGGGCGAGCAGCTGCTCCGACACGGCGGAGACGGCGGCCTCGATGCCGCGCTTGAGACCCATCGGGTTGGCACCCGCGGCGACGTTGCGCAGACCCTCGCGGACGAGCGCCTGGGCGAGCACGGTGGCGGTGGTGGTGCCATCACCGGCGACGTCGTCGGTCTTCTTGGCGACCTCCTTGACGAGCTCCGCGCCGATCTTCTCGTAGGGGTCCTCGAGCTCGATCTCCTTGGCGATGGAGACACCGTCGTTGGTGATCGTGGGGGCGCCCCACTTCTTCTCCAGCACGACGTTGCGGCCCTTCGGGCCGAGAGTGACCTTGACGGCGTCGGCGAGGGTGTTCATACCCCGCTCGAGACCCCGACGGGCCTCCTCGTTGAAAGCAATCAGCTTCGGCATTGCCTGGCGATCCTTCACTTGGGAAGTTCGTTGTCCCGGCCCGATGGGTTGCCCGCGACGGCACGATCGCTCCTGCGGTGGCGATCCCTTCACGCCACCCTCGGAGCGACCCAACGTCACCGGTCCGGAGGTGGCACTCTCATGGCGAGAGTGCCAATGCCATGTTTAGCACTCGACCCTGGCGAGTGCAAGGAGACGAGGGCTACGACAGCCGATCGACGACGAGGTCCGCGAAGCGCTCGGCGTTGCCCGGGTCGACGTCGAGGTAGAGGCCCGGCTCGATCAGCTCGAGCTCGGAGACGACCAGCCCGCCGTCGTGCTCGAGCACGTCGACGCGCGCGTAGTCGATCCGGCGCCCGTGCCGCGCGGCCGCGGCCGCGACGGCCGACTCGGCGAGCGCGGTGTGCTCCGGAGTGAGTACGACGGCCCGCGAGCTGCCGCCGTAGAGCTCGTTGACCCGGATGTCGCCGTCGTCGCCTCCGCCAGGCACCTTCAGCACCTGCGAGACGGCCGATCCGCCGAAGACGAAGACGCTCGTTTCCCCGGTCGTCCGGACCGACTCGACCAGGGGCTGGACGATCCAGGGTGCGGCGACCAGGCCTTCGAGCCGCTCGTCGGCCGGCGAGGCGACGACGCAGACCCCGACACCGCCCGCGCCGGTGCGCGGCTTGACCACGACGGTGCCCCAGTGCTCGAGCGCGCGGCCGAGACCGGCTACGAGGGACGCGTCGTCGAGCAGCTCCGTCGGGACCGTCGGGACGCCCGCGACCGAGAGGTCCCGCAGGTAGGCCTTGTCGGCGTTCCAGGCGATCACGTCGGGGCCGTTGAGCAGCCTGTCGCCCACGGTGCGCGTCCAGGCGAGGAACTCGGACGCTCGCCGGTAGTAATCCCAGGTCGACCGCACGGCGACCAGGTCGGCCGCCGACCAGTCGACGGCCGGGTCGTCCCAGCGCGCCCACGCGGCATCGACGCCCCGGTCGGCGAGCGCCGCCAGGAGGGTCGAGCCACCGGGCTCGCCGTCGGGCATGAGCTGGAAGGTCGCGAGCAGGATCCGTGGCACGAGTCAGAACCTAGCGGTGCCGGACCCCATCGCCCCGCCCGGCCAACTCATCGCAAAGAAGCGTTTGCAAACGTTTCTTTGCGGTCGTAGCCTCGACCTATGACCGACAACAACCCGTCAGTGGTGGTCCCCGGACTCGCGGGCCTGCGCGCGCTGTCCCACCCGACCCGGCTGCGCATCCTCAGCCACCTCCGCATCGAGGGCCCCGCGACCGCGACGACGCTGGCGACGCGCTTCGGGCTCAACAGCGGCGCCACCTCCTACCACCTGCGCCAGCTCGCCGAGCACGGCTTCGTGGTCGAGGTCGACCGCGGCAACGCGCGGGAGCGCTGGTGGCAGGCGGCGCACCAGGAGACGCACACCCGCGCCGAGGACGCCCGCACCCAGGAGGAGAAGGACGTCACCGACGCCTACTGGCAGGTGGCCGCGGCGGTCTACACCGAGAACATCCGGGCCGCGATGGACGAGCGGCCGCTGCTTCCCGCTGCCTGGCGCAACGCCAGCACCGCCAGCGACTGGGTCTACACCGTTCCCGCCGGCCGGGCGGGGGAGATCGTGGCGAGGATCAAGGACCTGCTGGCGTCGTACGACGACGAGCCCGGCGACGACTCGGCACCGTTCGCCTTCCAGATCCAGGCGTTCCCCGTTCCCGGGCACGTCGAGCCCGTACTGCCGGAGCCACCGACGCCATGAGGCCGGGCACCGGGGCGCTGGTCGGGTTCCTCACCGCTGACGCCGTCTCCCTCACCGGCACCCGCGTCTCCCAGATCGCCGTTCCGTGGCTGGTGCTGACCACCACGGGGTCGGCGTCACGGACCGGTGTCGTCGCGTTCGCGGAGATGGCGCCGCTGGTCGTCGCGCAGGTCCTCGGCGGACCCTGGATCGACCGAGCCGGCCCGCGCCGCGTCGCGGTCACCTTCGATGTCGCCTCCGGCGTCGCCGTCGGCCTCGTCCCGCTGATGTACGCCACGGGCCGGCTCGGCTTCGGGCTGCTCGTCGGCCTGGTCGCACTGACGGGGCTGCTGCGCGGCCCCTCGGACGTCGCCCACCACGCGATGGTGCCGTCCCTGGTGCGTCATGTCGGGCTGCCCACCGAGCGGGTCACCGGCCTCGTCGGCACCATCGACCGGCTCGGGGCGCTGGTGGGTGCCGCGGTGGCCGGCGGCGTGGTCGCGGCCCTCGGCCCCGCCGACGCCCTGCTGCTGAACTCCGCGTCGTTCGTGCTGTGCGCTCTCGTCCTCGCGGCGTCGACCGGACGGGTCGTCGACAGAGGGACGAGCACCGAGTCGCCCTCCTCGCGGACCGGTGGCCCGTCGGCGTACCTCCGGGAGGTCCGCGGCGGCTGGGACGTGCTGCGCGCCGACCCGATCCTGCTCGGCATCCTCGTGATGGTGGCGGTGACCAACCTGCTGGACCAGGGCTACACCGCGGTGATGCTGCCCGTGTGGGCGCACGACTCGGGCAACGGACCGGGCGCGATCGGGCTGCTCGGCGCCTGCATGGGCGGCGCCGCCCTGGTCGGCTCACTGATCGCGGTCTGGCGAGGCGACCGGCTGCCCCGCTTCCGGACCTACGTGATCGGCTACCTCGTCGCCGGCGCGCCACGCTGGGCCGCCCTGGCGTTCGGGCTCCCGCTCTGGGCGGTGGCGGCGGTCCACGTCGTCGCCGGGTTCGGCGCAGGGTTCATCAACCCCGTGCTGGGCGCCGTCCAGTTCGAGCGGATTCCGGAGGACATGATGGGCCGGGCGAGCGCCATCTCGCTGGCGGCCTCGTGGTCCCTCATGCCGCTGGGCGGGCTGCTCGCTGGGCTCACCGTCGGCGGCGTCGGCCTGGTCGCCGGCCTGCTGGTCTTCGGGACCTGCTACCTCGTCGCCACCCTCGCCCCGGCGCTGTCGCCGGCCTGGCGCGCGATGGACGACCGAGGATCTGCGGAGCCGGCTGTCGATTCCTCCTCCCCTCGCCCGTCATCTCGGTGACAGACTCACCAAGCACGAGAGGAAACCGCGATGACCACCTATGTCGTCCTGCTCCCCGGTGACGAGAGCACCTGGGAGCGCGCCACGCCTGCGCAGCGTGCGGAGACGTACGAGACCCACGGCCGCTTCGCCGCGATGCTCGCCGAGCGCGGGCACAAGATCACCGGCGGCGAGGAGCTGACGCACACCCGGTCCGCCAAGCAGGTCCGCCGTGACGCGGCCGGCAAGGTGCTCGTCTCCGACGGGCCGTTCGCCGAGACCGTCGAGCAGCTGACCGGGTTCTACGTCGTCGAGAGCGACGACCTCGACGACCTGCTCGAGGTCTGCGGCCTGCTCGCGAACAGCGACGTGCCCATCGAGGTCCGTGCCGCCGTCGACCACGGGGGAGAGTGACATGGAGTTCCTGCTGCTGCTCAGCGCCCCGGACTACTTCGACCGCTGGGCGGCGATGACCCCGGAGCAGACCGAGGACGTGATGGCGGCGTTCCCCTCGTTCGCCAAGGCGGTCGCGGAGCGCGGCCAGATCGTCGCCGGAGACGCGCTGCACCCGCCCGTCACGGCCCGGACCGTGACCGGGCCCGAGCGCGCCGTCACCGAGGGCCCGTTCGCCGAGACCGTCGAGCAGCTCGCCGGCTACTACGTCATCGACGTGGACAGCATCGAGACGGCGACGGAGCTGGCCCGCCTCCTCCCCGACATGCTCACGGTCGAGGTGCGGCCTACCCGCGGGGTGCCGATCCGCTGACCGCGCTCGAGGACCTGCTGCGCGACGAGTGGGGCCGGCTGCTGGCCCTGCTCGTCGCGCAGTACCGCCGCCTCGACCTCGCCGAGGACGGCCTCGCCGACGCCTTCGAGGCGGCGGCCCGCACCTGGCCGCGCGACGGTGCGCCGGCCAACGGAGCCGCCTGGTTGCTGACCGCGGCCCGTCGCCGGATCGTCGACCGGCTCCGCTCCGAGTCCGTCCTGGCCCGGCGGATGCCGCTGCTCGAGGTCGAGGCGTCCCTGACCGAGGAGGCGACCCGCGTGATGGCCGGATCCGGCGAGCTCGTGACCGACGAGCGGCTGCGGCTGGTGCTGCTCTGCGCGCACCCGTCGCTCTCGGCCGAGGCCTCCGCCGCGCTCACCCTCCGGCTGGTGCTCGGCGTCTCCACCGAGGACATCGCGCGACTCTTCCTCCAGACGACGTCGACCATGGCCGCCCGGCTGACCCGGGCGCGCAAGCGGCTCACCGGAGCTCGCTTCGAGGTCCCGGCCGACCCGTCAGCGCTCGCCGCGCGGGTCTCCGCCGTCGCCGACGTCGCCTACCTGGCGTTCACGGCCGGCTACGCCCCCGGCAGCGGCCCGGACGTCGTACGGACGGGGCTCGCTGGCGAGGCGATCCGGCTGGTGCGGGTGCTGCGCTCGCTCCTGCCGCAGCCCGTCATCGAGGTCGACGCGTTGCTCGCGCTCATGCTGCTGCAGCACTCCCGCCGCGACGCGCGGGTCGCGGCCGGCGGGCTGGTGCTCCTCCCCGACCAGGACCGCACCCGCTGGCGCCGCGACGAGATCGCGGAGGCGCTGGGCCTGCTCGAACCGCTCACCCTGGCACCCCCCGCACCCCACCTCCTGCAGGCGCTCATCGCGGCCGAGCACGCCATCGCGCCCTCGGCGGCCGACACCGCATGGCACCGCATCGTCGAGCGGTACGACGAGCTGCTGTCCGTGCTCGACACCCCGGTCGTCCGGCTCAACCGTGCGGTGGCGGTCGCCGAGGCGCTCGGTCCGGAGGCCGGGCTCGCCGCGCTGGCGTCGGTGGCCTCGGCGGGGCACCGGCTGCCGGCCACCCGTGCCGAGCTGCTGGCCCGGGCCGGACGCGTCGACGAGGCGCGCGAGTCCTTCGCCGCGGCGATCGCGCTGTGCGGCAACGCCGCCGAGCGGGCCCACCTCGAGCGACGCCTGACGGAGCTCAACGCAGGTCCTTGACCAGCTTCTCGAAGGCCAGGTCGTCGCGCTGCGGCAGTCCGAACCGCTCGTCGCCGTAGGGGAACGGCGACATCTCGCCGGTGCGCCGGTAGCCGCGCCGCTCGTAGTAGGCGATCAGATCCTCGCGGACGGAGATGACCGTCATCTCCATCGTCGTCGCGCCCCACTCCTCGCGGGCGATCCGCTCGGCCTCGGCCATGACCACCTTGCCGAGCCCGCCGCCCTGCCGACCCGGCCGGACCGCGAACATCCCGAAGTAACCCGCGTCACCGCGGTGCTCGAGCTGGCAGCAGGCGACGAGCACCCCGTCCTGATCGGCGAGCAGCATCCGGCCTCCGGGGCGTTCGACGACCTCGCGTACGCCGTCCGGGTCGGTGCGCTGGCCCTCGAGGATGTCGGCCTCGGTGGTCCAGCCCGCCCGGCTGGAGTCGCCGCGGTAGGCCGACTCGACGAGGGCGACGACGTCGGCCACGTCGTCGACGGTCGCGTCGCGGAAGGTGAGGGTGAGCACGATCGGCAACCCTAGGAGCTGGCCCGCACGACCAGGTGGGTGGGGAGCATGCGCGTCGCCGGCTCCTCGTCGGGCGCGGCCAGGGCCTCCAGCAGGACGTCGACCATCGCCCGTCCCATCGCGTCGGCCGACTGGTGCACGCTCGTCAGGCCCAGCGAGACGGCGAGCGTCGAGTCGTCGAACCCGACGACGGCCACGTCGTCGGGCACGGACCGGCCCGCCTCGCGCAGCACGCTCAGGGCCCCGGCCGCCATCGGGTCGTTGGCGGCGAAGACGCCGTCGAGGTCCGGGTGCCGCTCGAGCAGGGCCCGCATCGCGGTCTCCCCGCTGGCCCGGCTGAAGTCGCCGTGCTCGATGGCCAGCGGCTCGACGCCGGCCTCCTCGAGCGCGGTGAGGTAGCCGGCGAGCCGGTGGTGGCCGGCGGTCATGTCGGCCGGGCCGGCGATGGTCGCCACCTTCCTCCGGCCGCGCTCGAGCAGGTGCGCGACGGCGAGTCGGGCGCCCTCGGCGTTGTCGTTGTCGACGAACCCGACGCCCTCGCCGGGCATCGGACCGCCGCCGAGGACGACCGGGATGCCGCGCGCGCGGATCCGGGTCGGCAGCTTGTCGTCGTCGTGCAGCGAGAGGAGCAGCACGCCGTCGACGTGCTGCAGGGTGAGGTACTCGTCGATGTGGCCGGCCCGCTCGGCCGGCGCGATGAGGAGGACGAGTTGCTTCTCGGCCTCCCCCAGCGCCCCGCCGATGCCCCGCACGACGCCGGCGAAGAACGGCTCGCCGAAGACCCGCTCCTCCGACTCGGCGATGACGAGCGCGACCGCGTCGGTCCGCCGGGTGACCAGTGACCGCGCCGCCTGGTTGGGGACGTAGCCGAGCTCCTCGATCGCCGCCTCGACGGCCTCCCGGGCGCGGGTGGAGACACGGGTCGCGCCGTTGATCACCCGAGACGCCGTGCCGCGGCCCACTCCGGCCCGGGCGGCGACATCCTCGAGCGTCGGACGGCGGGACTGCGACATGCCGCACACAATAGAGGTCGCGCGCGCGTGCGCGGCGACGCCGCACCCGCTCCGGGGAAGCCCGTCGACTCAGGCGAGCCCGGCGGCCTCGAAGGCGTCGTACGACGCCGCGATGGTCGCACGCGGACCGACCTGTCCCGAGACCGCGTCGAGGGTCTTGAGGCCGTGCCCGGTGTTGATGATGACGGTCTCGAGCGAGGTGTCCAGCTGGCCGGTCTCGACGAGCTTCTTGAGCACGGCGGTGGTGGTGCCACCGGCCGTCTCGGTGAAGACGCCCTCGGTCCGGGCCAGCAGGACGATGCCCGCACGGATCTCGTCGTCGGTGACCTGCTCGACGGCGCCGCCGGTCGACCGGGTGATGTCGAGGACGTAGATGCCGTCGGCGGGGTTGCCGATCGCGAGCGACTTGGCGATGGTGTCCGGCTTCACCGGCCGGATCGCGTCGACGCCGGCCTTGTAGGCGGTCGCGACCGGGCCGCAGCCCTCGGCCTGGGCGCCGAAGATCCGGTAGGGCTTCTCCTCGACGAGGCCGAGCTTGACGAGCTCCTGGAACGCCTTGTGGACCTTGGTCAGCTGCGAGCCGGACGCGACGGGGATGACGATCTGGTCGGGCAGCCGCCAGCCGAGCTGCTCGGCGATCTCGTAGCCGAGCGTCTTGGAGCCCTCGGCGTAGAACGGGCGGACGTTGACGTTGACGAACGCCCAGCCCTCCTCCTCGGCGGCGATCTCCTGGGCCAGCTTGTTGACGTCGTCGTAGTTGCCCTCGACGGCGACCAGGCTGTCGGTGAAGATCGCCGAGTTCACCTGCTTGGGCTGCTCGAGGTTGCTCGGGATGAGGACGACGGTGCGGATGCCCGCGCGGGCGCCGGCCGCGGCCACCGCGTTGGCGAGGTTGCCCGTCGAGGGGCAGGCGAAGACCTTCGCGTGGAGCTCGCGCGCCGCGCTCAGCGCACAGGCGACGACACGGTCCTTGAAGGAGTTCGTCGGGTTCGTGCTGTCGTCCTTGACCCACAGCCGGGCGAGGCCGAGCTCGGCGGCGAGGTTCTTGGCCTCGAGCAGCCGGGTGAAGCCCGGCTCGGTGTTGGGGCTCTCCTCGATGTCGGCCGGGACGGGGAGCAGCGCCTTGTAGCGCCAGATGTTGGCGGGGCCGGCCGCGATGTCCTCGCGGGTGATCGCGGGGAAGTCGTAGGCCACCTCGAGCGGCCCGAAGCAGTCCGGACACGCGTACGACGGCCCGAGCTCGACCCTCCCGCCGCACTCACGACACGAGAGTGCGACGGCGTTGCCGAATGCTCCCTCGCGGACGGTCTCCTGCTCGGTCACAACAGCGCTCATGAGTCCTCCTCCTCATCTTCCCCGGGCGCGTCTCTCGCGCCGGGCCGGAATTAGCACCTGCACGTGCCTTCGGCACGAACTCGCTCGCTCGGCGCCCGTCTTCGCGCAAGCGCTCGACGGGGCCTCACTCACTCGTTTCCGCGACCTACCCACGGGGGTGGGAGGAGGCTCGCGGTCGGTTGCCGGGACTTCACAGGGCCGTTCCCTCTGTCCCTCTCGATGAGCAGTCGTCACTCTAGGCCGCGGGCGGGACGGCCGAGCATCGTTGTCCGCATGCTGGGCAGAAATCCCGGCATCCGGACAGCCGGTGTTCGGCTCAGGCGATGTCGGACGCCAGCCGGCGCAGCAGCTCCAGGACCCCGTCCGGGCCGGGGACGACGACGTCGGCGAGTGCCGTCAGCGCGGGCTGCTCCTCCGAGGCCGAGCAGACGAGGAGCGTGGCCAGCCCGTCCTTCGCGTGGGCGCCGACGGTCTCGAACGCGTCGACGTCGCCGAGGTCGTCACCGGCGAAGAGGAACGCCTTCGGGCCGAGCTCGGTGATCAGCCGGTCCACGACGAGGCCCTTGTCCATGCCGGCGGCGCGCACTTCCACGACGTTGCGGCCGGGCTCCACGATGAGGTCGTGCGCCTCGGCCTGCTCGCGCAGGAGGGGCAGCAGCCGCGCGAAGGCGGCCTCGGGCTCCGGCAGCCGCCGGGTGTGCACGGCGACCGCGAGGCCCTTCTCCTCCACCCAGGCGTCGGCCGCGTCGGCCGCCCGCAGCGTCCGGGGGAGCTCGGCCACGAAGGTGGCCAGGCCCTCCGGCGGCGGAGGGCCGGCGACGGTGCGGTCGGACGAGCTCCACCGCTCGTTGCCGTACTGGCCGAACACGTGGAGCTCCCGGCCGGACGCGGCGATGGCGTCACCGAGCGCCTCGAGCCCGCCGAGCTCGACGACCTGCCGGGCCGGGCGGCCGGTGACGATCGCGATCGCGAGCACCTTGGGCGCGAGCGCGGAGAGGACCTCGCCGGCGTCGGGGTGGATGTGGGCCTGGGTCGGGTCGTCGACGATCGGCGAGAGGGTGCCGTCGAAGTCACAGGCCACGATCAGACCCGAGGCCACGGCCACCAGGGCGTCGTACCTCTGCTCCGCGTCGGGCGAGGCGAAGTCCATGGCACCAGCCAACCATGTCGGCCCAGCCCGCGGTCAGGGCGCGCGGGTGGACGCCGGGGTGGGCGGCAGGGTGGACGCCGGGGTGACCGGGGCCGGCGCGAGCAGCGGCCCGATCAGCGTCTGGAGCCCGGGCGCGACGGCGCGCGACCAGGACGCGGTGATGTGGTCGTCGTCGTAGAACACGACGTCCTCGCCGACGATGAGCGGGCAGACGCCGTCGGCGCAGACCAGCGCGCGTGGGTCGATGTAGTGCGCGGTCGTCCCGGCGATGCCGGCGATGGTGAAGCGGTTGGCGACCACCCCCTGGCCCGAGACCGGCGAGAGGCATGTCGCCTGGTCGGCGCCGGGGGTGCTGAGGCACTCGGGCGCGGGCAGCGCGCGCTGCGGGATGTCGCCGATGACGACGACCTGCGGCGTGACGGCGGTCAGCTGGCCGATCGTCGTCGCGACGCCCTGCTGCCAGGTGCGTCCCCGGGTCAGGCCGGCCCGTGCGCGGGTCTGGTCGAGCCCGCGGTAGGCGACGACGATCGCGTCCGGCTGCAGGTCCGCGATCTGGGTGTGCGCCCAGGCATGGAAGGCGGTGCACTCCTTGTAGTCGCGGTAGCCGAGGCTCTGCGGGACGTCGAACGGCATGCACGACGACTTCACCAGCGGGAGGACGCGGAAGTGCTCCTCCTCGCCGATCCGGTCGAGCGCGGGCAGCCACATCCCCGCGTGCGAGTCGCCGAGGACGACCACGAGCCGGTCGGCGGTCTCGTCGCCGAACGTGCACAGCCTGGTGGTCGTGTCGTCGAAGTCCGCGTAGCAGGGGAAGTCGGTGCGCCAGACGTCCCGGGCGTGGTCCTTGAGGTCGACCGTCGGCAGCGGGGCGCCGCTGCGGGCGAGTGCTACGGCCTCGGCCACCGCCCGGGGGATGTCGGCGGGCGCCGGCTCGACCTTCGCCTCCGGGTGCGCGGCGAACCAGCGCTCGGAGGCGTGCCGGTCGTGCGCGACCAGGGCCTCGGAGTGTGAGGTCGCGGCGAGGGCGGAGCCGACGACCAGGGCCACCGTGGCCGGCCAGAGGGTCAGGCCGCGCAGTCCGTGGACGACCGGGAACCCGCGCTGGAACGGACGCTCGACGAGGAGGTAGCTGGCGGTCGACGCGACGAGGGTGAGCACGAGCAGCAGGCTGACCCGGTCGGCCCGGCCCCAGTCGTCGGGCAGCAGCTCGGGGCCGAGCACGAGGAACGGCCAGTGCCACAGGTAGACGGAGAACGAGATGTCCCCGAGCCAGCGCAGCGGCGCCCACGACAGCACCGACGCGACCGGGCCGTGCCGGCCGGCGAGCAGCGCCATCGTGGCGACCACGGGGATCGCCGCGGCCCACCCGGGGAAGGGCGTCCCGGCGTCCATCGTCACGGCCGCCCACCCGAGCAGGGTCGCGCCCGAGAGGCCGAGCAGCCACTGTGCCGTGCGAGGGATCCGTGGGGCGAGGACGGCGAGGAGCGCGCCGCCGCCGAGCTCGTAACCCCGCGCGGGCGTGGAGAAGTAGGCACTCGTCGGATCGGCGGCGGTCACGTGCAGCGACCAGGCGATCGAGGCGAGCACCAGCGTGGCCGTCACGCCCAGGACCAGGCCGCGGCCGGCCCGTCGGCGTACGAGCAGGGCAACGAGGAGGGGCCAGAGCAGGTAGAACTGCTCCTCCACGGCGAGCGACCAGTAGTGCTGGAAGGCGGAGGGCAGGTCGGTGCTGAAGTAGTCGGCGCCCGAGCGGGCGAAGTGCACGTTGGAGAGGAAGGCCGCCGACCAGAGCGCGTCGGTCCGGCTCTGCTGCGTGCGCGCCAGGGACCCGGTGACGCTGACGACGGCCAGCGTGGCGACCAGCACCAGCGTGGCGGCGGGCAGGATCCGCCGCGCCCGGCGCGCGTAGAAGTGGCGCAGCGAGACGTCGTCGGTGCGCCGGCCCTCGCTGAGGAGCAGACCGGTGATGAGGAAGCCGGAGATGACGAAGAAGACGTCGACGCCGACGAACCCGCCCTGCAGCCCCGGGACGCCCGCGTGCGCGGCGACGACCAGGCCGACCGCGATCGCGCGCAGCCCCTGGATGTCGCGGCGGCGGTTCACGGGTGCTTCCTCCAGTCGGCGTCCGACGGCCGGGGTTCGGGCCGACAGCCGCCGAGCCTACGAGACCTCGGCCGCCCGTCGATAACTCTCGCCGGTCCCCAGCACCTCGACGTGGGTGCTCAGTGCAGCGGGCCGGTGAGGATGATCGTGAGCCGGTCGAGCTTCATCGGATCGATCGCCTTGGCGGTCCGCTTGATCCCGAGGTCGAGGGCGAGCTGCTTGCCTTCGCGCTTGAGCTTCGCCGGGTAGTAGACGGTGGTGGACGGCACGCTGCCGTACCAGTTGTCGGCGCCGACCACCTGCCAACCGACGTGCGCGACCTGGTCGCCGACCTCCGCAGCGAGGCCCTTGGTCGCGGTGTTGTTGAAGACCTCGACCATCACCTTCTTGCGCACGATCGGCTTGGGCGTCCTGGTCGGCGCAGGCGCCGGTGCGGTGGCAGCAGGCGTCGCGGCCGCGGACGGCTGCGCGACGTTGGCGATCTCGCGCTCGGCCGGCTCGTCACCGCGGGTGGCGAAGAACGCCACGCCGGCCATGACCACCGCGACGATGCTGAGCATCATCACCGGCGAGGGCAGGACGACGCCGCGCTGGTCCCTGCGCACCACGGCTCAGACCTCGAACCCGAGCCGACGGGCGGAGCGCTGGCGCTGCCGCTCGGCACGGAGCCGGCGCAGCCGGCGGACCAGCAGCGGGTCCGCCTCCAGCGCCTCGGGACGGTCGATGAGGGCGTTGAGGACCTGGTAGTAGCGGGTCGCGGACATGTCGAACTTCTCGCGGACGGCCGTCTCCTTGGCCCCCGCGTACTTCCACCACTGGCGCTCGAAGTCCAGGATCTCGCGGTCGCGCTCGCTGAGCGCAGCGTGCTGGACCTCGCTCCGCGAGGCGGCGTTCTCCGCAGCCATCGGTTCCCCCGTCTCCGCCTGAGCGTTGCTTGCTCGTCCGTCAGCCACACTCTAGACGAGGAATCACAGGGATGTAGTTCTCTCGCGCGGCGTGCCCTGTCCCCGACCGACCGAGGAGCCTGCGCGGCGGTCATCGAAGCGCGTGGCTAGGTTGACCACGTGACCACCGAGACCACCGAGACCACCGTCCGCTGGGGCATCCTCGCCACCGGCAAGATCGCGCACGTCTTCGCCCGGGACCTCGCCGTCACGCCGGGCGCCGAGCTGGTCGCCGTCGGCTCACGCCGTGCTGAGTCGGCCGAGGCGTTCGCCGCCGAGTTCGGCGGCCGGGCGCACGGGTCCTACGAGGACCTGGTCGCCGACCCCGAGGTCGACGTCGTCTACATCGCGACGCCGCACGCGTTCCACCTCCAGAACGCCCGCCTGGCCTTCGCGGCCGGCAAGCACGTGCTGTGCGAGAAGCCGCTGACCCTGTCGACCGACGAGGCCGAGGAGATGGTCCGGCTGGCCAGCGAGCACGACCGCTTCCTCATGGAGGCGATGTGGTCGGCCTGCCACCCGACGATCGGGGCCCTCCGCCGCCGGCTCGCCGCGGGCGAGTTCGGCACCCCGCGGCACTTCCACGCCGAGCTCGGCTTCCTGGTCGACGCCGAGCCGGGTGACCGGATGGTCGACCCCGCGTTGGGCGCCTCGGCCCTGCTCGACATGGGCGTCTACCCCCTCACCGTCGCCCACCTCCTCTTCGGCCCGGCCGAGGCGCTGCACGCCGTCGGCGACACCCAGAGTGCACCGGGCGGCACCTTCGACCGCGACGTCGCCGTCGTCGGCCGCTATCCCGGCGGTGTCCTCGCCACGATGACCGCGTCGATCACGTCCTGGTCCTCGCGCGCCGCCGCCATCGCCACCGACCGCGGCCGCATCGACCTCGACGACTTCCACCACCCGACCCGGGCCGTCTTCACGCCGCAGCAGCCGATCGCCGACTGGACGGCGGAGAACGCGGGCGTCGAGCCGGTCGAGATCGAGCCCGACGGCCCCCTCATCGGCCGCGGCTACGGCAACGAGATCGCCGAGGTCGGCCGGTGCCTGCGCGCCGGCCTGCGCGAGTCGCCGCTCGTCCCGCACGAGCAGACGCTTACCCTGCTGCGCCAGATGGACGACGTACGCCGCCAGGTGGGTGTGACCTTCGGCTGACCGGGCGTGAACCGGGCGTGAACCGGGCGGCCGGAGGGTATCGGGGCCCCGCTATGGTCAAGAGCATGAAGGCCGATCTCCACGCCGATCTCGTGGTGGTCGCCAATCGCCTCCCGGTCGATCGGGTCACGAACCCGGACGGCTCCCAGGGCTGGCGGACGTCGCCGGGCGGTCTCGTCACGGCGATCGAGCCGGTCCTCAACGACAACGACGGCGTCTGGATCGGCTGGCCCGGCGGCACCGACGAGGCGATGGAGCCGTTCACCGACAACGGGCTCCACCTGGTCCCGCTGTCGATGTCGGAGCAGGAGATCGAGGAGCACTACGAGGGCTTCTCCAACGCCACCCTGTGGCCGCTCTACCACGACCTCGCGGCCCGGCCGGAGTTCCACCGCGAGTGGTGGGACACCTACCAGCGGGTCAACCGGCGCTTCGCCGAGAAGGCCGCCGAGGTCGCGGCCGAGGGCGGCACGGTCTGGGTGCACGACTACCAGCTGCAGCTCGTCCCGGCGATGCTGCGCGAGCTGCGGCCCGACCTCACCATCGGCTTCTACCTGCACATCCCGTTCCCGCCGGGCGAGCTCTTCCAGCAGCTGCCGTGGCGCCGCCAGATCCTCGAAGGACTGCTGGGTGCCGACCTGGTCGGCTTCCAGCTGGCCGGGGCCGCACAGAACTTCATCCGTCTGGTCCGCCAGCGGGTCGGCCACAAGACCCACCGCGACCTCGTCTACCTGCCCGACGGTCGCACCGTCCGGGCGACGGCCTTCCCGATCTCGATCGACGCCCGCGGGCTCGACGAGCTGTCCCGCACCGAGTCGGTCGTGAAGCGGTCCGAGGAGATCCGCGAGGCGCTCGGCAACCCGCGCAAGGTGTTCCTCGGCGTGGACAGGCTCGACTACACCAAGGGCATCTACGCCCGGTTGCGTGCCTTCGCCGAGGTGATCGCCGACGGCCACTTCGACGTCGACGACGCGGTGTTCGTGCAGGTGGCCGTGCCCAGCCGCGAGCAGGTCGAGACCTACAAGGTGCTGCGCGACGAGATCGAGCGCCTGGTCGGTCGGATCAACGGCGACCACGGCAAGCTCGGCCAACCCGCGATCCACTACCTGCACTCCTCCTACCCGCGCGAGGAGATGGCGGCGCTCTACCGGACGGCCGACGTGATGGTCGTGACGCCCTACCGCGACGGCATGAACCTCGTCGCCAAGGAGTACGTCGCCTGCCGCGCCAACGACGACGGCGCGCTCGTCCTCTCCGAGTTCGCGGGCGCGGCCGACGAGCTGCGGCAGGCCTGGCTGGTCAACCCCTACGACCTCAACGGCATGAAGCAGGCCCTGCTCGACGCCTACCGGGCCGAGGATCGCGAGCTGGGTCGTCGGATGCGAGCGATGCGCAAGACCATCCGCCAGCACGACGTCGCGGCATGGGCGGACTCGTTCATGAGCTCCCTCGCCGAGGTGCGCGGCGCGCACCGCAAGACCCTGCAGCCGGCCCGGAAGAGCTGATCCCCAGCACTCCGCCGCTCGAGTAGCGGAGTGCCGGGGACCTCGTGCCGGACCGCGCTGACAACGGGGCGCGGCCCGACACGACCTCAGACGTCGCGCGGCTGGAGGCGGCCGGTCGCGGCGACGTCGGCATACCAGCGGGCGCTGGCCTTGGGGGTGCGGACCTGGGTGTCGTAGTCGACGTGGACGATCCCGAACCGCTGGCGGTAGCCGTAGGCCCACTCGTAGTTGTCGAGCAGCGACCACGCGAAGTAGCCGCGGACGTCGACGCCCTGCTCCATCGCGGCGTGGACGGCGCGCAGGTGCAGGTCGACGAAGGTCAGCCGGTCCTGGTCGTCGACGGTCCCGTCGGGGCCCACGACGTCGTCGTAGGCCGCACCGTTCTCCGTGATGTAGACCGGCGGGACGGCGTACTCCTCCTTGAGGCGGACGAGGAGGCGGGTGAGGCCGTCGGGCTGCACCTCCCAGTCCATCCCGGTCACCGGGTAGCCGCGCCGCGGGAAGCTGACGTCCTCGCAGCCCGGGAACGGCGTCGACGTCGACCGCGAGGCGTGCACGATCCGGCTGCCCAGCAGGTCCTCGCGCGGGACGCCGGATGCGCCGTCGCCGTGGTAGTAGTTCACGCCGAGCACGTCGACCGGGGCGCCGATCAGGTCGAGGTCGCCGTCCTTGACCGCGTCGTGCCAGGGGCGGCCGGCGAAGAGCGTGCCCTCGGTGTCGGCGTAGAGCTCGTCGCGGTAGCGGCCCTTGAAGATCGGGTCGAGGAAGACGCCGTTCCAGAAGGAGTCGATGCGGCGGGCCGCGTCGACGTCGCGGGGCTCGGCCGGGTCGAAGGGGTCGGCCACGGTGAGGTTGAGCGTGATCCCGAGCCCGTCCTGGCCACGCTTGCGCAGCTCGTCGACGACGAGCCCGTGGCCGAGCATGAGGTGGTGGGCGGCGACGATGCCCGCGACGCCCTCCTGCCGGCCCGGCGCGTGCTGGCCGCCGGTGTAGCCGAGGAAGGCCGAGCACCACGGCTCGTTGAGGGTGGTCCAGTAGGGCACCCGGTCACCGAGGGCGTCGTGGAGCGAGAGGGCGTACTCCGCGAACCGGTAGGCGGTGTCGCGGTTGGTCCAGCCGCCCGCGTCCTCGAGGGTCTGCGGCAGGTCCCAGTGGTAGAGCGTGACCCAGGGGGTGACGTCGGCACCGAGGAGCTCGTCGACCAGTCGCGAGTAGAAGTCGACGCCGGCGGCGTTGACCGGGCCGGCGTCCGGACGGACCCGCGGCCAGGCGGCGGAGAACCGGTAGGCACGCAGGTTGAGGCTCT
This sequence comes from Nocardioides terrae, assembly GCF_900112345.1. Taxonomy (GTDB): domain Bacteria; phylum Actinomycetota; class Actinomycetes; order Propionibacteriales; family Nocardioidaceae; genus Nocardioides; species Nocardioides terrae. The sequence goes on from NZ_FOLB01000013.1 coordinate 102,215, forward strand.
TCATCAGCGCGACGTCGGCGGGCATCCGGTGGTAGTGGTCGCACGCGACGTCACCGGTGTCGCCGTCGAGGACGGCGCCCGGCACCCGGGAGAAGGTGTCCCAGATCGAGGCGGTACGGCCGTCCTCGCCGGCAGCGCCCTCGATCTGGTAGGCCGCGGTGGCGGCGCCCCAGAGGAAGTCGGCGGGGAACTCGAGCGACGCAGTGGGGTCGACGCCGAGTGCTGGGACGGTTGCGGAAGGGGAGGTCATCCCTTGACGGCTCCTTGCATGATGCCGGCCACGAGCTGGCGACCGGTGAGGACGAACAGGATGAGCAGGGGGATCGTGGCCAGTGTGGTCCCGGCCTGCATGAGAGAGAAGTCGACCGTCTGACCCTGGCCGGCGATCTGGAGCTCCTGCAGGGCGGTCTGCAGGGTCTGCTTGCTGGGGCTGGACAGCGAGACCAGCGGCCACATGAAGTCGGTCCAGACCTGCATGAAGGTGAACAGCCCCAGGATGGCCATGGCCGGCCGCGCGGCGGGCACGGCGACGGTCCAGAACGTGCGGATCATCGAGCAGCCGTCCACCCGGGCGGCCTCGATGAGCTCGTCGGGGATGGCGTCGAGGAGGTACTGC
>NZ_FOLB01000029.1 GCF_900112345.1 Nocardioides terrae
GTCGTGGGACGGTCGAGCTCCTTGGCGAAAAACACTGAGGCGGACTTCAAGATCTCGTTCGCCCTGCGAAGCTCGGCAACCTCACGCTTGAGGCGCTTGATCTCCTCAGCCTCCTCCGAGGTCGTCCCGGGCCGGACTCCGGCATCGACCTGCGCGCGGTGGACCCACAGCCGCAGGGTCTCGACGTTCATCCCCAACAACCCCGCGACGTGCCGCAGCGCGGCCGTCTCGTGCGGGTGCTCCGGGCGGACCTCGGCGACCATCCGGACCGCCCGCTCACGCATCTCGTTCGTATACCTGGCCATCGTTCCCATCCTGACTCATCAAGCGGAACGAAACCCAGCGCGATTCAGTACAGGATCGCAGTCACGTTGGGATCGGGGCTGGGACTACGCCAAGGCGAGGTATTTGGGCTCGCGGTCGAGGATGTCGACTTCCTCCGCGGAGTTGTGGAGGTCAGGCGGCAAGTCAAGGTGTTCGGAGGCAACCGCCTGGTCTTTGGCCTGCCGAAGGGCGAGAAGACCCGAACCGTCCCCTTGCCCGAGAGCGTCGCAACGGAACTCAGCAACCACCTCGCTACCTACCCGCGACGGAGCATCACGCTTCCGTGGGGAACGCCCCAGGCGGACAAGAAGTCGAGCGCAGGACTCATACTCACCACACGCGAGCGTTCTGCCCTCAACCGCAACTACTTCAACACACGGCTCTGGAAGCCCGGCCAAGCCCATGTGGGCATCGAGCAATCTCGTGACAACGGCATGCACGCCCTACGCCACTGGTACGCCTCTGTGCTCCTCGACGCCGGCGAATCGATTCGCGCCGTGTCCGAATACCTCGGCCACGGGTCGGGATGTCGAGCGCTCTAGCAAGCTTGACCAAGAAGTCCGGCCGAACCGACGCGCCCAGCTCCCAACGAGATATGCGCTCCCCACCGGCGGCACCAACTAGACGCGCCAACTCATGCTGGGTCAGGCCCGCCTTCTCGCGAGCGGCGCGCAGCACTGAGGGGTCAATTCCGGAAACCATCGCTGACAGACACTAGTCGGAGCAAGCGGGAGCCCCCGCCGCGAATCTCCTCACAAGTTGAGCGACCTACGTGATACCCGCGCTGGGCAGAGGGCGCTGGGACACGCCGCTGACTCGAGGTGGAGCGTGACAACGGCGATGCCTACCGGTCCTCTCGAAAGGCGTGGGCCTCATCAAATCCGGACGCCCGCAGGTAGCACCGTCTCTGAACCGCGTCTGCCTCGTACTGTCGGAGGCGACTCGTACCCTCAGAGAGCCGAGGCTCTCCAGATTCCCCGGCAGAAGCGAGGTGACCGGGTGGGAAGCGGTAAGCAGGTCAGCCGCAGCGCGCACATCGGCGATGCTGGTATCGCCCTTATCCACCAGCGGGTCAGCGCCATGGATCACGTCTGGCACGAGCGCACAGTCGACGCCGGGATCGATGGCACGATCGAGCTGCGCGACCCTGCGACGGGCGAAGTCAGCAACTGCCACCTCCAGGTGCAAAGCAAGGCCAGCGACAACGACTTCCCCGGTGAGACCGCCGACCGGTTCCACTACGACTGCGACGAGCGCGACCTGGACTACTGGATGAAGTCTTCAATGCCCGTCCTGCTGGTCTGCTCACACCCCAAGCGGGGCGAAGCCTGGTGGGCGCACATCCAGTCCTACTTCGCGGATCCCGCCCGTCGCGCCAGCGGACGTGTGGACTTCAACAAGATCACCATGTCCCTTGAAGGGGACGTCTCCGACCGGCTGTTCGCGGTTGCGGATCCTCACGGCCGCGCGCACACGCCCGTCGCTGATCTGCGTGATGAAACGCTGGAGTCGAACCTGCTGCCCGTGACGATGCCCGACGTGTTCTGGGCATACGACGCCGCGGTCACACTCCCCCGGAAGGTCTACGACCTACAGCGCGAGAGCAGCCTCGACATCCGAGACGACTTCACCCTCTTCGGCGGCCGGCTGCTGACGTGGAGCCCCGTCGAGGACACCGCGCTGGCGGGCGCGGTGAACGGTGACCCGACGATCGAGGCCACCGGCGAACTGCTCGACGGCAGCCCGGACAGCGAGCGAGTACTGGTGCGCTTACTCAACAACGCCTTCCGGCAAGACCTCCGCGATGACTGCGCCTTCCACGGCAAGCGCCACATGCTCTACTTCCGCGCCACCGACGACCTGTCGCCACGGAGCTGGAACACAAGCGGCACCCATTGGCGCTCCGTCTTCAAGCCGCACGCCAAGAAGACCAACCCATCGCAGGTCAGCTACTACAAGCACGCCGGCCTCAAGTGGCAGTTCCTCAACCTCGACGACGAGTGGTTCTGCGCCCTGACGCCCGACTACTACTACTCGATCGACGGCTACCGCGAGTCACGGTTCACAGCCCAGTACCTGAGCGGCATCAAGCGGCTCGAACGTAACCCCGCTGTGCTCGGCGAGACCCGCATGTGGGCCGCCATCCTCGCAGGTCGCGAGGGCGGCCATGACAGCTTGTTCAGCCAGAACGAGCGGATCCTCGACTTCGGCAAACTCGTCACCTTCGACACCGACCGAGGCATCGACGAGGCGAAGTGGAAGCGAGCGGCGGAGGCGTCGGACCCGACCGATCCTCTGGCTGACGGGGAGCTGGCGGAGACGGCATGAAACTCACGTTCATCGAAGAACCGGACCTGGAATTCGGCAACGGCAGCCGCCACATCGACCCACGTAGCGGCATCAACAACTACGGTCCGGCCGACCTGAGCAATACGGGAGTCCGGACGATCCAGATCGGCATCGTGGGCACCAAGGAGGCCATCGATGGGGTCAAGGCATGGCTCGACCGCTGCCGCGAACCAATTGCACCCAAAGAAAGCCCGCTATCGCACCTCTACTTGCCGTTTCCTGGGTTCCATACCAGCGTCGGCTTCCGCTCGACGATCATCTGGAACGGACGGCTGGAGCGCACACTCGACAAACGAGCCCTGGAGAACATCGCAACGCTGAGTCCGCTGCAGGCTGTGCAGAAGGGCGTCGAACTGTACGAGGCCGAGCTGAGAACGCTCGATGAGGAACCCAACTGCGACGTGATCATCGTCTGCCGTCCCGACGATCTGCCGGAACGCGAGGAGCCGAAGACCAACCCTGACCGACCGTGGGAGCAACCAAAAGCTGCGTCTATCGGCTTCGACTTCCACGAACTGCTGAAGGCACGCTCGCTGAGCGGTAGTCGTCCCATCCAAATTATCCGACGCGAGACCTGGGACCCGACCTACAAGCCAAAGGGCCGCGACAGGCGACGCCAGCAGGACGAGGCAACCAAGGCCTGGAACCTGCACACGGCGTTGTACTACAAGGCCGGCGGCGTGCCATGGCGGATGACCCGCCATGTCCGGGACCTCACGACCTGCTACGTCGGTGTCGCCTTCTACCGGAGCACCGACAACGAAACACTGCAGACGAGCGTGGCGCAGGTTTTCAACGAGCGCGGCGACGGCGTGATCGTCCGTGGCGCGCAGGCCACTCAGTCGAAGGACGACCGACAGCCACACCTCACCGGTGACGACGCCAAGGACCTCCTTGAGCAGTCGCTGGCCCGTTACCGCATCGAGCACAAGACGGCACCCGCACGCGTCATGCTGCACAAGACCTCTTCGTTCACGCTTGAAGAGCTGGAGGGCTTCCGGGCTGCCGCCGAGGCGGAGCGCCTGGCCATGCTCGAACTCGTCTGGATCCCACGCGATGACTCCCCCCGGCTGTTTCGGCAAGGCGAGCAGACGACCCTACGAGGCACGCTCCTGTCGCTCACCGACACCCGGCACCTGCTCTACACCCGTGGGAGCGTTCCGTTCTACCGGACTTACCCAGGGATGTACGTGCCGTCGGCACTCCCCTTCCGCCTTGTCGACGTGCAGTCGAGCGCGGCCGAGATCGCGACTGAGCTGCTCGCGCTCTCCAAGATGAACTGGAACGCCACCCAACTCGACGGACGGGTGCCCATCACGCTGCGCACAGCTGACTCGATCGGCCGGATCCTGAAGCACCTCGGCCCGAATGAACGCCCGGCGCCGCGATACGCCTACTACATGTGACTTGGCTCGGTGGGTGTAGCTGGGATTGAGCTCGTCGCTTCTTCGGATCGCATCGGCCAGCATAAGGGTCTGCCCCCGCTTTGGTTGACACTCGGGGTTTGCAGTAATCAGGCCGCGTTTGCGGCGGCGTAGATCATCTCAAACTCGACCGGGGTGAGCTTGCCGAGGGCGCGTTGGCGACGGCGTCGGTTGTACTTGGTCTCGATCCAGGTGACGATCGCGAGCCGGAGGTCTTCGCGGTTCTCCCAGCGCCTGGTGTTGAGGACGTTCTTCTGCAGAAGGCTGAAGAAGCTCTCCATGCTGGCGTTGTCTCCGGCGCCGTAGGAGCGGCCCATCGAGCCGATCAGGCCGTTGTTCGCCAGCAGCCGCTGGGTGCGCTTGGCACGAAATTGACCGCCTCTGTCCGAAT
>NZ_FOLB01000027.1 GCF_900112345.1 Nocardioides terrae
CAGGTTCGCCTGGGACAGGTAGGCGGCCGCACGGCGGAGGACCTCGTTCTCCTGCTCCAAGAGTCGGATCCGCTTGTTCGCTTCACGCAGCTGCTTGCGCTCGTCCTCGGTGATACCGGGACGGTTGCCGTCCTCGATGTCGGCCTGCTTCAACCAGTTGGTCAGCGAGCCTTCGGAGACGCCGAAGTCCTTCGCGATCTGTGCCAGCGGCGCCTGGCCCTTGCGGGCCACGGCCACGACGTCGTCGCGGAACTCCTTGGGGTAGGGCTTTGCCACGGGGACATCCTTCCGCCTGAGGCCGAAACCTCAGAGGTCAGGTGTCAACCAAACTCGGGGCAGACCCCGATCAGGTAGAGCGGCCCGCTGACGCCTTGCTCGCGTGCGATGCGATGGGCGTCGTCGTTCGTGATTGCCATGGCCGCATCCTCTACCAAGGCCATCCACAGGTCGCGAGCTACCCGAACGCTGCCGGAGTGAAGCCAGGCAGGCGGCCGACCTGACTGCCTTTTCGCATCTGCCGCACGAGCAACACGGCGCCCGGCCAGACTCAGGGCGGCATCATAGGGAGCCTCATGACACCCACGCTGGTCTACCTCCACGGCATCGGCGCCGATCACGACGACGCTTGGCGCGATGTGTTGGATGCTGCACTGCGAGCGGTGGGCTACCCGGGCCTCGACGGTGTCGAGTGCCGTGCCCCGAAGTACCCCAACACCCTGCGTTACCCGAGCGACGAGCATCACCCGCTGCCGCCGCAGACGGTGCGATCCCTGACAGGAGATGCGCGTGATGAGGTGCGGTGGCGCGTGGAGCGAGCAACGGCCGACCTCGAGCGTGCGCTCAGCGCCCACACCGCGGGGAGAATGACGCCACTGGTGGCCGAGACGGTGCCGGCGGTGATGAAGGTGCTCCCGCAGGCACGGCGCTATCTCGAGGACGATGCCACCCGGGCCAACACGCTCCACCGGGTGCTCGCCGCACTTCCCGAGTCGGGTCCGATCCTGCTGCTCGCCCATAGCCTGGGCAGCATCCTCGCTGCCGACCTGATCACCCGGTTGCCCGTCGACATCGAGGTCGTCGGGATGATCACCCTCGGCTCGCCAGCCGGCCATCTCGGCCTGCACAAGGGCAGCGACCGGCTCGAGGCGTTGCGTGAGCCCCCGCCGCATCTCGCCTGGTGGCTCAATGTGTGGGGCGGCGCGGATCCTGTCACCGGCATGCGCGGCATCTCCCACCGGTTTCCCTGGGTGCTCGACATCGGGCTACCGAATGTGCGGCACCCGATGGCGAACTACCTCGGTTCGGCGACCGTCGCCTCGGCCGTCGGGCGTGCTCTGTTCGGCAGCCTGAGCGGCGAGATCGCCGTATCCGAGGTCAGTCTCGAGCCACAGATCGATGACGTCGAGCTGCATGCCTACCTGCTGCTGACCTACGCGTACTTTCTCGCCGGCCACTTGCCCGAGAAGCGGCGCTCGCGTTTCCGTGCCGCGCTGGAGGTGACGCGTGCCGACCTCACCGAGCGCCTCGGACTCACCGATGTCAGCGAGCCGCCGGACCCGGCGCGGTTGCGCACGTTGTCGAAGTCGACCGCGTTGCTGCCACTTCTCGGTATCGCAACGACGAACCCGGTGGCCCCCTATGACGTCGCGATCAACACGGCGGCCCGCCGCGAGGCTCTGCACGACCTGGTGATCTGGGTCGGTCTCTACAGCGGCTACAGCCGTTCGCTGCAGCAAGCGCTCACGCAGGCGTCGACGGCGATCGCTCCGACCTGGATGGACCGTGCGTGGTTGCGACCGCGCCGGCCGAGCGCCCTGAGCCGGCTCGACCCTGTCGAGCTGGCCGCCATCCGGCTGGTTGCAGCCGAGCTTGCCCGACAGCGCGAGGGGCTCGACTCCGACCCGCAGGTCTACTCGACGTTGGCTCGTGCCGAGAGCGATGTGCTGCGAGATCGAGCACGCCTGGTTCCGTACTCCGAGCCGCGAGCGCCGGCCGTTCGCCTGCTCGAACGTCAGGCGCGCGCTCTGGCGCGTGCGCTCCACGTGCTGGAGAAGCGGGGTCTCAACCCGACCGTTGCTGCTCGGAGCGAGGAACGTGATGCAGGAGCGTGGTCACGCTAGGTGACCCCATGATCGTTGTGCCTGACCTCCGGCCGGTGTCGGGCTGGTGCGTGCCGCCGACGGCAGACCGGTGGCGTCGTGACATCCCCCTCGAGCGAGGAGGCGCGGACGGAGCGAGAAGATCTTTGGTACGTCCAGTTCTCAGACGTTGCCCAACTCGTCTCTGAGGACATATACCCCGCCGCGGGCTTCGGCGTTCCAGGCCGTCGCCTCGATGGCAGTGCTGGTTGACAGCGCTCCCCATGGTCCTGGCTACTCTTCGGACCCCCACCGGAAAAGGGAGGCGTCTGTCCTGGGCGCTGGACACCGCGGGCGCGGGATGTCGTTGCGGGGGCGCCTCGCGGTGGCTTTCGGCGCATCATCGGTGCGCCTGCCGCACTGGTAAGAACACGATCATCGGCTGCCACGAACCTTCGAAGCACAACAGCTTGAAGGAATGGAGGACGGTCCTCATGCCACTGCTCAGCCCCGGAGATTCCTTCCCCGCACTTCTGCTGAATCAGCCCGGCGGGGAGACCTTGACGATTCCGGATGCCTTCGCCGGCAACTTCGGCGTCGTGCTGTTCTACCGAGGATCGTGGTGTCCTTACTGCAACGCCCAGCTCGGCGCCTTCCAGCGAGCCGGTGAGCGGCTCCGGCAGGTAGGAGTCCAGGTCGCTGCACTGTCGACCGATGACGAGGCGACGACCACCGACCTGGTTGCGAAGCTCGGGCTCACCTTCCCGGTCGGCCACAGTGCCGACGCCGTTGCCGTCTCCGCGGCCACGGGAGCGTTCGTGAGCCCGGGACGCGGCAACCTGGAATCGACCGGGTTCGTCCTCGACCCGTTCGGAGATGTCGTCGTCAGCGTCTACTCCAGCGGTGCCATCGGCCGGCTCCTGCCCGATGACGTCGTCGGGCTGGTGCGCCATGTGACCGCACAGCGCGCGGGACGGTAGTGGCAACGTCTTGCTCACCACCGAGACCGAGCCTCGTCACGTTCGGTGAACCAACTCGGGCCAGCCACACCTCATTCGCACCGGCGTAGTCGGACACGGATCCGGCTACGCCGGTGTCAAGACGAACCAGATGCGCGGCGCAGTCCGTTGGCAGCGATCCACCCCGGACGTACCGCTCCTGCAGCTGCCCGTCCACCACCACGCCCTCGGTGTCACGCCGCCGGCGGCTTTTCGCACGCACCACCCTCGCCGATCGAGGTTCCATCATGCGCGGTGTCCCCAGCAAGCCCACCCCGAAGCCGTTTCAGCCGCGTCCGGCCACCCGGCCGACCGAGGCGATTGTCCCGGGAAGTATGACGCGGTGACCTCCGACCACCGCATCTTCGCTATGAGGCGCAGGTTCGGGCGACGGTGGTGACTGACGCGATCACGTCGAAGGGTCATGCTGGCTTGGTCGTCGGTCCGGGAGGTCCAGGGATGCGCGCAATTCTTGAAGTGGCCCGGGCCGCCCGAGCAGGAAGCCCTGCACGAGCGAGACGTTCGCTTCGCGGATGAGCGCCAACTGGTCCGTAGACTCCACGCCCTCGGCAACCACCGCCATGTGCAAGCGGGCACACATGTCCACGACGCCCTCGAGCAGGCGTCTGCTTCGCCCATCGTCGGCCGCGGTGGTGAGGAAGGTGCGGTCGAGCTTCACGACGTCGGCCGGGAAGTGTTGCAGGTAGTTGAGTGAGGCATGTCCCGCACCGAAGTCGTCGATCGCGATCCTCACTCCGAGGGTCCGCAGGGCCTCGACGTGTCGTACGACCGTGGTCAGATCGTCGACGAGTGCCGATTCGGTGATCTCGACCTGGAGGAATCGGGGGTCGAGGTCGTGAGTCTCCAGGAGATGCCGTACGGACTGTTCCAGCGCGGGCCGCGCAAGAGTGACCGCCGAGAAGTTCACGCTGATGGAGACTGGCCGGCCAGCATCGGCGAGCTCGCGGGCCGCGCTGACAGCTCGGGTCAGCACGAACCGGTCGATTCGGCCGATGACGCCGGTGCGTTCGGCGGCGGGGACGAAGCTGGCGGGGCTGACGTAGTGGCCGTCCGGCCGGCGCCACCTGACAAGTGCTTCGACGGACTCGAGCGCGCCGTCGCCGACCCGGAAGATCGGCTGATAGAACACCTCGATCGCGCCGGATCTCATCGCGCGGCTCAGTCGAGCCGAGACGGCAGCGTCCTGGAGGCGGCTTCTGATGGTGCCGTGGTCGCCGTCCGCCAGAGAGGCGATGAAGAGGCCGACTGCCATGAAGATCGCCGATCGCAGTAGCCATTCCCCCGGCGATTGTGGCGCCATGGCGTCGACGTCCGTTGGAAGCAGTGGTCCGGCCAGGACGCCTGCAGCGGCCGTGGCCGGCAGTGCGCCGGCCGTGCCGAACCGCACTGCGGCTAGCGCGATGGGCACGTAGAACAGATGGGGCGCTGGCGACTGGGATCCGCCGAGAAGAAGCGAACCGATCCACGCACCGAGGAGGGCGACGATGATCGCAGCGGTCGCACCGACGCGGTCGCACTGGGCGAAAGAGGCGTAGAGCCGAGTCCCGTGCTCGCCCAACGTGCCGCGGGTCGTCTCGTAGCCTCGGCCTAGTGCGGATGAGATGCGCAAACTGGCGGTCCTCTCTGCTCTCTGAGCGCGCACCGTCCGGTGGATGAGCGCGCCGACGGTCCCCTTCTGGGGCGGACCCCCGAGAGGCTGCTGCACGGCCCCGCCGTCAGTGCGGAAGCAGAACCTGCCATGCCCCCGAGGCGCGTAGGTCGACCCAGATCACGTCTTGCGCACGCCGGTACCGGCCCAGTACCGATGAGCAGTGCTTGCACCGCAGCACCGACCCGGGATCGCGCGCGAAGGCCTTCTCGTCGGCAAGCGGTGACTGGGCGCCGCAGTCACGGCACGTGACTTCAGCGCCTGTCACGTCGATGGCAAAGGCCTCGGCGCGTGAGCGCTCCACCGCATCACGACGGGTCTCGGCGTTGTCTCCTGCCTCCATGGGCTGCTCCCGGCCTTCTCCAAGAAGGGTGGCTGAACCCCGAGTAGCCGCACAACGTCCGGTCGACCCGAGCTCACTGGTGCGGGTTGGTGGCGGTGGGCACGGCCCGCCTTACGTGGTGGTGACGCCGGCAGGGCAGATCCTTCGCCGGCCGCTCCCCGATGGGAAAGAGACGAGGGCGACGACGACACCAACGGCTCGAGCGTGGGCAGGGCCGGTCGGCTCGTCTCACGGACCCATCCGAGGACCGGGCGTGTGGTCACGCTGGTCGAGCCCCAACCTGATCGAGGTCCAAGGTCATGAGCATCCACTACGCAGTCATGGCGGCGACGGGCGTCAACGACGCCTCCAAGACCCTCACGAACACGTCGGACGACCCCCTCGTCTGCGACACCTTCGCCGCCGCGAAGGAAGAGGTGATCGCGCGCGCCGACCACGTCTTGGGGTATCTGGTCGCGACCGATCGGAACTATGCGATGTCGGTGGAGTCTCGCGACCGTCAGTTCGAGGTCCGGTTCGAGTACGGGCCGGCCTCCCCCGAACCGGATCTCCCCTTTCAGATGGTCCTCGAGGTCTGCCCGTGCGTCCTCACCCACGGACGCGTCGAGCCGGTCGACCTGGACCGACTCACCAGCGCGCGCTCGCTCGCCTCGAACCAGTCGACACTCCGACGTCACCCAGGTAGAGAAGAGGACATGACATGAAGCTCAGGCACGGCCTGGCCGCCCTGACCGCCGCGGCATTGATCGCGTCCCTTGCGGCGTGTGCAGGGGATCCCACGGGACCGACGGCCGAGGCGGGCTCGGACACGATCGTGGTCGGCTCCGCAGCATTCGGGGAGAGCGAGATCCTCGCGGAGATCTACGCCGGCGCGCTCAAGGCGCAGAGCATCCCTGCCACGACGAAGCTGGACATCGGAGCCCGTGAGGCCTACATCGGTGCCGTCCGGGACGGCAGCGTCGACCTCTTCCCCGAGTACACGGGCAATCTGCTCCAGTACTTCGACCCGACGGCGACCGCGACAGCACCCGATGAGGTCGTCGAGGCGCTCAAGGAGGTGCTCCCGGATGCGCTGGACGTGCTGGAGCCCGCACCGGGGCAGGACAAGGACTCCCTGAACGTGACCTCGCGGTTCGCGGCGGAGAACCATCTCAGCTCGATCGAGGACCTCGTCGCCATCACCGGGCTCAAGCTCGCCGGCAACCCCGAGTTCAAGACGCGTGCGTTCGGACTGCCGGGCATGGAGCGGATCTACGGGTTCCAGGATGTCAGCTTCACCTCCATCAGTGACGGAGGAGGCCCGGCCACCTTGAAGGCGCTGACGTCCGGGAAGGTCGACGTGGCCGACATCTACTCCACGACGCCATCCATCAGTCAGAACCACCTGGTGACGCTGGACGACCCGAAGGACCTCTTCGCTGCCCAGAACGTCATCCCGCTCATCCGGGCCGATGCCCGGACGAGCAAGGTCGATTCCGTGCTCAGTGCCGTGTCGGCGCAGCTGACGACCGACGATCTTCTCGAGTTGAACGAGACGTTCGCCGGTGACGACAAGCCGTCCGCCGAACGGGTCGCGGCGCACTGGCTGAAGGACAACGGGCTCGCGTAAGAGCTCGGCCCTCGGGCGAGACCAACTCACGCACTGCAGCTGGAGGTTGGTCGTGCCGGCCCCCAGCAACCTGCACGGCCTGTCACGGCGACGGAAGGAGCACGACGTGATCGAACGCTCAGACGCCTTGGTGTTGTTCGGTGTCTCCGGCGACCTGGCCTTCAAGAAGCTCCTGCCGGCGCTGTACGAGCTCGCGCGGGCCGGGCGACTGCCACCCCGGATCGTCGGGGTCGCCAGGTCCGACTGGGACCGGAACACGCTGGCTGCGCGTGTGCGGAAGTCGGTCGAGGCGGCCGTCGGGTCGCCCGACAGCGCAGCGCTCGAGGAGCTGGTCTCGCGCCTGCGGATGTCGCCCGGCGACTACTCCGACCCGGACACCTATCGCCGGCTGGCCGAGGTGCTCGCCGATGCCAGCGCGCCGACCTTCCACCTGGCGGTCCCGCCGGCACTGTTCCCCCGGGTCTCGAGCGGGCTGGCGCAGGCGCGACTGGCCGAGCGTGGCCGCATCATCGTCGAGAAGCCGTTCGGTCGTGATCGAACCTCGGCCCGCGCCCTCAACGACTGCTTGGCATCGGCTTTCGACCAGGACCGCATCTTCCGGATCGATCACTACCTCGGCAAGGAGTCGGTCGAGGGGCTGCTCGTGTTCCGGTTCGCCAACGCGCTGCTGGCGCCGGTGTGGAACCGCACCTACATCGACAACATCCAGATCACGCTCGCCGAGGACTTCGGCACGCAGGGCCGGGCGGGCTTCTACGACGACGTCGGTGCGATCCGGGACGTGCTGCAGAACCACTTGCTTCAGGTGGTTGCCCTGCTTGCGATGGAGCCCCCGATCGCGCAGGACGCGGACGCATATCGCGACGAGCACGTCCGCGTCCTGCGCCAGGCGGTCGCACTCGATCCGGCAGCCACCACGCGCGGCCAGTACGTCGGCTACCTCGACGAACCGGGAGTCACGCCCGCTTCCAGGACGGAGACGTTCGTCTGCACGACACTGTTCATCGACTCCTGGCGCTGGGCCGGCGTTCCGTTCCACCTGCGCACCGGCAAGGCGATGGGAGCTACGGCGACCGAGGCGGTCGTCGAGTTCCGACAGCAACCACAGATGCTGTTCACCGGCCCGGAGGACGGCGTTCCGGTCCCCAACCTGCTTCGCTACCGCCTCGGCCAGAACGACGGGGTCACCCTCTCCGTGCAGGCGAAGACGCCCGGCAGCTCGACGGTCAGCCAGTCCGTCGAGCTCACCGTCGACTTCGCCACCGCGCTCGGTCATCGCCAGGAGGCCTACGAGCGCCTGCTCGACGACGCGTTGGAGGGTCGACAGCACCGCTTTGCCAGAACGGACACGATCGAGGAGGAGTGGCGCATCGTCGAGCCCATCCTCGACATGCCTGACCGCCCGTCGCCGTACTACGAAGGCACCTGGGGACCACCCGAGAGCCGCCCGGGTGACGGCGAGTGGCACGAAGTCTCGTTTGCTCGATCCCGCTGACCGGCCGACGCACGACGTGGCGATGACGCCGCTCGGATCAACCCACGAAGGAACGGTCTCATGCAGGACCTCGTGTCAGCCTCCATCCTCGCCAGCACCGACCGGCCGCGTCGGCTGGCCTTCGCATCGGCCGTGCTCGCACTCGTCACCTCGTTCGCCGCCAACGCTGCGCCGGTGCCTCTCTACAACGTCTACCGGGCCGAGGATGGGCTCACCAACGCCCAGATCTCGATGGCGGTCGTGGCGTACTCGCTCGGGACCATCGCCTCACTGCTGGTCCTCGGGCGAGTGTCCAACCACGTAGGCCGCCGTCCAGCGGCCCTCGTGAGCCTGATCCTCACGATGGCAGGGTGCCTGGTGCTGCTGAACGTGCACCACGTCGCCCCTCTGCTGGTCGGGCGCCTCTCGATGGGCCTCGGTGCCGGCCTCGCCAGCAGCAGCCTCACCGCCTACATCGTCGACACCGCGCCTGTGAAGCCGCGCTGGCTCGCGTCCGTCGCTTCCAGCCAGGGCCCGATGTTCGGCCTCGCCCTGGGCGCCATCGGGTCAGGCGTCCTGGTTCAGCTCGCTCCGTGGCCGCGTGACCTTGTGTACGTGAGCCTCGCTGTGGCGCTCCTCGCATCGGCCGGGCTGATCGGACTCAGCCCCGAGACGGTGCCGGCGACATCCGGGGTTCGGCGTTCCATGCGGCCACAGGTCCGTCTCCCCCACCATGCGAAGCCCTTGGTCGGCGTCGCGGCGGCGGTGTTCGTTGCGACGTGGGCGACTGGCGCCTTCTACCAGGCCTTCGTGCCCGCCCTGATCGAAGACCAGCTGCACACCGGGAGCCCCCTGGTGCTCGGCATGGTGTTCGCCGCCTACATGGCCTCCAGCGCGCTCGGCGCACCACTGGGGGGCACGTTCACCCCGGCGACCGGCCAGCGTGTGGGCATGGGCGTCTTCCTCGTCGGGATGATCGGACTCATCGCCGCGATCAGCACCGGCACGCTGGCACTGTTCATCGCCGCGACCGTCGTCGCTGGGGCCAGCCAGGGCATAGCGATCAGCGCCGCGGTCCGCGGCCTACTGGCCGGAAGCACCGTGTCCGACCGTGCGCCCATCTTCAGCGTGATCTACCTGATCTCCTACAGTGGCGCCGCGTTCCCTAGCCTGGTCGCCGGACAGTTCTCGCACGCGATCTCGGTCCCCCACATCGCCTTCGCGTACGGAGGTCTCGCGCTGCTGGCGACGTCGTACACCGTCGTGGCGGCGCGCGACCCGCAGGAGAGGTAAGACCTCGCAGCGCTACCGCGACTCACGGTCCGGCGAGATCTTCACCGCCATCGAAGAAGACAGACGACTGAGGGAGACAACGCTATGAGAGCCATCACGGTGACCGACCGGGCGGCCGGGCCGGCCGGCATGACCCTGACCGAGCGGCCCGATCCGCCGGCAGCCATCAACGACGTCATCGTCGAGGTCCGCGCATCCGGGTTCGTCCCGACGGAGACGGAGTGGCCCTCCACGTGGACCGACCGCGCCAACCGGGACCGGACGCCGTCGATCCCCGGCCACGAGATGGCGGGAGTGGTGACGGCCCTCGGGTACGGGACCACTGGCCTGTCCCTCGGACAACGCGTCTTCGGCCTCACCGACTGGCATCGAGACGGCACCTTGGCCGAGTACGTGGCCGTCGAGGCCCGCAACCTCGCACCGCTGCCTGGCGACGTCGACTTCACGGTCGCTGCCAGCCTTCCGATCTCCGGCCTGACCGCATGGCAAGGCCTGTTCGACCACGGCCACCTCCGCGCCGGGCAGACGGTCCTCGCCCACGGAGCTGCTGGTGCGGTCGGCACGATGGTGACCCAGCTCGCTCGAGAGTTCGGTGCTTACGTCATCGGCACGGGACGCGCCGCCGACCGCACCAAGGCTCTCGACTTCGGTGCACATGAGTTCGCCGATCTCGAGAGCGACGCCCTCGAGGACGTCGGCGGAGTCGATCTCGTCTTCGACGTCATCGGGGGGCCTGTCCAGGAGCGATCGGCGCGCCTGGTCCGTCCGGGTGGGACTCTGGTCTCCGTCGTCGGTCCGGCGGAGGCATACCCTGCGGACGGCCTGGCCGTGGACTTCGTGGTCGAGTCCGATCGCGCGCAGCTGGGTGAGCTTGTCCAGCGCGTTCGCGATGGGCGCCTCCGGGTGAACATCGACAGCGTCACGCCGTTCGACGAGGCCATCACGGCACTCAACCCCACCCAGCGGCGCAACGGCAAGCCCATCATCAGCATCCGTTCCTGAAGCCCGGCCAGCGACCCGCGGCGCCGACGGCTCGCCAGAGGTCGTGTTGCCGGAGGCGTCGCGGCTCCGACCTAGCTGTGATGCCCAGGCACGTTGGTCGAGATCGTGTGACGACACGATCTGAGGTGTAGGTGGGTGAAGGCCTCCCCGGTGTGGAGTGGAGCTGTTGAGAAACCGCTCCGCCACCAAAGGAGGCCTTCGTGTCCCACGCTACTCATGCCAACGCCGCCCTGACCCCTCGCGCCCGCCTCAAGATGGCCCGACTCATCGTTGACGGGGGCTGGAAGATCCCGCGCGCCGCCGAGCGCTTCGACGTGTCGTGGAAGACCGCGAAGAAGTGGGCTGATCGCTACGAGGCCGAAGGGCCAGCCGGGATGCTGGATCGGTCCTCCCGTCCGCACCGTCAACCGAACCGGACCCCGGCCCCGGTGG
>NZ_FOLB01000014.1 GCF_900112345.1 Nocardioides terrae
ATCTAGTGCGCTTCGGAGATCCGACTTGTCGGTCGCGACGTAAGCCATGCTGGCCTCGATCCGTGCCCGAAGCGTGGATCGAGTCGTACGTCCCAACGCGCGCTCCATGTAGCGGGTCGCGAGCGCCAAGCGCCCGGCGTTCATCGCGATGACCCCGCGCCGGTGTAGCTCCTCGGCCGATAGCACGCCTACATCATGGCGTGTGCCTGTGGCTGCGTCAGTCCTCTCCGTCGGCGAGGGAGATCTGGGTGACCTCGGTGACCGCATCCCATCCCCGGGCGACTGCCTTTGCCGGCTCGTCGCCGCTGGCAAGCCACGGGATCAGCGCCTTCGCGATCTTGCCGGCCACGACCGGTGCTGCGAACGACGTGCCGCTCCACACCGCGAAACCTCCACGCTTCTTCCAGCCCCGGAAGTCGTCGGGATCGATCGACTCCCGGATGTGTCCGAACGCCTTGGTCTCCGCCTCCGGCTCAAGACCGCCTTGGAAGGGCGGCATCGTGCTGAAGACGGCCGAGGCCTGCTCATAGGCTCGAACCCACGGCCCAGTGTTGCTGTAAAGAGCAACTGTGCCGTTGGGATTGCGAGCCCCGACCGAGACGATCGGTGTCTGCTCCGCGCTGGGTCTGATCGGGCCCTTGCCGTTCTTCCAGGGCGCGAAGGCCGCAGGGTAGTTCTCTCGAGCGGTGGCGTCGTTGCCCGCCGAGCACACAACGACGACGCCACGCTTGTTGAGCTCTTCGAGCACCGAGTAGAGCGAGATGTCGAAGAGCTCATCCTCCGGCGTCTCGTGGTAATAGCCGATCGAGAGGCTCAGCACGTCGATGGGGTGACCGCCGGGCAGGCCCTCCTGATGACGGCGAACGAGCTCAACGATCTGGGCGAGCGCGGTGATCCAGACGAACTCCGAGACCGGGCCGTCCGGCGGCATGATCCGCCACGAGAGGATCTCGACGTCGGGACAATTCTGGAGGATCAAACCGGCGATGAAGGTTCCATGCCCCGCGTGGGGGTCGAGCAGTCCGTCAAGGCCGCCGACCGTATCCGGATCTTTCTCAGAGTCCGGGATGGTGTGGTCGAACCCGATCGTGTGACCGTCCAGCTTGACGTCCTTCTTGACGACGCCGTCCAGCCAGGGATGGGTTCCGCAACCCGTGTCGAGCATCGCGACGACGGGCCGCCGGGGCTCGACGTCCGTCTGTCGGACGGGCGCGGGACCCGTGTACGCAACCGGCTGAAGTCCGCCGGTTCCCGGGACCGCATAGGTACTCACCGGATTCGTCGCCCCGAACGGGTGCCCGATGTCGAACGGGTGCCCGATGTCGAACGGGTGCCCGATGTCGAACGGGTGCCCGATCTCGAACGGCGTGTTGGCCACCACGTGGTCGAGGCTTACTCCGTTGACACGCTTTCTGTTGCGGCGCCGGGCCTGCTGCAGCACCACCCAGGCGTCCGGCGCAAGTGCGACGTCATCTGCCTCGAGGAACAGCTTCACGCTCCTGACTCCGAACGGCAGCTTGTCGGCGACCGGATCGTGCACCTCTTCGACACCCCAGCCAAGCGGCTTTGCTGCCTCGGCGATGGCGTCGAACGCGCGCTGGAAGTCGACCGCCTTCGAGATGAGGAGCCTGTTCCCGACGTACACGGTCGGAAGGATCTCGATGCCCTCCACGCCCTCGACGCCGACAGCGGTTCCCGGATCTAGCAGACGGCCGTTGATGGAGGGCATGTTCTCGGGCCGCGGCATCTGGGGGACTCTGCCGCGGTGCTTCTGCCGGGGGCGGTCGTCGTCGGGCTTGCTCACTGCTGTTCTCCTGTGGGGTGGCGAACGGGTCGGGGTCAGATCTCGAAGCTCGGCGTGACGAACGGCGGCCGGTCGTCGTGCGGCTCCAGGCGGAGCCGCACCAGGCCGAGCGGTACGTCGGGGATGTCGAAGCGGCCGCTGTCGGACACTAGCGCTCCGTGAACCGAGCCGTTGTCGTGCAGGACGCGCACCGTGATCGGCTCCGGCGGGACGACCCAGCCGTCGATCCGCGACGAGTCGCCGTCCGGCGCCACCCGCAGCAGCAGGTCGATCTGGCCGTGCACGAACCGCAGCGTGTAGACCGACCGGGTCGCCGCCTCGGTCGAGCGCGTTCCGGCCAGCGTGGAGCTCTGCTCCAGCAGCGTCATCAGCTCGACGTCCATGTCGAACCCCAGGTCCGCGGCGGCGGCTCGCGCCACGCCCTGCATCCGGGACACCAGGCCGCTGGGGGCGGGGTCGTGGTCGTCGTACACAGAACGGACGACCGCCAGCAGCTGCTCGCGGCTCATCTCACTCATCACAGCTCTCCTGCTTCGATCAAGGCGACCCGCAGCTTGGCCAGGCAGCGGCCGCGGGTCGGGCCGATGCTGCCGATGGGCATACCGAGGTCACTCGCGAGGCTCGCGTAGTCGGGTCGGTTCTCGAACGCGACGACCCGCAGGAGCCGACGGCACCGGTCCGGGAGGCCGTCGACCGCGTCCCACAGGCGGGTGCGGCTGTCCGCCTCGACCACGACGGCCTCGCTGGAGCGCTGCCGCGGCAGGTGCGGCGCCAGCTCGTCTGCTTCGGTCGGCGTGGACCGGTTGGTCGCCTTGGCGACGCGCCAGGCCTCGCGGCGCGCCGTCATCGTCAGCCAGCCACCGACGGCGGCGGTGTCGAGGATCGCCGAGCTGCGGCGGACGAAGGCCAGCCAGGTGGTCTGGATGACGTCCTCCGCAGCCTCGGCGTCCAGGCGGTAGGCCCGCACGACGTGCCACAACACGGGTGACATCACCCGCACCAGGTCGTCCAACGCCGATGGATCCCCCGCTACCCACCGGTCGAAGGCGTCGGCAGACTGTGCCCACACGTCGCCCGGGGCATGCCCGGCCTCACCGCGCTCGGTGATCGTGGTGCTGCTCATGGGTCTAACTCCCCGAGTGCTCGTCACTGTCACGACCCCCGAGGAGCATCGGGAGGTCGGGTTGATACATCACCCGAGAGAGTTCTTCCGCGTGCCGATCGGCCGGCCACGAGACCAGAGTGGCACCGATCGCCGCGGATGGGGAGGCCCGGAGCCTCCGACGCCGTCCCGTAGGGTCTCGGTGTGCCTCTCACCGTCCGACCGATCAGCGCCGAGGAGCATCTCCGCTTCGTGGATCGGCAGAGCGTCGACCGGCAGCGCGCGGTCAGCTTCCTGCAGACCCCGGCCTGGGCGCGGGTCAAGACCGAGTGGCGCTCGGAGTCGCTCGGCTGGTTCGACGGCCCGACGCTCGTCGGTGCCGGGCTCGTGCTCCACCGCCCCGTCCCGAAGCTGAAGCGCTACACCCTCGCCTACCTCCCCGAGGGCCCCGCGATCGACTGGTCCGGGGACCTCGCCGAGTGGCTCGACCCGCTCGCGGCCCACCTCAAGGCCGAGGGCGCCTTCGCGATCCGGCTCGGCCCGCCGGTCCGCACGGCCACCTGGAGCGCGGCCCAGGTCAAGGAGGGCGTCGCGTCGGCCGACGTACGCCGGCTGAGCGACCTCGCCCCGGAGCACCGCGACCCCGCGGGAGCCCGCGTGGTCAGCCAGCTTCGGGCGGCCGGGTGGCTCGCCCAGTCGCCCGAGGACGGCTTCGGCGTCGGCCAGCCGCAGTACACCTACGAGATCCCGCTGGCCGGCCGGACCGAGGCGGACCTGCTCAAGGGCATGAACCAGCTGTGGCGCCGCAACATCAAGCGTGCGGAGAAGGAGGGTGTCGAGGTCACCACCGGGAGCGACCTCGAGGCGTTCCACGACCTCTACGTCCACACCGCCGAGCGCGACCACTTCACGCCGCGGCCGCTGGCCTACTTCAAGACCATGGTCGGTGCGATGAGCGCCGAGGACCCCGAGCGGATCAAGCTCTACTTCGCCCACCACGAGGGCGACCTGGTCGCCGCCACCATCCTCGTCAAGGTCGGCGCGCACGCGTGGTACTCCTACGGCGCCTCCTCCACCGAGAAGCGCGAGGTGCGCGGCTCCAACGCCCTGCAGTGGGCGATGATCCGGGACTCCCTCGGCGCCGGCTGCGACGTCTACGACCTGCGCGGGATCACGCCCACCCTCTCCGCCGACGACCCGCACGTCGGACTGATCCAGTTCAAGGCCGGCACCGGTGGCCAGGCCGTCGAGTACGCCGGCGAGTGGGACCTGCCGCTGCGGCCGGTGCTCTACAAGGCTTTCGACGTCTACATGAAGCGCCGCGCCCGATGAGCCTGGACCTCCGCGTGGACGGGCCGCGCTGGCGCCACCACCTGCGCTCCGTCGCCGGCTCGACGCCGGGCCTGGTCCCGGTCGCCAAGGGCAACGGCTACGGCCTCGGGCTCGGCAGCCTCGCGCGTCGCGCCGAGTGGCTGGGTGTCGACACCCTCGCCGTCGGGACCTACGACGAGCTCTTGGAGGTGGCGCAGCGCTTCCCCGGTGACCTGCTCGTCCTCACGCCGTGGCGGCCGTGGGTCGCTCCGCTCGCCCCGGAGCTGCGCAAGCGGGTCATCCACACCGTCTCCCGGCCCGACGACCTCGGTGCGCTGACCACCCAGGAGCCGGGCGCGCGCGTGGTGCTGGAGCGGATGACGTCGATGCGCCGGCACGGGCTGAGCGCGGCGGAGCTGTGGGACCTCGCTCCGGTCGCGCGGCGTCGCGCCCGGGTCGAGGGCGTGGCCATCCACCTGCCGATGACGGGCGCGAACGGCCCCGAGGTCATGCGCCTCATGGACGACGTGGTCGGCGCCGAGGCGAACGCCGTGTGGGTCAGCCACCTGACCACGGCCGAGCTGAGCAGGCTCCAGAGCGCCTACCCCGACATCACCGTGCGTCCGCGCGTCGGCACGGGCCTCTGGCTCGGCGACCGCGGTGCGCTCGAGGTCACCGCCAAGGTGCTCGACGTGCACGCCCTCTCGCGGGGCGACAGCTACGGCTACCGGCAGCGCCGGCTGACCTCGACCCAGCCCGGTGGCCACCTCGTGATCGCCAGCGGAGGCACCGCCCACGGCATCGGGCTGGCCGCCCCCTCCGGCAGCGGCGGTCTCCGGGGCCGCGCCGCGGTCGCCGCGAAGGGCGGCCTGGAGACGCTGGGCGTGCTCCGGTCGCCGTACCTCCTGGACGGGAAGCCGCTGCACTTCGCCGAGCCCCCGCACATGCAGGCCTCGATGCTGCTCCTGCCGCGCGGCGCCCGCGTCCCCGAGGTCGGCGAGGCGCTCGGGGTCCGGGTCCGCTACACCGCGACGACGTTCGACTCGGTCACGATCTCCTGAGCCCGGGCTCGCCTGAACCACGACAGGACCACCAGCGCGACGAGGAAGAGCTCCCCGAGGATCCGCACCAGGACGGCCAGCGTGTAGAACGGGTGGCTGCCGCCGGCCGCGGAGTTGAGGAACGTCGCGAGGTACCACCAGACGGCCGCGAAGTAGACGAGCTCGGCGCCCTGCCAGATCAGCTGGTCGCGCCAGCGCGGCCGGGCCAGCACGGCGAGCGGCAGCAACCACAAGACGTACTGCGGCGAGTAGACCTTGTTGACCAGCAGGAAGCCGGCCACGATCACCAGCCCCAGCTCCGCGAGGGTCGGCGCACGCCGGGCGGTCATGCCCAGCACCAGCACCGCCGCGCACCAGGCAGCGAAGAACAGCCACGACCAGGTGTTGATCGTGTCCACCGCGAACGTGGTGCCGAAGACGTCCTGCATCACGAGCCACACCGACCCGAGGTCAGCGGCTCGCGAGGAGTTGAAGGACCAGAAGACCTTCCACTGGTCCGGACCGGACACGTACGCCGGCAGGTTGACCAGCACCCAGGCGGCTCCCGCTCCGGTCACCGCACGCAGCAGCCCGGACCAGCGCCGGGAGCGCCAGGCGAGGACCGCCACGGCGCCGAGGAGGAAGAGCGGGTAGAGCTTGACGGCCGCGCCGACGCCGATCAGCACGCCGGTCCACCCGGGCCGCCCGCGGGACCAGGTCCACAGCGCGCCGGCGACGCAGACGACCGCGAGCAGGTCCCAGTTGACCAGCCCCGCGAACAGCAGCGCGGGTGACATCGCGAAGGCCGCCGCGTCCCACGGCCGGCGCCGACGCACGCCGGCCAGCAGCCAGGTCGCGAGCAGCGCGAGGGCCGCGAAGCCCACCGCGTTGACCACGACGAAGAGACCGATCTCGTGGTGGACCGCCGGCATGCCCCAGAGCTGGTCGACGGGTGCCTCGTAGCGCGGGTCCAGAGGCGGTGAGCCGTTGATCCAGTGCGTCACCCACGCCGTGCCCCACGCCCAGTAGGCGATGCCGACCGGGTACTCCATGACCTCGTAGCGCGCGCGCACCTGCGGGTCGTCGCTGAACGGCCAGGCCAGCTCGGCGAAGCCCCGACCCGTGTAGAGGTACGGCAGGTCGGAGTAGCACATCTGGCTGTAGCGGGCGGTGCCGTCCTCCCAGGTGTCGGCGAAGCAACCCGACTTCTGCACCATCCCCAGCGCGAACGTCAGCGCCGTGAGGACGAGCAGCAGCCGGACCGGCGTCCACCAGCGGTGACCGCCCGCGTGCCCACCCCGGGGACCACCGACGGCCTCGCTCAGCGCGAGGGCGACAGGGTCGTCCTGAGTGGGGTGTACGACGGCCACGGACTGCGGCTAGTCGCTCTCGTTGCGGCCGGCGGCACCGCCGCCACCACCACCACCTGCGCCGCCACCGCCACCGGTGCCGCCACCTGTCCCGCCTCCCGGGCCCGGCGTGTTGCAGGTGCCGAGGATGCTGCAGTCGGTGGGGTCGGGGGACGGGGGCGTCGTCGACGGCGGAGCCTGCGTCGTCGCCGGAGGCGGCGGCGGAGCCTGCGTCGTCGCCGGTGGCGGCGGCGGCTTCTGCGTCTTCTTCGGCTTCGGTTCCTTGGTCTTCGGCGGCTTCGGCGGTGCCGGCGCCTTGGTCGGGACCGGCTCGTGCTCGTGGTCGGGCGCGTCGCCGTCGACCCACGCCGGCGGCGGGAAGTCGAGCTTCTCCTGCCCCTCGAGATCCCGCTCCATCACCGCGAGCCAGGTGTCGGTCGGGTAGTCGGCGCCGAAGTACGACGGCATCCAGCCGTCGAGCTGCTCGCGACCCTTGCCGCGGACGTACATCACCGCGGTCGACAGCTGCGGCGTCATGCCCACGAACCAGGCCGACGACACCTCGCCGTCGTCGTTGGTCGCCGTTCCCGTCTTGCCCGCCGCGGGCCGATCGAGCGCGAGCGCGCTGCGCCCGGTCCCGGACTTGACGACCTGCTGCATCGCGTAGGCGACGTCGGCGGCGATGTCGGGGTCGATGACCTGCTCGGTGTGGTTCTTCCACTGGTAGCGGACGGAACCGCTGCGATCGACCACCTTCGTGATGACGTGGACGTCGGCGCGCTTCCCGCCGGCCGCGATGGTGGCGTAGGCGTTGGCCATGTTGATCGGGCTGACCTGCGCCTTGCCGAGCGTGATCAGGGTGTCGTCGGGCGACAGGTCGGGCGTCTTGGCCGGGATGCCGGGCAGGTCCTGCTCGGGGGTCGCCGGTGCGAGCCCCATCTTCGTCGCGGTCCCGTAGATCTTCTTCGGGCCGTTGGGGATGGCGCTCGACATGTCCACGAACGCGGTGTTCACCGACTGCTCGAGGGCGGTGAGCGCCGTGATGTGCGCGCCGTAGGAGTGGCCGTTGGCCTCGCCGGCCTGCTCACCCTCGTTGTGGACCTGGAGCGTGGAGCCGGGGAAGGTGAAGGGCGAGTTGCCGTCGAAGGTGTCCTTCAGCGAGAACCCGCTCTCCAGCGCGGTCGCCAGCGTGAAGGGCTTCATCGTGGAGCCGGCCATGCCGCCCGCCGAGGCCCAGTTGATCTCCGACTTCAGGAAGTCCTGACCGCCGTAGAACCCGAGCAGGGCGCCCGTGCCGGGCTGCACGGAGGCGACGCCGACATGGAGCTGCTTGTCGGTGATCTTGCCGGTGCCGTCCTTCGTCTCGGTCGGCGCGACCTCCTTGACCGACTCCTCGGCGTTGGTCATCGCGTCCTTGCTGAACGTGGTCGTCACCCGCAGACCACCGCCGGTGATCTCCTCGTCGGTGAAGCCGAGCTGGTGCAGCTCGTTGTCCACGAGGGCGAGCATGTGACCACGCTGGCCGCCCTTGGCCGAGCTCGCCTTGACCTTCGGGAACTTCGGCAGCGCGACCGAGGCGTCAGCGGCCTCCGCGTCGGTGATGTCACCGGCGTCGGCCATCGAGCGCAGCACGTAGCGGTAGCGCTGCAGCAGCGCGGCCGCGCTCGACTCGCCGTTGGCGGGGTCCAGCCGGTAGGGGTTGTTGAGCACCGCGCTCAGCACCGCGCACTGCTGGAGGTCCAGCTTGGCGGCGGGCTTGTCGAAGTACGCGTGGGCCGCGGCCTCGATGCCGTAGGCGCCCCGGCCGAAGTAGATGGTGTTGAGGTAGCCCTCGAGGATCTCCGTCTTGCTCTTCGTGCGCTGCAGCTTGAGGGAGAGGAAGGCCTCCTTCACCTTGCGCGTGTAGGTCCGCTCCTGGTTGAGGTAGAGGATCTTCACGTACTGCTGGGTGATCGTCGAGGCGCCCTGGGTGGTCCCTCCCCCCTTGGCGTTGCTGAACGCCGCGCGGATGATGCCCTTCGGGTCGATGCCGTGGTCGGTCCAGAAGGTCCGGTTCTCGGCGTCGACGACGCCCTGCTTCATGCAGTCGGGCATGTCGGCGTACGGGATCGACTCGCGGTTCTGCACCGCGAACTGGCCGATCTTGGTCTTGCCGCCGCTGTAGTAGATGTTCGTCGTCTGGGTCTGGAACGCCTCGTTGGCGCTCGGGATCGTCGTCTTCTGGTAGGCGACGAAGAGGACGACGGCCAGCAGGACGAAGAGGCTGAGGCCGGCGATCAGGCCCCACTTGAGCAGCCAGAGCAGCCAGCCCTTGACGCCCTGCGGCCGCTTGCGCGCCGGCTTGCGGGGCTTGCCGCGACCCCGTGCGGGTGCCTTCTTCGCGGGCGCGCGGCGTCCGCCGGCGCGTCCGTTGTTCCCAGGGGTCGGAGCACTCACGGGGGAACAGGTTACGCACCGACCCCAGCGAATCCCGCCTTCACGAGAAGCGTCGGCCGTACGTCGGCGCGCACGGCCCCGATGACAGGCGGAGGATCGGTCGTGAGTGAGCCCGACATCACTCGCCGATGTACCGGGGGTTCGCAACGCCCGGATATATCGCTACGATAGGTCGCATGGCACGTCGCGCAGAGACCATCGAGCTCGCGGTCCTCGGACTGCTGCACGAGGGCCCGATGCACGGCTACGAGCTGCGCAAGCGGCTCAACCTCATGCTCGGTTGGGGGAGGGTGCTGTCCTACGGCTCGCTCTACCCCACCCTGAAGAAGATGCTGCGGGCCCACCTCATCGAGGAGGAGACGGCGTCGGTCACCCCGGTGACGCGTCGCCCGCGGATCGTCTACCGGGTCACCGAGTCGGGACATCGGGAGTTCGAGCGCCTGATGTCGGAGGTCGGCCCCACCGCCTGGGAGGACGACAACTTCGACATCAGGTTCGCGTTCTTCGGTCGCACCGACATGGAGATCAGGCTGCGCGTCCTCGAAGGACGTCGTACCCGCCTCCAGGAGCGGCTGGACCGCATCCAGCGCGAGCTGTCGATGACCCAGGCCGAGGTCGACCGATACGCCGGCGAGCTGCAACGGCACGGCGTCGAGCAGGTCGAGCGAGAGGTTCGGTGGCTCTCCGACCTCATCAATGCCGAGAGGAACCCGGCAACAGATCCGATCCAGCGGAGCGCAGTAGAGGGCGACCCGCACGCCTCGTAAGTCACTAGGAAGGGAGCCCTGATGGGTTCGGTACGCGTAGCAATCGTGGGAGTCGGCAACTGCGCCAGCTCCTTGGTCCAGGGTGTCGAGTACTACAGGGACGCGGACGCGTCCACCACGGTGCCCGGCCTGATGCACGTCAAGTTCGGTGACTACCACGTCTCCGACGTCGAGTTCGTCGCCGCGTTCGACGTCGACGACAAGAAGGTCGGCAAGGACCTCTCCGAGGCCATCAACGCCTCCGAGAACAACACCATCAAGATCGCCGACGTCCCGTTCAAGCACGTCGAGGTCCAGCGCGGCCCGACGCTCGACGGCCTCGGCAAGTACTACAAGCAGACGATCGAGGAGTCGGCCGCCGAGCCAGTCGACGTCGTCAAGGTGCTCAAGGACAACCAGGTCGACGTCCTCGTCGCCTACCTGCCCGTGGGCTCCGAGGAGGCCGACAAGTTCTACGCCCAGTGCGCGATCGACGCCGGCGTGGCCTTCGTCAACGCGCTCCCGGTCTTCATCGCCTCCGACCCCGAGTGGGCGAAGAAGTTCGAGGACGCCGGCGTCCCGATCGTCGGCGACGACATCAAGTCACAGGTCGGTGCCACCATCACCCACCGCGTGATGGCGAAGCTCTTCGAGGACCGCGGCGTCGCGCTGGACCGCACCTACCAGCTCAACGTCGGCGGCAACATGGACTTCAAGAACATGCTCGAGCGCGAGCGTCTCGAGTCCAAGAAGGTCTCCAAGACCCAGGCCGTCACCTCCAACCTCAAGGGCGAGCTGGCCGGCAAGATCGACGACAAGAACGTCCACATCGGTCCGTCGGACTACGTCCAGTGGCTCGACGACCGCAAGTGGGCCTACGTCCGCCTCGAGGGTCGCGCCTTCGGTGACGTCCCGCTCAACCTGGAGTACAAGCTCGAGGTCTGGGACTCCCCCAACAGCGCCGGCATCATCATCGACGCCGTCCGCGCCGCCAAGATCGCCAAGGACCGCGGCATCGGCGGCCCGATCATCCCGGCGTCGGCGTACCTCATGAAGAGCCCGCCGGTCCAGATCGAGGACACCGAGGGTCGCGCGCTGCTGGAGAAGTTCATCTCCGGCGAGTGAACCCCCGCTCCACCCGAAGGCCCCGTCTCCCCGAGGAGGCGGGGCCTTCGCCCTTTGTGCCAGGCCCTTGACACAAAGCACGCGCACCGCGAGGCTGCGGCTTGTATCACTGGCCCGACACAAAGGTGCTGGACGCGATGGGCGGCCCTCTCCTCCTCCTGCTGGTCCTGCTCCTGCTCGTCCTCGCCGCCCTCGCGGGCCTCGGCCGCCGCACCGACGTGGTGCCGCGACGCGAGTGGCGGCTGGTGCAGGCGACGCGCGTCCTCGGCGTCGTCGCAGGCGGGTACGCCGCGTTCGCCGTCGCCCGGCCGCGCGAGAGCGTGCTCCCGGAGGGATGGGACCGCGGCTACGGCGCCGGCCAGATGCTCGCGCCAGCGGCCTTCGGCCTCGTGGTGCTGCTGTTCATCGCCTTCGGCGAGACGGTCGTCCGGGCGCCCCGACCGGACGGGCCGCGCACCGCTTCCCTGCGCCCGCGCGCGGCCCGCCACTACCGGCCGCGGCCGTGCTCGCGATCGCTGCCCTCGCCGCCCGCCAGGTCGCCCGGCGACCGCGCGGGCTCGCGACCACCGACCACGGTGACGACGTGCTGCGACGCCGCTCGCTGATCGTGATCGTGGCGGCGGTGGGCGTGGCGACCGCCTTCAGCCAGGTCGGCATCGGATGGGTGGCCAGCTCGGCCCTGCTCGACCTGGACGACGGCTGTGCACCGGCCTGGGCGGACCCGGCCGCTGTCGTGATCGGCGCCAGCGCGGTCGTCGCGCTCTTCGTCGGGCTGTGGTGCCTGGTCCGGATCGTCAGCAACGACTCCCTGGAGCGCCCGTGGAGCTGACCGTCGACCCGAGCGATCCACTGCCGCCGTACGAACAGGTCCGTCGGCGGCTGCACGACCTGATCACGGCCGGCGCGCTGGCCGATGACGAGCGGCTGCCGCCCGTGCGCCAGCTCGCCGGTGACCTCGGCCTCGCAGCGGGGACCGTCGCCCGGGCCTACAAGCTCCTCGAGGAGGAGGGGCTGCTGCTCACCCGTCGCGGTGCGGGCACGCGGGTGCGCCGGTCGGCCGGCGCTGGCCCGCGCGGGCGCCTGCTCGGCGAGCAGACCGCGACCTTCGTCGCCCGCGCCCGCGAGCTCGGCTTCACCGCCGACGAGATCAGACGCGCCGTCGACGGCGCGCTCTGAGCCGCTCGCGCTCAGTCGTCGAGCTCGGCCTCGATGCGCTCGAGAGTCCGGCTCATCCCGTCGAGCAGCTCGGCGGTGAACGGCTCTTGACCACCGAGCGCGATCTTCGTGAGGACCCGGGACGCCAGCGAGATTCCGTCCGGCGTCTCGCGGCGGTGGGTGACGACCGTGCCGCCGTCGACGGCCGGCTCGAGCTGGAAGGACCAGATCGTGTGGTTCTCAAAGATCCGGAAGGCGAAGTCGCTGTGCGGGGTGAAGCGGACCACCTTCGCCGTGGTCGGCCAGCGCTTCGGACCCTGCCGGTTGACGTTGACGAAGCGCGCTCCCAGCTTCACCCGGCCGCCGAGCACGACGCTCCTGACGACCTGCGGGCTCCACTCCGGCATGCGGGCCACGTCGGTGACGAGAGCCCAGACCTGGGCGGGTGACGCGGCGACGGTGATGGTGGCCTCGAGGTCGGAACCGGTGGCGGAGGCAGCTGCAGTGGTCGTCATGCCGCGAGGTTACCGGCGGGTCACTTTCGCTGTGAAGAACCGACCGGTCAGCGGGACGCCCACCACTCGCGCAGCCGCGCCTCGGCGTCCTCCTCGGACAGCGGCCCCTCGTCGAGGCGCAGCTCCATGAGGAACCGGTAGGCCTCGCCGACCTGGCGGCCGGGCGGGAGGTCGAGGATCGCCATGATCTGGTTGCCGTCCAGGGCCGGCCGCAGCGCGGCGAGCTCCTCGTCCGCGGCGAGCCGGTCGATGCGCTCCTCGAGGGCGTCGTAGGTGCGCCAGAGCCGCTCGGCCTTGCGACGGTTCCGCGTGGTGCAGTCGGCCCGGGTGAGGAGGTGCAGCCGGTCGAGCTGGTCGCCCGCGTCGCGGACGTAGCGGCGGACGGCGGAGTCGGTCCACTCGCCCGAGCCGTAGCCGTGGAAGCGAAGGTGCAGCTCGACGAGATGGGCGACCGCGTCGATGTCCGCGTTGGAGAACTTCAGCGCCTGCATCCGCTTGCGGGTCAGCTTGGCGCCCACGACGTCGTGGTGGTGGAAGGTGACGGTGCCGTCGTCGACGAAGCGGCGGGTCCGCGGCTTGCCGACGTCGTGCATCAGCGCCGCGAACCGGGCCACGAAGTCCGGGCCACCGCCGGGGAGCCGCTTCTCGAGGTCCATCGTCTGCTCGAGCACGGTGAGGGTGTGCTCGTAGACGTCCTTGTGCCGGTGGTGCTCGTCGCGCTCGAGCTGCAGTGCGGGCAGCTCGGGGAGCACCCGCTCGGCCAGGCCCGTGTCGACGAGCAGCGTCAGACCCTTGCGGGGGTACGGCGCCGTGACCAGCTTGACCAGCTCGTCGCGGACCCGCTCGGCGCTGATGATCGCGATCCGGTCGGCCATCTCCGTCATCGCCGCGACGACCTCGGGCGCGACGTCGAAGCCGAGCTGCGCGGCGAACCGGGCCGCACGCATCATCCGGAGCGGGTCGTCGGAGAAGGAGGACTCGGGCGTGCCCGGCGTACGGATCACGCGGGTGGCCAGGTCGACGACGCCGCCGTAGAGGTCGACCACCTCGCGGCCGGGCAGGCGGACCGCCATCGCGTTGACCGTGAAGTCCCGCCGCACCAGGTCACCGGCCAGCGAGTCGCCGAAGCTCACGTCGGGGTTGCGGGAGGCGGGGTCGTAGGTCTCGGAGCGGTACGTCGTCACCTCGACCTGCCACGGGCCCTTGCGACAGCCGATGGTGCCGAAGTCGCGGCCCATGTCCCAGGTCCCGTCGCCCCACTTCTTGAGGATCCGCTCGGTGTCGTCGGGGCGCGCGGAGGTGGTGAAGTCGAGGTCGTTGTGCTGGCGGCCGAGCATCGCGTCGCGGACCGGGCCACCGACGAGGGCGAGCTCGTGGCCCGCCTCTGCGAAGAGCGCCCCGAGCTCGTCGATCACCGGCCCGATGCGGTCCAGCTCGGCGGTCACCGAGCGCTGCACGTCGGCGATCGTCAGGGAGGGGAGCTCGGTCTCGGACACGGGGGGACAGTCTAAGTGTCACGAGGCGGCGATGCCTGATCGCCGAGCGCGCCCCCGGCACTTCGGGATGGACGCAGCCACGGCCGTTATCCTCGCCAGCATGCCTCGTCCCCGAGCGGCGCTTCGTCGTGCCCGCACCGCCGCGCTGATCGCGGTGATCGGGGGACTCCTGAGCGTCTTCGCCGGCCTCGTCCCGAGCCCGGCGTACGCGGCGAGGAAGGTGGGGGAGACGACCCCGCTCACCGTCACGATCGACTCGCTCAGCCCGTCGGCGATCGCGCCGCGACGCAAGGGGACGATCACCGTCACGGGGACGGTGACGAACACCGACGACGCGCCGTGGGTGGGCGTCGCGCTCTACCCCTTCGCCTCCGCGTCGCCGATGACGACGACGGCCGAGCTGGCCGAGGCGGCCCGCTCCGAGGAGACCGTCGAGGTGGGCGACCGGATCCTCGCCGACAAGGTCGATGTCGGCGACCTCGAGCCGGGACAGACGGCGCGCTACACGATCGTCGTCCCGCGCCGGGACCTCGTCGACTCCAGCGGCGTCCCGGTGACCGCGCCGGGGGTCTACTGGTTCGGGGTGCACGCGCTCGGCTCGGGGCCCGAGGGCAACGACGACCGCGCCCACGGTCGGGCGCGCACGTTCCTCCCGCTCCTGCCGGCGAACACGCCGCCGGTGCGGGCCGCCGTGATCGCCCCGCTCAGGGTGCACATCGTCCGCAGCCCCGACGGCCGGCTGGCGCCGATCGACGCGTGGCAGCGGCTGCTCTCCTCGACCGGCCGCCTCGGCCGCGCCCGCGCCACGGGTACGTCGGTCGGTGGGTCCACCCTCAGCTGGCTGGTCGACCCCGCTGTGCTCGACGCGCTGCGCCAGCTCGCGGCCGGCAACCCGCCGCGCGACATCTCGCCGACGGACAAGCCGGCCGACGGCGCCACCGGGTCTCCTTCGCCCACCGCCGCCCCGTCGCCGAGCGCGTCGCCCACGCCGGAGCCCGACCCCGAGACCGCGACGGTCGCGGCGCTCGCCTCATCGTGGCTCGACGCGATGGTGCCCGTCCTCCAGCGGTCCGAGGTGCTCGCACTGCCGTACGGCGACCTCGACCTCTCCGCCGCCGCGAGTCGCGACCCCGACATCTACGAGACGGCCCGGACGCGCAGCATCAGCCTCGTCGAGGACCTCGACATCCCCGCGACGCAGGTCAACGCCGCGCCTCGGGGCCTGCAGAGCCAGGCCGCACTGCGGATGGGCGACCCGGCGACCCCGACCGTGCTCTCCAGCGCGGCACTGCCCGACGAGCTGGGCTGGGGCACGGAGTCGACGCCGGCGGTCGTGGACGCGAACGGCCGACGCCTCGTGGTGTCCTCGGCCGGGGCGGGCGAGGGTGGTCCGGGGCCGGGCGACCCGCAGGCCGACGTACCGCTGCGCCAGCGGATCCTCGCCGAGGCCGCCGTCCGCGCCATCGACCCGGCCCGTCCGCCGCTCGTCGTGACGCTGCCGCAGCGCTGGAACCCGGAGAACCCGACCGCGTTCGTCACCGGCCTGGCCCAGCCGTGGCTGGAGCTGGCCGGGCTGTCGGCGGCGGTCAGCGGCCAGGTCGCGCCAGCGGTCGACCCCGCCGACGTCGACTACCCGACGGCGGCGAGCCGCGACGAGCAGCCCGCCGGCCGGTTCACCTCCGCCGAAGCGCTGATCCGGACCGGACGGACCCTCCAGCGGGTGCTCACCCGCAACGACACGGTCGCGTCCGAGGTGGTCGACGAGGCGCTCACCAACCTGAGCTACTCGGCGCGCGGCAGCGTCGGCGACGCGTCCGCCGCCTCGCGCGGGTGGATGCTCGCCCAGCTCGGCCAGATCCGGATCGAGGGGCCCGACGGGCTCACCCTGTCAGGGTCGTCGGGGCGCTTCCCGGCGACGGTGGTCAACGGTCTGGACCAGCCGGTGACCGTCGCCATCCGCGCGGCGAGCGACCCGGGCATCGACATCCGGGCGCCGAAGTCGGTGCAGGTCGCCGCCAACAGCCGGGTGACCGTGTCGATCAACGCCCGGGGCGCCCGGGCCGGCGTCCACAACGTCGCCCTGCAGGTCTACGACTCCGACCGGACCCCGCTCGGCGGCTCGGTCCAGGTGTCGCTCCGGGCGGCACAGGTCAGCAACATCATCTGGCTCTTCCTCGGGGTCGGAGGAGCGCTGCTCTTCGGTGCCATCGGGGTCCGGGTCGTCCGCCGCCTCCGCGCCTCGCGGGGCGGGGACAGGCCTCCCGCGGAAGCGGCTCCGGCCGAGGCTCGGGCGCACGCCGGTGAGTGACCAGCAGGCGCTGCTGCGCAGCAGCGCGGTGATGGCCGCCGGGACGCTCTTCTCCCGGCTGTCGGGGTTCGTGCGGTCGGCGCTCCTGGCCGCGGCCCTGGGCAACCGGATCCACGCGGACGTGTTCAACATCGCGAACACGCTGCCCAACATGCTCTACATC
This sequence comes from Nocardioides terrae, assembly GCF_900112345.1. Taxonomy (GTDB): domain Bacteria; phylum Actinomycetota; class Actinomycetes; order Propionibacteriales; family Nocardioidaceae; genus Nocardioides; species Nocardioides terrae. The sequence goes on from NZ_FOLB01000014.1 coordinate 16,551, forward strand.
CTGCTGGCCGGCGGCGTGATCAACGCCGTGCTCGTGCCGCAGCTGGTCCGCGCGCTCACCAACGACTCCGACGGCGGCGAGGGCTACACCAGCCGGGTGATCACCCTGGTCGGGGTCTTCCTGGCGGCCGTCACGGTCGCGCTGATGCTGACCGCGCAGTGGTGGATGCGGATCTTCGTCGCCGACTCGTTCGACCGGGCGTCGTACGACTCGGCCGTGACGCTCGCCCGCTACTGCCTGCCGCAGGTGTTCTTCTACGGCATGTTCGTGCTGGTCGGGCAGGTGCTCAACTCGCGGCGCCGATTCGGTCCGATGATGTGGGCACCGATCGCCAACAACGTCATCTCGATCGCGATGCTGGTGACCTACCTCGTCGCCTTCGGTGCGGGCGACCCGGGACACGGCCCGTTCACGAGCGGCCAGGCGCTCCTCATCGGCCTCGGCTCGACGCTCGGCATCGCCGTCCAGCTGCTGGTGCTGATGCCCTACCTGCGCGCCGCGGGCGTCTCGCTGCGTCCCCGCTTCGACTTCCGCGACTCCGGCCTCGGCCACACGCTGCGGCTCGGCGTCTGGACGCTGCTCTTCGTCCTCGTCAACCAGATCGCCTACTTCATCGTGGTCCGGCTGGCGGCGACGGGCGCGGAGAAGGGCGCCGGCTACACGATCTACTCCGCGGTCTTCCTCGTCATCATGGTGCCGCACTCGATCGTGACCGTCTCGCTGGCGACGGCCATGCTCCCGAGGCTCTCGTCCCTGGCCGGGGAGGGTGACCGGCGCGGCGTCGCTCGCTCGCTCTCCTCGACCCTGCGGACCGCGCTCAGCGTGGTGATCCCGTTCGCCGCGCTCCTGCCGCTGCTCGCCGCGCCCGCGGCACGCTTCTTCTGGGGCTACGGGGCGGCGAAGGCGGACGTGGAGAACTACGTCACGCCGCTGATCCTCTTCGGACCGGGCCTCGTCTTCTTCACCGTGCACTACCTGCTGCTCCGCGGCTTCTACGCCCGCGAGGAGAACCGCGCCGTCTTCTTCATCCAGTGCGGCGTCGCGGCGACCAACATCGTCGCGGCCCTGACCCTGGTCCGGTTCGCGTCCGACGAGCACACCGCCTCCGCCCTCACGCTCGCCTACGGCCTGTCGTACGCCGTCGGCGCGACGCTCTCCTACCTCACGCTGTCGCGCCGGGTCGGCGGCCTGAGGACGCGGACACTCGTGCGCTTCCTCGTGCGGCTGCTCCTCGCGGCTGCCGGAACGGCCCTGGTCGCGGGCGGCGTCACACTGCTGGTGCGCCAGGTGCCCGGTGCCGACTCCCTGCTCGGGTCCGTCCTGCAGTGTGCCGTCATCGGCGGGGTCGGGCTGGGCGCGCTGGTGGTCCTCGCCCGGGCACTGCGGATCGGCGAGGTCACCGAGGTCGTCGACACGTTCGCCCGCCGTCTGCGCCGCTGAGGCGTTCCGCTCCCGTGGTGAGGTGCCGACCAATTAGCATGCGAACCGGCCGTGCCTTTCGGGACGGTCGAGCGAGCTCACCTGGGGAGGGCCATGGCGATCAAGCGTCCCGGTGACGTCCTCGCGGGGCGCTACCGGCTCGATGACCTGATGGCCGAGTCCGGGAACGGCCGGTTCTGGCGTGGGCACGACCAGGTGCTGTCGCGCGCCGTCGCGATCCACGTCATCGACGCCGACGACGAGCGGGCCGTCCGGCTGATGGACGCGGCGCGCGCCTCCGCCCAGGTCGTCGAGCCGCGACTGCTCCGCGTGCTCGACGTCGAGAACGACGGCCGCATCTGCTGGGTGGTCAACGAGTGGGGCAACGGCACCTCGCTCGACCACCTGGTCGCCGCCGAGGGACAGCTCGCGCCGCGCCGGGCGGCGTGGATCGTCGACGAGATCGCGACAGCGCTGGAGAACGCCCACGAGCACGGCATCGCGCACGGTCGGCTCAACCCCGAGAACGTCCTCGTCGACGACACCGGATCGGTCCGGCTGATCGGGTTCGCCGTCGACGCGGCCCTCAACGGGCTCGGGTCCGACCGGATCGGGATCGACGTGGTCGACCTCGCCGCCCTGCTGCACTTCGGACTCACCGGCAAGTGGCCGGGCCTCACCGAGTCGAACGTCCCGCGGGCGCCGCGCGAGCAGCACGGCCTGGAGTACAGGGTCCTCCGGCCGCGACAGCTGCGGGCCGGCGTACCACGGGTGCTCGACGACCTGGTCGACGAGGTCCTCAACCGGTCGCACGGCCGGCACGCCGGCCCCAACACGGCGCACGAGATCCACGAGGTCCTCGCGTCGTACGTCGGCGACCGGACCGGGCTGGCCGACGAGATCGCCGACGAGATCGCCGACACCTCCGTGCGCACCGCACACACCCAGGTGCATCCCCCGACGCCGCCCGCAGCCTCCGTGGAGCCCGAGGCGACGGTCGCAGGCCTCCCGGTCTTCGAGGACACCGACGAGGACGTGACGGCGGACCGGGACCGCGGGCTGGACGGTGCGGCCGACGACGAGGTGGACGAGGAGGTGGACGAGGAGGTGGACGAGGAGTGGTACGTGCCGCGCGCCGACGTCCCGGCACCCCCTCCGCCGCTCGAGCCGCCACCGGAGCGGCCGCTGTTCGCTCCCGCCCCGACCGACGGGGCACCGCCTCGCCGGTCACGCTCGGCCGGGCCGTCGCCGACTGCTCCCGCGGGCTCCGACGACACCGGCTCTCCGGCGTACTGGCCGTTCGACGCGGAGCCGGAGGAGCCGCCCGTCCCCGGCCGGCGCTGGCTGCGGCTCGGCCTGGGCCTGGGCATCCTGGTGCTCCTCGTCGTCGGCGGCATCATCGCGGTCCAGCTGAACGACGGCTCCGACGACGACTCCCCGAGCGAAGCGCCGGCCTCCCCGACCACGTCGTCGTCGGCGCCCACGGCACGCCCGATCACCGGCACCACGGCTTCGGACTTCGACCCGTTCGGCGAGCCGCCCGCGGAGAACAGCGACCTCACCCCGCGCACCGTCGACGGTGACCCGGCGACGAGCTGGCGGACCTCGACCTACCGGCAGAACCTCGGTCCCGGCGGGATCAAGAGCGGTGTCGGGCTCGTCGTCGACCTGCAGCGTGCCCAGCACGTCGGCGAGGTGGACCTCACCTTCGGCCGGGCCGGGACGGGCGTGGAGGTCTACGTCGCGCAGACGGCGCCGAGCACGGCCGACGATCTCACCGACCCGGTCGCCACGGTGACCGCCGACCGGGCCGCCCGGGTGCCGCTCGACCCGGCCGCCACCGGTCGCTACGTCACCATCTGGTTCACCTCGCTGCCGCAGGTGACCGGCGGCTTCCGCACCGAGGTCGCCGAGGTGTCCGTGCTCGGGACCCCGGCATGAGCGGGCCCTCCCGCACCGACCAGGAGCTCCTCGCCGCGCACGTCGCGGGCGACCATGACGCGTTCGGCGAGCTCTTCGCCCGTCATCGCGACCGGCTCTGGGCCGTGGCGCTGCGCACGATGGGCAACCCCGAGGACGCGGCCGACGGGCTGCAGGACGCTCTGGTGGCGGCGTACCGACGGGCCGGGTCCTTCCGCGGGGACGCCGCGGTCACCACCTGGCTGCACCGTGTGGTCGTCAACGCCTGTCTCGACCGCCTCCGCGCCTCGGCCGTACGCCGGACCGGCACCCTGGCCGACGACCACGACGAGCCGCTCGCGCCGGCAGCAGCCGACGCCGCGGACCCGGCCGTCTCGGCCGAGCGCTCCGAGCAGCGCCGGCTCGTGCTCGCCGCCCTCGCCCGGCTGCCGGCCGAGCAGCGCGCCGCGCTGGTGCTGGTCGACATGGAGGCGATGCCGGTGGCCGAGGCGGCGGCCGTCCTCGACATCCCCGTCGGGACGCTGAAGTCGCGCTGCGCCCGCGGCCGGGCCAGGCTGGCCGTGCTGCTCCGGGCGTCCGGCGTGCTGCCCGTCGGCCGTGCTCCGGCGGTGGGAGGGAACCAGGATCCGCCCCCGGCCGTCCCATCCCCGGACGCCCCTGCCCGCGCTCCGCCGGTGGCCGACTAGACCGGCCCCGGTCACCGCTGGTCGAGGAGCTTGTGCAGCAGGCGTCTCGAGACCACCCGACGATCACCCGAGAGGAACACCGTGCCCGAGACCCCCGACGAGGAGCTGGTCCGCCGCCTCCTCGCCGATGCGCGCCATGACGAGCCGATGCCGGCCGACGTCGCTGCGCGCCTCGACTCGGTGCTCGGGGACCTGGCGGCCGACGGGCCTCGTCCGGCGGAGGTCACGCCGCTGCGTAGGCCGGACCGCACCGGTCGGCGGCGCTGGGCGGTGGCCCTCGTGGCGGCTGCGGCGGCGGTCGTCGCCATCGCCGTCGCGCCTCGCATCAGCATGTCCCCCAGTGGCGGTGAGAGCAGCGACAGCACGGCCGCCGACTCGGCCGGCGGCACGTCGAGCGGATCCGCCGCCGGCAAGAGCCTGGGCGCCGCCGTGCTGCACCGGGACACGCTGGCGGCCGACGTACGCGCGGCCCGACGACGGCTCTCCGCCTCGCTGCACGCGCTCCAGTCGCAGGGACCGACCGAGCTCGCCTCCGGGTGCGCGCCGGCCGACTGGGGCCCGGGGTCACCCGCCCCGGCGCTGCTCGACGGCCAGGACGTGGTGCTGGTGCTACGGCCGCCGGCTGGTGACCGTCAGGTCGTCGACGTGCTCGAGTGCGGGACCGCCCGCCAGCTGGCGTCGGTGACGCTCCCGGCGCCCTGACGAAGCGCTGGCGCGGTGCCCCCGCCGCGACTCGGACGCCGGAACAAAGCTCACCTAGGATCGGTTGAGCCAGGGAGCCAATCGAGGAGAACCATGACCGACCAGTCCGAGCCCCGCAACGTCATCATCATCGGGTCCGGCCCGGCGGGCTACACGGCCGCTGTGTACGCCGCCCGCGCCTCGCTCGCCCCCCTCGTCTTCGAGGGCTCGGTGACCGCCGGCGGTGCACTGATGAATACGACCGAGGTCGAGAACTTCCCCGGCTTCCGTGACGGCATCATGGGCCCCGAGCTCATGGAGAACATGCGCGCCCAGGCGGAGCGGTTCGGCGCCGAGCTCGTCGCCGACGACGTGACCGAGGTCGACCTGACCGGCGAGATCAAGAAGGTCGTGACCTACGGCGGCACGTTCTACGCCAAGGCGGTCATCCTGGCGATGGGCAGCGGCTACAAGAAGCTCGGCCTGCCCAACGAGGACACGCTGTCCGGCAAGGGCGTCTCCTGGTGCGCGACCTGCGACGGGTTCTTCTTCCGCGAGCAGCACATCGCCGTCGTCGGCGGTGGCGACTCGGCGGTCGAGGAGGCCACCTTCCTCACCCGCTTCGGCTCGAAGGTCTCCCTCATCGTGCGCCGCGACGAGCTGCGCGCCTCCAAGATCATGCAGGAGCGTGCCTTCGCCGACCCGAAGCTCGAGATCGAGTGGAACAGCGTCGTCGAGAGCGTCAACGGCGAGGATCGGCTCGCGTCGGTGACCCTCAAGGACACCGTCACGGGCGAGTCCCGCGAGCTGCCCGCCACCGGCCTCTTCATCGCGATCGGTCACGAGCCGCGCTCCGAGCTCATCGCCGGACAGGTGGACCTGGACGCGGAGGGCTACGTGCTCACCCACACCGGCTCGACCGCGACCAACCTGCGGGGCGTGTTCGCCGCCGGCGACCTGGTCGACCACACCTACCGCCAGGCCATCACCGCCGCCGGCTCCGGCTGCTCCGCGGCGCTCGACGCCGAGCGCTTCCTCTCGATCCTCGAGCACGAGGCGTCCACGGCCCGGCGCGCCTCCGAAGAGGCCGAGGTCGACGCGGCGTTCGCCCAGGCCTGATCCGCATCCTGCGGGTCGGACGGGAATGTCCGACGTTCGCCGTAGGTTCCTCTCTCAGACGTTTCGTTCACCTCTCACCGAAGGATGGCCCCCGTGGCTGACAACATCTCCGCCGTGACCGACGCCGAGTTCGATAGCGCGGTCCTCAAGTCCGACAAGCCGGTCCTCGTGGACTTCTGGGCCGAGTGGTGCGGCCCGTGCAAGCAGGTCGCCCCGATCCTCGACGAGATCGCCGGCCAGCACGGCGACAAGGTGACGTTCCTCAAGATGAACGTCGACGAGAACCCGGTCACGCCGTCCAACTACCGCGTGACCGGCATCCCGACCATCAACGTCTACCAGGGTGGCGAGGTCGTGAAGTCGATCGTCGGCGCGCGCCCGAAGGCCGCGATCCTCAACGAGCTCTCCGAGTTCATCAACGCCTGAGGTCTCGATACGCCCGCTCGTTCCGCGCGGGCCACTCGACCACCTAGACCTTCGCTGGTCGAGTAGTCCGAGCCGCTCGACGGGGACGTGTCGAGACCGACTCACTGCCCCGGTGCCTCACGGCGCCGGGGCAGTCTCGTCTTCGAGCCCGCCCTGCGGAAGGTGCGGGTCGCCTTCGGGGCCGGTTGCTTCGGCCGTACGACGCCCAACAACCGCTCGAGCGCACCCTCAACCTCCTCGCGCCAGCGGAGCGCGCCCCTCAGGTCCATCCGCAGACGCGGCGCTGTCGGGTGCGGCCGGTGGGTCTTGAACCCCACCCGGGCGAGGAAGGGCTCAGGCGCCGCACAGCGCTGCCCGTGGACCCCGCTGCGCATGCCCCGGTCCCCGAACGCCTCGACGGCGCGGATGCCGCCCCGCTCGATGAGGTCGCGGGCCATCCCCTGGATCAGCATCCGGCCGAGTCCGCCGCCGCGATGGTCCGGGTGCACCCACATCGTCGTCATCAGGACGGCGTCCGACGAGACCGGCGCCGTCGGGAACCCTGCAGCCCCCGGGACGTAGGCGGCCGGCACGTAGATCACGTAGCCGACCGGCTGGTCGTCGACCAGGACGACCCGTCCGCAGGAGCCCCACTCGCGCAGGACACGTGACAGCCAGGCGTCCTTCTCACCCGCCTCCTCGCCGGGGAGCACCCGCCCCCGGCGTACCGGATCGAGCTCCCAGAAAAGGCAGCTGCGGCACGGGGCGTGGAGCTCCTCGAACCGGTCCAGGGTCAGAGGGGCGACCTTGCGGGACACGGCGCCTCCCAGGGCCGACGCGGATGCGGCACGGACGTTGCGCCAGGCGCTGAGCGAGCGCCTGGCTCGTCGTCCATGCTAGGTCGGTCGCGGAGGTGCTGCCAGCATCGCGGCATGCCCGACCCCTATGCAGATAAGTCGACAAAACGACTTATCCGTTTAACGCTTTGTCCGCCTCAGATGGGCCGATCGTCGCGGTTCCGAGGATCGATGATGTCGACGATCCGGCGCAGGTCGTCGAGCGTGGCGAACTCGATCGTCACCTTCCCCTTGGCGCGGCCAAGGTCGACCTTGACCCGCGTCTCCAGCCGGTCGCCGAGACGGTCGCCGATCTCGGCCAGTCCGGGTGCCACCGGCTTGGCCCGCGCCACGCGCCTCGCCTTGCCGTCGGTGTCGTCACCGAGCGCCACGATCTCCTCGAGCGCACGGACGCTGATCCCCTCGGCGACCACGCGCTGTGCGAGACGGTCCTGCACCTCGGCGTCGTCGACGGAGAGGAGCGACCGGGCGTGTCCCGCCGAGAGCACCCCGGCCGCGACCCGGCGCTGGACGGCGGGGGAGAGGCGGAGCAGTCGGATCGTGTTGCTGATCTGCGGTCGTGAGCGACCGATGCGGGACGCGAGCTCCTCGTGGGTGCACTCGAAGTCCTCGAGCAGCTGCTGGTAGGCGGAGGCCTCCTCGAGCGGGTTCAGCTGCGAGCGGTGCAGGTTCTCCAGCAGGGCGTCGCGCAGCATGGCGGTGTCGTCGGTCTCCCGCACGATCGCAGGGATCGTGTCGAGGCCGGCCTGCTGGGTGGCCCTCCAGCGCCGCTCGCCCATGACGAGCTCGTAGTCGTCGCCACTCCGGCGTACGACGACCGGCTGGAGGAGGCCCACCTCCTTGATCGAGAGGACAAGCTCGGCCATCGCGTCCTCGTCGAACACCTGCCGAGGGTTGACCGCATTGGGTCGGATGGCTGCCACCGGGATCTCGGCGAAGTAGGCGCCGTCGACCGGCGCCAGAGCCGAATCCTCGATCTGACGGCCGTTCAGGGACCCGGTGGACCTGGGGTCCGCAGTGCCGCTGTTCGTCGGTCCTGCGGCAGAGTCCGCATCCCGGACGTCGAGGTTGACAGCTGGGCCTGTGGGGATCAGCGATCCGAGGCCGCGGCCGAGACCTCGCTTCGGCGTCGGCCTGTTCATCGGGGTGCCCCCTTCGTGGCGATCTCGCGAGCCGCTTCGAGGTAGCTCAACGCGCCGGGGGAGCCCGGATCGTAGGTCATCACCGTCTGACCGTAGGACGGTGCCTCCGAGACACGGACCGAGCGCGGGATGTAGGTGCGCAGCACCTGGTCGCCGAAGTGCGCCTTGACCTCGTCCGCGACGCCCGAGGCGAGGCGGGTCCGGGCGTCGAACATCGTGATGAGGATCGTGGAGACGGCGAGGTCCGGATTGAGGTGGGCACGCACCATGTCGACCGTCTTCAACAGCTGGCCGAGGCCCTCGAGCGCGTAGTACTCCGCCTGGATGGGGATGAGCAGCTCGGCGCCGGCCACCAGGGCGTTGATGGTGAGGAGGCCCAGCGACGGCGGGCAGTCGATGATGACGTAGTCCCAGCGGTCCTCGCCGGCGGTCTCGGCATCTCCGACGCGTGGGTCGGCACGCAGCGCCTTCTGTAGGCGGCTCTCCCGTGCGACGACGCTGACCAGCTCGATCTCCGCTCCGGCCAGGTCGATGGTGGCCGGGACGACGTCGAGGCCGAGGAGCTCCGGTGCTGCGACGGCGACATCGGCGAGGGGCATGCCGTCGACCAGCAGCTCGTAGGTCCCCGGCGTTCCCTGGAAGTGCTCGACGCTCAGCGCGGTCGAGGCGTTGCCCTGCGGGTCGAGGTCGATGACCAGCACGCGCTGGCCCAGCTGTGCGAGGGCGGCTGCCACGTTCACCGTGGACGTCGTCTTGCCGACGCCGCCCTTCTGGTTGGCGACCACGAACGTCCGGGTCGCCGTCGGCCGCGGCATCGCCGGCCGGCTCTGTGACCCGATGCGCGCCAGGACGATGTTCTCTGCCGCGCGGGCGAGGGGAGTCTCCGCGTCGGCGATGCTCGTGGAGAACGCCGCCAGGTCCGCCGCCGTCTTCACCCGGTAGCCCGAGACGGGGGCCGTTTCACGTGAAACATCCTCCGGTGGGGCCTGCCGAGCAGCGTCCGTGTCCTGTGGATGACTGTGGGCGTTCTGTGGATAGTCACGCTCAGGCGGGGTGTTCCGGTCGGTGGAAAACTCTGGCTGGACCTGGTCCCGCTGGTCGCCCTCGGTCACGCTTCACGCCTCCGGTCTCGTTGTCCACGCTTCTTCTTCGACGAGCCCCCCGGACGCCGCGCAGGCGGCCAAGATACCTTCGCTGGATCGGCCCAGGCCACCCGGAGGCAGACGGTGGTGGACTCCAACAGGCCATCCCCCAGCTGGGACACCTCCGGCTCGGCGCAGCCGAACCTCCTCAGCACGAGTCGCGCGTCCTCGATCTCCTCGGACACCGAGGATCCCTTCATCGCGACGAGGACACCGGTCGGTGCCACGAGCGGCATCGACCACTCGAGCAGCCGGCCCAGGGGAGCGACGGCACGCGAGGTCACCGCGTCGAACGTCCGGACTCCGTGTAGCACGTCGGCACGACCGCGCACGACCTCGACGTTGGTCAGCCCCAGGTCCTCGACCACCTCGTTGAGGAACGACGTGCGGCGCAACAACGGCTCGACGAGCGTCACACGGAGCGCGGGTCGGGCGATCGCCACCACCAGGCCCGGGAGGCCGGCACCGGAGCCGATGTCCGCCACGGACCCCGTCTTCGGGAGCGCCGAAGCCAGGACCGCACAGTTCAGGATGTGCCGGTCCCACAGACGCGGCACCTCGCGAGGACCGATCAGTCCACGCACCACGCCGCCATCGGCCAGCCAGGCGGCGTACGTCTCGGCCAAGGGGAGTCGGTCCGGCGGGAACACGCTGCGCGCCACGTCGGGAACGGGCGGGGCCGAAGTGGCGGCGCCGGGCTCAGGAAGATCAGACATCGGAGACGATGTTTCACGTGGAACGGCCCGGGCCGCAACTCGCGGATCGGGCCGTTTCACGTGAAACGAAGCGTTCAGACCGGCTGCACCACGACGTACCGTCGCGGCTCGACGCCCTCGGACGACGAGGTCAGGCCAGCCGCGGCGACGACGTCATGCACGACCTTGCGCTCGAACGGCGACATCGGGTCGAGGGAGACGGGGGAGCCGGTCTCCTGCACGCGCTCGATCGTCTCGGCAGCAACCTTCTCGAGGGCGGCCCGCTTCTCGGCACGGAAACCGGAGACATCGAGCATCAGGCGCGATCGCTCGCCCGTCTCGCGGAAGACGGCGAGCCGGGTCAACTCCTGGAGAGCGTCGAGGACCTCGCCGTCGCGGCCGACGAGCTGGGACAGGTCGGCGCCGACGATGGAGACGGAGGCACGATCACCCTCGACGTCCATGTCGATGTCGCCGTCCAGGTCGGCGATGTCCAGGAGCTCCTCCAGGTAGTCGGCGGCGATGTCGCCCTCCTGCTCGAGCTTCTCCACGCGATCGGTGTCGCGAGGGGTCTCTGTCGTCTCCTCGGTCATGACTACTGGTCCTTCTTCGGCTGGTTCGGGCGGGAAGACTGCTTGCGCTGCTCACGCGTCTGACGCTTGGGCTGCTGCCGCTGGCGCGGTTCCTCAGGCGCCTCGACCGCAGGGGCGGCGGTGTCGACGGCGACGTCACCGTGTCCGTGACGCACGGCCTTCGCGCGGTCGCGATCTGCCTTGGCCTGCGCAGCGGGCGTGCCCGGCGCGGGGTTGTTGCGGATCACGTAGAACTGCTGCCCCATGGTCCAGAGGTTCGAGGTCGTCCAGTAGAGCATCAGCCCGATCGGGAACGCGATGCCACCGACGGCGAACACGATGGGGAGCACGTAGAGCAGCAGCTTCTGCTGCTGGGCGTAGGGACCGCTCATCGCGTCGGCCGGCATGTTCTTGCTCATCAGCTGGCGCTGGGTGATGAACGTCGTCGCCGTCATCGAGATGACCAGGATGACCGCGAGCACCACCACGTTGGTGTTGTCCGGGTGGGTCAGCGTGTCCGAGATGCCGGCGCCGAAGATCTTGCCGCCGCTGATCTGGTCCACGTCCGCCTGGTCGAGGAAGCCCTTGGGGTGCCGATCCGCCGCGTTGCGCAGCAGGTGGAACAGCGAGAGGAAGATCGGCATCTGCAGGATGAGCGGCAGGCACGAGGCGAACGGGTTGGTCCCCGTGTCCTTGTAGAGCTTCATCGTCTCCTGGGCGAGGCGCTCACGGTCGTGGCCGTACTTCTTCTGCAGCTCCTTCACCTTCGGCTGGATGAGCTGCATGTTGCGGCTCGACTTGATCTGCTTCACGAACAGCGGGATCAGCAGCGCCCGGATGGTGATGGTCAGGCCGATGATCGCCAGCGTCCAGGACCAGCCCGAGGAGATCGGGAGCAGGTCGAAGAGCCGGTGCCAGGCCAGCCAGATCGCCGAGATGGCGTAGTAGAGCGGGGTGCCGATGGTGCTCAGCAGATCTCCCACGGTCAGGCTCCTAACGGGGTCAGTGGGACGGACCCGTGTGAACACGGGAGGATCGAGGGGCGGGGACCGGGTCGTAGCCACCCGCGGCCCAGGGGTGACAGCGACCGACACGGCGTACGGCGAGCCAGCTGCCGCGCAGGCTCCCGTGCACCTCCACCGCATGCAGGGCGTAGGTCGAGCAGCTCGGGTGGTAGCGGCACACCTGTCCGTAGAGCGGGCTGATCAACAGCCGGTAGGCCTTGAGCAGCCCGACGAGCACGAACTTCACTGGATCGATCACGACGTCACCCGAACGAGGCAACGAGCCAGGTCGCTGCGGAGTTCCGCGTAGTCGGCGGTCGACGAAGCCGGAAGCGCCCTGACCACGAGCACAGCAGAGCCCGGAAGCCGCGTCTCCGTGCTGGAGAGCAGCTCCCGGGCCAGGTGTCGAAGTCGTCGCTTCACACGGTTGCGCGTCACCGCCGGGCCGACGGCCTTGCTGACGACAAAGCCGACGCGCACCGGTCGCTCGTCCTCGAGGCTCTCGAGGTGCACGACTAAGGTGCGGCTGCCGGCCCTGCGACCACGACGTACCGCCGACGCAAAGCCCGCGCCGTCGGTCAGCCGATGAGCGCGGGCCAGCACAGAGGACGCCGACGTCGAGTCAGCCGAGGCCGAGTCGACTCAGACCGCGAGGTCCTTGCGCCCCTTGCGGCGGCGCGCGGAGAGGATCGCGCGGCCGGCGCGGGTGCGCATCCGCAGACGGAAGCCGTGCGTCTTGGCGCGACGACGGTTGTTCGGCTGATACGTACGCTTGCTCACGAGAGTTCCTTAGGTGAATCGGGTCTTGGCGTGTCGCCCGGCAGCAGTCGGCAGCACCGTGATCCACTGTGCTCGGCACGGTGGATGCACCCGGTCGGCTGGCACCGCCCGCCCACGGGGTGACCCCAATGCTCGGGGATCCATGGACATGCGGCGTCGGTCGACGCTCTCTACTGCTGACAGGCGACCGGCCAACGGTACGCGGTGCCGAGTGACAGGGTCAAACTCCGGCGGCACCCCTTGGCGACGCCGGTTTACCCAACCTACGGGACGATCGTCACGGCCTGTGGACAACGGGTTGCTACTACGGAGGCGCGAGGGTTACGTTCGTGCGGTACCGAGGTTCCCTGCCGTCGCCGTGGAGCTTCGGACGCTTCCGCGGGGGGAGCACTCGGCAGATCACTCGGAAGCCGCTCTGACCTGCATAGACGTCCGAGGTCCGGGATCGGCGTCGCGTCTCGGTCCGGCTCGATCCACACGCCCCGGGCCGGGTTCACACCTTGTGGACAAACTTGTGGAGACAAACCCGACCACGACCACCGCGGCCGTCATACACGGCGTCCGTGATCCGCACAGGGAAGGCTGAACCGCGTGGACCACACGGCAGCACCGGAGCCCGCACACCCGTCCGCGAACGACTCCGGCGAGGCGTCTCTCGAAGCGGCCTGGACCGCCGTGGTGGACGAGCTGGTGCCGAGCCAGCAGGCGTGGGTCCGGACCAGCCAGCCGGTCGCCATCCACGGCGACACCGCGATCGTGGCAGTTCCCAACGACTTCACCCGCAACCGGCTGGAGGGCGCGCTGCGCAAGGACCTGGAGGATGCGCTCAGTCGCCAGCTCGCGCGCGAGGTGCGGATCGCCGTCACGGTCAACGCCGAGCTCGAGATGGAGCCCGTCGCGGCCGTGGAGACGACGATGCCCCCGACATCGTCCGAGCAGCCCAACGACATATCTGCCAATCGACAGATCGACATGTCGACAATCGCACAGCCGGCGCCGACGCCCTCCGGCTCGGACACGCGGCCCAGCGCCCTCGAGACGCGGCTCAACCCGAAGTACACCTTCGAGACCTTCGTCATCGGGTCGTCCAACCGCTTCCCGCACGCCGCCGCCGTCGCCGTCAGCGAGGCGCCCGGCAAGGCCTACAACCCGCTGCTCGTCTACGGGGAGTCAGGCCTCGGCAAGACGCACCTGTTGCACGCCATCGGCCACTACGTGCGCAGCCTCTACAACGGCGCCAAGGTCCGCTACGTGAGCTCGGAGGAGTTCACCAACGAGTTCATCAACGCCATCCGCGACGACCGGCAGGACCGGTTCAAGCGGCGCTACCGGGACGTCGACGTCCTGCTCATCGACGACATCCAGTTCCTGGAGGGGAAGACCCAGACCCAGGAGGAGTTCTTCCACACCTTCAACACCCTCCACAACGCCAACAAGCAGATCGTGCTCACCTCCGACCGGGCGCCGAAGCGGCTCGAGGCGCTGGAGGACCGGCTGCGCAACCGGTTCGAGTGGGGGCTCATCACCGACGTGCAGCCGCCGGACGTCGAGACGCGCATCGCGATCCTGCGCAAGAAGGCCGCGATGGACCGTCTGACGGCGCCGCCGGACGTCCTGGAGTTCATCGCGACGAAGATCCAGACCAACATCCGCGAGCTCGAGGGCGCGCTGATCCGCGTGACCGCCTTCGCCAACCTCAACCGCCAGGAGGTCGACATGACCCTGGCCGAGATCGTCCTCAAGGACCTGATCCCCGAGGGGGGCGAGCCGGAGATCACCGCCGGCCTGATCATCGCCCAGACCGCCGCCTACTTCGGGCTGTCCATCGACGAGCTCACCGGTCCCTCCCGCGGCCGCCACCTCGTCATGGCGCGCCAGATCGCCATGTATCTCTGCCGCGAGCTCACCGACCTCTCCCTGCCCAAGATCGGCGCGCAGTTCGGCAATCGCGACCACACGACGGTGATGTACGCCGAGCGCAAGATCAACCAGCTGCTCGCCGAGCGGCGGGCGGTCTTCAACCAGGTCAGCGAGCTCACCAACCGGGTGAAGCTGCAGGCGCGCCAGACCTAGATCTCCGTCGCCGACGTCCGCGTGCCCCCGAGAGCCCTGCCCTCGGGGGCACGGTCGTCTCCGAACAGGGTCGGGCAGACCTGTGTAGTTCCCCGGCCCGATGGTCCGAATTACACGGGGAGGATCTGAGGATGAGCCTCGTCGGAGACACGCACGGGCCGACGCCGCCCACACCCGCGCCCGCTGGTCCACGGCCCGATCCACACCCCCTGTGGGGGACGATCGAGCGCCACGAGCAGGGACGACGGCGGTTGTCCACAGTTTCCACGGACCCTCTTACTCCCTCGGAACTACAACCAGATCGATCATCCGTGAAAACCCACGACCCTCCCGACCTGGGGAAAACCACCACGCTGCCGGCACACCCCGACCGCCGCGGCTGGAGAAGTTGTTCCGCCTGTTCTCCCCCGCCGGTGTCGGCCGTCGGCGCTGCGTGGCAGGATTCAGGTCCACGTGCACAGCCGCTCGAGCAAGAAGGACCACACATCGTGAAGTTCCGCGTCGACCGCGACGTGTTCGCGGATGCCGTCGCCTGGGCTGCCCGCAGCCTGCCCGTCCGCCCGAGCACCCCCGTCCTGTCGGGCCTCCTCATCGAGGCCGGCCAGGAGGGCCTGGTGCTGTCCACGTTCGACTACGAGACGTCCGCCCGCGCGACGCTCGCCGCCGAGGTGGCCGACGAGGGCAAGGCGCTGGTGAGCGGCCGACTGCTGGCCGACATCGTCCGGAGCCTCCCGGCCAAGCCGGTCGAGCTCACCCTCGAGGGCGCTCGCGCCAGCCTCACCTGCGGCTCCGCGCGCTTCAGCCTGCAGACCATGCCGGTCGAGGACTACCCGACGCTGCCGGACATGCCGACCGCTGCCGGCACCGTCAAGAGCGACGTGTTCGCCCACGCGGTCGCCCAGGCGGTCACCGCCGCGGGTCGTGACGACATGCTCCCGGTGCTGACCGGCGTGCGGCTCGAGATCGACGGGTCGAGCATCTCGCTGCTCGCCACCGACCGCTTCCGGCTCTCCATCCGGGAGCTCGAGTGGAGCCCCAGCACCCCTGACGAGACCCTGGCCGCGCTCGTCCCGGCCAAGGTGCTCGCCGACACCGCGAAGTCGCTGACCAGCGGCAGTGAGGTGACCATCGCGCTGTCCGCCGGTGGCGCCGGCGAGGGCATCATCGGCTTCGAGGGCGCGGCCGCGGGCGGCGTACGACGCACCACGACGCGACTGCTCGACGGTGAGTTCCCCAAGGTCCGCAGCCTGTTCCCGAGCGAGCACCTCACCAAGGCGCTGGTCAGCAAGGCCGAGCTGGTCGAGTCGGTCAAGCGCGTCTCGCTCGTCGCGGAGCGCAACACCGCCGTGCAGCTGAAGTTCTCCGACGGGGTGCTGACCCTCGACGCCGGGTCCGGTGAGGAGGCCCAGGCCTCGGAGTCCATCGAGGCCGACATCAACGGCGAGGAGCTCACGACCGGGTTCAACCCGCAGTTCCTGCTCGACGGGCTGACCGCGATCGACGAGTCGACCGTGGAGCTCGCCTTCACCCAGGCCTCCAAGCCCGTGGTCATCAGCGGCTCCGGCGACGAGGAGAGCCCCGGGTTCCGCTACCTGCTGATGCCGCGCCGCCTGCTGTCCTGATCCGGGCCCGTTCGGGGCACTGGAAGGTGTCAGGACTCATCCACGAGAGGAACGCCATGCACATCGGACTCGTCGGACTCGGCAAGATGGGCGGCAACATGCGTGCCCGCCTGCGCAACGCCGGCCACACCGTCATCGGCTATGACCGCAACGCCGACCTGAGCGACTCCAGCAGCCTCGCCGACATGGTCGAGCAGCTGCGCGGCCTCGGCGACGGGCCGACCGTGGTGTGGGTGATGGTGCCGGCCGGCGACCCGACCCGGTCCACGATCGCCGAGCTCAAGGAGCTGCTCGACGAGGGTGACCTCGTCGTGGACGGCGGCAACAGCAAGTACACCGATGACGCCATCAACGCCGCCTCGCTCGGCGAGAAGGGCATCGACTTCGTCGACTGCGGCGTCTCCGGCGGCGTGTGGGGGCTGCAGAACGGCTACGCCCTGATGTACGGCGGCACCACCAGCGCGGCCGCGAAGGTCATGCCCGCCCTGGAGGCCCTCAAGCCCGACCACACCGAGGACGGCCTGGTCCACTGCGGCGAGACGGCCGGCGCCGGCCACTTCGCCAAGATGGTCCACAACGGCATCGAGTACGCGATGATGCAGGCCTACGCCGAGGGCTGGGAGCTGCTCGACAAGGTCGACATCGTCGACAACGTCCCGGAGATCTTCGCCTCCTGGCGCACCGGCACCGTCGTCCGGTCCTGGCTGCTCGACCTGCTCGTCGACCAGCTGCGCGCCGACGAGCACCTCGACAAGATCAAGGGCTACGCCGAGGACTCCGGCGAGGGCCGGTGGACCGTCCAGGCCGCGATCGACAACGCCGTGCCGATGCCCGCGATCTCAGCCTCGCTCTTCGCCCGCTTCGCCTCGCGCCAGGAGGACGACGTGGCGATGAAGGCGATCGCTGCGATGCGCAACGGCTTCGGCGGCCACGCGGTCATCTCGGAGTCGGAAGCCTGACCCCCACGATCCGGCACCTCCTGCTCGACGCCGACGGTGTCCTGCAGCACCGGCCGGGCGGCTGGGAGGAGGCGTTCGAGCGGTGGGGCGACGACCGCGCGATCGAGCTGCTGGAGGCCATGTTCGCGGCCGAGAAGGCCGCGATCCGCGGCGAGCGGGACGCCGTCGATGTCGTCGCCGAAGTGCTCGGCGACTTCGACCTCTCCGACTCCCCGACCGAGGTCTTCGAGACGGGTGTGGTTCCGGATCGAGCCGGTGCCGGCCAGCTTCGACCTGGTCCGCCGGCTACGCGCGGCCGGGTTCGGGGTGCACCTCGGCACCAACCAGACGCAGCGCCGGGCGGCGTACATGCGGGGGACCCTCGGGTACGACGACCTCTTCGACGTGTCCTGCTACTCCGCGGAGATGGGTCTGGCCAAGCCCGATCAGGCCTACTTCCGCCGGGCCGCCGAGCTGATCGGCGTGCCGCCCGAGGAGGTGCTCTTCGTCGACGACACCCTGGCCAACGTCGTCGCCGCCCAGGACGTCGGCATGGCGGGCGTGCACTGGCACCTGCGTGACGGGCATCCGCTGCTGGAGAAGATGCTGGCCGACCACGGCGTCGTCCCCGCCGCGCCCTAGTCTTCTCCCCAGGACCTGACGGGAGGAGGAGTCGTGCACGTCACGCACCTGACCCTCCATGACTTCCGCTCCTATGAGAGCGCCGACGTCGCGCTGGAGCCGGGCGTCACCGCGTTCGTCGGCCGCAACGGCCAGGGCAAGACCAACCTGGTCGAGGCGATCGACTACCTCTCCCGGCTGCAGTCGCACCGGGTCGCTGCCGACGCACCGCTCGTGCGGGCCGGCGCGGACCAGGCCGTCGTCCGCGCGGCGGTGGTGAAGGACGGGCGCACCGCCGTCCTCGAGGTCGAGATCAACCCCGGCCGGGCCAACCGGGCCAGGATCAACCGCTCGCCGCTGCCGCGCACGCGGGAGCTGGTCGGCCTGGTCCGCACCGTCGTCTTCTCACCCGAGGACCTCGCCCTGGTCAAGGGCGACCCGAGCGAGCGGCGCCGGTTCCTCGACGACCTCATGGTGCTCCGCGCGCCCCGGCTGGCCGGCACCCGCGCCGACTACGACCGCGTGCTCAAGCAGCGCAACTCGCTGCTGAAGTCGTCGCGCACCGGCCGCGGTGACCGGGAGCTGCTCCTCTCCACCCTCACGGTCTGGGACGACCACCTCGCCCGCACCGGCTCGGAGATCCTCGCCGAGCGGCTCGCGCTCACCGACGCGCTCCAGCCGTACGTCGGCAAGGCCTACGAGACCGTCGCGCGCGGAGCGTCCCGCGATGACGCGGTGATCGCCTACCGCCCGTCGTTCGACCTGGACGGCGCCACCACGCAGCCGGAGCTCGAGAAGGCCATCCACGCCGAGCTGGGCCGACGTCAACGCGACGAGCTCGACCGCGGCGTCTCGCTGGTCGGCCCCCACCGCGACGACCTGCTGCTCAGCATCGGCGCCGGAGAGCAGCACCTGCCGGTGAAGGGCTACGCCTCGCACGGCGAGTCGTGGTCCTTCGCGCTGGCGCTGCGGCTGGCGTCGTACGACCTGCTCCGGGCCGACGGGGACGACCCGATCCTGATCCTCGACGACGTCTTCGCCGAGCTCGACACCGACCGCCGGGACCAGCTCGCGGGCCTGGTCGCCGACGCCGAGCAGGTCCTCGTGACCGCCGCGGTCGGCGCCGACGTCCCGGTGGTCCTGGCCGGCGCCCGGTTCCGCGTCGGCGGCGGTGAGGTGACCCGCGATGAGTGACGACTCCGGGGCTCCCGACCGCCCGCCCGACCGCGCACCTGACCTTTCGAACGGCGACACGCCGCCGGAGGGCCCCGACGGTCAGACGCCCGAGGTGCCGGCGCCGGACGGACTCGACCTCGCCCGGGCGCTGATGCGGGCGACCGCCGGGTCGTCGACGCGCAAGGCGACCAAGCGGTCGAAGAAGCGGCGGGACGGCGGGGCTCGAGGGCGGGTGAGCGGCAGCCACCCCGACGACCGCGACCCGCAGCTGCTCGACGCGACGCTGGGCCGGCTGGTCGCCGACCACGGGTGGGAGCTCGACCTGCGGGTGCACGGCGTCTTCGGGCGCTGGGCCGAGCTGGTCGGCGTCGAGATCGCCGACCACTGCACTCCCGAGTCGTTCGCCGACGGGCGCCTGGTCGTCCGCACCGACTCCACCGCATGGGCGACCCAGCTGCGGCTGCTCGCGCCGACGGTCGTACGTCGGCTCAACGAGGAGCTCGGGCACGGCACGGTGACCGTCATCGAGGTGCTCGGGCCGCACTTGCCGACCTGGAAGAAAGGACGGCTGTCGAGCCGGGACGGCCGCGGCCCGAGGGACACCTACGGCTGACGCGTTCTGGCGTTCTGGCGGCTCCTCGGCCGTATAGGGAGTCGTCCGAGCCCCTCGGAGAGCCTCGCAGCGCCACTTCCGTCACGTCACGGGCGATAATTCATCCACAGTGGCCCCTCCTGGGGAGGCCGGTGCGTGGTTTCGGGCCCTGCGGCCGGTAACATTGGCCCGTGAGCGAAGCCGACGAGACCGCCGACCCGCAGTTTCAGCCGACACCGGAAGAGATTCCCGAACAGCCCACCTCCTCCACCGCGACCTCGGTGGAGTACGACGCCTCAGCGATCCAGGTCCTCGAAGGGCTCGAGGCCGTCCGCAAGCGTCCGGGCATGTACATCGGATCGACCGGTGTGCGGGGTCTGCACCACCTGATCTGGGAGATCGTCGACAACTCGGTCGACGAGGCGCTCGCCGGTCACTGCGACACGATCCTGGTGACCCTCAACCCCGACGGGTCCGTCAGCGTCGAGGACAACGGCCGCGGCATCCCGACCGACACCGCTCCCGGGCAGGAGATCCCGGCGGCGACGCTGGCGCTCACCGTGCTGCACGCCGGCGGGAAGTTCGGCGGCGGCGGCTACAAGGTGTCCGGTGGTCTGCACGGCGTCGGCTCGTCGGTGGTCAACGCGCTGTCGAGGCACCTCCACCTCGAGGTGAGGAACCGCGGCTACCTGTGGGAGCAGGAGTTCTCGCTCGGCCTGCCCGACTACGACCTGCGGAAGGTGCGCCCCCTCGAGGACGGCGAGCGAACCGGCACGCGCGTCACCTGGTGGGCGTCGGACGACATCTTCGAGACGACCGAGTACAACCTCGAGACGATCTCGACCCGCTTCCGCGAGATGGCCTTCCTCAACAAGGGCCTCAAGATCGTCCTGCGTGACGAACGGCCCGAGACCGAGGAGATTGCCGAGGCGGTCGCCGACGAGACGGTCGAGAACGAGGGCGCCTCCGAGGTCCACGCGGCCGACGAGGGCGGCCACAAGATCCTCGAGCAGATCTTCAAGTACGACAACGGCCTGGCCGACTACGTCGAGTACCTCAACAAGCGCAAGGCGGCCGTCTCCCCGGTCATCGCCTTCGAGGCCGAGACCCGCGCCGACGCGCCGAACCCGATGAGCCTCGAGGTCGCCATGCAGTGGCAGGCGTCGTCCTACAACGAGGCCGTGCACACCTTCGCGAACACGATCAACACGCCCGAGGGCGGCACCCACGAGGAGGGCTTCCGCGCCGCGCTCACCAGCCTGATGAACCGCTGGGGCGAGGAGTGGGGCCTGATCAAGAAGAAGGAGGACCGCCTCACGGGTGACGACATCCGCGAGGGCCTCACCGCGATCATCAGCCTCAAGATCGGCGAGCCGCAGTTCGAGGGCCAGACCAAGGCCAAGCTCGGCAACACCGAGGCGAAGGGCTTCACCCAGGGCGTCGTCAACGACCAGCTCGGCGCCTGGCTCGAGCAGCACCCCGGTGAGGGCAAGGAGGTCATCCGCAAGGCACAGGCCGCGGCGACCGCCCGCCTCGCCGCCCGCAAGGCGCGCGACCTGGCCCGCAACCGCAAGGGCCTGCTCGGCAACGGCGCCCTGCCCGGCAAGCTCTCCGACTGCCAGTCGACCAACCCCGCCGAGTGCGAGGTCTTCATCGTCGAGGGCGACTCCGCCGGTGGCTCTGCCCGCCAGGGCCGCGACCCGCGCATCCAGGCGATCCTCCCGATCCGCGGCAAGATCCTCAACGTCGAGAAGGCCCGGCTCGACAAGGTGCTCGCCAACCAGGAGGTCCAGTCGATCATCTCGGCGCTGGGCACCGGCGTGCACGACGAGTTCGACATCGCCAAGCTGCGCTACCACAAGATCGTGCTGATGGCCGACGCCGACGTCGACGGCCACCACATCAACACGCTCCTGCTGACGCTGCTGTTCCGCTTCATGAAGCCGCTCATCGAGCAGGGCTACGTCTACATGGCGCAGCCGCCGCTCTACCGGCTGCGGTGGAACAAGCCGGCCGAGCACGAGTTCGTCTACTCCGACTCCGAGCGCGACGCGCTGCTGCGCGAGGGCCAGGCCCAGGGCAAGAAGCTGCCCAAGGAGAACCCGGTCCAGCGCTACAAGGGTCTCGGCGAGATGAACGCCAAGGAGCTGTGGGAGACCACCATGGACCCCGACCAGCGGCTGATGCTGCAGGTCACCCTCGACGACGCCGCGCACGCGGACGAGATCTTCTCGATCCTCATGGGCGAGGACGTCGAGCAGCGTCGCTCCTTCATCCAGCGCAACGCCAAGGACGTTAGGTTCCTCGATATCTGATGACTGAGACTCCCACTCCCGAGCCCGGCGGTCGGATCGAGCCCATCGAGCTGCAGACGTCGATGCAGCGGGCCTACATCGACTACGCGATGGCGGTCATCGTCGGCCGAGCGCTCCCCGACGTACGCGATGGACTGAAGCCGGTGCACCGCCGCGTCCTCTACGCGATGTACGACGGCGGCTACCGCCCCGACCGCGGCTTCTCGAAGTGCTCCCGCGTCGTCGGCGACGTGATGGGTCAGTACCACCCGCACGGCGACAGCGCGATCTACGACACCCTCGTGCGCCTCGCGCAGCCGTGGGTCATGCGGGCGCCGCTCGTCCAGGGCCAGGGCAACTTCGGCTCGCCGGGCAACGACTCCGCCGCGGCCATGCGGTACACCGAGTGCCGCATGGCGCCGCTGGCCATGGAGATGGTCCGCGACATCGACGAGGACACCGTCGACTTCCAGCCGAACTACGACGGCCGCTCCCAGGAGCCGGTCGTGCTGCCCGCGCGGTTCCCGAACCTGCTGGTCAACGGCTCGGCCGGTATCGCGGTCGGCATGGCGACCAACATTCCGCCCCACAACCTGCGCGAGGTCGCCGACGGCGCCAAGTGGGCGCTCGAGCACCCCGAGGCGACCCGTGAGGAGCTGCAGGACGCCCTCATCGAACGGATCAAGGGCCCCGACTTCCCGAACGGCGCGCTGATCGTCGGGCACGCGGGCATCGAGCAGGCCTACCGCACCGGTCGCGGCTCGATCACCCAGCGAGCGGTCATCGAGGTCGACGAGGACAACCGCGGCCGGACCTGCCTTGTCATCACCGAGCTGCCCTACATGGTCAACCCGGACAACCTGGCGTTGAAGATCGCCGAGCTCGCCGACAGCGGCAAGGTGCAGGGCATCTCCGACGTCCGCGACGACACCTCCGACCGCACCGGCCAGCGGCTCGTCGTCGTGCTCAAGCGCGACGCGGTCGCCCGGGTCGTGCTCAACAACCTGCTCAAGCACACCGAGCTGCAGACCAACTTCTCGGCCAACATGCTGGCGCTGGTCGACGGGGTGCCGCGCACGCTGTCGGTCGACCAGTTCATCTCCAACTGGGTCACCCACCAGATCGACGTCATCAGGCGTCGCACGGAGTTCCGGCTGCGCCGGGCCGAGGAGCGGGCCCACATCTTCCGGGGCCTGGTCAAGGCACTCGACATGCTGGACGAGGTCATCGCCCTCATCCGCCGGTCGCCGGACGTGGCCGAGGCGCGCCAGGGCCTCATCCAGCTGCTCGACATCGACGAGATCCAGGCGACCGCGATCCTCGACATGCAGCTGCGCCAGCTGGCGGCGCTGCAGCGGCAGAAGATCATCGACGAGCTCGCCGAGCTCGAGCGTCAGATCGCCGACTTCCAGGACATCCTCGCCAGGCCCGAGCGCCAGCGCGCCATCGTCATCGAGGAGCTCGACGGGATCGTCGAGAAGTACGGCAACGACCGGCGTACCCAGCTCATCCCGGCGGACGGGGACCTCTCCATGGAGGACCTCATCCCCGACGAGGAGCTCGTCGTCTCGATCACCCGCGGCGGCTACGCCAAGCGGACGCGCGCGGACCAGTACCGCTCGCAGAAGCGCGGCGGCAAGGGGGTGCGCGGCGCGACGCTGCGCGGGGACGACGTGGTCGAGCACTTCATCGCGACCACCAACCACCACTGGCTGCTGTTCTTCACCACCGCGGGGCGGGTCTACCGGACCAAGGCCTACAACCTCCCCGAGGCGGCGCGTGACGCCAAGGGCGGTCACGTCGCCGGGCTGCTGTCCTTCCAGCCCGACGAGTCGATCGCCCAGGTGCTCGCCATCCGCGACTACGACCAGGCGCCCTACCTGGTGCTCGCCACCAAGAGCGGCCTGGTGAAGAAGACTCGCCTCGCCGACTACAACTCGCCCCGCCAGGCCGGCGTCATCGCGATCAACTTCCGCGAGGACGACGACGAGCTGGTCGGCGCCGAGCTGGTCAACCCCGACGACCACATCCTGCTGGTCTCGAGGAAGGGCCAGGCCGTGCGGTTCGTCGCGAGCGACGACCAGCTGCGGCCGATGGGCCGCGCCACGTCGGGCGTCACGGGCATGAAGTTCCGCACCGGCGACTCGGTGCTCTCCATGTCGATCATCCGGGCGGCCGAGGCGGCGCACGAGGAGTCCGACGAGGACGTGCAGTACGTCTTCACGATCACCGACGGCGGCTTCGCCAAGCGGTCGCGGATCTCGGAGTACCGCATCACCAACCGCGGCGGGCTCGGCGTACGCGCCATGCAGCTGAGCGACGAGAAGCGCGGTGTCCTGGCCGGCGCCTTCATCGTCAAGGACGGTGACGAGGTCCTTTCGATCACCACCAACGGACAGGTCGTCCGCTCGCCCATCGACCAGGACTTCCCGGCCAAGGGACGCTCGACCATGGGCGTGAAGTTCGTGTCGCCGAAGAACGGTGACTCGGTCGCCGTCGTGGCCCGCTCCGTCGAGGCCCGCGAGGACGAGATCGAGGAGGAGCTGGCCGCCGCAGCGAGCGACGGTACGCCGGCCTCGGACTCCGACGATGCGGTCGGTGTGGATGCGGATGCAACAATCGAGGCGGCCGACGCCGCTGGTGCGGCCGAGATTGCCGACGACACGGAGGAGTGAGGATGCCTGAGCGTCCCGGCGAGCGAACTGCCACTCGGGTGGGTGGTCGTCCCGCGCCGCAGCGCAACGAGGACACTGCCGTGCGCGCGGGATTCGCCCAGCAGGTCAAGGAGCGGCTCAGCGCTGCGGCGGACGAGTTCCGCTCCTCGAGCGTCCCGAACGACCAGACCCTGCGCCGGCCGGTGGGCCGGGCGCCGCGCCGTGCGCGGCTACGGCTGACCCGCATCGACCCCTGGTCGGTGATGAAGACGGCGTTCCTGCTGTCGATCGCGCTCGGCGTCGTCACCATCGTGTCGGTCTTCATCGTCTGGTCCGTGCTCGGCGCCGCCGGCGTGTGGGACTCGATCAACCAGACGGTCCAGGACATCGTCGGGGGCGAGGACAGCTCGACCTTCGATGTCACCGACTACGTCGGGATGTCGCGGGTCATGGGCTTCACGATGATCGTCGCCGTCATCGACGTGGTCCTGCTGACCGCCGTCGCCACGCTCGGTGCCTTCCTCTACAACATGTCGGCCGCACTCCTCGGCGGCATCGACGTGACCCTCACCGAGGACCGCTGACCAAGGCTTCGGACGTCATGCGCTTTGGTCGCCTCGGCCACCAGCGCGCATGACGTCCTTGCCGTTTTGGCGGCCGGATCGGTGCTCAGGTAATGTCTTGCCTCGGCCGTCGGGGCTTCCACCCGGCTGCCACCCGGGCCTATAGCTCAGACGGTTAGAGCACCACACTGATAATGTGGGGGTCGGAGGTTCAAGTCCTCCTAGGCCCACGGAACAGCCCCGGACGCGACCAGCGACCGGGGTTTTTCACAAGGAGATGACAGTGAAGAAGCTGATGCTCATCGCCCTCGCGGCAGCCGGTGCCGTGCTCGCCAAGAAGCAGCTCGACAAGAGCAACACCGAGCGTGCCCAGTGGGCCGAGGCCACCGACACCGTCAATCCGTCGCACAAGGCCTGAGCCTGGGCGACCCATCCGGGGCGTTGGCGCAATTGGTAGCGCACCTGCTTTGCAAGCAGGGGGTTAGGGGTTCGAGTCCCCTACGCTCCACTTCGTGATCCGGCCGCGTCCCCGAAGCGGCGACCGCGCTGACCGTCACCGACTTCGCGCTGGTCCGCGTCCAGCTCGGCGACGACGGGCAGGACGCGGCGGCGCGGCGGACCTCACACTCCGGCAGCGGCCGCCCTTCGCCGGCTGCGCCTCGTGATGCACTCGGACGTACCCTGACAGGCGTGCCACCGAAGATCTGGTCCCCCCAGCTGTGGGGCGCCCACCTCCTGGCGCTCGTCCTGCTCGCGGGGACCGTCGGCCTGGGTCTGTGGCAGCTCGGCGTGTGGCGCGACCACCGCAACGACGCCACCCACGACGCCACGAAGGCGGCGGCCAAGCCGCTGTCCGACGTGATGGGTCCCGACGACCCGTTCCCGGGTCTGATGACCGGCCACCCGGTGACGCTCAGCGGAGACTGGGTCCCGAGTGGGACGGTCTATGTGAGCGGCAGGCTCGACCACGGTGTCGACGGCTACTGGGTCGTCACGCCGCTCGCCGTCGGCGGTCCGGACCGGCCCGCGATGCCGGTGGTCCGGGGTTGGGTCAAGGACGTCGGGCTGGCGCCAGCGCCGCCCAGCGGCAGCACCGAGCTGACCGGGTGGCTGCAGCCGCCCGAGGGCTCCAACGACCTCTCCGACGACGACCCGACCGACGACGTCCTGCCGCAGCTGCGGATCGCCGACGTGATCCAGCACGTCGACCAGGACCTCTACGGCGGCTACGTCGTCGACCAGCAGCCGGGCGCGGGGCTCGCGCGCGCCGACCTGGCCCAGCTCCCGGAGGCCGGGACGTTCACCGGCCTGCGCAACTTCCTCTACGGCCTGGAGTGGTGGGTCTTCGCCGGCTTCGTGGTCTACATCTGGTGGCGTCACGTCCGGGACGTCACCACGGCGACCCCTGAGAAGGAGCCTCAGGATGACGCCGTACCCTCAGGCACGTGAAGGGCACGCTCAGCTTCTACAAGGTGATCGCGACGGTCGTCGGGATCCTCCTCATCGTCCTGGTCCTCATCGGCCTGCCGATGGACCTGTTCGCTGCCGACGGCACGTCGGCGCACGACACCGGACGGTGGATCTCCCAGAACGTGGGCGTCGCCCACGGCTGGCTCTACATGGTCTACCTGGTGACGACCTTCATCCTGTCCCGCAAGGCCGGCTGGGACATGCCCTTCACGATCGTCACCCTCATCTGTGGCACGATCCCGGTCGCCAGCTTCTGGGCAGAGATCCGGGCAATCCGCCGTGTGCAGGCGGAACACCCGGATCTCGTCTCCGCGTAGGCCTCAGTTCGAGCTGTACGGCGGCTTGCTGATCGGCGTGGTCAGGTCGTCGACCGGCTGGTCGGTGTCGAAGGTCTCCGCGGGGTTCTGCGGCGTCGACGGCGGGGCCGGCGCGGTCCACTGGTCCGAGCCGCCGCCCATGAAGCGGCGCGCGACCACGGCGACCGCCGCGGCGAGGCCGCCGAGCAGGACGAACGTCAGCATCTTGCGGCCCCGGCGCTTCGGCTTCGGGTGACCGGTCAGCTGGGCCGACTTCGCCTCGGCGTAGTCCTTGGCCTGCGTCGCGCGCTGGGCGGCCATGCTGGCGCCGGCGGCCACCATCGGCGCCGTCTTCGCGGCGGCGTCGTGCAGTGCGGGCCGGGCGGTGTTCTCCACGAACGGCTTGGCGGTGTTCTCGAGGAACTCGCTCGTCAGCTCGACCGCGGTCCCCACCGCATCGGTGGTGCGGTCGGCGGCGCGCTCGAGGAGCGTCGTGCTCGAGCTCTTTCGCAGGGTCATGGTGGGGGCTCCTGACGTCGATGGCGTTGCGTGGGCGTGCGAGGATCAACCCGCACTCCGTAGTGGTACCCACATCAGAGAAGGACAGTCATGGCGGACCAGCAGGCCATCCTCCACACCAACCGAGGTGACGTCACCGTCAACCTCTTCCCGAACCACGCGCCCGAGACGGTCGCGAACTTCGTCGGCCTCGCCAAGGGCGAGAAGGACTACGACGCGGGCAACGGCCGGACCGGCCCGTTCTACGACGGGCTCACCTTCCACCGGGTCATCGAGGGCTTCATGATCCAGGGCGGCTGCCCGCTCGGCACCGGCACCGGTGGTCCGGGCTACACGTTCAAGGACGAGCCGCACCCCGAGCTCGTCTTCGACAAGCCCTACCTGCTCGCGATGGCCAACGCCGGCCCGGGCACCAACGGCTCGCAGTTCTTCGTCACCGTGGGCGCGACGCCGTGGCTGAACTTCAAGCACACGATCTTCGGCGAGGTCGCCGACCAGGCCTCCCGCGACGTCGTCGACGCCATCGCGACCACCCCGACCGGTCCTGGCGACCGGCCGCGGGACGCCGTGGTCATCGATTCCGTCGAGATCGTCGGCTGACCCAGGCGTGACCAGCGACCCGACCGGGGTGCCGACCTGCTACCGGCACCCCGGCCGTGAGGCGCACATCCGCTGTCAGCGGTGTGAGCGCCCGATCTGCCCCGACTGCATGACGAGCGCATCGGTCGGCTTCCAGTGCCCCGAGTGCCTGAAGGAGGGGTCGCGCTCGCAGCGGCCGCTCCGGACCACGTACGGCGGCCTGCGACCGTCAGCGCCCGGGTTCGTGACGATGGTGCTCATCGCGATCAACGCCGCGGTGTGGCTGCTCATCAACGTCACCGGTGCGTCCACCAGCCGTCTCGTCGACTGGTTCGCGCTGCGCTCCGACGGTCGCTGCGACGCGGACCGCGGCGGGTTCTTCCCCAACGCCAGCGAGGGGATCTGCAGCCGGATCGGAGGCCACTGGGTCCCGGGCGTTGCCGACGGGGCCGTCTGGCAGCTGCTGACCTCGACGTTCACGCACGTCGCGTTCCTGCACCTGTTCTTCAACTGCTTCAGCCTCTACGTGCTCGGCCCGCAGCTCGAGCACGCCTTCGGCCGCGCCCGGTTCATCGCGCTCTACCTGCTCTCGGGCCTGGCCGGCTCCGCGCTGGTCTACTGGACATCCGACGGGCCGGGCGACACCCTCGGCGCGTCCGGAGCGATCTTCGGGCTGATGGCCGCCGTGCTGGTCATCGTCCTGCGCACCCGCATGCAGGCGCAGGGGCTGCTGCTCTGGGTGGGCCTCAGCTTCGCCTACAGCTTCATCGTCCCGAACATCTCCTGGCAGGGACACCTGGGCGGCTTCATCGGGGGCCTGCTCGTCTCCGCCGCGATCGTGCTCGCGCCTCGGCCGCGGCGATCGCTGGTGCAGTGGGGCGGGATGGGCCTGGTCGCCGCGGCGATCGTGGTGGCCGTCGTGGCCAGGACGATCCAGCTCGGCTGATCCGCTCCTACCCAAAACAGGGGACCGGCGCTTCGGCGCCGGTCCCCTGTTCGTCACGCCTGCTCGACTCGACACCGCGCGGCCTCCCGGGGTCGCGCGCCAGCTTGGATTTCCACACCTGTGCATAGCCTTGTGGACGAATCACATCGATGTGATTCATCCACAGGGTTATCCCGAGATGTGTAGGAACCACCTCCAGAAATGCACAGACGCCGCCCCGGTTGCCCGGGGCGGCGTCGCTAAACGCTGACGGCTGGTCGGTCACTCCCATCGGGTGGCGAAGGCGAACCCGACCGCCATGAAGCCGATGCCGACGAGGAGGTTCTTCTGGCCGAGGTCGTTGAAGACCCAGAGCGGCGAGAGGTCGTCGGAGAAGATGTAGAAGGTGCAGATCCAGGCGAGGCCGAGCAGGAAGCAGCCGAGCATCCCGACGACCACCCCGCGGCCGCGGCCGAGCGGCGTGGAGGGGTGCGCGGACAGGAGCAGCCCGAGGAAGAACAGGCCGAAGCCGATCAGGTAGTTCCAGTGGTGCAGGTCCTGCATGAAGGACGGCCCGTGCGGGTGGGGACGCTCGGGCCGGGCCACGAGGTAGTAGTAGACGGTCCAGGCGATGCCGACGACCATCAGCACGAGGCAGACGATGAAGCGGGCCGTGAAGACAGGCGCCCGGGTCGGGTCGAGGAAGTCCTTCGAGGGCTTCAGCTTGGGCACGGGGACAGCTCCTGGTTTCCGGTGACGACTGTGGTGCGGGCGCACACCGGCCGTAGCCTAGTCCGCATGACCGACCACCCGCACAAAGCCCCGGGACACGCGCCCGCACGGCAGCCGCGACGGATCTCGCCGTGGCGGATCGGGACACCGCTGGTCATCCTCGTGTGCGGAGGGCTCTTCGTCGTCAGCGCGCAGAACAGCGGCGGGACGGACCTGCGGCCCGGGCGCTACACCGACCTGGCCGCGCTGACCGGCACCGAGAAGCAGCGCGTGGACCGGCTCACCGCGCAGGTCGCCGAGACCGACGCCGAGGTCAGCCGGCTCACCCAGCGGGTCGACGACACGACGGTCCGGCGCTACAAGCACCAGGTCGACGAGCTGAAGGACCCCGCCGGGCTGGTCGCCCACACCGGTCCGGGGGTCAAGATCACTCTCGCCGACGCCCCCGAGGACAAGCTCGAGCGGGTCGGCGACGACGCGGCGAACCTGCTCGTCGTCCACCAGCAGGACGTCCAGGCCGTGGTCAACGCCCTGTGGCGTGGTGGCGCGTCGGCGGTCACCATCCAGGGCCACCGGGTGGTCAGCACCACCGGCATCAAGTGCTCGGGCAGCACGATCCAGCTCCAGGGCGTGCCGTATCCCCAGCCGTTCGTCATCGAGGCGGTCGGCGACGTCGACGACCTCGTCGGGTCGCTCGACGCCGACCCCTACGTCACGACCTACCGCGACCAGGCGGCCGACCCGGACATCGCGATCGGATGGGACATGGAGGCTTCCAGCCACATCACCGCGCCGGCGTACGCCGGACTGCGCGACCTGACCTACGCCCGACCGCTCGACTGACTCCCCGGGCCCCTCCCTGGCCCGTCCTTGGCCCGTCCTCGGGCTCGCTACTGGGCCGGCGGCGGGAGCGTCGAGCAGTCCACCTCGCCGGGCTGCAGGGGAATGCCGGGGGTGGGCGTGACGCACGGAAGGCCGGGCGTGGTCGACGGCGGCGGCGGCGGGGGCTCGTACGTCGACACGAAGATCAGCACCTTCTCACCCTGCTTGCGCGTCTCGCCGGGGGCGGGGAACTGGTCCACCACGGTGCCCCTCGGCAGCGTGGTGTTGGGCTCGGGCCGGACCTCCGGGTCGAAGCCGGCGTCACGCAGGATCTGCTCGGCCTCGGCCTGGGTCTTCTTGCGGACGCCCGGGACCTTCTCGGGGCCGTCGGAGAAGTAGAGCGTGATCGCCTGACCCGCCTGGACCGAGATCCCGGGCTGCGGGTTGGACTCGAGCACCTTGTTCTTCGTCTCGTCGGACTCGCGCTCCTGGGGCTGGGCGGTGAGACCGGCGGCCTCGAGCGCAGCCTTCGCGTCCTTGAGCTGCATCCCGACGATGTTCGGGACGGCGACCTGCGGCTTGCCCGACGACAGGGTGATCTCGACCCCGGCGCCGGGGTCGACGTAGGTGTCGGCTGTCGGCCGCTGGCTCACCACGCTGCCGGCCGGGACGGTGTCGCTGTTCTCGTACTCCACGTCGGTGATCGTGAGGCCGGCGTCGCCGATGGCCGCGCGGGCCTGGTCCTCGGTGAGGCTGACCAGCTTCGGCACCGACACCTGGTCGGGCGCGTCGGGGAAGAGCTTGGGCCACAGCAGCACGGCGGCGGTGATGAGGGCGATCACGATCAGCCCCGCGACCACGATGAGCCCGGTGCGGGAGCGCCGCTCGTCGTACACCTCCTCCTCGTCGGCGGGGAGCCCGCCGGCGGGGACGGGAGCCCCGACGACGGTGGTCGACGCTGCGCTCGGCGAGGCGGCCGCCACGGCGGCGGGGGCGACGACCGAGATCGGCCGGCCGTCGAGGTAGCGCTCGATGTCGCTGCGCATCGCGGCGGCGGACTGGTAGCGGTCCTCGACGCGCTTGGCGAGCGACTTCATCACGATCGCGTCGACCTCGGGGGGCAGCGCGGTGTCGTGGTCGCTCGGCGGCTGGGCCTGCTCGCGGACGTGCTGGTAGGCGACCGCGACCGGCGAGTCGCCCACGAACGGAGGCCTGCCGGTGAGCAGCTCGTAGAGCAGGCAGCCGGCGCTGTAGACGTCGGACCTGGAGTCAACCGTCTCGCCACGGGCCTGCTCGGGGGAGAGATACTGCGCGGTCCCGACGACGGCGGCTGTCTGCGTCATCGTCGACTGGGCGTCGCTGATGGCGCGGGCGATGCCGAAGTCCATCACCTTCACGTCACCGCTCGGGGTGAGCATGACGTTGCCCGGCTTGATGTCGCGGTGGATGATGCCCGCGCGGTGGCTGTAGTCGAGCGCCGACAGCACGCCCGAGGTGATCTCCAGGGCCCGCTCGGGCAGGATCTTGCGGCCCTCGCGCAGGATGTCGCGCAGCGTCCGCCCGGCGACGAACTCCATCACGATGTAGGGCTGGTGCACGTTGTCGGGCGTCACCTCCTCGCCGGTGTCGTAGACGGCGACGATCGCGGGGTGGTTGAGCGAGGCCGAGGACTGCGCCTCCCGGCGGAAGCGGGCCTGGAAGGTGGCGTCGCTGGCGAGGTCGGTGCGCAGCCGTTTGACGGCGACGACCCGGCCCAGGCGGGTGTCGGTGCCCTTGCGCACCTCCGCCATGCCGCCGCGGCCGAGGAGCTCACCGAGCTCGTAGCGGCCGCCGACGATCGTCGGCTCTGCGTTGCTCATTCCGGGATGTCCTTCCGGGCTGCGGGGCTGTCGGTCGGCTCCGCGGTGGTGGTGCTGGTGTCGGTGGTCTCGGCCGTCTGCGGCGTCGACGCGGCGGGCGTCGTCGGCTCGGTCGAGGGAGGCTCGGACGTGGGCGTCTCGTCCGGCGTGGGCTCAGGGGTCGGCGTCGACTCCGGCTTCGGTCCGTAGTAGGCCACGTCCACCGTGTCGCCCTCCTGCAGGCCGGTCGTCGGCGAGACGGCGGTGACCGCGTCGGGCGTCTGGTCACCCGGGTTCCGGACCTCGTGCGATCGCGGTCGCAGGCCGCGGTCGCGCAGAGCGGCGAGCACGGTGTCGATGTCCCGGCCGATGTAGTCGGCCTCGTCGAGGTCGAACGCCGTCGGCGTCGCAGTCGCCGTCGGCGACTCCGTGGGGGTCGGGGTGGCCGAGGTCGTCGTGGGCGTCGTCGGGTCGGGGGGCGGTGTCTCGTCGCCACCGCTCATCAGCGCCCAGACCACGACGGCGGCCGCGAGCAGGAGCACCACCACGAGCGCAATCAGCCAGGGCTTCGCCCGCCGCTCGTCGTCCTCCTCCTGCTCGTCCGGCTCGGAGGCGGCTGCCGACGGCACGGCGGAGCCCAGGCCGGTGAGGACCTGGGTGCTGGGTGACGACGGCGGGACCACGACGGGCGGGACCACCTGGGTGGCGTCCTCGGAACCGGCCGGAGCTGGGGCGCCCCGCAGCGCAGCCGCGAAGGCCGCGGCGTCCGGGAAGCGCTCGGCCGGCTTCTTCGCCAGCGCTCGCATCACGACGGCGGCGAGGTCCGCGGGCACGTGGTCGGGCAGCGGCGGGACCGGGTCGTTCAGGTGGGCGAGCGCCGTCGCGACGGCGGTGTCCTTCTCGAAGGGCCGGCGGCCGGCCAGGCACTCGTAGGCGACGACTCCGAGCCCGTAGACGTCGGAGGCGGGCGTCGCGGTCTCCCCTCGCGCCTGCTCGGGGGAGAGGTACTGCGGGGTGCCCATCACGGCGCCGGTCCCGGTCACGGCGGCGGACGAGAGGGCCCGGGCGATGCCGAAGTCGGTGATCTTGACGGTTCGGTCGGCGGTCACGAGCAGGTTGGCGGGCTTGACGTCGCGATGCACGATGCCGGCGGCGTGGGCGGCGGCCAGCGCGTCGCCGGCCTGGGCGAGCAGGTCCCGCACCACGTCGGGCCGCATGCCGACGTCGGTGCGGATCAGCGAGGACAGCGGGCGCCCCTCGACCAGCTCCATGACCAGGAACGGCCGGACCGACCCGTCGTGCAGCATCTGCTCACCGACGTCGAACACCGCGGCGATGCCGGGGTGGTGGAGGCTCGCCGCGTGGCGCGCCTCGGCCTCGAAGCGGGTGCGGAACACCGGGTCGCCGGCGTACTCGGGCTTGAGCAGCTTGATCGCGACCTCACGGCCGAGGAGGTTGTCGCGCGCGCGCCAGACCTCGCCCATGCCGCCGGTGGCGATGCGGCTCTCGAGGAGGTAGCGACGGGAGTCGTCGGCGTAGATCTCGGTCACTGGTTCAACACCGCTTCCATGACCTTCTTGGCGATCGGGCCGCCCCACTTGCCGCCCGCGATGTCGTCACGCGGGATGTCGGCGCTCTCGATCATCACGGCGACGGCCACCTTGGCGTTGTCGGCGGGCGCGAAGGAGACGAACCACGCGTAGGGCGGCACGTCCTCCTGGCCGCTCTGCGCGGTGCCGGTCTTGCCGGCCACCTGGATGCCGGTGATCGCGGCCGGCGAGGCTGTGCCGTCGTTGACCGTCGCGACGAGCAGCTTGGTGACCTCCCGCGCGGTCGCGGGGGTCACGGCCTCGGACAGCTTCTCCGGCTCGGTCGTCGCCACCGTGTCGGAGTCGGCCGACTGCACCTCGTTCACGAGGTACGGCTTCATCACCGTGCCCTGGTTGGCGATCCCGGCGGCGACCATCGCCATCTGCAGGGGCGTCGCCCGGACCTCGAACTGGCCGATGCCGCTCTGCCCGGTCTGCGGGGGGTTCATGTCCTTCGGGAAGGTCGAGGTGGCGAGGGAGGTCTTGCCGTTGGTGCCCTGGAGGTCGTCGAACCAGGACGAGTTGAAGCCGAACGCCTCGGCCTGCTGCTGCATCGCGTCGGCACCGACCTGCACCGCGAGCTGGGCGAAGACGGTGTTGCAGGAGTTCTCCATCGCCTGGGTGAACTTCACGGTCTTGGCGCCGCAGTCGCGGCCCTCGTTGTCGATCAGCCCGGACTCGCCCGACGTCTGCGGGAGCTGGTACGTCGGCCCGCCGGGGACCATCGAGGAGGCGTCGTACTTCCCGGAGCTGATGGCGGCCGAGGCGGTCACCAGCTTGAAGGTCGAGCCGGGCGGCAGCGCCATCTGGACCGCGCGGTTGAGCAGCGGCTTGTCCGGGTCGGCGTTCAGTGCGTCGTAGGCCTTCTGGTTGGCGGCGAAGTCGTGGGTGGCGATCTTGTTGGGGTTGAAGCTCGGGGTGTTCACCAGCGCCAGGATCTTGCCCGTGCTCGGCTCGAGCGCGACGACCGAGCCCTTGACGTTGCCCGGCAGCGAGGTGAGCGCGTCGTACGCCGCCTTCTGCGCCTTGGGGTTGATGGTCAGCTCGACGTCGCCACCCTGCGGGCCCTTGTCGCCGAGCAGGTCGATGAGCCGGTTGACGAAGAGCCGGGAGTCGTCGCCGGAGAGGACGTCGTTCTGCGACTTCTCCACGCCCGTGATCGCACCGCCGTAGGCGAAGTAGCCGGTGACGCCCGCGTAGAGCTCGGGCTTGGGGTAGCTGCGCTGGTACTTGTAGAGGTCGTCGGTCTTCACGCTCACCGCGACCGGGTCGCGACCGACCAGGATCGCTCCGCGCTGGCGGGAGAACTCGGCGTCGACGACGCGGCGGTTGCGGGCGTCGTCGTTGTAGCGCCCCGCGGCGTAGTACTGCAGGTAGGTCGCGTTGATCAGCAGCGCGGCGAACAGCGCCATCAGGAAGATCGCGATCGTGCGGATCGGCTTGTTCATCGTCATGGGAGCCTCATCACCTGGGTGTTGAGGCTGTCCTGGTCGTCGGGCACCGACAGGTCGGGCAGCGGGCGGCGGGCGTGGTCGGAGATGCGCAGCAGGAGCGCGACTATCACCCAGTTGGCCACCAGGCTGGAGCCGCCGTAGGACAGGAACGGTGTGGTGAGGCCGGTGAGCGGGATCAGCCGGGTGACGCCGCCGATGACGGTGAAGACCTGGAGGGCCAGGCTGACTGCCAGACCCATCGCCATGAGCTTGCCGAAGCTGTCGCGTGAGATCAGGGCGATGCGCAGGCCGCGCTCGACGATGAGGCCGTAGCAGAGGATCACCGCCATCACGGCGGTCAGGCCGAGCTCCTCGCCGATCGCGGCCATGATGAAGTCCGACTCGGCGTAGGGCACGCGGGTGGGCCGGCCCTCGCCGAAGCCGCGGCCGATCAGCCCGCCCCAGCTCATCCCGAACAGCCCTTCGACCAGCTGGAAGCTGCCGGGCGTCCGGTCGTAGTAGGCCATCGGGTCGAGCCAGATGTCGAAGCGGTTGCGCACGTGGGTGAGGAAGCCGACGGACCCGGACAGGACGTACGTCGCCATCACGCCGGCCACGAAGAGGAACCCGCCGACCACGAGCCAGCCGGCGCGCTCGGTGCTGACGTAGAGCATCACCAGGAAGAGGCCGAAGAAGAGCAGGCCGGAGCCGAGGTCGCGCTGGGCGACGAGCACCAGCAGGCTGACCAGCCACATCGCCAGGATGGGGCCGAGATCGCGGCCGCGCGGAAGGTCGACCCCGGCGACCCGGCGGCCGGCCAGGGCGAGCGCGTCGCGGTGCAGCACGAGGTAGCCGGCGAAGCTGATCACCAGGAGCACCTTGGCGACCTCACCGGGCTGGAAGCTCAGGCCGCCGGCGCGGATCCAGATCCGGGCTCCGTTGACCTCGTGCCCGATGCCGGGTGCGAGCGGCAGCAGCAGGAGCACGACGGCGGCGAGCCCTGCCGTGTAGGTGAACCGCTGCAGGGCGCGGTGGTCGGAGAGGAAGACGAGCGTCGCCACGAAGAGGCCGACGCCGACGGTCATCCAGAACAGCTGCTTGGAGGCGAAGCTGGTGTCGCCCCGGGTCAGGTCGAGCCGGTGGATGACCGCCAGGCCCAAGCCGTTGAGCGCGGCCACGACGGGGAGCAGCACCGGGTCGGCGTACGGCGCGACGATGCGGATGGTGATGTGGGCGGCGATGATCAGGCCGGCCAGCCAGCCGCCGTAGCCGAGGATGTCGGGCGGGACGTGCCCGTCGACGCCGAGCCCGACCGCGGCGTAGGCGCCGATGCCGACGGCGAGCGC
The DNA here is from genome assembly GCF_900112345.1 of Nocardioides terrae. GTDB lineage: Bacteria > Actinomycetota > Actinomycetes > Propionibacteriales > Nocardioidaceae > Nocardioides > Nocardioides terrae. The sequence continues at coordinate 53,055 of NZ_FOLB01000014.1, forward strand.
GAGGACGACCAGGACCAGCTCCGCGCCACGGCGGCTGCGGAAGACGGTGACCTGCTGGACGGCCCGGACCGGTGAGATCGCCGACATCACTCGGCTCCCGCGACCGTGCCGACTCGTGAGGCCAGGCTGGCGATGTAGTGCTTGGCGTCGTCCAGGCTCGACTGCGTCACGCCCTGCTTGACCTGTCGGGCGTCGTAGGTGGCGAGCGTGTCGACCGAGAGGTCGGTCTTCACGTAGGGCTTGGACAGGTCGATGCCGACGAACGAGGTGTTGAGGCCCCGGAAGATCGTCACGTCGTCACCGTGGACGCCGACGAAGTACTGCCGCTGCGCCCACGACCAGGCGCCGGCTGCGGCGACCCAGACCACGCCGACGAGGACAGCGAGGGCGAGCACCCGGCGCAGCCACAGGAAGCGGCTCGGGGCACGCGGCGCGTAGCGCAGCGCCTCGGGGTCGAGCGGGTCGTCCGGGATGGCGCCGTCGGGGAGCCCGTCCAGGCCGTCGCTGTCACCGGGCACCGGCTCGAGCTCGCCGGTGTCGCCGCTGCGGTGGCCCTTGAAGAGGCGGCGGCGGCGCAGCTCGGCGGCCGCACCGACCAGCTGCGGCTCGGCGTGCGTCTCGTCCCCGTCGTTCCCCTCGTCGTTCCCGTCGTCGGCCTCGCCGGCCTCCACCACGTCGGCGACGATGCAGGTGACGTTGTCGCTGCTGCCCGCCTCGAGCGAGGCGCGGACCAGCTCGACGGCGGCGTAGTCGGCGCTGCCTCCGGTGAGGACGTCGGCGATGCGGCCGTCGTCCAGCACGCCGCACACGCCGTCGCTGCACAGCATCAGCCGGTCGCCGGCCTGCAGCGGCACGATGAAGAGGTCGGGCTCGGTCTCCCGCTGGCCGTCAATCGCCTTGAGGATGAGGTTGCGGTGGGGGTGGTAGCGCGCCTCGGTCTCGGTGATCCGGCCGTCGTCGATGAGGGTCTGCACGAAGGTGTGGTCATGGGTCAGCTGAGTGAGGCCCTGCTGGCGGAAGAGGTAGGCCCGGCTGTCGCCGACGTGCCCGATCGCCAGCTGGGTCCCGTCGAAGAGCGCGACGGTCGCGGTCGTGCTCGTGCTGCTCAGGCTCGGGTCGTGGTCGACCAGCTCGGCGATCCGGTCGTGGGCCCGGTGCAGCGCCCCGGCGACCTGGCCGATCATCTCCTCGGTGGTGTGCTCCGGCTGCGGCGCGACGTCGAGGTTGCGCAGCTGCTGGACGGCGGTGCTGGAGGCGAGGTCGCCGCGGGCCGCGCCGCCGACACCGTCGCACACGGTGAGCAGCCACGGGCCGGCGTACCCGCTGTCCTGGTTGTCCTTCCGCACCCGGCCGACATCGGAGATCGCGGCGAAGCGCAGCTGGAGGGCTCGATCGTCCTGGCTCACTTGCGCAGCTCCAGGATCGTCTTGCCGATGCGCACCTGCGTGCCGAGGGTGAGCGTCGTCGGCTGGCTGAGCCGGACGGTGCCGATGTAGGTGCCGTTGGTCGAGCCGAGGTCCTCGACGAACCACTGGTCGCCGCTGGCGGCGATCCGGGCGTGCCGGGTGGAGACGTAGTCGTCGTCGAGACGGATGGCGGCATCGGCGCCACGGCCGATGAGGATCGGCGCGTCGACCAGGTCGGCGCGCTCGCCCGCGTTGCTGCCCTCGACGACGAGGACGTGGGTGGGGATGCCCTTCCGGCTGCGCGGCTTCGGCTGCTTGCGCTGCTTGCCGTTGCCGCCGACGGCGGCGCGCGCGGGCTCGGGGACGCGGGAGCCGAAGACGTCGGAGCGGATCACCGACACCGCGCTGAGCACGAAGATCCACAGGATCGCCAGGTAGGCGATCCGGATCAGGAAGAGGGTCAACTCGGACATCAGGCCGGCTCCTCCACCAGACGCACGGTCATCGTCGTGTTGCCGATCCGCACCTCGGTGCCGTCCTCGGCCCGGGCGCGCTGCACCTTCTGCCCGTCGACCAGCATGCCGTTGGTCGAGCCGAGGTCGAGCACCTCGATCTGCGGGATCGGGCCGTGCTGGACGCGGAACTCGATGTGCCGGCGGCTCACCCCGGGGTCGTTGATGCGCAGGTCGGCCTCCGTGCCGCGCCCGACGACCAGGTCGCGGTCGAGCGGGTGACGGGTGCCGTTGACCTCGAGGTACGCCGCCGCGCGGGTCATCCGGGTGTCGCTGGCGTCGCCGCTGACCTGGGCCTTGGCGCCGCTCCGGATCCGGAACCGCCCGGTGGTCAGGTCGCCGGCGAGCTCGAAGTCGAGGGAGATCGGCCCCGGGAAGACGTAGCCCTGCTCGTCGGCATAGTCGTGCAGCTGGTTGGTGAGGTCGTCGACCAGTGCGGTGTCGAACGGCTGGAGCCGGTCGAGGTCGGGCTGGCTCAGCTCGACGTGGAAGTCGTTGGGCACCAGCCGTCGCTGCCGGGAGAGGACCTGGGCGTTGTTGTCGCACTCGCGCTGGAGGGCGGCGGCGATCTCCACCGGCTGCACCGCGCTACGGAACGCCCGGGCGAACGCGCCGGAGATCATCGACTCCAGGCGCTGCTCGAACCGCTGCAGCCCGCCCATCGGTGCCTCCTCGTCCTCGCTCGCCCTACATGCATCAATGCCCGCAGGATCACCGGCGGGCTCGTCGATCGTATCGGGGCCGTTCAGGGGTGGCTCGGACCCGCGCCGCCGGTTTGGGCGCGGGGCGGTCCCTGGGATAACGTTCGGACTGCTTCAAGCGCGCGTGGCGGAATAGGCAGACGCGCACGGTTCAGGTCCGTGTGCCCGAAAGGGCGTGGGAGTTCAACTCTCCCCGCGCGCACAGCCAGCACAGACGAGGCCCCCAGGACTCCCGGGGGCCTCGCTGCATCTCCGGACCCGTTCCCGCTGCATCTCCGGTGCCTCACCCGGTGACCATCACCTGTGCCGAGGTCTCCTTGAGCTTGGCGTTGGCCCAGCGCATCTGCCGCAGCGTCTCCGGGTGGCAGCGCTGCGCGACGTCGAGCAGGTCGGTGTCCTTGAGCGCCTGTGCGGTCTGGGCGAGGATCTCCCAGTCGAGCGAGGCGCCTGCGGCGGTGCGGTGGACGTGACGCAGGTCGGCGAGCAGGGGCAGGCCCGGCTCGTGGAACCGTCCGGTGAGCTCGCTGCCCTTCTGCTTGACGCGGCCCAGCAGCGACGGCTCGTCGTCGGCGTCGGCGTCCAGGTCGAGTCCGTAGGCCTGCCCCACCCGCGCGAGCTCGCTGACGTGCTGCCTCGACCAGCCGGCGATGTCGCGGGCGACGTGGAAGATCTCGTGGTCGACCTTCTGCTGGTCGGCGAGGTTCAGCAGCGCGATGACGAGGTCGTTCTCGACCCGGTGCAGCTCCTCGATCGCCATCCCGACCTTGTTGCCCTTCACGCCGCGCAGCGCGCTCACCCAGGTCATGACTCGCCTCCCGTGCCGGAGTGGTGGAGTTTCTCGTGGACGGTGGCGCCCGGCCCGCCCCGCGTCGGAGGTACGTCGGCTCCGGCCGGTGCCGACGCTGTGTTCGTGGGCGCCGGCGCGGTCCCACCGTCCGACCCGACGAGCCTCTCCGCGGCGGCGGCCGCCGTCTTGAAGATCGGCTGCTTCGACGCCGGGTCCCAGTCGGTCAGGGTCAGCTCGTTGGCCGCCCGCCCGGGGCCGTCCGGGGCGGACCCACCGTCGGTGTCCCAGTAGCCGTAGTGGAACGGCAGGAAGAGCACCCCCTCCCGGATCCCGCTGACCCGGAGCCGGCCGGTGACCTCGCCCCGCGGGGTGGTGACCCGGAGCATGTCGCCCTCCTCCCAGCCGTGCCGGGCGGCGTCGGCGACCGACGCCTCGACCCACACCTCGGGCGCCGCCGCCTGCAGCTGGGGAGCACGGGCGGTCTTGGTGCGGGTGTGGAAGTGGAAGAGGGTGCGGCCGGTGATCAGCTGGAAGGGGTAGTCCTCCGACGGCTCCTCGTGGGGCGGGAGGTACTCCGCCGCGCGGATGATCGCCCGGCCCTCGGGGTTGAGGGCCTTGTACTCCGTCGGCTCGACGGGCGCGCCGGTCACCATGTCCCGCCCGTAGTCCTCGCAGTAGTCGGGTGCGGCCCAGAAGCGTCCGTCGGCGTAGAGCCGCTCGGTGCCGTCCGGGTGCTCGTCGTTGCACGGCCACTGGATGCCGCTCCCGCCGCGGAGCCGGTCGTAGGTGAGCCCGGTGTAGTCGCAGGGCCGGCCCCGGCTGCACTCCTTCCACGCCTCGAACGCCTCCTCGGGCGTCCGCCACTTCACCAGCGGGGCACCGTCCTTGTCGCGGAGGTCGAGGCGGTGGGCGAAGTCGATGAGGATGTCGAGGTCCGGCCTCGCCTCGCCGGGCGGGTCGACCGCCTTGTCCGACAGGTGCACGGTGCGGTCGGCGTTGGTGAACGTCCCGGTCTTCTCGCCCCAGGTCGCCGCCGGGAGCACCACGTCGGCGAGCTGGGCGGTCTCGGTGAGGAAGAGGTCCTGCACGACCAGGAAGAGCCGCTCCTGGGACAGCAGGCTGCGGATGCGACACAGCTCGGGGAGCGAGACCGCCGGGTTGGTGCCGGTCACGTAGAGGAAGCGGATCGAGCCGTCCTCGACGTACCGCATCATCTGCATCAGGGGCGTGGGCGCCGAGTAGTGCGGGATGTCGGACGGCTCGATGTTCCAGACCTTCGCCAGCTCCTGGACGTGCGCGTCGTTGGACCAGTTGCGGAAGCCGGCCAGGTCGCCGTCCGCGCCGGCCTCGCGGGTGTTCTCCGCGGTCGGCTGGCCGTTCATCTGGAGGACGCCGCAGCCGGGCTTGCCGAGCATGCCGCGGACGATGTGCACGTTGTTGACCTGCACGGCCGCGGCGGTGGCCTGGTGCGACTGGTAGAAGCCCTGCAGGACCGTCGAGGTCAGCCGCTCGGCGGTGCCGAGCAGCCGGGCCGCCTGGCGCAGGTCGGCCACGGGGACGTCGCAGACCTCCGCGGCGCGCTCGAGGGTGCACGGCTCGACCATCTTCACCAGCTCGTCGAAGCCCACGGCGTGAGCGTCGACGTAGTCGTGGTCGACCCAGTCGTGCTGGATCATCTCGCGCAGCAGCGCGTTCATCAGCATGACGTTGGTGCCCGGGCGCGGGGCGAGGTGGACGGCGGCGGCTGCCGCGACGGCGGTGCGGCGCGGGTCGACGCAGACGATCGCCGGCGGCTGCGGGCCGGCGAGCCGGTCCAGCACCCTGCTCCACAGCACGCTCTGGGTCTCGGCCATGTTGTGGCCGAAGAGCGCGATGACGTCGGCGTGGTCGAGGTCGGCGTACGACCCCGGCTGGCCGTCGCAGCCGAAGGACTCCTTGAGCGCCGCCCCGGCCGTGGCGGTGCACAGCCGGGTGTTGCCGTCGACGTGATTGGTGCCGATCCCGCCGTGGGCGATGACGCCGAGCGTGTAGTACTCCTCGAGGAAGAGCTGGCCGGTCGTGTAGAAGCCGACCGAGCTGGGCCCGCGCTCCTCCAGCAGCTCCTTCGCCCGGCCCGCCACCTGCGCCATCGCGGTGTCCCAATCGGTCTCGACGAGCATCCCGTCCTGCCGGACGAGGGGCCGGGTGAGCCGGTCGGGTGAGTGGTTGGCCTGCCAGCCGAAGAGGTCCTTGGGCCCGAGCCGGCCACGGTTGACCCGGTCCACCTCACGGCCGCGTACGCCGACGATGCGGCCGTCCTTGACCGCGATGTCCATGGCGTCGCCGTTGGAGTGCAGCAGCGACGCCGACTGGACCCACCGGTCGACGTCGTCGGTGCTCACCCCCTCGGCGAGGAAGGTGTCGACGCGGGGCGGCCACTGCCCGCCCGCGGCGTAAGGCGTCCGAGATCCCCAGGGCTCCGCGATGCGGTCGACGTCGGGCATGAGGATGCGGTTCCCGCGCCGGTTCGCAGGGATGCGTGACGATGCGGCCCTGGATCGGCCGGACCACGGACTGGCGGGTGCTGTGCGGCGGTGCGCCGATAGCGTGCTCCTCATGGGCTTCGGGGAGATGCCGGACGGTCGTCCGGTCGAGCGCGTCACGATCGGTGCGGCGCCAGGGGTGGAGGTCGACGTGCTCACGCTCGGGGCGACGGCGCACCGCGTGCAGGTGACCGGCGGGGACGGCGTACGACGTGACGTGGTGCTGGGCCGGGACACGGTCCCCTCGCTGCTCGGCGTGGACGGGTTCCTCGGGGCGACGATCGGACGCTACGCCAACCGGATCGCCGCGGGCCGCTTCACCCTCGACGGGGTGGAGGTCGTGGTCGCGACGAACGACCGCGGCAACTCGCTGCACGGCGGCGCCGATGGCTGGGACAAGCGGCTATGGACGGTGGAGTCGGTCTCGCCCACGGCCGTCACGCTCGCCCTGGTCAGCGCCGACGGCGACATGGGGTTCCCCGGCGAGGTCGCCGCGACGGTGACCTACGAGGTCGACGGCGCGACGGTCCGGATCACGCACACGGCGACCACGTCGGCGCCGACGGTGGTCAACATGACCAACCACAGCTACTTCAACCTCGACGGCGACGGCGCGGGCACGATCGACGGCCACACGCTCCAGGTCCACGCCGACCGCTACACCCCGATCGACGCCACGGGCATCCCGCTCGACGACCACGCTCCGGTCGACGACACCCCCTTCGACCTGCGGACCGCGACGGTTCTGGGCCCGGTGCTGCGCGTCGACCACCCGCAGCTGGCGGGCACGCGCGGGATCGACCACAACTTCGTCGTGCGCGGGGAGGGGCTGCGCCCGGTGGCCGTGCTGTCCTCCCCCGCGACCCGGACGTCGCTGGAGCTGTCCAGCGACCAGCAGGGGCTGCAGGTGTACGCCGGCAACGGGCTCTTCGGCCCCGGCCGGTCCGGCCGCCGCTACCGGCCCGGCGACGGCATCGCCCTGGAGCCGCAGGTCTCGCCGGACACGCCGAACCGGCCCTCCTGGCCGTCCGCCCGGCTCGAGCCGGGGCAGACCTACCGCTCAGTGATCGAGTGGCGCTTCTCGGCGCTCTGAGGGCGTCAGGAGGCGGACAGCCCGACGGCGGCCGCCGGCAGGCCCCGCTGGAGCGTCTCGACGAGCGGGCCCACCTCGTCCGGTGTGAGCCGGACCGTGGCGGTGCAGAGGTTGTCCTTCCAGATGCTCAGGACCACGACGCCCGCCTCGGCGTGCCACGTCACGCGCAGCGCGCGACCGTCGCCACGGGCGTCGCCGAGGACGGCACCCGCGATCGAACGCGGTCGCGGACGGGGCATCCTCCTATGGTGCACCCGCGCTGCGGCGCAGACCAGAGCGTCTTTCCTCGTTCGCGCCCGAGGGCTACGGTGCCGACATGAGGCGCCGGGCCCATGAGAACGTCGCGACCGTGCTGGTCGATCCGCACGTGCTGGTGGATCTCGAGATCGAGCTGATGGAGCGCGACCTGCGGCTCTGGCCGATCCACACGGCGCCGATCTGCCTCGACGGCCCGCGCACCGCCTTCCAGGTCCGGCGCACGATGCTCATCGCCAAGCGCGGTGCGTGGGACTGTGCGGCGGCCTGGGTGCCCGTGTGGATCAGCTTCGGCGAGAGCTGGCACCGCGGCGACGACCCGCTGCCGTGGGCGGCCCACGAGGCCTTGTGGGGCACGCTCGAGCGGTACGCCGACGACGTCCGCTACCAGAAGCGGCTCAGCGGCGTCCGACCGTTGATGGTGGCCGCCGAGCTCGCCGGCTGAACCCTGTAGTCGGGAGTTATACCGATCGGTAGCATCGCCCTCGGCACCGTCGCACCGACGACGTAGTGTGCCGAGGAGGAGGTCGTCGCATGCTCAGGCTCGCCCACGTGCCCACCCCTGGTCCGGTCCAGCGGATCGTCACCCGCGTCGCCGAGCCGGTGAAGCCGTTCGTCCGCTGGAGCGTCGGACACGGGCTCCCGCGCGCGGTCATCGGCCGCGCCGCACGTGGCGGCGACCTGCAGGGCCGCCTCATCGCCGCCGCCGCCCGGCAGGGCCGCACCGAGCGGCTGATCCCGCTCTTCGACGAGCTCCTCGCGGCCCCGACGCCGCTCGTGCCGGGCCGGTTCAGCCACATGGCCGGGCGTCACGAGGCGGTGAGGGAGGTGCTGAGCAGCAACGACTTCAGCACCGGCATCCCGACCAGTGCCGGCTCGCTGGCCCGGCTGGCCACCTGGGCCAACCGCGAGGTCTTCAACCCGGTCCAGCCGCCGTCGCTGCTGGTCACCGAGCCGCCGGACCACACCCGCTACCGCAAGCTCGTCACCCGGGTCTTCAGTGCCCGCGCGGTCGAGCGGCTGCGGGAGCGCACTGAGCAGATCGCCACCGAGCTGCTCGACACCCTCGACCCGAGTTCGCCGGTCGACCTCGTCGACCGCTACTGCAGCCAGCTGCCCGTCATCGTCATCTCCGAGATCCTCGGCGTCCCTCCGCAGACGCGACAGCGGGTGCTCGAGCTGGGCAACGAGGCCGGCGCCAGCCTCGACCTCGGCCTCGGCTGGAGCCAGTTCCGCCAGATCGAGAGCGCGTTGGAGGAGTTCGAGGAGTGGCTCGGCGGGCACCTCGCCGAGCTCCGTCGCAACCCCGGCGACAACCTGCTCAGCCAGCTCGTCCACGCCCAGGAGGAGGGCGTCGGCCTGACCGAGCGGGAGCTGCGCGCGACGGCCGGGCTCGTGCTCGCCGCCGGCTTCGAGACGACCGTCAACCTGCTCGGCAACGGCATCGTGCTGCTGACCGAGCACCGCGACCAGCTCGGGTCACTGCTCGACGGGACCGCCGACTGGGGCAACGCCGTCGAGGAGGTGCTCCGCTTCGACCCGCCGGTGCTGCTCACCGGCCGGATCTCGCTGCGGGAGACGCAGATCGCCGGCCGGCCGATCGGCGCCGGTCGACCGGTCACCACGGTGCTCGCCGCCGCCAACCGCGACCCCGCGGTCTTCGCCGACCCGCACCGCTTCGACATCACCCGCGAGAACGCGCGCGACCACATCTCCTTCTCCGCGGGGCGGCACTACTGCCTCGGCGCCCAGCTCGCCCGGATGGAGGGCGAGATCGGGCTGCGAGCGTTCTTCGAGCGCTTCCCCGACGTCCGCCTCCAGCCGGGCGCGTCCCGCCGGCGTACCCGCATCCTGCGCGGCTGGGAGCGCCTCCCCGCCACCCTCACCTGACGCCGACTCGGCGTCGTGGGGGCGACAGCTTCTGCCGACTCGGCCCTCAGGAGCGGTGGCGCAGGGCGATGACGGCGTGGGTGAGCGTCATCGAGACCTGGATCACCGAGCGGACGTGGAGGCGCATCACAGCACCTGCCAGACGCCGACGAGCGCGATGAGGACGACGGCCGCGCCGCCGAACAGCAGACGGAGCGGGGCCGAGGGCAGCGTCGTGCGGGTCTCGACCGGCGCGCGGTGGCGACCCTGCAGCGGCTTCACGTTCGTACTCATGACGGCCTCCCAGTTACCCCGGACGGCGTCCGGGGATCCGCACTCACCGTAAGTGAGACGCACGTCACATCGGCGTGGAACGCGACAATGGCGCGGTGTCCGCCGAGACGCGTGACCGGCACAGGCCCAGCCTGCTCGTCGTCCTGCGCGCGTGGGGGCGCATCGGCTGCCTCGGCTTCGGCGGGCCGCCCGCCCACATCCGGCTGCTGCGCGGGCTCTGTGTCGAGCGGGAGGGCTGGATCGACGCCGACGAGTTCGAGGACGCGATCGCGACCTGCAACCTCCTGCCCGGCCCGTCGTCGACCCAGCTCGCGATCTTCACCGCATGGCGGGCACGGGGCCCGGCCGGCGCGGTCGTCGGCGGCCTCGCCTTCATCGTGCCCGGCCTGGTCGTCATCCTCGGACTGGCGGCGCTCTTCCTGGGCGGACCACCCGCGTGGGTGCTCGGCGCCGGAGCGGGCGCCGGCGCGGCGGTGGCGGCCGTCGCGGTGCAGGCCGGCTGGGGGCTGACCCCGGCGAGCTGGACCCGCCGGGCCGCCACGGTGCGATGGGTCGGCTACGTCCTCGCGGGTGGTCTCGCGACCGCGCTGCTCGGCCCCTGGGTCGTGGTGGTCCTGCTGGCGTGCGGGTTCGCGGAGCTCACGCTCCGGCACCCGCCGCGCGACCTCTCCGCGGTCGTGCCGCTCGCGGTCGCCGGAGGCGGCGGCCTCGGTGCCGGCGTCCTGCTGTCACTGCTGTGGACGTCGCTCAAGGTCGGCGCGCTGTCCTACGGCGGCGGGTTCGTGATCATCCCGCTGATGCAGTCGGACGCGGTCGCCGAGCACGGTTGGATGAGCGGCCCGGAGTTCCTCAACGCGGTCGCGCTCGGCCAGGTGACGCCGGGGCCGGTCGTGCACACCGTCGCCGTCGTCGGCTACGCGGCCGCGGGCCTGGTCGGCGGGATCCTCGCCGCCGTGGTGGCGTTCGGGCCGTCCTTCGCCTTCGTCCTGCTCGGCGGGCGGCACTTCAGCCGGCTCCGGCAGGACCGGCGCGTCCAGGCGTTCCTCGCCGGTGCCGGGCCGGCGGCGATCGGGGCGATCTACGGCGCCGCCGTGCCGCTCGCCCGGGAGATCTCGCATCCCTGGCAGTGGGCGGTCCTCGCCGGTGCCGCCGTCGCGCTGCTCGCTCTTCGTCGTGGCGTGGTGGGCGTGCTGGTGACGGCCGCGCTGGTCGGCGCGGCCGTCACCCTGCTCGGCTGATCAGCCGGCGCCCTCGCCGGCGATGTTGACCATCCACTCGATGCCGAACCGGTCGGTCACCATGCCGAAGTCGTCGCCCCAGACCTGGCGCTCGAGCGGCATCTTGACGGTGCCGTCGGCGGAGAGCTGCTGCCAGTAGCCGCGCAGCTCGTCGCCGGACCCGGCGTCGCCGCTGAGGCTGAGGGTGACCTGGGCTCCGGTCGTGAACTCCATGCCGGGCGGAGTGTCGGAGGCGAACAGCGTGTAGCCGCTCGGGGTCTCCAGGGAGGCGTGCATGACGAGGTCGGCGCCCGCCGCCCCGGGGTCTCCCATGTCACCGAAGGTGCTGACGAACAGCTCGCCCCCGAAGACCGACTTGTAGAACTCCATCGCGTCGCGCGCGGTGTCCTTGAATGACAGATAGGGATTCAGCTTGCTGGCCATGGTTTCGACGCTAGACCCACCCGCCGACAGCCGACAGGCCCAGCGGGGTGAAGTGTCAGGATCCGACGTAGGCGATGAAGTCGCGCAGGTGCTGCACGACGAGCTCGGGTCGCTGCGCCACGACCCAGTGGTTGCCCGGGATCTCGTGGGCGACCAGCACGTCGACGTACGGTGCGGGCGCCTCGCGCTGGAGCCGGCTGGTGACGTGCGGGTCGTGCGTCGGCGCGAGCACCTGCACCGGCACCACGGCCCGGCCGGGTGCGGGGCGCGCCATCTTGCCGAGGAGGTTGGCGCGGTAGAGCTCGAGGCCGTTGATCAGGTCGCGCGGCGGTCGCCGCTCGGCGCCCGTCGCGTCACCGCCGCCCGCGTGCGCCGAGTGGGAGACCAGCTTGTCGAGGATCCCCGCCCTGACCAGCGCCTCGGGGAGGAACGGGGCCTGGAACACCCCGATGTAGTAGGACGACGCGAGCTGCCGCAGGCTGGCCAGCGGGTGGCTGTCGACCCGTCGCAGCCAGTCGGCGGCCATGTCGAGGCTCGGGCCGGAGACGGACGTGAAGTCGGCGAGCCGGTCGGCGAACCGAGGGTCGGTGACCGCACCCCAGGACTGGATCGAGCCCCAGTCGTGGGCCAGCAGGTGGACCTTCTCGTCGGGAGCCGTCGCGTCGAGGACGGCCGCGAGGTCGTCGACCAGCTGCGAGATCCGGTAGCCCTCGCGCTTCCTCGGCGCCTCGGACTGCCCGGCCCCACGCACGTCATAGGTGACGACGTGGAAGTCGTCGGCGAGCAGCGCGACCACACCGTCCCAGACCGTGTGGTCGTCGGGGTAGCCGTGCACGGCGACGACCGTCGGGTTCGCGGCGTCGCCGGACTCATAGACGGCCAGGGCGACGCCGTCGGTGGACAGGACGCGGCGCGAGGGTGCGGCTGTGGTGCTCACCCGGCTCAGCCTAGGGCTCGCGTCAGCCGCCGACGAGGACCACGTGGAGGGTGCGCGGACCGTGCACGCCCTCGACCCGCTCCAGCTCGATGTCGCTGGTGGCCGAGGGGCCGCTGATCCAGGTCAGCGGCCGACCCGCCGTCACCGACCCCACCAGCCGGGACACCGCCTCGGGGACGTCCGCGACCAGGTCGGCCTCGCGGACCACGCAGACGTGCAGGTCGGGCACGAGCGACAGAGCCCGGCGACCCTGGCCGGGGCCGTGGTCGAGCACGATCGTGCCGGTGACCGCGATCCCGACGGTCGATCCGGTGACCACCGCCGCGACCCGGTCGAGCGCCGTCGCGTCGAGGGACTCGTCGTGGACGACCTGGAGGCCTGCGGGCAGCCACTCCTCGGGGAGCCCGTCCGGGACGACGACGGAGTCCGCGCCTTCGATCGCCTCGGCGACCGCCACGGCGACGCCGCTCGGCGCCACTCGGACCACCGTCGCGCGGTAGTCGGCGACCCGCTCCGCGAACAGGGCCGGTACGTCGGCCACAGCTGCCCCGTGACCGTACGCCCGTGCGGGCGGATCGGCCGGGGTCGCCTCCGCCAGGGCGGCGCGGACCCGGGCGAGGACCGCCTCACGCGCGCTGGTCGGGCCGCTCGTCGCGTCGCTCATCCGCGCTCCCTCTTCCACCAGGTCCGGAACGTCTCCTCGGGCGGGGTCGGCGCGTCGCGGGCGTCGGTCCAGGCCGACAGCGGACCCGGCAGCCGGCCCAGCGACGTGCGCCTGCGGAGCAGCCGGCCGCCCAGCTCGCTGCCCTTCTGCGCGCGCTCGAGGCGGTCGGCGTCGCCCAGCACCCAGGCCATCCCCTTCATCGCGATCTCCTCGCCCGACGGCAGGCCGCCGCGCTTCTCGTCGACGACGCGGGTGCGCAGCCGGACGAGCAGGTCGGGGATCTGGATGCGGACCGGGCAGGCGTCGAAGCAGGCGCCGCACAGCGACGAGGCGTAGGGCAGCGACTTGTCCACTGCGGACGACGTGCCGCGGATGAGCGGGTTGAGCACGGCGCCGATCGGGCCGGGGTAGACCGACCCGTAGGCGTGGCCACCGACCCGCTCGTAGACCGGACAGACGTTGAGGCAGGCCGAGCAGCGGATGCAGCGCAGGGCCTGACGGTCCAGGTCGTCGGCGAGCGCGGAGGTCCGGCCGTTGTCGAGCAGCACGACGTGGACGTCCTGCGGCCCGTCGCCCGGGGTCACGCCCGTCCACATCGACGTGTAGGGGTTCATCCGCTCGCCGGTCGACGAGCGCGGCAGCAGCTGGAGCATGACCTCGAGGTCGGCGACGGTGGGGAGCACCTTCTCGATGCCCACCACGCTGATCAGCGTCTCGGGCAGGGTCAGGCACATCCGGCCGTTGCCCTCGGACTCGACCACGACGAGTGTGCCGGTCTCGGCGACCGCGAAGTTCGCCCCCGAGATGGCGACCTTCGCACGGAGGAACTTCTCGCGCAGGTGCGTGCGCGCCGCCTCGGCCAGCTCGCGCGGCTCGGACGTCAGGCCGGCCGGGGCCGGCTCGCCGACCGCACCCATCTCGCGCAGGAAGATCTCGCGGATCTCGGCACGGTTGCGGTGGATGGCCGGGACGAGGATGTGGCTCGGTCGGTCGTGCCCGAGCTGCACGATCAGCTCGGCCAGGTCGGTCTCCCAGGCGTCGATGCCGGCCGCCTCGAGCGCCTCGTTGAGCTCGATCTCCTGGGTGGCCATCGACTTGACCTTGACCACCTCCTGGGAGCCGGTCGCCCTGACCAGGTCGACCACGATCCGGTTGGCCTCCGCGGCGTCGCTCGCCCAATGCACGGTCGCGCCGGCCCGGGTGAGGGACTCCTCGAGCTGCTCGAGGTAGGTGTCGAGGTGGGTGAGCACGTGGTCCTTGATGGCGGCCCCGGCGACCCGAAGCTCCTCCCAGTCGTCCACCTCGGCGACGACGCGGGCGCGCTTGTCGCGGATCGTGTGCGTCGCGTGCCGGAGGTTGCGGCGCTGCTGGGCGTTGCCGAGCGCCTCCCGGGCGGCGGTCGGGAAGGCGGGCATCCCGACGAACGTCGCGCTCATCGCTGTCCCCGACCCGTCGCGCCCGGCTCGTGCGACTGCGCGCGGTCCACCTCGGTGGAGGCGAGCACCTCCGCCAGGTGCATCACGCGTACGCCGGCCCGCTGCCTGTCCAGCAGGCCGCCGACGTGCGCCAGGCAGCTGTTGTCGCCCGCCACCAGCACCTCGGCCCCCGTCGCGCGGACATGGGCCGCCTTGTCCGAGCCCATCGCTACCGACGTGTCGGCGTTCTTCAGGGCGAAGGTGCCGCCGAAGCCACAGCACTCCTCGGCGCCGGGCAGCTCGACCAGGTCGATGCCGCGGACGGCCCGCAGCAGCTGCAGCGGCTTGTCGCCGACCCGCAGCATGCGCAACGAGTGACAGGTCGGGTGGTAGGTCACCCGGTGCGGGAAGGCGGCCCCGACGTCGGTCACCCCGAGTACGTCGACCAGGAACTCGCTCAGCTCGTGCACCTTGCCCGCGCCGGCGGAGGCGCGCAGCGCCAGGTCCGGCCGGCCGCAGTCCCTCGCCACGCCGGCGTGCTGGTGGCGCACGGAGCCGACGCACGACCCGGACGGAGCGACCACGGCGTCGTACGGCTCGAAGACGTCGGCGAACCGCTCGACCAGGCCGACCGCCTCGCGGGCGTAGCCGGTGTTGGTCAGCATCTGGCCGCAGCAGGTCTGCTCGAGCGGGAACTCGACCGTGCAGCCGAGCCGCTCCAGGATCGTGACGACCGCCCGGGGCGTCTCGGGCCACATGGTGTCGTTGAAGCAGGTCGCGAACAGGGCGACGCGCACCGTTACCTCCTCAGGCCGACCTTTCTGTGGTCTGACCACATGCGGCGACAGTAGGGTGAGCGCCGTGAGTGACGCAAGCGCGGAGGACGTCTGGCGGCCCGTCACCCGGGTGCGCGCCTACCAGCACGTCGTCGACCAGGTCGAGGAGCAGATCCTCGCCGGCACGCTCAAGGTCGGCGACCGGCTCCCCGGCGAGCGCGATCTCGCCACGCGGATGCAGGTCTCGAGGGCCGCGGTGCGTGAGGCGATGCGGACGCTCGAGGCGCACGGCGTCGTTCGCCCCGCGGTCGGCTCCGGCGCCGACGCGGGCACCGTCGTCTCGGCGATGCCGTCGGAGGCGCTCACCCGGCTGCTGCGCGTGCACGTGGCACTGGCGAACTTCCCGGTCGCGGACGTCGTCGACGCGCGCTGCATGCTCGAGCGCTCGAGCGCGACACTGGCCGCCGGCCGCGCGACCCCGGCGGCGCTGAGCGCGGTCGCCGCGCCGCTCGCGGCGATGGAGGCGACGGAGGCCCTCGACCGAAGTCGAGCCGGCGACGGCCACCCCGACGGACGGCAGGCCTACAACGACCTGGACACCGCCTTCCACATCGCCATCGCGGAGGCGGGCGGCAACCGACTGGTCGCGGACATCACGATCGCGATCCGCGAGGCCATGCGTCGGCCGATCCTGGAGGGCCTCGAACGGCTCGGCGAGGAGTGGCCGGCCGTACGCCGCCGGCTGTCCCAGGAGCACCGCGGCGTCTTCGAGGCGATCGCGGTGGGCGACGGCGTACGCGCGGCCGACCTGGTCGAGGCACACATCCGCTCGGCGCACGCGCGCCTCTCCTGAGCCGCCTGTGCCGAGCCCTCCGCCGACTGGTGCAGGGGACCGGTCAGGCTGTCCGCTCGCGGAGCGGGTCGGTCGCCGATCCGGAGGCTGCGGGCGGCTGCGGCGTCCAACCCGGCGGGCGGAAGAGGTAGCCCAACCGGTCCCGCCAGGTGTCGGCCGTCCTGACGTCGCGCCAGAGGTCGGCGTAGTGGCCGTACTGCAGCTCGATCAGGTTGTAGGTGTCGACCTGGTGGGTCAGGCCGTAGCGCGGCCGGTGCAGCTCGGGCTGGAAGGTGCCGAAGATGCGGTCCCAGACGATGAGGATGCCGGCGTAGTTCCTGTCCAGGTAGATCGGGTCCGAGCCGTGGTGGACGCGGTGGTGCGACGGTGTGTTGAAGACGACCTCGATCGGTCGCGGCAGCCGGTCGATCGTCTCGGTGTGGACGAAGAACTGGTAGATGAGGTTGATGCCGAAGGCGAAGTAGATCGCCCACGGCGCGACGCCGAGGATCGGCAGCGGCAGCCAGAAGAAGAAGTCGAACCACGGGTTCCACTTCTGTCGCAGCGCGGTCGAGAAGTTCATGTACTCCGAGGAGTGGTGCGCCTGGTGGGCGGCCCAGCCGACGCGGGCGCGATGCACGAAGCGGTGCTGCCAGTAGTAGGCGAGGTCGACGGCCAGCACCATCACCACCCACGACCACCAGGTGTCGGTGGGCAGGTGGGCGAGCGCGAGGTGGTCGTAGAGCCACACGAACACGACGAAGCTGGCGACCTTGAGCAGCAGGGAGGTCACCAGCGACCCGAGCCCCATGAGCAGCGAGGTCCGCGCGTCCTTGAGGGCGTAGCCCGTCATGTTGTCGTCGTGGTCGAGCCACCGCAGCGCCGCCAGCTCGAGGGCGATGCTCAGGACGAAGAACGGGATCGCGAACGTGACCGGGTTCTCGGCCGGGTCGAGCAGCTCATGCATCAGGCTTCCTCACTCAATATGACTTCTGAGTAAGTTACCTCCGGTTCACATCGGCTGTCTAGGATCCCCCCATGCCTCGACCCACCGTCGCCCGACGCTCGAACGCCGGCACGAAGGGCGTCCCGCGGGCCGAGCGGGAGGGGCAGATCGTCCAGGTCGCCACCGAGGTCTTCGGCACGCTGGGCTTCGCCGCCACGTCGGTCGCCGACGTCGCCGATCGCGCGGGGATCTCCAAGCCGCTGATCTACAACTACTTCGGCTCCAAGGAGGGCCTCTTCAGCGCGTGCCTGCACCGCGCCGGCGCGATCCTGGCCGGTGAGCTGGAGCGGGTCGCCCGCGGCGACGCCGTCGGCCTCGAGCGGGCGCTGCGCACGCTGGAGGGCCTCTTCACGCTGCTCGAGCCGCAGCCGTGGATCTGGCGACTCTTCTTCGACCCGACCGTCCCGCGCGGGGAGGAGGGCATCGCCGCCGAGATCGCGCTCTACACCGACCGCATCACGGCGCTCGCCGACCAGGGCGTCGGCGAGATGCTTCGACTGGCCGGCGCCGACGACCCGCTCGACGTCGCAGCGCTGACGGCGGTCTGGCTCGCCGTGGCCGACTCACTGGTGACCTGGTGGCTGGACCACCCCGACGAGACGCCGGCCTCGATGACCGAGAGGTGCGTCAGGCTCTTCGGCGTCGTGCTGGGTGCGCCGCTCCCGGCCCACGTCACGGCAGACTGACGCCCGTGAGCAGCCTCTCCACTCCGCGCACCAGCATCGGGCGCGACATCCAGGGCCGCATCTACCGCGCCGGCGTCTTCGGCCACCGGCCGGTCGTCCCGGTCGAGCCGGCCGCTCTCGAGGCGGCCGCACGACGCGTGATGGGCAAGGAGGCGTGGGCGTACGTCGCCGGAGGAGCCGGCCAGCACCGCACCGTCGCCGCCAACGTCGACGCCTTCGCGCGGCACCGGATCGTGCCGCGGATGCTCGTCGACGTCGCGTCCCGGTCGCTGGAGACGACGCTGCTCGGCCGCACCCTGCCCGCCCCGCTGCTGCTCGCGCCCATCGGCGTCCTGGAGATGGCCCACGCCGAGGCCGAGTACGCGGTCGCTCGCGCGGCCCGCTCGCTCGGGATCCCGATGGTCATCTCCACGCAGGGCAGCGTGCCGATGGAGGAGACCGCCCGGACGCTCGGGGACTCCCCGCGGCTGTTCCAGCTCTACTGGAGCAGCGACGAAGCCGTCGTACGGTCCTTCGTCGAGCGCGCGGAGGCGATCGGCTCCGACGCGATCGTCGTCACCCTGGACACCCACATGCTCGGATGGCGGACGCAGGACCTCGACCTCGGCTACCTGCCGTTCGCGCGCGGCGAGGGGATCGCGCAGTACCTCTCCGACCCGACCTTCCGCGCCCTCGCGGCGGCGCGCCCGGCCTCGACCGAGCCGACGCCGCGCCCGACGGTGGCCGCGGTGAGGTCGCTGCTCTCGATGGTGCGCCACCACGCCCGGTGGGGCGGATCGGCGTCGTTCCGCGAGAGCCTGCGCTCACCGCTCCCGCGGGCGTCGGTGGAGACGTTCCTCGAGGTCTTCTCGCGCTCGGACCTGACCTGGGCCGACCTGGCCCGGCTGCGCACGATGACCTCGCTGCCGATCCTCGTGAAGGGGGTCCAGCACCCGGCCGACGCCCGGCTCGCCCTCGAGCACGGCGTCGACGGCCTCGTCGTCTCCAACCACGGCGGCCGTCAGGTCGACAACGCGATCGCCTCCCTCGACGCGTTGCCGGCCGTCGTCGAGGAGATCGACGGCCGGGTCCCGGTCCTCTTCGACAGCGGGGTGCGGAGCGGTGCCGACGTCGCCGTCGCCCTCGCGCTCGGTGCCGACGCGGTGCTGCTCGGCCGGCCGTGGGTCTACGGCCTCGCGCTCGCCGGCGAGGCCGGGGTGCGGGCCGTGCTCGAGCATCTGCTGGCCGAGCTCGACCTGACGATGGGACTCGCCGGAGTGTCCTCCATCGAGGCGATCGGCCGCGACCTGCTCGACAGTTGAGTGCCTCGACCACCCCTGGGTGGTCGGCGTACTCAAGCCTCCTAGGCTGGGGCTCATGCAGACGCGCACCCTCGGACGCACCGGCCGCTCCGTCTCCGTCATCGGCCTCGGCACCTGGCAGCTCGGCGCCGACTGGGGCGAGGTCGAGGAGGCCGACGCGCTCGCGGTGCTCGACGCGGCGTACGGCGCCGGTGTCACGATCTTCGACACCGCCGACGTGTACGGCGACGGCCGCTCGGAGTCGCTGATCGGTTCGTGGCTGAAGGCCAATGCCGGGTCCGGCGTCACGGTGGCCACCAAGATGGGCCGGCGCGTCGACCAGGTGCCGGAGAACTACGTCCTGGAGAACTTCCGCGCCTGGAACGACCGCTCGCGCCGCAACCTCGGCGTCGACGCGCTCGACCTGGTCCAGCTGCACTGTCCGCCGACGGCGGTCTACTCCAGCGACGAGGTCTTCGACGCGCTCGACACCCTCGTGGCCGAGGGCCGGATCCGCAACTACGGCGTCTCGGTCGAGACCGTCGACGAGGCGCTCGCGGCCATCGCGCGGCCGGGCGTCGCCTCGGTGCAGATCATCCTGAACGCGTTCCGGCTCAAGCCGCTCGACGAGGTGCTGCCCGCCGCCGGGCGAGCCGGGGTCGGCATCATCGCGCGTGTCCCGCTGGCCAGCGGCCTGCTCTCCGGCCGCTACACCACGGAGACCACCTTCGCCGCCGACGACCACCGCACCTACAACCGGCACGGCGAGGCCTTCGACGTCGGCGAGACGTTCTCCGGGGTGGACTACGAGACCGGCGTGCGCGCGGCCTCGGACTTCAGTGCCCTGGTCGCCGAGCAGGTGCCCGACGCGACCCCCGCCCAGGCCGCGCTCGCGTGGATCGCCTCGCTGCCGCAGGTCTCGACCGTCATCCCGGGCGCCCGGTCGACCGACCAGGCCGCGGCCAACGCCGCCGCCGGCTCGATCGAGCTCCCCGACGGCTTCGACGCGGCCGTCCGCGGCCTCTACGACACCTACTTCCGCGAGGCGATCCACTCGCGCTGGTGAGGCCGGTCCGCGGCGATGAACCGACAGGTTCCGCTCAGCGCCGACGCGGGGTGAACAGCGCCGCCACGAAGCCGACCGCGACGACGCCCGCGCCGGTGAGCAGCGCCGGACCGACCGCGCCGTCGTAGCCGTTCGGGGCGATCTGGCCGCCGTTGCCGAGGAAGACGGCGGTCAGCAGCGCGATGCCGAGCGCGACGCCGAACTCCCGGATCGTCGAGTTCGCCGACGAGGCGGTGGCGAAGTCGTCGTCGGGCAGCCCGTCGAGGGTGGCGTTGGAGACCGACGGGAAGACCAGCCCCATGCCGATGCCGGCCATGGCGAGCGCCGGGACGAAGGCGGAGTACGACGACCCCGACTCGGTCAGCCCGGCGAACCAGACCAGCGACGCGGCCTGCAGCGCGAGCCCGACGAGCAGCAGCGGCCGGACGCCGACCCGCGACGCCAGGAGGCCGGCCACGGGGGCGACGACCATCGGAGCCGCCGTCCACGGGAGCGTGCGGACGCCCGCACCGAGCGGCGAGAAGCCCTGGACGACCTGGAGGTACTGCGAGAGCAGGAAGACCGCGCCGAACATCCCGGCCGTGAAGCCCAGGGCGACCAGGTTGGCGACCGTGAAGCTGCGCGACGCGAAGAGTCGCAGGGGGAGCACCGCGTCGGTGCGGCGCCGCGCGTGGACGACGTACGCCGGCAGCAGGGCCGCGGCGGCGACGAGCGGGGTGAGGACCCCGGCCGACGACCAGCCGTCGTCGTTGCCGTGCACGATGCCCCAGATGCCGAGGAAGACGGCGCCGCCGAGCATCGCCGCGCCGAGCAGGTCGAGACGCTGCCAGGTCCCGCGGGACTCCGACACCGCCGCCAGGACGAGCGGCAGCGCGACGATCGCGACCGGGACGTTGAGCCAGAAGATCGCCTGCCAGCTGACCCCCTCGACCACTGCACCGCCGACGACCGGACCGAGCGCGACACCGAGCCCGGAGACGCCGCCCCAGATGCCGATGGCCGCCGGCCGCAGCCGTTCGGGCACGTTGGCCGCGAGCAGGGTCAGCGAGAGCGGCATGACCGCCGCCGCGCCGAGGCCCTGGACCGCGCGGGCGACGATCAGCGCGCTGGAGGAGTCCGCCAGCGCCGACCCGATCGAGGCCAGCGTGAAGACGACGATGCCCGCGACCATCACGCGGCGCCGGCCGAGCCGGTCACCGAGGGTCGCGGCCGGCAGCATGAAGGTGGCGAACGCCAGGGTGTAGGCGTTCAGGAACCACGACAGGTCACTGACGCTCGCGTTCAGGTCGGCCTGGATGACGGGCAGCGCGCTGGTCATCACCAGGTTGTCGAGGGTGGCCATGAACATCGGCAGGCTGACTGCCGCGATCGTGAGCCACAGCGGGACCCGCCGAACCGCCCGGGCCGGGGTGTCGGCCCGCTGGCCGGCGAGTGCGGACATTGCTCCTCCAAGAAGTTGGCATTGAATGATTACAAGCGATGCCGACGACAATAAGTAATCAACTGATAACATGTCAACCGTGAACACCCGGATGCCTGCCGAGGAGCGCCGCGAGCTCGTCCTCCAAGCCGCGACGCGAGCGTTCGCGGCGAGCGGCTACGCGGGCACGAGCACCGACGCGGTCGCCAAGGAGGCCGGCGTCAGCCAGCCGTACGTCGTCAGGATGTTCGGCACCAAGCTGGAGCTCTTCCTCGCCGTGTTCGGCCGCGCCTGCGCCCAGATCGAGGGCGCGTTCCGCGGCGTGCTCGCGGAGGGTCCGTTCGATCCCGCGAGCGAGGACGACAAGGAGCGGATGGCGCTGGCCTACAGCGCGCTGCTGGCCGACACCGACTTCCTGCACGTCCTGATGCACGGGTTCTCCGCCAGCGGCGTGCCCGAGATCGGCGTCCAGGCGCGCGAGGGCATGGCGCGCATCTACGCGACGCTCGTCGAGACCGGCTGGCCGGCCGAGCAGGTCCGCGACTTCATCGCGCACGGCATGCTTCTCAACGTGCTGGTGTCGATCGGAGCCGTCGGTGACCTGTCCGGCATGCCCGGCGCCCTCGGCGAGCTCGTCGAGGCCTGCATGCCCGACGAGCTGCGGATCGGCCGGTGAGCGTCGTCGTCCTCGGCGGCGCCAACGTCGACCTCAAGGCCCGCAGCGCCGCCGCGCTCGTCCCCGGCACCAGCAACCCCGGCAGCGCGACGTTGTCGGCGGGTGGCGTCGGGCGCAACATCGCCGAGAACCTCGCCCGCCTGGGTACGCCGACCGCGCTGGTCACTGCCATCGGGACCGACGCCCTCGGTGAGGACCTGCTGGTGAGCACCGCCGCGGCGGGCGTCGACGTGTCGCTGGTCAGGCGCCGCGGAGCGACGGGCACCTACACCGCCGTCCTCGACCACTCCGGCGAGCTCTCGGTGGCGGTCGCCGACATGGCGGCGATCGAGTCCCTCACGCCGGAGGACGTCGCCGCCGTGGCGGACCGTCTCGCCGCGGCCGACCTCGTCGTCGTCGACGCCAACCTGCTCCCCGCGACCGTCACGGTGGCGCTGGACGTCGCGGCGGCGGCCGGCGTACCCGTCGTGGTGGAGCCGGTGTCGGTGCCCAAGGCCGTCCGGCTCGCGGCGGCGGTCCGCCGCCCGCTCTTCCTGCTCACCCCCAATCGCGAGGAGCTCGCCGCGCTGACCGGGCTCGACGACCCATCGGACGCCCTGGCCGCGCTGCACGGTCAGGGCGCCGAGCTGGTCTGGCTGCGCCGCGGGCCGGCCGGCTCGCTGCTCTCCTCGCGCGACGGCGTCGTCGAGCTGGCACCGGTCACCGGCGGGGTGGTCGACGTGACGGGCGCTGGTGACGCCATGCTGGCGGCCTTCTGTCACTTCCTGCTCGCCGGGGCGACGCCGCAGGAGGCCGCTCGCCTCGGCCATGCCGCGGCCGCCCTGACCGTGGCCGGCCCGGCCACCGTCCGACCCGACCTGTCCGAGGCCCTCGTGAGGAGCTCCGCATGAGCCAGATCCAACTGACCGACGAGGTCGCCGACGCCCTCGCGCAGGGGCGCCCCGTCGTCGCCCTGGAGAGCACGATCATCAGCCACGGCATGCCCTACCCGCGCAACGTGGAGATGGCCCGCGAGGTCGAGGCGATCGTGCGGGAGGGCGGTGCGGTGCCGGCCACCATCGCCGTGCTCGGCGGTGTGCCCCGGGTCGGGCTGACCGAGGACGCCCTCGAGCTGCTCGCCTCCGACCCCGAGGTGATCAAGGTGTCGGTGCGCGACCTGCCCTACGTGGTCGCCCGCGGCCTGCACGGCGCCACCACCGTCGCCGCGACGATGCGGCTGGCGTCGCTGGCCGGGATCCACGTCTTCGTCACGGGCGGGCTCGGCGGCGTCCACCGCAGGGCGCAGCAGTCCTTCGACATCTCCGCCGACCTCACCGAGCTCGGACAGACGTCCGTCGCCGTCGTGTCCGCGGGCGTGAAGTCGATCCTCGACATCGGGCTGACCCTGGAGACGCTCGAGACGCTCGGGGTCCCCGTGCTGGTCACCGGCGCCGACGAGTTCCCGTCGTTCTACTCCCGCTCGTCCGGCTTCGCCGCGCCGATGCGGGTCGACGGCGCCGTGGAGACTGCGGCCGTGCTGCGCGCGAAGTGGTCGCTCGGCCTGCCCGGCGGCGTCGTCATCGCCCACCCGATCCCCGTCGCCGACGAGATCCCCGCCGCCGAGATCGGCGGCATCATCGACCGGGCGCTGGCCGACGCCGACCGGCTCGGGATGACGGGCAAGGACATCACGCCCTACCTGCTCGGCCGCATCGTCGAGATCACCGACGGCGCCTCGCTGACCGCCAACATCGCGCTGGTGAAGAACAACGCGACGTTCGGCGCCGCCCTCGCCGTCGCCTACGCCGACATGCCGGCCGACATGCCGGCCCACATGCCGATCGGCGGCGAGTAGGGCAGGCTGCGGGCATGTCGTCGACGCCTCCCCTGCACCTGGTCGGCATCGACCTCGCCTGGGGCCAGCGCCAGCCCACCGGCCTGGCCGTGCTCGACGAGACCGGTCGCCTGCTCCACATCGGCGCCGTCCGCACCGACGACGAGATCGAGACCGCGCTGGCGGCGTACGTCGAGGGCGGCTGCGTCGTCGCCGTCGACGCACCGCTGATCGTCCGCAACGCGACCGGCAACCGGCCGGCCG
Source organism: Nocardioides terrae (assembly GCF_900112345.1). Classification (GTDB taxonomy): domain Bacteria; phylum Actinomycetota; class Actinomycetes; order Propionibacteriales; family Nocardioidaceae; genus Nocardioides; species Nocardioides terrae. The sequence goes on from NZ_FOLB01000014.1 coordinate 76,990, forward strand.
AGGCCGCGCTCAACCGCGACTTCGCCCGGTTCGACGCCGGCGCGCACCCCTCGAACACCGGCAAGCCCGAGTTCGCCGACGGCACCCGCGGCCAGCGGATCGCGGCGCGGCTGGGCCTCGACCTCAACCCGCGCTCGGGCCGGTCGAGGCGGGCCATCGAGGTCTATCCGCACCCGGCGACGGTCGCGCTGTTCCGGCTCGGGCGGACGCTGAAGTACAAGAACAAGCCCGGCCGCACGCTGGTCTCCCTGCGCGGCGACCTGCTCGCGCTGATGAACCTGCTCGAAGGGCTCGCCGACTCCGCGGTGCCGCTCCACGTCGAGGGCCCGGCGTGGGCGGAGCTGCGCCACCGGGTCGCCCAGGCCCAGCGCAAGAGCGAGCTGCGGGTCGTCGAGGACCAGGTCGACGCCGTCGTCTGCGCCTACGTCGCCATGCTCGCGGTCAGGGCGCCGGAGCGGGTCACCGTCTACGGCGACGACGAGCCGGGCGGCTGGCAGGACGGCTACATCGTCACGCCGACGCTGCCGGCCGACCACCGTCCCACCCCGCGCGAGCGGCGCACGGCGGGACCGGCCCGACCCGCCGTCGACGAGTACGCCGCCCAGCACCCCACCCTCGTCCAGGCCGGCCACCAGGCGGCCGACCTCGTCCGGCAGGTGCTCGACGAAGCCGGCATCAACTACCTGACCGTCACCGGTCGGACCAAGAGCATCGCCAGCTTCGCCGAGAAGGCATCGCGGACCCGCGACGGCCGGCTGCTCTACACCGACCCCCTCCGGGAGATCACCGACCAGCTGGGCGTACGCGTGGTGACCTACGTGCTCAGCGACGTCGACGTGGTCGCTGAGCTGCTGGCCGACCAGGCGGTCGTGGTCGACGACCGGGACATGGGCCAGGAGACGGCCGACGAGGGCCGGTTCGGCTACGCGAGCCGGCACCTGCTGCTCGAGGTCCCCCCGGGGCCCGGGCACGAGCTCCTCGGCGGGCGGGTGGTGCAGGTGCAGATCCGCACCGTGCTGCAGCACGCCTGGGCGGAGTTCGAGCACGCGATCCGCTACAAGGGCACCATCCCCGCCGAGCACGCGAGCGACCTGGACCGCCGCTTCACGCTGGCCGCCGGCCTCATCGAGCTGGCCGACCGCGAGTTCACCACGATCCGGGACCGGCTGCGGTCGGCCCCGGCGGAGCCCGTCGTCGAGCCCGCCGCCGTGGACGACCCGCGGCTCGACCCGCGCGAGCTCGCCGCCTTCCTCGCCGGGCAGTACGCCGACGCCGGCTGGTCGCGCGCCGACCACTACGCCTGGATCTCGGGCCTGCTGCTGGAGCTCGGCGTGACGTCGTTCGCCGAGCTCGCCGACGTGCTCCGACCCACCGACGCCCGGCGCATCAACGAGCGGATGGGCTACCGCTACCCGCCCGGTGCGGTCCGCCGGCTCGACGACGCCCTGCTCGCGGTCTTCGGTGAGCGGTACGTCGACCTGCACGGCAACGCCCACCGGGCCGCCCTCCTCCGCCAGCGGCTGGAGCGGCTCCGGGCGGGCTGAGTCCACCCGAGCCGTCCCTCACGCGCCTCGGGCCGGGTTGCCCGCGATCTCGACCTCCATCCGGCGCAGCATCTCCGGGTCGGCGACCAGGTCGACGCACGTGATCCGTCCGTCGGCGACGGTGAACAGGAAGGCCACCTTGACCTCGCGGTGGTGCACCCACGCGGCGGCGGTCCAGCCGTCGACGGTCACGGGCTGGGCGCCGCGGACACCGTTGAAGCGGGCCGCGACGGCGTCCGCACCGGCGTAGATCGGCTCGGTGCCCAGCGAGATGCCGGCCGGGTCGGCGGTCATGATCGCGTCGGGCGCGAGCAGCTCGAGCAGCCGGTTGAGGTCACCGCCCCGCGCCGCGTCGAGGAAGGCGTCGACGACCTGGCGGTGCGACCGGCGCTCGGCCTCGGCCCGCTCGTCGACACCGCCGCCCGCGACGGCGCGCCGGCCGCGTGAGGCCAGCTGCCGCACGGCCGCGGGCGACCGTCCGAGGACGCCGGCGACATCGTCGAACGGGACCCCGAAGAGGTCGTGCAGCACGAAGGCCACCCGCTCCGCCGGCGACAGCGTCTCGAGGACGATGACCAGCGCTGCTCCGACCTGGTCGGCCAGCACCGCCTCGGCCTCGGGGTCGACGGGTTCCCCCGCGCTCGCCGGCGTCCCCGGGGACACGGCCGCCGGGTCGTCGTACGGCTCGACGTGCTTGCGCGAGCGCAGCTGGTCGAGGCAGAGCCGGGAGACGACGGTCGTCAGCCAGGCCGCGACGTTGTCGACGTCGGACGTGCGAGCCAGCCGCAGCCAGGCCTCCTGGACGACGTCGTCGGCCTCGGCGGTCGAGCCGAGGATGCGCGCCGCGATGGCGCGCAGCCGCGGTCGCTCGGTCTCGAACTCCTCCGCGCGCTGGTCCATGGCTCCATCCTCCCGGTCGGTGGCCCGGTCCGGGCCGTCGAGGGGTCGACGTACGGCGGCCGGGAGATGTGACGGGATCGGTGTGGACGTCTCGCGACGGACGCTGCGCGCCCTCCTCGACCAGGGTGGTCGTGCGGGTCAGTCCTCCGCGAGCGGCTGCGGCGTACCGCCCTTGCCCTTGATCGTGTCGCGGCAGAGGAAGCCGGAGATGTGGGCGACCAGCAGCAGCGGCAGGATCGGGCCGAAGAAGCCGGCGACGCTGCCGCAGGCCGACGAGGGGGAGTGGCCGGCGATCCACCAGCCGAGGATGAAGAGCACCGATCCGAGCGAGACCACGAAGACGGCGCCGCTGCTGATGATCAGCACGCCGCGGCGGTGCAGCCGGTGCCGTAGGGGGATGGAGAGCAGGGCCATCCCGAGGACCCCGCCGGTCACGAAGCTCAGCGGCCCCGACGGCCAGCTGCCGACGGACCGGTCGCAGCCCGCGCTCGGCCCTTCGAAGAGCCGCGTCAGGCCGACCCAGAGGAACTCGACGACGACCGCGGCGAGGATGATCGCGAACACCCACAACGCCGCCCGACGCTCGCGCGTCAGTCCGCGTCGCAGCCTTCTGTCGAGGTCGTGCTGGAGAGCCATGTGGTCACCGTAGCCGCAGGATGTGCGCCAGGTCACACACCCTGACCCGGATCAGCGTCGCTGATCAGGAGGGCGCCGCCGCGCGCAGCCGCTCGAGCAGGGGACCGGCCGCCTCGTCCAGGAAGCGCTGCTGGCCCTCGTCGCCGACCTGCACGACCGCTACGTCGGTGAAGCCCGCCTCCCAGTAGGCCGACACCGCCTCCACGATCTTGTCGAGGTCCGGTCCGCAGGGGATCGACTCGGCGACGTCCTCGGGCCGGACGAACTGCGACGCGGCGGCGAAGCCGGCCGTCGTCGGCAGGTCGGCGTTGACGTTCCAGCCGCCGCCGAACCAGCGGAACTGCTCGTGGGCCCGCTGCACCGCTGCCTCCTCCGAGGGGTCCCAGCAGATCGGGATCTGGCCGATGGCGCGGGCGCCGTCGCCGATCGTGGGTGCGCCGGCGGCGCCGTTCCACATGGTGATCACCTCGGCCTTGGGCTCGACGGCGATCAGGTCGTCGGCCAGGGGAGCGAACCGCTCGACGGCGCGCTCGCCGGCCACGGCGACCGCGATCCGCACCGCATCCTCCGGCAGGTCCCACAGCCGCGCGGAGTCGACGTCGAAGTGGTCGCCACGGAAGGTGACCAGCTCGCCGGCGAAGAGCTCGCGGATGATCTCGACGGCCTCGGCGAGCATCTCGTGCCGTGTCTCGAGGCCGGGCCAGCCGTCGCCGACCGTGTGCTCGTTGAGGTTCTCGCCGCTCCCGAGCCCGAGGGTGAACCGGCCGTCGCTGAGCAGCCCCAGTGTTGCCGCCTTCTGGGCGACGACGGCCGGGTGGTAGCGCATCGTCGGACACGTCACGTAGGTCATCAGCCCGACCCGCTCGGTCGCCTGGGCCACGGCGCCGAGCACGGACCACGCGTAGGACGCGTGCCCCTGCTCGGTCAGCCATGGCGAGTAGTGGTCGCTGGAGACCTCGAAGTCGAAGCCCGCCCGCTCCGCGGCGATCGCATAGGACACCAGCTCGCGCGGGCCGCTCTGCTCGGTCATGAGGGTGTAGCCGAACCTGGTCATGGCCCTCGGTAACCGGGCTACCGTGGCGGCATGACCCCTTCCGACCTGCTGAAGGATGCGTACACCCGCGTCGTGGAGAGCGCCGAGAGCGTCGTCGACGGGCTCTCCGAGGACCAGCTGGCCGCGCGCCCCGCTCCCGACGCCAACCCGATCGCCTGGCTGGTCTGGCACCTGGCCCGCGTGCAGGACGACCACGTCGCCGAGGTCGCCGGGACCGAGCAGGTCTGGACGTCGCAGGGGTACGCCGACCGGTTCGGCCTGCCCTTCGACGTCGGTGCGACCGGCTACGGCCAGACGAGCGAGCAGGTCGGTCGGGTCCGCGCGAGCGCCGACCTGCTCTCTGCCTACGTCCGCTCGGTGCACGAGCAGACGCTGGCGTTCCTCGCCACGCTGTCGGAGGAGGACCTCGACCGGGTCGTCGACCGGCGCTGGAACCCGCCGGTGACCCTCGGCGCGCGGCTGGTCAGCGTCGTCAACGACGACACCCAGCACGTCGGCCAGGCGGCGTACGTCAAGGGTCTGCTCGGTCAGGCGCCTCGCTCATAGACCCCGCAGCCGGAGCACCACCCCGCCGTGGTCGGACGGCCACAGCCCGGTCGCCGGGTCACGGTCGCGGGTCGACGTACCGGTGACGCGGCCGCGGTCGACGCGCAGCGCCCGCCCGGTGGCGGTCCGGCCGAAGACCATGTCGATGCGGTGGTCGAAGCCGGCGGCGGTCGGGTCGTCGACCGTCTCCGACAAGCCGGACGTCCAGCCCAGAGCGGCCGGCCGCCACCGCAGCCACTGGTCGGCGAAGGTCTGCGTGATCAGGTCGTAGGGCGCCTTGTGCGGCACGTGGTCGATCGGCTTGACCGAGCTGTTGAGCGGGTCGGAGTTGCAGTCGCAGACGAGGACGGTGCTCCGCCGGGACGCCGGCGCGCTGTCCAGGAGCTCGGTCGCCTGGGCCAGCGCGATGTCGGAGCTGAATGCCTCGAGGTGGGTGTTGACGAACCGGAACGAGCGCGACCCCGCGCGTACGTCGGCCCATTGGAAGCCCCGGTCGAAGTTCATCGGGACTCCGGCGATCGAGACGCTGAGGTTGGTGGCGTAGATCTGGTCGTGGGTGTCGAGCACCTTCACCGAGCTGTCCGCGCGCTCGAGGATGACGTCGCGCATCGTCATCCGGACGTCGCGGGCGTCGGCCGACCCGGTACCGGTGAAGCTGGGCGCCTCGACGTCCGCGCGCAGGCCGACGACCGCCGGCACGTAGTGCGCTCCCCGAGCGGCGAGCGCGTCGAGTAGCAGCTGCAGGTAGTCGTAGTCGGTGACCTGCGCGTTCGGGATGCCGACCTGGTCGAGCTGGAAGGGGCCGTGCCGCCACCAGGCGACCTCCTGCAGCCCGACGAGGGCGGGCCGGTTCGTCGCGATCTCCTGGGCGAGCAGCCCGGCGCGGACGGGGAAGTTCGTCCGGTCCACGATCGCCCGCGTCTCGTGCGTCGCGTTGGCGAGGGCGACGACCACCGCCTGCGGCGGCAGGCCCTGTGCCTGCGCGGCCTGCGCCGCCTCGACCGGCCGGTTGATGTCGGCGCCGAGGTAGATGTTGCGGGTCATCACCGTGACCGGCTTGCCGGCCTGACCGTGGCCGTGGTGATGCCGGTGTGCGTGCTGGCCGGCGTGGTGGCCCGGCTGGCCGTGGCCGGGGTGGCCGGCCGTCGCGGCGGCGGCCGGCAGCAGGGCGAGGGTGGCGGCCACCGCCGCGCCCACGAGGGCGTGGGCGATCGGCCGGACCGGTGACGTCGTTGTCAGCATCGGGCACTCCGGAGGGTCAGGGAGGGGCACCAGTGATGCTGGCCCCGCGCCCTCCGGTTGTCCATGACCCGAACGGGGGACGGTCGCGTGCGGCTACCTCGCCGCGACGTGCGCGGTCACGCGGTAGCGCACGAACGAGGGCACGGCGATCGCGGCGACGACCACGCCGACCACCACGAGGATGCCGCCGCCCGCAGCGGTGGTCGCGGCCCCGACGGCGGCCGCGGCGTAGCCGTGGGCGGTGTCGGCGATCCGCGGGCCTCCCGCCACGACCACCGTGAACACGCCCTGCAGCCGGCCGCGGACGGAGTCGTCCGCGGCGGACTGGAGCATCGCCGTGCGCAGCGCCGCCGACGCCATGTCGGCGGCCCCGCCGATCGCGAGCATCACCAGCGCGACCACGAGCATCGCGGTGCGGGTCGCGCCCGAGGCGTGCAGCGCCACTGCCGCGGCGACACCGAAGCCGGCCATCGCCAGGCCCCAGACGACGATCGCGACCACGACCGCCAGGCCCTGCCGCCTGATGTGCGAGACCCAGCCGCCGAGCACACCACCGATCACCGCGCCGGCGGGGATCGCGGCGAAGAGCAGCGCGAACGCCGTACCGCCCTCCGACGGCCCGCCGAAGTTGAGGTGCGCCATCTCGGGGAACAGTGCTCGGGGCATGCCGAAGACCATCGCGATGATGTCGACGACGAAGCTCATCAGCAGCACCGGCTGAGTGCGGAGGTAGACGAAGCCGTCGAACACCGAGCGCAGCCCGGGGCTCTGGGTGACCCCCTGGATCGGCAGCCTCGGGAGCCGGACGACGGCCCACAGGGTGGCCAGCAGGGAGAGCGTGTCGGCGAGGTAGAGCCAGGCGAAGCCGGTGAACGGGATCAGGATGCCCGCGACCAGCGGGCCGGCGATGGCTCCGGCGGTCGAGATGGTCATGCTCAGCGCGTTCGCCGCCGGCAGCAGGTCGGCGTCGACCAGGCGCGGATAGACCGCGGCGCGGGTCGGTTGGTTGACCGCGAAGAACGCCTGCTGCACCGCGAAGAGGAGCAGCAGCACCCAGACGTTGCTGTTGCCGAGCAGCGCCTGGAGCCAGAACAGGCCGCTCGTCGCGATCAGCCCGACGGTCGTGATCGTCAGGATCGTGCGCCGGTCGAACGCATCGGCGAGGGCGCCGCCGTAGAGGCCGAACACGACGAGCGGGACCAGTCCGAACACACCGGTCAGGCCGACGTACGCCGTCGAGCCGGTGTCGGCGTAGATCTGGGCCGGGACCGCGACGACCGTCAGCTGCGCCCCGATGACCGTGACGATGTTGGCGAGCCAGAGTCGACGGAAGTGTTCGTTGCGCAGCGGACGCGTGTCCGCCACGAGGTCTCTCAGCGCCACCGCTCGCCCTTCTGCTCTGCGTCGTCAACCTAGTGGTCGTCGGTTTTGCTTCCCGAATCGAAGAGGTTCGCGGCAGGCTGTCGGATCGGGGTGTGCCCGTTCGTGGCATGGGTGGAGGCGGCCGAAGGGGTCGCCCGAGAGGAGTGCGAGATGACGCAGTACCTGGTCGCCGTGGTCGGCGAGCCCGACTACGACACGCTGTCGCCGGAGGAGATGGAGCAGATCATGGCCGACGTCGGCGCCGTCGTCGCCGACGCCCAGGAGGCGGGGATCTTCGTCTTCGGCGGCGGCCTGCACGGCTCGGAGGCCACCACGGTCGTCGACGCCCGCAGCGGCACACCGGTCGTCACCGACGGCCCGTATGCCGAGACCAAGGAGGCGATGGGCGGCTTCTCGATCATCGACGTCGCCGACCTCGACGAGGCGCTGATGTGGGCGGGCCGCTTCTCCGCCGCCTGTCGCTGCCCGCAGGAGGTCCGTCCGTTCCAGGACGACCCCGATGCAGATGTTCCGACCCAGAGCGAGGAGAACTGAGATGACGCAGTACCTGATGAGCGTGCACGGCACCGAGGCCGACCACGACATGACGACCGGCGGCGGCTACGGGTCCCCCGAGGCGATGCGGGAGGCCATGGCCGAGACCGACCGCTACAACAAGCGGCTGCAGGCCGAGGGCTACTGGGTGTTCGCCGGTGGCCTGAAGGGGCCGTCGACCGCGACCGTCGTCGACGGCCAGGGCGCCCAGCCGGTCGTCACCGACGGCCCCTACCTGGAGTCCAAGGAGCACATCGGCGGCTTCTGGATCATCGAGGCGCCCGACCTCGACACCGCCCTCGCGCTCGCCGCGGACGCGTCCAAGGCGTGCCGCGGCAAGGTCGAGGTCCGGCCCTTCGAGGGCTGACGCCCGCATGGACCAGGCGTACGACGACGCCGCGCTCGCGCGGATCTTCCGCGACGAGTACGGCCGCGTGGTCGCCTCGCTGGCCCGCCGCTTCGGCGATCTCGACATCGCCGAGGAGGCGGCCGGCGAGGCACTGGTCGTCGCCGTCGAGAAGTGGGCGGCCGACGGCATTCCGCCCAACCCGGGCGGCTGGCTCACCACCACCGCCGGCAACAAGGCGCTCGACCGGCTCCGGCGGGAGTCCCTGCGCGACGCCAAGCACCAGGCGGCACTCATGATCACCGACGACACCCCTCCCGAACCGACCGGCCCGGTCGAGGACGACCGGCTCCGGCTGGTCTTCACCTGCTGCCACCCGGCCCTCCCGCCGGAGGCACGCGTGGCGCTGACGCTGCGCCTGCTCGGCGGTCTGACCGTCCCCGAGATCGCCCGGGCCTTCTTCGTGGCCGAGCCGGCCATGGGGCAGCGGATCACCCGGGCGAAGGCCAAGATCAAGGCGGCGCACATCCCCTTCAAGGTGCCCGCTGTCGCGGACCTCCCGGCCCGGCTCGACGCCGTGCTGGCGGTGGTCTACCTGGTCTTCAACGAGGGCTACCTCGCCGGCGAGGGCGACAGCCCCACGCGGGTCGACCTCTCCGACGAGGCCATCCGGCTGGCGCGCATCCTGCGCCAGCTGCTGCCGCGGGAACCCGAGGTGGCCGGCCTGCTCGCGCTGCTCCTGCTGACCGACGCCCGCCGCGCCTCCCGTTTCGCGGGCGGGGAGCTGGTCCCGCTCTCCGAGCAGGACCGGGCCGGCTGGGACCGCTCGCTCATCGAGGAGGGGCATGCCCTGGTCCGCGAGTGCCTGGCGACCAACCGGCCGGGCCGCTACCAGATCCTCGCCGCGATCAACGCCGTGCACACCGACGCCGCCCGGGCCGCCGACACCGACTGGCTGCAGGTGCTCGCGCTCTACGACCAGCTCCAGCGGATCGACCCCGGTCCCGTCGTCGCGCTCAACCGGGCGGTCGCGGTGGCCGAGGTCGACGGCCCCGACGTCGCGCTCGCGATCGTCGACCGGCTGCCGCTGACGACCTACCACGCCTGGCACGCGACGCGCGCCGAGCTGCTTCGCCGGGTCGGGCGCAGCGCGGAGGCGCGCGAGGAGTACGACGCCGCGGTGGCTGCGACCGGCAACGCCGCCGAGCAGGCCTACCTGACCCGGCGGCGCCGACAGCTCGTGTGAGCGCGGGGGCGCCGGGGAACTGTCGCGCTCGGGGAGCGCCGTTCCGCCTACGCTGGCCCGCGTGAACCCCCTGGACCTCCCCGCCGCCGACCGGACCCTCGCGTGGATCGAGGAGCGCACCCGCACCGGCCTGTCCCGCGCCCGCGAGCTCGCCGACGGCCTCCGCGGCGCCCCGCCGGCCGACCCGGTCGCGGCCCTGAAGGTCTGGGACGAGCTGTCGCTCGTGCTCGGCAACGTCGCCGCGCCCGCGTCGCTGCTCGCCAACGTCCACCCGCTCGAGGAGGTCCGCACCGCCTCGGAGGGGGCCGAGGTCGAGGTCGACCGGCTGGTCACCGAGCTCAACCAGGACCGGGCGCTCTACGACGTCTTCGCCGGCCTGGCCGTGCCCGAGGACCCGCTCGCCGCCCGGCTGCTGGAGAGGACCCTGCGCGACTTCCGCCGCGCGGGCGTCGACCGCGGCGACGACGTGCGGGCGCGCATCAAGGCGATCGACGAGCGGCTGACCGAGCTCGGGCAGGAGTTCTCCCGGATCATCCGCGACGACGTCCGGACGGTCAGGGTCGCGCCGGAGCGGCTCGCGGGGATGCCCGAGGACTGGCTGGCCGCCCACCCGGCCGGCGAGGACGGGCTCGTCACCGTCTCGACCGACTACCCCGACTCGGTGCCCGCGAGGATGTTCGTCCACGACGCCGACGTGCGCCGCCAGGTGACCGTCGCGTTCCTCGAGCGCGGCTGGCCGCACAACGACGCGGTGCTGCGCGAGATGCTCGCGCTGCGCCAGGAGCGGGCCGGGCTGGTCGGCCACGCCGACTGGCCGTCGTACGACGCCGAGGTGAAGATGATCGGGTCCGGGCCGGCCATCGCCGCGTTCATCGACAAGATCGCCGACGCCGCCGACGGCCCGATGCGGCGCGACCTCGACGTGGTGCTCGAGCGCTACCGCGAGGACGTGCCCGGAGCGAGCTCGATCACGTCCTCCGACCTGGGCTACTACCAGGAGCTGGTGCGCAAGGAGCAGCTCGAGGTCGACTCCCACCTGGTGCGCACCTACTTCGACTTCTCGAAGGTGCGCCAGGGCCTGCTCGACGTGACCGGGCGGCTCTTCGGGCTGCGCTACGAGCCGGTCGAGTGCGCCACGTGGCACGACGACGTGACGTCGTACGACGTCTTCCGGATCGCCGGCGGCGAGCACCTCGGCCGCATCCACCTGGACCTGCATCCGCGGGACGGCAAGTACAAGCACGCGGCCCAGTTCACGCTCGCCGACGGAGTCCTTCGAGACGGCTCGTCCCACGCCTCCTCAGGAACCATCACGCAACGTCAGCTCCCGGAGGGCGTCCTGGTCTGCAACTTCTCGCGGGGCCTGATGGAGCACGACCACGTCGTCACGCTCTTCCACGAGTTCGGCCACCTGCTCCACCACGTGCTCGGCGGGCAGGGCGAGTGGGTCCGGTTCGCCGGCGTGGCGACGGAGTGGGACTTCGTCGAGGCGCCGTCGCAGATGCTGGAGGAGTGGGCCTGGGACGCGTCGGTTCTTCGCGGCTTCGCCAGCACGGAGGCTGGTGAGCCGATCCCGAGCGGGCTCGTCGAGAGGATGCGGGCCGCCGACGACTTCGGCAAGGGCATCCAGGCGCGCCAGCAGATGTTCTACGCGGCGATGTCCTACTACTTCCACGCCGAGCAGCCGGAGGACCTCACGGCCCGGATGGTCGAGCTGCAGGAGCGGTACGCGCCGACGTCCTGGGTCGAGGGCACCCACATGTTCGCCAACTTCGGCCACCTGGGCGGCTACTCGTCGGCCTACTACACCTACATGTGGTCTCTGGTGATCGCGAAGGACATGTTCAGCGCCTTCGACCCGGCCGACCTGTTCGCTCCGGACGTGGCCGGTCGCTACCGCGATCGTGTGCTGGCCCGCGGTGGCGAGGAGGACGCCGCCGACCTGGTCGCCGACTTCCTCGGCCGCCCGTTCACCTTCGATTCCTACGCCGCCTGGCTCGCCTCGTAGCTAGGCCTCGTAGCTAGATTGGCGCCATCGCTCCCATCGAGGAGGCGCCATGTTGCCCTGGGTCATCGGTGTCGTCGTGCTTGCCGTCGTGGTGTGGGCGTTCTAGCCACGGCGCCGAGTGCGGTCGGCCCGGTCTTCTTGTTCTCGTCCGCAATCCACTTGGCCGCCCCGATCTCTGGACGTACGCTCGCGATATATCGCGACACGTCAGCGACCTGTCAGCGACATCCACCGATAGACGGCGATCCTCTGGGAGGGGACGAGATGAACGACTTCAAGCGTGCATGGAACCATCATCCGGGCGGCCGCGGGCCGTGGGGCGAGTGGACCGACCAGCCCGGTCCGGGCCGGGGTCACCGGGGCGGTCCGCCGCCGTGGGCATCGGCACTCTTCGGGTTCCAGCAGCCCGAGCCGCAGCGACGCGGCCCGAGGGTGCGGCGGGGCGACGTCCGCTCCGCGATCCTCGGTGTGCTCGCCGAGGCCAAGGCGTCCGGTGAGCACGTCAACGGCTACCAGGTCATCCAGCAGATCGCCGCGCGCAGCAAGGGCGAGTGGCGGCCCAGCCCCGGGTCGGTCTACCCGACCATCCAGCAGCTCGAGGACGAGGGGCTCATCGAGACCGACGAGGCGGGCGGGCGCCGTGCCATCCGGCTGACGGCGGAGGGCGAGGCCTGGGTCTCCGGCCACGCCGACGAGATCGAGGCGGTGTGGCGGCCGTTCGCCGACCGCGACGAGCCCGCCCGCGGCGAGTTCGGCAAGACCCTGAAGTCCGAGATCGGGCAGGTCGCAGGCGCCGTCTGGCAGCTCGCGACGCAGGGCGACGAGGCGCAGCGCGCCCGGGCGCTCGAGGTGCTGGTCGAGACCCGCCGCCGGCTCTACGGCATCCTCGCCGACGGCCCGGAGGCGGGCGACGCGGGCGGTGAGGCCGCGGCCACCGAGGAACCGGAGGACGATGAGCGATGACCGGTGAGATCCGGATCGGCGACGCTGAGCGAGAGCGGGCCGCGGAGATCCTCGGCGACCACTACGCCGCCGGCCGTCTCGACCACGAGGAGTACGCCGAGCGGCTCGACGCCATCTGGTCGGCCCGAACCCGCGGCGACCTCGACGTGCTCTTCCACGACCTGCCCCGGCCGGTCGTGGAAGAGCCCGTGGCCCGGGCGCCGCACGGGCCCCGTCGGCCCGGCCTGCCGGTCCCGCTGATCGTGCTCGCGGTCGTCCTCGCCGCCTTCGTGGTCACCCACATCCCGTTCATCCTGTTCGCGCTCGTGGTGGTGCTGGTCGTCAAGGGCGGCCGACAGCGGCGGTGGGCGACCGGACGGCATGGGCAGAGAAGCGGATTCCCCGGCCGCTGGTAGCGGGTCGTGCATGACGAAACCCTCGGTGGTGACTAGGGTCACGCCCGAGGGTTTCGCACTGCATTTCGGGAAGGTGGGCTCATGCCTGCAAGCAACTCGCGGCCACTCTGGATCCTGGTGGGGATCCTGCTCGTGCCGCCGATCGTCGTACCGCTCCTCGTGGGTCTCTACGACAAGGACGACCCCCGGCTCTGGGGTTTCCCCTTCTACTACTGGTTCCAGTTCCTGCTGATCCCGTGTGCGGCGGCCTTCACCGTGGCCGCCTACTACGTCGCCAAGGAGGCGGTGCGGCGCGACCGTGTCGCGAAGGGCCTCCCCGACCTCGACAGCAACGGTGAGCGCCGATGAACGCCTTGGCCTTCAGCGTCTTCATCTTCCTGTTCCTCGTCGTCACCGTGCTGGGCTTCGCGGCCGCCCGCTGGCGCCGCGCCGCCTCGCTGGACAGCCTCGACGAGTGGGGCCTCGGCGGCCGCGGCTTCGGCACGTTCATCGCCTGGTTCCTCATCGGCGGCGACATCTACACCGCCTACACCTTCATCGCGGTCCCGGCGACGCTGTACGCCGGCTCCGTGACCGGGTTCTTCGCGGTCCCCTACACGATCGTCGTCTACCCGATCATCTTCGCCTTCCTGCCCCGGCTGTGGTCGGTGAGCCACCGGCACGGCTACGTCACGCCGGCCGACTTCGTCGAGGGCCGCTACGGCTCCAAGGGCCTCAGCCTGGCCGTCGCGGTCACCGGCATCGTCGCGACGATGCCCTACATCGCGCTCCAGCTCGTCGGCATGCAGGTCGTGCTCGAGGTGATGGGGCTGCAGAGCAGCAGCGACAACTGGTTCGTCAAGGACCTGCCGCTCTTCGTCGCCTTCGTCATCCTGGCGGCCTACACCTACTCGAGCGGCCTGCGGGCGCCCGCCCTGATCGCGTTCGTCAAGGACACGCTGATCTACATCGTGATCATCGTGGCGGTCATCTACATCCCGCACCACCTCGGTGGCTGGGGCCACGTCTTCGACTCCGCGAAGAGCAGCTTCGACGACTTCAACACGACCAACGCCGACGCGATCGCGGCAGGCAAGGCGAACGGGCGCGGCATCATCCCGCCGCCGGCGGCGCACTGGGCCTACGCGTCGCTCGCGCTCGGCAGCGCGATGGCGCTCTTCATGTACCCGCACTCGATCACCGGTGTGCTGTCGACGAAGAACCGCAACGTCATCCGGCGCAACGCGTCGCTGCTGCCGGCGTACTCGTTCCTGCTGGGTCTGCTCGCCCTGCTCGGCTTCGTCGCCATCGCGGCCGGCGTCAAGGTGGCCAACCCGCAGCAGTCGATCCCGCAGCTGTTCGAGAACGAGTTCCCGTCGTGGTTCGCGGGGGTCGCCTACGCCGCCATCGTGATCGGCGCCCTGGTGCCGGCCGCGATCATGTCGATCGCCGCGGCGAACCTGTGGACACGCAACGTCTACAAGGCGTTCATCAAGCCCGACGCGACGCCCGCGCAGGAGGCGCAGCAGTCCAAGCTCGTCTCGCTGGTGGTGAAGTTCGGCGCGCTGATCTTCGTCCTGGCGCTGTCGAAGGACTTCGCGATCAACCTGCAGCTGCTCGGCGGGGTCTGGATCCTGCAGACGCTGCCGGCCATCGTGGTCGGCCTCTACACCCGCTGGTTCCACCGATGGGCGCTGCTCGCCGGGTGGGCGGTGTCGATGATCTGGGGCACCTGGACCGAGTACGACATCGCGTCGCCGGTGCAGAAGCACTTCGGTGGCCCGCTCGCGACGTTCTGGGGCACCGACACCAAGGTCTACGTCGCCCTGATGGCGCTGCTGATCAACCTCGTCATCGCGATCGCCGGCACGCTGATCCTGCGGGCGCTCAAGGTCCCCGACGGTGTCGACTCGACGGCGCCGGCGGACTACAGCGTCGACGTGGGCGACACGGGCGTGGAGCCCGAGCTCTCCCCGGGCACCCCCGCCCACTGAGAGGTACTCGCTGGTCGAGTAGCCGTGAGCCTTCGCTGGTCGGGTAGCCGTGAGCCTTCGCTGGTCGGGTAGCCGTGAGCCTTCGCTGGTCGGGTAGCCGTGAGCCTTCGCTGGTCGAGTAGCCGCCGAGCGCCAGCGAGGCGGCGTATCGAGACCATCCCCGGGTAGTCTCGACAGGCCCTCGCCCAGCAGCTCGGGCTACTCGACCGGCGACAGGTGCGGGGAGGTCGGCGCTGCGCGGTTGACCCACTCCTGGATCACCTGCATGCCGACCCGCTCGTAGAGCGAGAGCGCGCCGGTCCGGGAGTCGGTGGACAGCCGTGACCGGACCGCGCCGTGGGCGCGGGCG
>NZ_FOLB01000015.1 GCF_900112345.1 Nocardioides terrae
CCGGTTCGGTTGACGGTGCGGACGGGAGGACCGATCCAGCATCCCGGCTGGCCCTTCGGCCTCGTAGCGATCAGCCCACTTCTTCGCGGTCTTCCACGACACGTCGAAGCGCTCGGCGGCGCGCGGGATCTTCCAGCCCCCGTCAACGATGAGTCGGGCCATCTTGAGGCGGGCGCGAGGGGTCAGGGCGGCGTTGGCATGAGTAGCGTGGGACACGAAGGCCTCCTTTGGTGGCGGAGCGGTTTCTCAACAGCTCCACTCCACACCGGGGAGGCCTTCACCCACCTACACCTCAGATCGTGTCGTCACACGATCTCGACCAACGTGCCTGGGCATCACACCTAGTCGGACGAGTGGCGACCCGTCGCCTGGGAGGAGGTCAGCCCGATGTCGGTCCTGGTCGTCGCACCCGGCGACCCGCGGTTACGGTTGAGTTCCACCGCGATGACGGCGCCGCCGAGGCGTCTGCACCACATCCTCCGATCAGACCCGAGGTCGACATGCCGGCGAGCCGCTCCGCTCGTGAGAGGAAGGCCGCCGCTGAGGCAGGCGACCTCGCCAACGTGAAGATCGACGTGGGCGGCGACGGCCAGTTCGTCTACAAGATCAGCTGCCGCGAGTGCACCGTGAAGGCCGATCGGAATTGGTCGGCCTATCGCCCCGGCGAGGACAACGGATTCATGGCGGCCATGGATCGATGGATCTTCCACCTGAAGGAGAAGCACCCGAACGCCGACGCCCCCTGCCTGGCGTACCTGGAGGCCGCGCAGCAGCGCCTCCACGCTCGACGTGAGCAGCGGGAGAGCTGACCCTGACCGCTGACAGCGCAATGCTGGATCAGCTCGACGTGCCCGCTAGTGCCACGGACTTCAGCGCGTCCGTGGCGAGACCGCGCGCGACTCAGAAGCCGGGGAAGATCCGGTGCAGGTCGTCGAGACCGACGCCGCCGCTGACGCTCACGCCGTCCGTGTAGGGCTCCTTGAGCCGGCCGTTGAGCAGGCGGACGAACGCACCGGCCGGGCCGTCGAGGGTCGCCGTCGGTGCTGCCACGGCGCCGTCGAGCGAGACCTGCTCGGTGAGCACCAGCGTCGCGTCGACCGCGGGCACAGCCACGGTGACCTCAGCCTCGGGGCGCTCCTTCGCGAGCCAGCCGAGCAGGAAGGCGACCGGTCCCTGGAAGAGCTCAACCAGTGCCTGCGCCGACTCCCCCGCGATCTCGGCCGCGGGATCGAGAGCGACCCGGACGTCCCAGGAGTGGTTGGCGACCTCGTTGAGCCGCATGCCGAGCGCCGTGACGAGCGGCACCGGCTCCGGCAGGAAGCCGAGGTCGACGAGGAGCCCTGCCCGCTGCTCAGCGGTCAGCGCCTCGACGGTCTCCAGCCAACGACCGTTGGACTCGACGAACCCGCTCGCCTGGTCCTCAGGGCTCGCGGCGTCCCAGCGAGCCCAGATCGCCTGGTTGGGCTCGGCCTCGACCGGCTCGCCCGCAGCCCGCGCGATGGGTGCTCGACCGATCTCTGCACCGCTGCCGAGGTGCGAAAGCACCTGGGCGACGGTCCACTCGTCCGCCCCGCTCGGGCCCGTCAACCGGCCGGACTCCAGGTCGGCCACCAGCGCGACCAGGACGTCGTGCTCGGCACGGAGGACGTTGACGACGCGGTCGAGGAGTTCAGTCATGTCCTGAGCAACCTGACACCGTGACCAGATGTTCCGCCCCCGCGTTCCCACTGCCCGAGCGGCGACGAGCGCGAGAGTGAGCGTCCAGCGGAACGTTGCACCCCCTACCGGATTCGAACCGGCGCTACCGCCGTGAAAGGGCGGAGCCCATGCCGGCCGTTTGCGCAGGTCAGAGGCACCTCCATCGAAGCCGGCGCGGAGACGTCGACACGCATTAGGCACGTCCGACGGGGAGGTCGAAACCGCTTCAGGGGCCGGACTGGCGCCGCCCTACTGTGAGGGGTTGTTCCGCCAGGCGGCCACGCTGCGGAGGCCCCAACTAAGCCTCGTCCTCGCTTCCTCGGCGAACCGGTAGGCAACGGGCCGTACAAAACTGCCCCCGACATGCACGGTGACAGTGTGGACACCGCGCACCCCGTGCGGGTACGGCGCCGCGGCAGTTTCGTCCTGCCAGTCGCCGCTAACCGCGCGACACCGCACCCGGAGCCGATGACGCCCGGGCACTGCGTGCCAAGGAAGCGACCATGGCCGCCACGCTTCAGGGCCCAGGTCGACGCCTAGGTCAGCGTCCAGCCATGGCCCGTCGTCGACTTGCACCTGCACCGCATCGACACCAGCGGGCGAAGCCCACGCATAGCCGTGGGCGACCTCTTCGCCCGCATCGACTCGATCGTGGTCGCTGGGGACGTCGATGCGGGCGGACGGATGCACCGGGTATGTGCCGTCGAGCCAGCCCCGCTTGCCCCAGTACGACAATGGTGCCGTGCTCGTCACGGTGAGGCGCCGGATCCACTTCGTCTGACCGTCCTGGCCGGTGCGTCCCGGCACCAGCAGCCTGGCCGGGCTGCCGTGCTCGCGCGGCAACGGCTGGCCGGCCATCCCGACCGCCAGGAACGCCCGCTCCCGCGCTTCCGCCAGCGGCAACACGTTGGAGTAACCGTCGACCGCCTCGACCACGAGCCAGCCCTGGTCGGCCGGAGCACCGGCTCGGTCCAGCAAGTCCGCGATTCTAATTCCGGTCCAGCGTGCACAGCCCATCCGGTCACCACCAACTGGGTTGTGCACGCAGATCATGAGCATGTCCCGCTCCTCCAGGGGCAGCGCTAGGAGCTCGGGCAACGTTAGAGCGAACGGCGCTGCGACCTCGCCGTCCACTTGCAGCTGCCAAGCGTCGAGGTCGACCCGGGGCTCGGGGACGGTGATGTCGATGACCGGGAACTGGTCGGGCTCGAATAGCAGCGGTGCGACACCTCGCGGTCGGGTCACCTCGCCAGAAGTCAACGGCGACAGTGGCCGTGCCGGCTTGGGGAGCTTCGCTCGCGTCCGGAGTTGGTCGGCGGCGCCGCGGCGAGAACGCCGGTCAGCGACGACCGCCGCAACACCTGCAGCCGCGACAGTGGCCAGCGCAAACCGCGGTGCCGGCTTCACCGGCGCGATGGCCGCCGAGGCTACGAAGACTCCGGCGGCAGTCGCCGCGGCTGTGCCCGACGTTGAGGCGTCACCGTGCCGCAAGGCCAGCAGCCCGCCAAGCGCATGCGGGAACGTGGAAGTAGCGACACCCAGCACAGCGCTGCGGGAGGCGACGGCGGCACCGACTGCCGCGGCCGCGGCGTTGGCGCTGGTCGCGATCACAACGAGGCCAGGCTTGTCGGCTTGCCCGACCAGGGCGACGCCGCCGTCAACAAGCATCGCGGGCGAGACATCGACCATGCCGCGCGCGAGTCCCGAGGCCGGTGACCGGCCACGGCGGCTTACGGAGGCGGCGATCTCACCGGCAGCGGTCGCGAGCAATCCGGCCCAGATGCCGATGCGGGGGTCCGTTGCAAGACGGTCCTTGGTCATCTCTGTCTCCCTCCCAAAGCAGGTGCCCGCATGATGCGCCCGCCGACAGTCTGTCCGCATCGCGCAGATGGGGGTGCGAACGGTTATCAGGGCGCGTCGTGTGTATGCAAGATGCGTTGAAACATGACGTGGTCCTGGCAAGCGCCGGCGATGAACAGGTATTGCGGGGCACGGCCGTACTCGGTGAACCCGCATCGGCGGAGCACGACGCAGGCGCCGCACACACCAGGCAGGCTCGGTGCCCACCTGACCGGAGGCTCCTACCTTCACCGCCCACAGCTGGTCCCTAACAGAACGGACCGAGTCACGCGGCCAGATCGACCTCTAGACGTCGCCTCAGCCCAGCGGCACGCTCTGCCTGCGCGGCGACCATCAGCCCTGCCGCCACGAATATGCCGGCTAAAAGTGCCCACCCCGCAAGTCCGTGCTGAACCGCGGTGACGGTGACGACCACCGGTGCTGCCATTCCGCCGAGCGCATATCCGGTCTGCGACACGCCTTGGTACGCACCGGCGTTCGCCGGGTCGGCCAGTTCAAACGCCAACCCCCACCCGCCGGCCTCGCACCACACCTCTGCCGAAGAGATGAACAGCTCGGCCACGATCAGCAGCACCACGCTCACTCCCACGCCGACATCCCCGGCAGCCGCGAGCACAAGACATCCGGCAGAGAGCACAAGGGTTCCGCGTCGAACGGTCTGCCCTGCGCGTCGGAGGTCGTGGGTGCCCCGTGACGCTCGCACCTGGAACAGCGCGACGAAGGCGGTGTTTACCACCATCAGGACTGAGACCATCGCTGCGGGCGCGTCGGTCGACCGAGTGATCCACAGCGGTAGTGCCACGGTCTGGATGCCGAAGTGCATCGCAACCACCGAGTTGAGCGCCGCAATAGACAGGTATGTCCGGTCACGAAGCGGTGAGCGGACGGTCCTATCAGCGTTTCCCCGTCTGTCGCCTGCCTGCAACGCCACGGCAAGCCCAGATACTCGGCCGCGCAGGCCGAACAGCGGAATGGTGGCCGCGGCGGCCAGGAAGGCGGTGGCTGCCACCGTGCTCCGGTATGCGGAGGCTGTGTCGAGAGTCAAGGCGATCGCTGCTAGGCAGGTTCCGAGGCCGATCGACACGTTGGTGACAACCCGGAGTTGGGCACGAACCTTCACCCGATCCTCGCCGGTGAACCATCGAGCCTGCAGCGCGCCTGTAGCAACCCGCTGCAGACGCTGAGCCCCGACCGCAGCGCAGGCGACAGCAACGAATGCCCCCGCCGAGTTCACGAACGTGAAGGCGAGGAGGGCCAGGGCCTGCATAACGTTGGCACCCAGCTGAACCCGGTCAGCACCGAGTCGGTCGGCCAAGCGCCCTCCCAGATAGGAGGTGGCCACACCGACAGCTCCCGCCACCGTCAGGCCGGTCCCGACGATGCCCGCCCCCAGCCCGACGACACGCGTGAAGTAGAGGACGCTCACGCTGATGAACAGTCCGGTAGAGAGGGCCGCAGGTACCGTCGCCAAAGCCAGGGCGCGGTAGACGGGTTCAGCGGGAAAGACGCGTTTGATCACGAGACTGTTCTGCCAGCCCCAGCACAGGGGTCGCCACAGATGTAGCGTTCCGCTTCATGATCGAGTACGACCTCGCAGGGACTGATCTCGGCGACGTGCGGTTCGCGATCTCCCCCTTGGGCGAGGCCACGCTGTCGCTCCGGACACTCCGGGACCCGGGCAGGTACCCGCTGATGTTGCCGTGGGTGCGGCGGACCATGGCAGCACGATCCGAGCTGGACGCTGAGATGCTTTTCGCCCTCACCAACGAGAGGTTCTGGGTCCTGGACTTCCTCACACCCCATCCACGATCACCGCTGACGCGCTTCGAGGACGAACTAGACGCGGCCGCGCGGACACGGCCGGAGACGATGCTCGCCGACATCGCCAGCGTCCACCCCGATCCCAACGCGGTGCCCTCACCTCTGCGTGGCTCGCCGGAGCAGGTGATGGGGAGGATCACGGCGGCGCTGGCCGACTATTGGGCGGCATGTTTTGAGCCATGGTGGCCGCGGATGCGGGCGCTCCTCGAGGCCGACATCGTCTACCGCGGGCGCCTCCTGGCGTCCGCGGGGTTGCATGGCTTGTTCGCCGACTTCGCTCCGGCGCTCAGTCTCCGCGGCAACGTCGTGCGGGTCGCGACACGGACCCCGATCGGTTACCGGCACACGACTACGGGCACGGGGCTGACCTTGGCGCCGTCCATGTTTGTACGGAGCGCCTCGGCGCCCATCTCGCCCGATGCGCCACCGTTGGTGATGTACGCCGCTCGAGGAGTTGCCGCTCTCTTCGAGAGCGAAGTTTCGAGCGGCCCAGACGCGCTGATGGCACTGATCGGCCGTTCCCGGACTCAACTCCTGGTTGCCCTGCACGCGCCGGCATCCTCGACGGAACTGGCGGTCCGACTCGGCGTGACAGCTTCGGCGATCAACCAACACCTGCGAGCCTTGCGCGACGCGGGTTTGCTCACGTCCGCCCGACACGGGCGATCGGTGCTCTACCTGCGCAGCGAACTTGGAGATGACCTGCTCGCGGCGGCCGGCGCAGAACGACTCGAACCATGATCGTCCCACCATGGTCCAGCACTAGCAGGGCAGCGGTTTCGCCCTGTGCCGGCCAGGGTCGAGTCGCAGCAGCCCTTCAGGACATGAGTTGCGACAAAGTCGGCACTCAGCAAGCGCCCGACGCATCCATGTTCAGAAGGGCCTGGGAGCGATCGAATTCGCTCGCGCGGGAACGGCGAGCGCCGGGCGCAGCTTGTCATCGTGCACTTCGGCGTCGAGCCTGACGCGGAATCCCTGCGCCGGCGGCGTGCGGTCGGCCAGGTGGTCGTCGCCAGAGCAGCGCCGCTGTCGACGAGCACCGCGGGCGAAACGTCGACCATGCGCGCGGGAGCCCGCACGGCCGTGACCGGCCCCGCAGGTCCCCGAGGCGGTGAGCTCGCGGCGCCGGTGGCGAGCAACCCGGCCGAGATGCCGGCGTGGGCGCCGGCCGCGAGACGATCCTTTATCCCACGGGTCTCCCCTAAGCCAAAAGGCGGGTGCCTCGAATGATGCAGTCGGCGACGGTGCGCCGGCATCTCGCAGAGTGAAGTCCGCTCGTTCTCAGGGCGCATCCCGGGTGTGCAAGATGCGCTGGAACATGACGTGGTCTTGCCAGGCGCCGGCGATGAACAGGTACTGCGGGGCGCGGCCGTACTCAGTGAACCCGCAGCGGCGGAGCACGATCCGGGAGGGTTCGTTGTCCGCGAGCGTGCCGGCCTCGAGCCGGTGCAAACCGAGGCCGGTGGCGCGCTGGACTGCGAACCGGACGGCGGCGGTGGCGACGCCACGTCCAGTGTGGCGGTGGTCCACCCAGTAGCCCAGCGAGGCGTTTTGGAAGACGCCGCGGGCGATGTTGGTCAGGTTCACGCGGCCGACCACCTCGCCGTCGTGCCAGATGAGCCAAGGGTCCTGCTGCCCGGCGTTGGCGGCGGCAAGCTTAGCTTCGGCGTCGGCGCGCTGCACGGCCTCGGTGAAGAACTCGGGACGTCGCGTCGGCTCCCAGGGCGCGAGGTGCTCGCGGTTGCGCGCGTAGGCATCCGCGATTGCGGCCGCGTCGCTGATGGACAGCGGTCGCGCATTGTAGCCGGGGAGCAGGTCCACTACCGTCGTCGCTTCTGCGGAGGGGTCCGCACCGCCAGGCGGGTCGGGGGTCATCGACGCTGATTCCTTCCTTGTGAGTCGCGAGGATGATCAGCTGAGCGCGGCGTCCACGGCGGCGGCAGCGTGCAGAGCGGTGGTGGCCAACAGCGGTACGGGGCTGTCGTCGGGCTGGATGAGCAGCTCGATCTCGGTGCAACCCAGGATGACACCGTCTGCTCCCCGCGCGATCAGGTCGTCGATGACCGCGCGCATTCGTCGGCGGGAGTCGTCGGTGACGATGCCACGGCACAATTCGTCGTAGATGATCCGGTGCACAAGCTCTCGGCCCTCGCTGTCGGGGACGAGTGTCTCGAGGCCATGCGTGCCGAGCCGGTCGCGGTAGAACGCCTGCCCCATGGTGAAGCCGGTGGCGAGCAACCCCAATCGGTGAAGCCCGTGGCTCCGCGCGGCTTCTGCGGTGATGTCGATGATGTGGAGCAGAGGGATGTCGACGCTCGCCTCGATCGCGGGGGCGACCTTGTGCATCGTGTTCGTGCAGAGCACCAGCAGGTCAGCGCCAGCTGCCTCGAGCGTTCTAGCCTTCTCGGCGAGAATGTCGCCGGCTGCCTCCCACCGGCCCTCGTCTTGAAGGCGTGCGATGAGTGCGAAGTCGACCGACGCGAGCAGGCAATCCGCCGAGTGCAGACCGCCGAGCCGTTCGGCAACGCCCTGGTTGATGAGCTGGTAGTAGAGCGCCGTGCTCTCCCAGCTCATGCCGCCGATCAGGCCGAGGCGCTTCATCGGCTGGCCCTGTCAGCGCTGATCTGGCCGCCGGAGCGGAGCGATTGCCGAACCAGCCGACGGCGCCGCTCGTCGTCGGCGACGCGGAGTCGGCGGGCGATCTCGTAACGGGCGACCTCCGTGTGCGCCGGATACATGGTGCTCATAACGGGCTCTCCTCGGTTCTCATTCTTCCCAGCTCCTTGATGGCCGGCAGCGGAGCTCCATCGTGTTCCCCGCGTCGCCGAGGTGGCGCCGGGAAAATCGCCAGGATCAGAGCGAGGCCCCCCGCCAGTGGGCAGTCCGGCAGTAGCGAGGTACCTCGCGAGTTATGCGCATGGCCGGTCCCTCACCGCTCGGTCTGTTGTGCCGGTCGCGGTTGAGGATCGTGGCTGTGCTGTGGGTCGGCGACGAAGATCTTCTCGTACATGTCGTAGACCACCCACGCCTTGGCGTTGTTGTAGAGCATCGCATCCTCGAAGCCGTGAGCAGCGACTCGCCGCTTCACAGCGGCGTAGCGCTCGCGGTCCTGGCCGTGGGTCAAGAGCCAGTCGCGGAACATCACGTGGCGCCGAGGCTCCCGCGCCCCTGGCCCGAACACATGCAGGTTCGTCGGAGGCTGGTGTCCGCGCAGCATGCGGTGCTCCTCCCAGTCCGGTTCGCGGACCCGGAGCTGGAAGCCCACACGCTCGAGATCGGGCAGCCAATCATGCTCGGCTGCGGGGCTCGCCACGGTGAGGTCGATGTCGATGACCGGCTTCGCCCATAGGCCGGGCACGGCTGTGGAGCCGACATGCTCAAGGGCGATAACTCGGACGCCGAGCGCGTCGACGATTCGGTCACGTACGGTCGCGTACCAACCGGCCCATGCCGGGTCGGGCGGCACCACCTCGACCGGTGCGGGAGCCGCAGCACGGGCGTGGACCCGAGCGGCCCGAATCTCCGCCTCCGACGGGATTTCGAACCGGTTCCATAAAGGATGGGTCGGCACAGCTGCCCCTAGGCAGCCATGGACGGCGAGATGCGGAACCTGAGGCGACTGGTCGAGCGGCGAGCCATCCGACGGCGGCTCTCGTCGTCAGCGGCGCGGAGACGGCGGGTGACCTCGTGGCGGGCAGCTTCGGGACACATCAGATAGGTGGCGGTCATGACGGCTCCGTGAATCTCTCGTTTCCGGCTCCTTCGGGCCGGGAATGGAGCTCCATCGTCTCCCTCGGGCGATGGGATCGGCACCGGGCAAATCGCCAGGTTGCGTTGTGCCCCTGCACCGGATGAATTCGGCAGGTCGGGCGGTCACGCAGGGTCTGACGTCATTGCCACGAGCTCGGTGCGTGATGTGATGCCGAGCTTGGTGTAGATGTTGCGCAGGTGGAAGTCGACGGTGCGGGGGCTGACGAACAGCCGTCCGGCGACGTCCTTGTTCGACAAGCCCTGGCGCACGAGCGCGGCGATCTGCGCCTCAGACGGGGTCAGCTCGGTCGCCACGAGATCGTTGCCGCGGCGTGCGGTCTCGCCTGATGCCCGCAGCTCTTGCCGGGCCCGGTCGGCCCACAAGGTGGCGCCCAGGCTCTCGAACGTCTCCAGCGCCTCTCGTAAGGGCACCCGCGCATCGGTGCGTCTACGGTGCCGGCGCAGGTATTCGCCGAACGCTAGCTGCGTTCGTGCCTTCGCCGGCAACCTCGAGGAGCGGGCGTGCCAGTCCAGCGCCTGACGGAAGTGCTCCTCAGCATCGGCGCCACCGAGGATCGCTTCGCAGTGGTGGACCGCGGCCCACGCCCATGCCATCCCACTGCCGTCAGCGAACGTGCGCAGCTCTTCGAGCGACTTCTCAGTCAGGTCACGCCGGTCGGCGCGGACCGCGGTCTCGATCCGGTCTATGGCGGACAGCCAGCGGGCGGCCGGCAGCTTGATCTGCTCGAGGTGATGGAGGGCCCTGGCGGGTGCGACGCCTGCCTGTCGTGCCGCGGCCCAATGGCTGAGGCCGATGACGAGCCCAGCGATCGTCCCGTGCGGCGGGTGCTGCTCGAGCGCTTGCTCCAGCGCCTGGAGGCGCTGCGGCGCCTGCGGGTCACCACGGAGGGCCGCGATCACGGCGAGCTGCGCAAGCGGGAAGGTGATCAGCTCGTCGAGCGCAAGGTTGCGGTCTAGCAGCACCGCCTCCTCGGCGTAGGAGGCGGCATCGGCCCACGCGCCCGTTGCGATTCGAGACACGGCACCGCGGGTGAGGGCGTGCTCGATCATGTTGACGGCGCTAGCGTCGCGGGCCCGCTGCAGTTGCAGGTCGTGCAGGGCGATGGCGCGGTCGTCGTCGCCGAGGTGCATGGTGGCGATGGCGAGGTTGTGGTGCAGCATCGGTGGCGCATCCGGTCCAATCGGGGTGTCCCACGCGCGCCGGAACGCGTCGGCGGCCGTAGCCCACTCGTCACGGAGCACCGCTGAAAACCCCTGGAGGAGCCAACCGGCGACTCGTTGCTCCGGACCGGCGTCGGCTCCGGGGGGCGAGGTGATGGTGGCGGGGTCCGGAGCGTCCACGGACCGGGCACCAAAGGAGGCGAGAGCGGCTGCGAGCATCGCGAGGATCCGGGCTCGTTCGGGGTCATGTGGAGCGGCGGTGCTGGCGGCCTGGCACACGATCCGGTAGCCGTCGTCCAGGGACCCGGTGTTCCACTCGATTTGGCCCTGGAGAAGCAGGATGTCCGATCGGAGCAACGGGTCGATGGCGTCGACTAGGGCGGTGCGGGCGAGCCGGTCGCCGTCGGCGGGTTGGCCGGCGGCGACGCTGGCGCCCGCCGCAGCGAACAGCCGGACTGCACGTTCCTGCGGGTCGACGGTGAGCTCGGCGGCACGGGTCCACGCGGAGGACGCGGCCTCGTGCCCGCCGCGTCGACGTGCCCGCTCAGCGGCATCGTCCAGTGCGGCGACGACCGCTTCGTCGGGGCCGTCCACGGAGGCCGCCAGATGCCAGGCGCGCCGGTCTTCGTCGGGGGTGCCGGCGAGCGCGTCGGCGAGCGCGCGGTGTGCTTGACGCCGGCGGCCGCTGGTGGCGGCGCCGTAGATCGCGGAGCGGACCAGCGGGTGGCGCAGGGTGAGGACACCGCCGTCGCCAACGTTGAGCAGTCCGGACTCCTCGGCCGCGTCGAGAGCCTCCGGACCGACACCGATGCGGGCAGCTGCGCGGGTGAGCGTGACGACCCGTCCGGAGTCGTCGGCGGCCGCGAGGAGCAGCAGGGTCTGTGCCGCCTCGGGCAGGCGCCGGTACCGGTCTAGGAAGGCGCGCTCGACGCCGGCGGTCAACGGCAACCGCTCAGGCAGCGGTTCGGCCCCCGAGAGCTGGGCTTGGCTTAGCGCCCGGGTGAGCTCCACCAGTCCGAGCGGGTTGCCGCCGGTGGCCTCGAGGAGTTCGGCGCGGACCCCTTCGGCGACCGGGGTGTCGACCTGGTCGGCGATGAGCGCCACGGCCGCAGTCTCGTCGACTCCCCCGACGCTGAGGAGCGTGAGGTCACGGGGGTCGAACTGTCCGGTCTCGTTGTCGCGGACCGCGAAAATGATCGCAATCGGCTCACCCTCAAGGCGGCGTCCAGCGAACTGCAGCGCGGCCGCGGAGGCGTCGTCGAGCCAGTGCGCGTCGTCCACGACCGCCAGGACAGGCTCGCCCTCGGCCACGGCCGACAGCAGGTTCAACGTGCCGAGGAAGACCAGGTGGCGGTCGCCGACGTCGTCGCTGCTCTCGCCGAACGCGGCGCGGAGTGCGTCGGCCTGCCGGGTTGGGATGCGGTCAAGGTGGCTCAGTGTGGGGCGCAGTAGCCGGTGCAGCGCTGCGAACGGCAGCGGAGCCTCCGACTCCACACCTCGGGTGCGCAGCACCACCATGCCGTCGGTGGTGGCGATGGTGTGCTCGAGCAGCGCTGACTTTCCCACGCCGGGCTGGCCCTGCAGCAGGAGCGCGGACCCGTGGCCGGATCTTGCTCGGTCCACCACGTCGGCGAGCGCGGCTTGTTCGCGCTCCCTCCCTCGCAGCACCTCGGTCATACCGGACACGCCCTCCCCGATTGACACGTCGGTCAGCCTAGTGAGGGCGCGGGACGCGGTGGTCGAGATCGCGCCAACTTCCCCACCAGTTCGCGACACGGCGTGAAGACGGCAGGTTTGCTGGGTTCGCGAGTCCGAAAAGGAAGGTGCCTGCTCACCAGGTCGGCCGCCGCCAGGTGGAGGACTTATCTCCATCCACCGCACCCCGGCTGGTGTGCGGGCTTCCGGCGGAGCGCGAAGCGGTGGTCATCCTCGGACTGGGCAGCCGGTGGTGCGCAGCACGGCGAGGACCTCGGCGCGGTCGACCGGCGCTTCCGCAGTCACGAGCAGCACCCGAGCGGGGATGTCCAGCTCGCAGCCGCTAATCCCGGGCATCGCGCCGATCCGCGCGCGGACGTCGTCGGCGATATGGACGCAGAAGGCGCCGTCGAGGGTGAACACGGTGGGGCCCACGAAGGTTCGTGGCGTTCCTCGCATCATCGGGTCCTCCGTGGGAACTGAGCGGTGCTGGGGGCGGGGTTCTTGGAGTGAACGGATCGGGTCCAGACGGTGGCGTCGGTGGTGGTGGCACCGGCCTGGTAACGCGTTGGCTCGCCGGTAGGCTGGTAACCGAGCGCGGCCCAGAATGGCTCGGCCTCGGCTGCGTTGGAGCCGACGATCGCGGCACGAAGTGTTGTGACTTCGGTCCAGTCGGCAACGCGCGCCAGGAGCAGGTCGTGGGCGCGCCGACCGACGCCTTGTCGCTTGCCTGACGCGCGGACCTGCAGCAGTCCGATGTGGACCGACACGGGGTTGGGCCAGCCGCGCAGGACGTCGATGACCGCGACTAGCCCGTCTTCACCGAACGCGCCAAGGACGACCTTCTGGTCCGGGGGCAGGCCCGGCGGCCGACCGACTAGGAGGTCGGCGG
Source organism: Nocardioides terrae (assembly GCF_900112345.1). GTDB lineage: Bacteria > Actinomycetota > Actinomycetes > Propionibacteriales > Nocardioidaceae > Nocardioides > Nocardioides terrae. The sequence continues at coordinate 12,899 of NZ_FOLB01000015.1, forward strand.
CGGCGTTGGGCTGCGGTGCCTCGCCGGTCACCCGCATGGTGTAGCCGGGGTCTGCCTCAAGCAGCTCCTGGAGGGCGGGAAGGTCACGAGCGGTCAGCCGTCGCAGACGTAGCGGGCCATTCATGACCAAGCTCCGTGAACGTGCAGCGCCGACAGCACCTTGGAGGTGAGGTTCCGCAGCTGGCGGGCGTCCTCGTTGGGCGGGTTGCTGAAGCCGTGGTTGTGGCCGGTGGACGGGGTGACCGTTGTCTCCGTGGCGGCCGTGACTGCCGCGGGGGCACGGGCGACGCTAAGTGTCATGAGGGCCGCTGCGGAAGTAGCGGCGAGCGGGATTCGCATGAGGGTGTTCCTGGTTCTGTGAAACGCGGGAGCCCGGGAAGCTGGGAGGGCCGGGACCTCGGGGGCGGCGGGTCGTTCAGGTCGGTTAGGAGCGGGCGTCGAGGTAGGCCCGGTAGGCGTGCGGCTGCCACGACGCGACGATCTTGGTGCGCAGCGTGGCGCCGAGGCGCCGGTAGAACCGGTGACCGGCGTCGTTGTCTTCTCGTACGCCCCAGGTGACGAGAAGGTCGCTTTCGGCGGCGAACTCGGCCAGGGCGGCCATCAACCGCCCGCCGATCCCGCGGTCCCTCGCCTTGGCGCGGACGTAGAGGTCGTCCATCGCGAAGATGTCCTCGCCGACCCAAAGGTTGAGCTGACGGATGCCGCTGACGTAGCCGACCGGCTGCTCGCCCACGTAGGCGATCAGCACCACGACTGCGGGGTGAGCGAGCATCCGCCGCCAAGCCTCGGTGGAGGCCTGGACCGCGTGTGCGGAGTTCTCGTGGGTGGCGAGCTCGACCAGCATGGTGCGTACGACAGTGGCGTCCTCGACGCCGGCGGCGCCGGACGGTGACCGTGGTGCTGGTGCTGGTGCCGGTGGTGGTGCTGGTCTCAGCGTCGGTGGTCGGGGGCGCGCTCAGGCTGATGGTGGTGTCGGGCTTCTCAACCATGACTCTCCTATGTGGTTTGGCCTGGGCGGTAGGCCGGGCGTGGGGGTCTCGGGGGGTGTCGGTCGCGTAAGCCGACTGAGGTCAACCCTCGCGGCGGCCGGCCGGACTGGCACCGGCTGAATCACCGGGATCGGCGCCTTTGCTGCGACGGAAGCGCTGCGGTTAGCCGCTCAGGTTGTGGCCGCGAAAGCGGTCAGCCAGGAGTTGGTCGACGGTGACAACCGTGGCGAACTCACCGTGCAGGTTGGTGGCTGTTGCCTGAGCGAGCTGGTCAGCGGTCAACACCGTTCCATCGGGCCCTTCGCGGTCGAAGGTATGAGTGGCGTCGAGCGCGAAGAACACCCGGTAGCCGAGGTTGCCGCCGACTCGAGCCGTCGTCTCGCAGCAGTGGTTGGTCGTGATGCCACAGATGACGATCCCTTCGATCTCAGCGGCCGACAGCCAGGCGTGCAGGTCTGGGTGCCCGTGGAAGGCGGAGTTGACCTGCTTGGTGACCAGGAGGTCCGGTTCAGCCTGGAGGTAGGGCTTGAGCCGATTGCCTGGGTTGCTCGGATGCATCAGCGAGCCAGGGTCCTCGGAGTCGTGGCGGACGTAGACCAGCGGCGCCTTCCGTTCGAGCCAGGCGGTGACGAGGCGTTCGATGTTGTCGTCGCAGTCGGGGTTGTTCCGCGGGCCCAACCGCTGGTCGTCGAACGCGACCTGGGCGTCGACCACGACGAGCGCATACCGGGTCGGGTCGGCGCCGCCACGGCCGGCGCGGCCCGCGTGATCTGGGTGGCTCTCGGCGTTTTCGGGCAGGAGCTCAAAGTTGTTGTCAGTGGTGCTCATCCGGGTGCCTTTCTGATGGTTGGGGTCATTCGTCCGGTTCACTGGTCGGCGCGGAAGTTGCGGCCGCGTCGGCTGCCCAGTTCGAAGTAGTGGCGGAACACATACATGAGGGGACGCCATCCGTCGGTGTCGACGTATTGGGTGCCGGGGACGACTAAATCCGTAGCGACGTGCACGCGGACCACGTGAGCCTCCACGATCGCGAAGTCGTCGTCGGCGGGCTCGTGGATGGCCGCGACGGTCGCCTCCAGGTGTACCGGGAACTCGGCGACGCGGGCCGGAGTCACCAGGTCGCTCGGCGCGCAGGTAAGTCCTGCTGCGGTGAACTTGTCCGGCTCGTACCGGTACTGCTCCCGCTTTCCGGGCGGGACGGGGCTGCGGCCGGTCAACGGCGCGAGGCGTTCCACGGCAGGTTGGTGCTCGGCGGCGGGCAAGTTGATGACGCAAGAGCGTTCGCGGGCCAGGTTGGGCAGCGTCTGGCCGCTGGTTCCGATTCCGAGCACAACGGTGCGGCCGAGGTACCAGGACGAGGAGATTGGTGCGATGTTGGTGGTGCCGTCCGGGTTCAGGCTGCTGATCACCGAGACCGGTGTGCCGAAGTAGAGAACCTTGGGTTCGAGCACGGTGTGGGTGAGCGGCGTGCTGGACAAGCTCTGGGACCTCCGTTGCTGTGCGAAGTGGTGTGGGCGGGGGTGGGGCGTCGGTGGTGACTCTTGGGTGACTGTTGGCGCAGAAGCCGACGTAGCTCTGGACTAGGTGGCTGTCGGCGTAGCTCGAGTCGCCTATGGCTGCCACCAGTCGCCGGGCGGCGGATCGGCTGGGGCCGCGGCGGACGGCGCCACAGGGCCGTGGTGGGCGCGCGCGCGATCGCTGCGTGGGGTTCGGCGTCGCCGAGTCGTGCCGGACCTCCTCTCCTGTCCGTCCTCAAGTCGCGCTGATGGCGTCGAGCACGTCGAGCCGTCCGGCCCGGCGGGCGGGGATGGCGGCCGCGACGAGCCCGGTGACGCCACCGAGCACCAGTCCGAGCACCAGCTGCGGCACCGGAACGGCGGTCGCGACGAGACCCTGGTCGTGCATCACCGTGGTGAGGGCCAGGCCCAGGACGGTGCCGAGGGCGATGCCGAGCGCGGCGCCGTAGAGCGAGATCACGACCGCCTCGAGCCGGACCATGCGGCGCACGTGGCGCCGGTCCATGCCGAGGGCGCGGAGGAGACCGAGCTCCCGGGTCCGTTCGATCACCGACAGCACCAGGGTGTTGACCACCCCGAGGACCGCGATGAGCACCGACAGGGCGAGCAGGGCGTTGATCAGTGTGAGCAGCTGGTCGATGCCGGCGCGCTTGTCCTGCTTGTAGCCCTCGGCGTCCCGTAACTGCACGACCGGGTACTCGTCAACGACCCGGTCCAGCGCCTTGTGGACGTCGGTCGCGTCAGCGGACCGATCGAGGGTGATGTAGACGTTCTGGTCGAGCGGGACGCCGCCGGTCGCCTGGTAGGTGTCCATCGCGATCACGTACGGGCCCAGCCCGTTGTCGTCGCCGTACAACCCGGCGACCTTCAGTTGGCGGCTCTGCCCGTTCGCGACCTCGAACCTCACCGAGTCACCGACCGAGAGCCCGGCCCGATCGGCTTCCTTCGCCGAGACGAGGATCGTGCCCGCAGCCAGGCCGTTGAGCTTCCCGTCGGTCATGTCGATGGCGAGCGCGTCGCCCACGAGGGCGGGGTCGTAGGCGGAGAAGTAGCCCTGGTGGCCGTCGATCTCGGCGGTGCCGTACCGCTCGACGGCGACGGACTCCACGCCGTCGATGTGGCGGACCCGGTCGGCGACCTGGGGCGTGAACGGCTGTCCCATGGCCGCGGAGACCACGTAGTCGGCGCGAAGCACGTCGTCGACGGTCCGGTCGATGGAGGCCCGTGCGGAGGTGCCGAGGATGCCGAACCCGGTCACCAGCGCCAGCCCGATCATCAGCGCCGAGGACGTCGCGGCGGTGCGGCGGGGGTTGCGCAGCGCGTTCTCCTTCGCCAGGCGGCCGGTGGTGCCGGCCAACTGTGGAAGGAAGGCTCCGACGCCGTGGACGAACGGGACCGCGAGCACCGGGCTGAGCACGATGACCGCGACGAGGAGGCCGAGGGCGCCGACCGCGACGAGCGGTAGCGTCCCGCCGGCGGCGCCACCGGCGAGGCCGGCTGCGGACAGTGCGGCGACGACGACGCCTGAGATAGTGCGAACCCGCAGCGGGCGCGGAGTGGTGACGAGGTCGGCGCGCATCGCGGCGACCGGGGGGACCTTCGCCGCGCGGCGCGCCGGCAGGTACGCGGCTACCAGCGTGACTGCGCTGCCGATCAGGTAGGACCAGGCGACGGTGGCGCCGGTCAACGTAAGTCCACTGTCGATGGTGAGTCCGAACCGGCCGAACATGCCCTTCAGCCCGAAGGCGAGGGCGTAACCGCCGCCGAGCCCGACGGTGGCGCCGACCAGGCCGAGCACGACCGCCTCGATCAGCACAGTTCGGGTGACCTGGCGGCGGCTGGCGCCGAGCGCTCGGAGCAGCGCGAGCTCGCGGGTGCGCTGCGCCACCAGCATCGAGAACGTGTTCAAGATCAGGAAGCTGCCGACGAAAAGGGCGACGCCGGCGAAGACGAGCAGGAAGGTGTTGATGAACTTCAGCGAATCCTCGAGGGAGGCGGCCCGATCGGCGGCCTTCTGCTCCTTAGTGCTGACCTGGTAACCGGCGCCGAGCTCGGCGGTGAGGTGGTCGGCGAGTTCGGTGTGGCTCATGCCGTCCGCGGCGGTGACGCCGATCTCGCTGAAGCGCCCCTTGGCGAGGAGCAGCCGTTGTGCGGTCGCGGTGTCGAACGCGGTCATCGACGCGCCGGCCAGCCCGCCGTCCTGCCCGTACCGGAAGGTTCCGACGAGCGTGGCTTGCAGGCGCGGCCCAGGGGTGAGCACGGTGACGTGGTCGCCGACGTGGTAGCCGAGGTCGTCGGCGGTGCCGGTGTCGATCGCGACCTCGTCGGAGGAGGTCGGTGCCTGGCCGGCGACGAGGGTGGCGGAGTTCAGCTCCGGGTTTGTGGTCCAGCTGATCCCCATGCCGGGTGCGCCGCCGGTGTCAGCGACGTGACCGTTGGTGTCGAGGACGTAGACGCCGTCGGCCTGGACGTAGCCGGTGGCGGCGCTGACCCCGTCGACGGCGACGACCTTCTCGACCAGGGAGGCGGGCAGGGAGGCGCTAGCGGAGTTCATGTCCATGCCGGCCATGCCGGTGTTGAAGGCTGCCTTGGGTTCGACGCTGACGTCGGCGGCGGCGCCCTTGAAGATGCCGGTGAAGGTGTTGTTCAGCGCATCGGTGAAGGTCAACGTGCCGGCGACGAACGCGACGCCGAGGACGACGGCGAGCCCACTCATCACCAGGCGCGCCTTGTGTGCGAGCAGGTTGCGGATCGCGGTGCGCAGCATCACGCGGCTCCATCCCGGTCGTGGCCGCCCATGCTGCCGCGGGTGGTGGTCGGTTCGGTGCGGTCGAAGGCCTTCATGCGCTCGAGGACGCGGTCGGCCGTGGGGGCGTCGATCTCGTCGACGATGCGGCCGTCGGCGAGGAAAACGACGCGGTCGGCGTAGGCCGCGGCGACCGGGTCGTGGGTGACCATCACGATCGTCTGGCCCAGGGTGCGGGCCGAGGACTGGAGGAAGGCGAGGATCTCGGCGCCGGTGCGGGAGTCGAGATTGCCGGTGGGCTCGTCGGCGAACACGATGTCCGGGCGGCTGGCCAGCGCCCGGGCGCAGGCGACGCGCTGCTGCTGGCCACCGGAAAGCTCAGCGGGCCGGTGCGAGAGCCGGGGCCGGAGCCCGACGGTGTCGATGACCTGGTCGAGCCACGCCTGGCCGGGCTTGCGGCCGGCGATGTCCATGGGGAGGGTGATGTTCTCCAGCGCGGACAGGGTGGGGATCAGGTTGAACGCCTGGAAGATGAACCCGATCCGGTCCCGGCGGAGCCTGGTCAGTCCCTTGTCGCCCAGGCCGCTCAGCTCCACGTCGCCGATCCAGGACTGCCCGGACGTCGGGGCGTCGAGGCCCGCCATGACGTGCATCAAGGTCGACTTCCCGGATCCTGAGGGGCCCATGATGGCGGTGAACTGGCCGGGGTGGAACTCCACCGAGACGCCGTCGAGCGCCGTGACCCGGGCCTCGCCGTCGCCGTAGACCTTGGTCAGCGCCTCGCTGCGCGCGGCCGGGCGGCCATCGCCGGTGGCTGCTGTCGTTGTGCCGGTGGAGAGGTGGGTGCGGTCGTTTCGCTCGAGTGTGGACACGGTGTCCTCCTGGCTGGTGGGTGGGGTGCCGGGGCTTGCTGGGATGTTCGGCTTCGGCTGTTAGCCGGCGTTCGCCGTGACGACCTCCGGCGCGGGTTGGTCGTGGTCGGCCACGTGGACGACGAACGGGGCGGTGATGACCGTCCCGTCACCGAGCCGGAACTGCGCCCAGAGCCGGTAGGCGCCAGGCCGGTCGAAGTTCACGTGCAGATCCAGCTCGGGGCCGAACGTCGTGCCGGGCAGGGCAAAGACCGGGCGGCCCTGATCGTCGAAGGTCTCGGCGTGCCGGTGCGCGAACGTCGACCCGTCGGCGCGCATCACGACCACGTGCCCGGCTGCGCCGAGGTAGGGCTGCAGGTCGTCGACCGGTCGGCCGGCGATGTCGGTGAACCGGAGCGTGAAGTCGCTGGTCTCGCCGAGGTGCGCCTGTCCGTCGAGCGTGACCCGGACGCCTTGGCCGGTGGAGCTACGGACGTCGGCGGTCGGCATGGTGGCCGGCGCCGGGGTTGAGCCAGCGATGGTGATCCGGTGCGTGTCGAGCACGTCGGTCATCTGGCCCTGGCGGCGGAACTCGGTGTGCACGGTGTAGGCGCCGGTTGTGGGGAAGGTCGCCTCAACCGTGTACGTGCCGGGGGTGTCAGTGGGTTTGGGGTGGATGTGGGCGAAGGTTCCGAGGTCGTCGCGGGTGATGATCATGTGCATCCACACCTGGTGAGTGCGGACGAGGTCGCCGATGCCCTCCCCGGTAGCGGCATCGCGGATCGCGATGAAGACAGTGACCCGCCTTCCGGGCTTCACCGGGGCGGCGGTGACGATCTCCACGTCGAGGCCGGCGTCGTGGGTGCTGATCGCAGACACGTCGGTCTCCTCCATCGTGCTCATGGCGGGCCGCATCGGCATGCCCATGCCCTCGGACCACGCGAGGGTGCCGTTCATGCCGCGCTCGGCCCGGTCGGTGCGCGAGAGCCAGGTGAAGCCCGCGCCGAGAGCGAGGGCGACGACGGCGATCGCGGCCAGATAGGACCAGCGGCCGATGCGGGCCGCGAGCGTCTGGGTGTCGGCGCCGGGGCGGAAGCGGCGGAGCCTCAGGGCGTTGGTGACGACGCTGACCGAGCTCATCGCCATCGCGGCGCTGGCCAGGACCGGGTCGAGCAAGAGTTGGTCCCACCAGTACAGAGCGCCGGCGGCGACCGGGACGAGCAGGACATTGTAGGCGAACGCCCACGCGAGGCCCTGCTTGATGGTGAGCACGGTCTCGCGGGACAGTTCGATCGCGTTCACCAGACCTTTGAGGTCGCCGCCGACGAGCGTGATGTCGGACGCGGCGATGGCGACGTCGGTGCCGGTGCCGATCGCGACCCCGAGGTCAGCCCGCGCGAGCGCGGGAGCGTCGTTGATGCCGTCGCCGGCGACCGCGACGACGTGCCCGGCGGCCTGAAGCTCGGCGACCCGGTCGGCCTTCTCGCCCGGGAGGACCTCGGCGAGCACGTGGTCGATCCCGACCTCGGCGGCCACCGCCCGGGCGGTGCCCACGTTGTCGCCGGTCAGCATCCACACCTCCAGGCCCAGTCCCTTCAGAGCGGCGACGGCCTCGGCGGACGTCGACTTGACCGGGTCGGCGACCTCGATCAAGCCAGCGGTAGTGGCGTCGACGGCGACGTACATCGGCGTGCGGGCCTGGGAGGCGGACCGGTGGGCGGCCGCGACGAGCGCGGTGACATCGATGCCGTGGCGGCCCATCAGTGTGGCATTGCCGACCAGCAACTGGCGTCCATCGACATCGGCGGTGATGCCGTGGCCAGGGATCGCCTCAAAGCCGGTCGCCGGCGGCAGCGGCAGGCCACGGTCGCGGGCGGCGGTGACGATGGCCTCGCCTACCGGGTGCTCACTGCCGAGCTCGGCGGCAGCGACCAAGGCGAGCAGCTCGTCCACGGACCAGCCACCGAGGGCGGAGATCCCCACGACCTCGGGGCGGCCGGAGGTGATGGTGCCGGTCTTGTCCAGGGCGACGGCGGTGATCCGGCGCGCGGTCTCGAGGGCCTGGCCGTCGCCGATGAGGATCCCGAGCTCGGCGGCCTTGCCGGTCCCGACCATGACGGCGGTCGGAGTCGCCAGACCCAGGGCACACGGGCAGGCGATGATGAGGACGGCGATCGCGGTGCCGACGGCGTTGACCAGGGCGTCTTGCTCTGGGCCGAAGAACAGCCAGGCGGTGAACGTGAGCGCGGCGGCGACGAGCACGCCCGGGACGAACCAGGTCGAGACCCGGTCGGCGAGCCGCTGCATGGGAGCCTGCGCGCCCTGGGCTTCCTCGACCAGGCGGATGATCTGCGCGAGCGTGGTGTCCTCGCCGACCGCGGTGACCTGCACCAGCAGACTGCCGGTCCGGTTCAGCGTGGAGCCGATGACCTCCAGGCCGGGGCGCTTGGCAACCGGCGCGCTCTCGCCGGTCAGCATTGACTCGTCCACGGCTGAGGAGCCCTCGAAGACGACGCCGTCGACGGGGACCTTCTCACCGGGGCGGACCCGGACGACGTCACCAACGGCGACCTGATCGATAGGCACGTCGACCTCGGCCCCGTCACGGACGACACGGGCGGTCGTGGGCGCCAGCCCGACCAGGGCCTTGATGGAGCCGGCGGTGCGCTTCTTGGCTTTCAGCTCCAGCCAGCGACCCATCAGCACGAGGGCGATGACGACCAGCGCGGTCTCGAAGTACAAGTGCAGCGGGAGCCCCCAGGCTTGGGCCTTCCCGGGCCACAGCGTGACGAACGCGCTGTAGCCGTAGGCGACGCCGGTGCCGAGCGCGACCAGGGTGTCCATGGTGGTGGCACGGTTGCGGGCCGCGGCCCAGGCGTGGCGGTAGATGTCGCCACCCGCCCAGACCTGGACAGCGGTGGCGATCACCATGATCAGCGGCATCAGCCAGTCCATGGTGTCCAAGTGCAGCGGCAGGTACATGACGCCCATCAGGGAGAGGCCCGCGACGAGGGTGACGCGCCAGCGGCGGGCCAGGCGGGCGATCTCGCGGTCGCGGCGGGCGTCGAGGTCGTCAACGGGCGAGATCTCCGTGGCGGTGGGCTCAGTGGCGTCCGAGGTCCGGGTCGGCTTCGGGGTGGCCGTGTAGCCGACCCGGACGACGGCGGCGGTCAGGTCGGTGACCGGCGCCAGCGCGGGGTCATGGGTGACGGTGGCGGTCTCGGTAGCGAGGTTGACTGAGGCCGCGGCCACACCCTCGACGCGGTTCAGCGCCTTGGTGACCCGCCCGACGCAGGAGGCGCAGGTCATGCCCTCGATGGTCAGGGTGGTCTCGACCTCGACCTCGGCGCCGGTCGCCGTGGGTGCGGTGGTCACGGTCGGGGTGGTGGTCGCGGTCATCTCGGTCTCCTCGATGCGGGGTTGCGGTGGGAGGTGTGCTGCGGGGAGGGGAAGGGTGGTCAGGATGCGAGCTCGTAGCCGGCTTCATCGATGGCGGCGCTGATCGCGGCGTGGTCGATCGGGTGGGTGCTGGTGATGACGACGTCGCCGGTGGGCAGGTCGACGGCCACGTCGGTGACGCCGTCGATGGCGCCGACCTCGCGCTGGACGGCGGCGACGCAGTGGCCGCAGGTCATGCCGACGACCCGATAGGTCCGGCTGGTGGTCGGGATGTTGGTGCTCATGTGCTTCTCCTTCGATGTGTCGGTGTGTTGTCTGTTGCGGGGCGTGGAGGTGGTGCTTGCTGGGTGCTCCCAGCGTCGGTGCCGGGCGGTGCGCCCGGCACCGGGAGAATCGCCGGGATCAGTGGCCGTGTCCGTGGCCGTGTCCGTAGCCGGCTGCTGCGGCGGCGGCCCGGTCGTGGGCGGGCAGCAGGGCGGTCGGCGCCAGCAGCGCCACGAGCCCGATCGCGACGGCGAGGTAGGCGTCGTGGGTGCCGGTGATGATCCCCGCCCGGGTGGTGAGGTCGCCGGCGACCGCGGTCAGAGCGGCGACGCCGAGGGCGGCACCGATCTCGTGGCCGGTCATCATCAGTCCCGAGGCCACGCCGGACTGCTTCTGCGGGACATCGCTCATCGCGGCGACCGAGATGGCGACGAACATCGGGCCGACGCCGAGGCCGAGTAGCGCGAAGCCCGGCAGCACGTCGGTGAGGTAGCTGGGGTCGGTGTCGATGGAGGCGAGCACCAGCGCACCTGCCGCGGACATGACCAGTCCGGCGGTGATGAGCTTCTTCGCTCCGGCGTGCGGCAGGACCTTCGAGGCGACGGCGGCGCTGAGGGTGATGAACGCGGCGAGCGGCAGGAACTCCAGGCCGGCGACCAGGGGGGAGGCGCCGAGGACCTGCTGGAGGTAGAGCGAGCTGAGGAAGATCACGCCGACCACGGCGCCGGTGACCCCGGCCATGACGACCGAGGCGGAGATCAGCGACCGGATCCGCCACGTGGCGGGCGGGACGATCGGATCGGCGACCTTGCGCTCGTTCACCGTAAACGCAGCGAGCAGCACGGCGGCGGCCGTGGCGGCGACCAGGGTCTGCGGTGCGGTCCAGCCGTGGCTGGTGATGGACTCGACGGCGTAGACGAAGGCGACCAGGCCGGCGACCAGGGTGAGTGCGCCGGAGATGTCGAGCCGCCGGCCGCCGGTGCCGGGCATGGCGGGCACCTTCCGGAGGACACCAGCGAGGACGGCGGCGCCGACGGGGACGTTGATGAAGAAGACCGCGCGCCAGTCGAAGACGGTGGTCAGGATGCCGCCGAAGAGCACGCCGGCGGCGATGCCCATGCTGGCGACCGTGCCCCATAGCCCGAGGGCGGTGGCGCGCTGCCGGCCGGCGTACGTCGTCATGACGATCGACATCGCGGCGGGGGTGAGCATCGCGGCTCCGGCGCCCTGGGCACCGCGGGAGAGGATCAGCGCCAGAGGCGCGGCGGCGAGCCCCGACGCGAGCGAGCCGGCGGTGAAGACCGCGAGGCCGGTCAGGAACATGCGGCGGCGGTCGAAGAGGTCGGCCATCCGGCCGCCAAGCAGCAGGAAGCCGCCGCTGAGGAGGACGTAGGCGCTGACCGCCCACTGGTAGTCCGTGGAGGTGAGGTGCAGGTCGGTCGCGATGCTGGGCAGGGCGACGTTCACGACGCTGACGTCGAGAACGACCATCACCTGCGCGGCGAGCATCAGGGCCAGCACGGCCCACGGCTTGCGCGGCCCGTCGCCTTCTTGGGCTGCCGCGCTGTGCCCGTGGCTGTGCCCATGGCTGTCGCCGTGGCTGTGGCCATGGGCCGCCGGTGGGTGGAGCTCGGTGGGTCCGGTGGCCTCGGTGGACTTCGTGGACATCGTCTTCTCCTTCAAGCGGATGGGGCCGGGCTGGCGGTGGTGCCAGTGATGTCTCTGAGCGTTGTCGCGACCGGCGCTCCTCGCGCTGGCGAAATCGCCGGGATCCGGGTGCCAGGCGTCGGAGTCCTGGTGCGGCGCGCCGCAGACGGGGTCCCCGACACCCCGGGCGTTGCGTTGGAGCCACCCGTCAGCGCCTCCGGTGCCGCGCGCGAAGCGCGCCGGCAACCGCAGGGGATCAACGTGGCGGTGTCGGCCCGGCGGTGTCCGCCCGGCGGCGTCGGCGGCCCTCCGGAACCCGGCGATTCACCCGGTGTGAACGGCCCGGCTGCGTCCATAGCGTCCTGGCATCGGGACGGGGCAGCTCGTTCCAGCGGCTCTGCCCGCGACCCGCGTCAAGCCGACACGACCGATCGACACGGAGGAGACGACCGTGACCACTCGCAGCACCCGGCACGACTGCCAACGGCCGGCGACGCCGTTCGACCATGACGCCCTCGACGTGCTTGTCATCGGCGCCGGCCAGGCCGGCCTCGCCATCGGCTACCACCTGCGACGGGCGGGCTTGCGGTTCCTCATCGTCGACGCCGCGACCGAGCTCGGCGCCTCGTGGCGCAACCGCTGGGACTCGCTGCGGCTGTTCACTCCCGCCCGGTACGACGGGCTGCCCGGCATGGCGTTCCCAACGCCGGCGGACACGTACCCGACCCGCACGCAGGTCGCCGACTATCTGACGGCGTACGCCGCCCGGTTCAGCCTGCCGGTGTTGCTCGGCACCCCTGTCACCCGGCTCGAGCGCGTCCACCGCAACGGCGGGAACGGGGACGGATTCATCGCTTACACGCCCCAGGGCCAGCTGCACACGCGCCAGGTCGTGGTCGCGACCGGACCGTTCCAGACCCCGGTCACTCCGGCGGTCAGCGCCGGTCTCGGCACGGACGTGGTGCAGCTGCACAGCGCCGAGTACCGCAACCCAGCGCAGATCCGGCCCGGCCGGGTCGTGGTCGTCGGCGGCGGGAACTCCGGCCGCCAGATCGCGCTCGAGCTCGCGCACAACCGCACCGGCGACCACTCCGACGACTCTGCCGTCACACTCGCGCTCGGGACCAAGGAACTCGAGCTTCCGCAACGCATCCTCGGCCGCGATCTGTTCTGGTGGCTCACTAAGACCCGACTCCTCGCCAAGACCGCCGACTCCCGCCTCGCGCGCCGAATGCGCACGCGAGGCGACCTGGTCATCGGCAGCCCGATGAAGCACCTCCGCGCGGCCGGCGTCGACATCCGCCCCCGCCTCACCGCCACCGAGGGCGACACCGTGACGTTCGCCGACGACACCCAAACTCGCCCAACCACCATCATCTGGGCGACCGGGTTCCGGTCGGACTACTCCTGGATCGACATCCAGGGAGCCGTCACCGACACCGGCGCCGCCCACAACCGCGGCATCAGTCCGGTCTCCGGTTTGTGCTTCATCGGACTGGCGTGGCAGCACAGCCGCGGTTCGGCGCTGCTCGGCTTCGTCAAGGACGACGCCGCGTCGCTTGCCGAGCACATCACTGCCCGGGCTGCTGACACGACTACCGCTCGGGACAGCGCCGGCGCCACGGACCCGTCAGCCGAGGAGGCGTGATGGACGGCGGCATCTACCCGGCCTACCCGATCGACCAGCAGGGTCCGGAGACCTCCGAGCGCCTGTTCGAGGCGATCGAGCAGTTGAAGACCGAAGCGATCACTGCCGGGTCGCGAAGTGGGTCTTCGACCCCGGGGACGCATTCCGCGTGAATCCCAGGCGCAACCGGACGACACCCTCGCGCGGATCAACCGGGTCGCCGCGGAGAACGCGGCCGCCGTCGTGACGTTCCTGCCGACTGGCATGGCGAGCATCGGCGTCCCGGTCGAAATTGACCGCGCCGTCTCGGAGGGCAAGCACGTCATCCTGTTTTCGGACATCAAGGCATCGTGGGTGCTCACGTACGCGCCGTCGGCCGTCGCCCGCTACCACTCCTGGAACGTCGACGACGTCGCCGACGCGGTCGCCTGGCTCGACCGGCAACAAACCGACCTTCAGCCACCGGCGCCTAACGGATCGCTCCACGGCGCGCCGCGGCCGTGGTCGGGCCGTCCCGATCTCCTTCCGTCTCGCGATCTCCCGCGCGGCCATCTCCCGTCCGACCACCTCCCTGCGCGGTGATCCCGGTGATCTCGCCGGTGCGAGCCAAGCCCTCCGGACGAAACGGTGAAGGCACCACAGTCCGAGCCCACGACTATTCCTCCACCAGGTGAGAGCCATGACCAGCACCGCCACCATCAGCCCGACCACCAGCCCCACTAGCGTCGCGACGGCCAGCAGCCCGACGAGTGCTCCGACGACCGCCCGAGCCAGCCTCCCGCCGGCCGAGAACCGGCGGCGAACCATCGGGCTCGGTCTGCTGATCTCCGCACAGTTCGTCGTCATGCTCGACACCTCAATCGTGAACGTCGCCCTGCCCTCGATCCAGGCCGACATGTCGTTGAGTGCCACAGGGCTTAGCTGGATCGTGAACGCCTACGTGCTCACCTTCGGTGGCCTGCTGTTGCTCTTCGGCCGCGTCGCGGACCTGCTCGGCCGGCGCCGCATGTTCATCGCTGGATCGGCGGCGTTCACCCTCGGCACCCTGATGGCGGCGACTGCGGTCAACGAATGGATGCTCGTCGCCGGTCGCGTCATCCAAGGCGCCGGCGCCGCCGCTCTCAGCCCGGCTGCGATGTCGCTGCTCATGCTCAACTTCCCCGGCGAGCAGCGCGCTCGCGCCATGAGCCTGTGGGGCGCGTCCTCCGCCGTCGGAGGGGCCACCGGGGTGTTCGCTGGAGGACTGCTGACCGGCACGTTCGGCTGGTCTTCGGTGTTCCTCGTGACTGTGCCCGCCTCTGTCAGCGCGGTCGTCCTGGCTCGCCGCGTCCTTGATGACACCGCTCGGGGCGCCCGCCGCCGATTCGATGCCGCCGGCGCGATCACCATCACGGGAACGGTCGTCGCGCTGGTCCACGGTGGGCTCGGTGCCGCCGACCACAGCCTGACCGCATCGAGCGTTCTCGTCGCGCTCGGCGCGGCCGCAGTCCTGCTGGTCGCCTTCATTGCGATCGAGCGCCACGCGACCGACCCATTGGTTCCGCTCGGCCTGTTCCGCTCCCCGGTGTTGACGACTGGCGTCGCCCTCGCCGTTCTCGGGGGCGCCGCGCGGGCCTCGACGTTCGTGCTGATCGCCCTGTACCTCCAGAAGGCACTCGCCCTGTCGCCGGAGCACGCCGGTCTCGCGATGGTGCCGACCTCCGTGATGGGATTCGTCGTCAACCTCACCGTGCTGCCGCGGGTGCTCCGGGCGATCGGCCCACGGCGCAGCATGGTCGCCGGCCTCGGCATCCTCGCGGTCGGCCACCTGTGGATGGCATACGGACCCACCGGGCTCGGGTACCCGGTTGCGGTCCTGCCCGGACTGTTGCTCGTCGCGACCGGTGTCGCGCTCAGCTTCACGCCGACCACGATGGTCATCGCCTCCGCCGCCCCCGAAACCCTCACCGGTCTGGCGTCGGGTCTCGCCGGTTCCGCAACCCAGGTCGGTGCTGCCCTGGGCACCGCCACCTTCACGGCCATCGCGCTCTCGGCAGGCCACAATCTCACCGCAGGATTCACCGCTGCGTTTACCGCCGCCGCGGCGGTCGCCCTCGCGACCGCGGCCCTCGCCCTCACCATCGTGCGCCGCTGACAGGACTGGTCCCGAACCCAAGTGACGCCCACCGTTCCCCCACATCACCACCCCGGCCTCGGACAACTCTGAAGGAAGGAATCACCTCCGTGCCCCACCTCGAAGCCATCACCATCCATGCCCGCCGGCCCGTTGAGCTGGCCCGGTTCTGGTCCGCCGCGCTCGGACTGCCCGTCGACCCCGCCGACGCGACCGCCATTGCCGCCGGAACGCTCGCCGATCATGAGTCGGTCCTGCTCGGACTGCGCGACGGCCTCCACGTGTGGGTCAGCCCGGCTGGAGACCTGGCCGAGCCCGTGGGCCGGGTACACCTCGACGTGCGGCTCGATGACGAGTTCGGGCCTCAAGATCTGATCGAACTGGGCGCCACCTTGGTCTGGAACGAGCCGCAGGGCCGGTGGTCGGTCTACACCGACCCCGAGGGGAACCGGTTCTGCGCCGTCCCGGCAACCGGGAAGCCCTGCCCGGCGCAGCGTCTCTAGTCGCACGGCCGGCCCCCTCACGTTCAATGAGGTAAAGAGCTACGGCTGGGCAAGCCCCACGTCGAGTCCAGTGGCAGCATGCCGACCATCGGAGGTGACACGTCATGACCGCACACCAGCCTGTGCCCGACCCGGCCCGTTCGCGCTTGTCATCGACCTCGAGCCAGAGGGATTTGCGTACCCCGATGCTCGCTGGGGCCGCGGTCGGTGTGCTGCAGGCGTTGACGCCGTTCGCGTTCTGGTGGCTACCAGCAGCGACGGTGTACGGCATGGGCGTGGCGGTCATCGCCGCGATCTACATCGGGTTCAGCGTCGCTGACGGTCGGCCGAAGGTGATCGCGGTCGAATCCGTCGTGGCGGGCGGGTTCCTCGTCGTCGCGGCAGCCGGAGTGACCGGCACGGCGTGGCTCCTCGTCGCGGGTCTTGTGGCCCACGGGTTGAAGGACTACTGGCAGCACCGGACCCAGTTCGTTGCGAACACCCGCTGGTGGCCGCCGTTCTGCGCGGTCGTCGACGTGGTCGTTGCCGGCACTGTTGCGGTCGCGATCCTGACCGGCATCGACGTCAGCAGCTGACAGCCCGGCCCGTCGCGCCGGCGGGACTGCCGTGGCCCCCACGCCGCGCAAAGCCGGAACCGGTCAGATGTCCCCGTTGAGTTGGGCATGCAGCCCGACGAGGTCGCCGAGTACCCAGGCGCTGGTGAGTTGACCGCGGCCGATCGTGAAGAAGGCTCCGCCTGCATAGGCGAACCGGCGCCCTGAAGCTGGCACACCAGCCAACGTCCCGTCGTGTGTGCCGGTGTACAGCAGGCGGGCGGCAGCCCGCTCCTGGCCCTCCTCGACGACCGGGTCCACGAGAAGCGCGACGACTTCGTTGTGGAAGTCGCTAGACCCGGCGCGAATGAGGTCGCGGTAGCGGCGCCATTCGTCACGCCCTCGGGTCTGGGTGCCCAGTGAGCCCCGGAACGCGAAGTCGGGCGCTAGGACGCTGTCCACGGCGCGGTCGTCCCACCTGTTCCACAAGTCGGTGTAGAAGGCCGTCACCAGCATTGCGGCCGTGCCGAAGACGGGACTCGAAGGGGATGTATGGTCGTTCATCGCTTGCCTCGCTGACCTGTATGCCGCTGCCCGCCGATCGGGCCGGTCTCAATGTGGTGAGACACACTCCGCTCAGCGGTGGGCATGCTGAGTGTTTGGTGTGGTTGTGCTGATGGAGGTGCGCGGCCGAGCGCTAAGGGCAGAAAGGCTGTCTCGGGTTCCCGGCACAGTTCAGCGGTACAACGGAGCCGCTGGCTGGCGGTCAACCGACCGCCAGCCAGCGGTGCTCCTGTAAGGAAGGGAGCGGGAAGTCCGGCGCCCAGCGGCCGAACCTCGGACCTTCTACTGCTCGTAGGCGAGCACGACCTGCGGTAGCGGGTGGGTCACGCCGTCCAGTGTCCACGTGTCGATCGTGGTGGCGGTGTAGATCACAGCCGCCTTGCCGCTGGCGGGGTCCTCAGCGACCTCGAACAAGTCAAGCAGCTCGCGGTCGCTGGTGCACTCCTCCCCGCTGAGGCAGACCTTGCCGACGTGGTTCGGGGCGTTGCTGACGAGCCCGTTCGACCAGACGCCGCCCTTGAGTTGCGCGTCGTAGACGTTCCAGACGGCGTTGGCGTCGTCGATCGAGGCGGCGGTCGAGCCGTAGTAGACAACGTCGACCTTGCCGTTCCGTGCGGCGACGGATGGCATCACGGACGTGTTCAGCTGAGCGGCCGACACCTTCAGTGGCGTGCTCCACTTGTCGCCCTTGTCGGACGAGGAGCTGGCCCAGATTCCATGCTGGTCGCTCCAGGCTGTCCACAGCACCCCGGTCGCGGGATCGACGGCGAGCGTGGGCCAGAAGTTCGACAGATTGGTAAACCGGGGCGCGTGGTACACGAGTTGGGCCGTCCACGACTTCCCGCCGTCGGTCGAGCGGGAGACGTAGACATTGTTGTAGTCGTCCTCGCTCGTCCCCTTCTGGACGCTGGCCTCCCCGGCCATGAAGACCTGGTAGACGTCGCCGCTCTGCGGGTCGGCCACGATCGGCCCCAGCCGGTTGTCCGCCATTGCGTCGCCGGTCGCCTGGCCCTGACCCAGGATCGGACTGGCCACCTTCCTCCACGTCCGACCGTCATCGGTCGAGCGCCAAACCCGGATCGACTGGCTCTCTGCGGCGTCATGGTAGGACAGCCAGGCGCTCGTCCCGTTCGTCGTGATCCACGGGCGGTCAGCACCGGCCACGTCGATCGGGATGACCGTGCACTCGGATGGCCCCGATGCCCCCGCCGGGCAGCGCGTCACGGAGATGCCGAACTGCGCCGAATCGAGCGGCGCGTGACCGCCGAGCACGCCACGGTTGACGGTGGTGTCGAGGTCGGCCAGCAAGACCGTCCCTGCCGTTGTCACCTCCACGTCCCCGTCGCCGTCGCCGACGGTGGTCCGGCCGGCTCCGTTGCTCGGCAGGAACGTGTCCATTGCACCGAAGTACGCCGGCGGCTTCTCTCCGAAGTGACCCTTCCAGAGGTTCACCTGGACCGACATCTGGCCGAGTCCGTCGACCACCATCACGTTTTCTGGTCCGCCGAAGGCGATCGCCGGCTCGCTGTTGCCCGACTGCCCTGCATGTGGCCCGGTTGTCGCGCCCGGTAGCAGGGGGAACGCCGCTGGGGAGGTCGGCGAGAGCAACGTCGTGTTCGTGAAAGTGGGTGCGATGGGTCCGGCGGTTGGTGCGACCTGGGCTCTGGCCCCGGTCGGCAGTGCTGCGAGCGCGGACATCGCCAGTCCGGCTACCAAGTGATGGATGTTCAATTCGGCTTTCCTTTCGAGCGCTCGTCGGTGCGGGGACGCTCTGCCTCGCGCACGACGGCGTTGGAATTGAGATGTGGGCTACGAAGCACAACGGGCAAGGGAACTGGGCATCTGGTCATCGCCAGCACCGCCCGAGGTACCGGTGGTAATCGTCGCGACGTTCGCGAGTGCGCAACAGCGGCAAGATGCGGCCCAGAACTTGAAGCAGTTGTGTCCAATCGCCGACGAGCCGGGAGCGGATGTTGCAGGCACGTTGTGCTACGTGCGAGCCACACGCCCGAAGTTGAGAGCGGGTCGAAGGGGCATGCGACGGCCGACCACAATGGGACCCGGCCAAATCACCGGCGCGATCACTCCTTGCCGGATCCGACGATGGCACTCCACTGCACTTGCGCTGCTCTAGGAGGCTGCCATGCACACAACGCTTCACGCCGCCATCGCTCGACACGAGCTCCGGCGGCGCGATCACCCAGCCGATGACCGGCGAAGCCGCCGACGGCTCGGCTTGACGATTGGTCCGGCCGCTTGCGTGCTGGCCGTCGGTGGTCATGAATGAACGAGGCTCAGCGCGGTGGAACGTGTTATCCCTCGTCCCGCTCGCCACTGCGCGGCGGTGCGCCTTGAGCCCGGCGCCGCACGGCGCACGGCCGAGCCGGCGGCTGAGTCCGAAACTTGTGGAATCAGAGCAACGAATTGGCGGTAGACCCTTCGGTGCTGATCAACACGACGACAGACTCCGCCTCCACCCCAAGCAATTCCCGCCGATCACAAGACGCGAGGGCTTGGCGAACACCAGCGAGAGTCGAGGCACCACAGGGGCCGACGTCCTGCCCCAGATCGGCGAGGTCAGCGACGGCTCGGCGACACGCCTCGTCGGACACGCTGACTGCCGAGTCGATCCCGGCGGCCAGTGTCGGCCAGGCCAGCGTGGACGGCGTCCCGCAGTTCATGCCTGCCATGACGGTGAAGTCGGTCTTGACGGTCGTGAGTTCACCGGCCAGGAGCGACTCTGCCAGGCAAGCAGCAACGTCGGGCTCGACGCTCAAGAGCGAGGGCGTGGCGTCCCCAGAGCGGTAATGATCGACCATCGCATGTGCGAAGGCCCCGACGCCTACCGGACAGGCGACCAGAGCAGGAGCCGGAAGACCCCGCTCGGAGAGCGTCTCATCCACCTCTTGGAACAGCGTGGTGTAGCCATCGACGATCCAACGCGGAACGTCGACGTAGCCCTCCCACGACGTGTCCTGGACGAGAACGTCGACATCGCTCTCCTCGGTGGAACGTGCCGCGAACAGCACTGCGTCGTCGTAGTCCGCAGACAGCAGAATCAGCTCGGCGCCCTCCCCACGAATGGCCTCGATAGCCGCGTGGCCGACACCGCTGGGCACGTAGACCCGCGCGGCCAGACCCAACATCGCCGCGACCCGCGCGACCGCCCTCCCGTGATTGCCGTCGGTCGCCGTCACCAGCACGGGGCGCCTCTCGGGTGCGACCTCGGTTCCGATGTGATCCTTCAGCGCGCCGACGCTGATCGTTTCGACGTCCAGCTCGAAGGACTCGGCGAGCGCGCGGCACGTCGCCCAAGAAGCACCGAGGATCTTGAAGGCCGGAAGCCCCAAGCGGTGCGACTCGTCCTTCAACAGGACGTGCCCCACACCGAGCTCGGCGGCCAGTGAGGGCAACGACGTCAACGGCGTCGACCGGTAGCCGGGCAATGCCTGGTGGAACTTGCGTGCAGATCGCGGCGGTGGGGTCCGCCACTCACGCGCCGAAGGATTCACATACCAGCGAGGCGACGACATGGCCTCATGATGCTCGATCCAACCTTGAAGAGAAAGCGACACTTCCGTGACACTTCTATCCACAACTGCTTCACTATTGGCGAGCGGAGACTCAGACCGTGGAGCCGCGCTGTGGTCCGCTGTGAGACGAGGAGACCGATGATCAACATCACGAGACTCAAGGTGCTCCGCGAACTGCACCGTCGAGGCACGCTTTCGGCCGTCGCCGAACACCTGTGTTACAGCACATCGGCCGTCTCGCAGCAGATCCGCCAACTCGAGCGCGAAGTGGGGGTCTCCCTGGTCGAACCAGTCGGGCGCCGGCTGCACCTCACGCCGCAGGGCATCATCCTCGTCGAGCATGCGGCCCGAATACTCGACCTCGTGGAGCAGGCTGAGGCCGACATCTCAAGGTCTTTCGAAGAGCCACGTGGGGTGCTACGACTCGCCGCGTTCCAATCGGCCGCGATGACGCTAGTTCCCCGAGCCGTTGCGATCCTCCGCGAGCTACATCCGGAGCTGACGGTGGAGTTCCGACAAGGTGAACCGGAACAGACACTCCCGGCGCTCCAGGCGGCCGACCTCGACCTCGTGATCGCCGAGGCCTACCCGGGGCTTCCCGTTCCCGCCACCCCCGGCATCGCCTTCGACCACCTACTCGACGATCCGCTATGGCTGGCGATGGACGAGGCGACGTTCGCGTCGGTCGACCCCGGACGCAACGTCATCGCCCAGCTGGCCTCGGCCGGATGGGCCGTGGAGGCTGCGGACTCCGTGCCCCGTACGTGGGTCGTCAACCAGTGCCGCCAGCACGGGTTCGAGCCACGGATCGTGTGCTCGTCAGAGGACCTGGCGGTGCAGTTGCGTTTCGTTGAGGCCGGCCTGGCGGTCGCAGTCCTGCCGCGCCTCGCACTCGATCTGGCGACCTCGAGTCTCCGGACGCTGCCAGCCTCGTCGGAGATGGAGAGCCGCCAGGTTCTCCTGGCCTACCGCGAAGCCGCGCGCAACCGCACCGCCGTCGTGGCGATGAGGTCGGCGCTCGAGCAGGCGGCCGCTACGTTCGCATCGGGCTGATCCACTCCGGACACGGCCGCTGGTCGCCACCAGCACGGCAACGTGCCGAGGCGGGCCGTCGGCACGCTTCTCCTTCACGGTTCCAGCCGATTTCCCTCGCTTTTCGCGGTACACCTCGTCGCCCGAGACTCGTGGCGGCCACGGGCGTCCCCGTGGCGAAGACGACGAAGGAGATCACGATCCATGCCCACGCTGGCGAACCGAGACGGCGTCCACGTCCTGCACCTCGGCGACGATGAGAACCGCCTCTCTCCAGACTGGATCCGGTCCGTCGACGCTGCGCTCGACGAGGTCGTCGAATCGCCCGCTCCATTGGTGACGATCGGAGGAGACAAGTTCTACTCCACCGGCCTGGACTTCGAGCTGGTGCAGGGGAACCCGGACGAGCACCCCGCGCACACCAGACGCATCGAGGCGCTGCTGGCGCGTGTGCTCACGCTTCCGGTGCCGACCGTGGCGGCCGTTTCCGGACACGCCTTCGGCGCGGGCGCCATGCTGGCCGCCTCGCACGACTGGCGGGTGATGCGAGCAGACCGCGGCTACTTCTGCCTCCCGGAGGTCGACCTCGGCGTCGCGTTCTCGGCGGGTATGGTTGCCCTGCTCCAGGCCAAGCTGACGCCGCGTACCGCCGTCGCCGTGATGACCACCGGGCAGCGCTTCACGGGAACGGCGGCCCTCGCCGCGGGAATCGTCGACGACATCGCACCGGCGGCGGACCTGCTCGGAACAGCGGTGGCTCGGGTGAGGTCGCTCGTAGGCAAGGACCCCGAGGCCCTGGGCACGATCAAGGCGACGATGTACGCCGCAGTCGTGGAGCGGCTCGCCGCCGAGACGACTTTCGACCGAGCGGGCTAGGGCGAGCGACGTCGACCGGCTCGGCGCCCTCGTCCGCGCCGGGTCAGCTCCCCGCGGACGGGCTGTGGGCGCCGAGGGCCGGCGTTGCGTCGAGGAGCTCCCGCGTGTACTGATGGCTCGGATCCTGGACCACCCGCAGGGAGGGCCCCTCTTCGACGATCCGCCCCTGGTGCATGACGATCAGCCGGTCGCAGAATGCCGCCGCGGTCGGCAGGTCGTGGGTGATCATCAATACGGCGTTGCCGCGACGGCGTGAGGCGTCGAGCATGTGAAGCACGCCGGCGCGGACCGAGACGTCGAGCATCGACACAGGTTCGTCCGCGATCACCACGTCGGGGTTGACGATCAGCGCGGCCGCGACGCACACACGCTGCCGCTGACCGCCGGACAGCTCGTGCGGGCGGCGCCCCTCGAAGTCCTCTGCGGGCGACAAGCCGACCTGCTCGAGCGCCTCGCGAACCCGGCTGCGTCGCTCCTGTTTGGACCGGCCCATCTTGTGAACGATGAGCGGCTCCTCGACGAGGCGAAGAACACTCAGGTGGGGGTCCAGAGCCTCGAACGGGTCCTGCATCACGAGCTGGAGAGCGCGGCGGGCGTGCCGTGCCCGTTTGCCTCGGAGCGCGGTGAGGTCGGTGTCGCCGAGTGAGATCTCACCGGATGTCACCGACGCGAGGCCCATGATCGCGTTGGCGATCGAGGACTTCCCCGAGCCCGACTCGCCGACGATGCCGACGAACTCTCCCCGGTCGAGCCGCAGGTTCACGCCGTCGACGGCGCGAGTCTTGGCCCCGCCCCGCCGCGCGGGGTAGTCGATCACCAAGTCCCTGATGTTGAGTCCCAGTGGCCTCATGCCAGATGGCCTTTCGTCTGCCTCGCGAAGCAACCGACGTGGTGGTCGACTCCGATCTGATCGAGCGTGGGGACACGGTCGGCGCAATCCCCAAAACGCTCCGGACAACGCGGTTCGAACGGGCAACCCTCGTGCGCCAGCGCAAGGCTGGGCGGAGCGCCAGGAATCGAGACCACGTCGTCCTTCCGCATGCCGATGTCGGCAGTCGCCGCGAGCAACAGCCGCGTGTAGGGATGGCCTGCCCGGGTCGAAATCGTGTCCCGCCCCGCGTGTTCGACGGCTCGGCCCGCGTACATGACCATGAGCCGGTCGCAGAAGCGAGCCGCGAGCGCGAGGTGATGGGACACGAGGATGACGGACAGCTGGCCGTCTGCACATAAGGAGTCGAGCACCTCCATGACGCGTGCCTGGACGATGGTGTCCAGCGCCGTGGTCGGCTCGTCGGCGAGGAGCAGCTTCGGCTCGGGCGCAAGGGCAAGAGCGATCGCGACGCGCTGACGCATACCGCCGGAGAGCTCGTGAGGGTAGGCACGCGCCACACGAGGCGGCAGACCGACCCTCTCTAGGAGGTCGTGGACACGCGCACGTGCCCGACGCGCGTCCGTGCGAACCTCGGGACGGAGCCCCTCCATCATCTGCCGGCCCACGCGGTAGACCGGGTTGAGGGTGTTCATGCTGCTCTGCAGCACGACCCCGACGTCCCGTCCGCGCGCGGTGGCGAGGCGCTCCCCGCGTGGGGATGCTCCCCCGAGCAGGTCGACGCCGTCCAGCCGGATCGAGCCCGATACCGCAGCGCGAGCCGGGAGGAGTCCGACGAGCGACAGCAGCGTCGTCGACTTTCCGCAGCCGGACTCCCCGACGACACCGAGCCGTTCCCCTCGTCCGACGGTGAACGAGACGTCGCGCACGATGTGGACCCGGGGAGCTCCGGCGGCCGCAGGCAGCCAGACGTTGAGGTCGCGCACCTCTAGGAGCGTTTCACTGGCCATCGCTGCGGATGACCTCCAATCTGCCGGCGAAGATGTGCGACTCGGGCACGCGTGCGCTCCCGACGTCCTCGAGCGACATCGCGACGAGGCTGCACGCGAGCACCATCAGCGCGATACAGGCGCCTGGAGGGACGAAGGCCCACCACGCTCCCGCGCTGGATGCCGCGCGGTTGAACGCGTTCGCGATCAACGTGCCCCAAGAGGTCGTGGACACGCTCTCGAGGCCCAGAAACGCGAGTGCGGCCTCGAAGAAGATTGCCGAAGCGAGGACGATCACCGAGTTGGCGACCAGGAGGCCGCGCACCCGCGGGAAGACGTGGTGCCAGATGACTCTCAGGTGGCTCGCGCCGAGCGCCTTCGCGCGGCGGACGAAGGCGCGCTCCCGGGTCGAGAGGACTTGTGACCGCATCACGCGCGCCGTCGGGGTCCATGAGAGCAGGCCGATGATCAGGATCGCGTGGCCGACGCTCGGCCCCCACAAGGCCGCGACCACGATCATCAGCGGCAAGATCGGCACGACTAGGAAGACATCGGTCAGCCGCATGAGCACCGCGTCGACCCGCCCGCCGAAATAGCCCGCCACCACCCCGACGACTCCACCGAGGGCCACGGCGATGACCGTCGAGGCGAGGCCGACGAGCATGCTGACGCGCGTCCCGACCAGGACCAGGCCGAGCATGTCCGCACCGCTGTCGTCCAGCCCCAGGAGGTGGTCTGCTGAAGGTCGTCCGAAGACCGGCCCGACCTGCTGCTGGACGGACGAGGGCGCGATCACGTCCGCGAGAACGGCCAGGAGGCCGAACGCGGCGATGATCACCACCCCCGCCGTGGCTGCCTTCTGGTCACGGACACGGAGGCCGATGCCCCTCCTGTGGGCGGGGCTCACCGTCGCCGCCGTCACGACCGCACCCGCGGGTCGAGATAGCTGTACGCGGCGTCGACGACGAGGTTGCTCAGCACGACGACGACCGTCAGGAGGAGGAACGCCCCCTGCAGCATCGGGTAGTCGCGGGCGTTGACCGCGTTGTAGATCGACTCACCCAGACCCGGCCAGGAAAACACGCTCTCCACCAGGATGACACCGGCCACCAGCGTCCCGATGGTCAGCCCGACAAGCGTGACCAACGGGAGCAGCGCGTTGCGCAGGGCATGGCGACGCAGGATCAGTCGGTTGCTCAGTCCACGCGCCTTCGCGGCCAGGATGTATCCCTCCGACAGCGTCTCGACGAGCGATGTCCGCAGCACGATCATGAAGGCTCCGTAAACGATCAGGGCATAGGTGAGGCACGGCAGGACCATGTGCTGCACCCGGTCGACCAGCTGCGCCTGCAAGCCCGCGCCGGCGAGGAAGGGATCGGAGATGCCGCCGGCCGGCAGGTGACCGCGCGCGGCGTACAGCAGCACCATCCCCAACCACTGGCCCGGGATCGCGAACATGGTCAGCGCAACGGCGCGCAGCGCATGGTCACTGGCCGAACCGCGGCGCCACGCGGCGTAGACCCCGGTGAGGACCGCCAGCGCCAGCGCGAGCAGGAGACCTGGAACCACCATGGTCACCGTGTTGACGAGCGCCGTCCACAGGTTGGCGGCCACCGGCTGACGGTTGCCGAACGAGATTCCGAGATTGCCGTGAGCCAGCTGCAGGAGATAGGCCTTGAGCTGCGCGGCGGTGGACTGGTCCAGACCGAACTGGCGTTCCAGCGAGCGTCGAAGCTCAGGCGACGCGTTGGGCACCAGTCCGAGGTTGGCTGCGTTCCCCGGTGCCAGACGGAAGAGGAAGAAGTTCCCCACGGCGACTGCCACGGTGACCAAGGCCCCGACCGCCAACCGCCGCCCGAGCACGGCGGTCGTCCTGACGAGTGACGTGCTCATCCGATCGTGGCCTGCTCGATCCAGGTCTTGGACATGTAGTTCACGACCACGAGCGGCGAGCTGGTCATCTCGGGGAGGTTGCCGATACTGCGTGCGACGCTGATCGCGTTCGCCACGTAGAGCGGGATGACCGGCTTCTCATGGGCGAAGCGAAGCTGGGCCTGCTGCACGGTCTTGACGCGCTCCGCCCCAGTCTGCGTGCTCTGTCGGGCGAACAACTCGTCATAGTCCCGGTCGCAGTAAGCCGCGAGGTTGTTGCCCCCGAGCTGCGAGCACGTCCACGAGAACAGGTAGCCGGAAGGGTCATAACCGAACGCGTAGTCGGTGATCATCATGTCCCAGTTGCGGTAGTGGTTCTCGGGCCCGTAGATCGCCTGCAGGAAGGTCGGGAAGTCGGAGGATCGAGCATCCACCTTGATGCCGATCGCGGCGAGCTGCTTGACCACCTCGGTAACCACTCGAGGCGCGCCGGTCGCGACCGACGGAAAGAGCAGCTTGTACGACATCGGCCGACCGTTCACGGTCCGGATGCCGTCCGCTCCTCGCGCGAATCCCATCGAGTCGAGGAGAGCGTTGGCGCTGGCGAGATCGAAGGGAGTGGCCGCCACTGCAGGGTTGTTCCACTGCTTGAGAGCGGGAGGCACCATCGTCCCCGTGGTCATCCCTGACCCGTCGGCCACCACGTCGATGAGGGACTTCTTGTCGATCGCCAGATCGATGGCCTGACGCACGCGGAGATCCTTCAGCTCGGAGTGCTCGTCCTGGAACGAGCTGGAGTTGAAACCGAGGACGTCGGTGTCCAGTCCCGCGACGTTGTTGACCGTCAGCGACTTGTCATCCTTCAGTTGCGAAACGGCTGTGGGAGGGACTTCGTAGGCGACGTCGAGCTCGTGGGAGCGCAGAGCGCTGAGCATCGCGTCGTTGCTGGTGAAGAACTGGAATCCGAAGCCCTTCAGCTTCGGCGCCGGCCCGTAATACCCCTTGTAGGTGGCGAAGTTCGCGAACTGGTTCTCCGTGTACTGGGTCAGCTTGAACGGGCCTGCGCTGACCGGCGACGCATTGGCGAAGCTCGCCAGCTGCTCGCCCCTCCCGGCCGCCATGGGTTCCCAGATGTGCTCGGGCAGGATGGGGAGCGAGGCGAGGCCGTCCTGAGCAGTGGCCGTAGGCGTGCTGTACTCGACGGTCAGGGTCGTGGGAGTGGGCGCCGAGGCCTTCACGATGTTGGTGACGTACGGAGCGAATGTAGCGGCCGCGCCGTCCTTGAGCCTCACGAACGTGTTGATCGTCCAGGCCGCGTCGGCAGCGGTGAGCGGTTTACCGTCGGACCACTTGGCGCCATCGTGTGTCGTGAACGTCAAGGTCTTCCCGCCATCGGCCACTGCGGTCGTCTTCGCGAAGTCCCCCACGATGTTCTGCGACTGGTCGTACTGGAGCAAGTAGGGGTAGATCACGCGGAACGTCGCAGTGGCGAAGCCGTTGTGGCCGACGAACGGGTTCAGGGAGTCGATCTTGGACGAGGCGTCACCGATGCGCAGGACACCAGCGCCTCCGCCGTTCGAGCTTGAACCATCGCTTCCGCAACCCGCTAAGAGGACGACGGAGAGCGATGCACTCGTAAGCGCGACTCCGAGGCGCTTGGTGAGGCGCGGCGCGTGGTGACGTGACTTCAGCATGAGAGACCTTTCGAGGTGGAGTAGCCGAATCCTGTTCACCGGTGAGGTCTGAAGAAAAGCGGCAATGTTCGGCCTCAACCGTGAAGCGAACACGGACGAAGCGCACGCGGCCGTCGCTCCGTCGCTGCGGAGCCGACCATCCGCTTCTGCTTCAACCTCTTGCCCGCGGTCTGTCGCTTTTCTTCGTGCCGCAGTCGCGGCCACGATGGAGGACGAGTCGCACCACCGCCTGACATCGCAGACAGGCACGACCACGCTCGACGGTCAGCCGCGCGCCGCCACGCTGGTGGGCGTGGTCGGGCGAGCTCCACGGGCCGGCACGCGGCCCGTGTTGATCCCACTCCCGAACGGATACGTAAATGTCGACCTTTGACCCTGCCCCGGACGGTCATCTTGCGGTGACCAGCACCAGTGACACGAGCACCGCAGCTGACGCGATCGACCTCGAAGGCTATCGGGTCGCAACCGTCGCGGGTGGACGGACCGTCGAGTACCTCGTCGAGGGCGACCCCGATGGGTTCCCACTGGTGTTTCACCACGGCACGCCCGGCGCGGCGGTGCCCTACGCCTACCTGTCGGACGTCGCCCGGGAGCGCGGGCTCGCACTCGTCGTCGCGAGTCGACCGGGGTACGGGACCTCCGATGCATACCCGGGTCGACGGGTCGCCGATATCGCCACGGACGTCGCCGGCGTCCTGGACGATCTCGGTTGCGACGACTTCATCACGCTCGGGTGGTCTGGTGGCGGCCCCCATGCCCTGGCCTGCGCGGCAGCATTTCCCCAGCGGTGCCGCGCAGCCGCAGTCGGCGCTGGGGTGGCACCGTTCCACGCGACCGGGCTGGAGTTCTTCGATGGGATGGGCGCGGAGAACATCGTCGAATACAAGGCCGCGATCGCCGGGCGCGGAGAGCTCGACCCGCTCCTCGAGGAGGAGGCCGCCAAGTTCCGAGCCGTTTCGGCCGAGAGCGTCGCCGAAAGCTTGGGCGATCTTGCCTCGCCTCCGGACAGAGCCTATGCGACCGGCGACTTCGCCTCGCGTCTTCTTGCCTCGATCAACCGGGGCGTCGCCCGCGGGATCGAGGGATGGGTGGAGGACGACCTCGCCTTCACGCGCGAGTGGGGCATCGAGCTCCGCGACATCTCCGTTCCCGTGTCGATCTGGCACGGAACAGCCGACTGGACGGTCCCGTTCGCCCACGGTCAGTGGCTGGCCGCCCATGTGGCCGGCGCGGTCGCGCACCTGTACGACGACGAGGGCCACCTCTCGCTGTGGAGCCAGGTCGCGGTCATCTTCGATGACCTGATCCGTCAGGCGGGCCTCTGATCACGTGCGTCAAACCGCAGCCAAGACCTCAAGCCTCCGGGTCACGAGCGAGAAGCGATCCATCAGTGCTGCGTGAGGCCGTGATCGTCGAGGCGATCCGCACTCCCATCGGCAGCCGCAACGGCTCGCTGGCCGAGATCCACCCCGTGGACCTGACGGCGATCGTGCTGCGCGAGCTGTCGACGAGGACCCGGATCGACCCCGCCGACGTCGACGACGTCGTCGGGGGCTGCGTCACGCAGCTCGGCGATCAGTCCGGCAACGTCGGCCGTTTCGGCGTCCTGGCCGCCGGCTGGCCCCACACCGTTCCCGCGGTCACCTTCAACCGCGCCTGCGGGTCCAGCCAGCAGGTGATCGACCAGGCCGCACACGCGGTGATGTCCGGCGCCTTCGACCTGGTGGTGGCGGGGGTGTCAAGTCGATGAGCCGCGTCCCCCTCGGTGCCGCCAGATCCAGCGGTCTGCCGTACGGACAGACGGTCCTCGACCGGTTGGGCGTCGCTGAGCGGTCGAAGCAGTCGATTCCGGCGCGTTCGATGGTCAGCTCGTCCCCGTGCTGCTCGCAGACGGCAGCTCCTTCTCGATGGACCAGGGTCTTCGGCGCGGCGCGACGGTCGAGACCTTGTCGGCCCTCCAGCCAACCTTCCGCGCGGACGGCGCGATCCATGCCGGCGACGCGATGATCTCGTACGCGAACCGCAGCGAGGCGGCGAGAGGTTCGTCATGACGCTGAGCGCCTTCGACATCTTCTCGATCGGCATCGGGCCCTCGTCCTCCCACACCGTCGGCCCAATGAAGGCGGCGAAGCGCTTCGTGGATGTCCTGGACGAACGGCGGCTTCTCGAGCAGGTCGCCCGTGTCAGGGCAGAGCTCCTCGGCTCCCTGGGCGCCACCGGCCGCGGGCACGGGTCGCCGAAGGCCGTCCTGCTCGGCCTCGCGGGTGAGGATCCGGCCACCGTCGAGGTCGAGGACGTGGATCGACGGGTGAGCACGGTCGCTGCCACAGGCGACCTGCTCCTCGGCGGTCGGCACGCGATCCGGTTCGACCCCGGCCGGGACATTGTGCTGGAGGGACGGCGCGCGCTCCCGGAGCACCCCAACGGGATGCGGTTCACGGCGTACGCCGAGGACGGCGTGCTGCTCCAAGAGCGCACCTACTTCTCCGTCGGTGGGGGATTTGTTCTCGATCCCGCCGAGGCCGGACGGCTGGAGGCAGATCCCGACCGGGTCGAGGTCCCCTTCCCCTTCTCGACCGCCTCCGAGCTCCTCGAGATCTGCACGACGCAGGGATGGCAGATCAGCGATGTGATGCTCGCGAACGAGCGCGCCTGGCGCTCGGATTCCGACATTCGGGCCGGCCTGCTCGAGATCTGGCACGCGATGGAGTCCTGCGTGCGGGCCGGGTGCCGGCGTGACGACGACACCGAGCTTCCGGGCGGACTCCGGGTGCGTCGGCGGGCGCCGGCCCTCCATCAGAAGCTCACGACGAGCGATCATCCCCCGGACCCGGACGACCCGATGCGCGTGCTCGACTGGGTCAACCTCTTCGCGCTCGCCGTCAACGAGGAGAACGCCTCCGGGGGCCGTGTGGTCACGGCTCCGACGAACGGGGCCGCCGGGATCGTGCCGGCGGTTCTCCACTACTACATGCGCTTCGTCCCCGGCGCGGACGAGGACGGCGTCGTCAGGTTCCTCCTCACCGCCGCAGCGATCGGGATCCTCTTCAAGCTCAACGCATCGATCTCGGGCGCGGAGGTCGGGTGCCAGGGTGAGGTCGGGTCCGCCTGTGCCATGGCCGCGGGCGCCCTGTGCGAGCTGCTCGGAGGCTCGCCCGCCCAGGTGGAGAATGCTGCGGAGATCGGCGTCGAGCACCATCTGGGGCTGACGTGCGACCCGATCGGCGGCCTGGTGCAGATCCCCTGCATCGAGCGCAACGCGATCGCGTCGGTCAAGGCGATCAACGCCGCTCGCCTCGCGACGCATGGCGACGGCTCGCACCGGGTCAGCCTCGACGAGGTCATCAGGACCGTCCGCGACACCGGCAGGGACATGGACGCGAAGTACAAGGAGACCTCACGCGGGGGTCTGGCCGTCAACGTCGTCGAGTGCTGAGGCGCGCCTCACCGGAGATAGAGGTGCACGACGTCGATCTCGTCACGAAGGAGGCGCACTTCTTCGACGGTCGGCCGCGCCGTCTCGGTGACGGTCGCCGCGACCCGGATCGGTCCGCCGGTGGCAGCTCGCACCTACTCGACCGTGTGGCCGGGTGCACCTCGGCGATCTCGAACTCGCCGAACTTGTCCGGACGCCGAAGGACCGCCAGCGGTGTGATCACCTCGACACGCCGTGGCCGCTCGGGACCATGCGCACGTCCTCGCTGGCAACGCGGACCGGGCTGGGGGACGTGCAGAAGTCCAGCTCCGCCGGGAGCGAGTCAGGGTCGTGCCGCCTGAGGACGATGCACTCACGCGCCGTTGCGCATGACTTCCGCCGCGCCGCCAGACCCGGGCAGACGAACGGTCGGGCGACCCCAGTCGCCGATGACGCTCGTGTTGAGGCCGCGTAGCGGTCCCCCTGCGCAGCTCCACGAAGCCGACGTCGATGTTTCCACCCTGGAGGACGTACCCGAACAGGGCCGGCATCGAGATCACCGCAGCGGCACCCGACACCAGCACCGAGTCCGCCACCCCTTCGGCGCGAGTCTCCAACTCCGGGTTCGTCGTGCGGCGGGCAAGGTCGACCGCAAGCGTGGGGAGGCCGACGCCGGCGAAAGACACGACGTGTATCCGCGAGCTGCCGAGCGGCCACGCAGGTCAGAAACTCCGTGCTCGACGGAAGCACATCCGCGAACGGGCGCACCTCTGTGGTCATCAGGCGTCAGCCGCGTGCACGGCGTCCTTCCCGCGTTCGGTCGCCGGCCCTGCCCGGCAGCGACGAGCCGGTCGGCAAGCAGGTCCGGTGTCACCCGACAGAGCGTGAGCTCACGGCGGCCTTGGCGGATGATCTCGTGGGCGGCGCCGAACGGGATCAGGTGACCGGCACCCTCGCGGGCCACCGTCATCCCGTCAGCGACGAATCAGGAGATCGTTGTCGGGAGATCAAGCACCTTTGGACCATTCACACGCCGCTCCCTGCAGGTTCGCCCTCGGTTGCCGCGTGTCGCTCGCGGAGCGCCGGCTTCGCGACCTTGCCCAGGGCGTTGCGCGGGAGCACGTCGAGCACGTGGAGCTCGACGGGACGCTTGTAGCCGCTCAGATGACGTTCGCAGTGCACCGCCACCGTCACCGGATCGACCACGTGGCCCGGAGCGGCTTCGACGTAGGCGACGACCACCTCGCCCCAGACCGGATCGGGGGCACCGATCACGGCGGCCTCCTGCACGGCGGGGTGCGCAGCCAGGACGTCCTCGATCTCTTTGGGATAGATGTTCGCGCCTCCGCGGATGATGAGATCCTTGGATCGGCCGACCAGCGTCAAGTAGCCGTCGCCGTCGAGGTAGCCCAGGTCACCGGTCCGGAGCCATCCGTCGACCAGCACCTTGGCGGTCTCCTCGGGGCGGCCGAGGTAGCCCCGCATGACGTTGGGTCCGCGCACCACGACCTCGCCGGGAACCCCGAGCGGGACCTCGGAGCCGTCACCGTCCAGGATGCGCACCTCCTGGCCGGGAAAGGCCGACCCGACGGTGCCCGGTCGACGCGGGCCGGCAATCGGATTGATCGTCACCCCGCAGGTCGCCTCGGACAGGCCATAGCCTTCCACGACCGGGAACCCGTAACGCGCCTCGAAGCGCTCCAGCAGGGCAGGCGCGGCCGGCGCGGCGCCGCAGATCGCGTACCGCACCGTGGAGGTCTCGGGCGCCACGTCCGGCGGCAGCGCCGCGAGCATGGCGAAGATCGTCGGCACCGCACTGAAGTACGTCGGCCGCTCGGCGGCCACCCGGTCGAAGAAGTCGGTCGGGTCGAACCGCTCCGCGATGACCACGCTCGCTCCCGCGCAGAGCGGGAGGAGGACGCTGATCACGATGCCGTTGACGTGGAACAGCGGCAGGATGAGCAGGCAGCGGTCAGCGGCGCCGAGCTCGAGGACGAGGCGACCCATGGAGATCATCGCGTCGAGGTTCGCGTGGTCCAGCATGACCCCCTTCGGCACACCGGTGGTCCCGCTGGTGTAGATCAGCAGGGCGAGGTCGCGCGGATCGGTGCGCGGCACCTCCAACGCTCGGCGCGACGTACGCCGGAGGTCACCGACCCTGAGTGTCTCGGTGCTCGACACGGGAGCCGCATCGTCTTCGATCACCGCGAGCCGGGCGTCTGAGTCGGTGAGCTGGCGCTCGACCTCTCCTGCGGTCAGGCTCGGATTCACCGGTGTGATCGTCGCCCCCAGACGCCAGGCGGCGAACAGCAGGGTGACGAACTCGATCCGGTTCGTCAGTCTGAGGGCAACCACCGCGCCTGGACCGATCCCCAGCTCACGGAGATGCTCCGCCGCAGCCCGAACCTCATCGCGGAACTGGGCGTTGGTCAGGGTCCGCGTCGCGTCCGAGACGGCTCTGCCGTCCGGGTCGGCCTGCGCACGAGTTTCGGGGAGAGAGACGAGCTGCATGGTGGGGCGCTCCTGGTGTGGATGGCGGAAGGTGGTCTCGAGGACGACGCCGCCCTCGTCTGGTCGTCGATCGGTGTCAGGTGCTCGAGGAGGGCTGTCGCAGGACCGAGCGAACGAGGGTCACGTAGTAGCGGACACCGAGCTCGAGGATGTCGTCGTTGAAGTCGTACTCGCTGCTGTGGAGGGGGCTGCCTCCGAGCCCGGGCTCGACCCCGTTGCCGATGAACGCGAAGCAGCCCGGCACCGTCCGCGCGAACACGCCGAAGTCTTCGCTCCCCATGCGGCGCTCGCATTGCGCGTCGACGTCGGCGAAGACGGAGCTCGCCGCCCGAGCGGCGGCCTCGACACACGCTGCCTCATTGACCGTCGGCTGGAACTCGTGGGTGTACGTGACGTCACAGGTCGCCCCGTGGCTTCGTGCGATCCCTTCGGCCAGCGCACGGATGCGTCGTTCGAGGAGCTCGCTGACGTCCGCCGAATAGCTGCGGGTGTCACCGCGGACGACGACGTGGGTCGGGATCGCGTTGCGAGAGCCGTCGGTGATGAGCTCCGTGCACGAGAGCACGGCCGGCTCGCTCGACGGGACGTTGCGGCCGACTACGGTCTGCAGGGCGGTCACGATCTCCGCGGCGATGACCAGCGGATCGACGACCCTGTCCGGCATGGAGGAGTGCCCGCCGCGTCCGATGATCCGGATCTCGAAGTTGTCCTCGCTTCCGAGGATCGGTCCGCTGCGGGTGCTGAAGTGACCGACGGGCAGTCCAGGAGCGTTGTGCAGACCGTAGATGGCGTCGAGCGGAAAGCGCTCGAACAGCCCGTCGTCGATCATGGCCTGTGCCCCGCGTCCCGGCTCCTCCGCCGGCTGGAAGACGAAGCGCACCGTGCCGTCGAAGCCGGCGCCCGACGCCAGTGCTGCCGCCGCACCGAGGACCATCGTCATGTGGCCGTCGTGTCCGCAGGCGTGCATCGCCCCCGGGTTGCGCGACACGTGGTCGTGCGACCCGACTTCGTGCAGGGGGAGGCAATCCATGTCAGCGCGCAGGCCGATGACCCCCGGTCCGTCACCGCAGCGAAGGGTGGCGACGACCCCGGTCCCGCCGATCCCGGTGGCGATGTCGGTGACACCCGATGCCTTCAGCGTCTCGACGAGGAAGGCAGCCGTGCCGTGTTCCTCGAACGGAAGCTCCGGATAGCGGTGCAGGTGGCGCCGCCACTCGCGTAGCTGGTCGCCCGGTCGGTCACGCGGTTCGGCCGCATGGTTGGTCACAGGTGGGGTCTCCGTTCACGAAGGTTCGAGCGATTGAGTCGCGCGTAGCTGACGGTGAGGATGAGGGCCCACCCGACGCCCACGACAAGGGCAGGGCGGGTCTCGGGGTTCTGCGCCAGCAGGGCCACGATCACGCCGATGCAGGCCAGGGCGATCCAGCTGGTGACGGGCGCTCCCGGCATCGTGAAGTCGTGACCAGGCAGGCGACCGGCCCTGACCGCGGCGCGATAGCGAAGCTGGCACCAGACGATGACGGTCCACCCGGCCAGCACCGCGCACGTCGCAACGGCAGCGAACAGTGCGAAGGCGCTCGTCGGCGCGGCGACGCTGACGACGACTCCGAGTGCGATCGCGGCCGACGTCAAGGTGAGCGCTGGTGCCGGAACCTGGCGGCTGCTCAGCCGCTGCAGGGCGCTGGGCGCCGCCCCTTGGAGCGAGAGGCGCCGCACCAGCCGGCTCGCGACATAAATGTTGGCATTGCAGCCGGAGAGCGCGGCCGTCAGGACGACGAAGTTCATCACTCCGCCCGCTGCGGGCAGCCCTGCGCCAGCGAACACCTGCACGAAGGGGCTGCTGTCGGGCGCGTAGCGGCTCCAGGGCATCAGCGTCAGGAGCACGGCGATCGAACCGACGTAGACGACACCGATGCGGACGGGAAGGAGGCGGATGGCGGTCCGAAGGCTCGTGCGGGGATCGACGGCCTCGCCCGCCGTGGAGGCAACCAGTTCGATCCCGGTGTAGGCGAAGAAGGCAGCCACGAGGACGGACACGGCCTGCCATCCTCCGTGAGGAGCGAAACCGCCGTGACTCCAAAGATTCGTGACTGACGCCGAGGCGCCGAGTGCGGAGAAGTGGAACGTGAGGACTGCGCCCCCGATCACGAGGAGGACCAGGACGGCGACGACCTTGATGCTCGCAAACCAGAACTCCAGCTCGCCGAAGAGCCTCACGGACAAGTTGTTGGCCAGGAGGAGGACCGCGAGGGCCACACCCGCCGACGCGGAGACCGGCAACTGCGGAAACCAGTACTGGATGTAATGGCCCGCAGCGGTGAGCTCTGCCATGCAGGCGGTTACCGCGGCTGTCCAGTAGGACCATCCCGTGGCGAACCCCGCGAACGGGCCGAGGAACTCTTTCGCATAGTCCATCACGCTGCCCGACGTCGGTCGATAGACGACCAGCTCACCCAGGGCGCGCATGACGAGGAAGGCAACGGCCCCGGCGACGACAAAGCTGATGATCACCGCCGGCCCTGCTGCGGCAATCGCCTCGCCGGAGCCGTAGAACAGCCCGACTCCGATGGCACTTCCGATCGCCATCATCTGGATCTGCCTGGACCTCAATCCACGCCGATATCCCTCGTCAGGTACGTCGTCCGTCGCGGCGTCTGCGAGGAGGTCACTTCGAGCCTGTGCGCTCACAGTGCTCCTTTCGGGCTCGGATAGGGGAAAGCCCACGCGGCACGACGAACGGACGTGCGTGGACCGCGTTGCTCTCCGGCAATGCTTCCGGGGAATCGGAGTGGAAAAAAGCGATGAAACGTGGAGTCGATCGTGAAGGGCCAGCGGACGGACGCCGCTGTCAGCGGAACGCCGGCATGCCCGTCAGCGCCTGCCCGAGGACCAGGGTGTGCATCTCGACCGTCCCTTCGTAGGTCAGGACCGACTCCAGGTTGTTCTGATGCCGGACGACAGGGTGCTCGAGGGAGATCCCTTGCGCTCCGAGGGCCGTCGCAGCGGTGCGGCAGATCTCGAGGGCCTCACGCACGTTGTTGAGCTTCCCGATACTGACCTGTTCAGGTCGTAAGAGACCGGCATCCTTGCGGCGTCCGAGGTGGACGGCCAGCAGATAGCCCTTGACGTACTCCAGTGTCATGTCGGCAAGCTTCTGCTGGGTCAGCTGGAAGGCACCGATCGGCTTGCCGAACTGACGTCGCTCGACGGAGTACGTCCGGGCCGCCTCGATGCTGGAGCGGGCGGCGCCAAGCGAGCCCCACACGACTCCGTAGCGCGCTTCGTTGAGCAGGCGAGGGGCGCCGCCAGTCCACACGGACCTCCGGGAAGGCGACGGAGTCGGGGATCCGAACGTCGTCCGCCCGATCGCGACATCGCGAGAGACCCTTGCACCGAGACCAATGACCGAAGCCCGGAGTCGGTGGCCTCGATCTCCAGGCACACGAGGCCGTAGTCGATGGCGGACATGCCGGCGCCGCCATAGCCCGTCAGGTGCCCAGCACGCCCAGGGAGCCGAGCTCTTTGATGACCTCGCGGATGTTCGGCACGCGACCCTCCTCAAACCAGGTCGCGCTGCATGTTCCTTCGTGATCGGGCAGTTGTCTATCAGAGGTCGCCGAGGTGCTTGAGCAAGAGCGCCTGCGCGAGCACGGCGCGTTCGAACTCGGCGAGGTGCAGGCCTTCGTTCGCGCCGTGAGCCCGGGTTCCCGGGTCCTCGACACCGGTGACCAGGACAGTTGCTCCAGGGAACGCCTGACGAAACTCGGCGATGAAGGGGATGGAGCCTCCGACGCCCATGTCGACCGGTGGTGTTCCCTCCCATGCGTCGGTCAGTGCGACGCGCGCGGCCTCGTAGACCGGGCCTACGGCGTCCATCCAGGCCGGCTCTCCGGTGTCGAGGAGCGTGTGGGTGAGTGTCGCGCCCCAGGGGACGTGATCCTCGAGGTGGCGGATCAGGCAGGCAACGGCGTTATCGATGGTGTCGGTGGGCGCGATCCGCAGGGAGATCCGTGCCCGTGCCACCGGCACGAGGGTGTTGCTGGCACCTTCGACTCTCGGGGCGTCGAGGCCGGTGATGCTCAGCGCCGGTCTGGTCCACAACCGCTCGACGGGCGAGCCGTCACCGATCCACTCGAGGCCCGGGACGGCACCAGAAGCGGCGCGCAGCCGCTCCTCCGGGACGAGGATGTCGGCGGCCGGGCCGCTGCGCAGACCCCGGACCGCCACGTTTCCCCGATCGTCGTGCAGGCTCGCGATCACGCGTGACATCGCGACCAGGGCGTCAGGCACGAGGCCGCCCCAGCCGCCGGAGTGCACCGCATGTGTGAGGGTGCGGACCTCGACGTCGAGGCGCACGAGGCCGCGTAAGCTCGTCGTCAGGGCGGGAACGCCGATGTCCCAGTTGGTGGAGTCGGTGATCACGATGACGTCGGCCTCGAGCATCCGACGGTAGGATTCGAGCAGCGTGGCGAGTGTGGGTGAGCCGATCTCCTCCTCGCCTTCGACGAACACGATGACACTCACCGGGAGTTTGTCGCCGTACACGCGCAGCGTGCTGAGGTGGGCGGCGATGCCCGCTTTGTCGTCAGCGGCGCCGCGACCGTAGAGGCGGCCATCGCGCGCGGTCGGCTCGAACGGCGGGGACTCCCAGTCGGCGT
Source organism: Nocardioides terrae (assembly GCF_900112345.1). Taxonomy (GTDB): domain Bacteria; phylum Actinomycetota; class Actinomycetes; order Propionibacteriales; family Nocardioidaceae; genus Nocardioides; species Nocardioides terrae. The sequence goes on from NZ_FOLB01000015.1 coordinate 51,061, forward strand.
GGCCGTTCTCCGGCTGCACGTCGTGGTGTGCGTACAGCAGCACCGTGGGTGCGCCGTCGGGGCCCCCCTTGCGGGCGATGACTGCGGGTAGCCCGCCGTCGACGGAGACGATGTCCACCGCGTCACAGTCCTGGGCGCGGAACAGCTCCGCCACCGCTTCCGCGCAGCGTCGTACCTCGCTGACCCGCTTTGGATCGGCGCTCACAGACTGGATCCGAACTAGATCTTCGAGATCCCGGTGCACGCCCGGCAGGACGTCGGCCACGCGGGCACGGATGTCATCTGCGGTCACCATGGGCTCAGGATGACAATCCTCACCCTTAAGGAAAAGCGAGAGTTTGTCGAGCACACCCTGCAGATCCACTTAAGGGTCGGTGCACAGGTCTGCAGAACTCGCAGCATCTTGCCGCGCGGCGCTGTCAATCGCTATCTCGATAGGGCGCGCACCGAGGATGATCGTGGCACGCGAGTGCCGTAGAGCACTCCACCCTGAAGCTTGCTGCGGTCTTCGAGTTCCGCCCTCCAGCCGACGTCGCCTCCACTAAGGCGGCATCAACGGGCCGCCTGCTCGGGAAACGCTAATGCGCCGGGCTGGGCGCGGTGGCCGCGTGCGGGGCACGCCATGTTGTCACCGTCAACCAGACCATCCAGACCAGGCTTAGGAGCCACGAGGCGATGATCAGAGTCGAGTGGGTGCCATTGAAGCCCTGCGAGCCGGCCACCCAGCCCTCGGCCACGTATACGACGCCCGTCAATGCGACCAGGTACGGCACAGCACGGGGAAGGGCTCGCACAGCGAAGCCCGCGCTGCCAAGGAGAATGAGGGATAGTCCGATGGCATACGCGTGGTAGCTACTGACGCCCCACTCGAGCCATCGCATCGCCTCAGCGCTTGCGAACCGCGTTGGCTTCTGTGACGAGGTCGCATTCATCCAGGCCTGGTCGACCTGCTTGTTACCGACCCCGTCGACCGCCTGTAGGACTCCGTAGAGCGCCAGTGAGACTCCGGCCAGAACCGCCCCTATCCGCCCTGCCCACGCTGGCCCTTCCGTCCGCTCTTCCAACGCGACGTAGAGCACAAGGGGGTCTGCCCCCGCTTTGGTTGACACTCGGGGTTTGCAGTAATCAGGCCGCGTTTGCGGCGGCGTAGATCATCTCAAACTCGACCGGGGTGA
>NZ_FOLB01000017.1 GCF_900112345.1 Nocardioides terrae
GTGGGACGGTCGAGCTCCTTGGCGAAAAACACTGAGGCGGACTTCAAGATCTCGTTCGCCCTGCGAAGCTCGGCAACCTCACGCTTGAGGCGCTTGATCTCCTCAGCCTCCTCCGAGGTCGTCCCGGGCCGGACTCCGGCATCGACCTGCGCGCGGTGGACCCACAGCCGCAGGGTCTCGACGTTCATCCCCAACAACCCCGCGACGTGCCGCAGCGCGGCCGTCTCGTGCGGGTGCTCCGGGCGGACCTCGGCGACCATCCGGACCGCCCGCTCACGCATCTCGTTCGTATACCTGGCCATCGTTCCCATCCTGACTCATCAAGCGGAACGAAACCCAGCGCGATTCATGGGGTTGATAACCACCGACACCGTCCACAAGCGTTTCGGCTCCGGACTCTCAATCAGTCCAGATTTCGCAGCAACCGACCGGGACATCAACCGCGTCACCACGTGGATCATGGCTGCCTACGTGGGCTCCATCGGGGTCCGCTACGAATGGCAGGCGGAAGGCATCTTCGATCGATCACAGTTCTTCCACTTCCCACACCCGGTGATCAACTGCTTCGAGGACGAGCAAGCCGTGATCCATGGGTGCACCCGGCGTCCTGGATGGTTCGCCTCTCTGCTGCAATGGGCCAACCGTCCAAGGAGGTAGGACGCGCGGCCGACAGGGCGCGCTCCGCTCGGCCGCAAGTGTGTGTCATACCGGCTCACCTCTGATGTCCACCGGCGGCTGGGGCTAGGCCGCCCTCGGCTCGATCCACGCATCCAGGTCGGCGCACTCGATCTGGTACGGACTATTCGGCTTGTCGAACTGGTCGTTGCGGAGGGGCCGCCCCGCATCGTCGTCCGCAGGCGAGCGGGTGAGATCTCCGTCCTACGTTTGAGAGGGGTCCGGGCACAACCCGTTATCGTCTCAACGCCCAGTCCCGCGGCGACGAGTCCATCGGGGCCGGCGGACTCGCAAATGCGCTGCTTTCGACGGCAGACCTGGTGCGTCGCACCGCCGCGACAAGGCGCATGGTGCTACCGGATGCCCTGCGACGGCCGGAGCCACGAGGCGCCCCCGAGCTGGGGCGCGTGGCGCGGACGATCCAGTTCCCGCTGAGACGGCGTGTGCAGGTCGCCGGTCCTGGTGCCCCGTCGCGCGATGCTGAGGGTCTGCCGCGACGGTGACCCTGAAGGCCCCGGTGCCCGTGAGAGGCCACGCTCAGGGGCGGCCCAGGGATGCGCCTGATGTGCGCCGCTCTGCCGTTCGTCACAGTTGAGGTGTCAGTTCCCGACATCACGTACCAAGGAGTGCACGACCATGGACGACATCCGACGCCGGTTCGCACAGCAAGGCCTGACCCGATCTTCAGAGCAGCGGATCCTCGGCGGTGTCTGCGCAGGACTTGGGCGGCGACTGGGCATCGGGCCTTGGACGGCCAGGCTCCTCTTCCTGCTTGTCCTCCTGATCATCCCGGGCAGCCAGATCCTGCTCTATCCGATCCTCTGGATCCTGATGCCGACCGAGGAGGCAGCGGGCTACCAGGTCCCGAACGCCACACCCGCACAACCCAGCTGACGGCCTATCAGCCGATGCCTCGCTGGCATGACTGCGAAATTCAGGAGTGGCCCTTACCAGCACGGTGAGGGCCACTTCACCGATTGGTAGCGTGCAGCCGCCCACACGCGCTTTCGATCGCGCCTCAGCCCCGAGGGCACCGCCAGGTTCCTGGCGGGAGCTCGACGGTCGGCGTCGGAGCCCGCCATCGAGCGGAAGAAGACGAAGCGGACCAGGGAGGCGCCGACATGGGGCTGGTCGCCTCCCATTGGACAGACACCCCGCCCACACAACTTCCCGCGAGGCCGTGCTCGCACAGGATGGTCCCCCACTCCGGATGCGGCAGCCGCGTCACAGCCGCACCACACCACTGCGGTCGCACGAGCAGCCGCGCCTATTCGTTGCGCGCGCACGAAATACCTTCGCCAACGTTGTCGGCACGGACGGACCCGAGACTGAGCGGTGATCAGGACTCGGCTGTCTGGCTGTGCCCGCTGAGCACCTGTTGCGTCTGGCTGGCCTACGCTGAGGCACGTGCCGCGGCTGACCGACTCGCTCACTGCCCGGCAGCAGGCTCTGCTGCGATCGTGGCTGCCCGACGCCGAGCCGGTCCGCGACCACAGCTGGGGGCTCGTCGGGACTAGGGTTCTCGAACTCCGGGCGTCGGACGGGTCGGCCTACGTTGCGAAAGCCGGTGACGAGGCCGACCACCACATCGCGCGCGAGATCGAAGCGCACCGGCGCTGGTTGCGGCCGTGGACGTCCCGCGGGCGCGCACCCGCAATGGTGGCCGCTGACGCTGATGCGAAGTTGCTCGTCACCCGTTGGCTGCCGGGCCGGCTGGTGCAGGCCGATCGGTCCGAGGTCGATCCTGGGATCTATCACCAGGCCGGTGCGCTGCTGGCCTTGTTTCACGGGCAGTCGAGTGTCCAGGACGACGGTCAGTTCGAAGGTCGCCAGAAGGCCGAGACACTCGCGTGGCTCGCCGCCGACCATCGGATCGACGCCACAGCGGTGTCCGCGTTGACCGCGCTGGTCGAGCGGTGGCCGACGCCGCGCTCCTTGCTGGTTCCCACCCACGGCGATTGGCAGCCACGCAACTGGGTCGTCCACGACGGCGTGGTGGGTGTAATCGACTTCGGGCGGGCCGACCTGCGTCCGGCGCACACGGACCTCGGGCGGCTTGTCGCTCAGCAGTTTCGGAAGGATCCGTCCCTTGAGGCCGCCTTCCTGGAGGGGTATGGCGCCGATCCACGGGAGCCGGAGGCCTGGATGCGGTTACGGGTCCGCGACGCGGTGGGCACGGCGGCGTGGGCCTACAAGGTCGGCGATGCGGCTTTCGAGGAGCAAGGGCATCGGATGATCGCCGCGGTGTTGGCCGAGCTGGACATGTGAGGAATGCGGGTACGCGTCCGGCGGCTTGCTAGACCGCTTACTGGGGATGTCTCCGTGAGCCGGACTCGGGGACGAGGTCCGTCACGAACGCGCTCCCGACCTTGCACCGGGACCGCCTCCCCGGGTGATCCTGCCGCGACGCGCGACACCGGGTCGGCGACCCGCTCAGTCCGCTCATGTGTCTATTCGGCGTGTCTACGCCGTCTAGTTGAGGAGATTCGCGAGGTGGCTCTATCGGCGCGGACCCTGAAGAGAGCGAGCGCCATCACTCCGTGAAGGGATCGGGCGGCTCCTCGGGAGGGTTCCGTAGGCGCGGTGGCAGTCCGTGCCGCAGCGTGAAGAGTCGCCGCCCCCGCGGCCCGGACGCCAACGACGTCCCAGCCACGGATCCGAGCCAGCGTTTCATGGGTTCAGTGGCTTACCGAGCTTCTCGCCATCTGCTGCACCCGAATATGCGTCACAACGCCACCGATGCGCCATCCGCGCCGGTCGTTTGTGAATCGCAGCGGTGTTCTCAACTCTCAGCGAGCGCCGCGCTGATCCGCTGCTTCGCCACGGCTTCCTGGCCCTCGATGCACTTGGCGTAGACCTTGAGAAGTACGTCGACGCCGTGGCCCGCCCACTCGGCTACTTGCGGAGCAGGCACACCGGCGTTCAGCCACGTCGAGACGGCAGCGTGGCGCAAGTCGTACGGCCGGCGGGCGAGAGCCGTCATCTCCACTTGTGGAGTCAGGGCTGACTTGCGGGCGGCCCGCCACGCCTTCATGTAGGTCTTTGACGGCAAGAGGTCGGCGTTAACCCCGTAGAAGATTCGGCCGTCAGCCCGTGGTGGAAAGTTCGTCAGGTGCGACCGCAAGAGCGGGACGAGGGGTGGCGGAATCGGAACGCTGCGGTAGTCACCCTCGAGCCGGTGCTTGAGTGCGCGCGTCTCCCGCAGCGAACCGTCGTCGGTCCAGTGGCGGCCGGCGTACGGGCTTGCCGCCGTCAGATGGAGCTCACCCCACCCTTCCGGCTCGTCGATGGGAGGAAGGTTGATGTCGTCGCGGGTAATGCTGACGGCTTCCTCGGGGCGGAGGGCGGAGTAGTACATCAGGCCGAAGAAGGCGACCAGTCGGGGGCCGCTCGGCTTCTGCTCCCCAACCGCGTTGAGGAGCACGCGGGCCTGGCGGTGGTTGACGACGCTCCGGCGGTCAACTTCTCGGGTTGTCGTCGACGCAGTGAGGGTGCGCCACTTCACGGCCCGGATCGGGTTGCTGTCGAGAAGTCCGAGCTCGATGGCGTAGTCCATCGCGTTCGCGAGCAGCATCCGGTGCTTGCGAACGGTGTCAGGAGCCGCGCGCACGCCGTCGAGCCGGGAGGTGGCGGCATCGAGCACCTTTCGGGCGACGCCGGGAAGCAGCAGATCGCTGAGGGGGCGTGTGTTGGTTGATAGCCAGCGCAACCGTTCCGCGACCTCCGCGGGTGCGTCGTCGCGTCGCTTGGCGTTGAACCCCCACAGGTTCATCGCTGACCGCATCTCGCGATCGCTGGCCGGCGGCGCGCCGACGATCAAAGGGGGAGTCGCCGCCACCAATGCGCGCGCGATGTCTTGCCGGTACTTCGCGGAGGCGTTCTTCCACTTCATGTCGACGTACTGACAGGCGAAGTCGTACCAGCTCAAGCTCTGCAGCCTCCCGCGCAGCCAGGAGGCGGGCTCACCCGTGGCAGGGTGGAAGGGCTCGCCGCGTCGTGCAGCCGACATCAGCTCACTGCGGAAGGCGTCTGCCTGCGCCGACTTCGAGAACGTCCGTGCCCACGGCTGATCGCCAACTTTCCAGCGGACCCGATAGGTGTTGCCGCGCTTTCCCTTGTAGACGTACGGCTTGTAGACCCGCACGTCGAAGGAGTGGTCGCCTGTCACGAGCCGGCACCCTCGAGCTCGGCGAGCCACCGCTCGTACTCGGTCCGCCGGATCCGGAGGTCGCCGTTCGGGAGCTTGATGCACCGAGGCGCGCGGCCCTTGGCGCGCCAGTCGTAGAACGTCGAGCGGGCGATGCCGAGCTCTCCGCACAGGTCGGAGATCGTCATGTGCCTGCGTGCAACGGGTGTACTCACAGCCGACTCCTCTCCCGATGCTTCAGTTATCCACACCGTTGATTGACCGCGGAACCGCACCGGTGGGACGTTCAGGACGTCTACCGAATCGCTCTGGCGTCCCTCGGGGGTGATGGGCATGAGCAACGAGCGACTTCAAGCGGGCCTGGCCCGTGCTGGCCTGACCAACGAGGTGGTTGCGGACCGCACCGGCGTCGATCCGAAGACGGTGCAGCGCTGGCTCAAAGGGCGTGTGCCGCACCCACGCAGCCGTTTCGTGATCGCCGAACTGCTCGAAGAAGACGAGGAGTTCCTATGGCCGGGCGTCCGGCGGCTGGATCCTTCGACAAGCGTTGCCGCGGAGCTGGTGGCGGCGTACGCGTATCGCTCCGAGTTGGATCTCAAGCGGTGGTGGGAGTTCTTCGTCCGCGCCGAGCGCCAGATCGACCTCTTGGGGTTCACGCTCTACTTCCTTCCGCAGCAGCACCCTGGCCTCGTTGACCTGCTCGGCCAGAAGATCGACGACGGTTGCCGGATCAGGGCCGCGCTTGCCGATCCCTCTTCGCCGCACGTCCAATGGCGCGACGACGAGGAGCATCTGGCGATCACGGTCAAGGTCCGGATCAAGAGCGCGCTCGACGCTTTCGCGCCCTTGATCGAGCGTGGCGCCGAGTTCCGGTTCCAGGACGCGCCGCTGTACAACTCGATCTTCCGGTTCGACGACGAGATGCTCCTGACGCCACACCTCTACGCGACGCCCGGTCATTCCGCGCCGCTTCTGCACATGCGCCGGCTGATGTCGAACGGACTGTTCTCCCGGTTCGCCTCACACTTCGAGGCGGTCTGGTCCGATGCGAAGCCGATGGAGGAGGATCGTCGTACGCCGGACTGAGGGATGGAGCTGCGATGGGACGTGTCGACTACTACGACGACCCGGACGCTCCGGCCGCCAACTCTCTGGTCCCGGCCGCCTCGGCGGTCGTCGTCGATGACTCCGGACGGATCCTGCTTCACCGGCGCAGCGACAATGGCAAGTGGGCCTTGCCCGGCGGCGTCATGGAGCTGGGGGAGTCGCTCGCCGAGTGCGTGATCCGGGAGGTCCAAGAAGAGACGGGCCTCGACGTCGAGGCCACGGGGATCGTCGGCATCTACAGCGACCCGAAGCACGTCTTCGCGTACGACGACGGGGAGGTCCGTCAGGAGTTCTCGATCTGCTTTGAATGCCGGGTCGTCGGCGGCAAGGTGGCGGTCAGCGACGAGTCGTTCGAGGTGCGTTTCTTCGATCCCGCGGACGTCCCCGACCTCCCGATGGTGGACAGCATCCGGCTGCGCGTCACCGACTACCTCAGCGGATCGACGCCGGTGATCCGCTGAGGATCGTGTCGATCTCGCGCTCGATCCCGAGGAACTCGACTAGGCCCGCCTGGACGCCCTGACTGACGACGTGGTCGTCTCCGTAGCGTCGCACGATCTCAACGACGCGGTCGCTGACGTTGGTGGGTCGGCCGTCGGGAGTCGTGGTCAGGTCGCAGAAGGTGAGCGCCCGCTGGATGAGCGAGTCCTCGAACGGGAACTCGTCATCGAGTTCGGCGACGCCACGTAGCCGCGCCTCGTTGCGGGCGCCTGTGTGGTGAGCGATGAGCGACGCAACGTCAGGGCGTCCCTCGTCGCGAACGAACCTCGCACCGTCGAGCGGATGGAAGCCGGTTGCCGCCAGCTCAGGGGCGTAGCCGATGTCGTGAAGGAGTGCGGCGAGGACGAGCGTCGGCGCTTGATCGCCGACGACGGCTGGGCCGATCGCAGCGGCGCGCCGTCCCACGGCGCGCGAATGGGTATGCCTGCGACCGAGAGGACGGAGGCGCAGATCCACCTGAGCAAGAGCCCAGTCCATCTGCGAACCCATCTCGACACCGTAGCCCGCGCTCGCGTTGCGCCGCAGACTGGAGTTGTTGTTCTACCGGCCGTAGAGGACGTCGCTCCTCGTGTCGAGTCGGAGGCGAGAACGACCTACACCTCTTGCACCCTGTAGACAGGGTGCTGTCCCGGGGGCCGTCTCCGGGTGCCGCGCCACTGTGGAGAAGGCCCGACCTCTTGCTGCCCAGTGACCCGCTCTGCCGGTCAGCAGAGGGTTCTAGGTGGGTTCCAAGGCCACTGAGGACGGCCATGTCCGTAGCAATCACGTTCGCGCAGGCCTCGCACGCCGAGCTCGCCGTGTCTACGGTGATCTCACGGTCGTCGTCATCGAAGGCCCGCACCTGTGAGCGGGCCAGGCCGATGGGGCGGTCGCCTCTGGCGGCGCCGGCTGCAAAGCCTGGCGCGTTCACGTTGCCGAGGAGGAGCTCACCTTGGTCAGGAGGGCCTAGGGCCTGGGCTCGCCTGGCGTCCGTCGGGATCTGCGGTCTGTACACGCCGACCGTGGCGTACGAGGCGGCGGCGCGTGCGGGTGGTCGTCATTCGGCCACCGTGAAGTTGAACATCATCCCGGTCTCGTGGTGTTCGGCGATGTGGCAGTGCGCCATCCAGGTGCCGGGCTCGGTGACGTCCAACAAGATGTCGACCGTCTCGCCGGTGCGCAGCAGGACGGTGTCCTTCCAGACGAGATTGGGCTCGACGTCGCCGTCGCGGCTGAGCACTAGGAAGCGGCCGGCGCCGTGGATGTGGAACGGGTGGTGCATGGGATGGTCCCCGGCCATCTCGTTGACAAGCCGGATCTTGACCTGGTCCCCGACCCGGAACTGCCAATCGATCGTGCCGTTCACGGCCTGGGTGTCCTGGTCGACGAGTTTCCACTGGAAGTTCGCCGGGGTGGTCATGCGGTTCACCTCGACCATGTCGTCTTCCCACTCGATGCCGCCGGAGGATCCGTGACCTTCGGAGGTTCCGTGGCTGGCATGCTCGCCGTGCGTTCCGTGTTCGTGGCCTGTTGGCGCGTCGTGCATCTGGTGTCCGTCGCCGTTGCCGGGATGCTCGTGGCCGGCGCTGGCAGCGCTGTCGACCAGCACGCTGGGAAGCAGCTTCATCGCGCACTTCGGGCAGTGTCCAGGCTCGTCGCTGACCACCTCGGGATGCATCGGACACACATAGGTCGTCACGGCTGCGACCGCGATGAGCTTCATGCCACACTGCGGGCAGTGGGCGGGGCTCGCGCTGACCACCTCGGGGTGCATCGGGCAGGCGTAGAACGCTGGGGCGCCTCCCTCGGGGTCGGGGAAGTTCATCTCGGCGAGGAAGGAGAGCGTCTTGTCCGGCGGCGCCTCGAGGTACGGCTGGATGCGGGTCCGTTCGCCCGCCATGTCCAGGTTCGTGCGCAGCTCCGCATAGCTGTCGGCGAGAGACGGTTCGGCCGGCTCCTCGAGGACAGTGATGGCGGCGAGCGGGTAGGTCCGGTCCGGGGTGCGGTGCTGTAGTGCAAACTCGCCGGCCGCCTCGAACATCACGTCGACGACGACCCGCTCCGAGGGCGCGAGCACGACCTCCTCGACCCACTCCTCGTGCTCGACGTGGCCGCTGTCCCCGCCGACCAGCTTCATCCGCGCCCCCGGAAGCCCGACGTTGAAGACACGGGTGTTGGCGGTGTTCAACAGGTAGAGGCGCAGCACCTCGCCCCGGTTCGTGGACAAGGCGAGGTCGGTCTCCCCGTTCACCATGATGACGTTCCCGAAGCGCCCCATGGCGGCATGGGTCGTCTCCTCCCGGTTGAACGGCGCGACCTTGCCCTCTTCGAGTAGCAGGTCGTCGAGGGTCAGGAACAGTTCCTCATGCACCGCAGGCCAGTAGCCGGGGTCGTCGGGTTCAACGACGATGCCGCCGTACAACCCCATCTCGATGCCGTAGTCGGAGCGGATGTGCGGGTGGAACCAGTAGGCGCCCGGATCGGGGCACCTGATCAGGGCCGTGAAACGGTCCCCAACCTGGATGGGTGGCTGGGTCTCGTGCGTGCCGTCGTAGCGGTTGTCCAGGCGCAGGCCGTGCCAGTGAACGGTGTTCTCCAGGTCGCCCTCGTTCTCGATCTCGACCGAGACCTGCGCGCCCTGGCGGACCCGAAGGATGGGGCCGGGGATGGAGCCGTTGTACGCCAACATTCTGACCACGGTGTCGCCGACGCGCTTGGCGACGGGGGCGATCCTCAGCTCGTACCGATCACCGTCAGAGAGCTCGACCACGGCGGTGGGCTTGGCCGGCGGTAGGTCGGTGACGTCGGTGGTGAAGTGCTGGGGGTTAGTAGGCATGTTCTGTGCTCCGTCCGTTGCTCGCGTCCGTTGCTTCGGTGATCGGCCGGTGATCGGCCGGTGATCGGCCGGTGATCGGGGGGTGGGCGCCGGGGCTCACTCAGCGAGGGTGGCTGGGGTGCGGCCGGGCGCCGCGCGCGGACTGCCCGGCCCGGAAGTCGCCGATGTGTTGGGCGATGTACTCCGCGTCGTCCTTGACCCACCCCAGGAGCGCGGAACCGCGGGTGTGCTGCCAGACCTGCCCGAGGAAGTACAGGCCAGGTTCCCGGCTGACCCCTCGGTTGTGGATCAGGCGGCCCTCACCGTCGAGGACGGGCAGGTCGATCCACGACAGGTCCACGCGGAACCCGGTCGCCCAGATGACCGTGCTCACCTCCACCGACGAGCCGTCAGCGAACCGGACGACCCTGCCGTCGGCGTCGGTGACGCGACCGTGCAGCGTGACCGCGTGCTGGCGACGCAACTGCCGCGGCGAGGAGCCGATCAAGGTGTCCTCGCGAGCGGCGAGGCGACGGCCCAGGCGTGAATCCTTGGTGAGCCGCAGCGCACCGATCGCGTCGAGGTACCAGAAGAGGTCCCGCCCGAGGATCCGTTGCGGGAGCGGCAACTGCCGCGACCCGATCGCCAGGTCTACCTCGTGGGTGTCGGCCAGGTCGGCGGCGATCTGGTAGCCGCTGTTCCCGCCGCCGACGACCAACACGCGACCAGGCGCAATGGTGTCCGGGTTGCGGTAGGAGCTGCTGTGCAGCTGGGTGACCTCCGCGCCCAGCCGTCCGGCGCACGACGGGATTCGAGGCGTCTGGAACGGTCCGGTCGCGACGACTACCTGGTCCGCCTCGTAGGAGCGCTCGCCGACGTCGAGGAGGAATCGGTCGTTTCGTCGCAGCGCACGCACGGGGCTGTCCAGCTCGACCGGGAGCTCGAAGTGGGCGGCGTAGTCGCCCAGGTAGTCCACGACCTCGTCACGGGTCGGATACCGGTTCGGGTCACCGGGGAACGGACGTCCTGGTAGCGAGTCGTAGCGAGCTGAAGTGAATAGCTTCAGTGACTCCCACCGGTCCCGCCACGCGGCGGCCGGCTCGTGGGCCGCCTCGAGGATCGCGAAGTCCTGCTTGTGACGGGCCAGGAAGTAGCCCATGGCCAGGCCAGCCTGGCCGCCGCCCACCACGATCACCTCATGCCGTACCGACATCGGGCACCCCCGGAACCGTCCGCGTTCCCTCCATGACACGCCGCTCGATCCGCGCGCGCATCACCAATCTCGGGCGATTGGCCCTCGACATCGGTCGCGTGATCCGGTCGGCGAATAGTCAGACGTGGTTGCCGACCGCCGGGGTTCATCCGTGCAGGTTCGCGCCCGTCAGGATGACGACGGCCAGGAGCCCCGACACGACGAAGTCCACGGCTGCGCAGAACGGCGGCCACCACCGCATGTTCGCCACGTACCCGGTGCGGTGCTGCACCCAGTCCTTCACCCCGTGGCCGGCCAGCCCGGCCACGAGCAGCCACGCCGAGCCGGTGACCCCGACGGCGGCGATGACGACGAAGACGCCGGCGACGACGCACTCGACTGCGATGACATGCGCTCGGCCGTCCGAGACGCTGAAACCGATGTAGATCGCTGCGATGAACGCTAGCCCCAGGGCGTAGACGGTGGCCGGTGTCAGCCACCACAGGGCGAAGGGGGACGCCGACTGCACAATGCCGACCACGGCGCCCCAGAGCAGAGGAACACACAGGGCTCGCAGGCTGTCACCGGCCCGACGTGGTGCCTGCCGCTCAGCATCCGCTGCCATCACACCTCCGCGTGACTCGTGGGCGGCCCTGCTCTGTCAACGCTCGCACGAACCCGAGGCGGGACGCATCGCGCATTCGGGCCACGCATCGCCAGGTGGAGTACAGCAGAAGCGCCGCTCGAGCGCGGCGGCGCTCACTGTGGCTACCCCCGACCCCGCCATCCCGTCGCGCGGCAGCCGGGGGACACACCGGTGACAGTCAGGGCGTGATGACGATGCGGCCCTGTGTGTCGCCCTTCTCGAAGGCTTCGACGGCCGCGGCGCCGTCGGCCAGCGCGAAGGTTCGCCCGACGACAGGAGCAACTTTTCCGGCGGCGACCAGCTCGTTCATCCTCAGCAGCTCATCAGCGTTCTCCTTCACAACGAACGCGACGAGCTTCTGCGGCAGGAATCGCGTCGAGACGGCTGCCCACAGCTGCCGTTGGATGCCGCCGATCCAGCGGTCGCCCTCACCGCCGAGGATGACGAGGGTTCCGGTCCCGGTGAGGGCGCGGCGGAGCCGGGCCACCGAGGTCCGACCACCAATGTCGAGGATCAGGTCGAAGTGGCGTGAGCCGTCGGCGAAGTCCTGCGTCCGGTAGTCGATGACATCGTCGGCGCCGAGCGAGCGCACCAGGCCGGCATGCTCGCCGCTGCACACGCCCGTCACCGTGGCCCCGAACGCGACCGCGAGCTGGACCGCGATCGTGCCGACGGCGCCGGACGCGCCGACGACGAGGACCCGCTGACCTGGCTGGACCCGGCCGTGGTCTCGCAGCGCCTGCATGGCGACGAACGTCGGGTAGGGCAGCACGGCGGCTTGCTCGAAGGACAGCTGCGGGAGCTTCGGGGCGATCTTGCTGGCCGGTGCCACCGCGTAGTCCGCGAAGGTTCCGCGGGTCGCGCCGTACACCTCATCACCCGGCTGGAACTGGGTGACGCCGGGGCCGACGTCCTCGACCACGCCGGCGAAGTTGGTGCCCGGTACGGCGACGCTCGGGGCTCGGAACCCGAAGCCGAGAATCCGCATGAGGTAGGGCTCGCCGGTCATGAAGTGCCACGCGCCGCGGTCCATCCCGGCCGCAAGGACGCGAACGAGGACCTGTCCCTCACCTGCGCGGGGTTGTTCGATGTCGCGGAACTTCAGCACGCCCGTGGTGCCGTACCGGTCTTGGGTGAGGGCTTTCATGGTGACCTCCGGGTTGTTCGATGGTCCGCCGGGTCCTGCGGCCGCGGCACGGTCGAGGTGGTTGTCCGCGTCCGGTTGTCCGCGTCCGGCCTCAGCGACTGGCCGTCAGCGGCTGGTGGTTGCGGACCGCGATGACGACGTCGAGGACGGCCCGGCTGGTCTGGGCGGCGTACTGCTTCTCCTGAAGCAGCCCCTGGTGGCTGGCGCCGTTGACGACGCGCCAGACGCTGTTGGTCGACAGGCTCGTCGACCTGTTCTGATCGGCCTTCCAGGACTGGTCGTTCCCGGAGCCGGCGGTGAGGACGTAGAGGGGCTTGTCGCCGAAGTCCCGCAGGGACGCGGCCTCCTGGCTCGCGGCGCCACCGCGCATGTACTCGTCGGCGACGCTGCGCACAGTGTTCGCCTGGGTGGTGTCGTAGGTGAGTTGCTCCTCGTTGTGGGGTGGGAGGCCGCTGTCGCCGATGACGGCGCCGTACAAGCGTGCGATGCCGACCGGGACGGTCAGGGATGCCAGCGTGGCGGCCCGGCCGATGGTGTCGGAGGAGGTGCTGTCCGGCGCGGGGATGACGGACTTGGCCGGCTGGGAGGACGCGGTGGAGTCCAACAGGGCCAGGCCGGCGACCTCGTCGGGGTAGTGCGCGGCGAAGATGCGGACGTATAGGCCGCCGAAGGAGTGCCCGGCGAGCACGTACGGCCCGGGGACGTTCGCCTTGTGGAGCAGCGTGTGGAGGTCGGTGGCGATCTGGGCGCCGTCCTGGGCGGTGGCGGCGGGTTGGCTGCCGCCGCGGCCGGCGCGGTCGTAGACGCAGGTCCGGGTCTGGCTGGCGACGGCTGGGGCTATCCAGCCCATGTCGGCCGAGGTGGCACCGGCGCCACCTTCGAGGATGACGGTCGGGCTGGCCGTGCCGGTGCACTCCAGCCGCAGCTGGTGGCCGTCGACAGTGACCAGTTGCCCCGACGTCAGGAACGGGTTGGACTCACCTGCTGCGGCGACCGTCTGCCAGGCGCCGCCAACCGCGCACAGGGCGAGGATGATGAACACGGCGTACAGCTGGACGCGCCCGGCGCGGCTGAGCAGGTCGCGCTGGACCCGGACCGCCATCCACACCACCAGGGCGAGCAGGGCGGGTGGCCAGATCCATCTGAGGACGTCTTGGGACCCGCCGAATGCCCACAGCAGGAGCCCGCCGACGCCCATGAACAGCGCCGGCGCCGCGGCCCAGCGTTGGGGCTGGTCGGTGAACCGGTAGGAGAGGCCGAGCAGCATCGCCCACCCGATCGCGAGCCCGCAGAGGACAGCGCCGGTGATCGCGGTCAAGGTCACCGCGACGAACGGCGCGAAGACCAGAAGGAGCGCCGCCAGCACCCCGGTTGCCAAGGACGCGGCCACGACCCAGCCAGGATGCCCCCGACGGGCCTGGCGGCCCTCGGAAGGGGTAGCCGGAGGAACGGGACCGGCGGCCGGAGCCGGAGGCGTTGCGGTAGGCGACAGCGCTGGCGATGGGGCCGGTGACGACTGGCGCGAGAAGAGAGCCATGGCGTGCTTCTTTGGTTTGGTGTGGTGGCGAGCGCCGCCTCCAACCTCCCGACCCCCGCCGCGGAACGACATGCCCGAAAACCAGATCCTCAGCTGACCGACAACACACTATAGACTTACGACTCATGAATCAAGATTCCGGTGTCGGGGACCCTTCATGGCGGTTCCTCACCAACCACGCGCACGTGCTGGAGCGCATCGCGGGCGACCCGACGGTGCGGCTGCGTGACATCGCCGCATCGGTCGGTATCACCGAGCGAGCCGCCGGTTCGATCGTGGGCGACCTCGTGGAAGCCGGGTACCTGACCAGGACCCGGGTCGGGCGACGCAACGAGTACATCGTCCACGACGAGCTGCCGCTGCGGCATCCGCTGCACAGGCACCACACCGTCGCCGCGCTCATCGCGTTCCTCGAGGGGCCGGCGACCGAGGCCGAGGACGCGAGCTAGCCGCACGTCGCCGGCGGTCCTCGATGCCATCGGCATGGCCATCCACACCCGGCGGCCCGCGCCAGGGCTGGTCCACCACACCGACCGAGGCTCGCATCACACGTCCCACGAGTTCGGCAAGACGCTGCGCAACTCGGGGCTGCTGGCGTCGATGGAAGAGTCGGATCGGCCTACGACAACGCGACGGCCGAGAGCCTCTTCGCAACCTTGAAGCCGGTGGCTTCGAGCGCGGTGGGGTCGCAGACAGCGTCAAGCGTCATGACCTCGGCGTTGCCGGCCCCGGCGACGAGCCTGGCGAGCGTGGCGGGCACAGATGAGGGGCGAGGGGCGCCGATGGCGTCGGTGGTTGCTCGAGGAAGTCCCGCTGCGCCACAGGGGTCCGGGGGGCGGCGACGAACGTGCGGGCGGCGACCTGCTCGCGAGGTAGGCCAGCGAGCTGCGTGAGGGCCGCGGCGGCGTCGTCGACGTGGGTGAGCGGGAGACGGTTGGGGCCCTTCCCGGGGGGCTGGCTTGGAGCGCACGCAGGACGCACGTTCGGGCTCGGGCGTGACGACGCTCTCGGCGTTCGATCCCGGCGGTTTCGCCAGTGCCACGACGCACGTAGGCCGCGAGCATGAAGAGCCCGACCACCTCACGCCCAAGGAGCTTGCATGACCCCCACCTCACCGATGGCCCCCTTGACCCAGCTTCGCCGCCGCCGAAGCGCGAAGTGGCGCACCCATCCAGCGGAGGTCCTTCCGCTGTTCGTCGCCGAGATGGACGTCCAACTGGCGCCCCCCATCTCGGAGACGCTCCGCGCGGCGATCGAGCTGTCCGACACCGGATATGCCGCTCCGCGCAGCGAGCTACCCGCCGCTTTCGCGGCGTTCGCGGCACGACGGTGGACCTGGGACGTCGATGTCGAGCAGGTCAGTCTCGCACCCGACGTCAGTGTCGCGATGGTCGAGACGCTGCGGGTTCTGCTCGGAGGCGGGAGCAGTGGCCCGGCTGACGGCACGAGGGGCACGGTCGCGCTCAGCCCGCCGGTCTACCCGCCCTTCTACGGCTGGATCCGCGAGGTCGGCGCCCGCACCGTCGAAGTCCCCCTACGCGAGGACGATGCGGACGGCGGTGCAGCCTGCGCCGGAACACGGCTCGACCTCCCCGCGCTCGAGGCAGCCTTCCGGGCCGGGGTGGACGTCTACATGCTGTGCAACCCCCACAACCCGGTCGGCACCGTGCACACCCGCGACGAGCTGGCCGCACTCGCGGATCTGGCGGCGCGCCACGGCGTGACGGTCGTTAGCGACGAAATCCACGCACCCCTGGTCCTGCCGGGCGCCAGCTTCGTTCCGTTCCTCAGTGTCAGCGCCGAGGCCCGCCGATGCGGCGTTGCCTTGGAGTCGGCGAGCAAGGGATGGAACCTCGCCGGCCTGAAGGCGGCGATGATCGTGACCGCCGACCGGCGCACGCGGGAGATTCACGGCCGCTTCCCCGCAGAGCTGGCCTGGCGAACCGGGCACCTGGGCGTGTTGGCCAGCACCGCCGCGTTCACCGCCGGCGAGGAGTGGCTCGACGACGTCATCTGCGTCCTGGACGCCAACCGATACCTTCTCAGCAACCTCCTGCGCGAGCACCTCCCACGGGTCCGCTACCGGCCGCCGCAGGCCAGCTACCTGGCCTGGCTGGACTTCCGCAACGTTCCCGCGGCGGCTGCGCTGTCCGGGCCCGGCGACCTGGCCGGTGACATCCTGCACAACTGTGCGGTGGCGCTGAGCTCAGGAGACGACTTTGGTCCGCCGGGTGCCGGGCATCTCCGTCTCAACTTCGGCACCAGTCCGGACGTCCTGCGAGAAGCGATCCAGCGCCTCGCCACCTACACACCCAGCGAAGCTGTGCCGGGCGAGGCGACCGATGACTCTCGATGATCGCGAACAGTGCCCATCCCATCAAGGCCGCCGACCCGGCTCCGGTCCCGAGGACCGGTTCACCGAAGACGCAACCGCTGTCGCCGACCTCTACGGGTGCCTCGACACCTCGCTTGAGTCCGCCAAAGCGGAGCTCGCAGCCGTGCTCCGGTCATCGGGCCGCCTCTCGCCCCAAGCACAGGTTGAGCGCGAAGCGCACGGCGCCCGCCTCAGCCAGCGCCTAGTTCAGCTGCGCGCGGCCGAACAGCGGCTGGTTTTCGGCCGTCTCGACCTCACCGACGGCACCACGGTCTACGTCGGCCGGCTCGGTCTGCGCCCGGCGAGCCGGGTGCTGGTCGACTGGCGCGCGCCCGCGGCCGCCGCGTTCTACCAAGCAACCCCCGCCTCACCTGGCTCGGTGGTACGACGCCGACAGCTTCACCTGGAAGGCCGGCGCCTCGTCGGCGTCCATGAGGAAGCGCTGTCCTTGGACGGGGCAAGTGACAACGACTCTGGGGCCGAGTTGAGCGTCGGCGCCGAGAGCGCGCGCGCCGGCGACTCGGTCGACCTCCTCTCCCGGGTCCTGGCCGCGCCTCGCACCGGGCGGATGCGCGACATCGTCAGCACGCTCCAGGGCGAACAAGACCGGATCATCCGCACCCCCGGGAAGGGAGCGCTCGTCGTCACCGGCGCACCCGGCACCGGGAAGACCGTCGTCGCGCTGCACCGCGCGGCATACCTGCTCTACACAGAACCCGTCCGCCGGGCCGGCGGTGTCCTCGTCGTCGGCCCGAACGCCGGCTTCCTGCGCTACATCGAGCAGGTCCTGCCCGCGCTCGGCGAGACCGACGTCGTCCTCGCGCAAGCCACCGACCTGTACCCGGTCGACGAGGCGGTGCTCGCTGTCGAGTACCCATTGGTAGCGCGGCTGAAGGGCGACCTGCGCATGGTTGAGCTGCTGCGGCGTGCCGTCAGCGACCGGCAACGCCTGCTGGCCGAACCGGTCACGCTGCTCATCGAGGACGTCGAGGTCGTCCTGCGCCCCGAGATCGTGCGGCGAGCGCGGGACGCGGCCCGCGCCAGCGGAGAGCCGCACAACCAAGCGCGCGACACCTACACCGAGGTCGTGCTCGAGGACCTTCTCGACCAGTTCCTCTCCGCGACGTCGGGAGGTCCCAGCCACTCCGAACCCACTCCCAACCCTGATAACGACCCGACCCAGCGGCTCAGCAGCGCGCTGGCCGACGGGCTGGCCAAGGAGCTGATTGACGAGGTCGACGGGGGCACTTCACGCACGCAGGCCCTGGCCGCCCTGCACCGAAGCGTCGACGTGCGCCGCGAAGTCAACCTGCGGTGGATGCCGCTGACCCCCGAGAAGGTGCTGCGGGACCTCTTCGCCGACGAGGACCAGCTGCGCGCCGCGGCGCCGGACTGGCGTCCCGCCGACCGGGCGATGCTGGCACGACGGCGTGACGCTGCGTGGACGCGCGAGGACATCGCGCTGCTCGACGAGCTCGCGGCCCTTCTCGGACCGCCGCCGCGGGGCGCCGCGGACCGGGCCACGGCCGCGGCCCAGGCGGCCGCGCAGCACGAGGCGGTCCGGTTCGCGAGCGACACCCTGCGGGCCTTCGGCATGGCCGAGACCCTCAGCCCGGACGAGCTCGCACGCCGCTACGGCGTGGACGACCACCTGGTCGACCACCGGCCACTGGCCGAACGGGCCGCCGCAGACCCGTCGTGGGCTTACGGGCACGTCATCGTCGACGAGGCCCAAGACCTCACCCCCATGCAATGGCGAATGGTGCTGCGACGCTGCCCGTCGCGGTCATTGACCATCGTCGGGGACCTCGACCAGCGCTCCGGCGTGGCAGCACGGCCACGGACGTGGGCCGACGTTCTCGGCCCCCACCTGTCCAGCTGGCGCGAGGAGACGTTGACGGTGAACTACCGAAACCCGGGCGAACACCTCGAGTTCGCACGCCACCGCCTCCGCGAGGTAGGTGTTGACATTACAGCCGTCGACTCGGCCCGCTGGGGTGGCACCATCAGCGAGGTCGAGATCGCGGACACCGACCTGCCGGCCCTGGTCGTCGAGGAGCTCGACGCCTGCCAAGGCACCCTCGCCGTCGTGACCGGCGAGCCCGGGGCCCTCGCGAAGGAACTGCCGGCGGACGTGACCGTGGTGACGCCGGTGGAGGCCAAGGGGCTGGAGTTCGACACCGTCGTCGTTCTCGACTCCGACGACATCGTCGACCGGCTCGGGTCCGGCGACCTATACGTGACCCTCACCCGCGCCACCCAACGCCTCGTCCTCGTCCGACGCGCCACGCCGTGCGCGGCTGCATACACGCCATGACCAGCCCCGCCGCCCGCAGGTCCTGCTGGTCACGGGAGCGGACTGGCCTTAGGGCGAACCCGGATCCCGCGCGCTCGACGAAGCGCTCGCGGCACGTGGGATCTCGAGCCGCCGGGTCCCCTGGGACGACCGGAACTGGGCGAAGTAGGTCGTCAGGTATCTCCGAGCCCTCAGCGACGAGCTCGTCGTACTGCTTGGCAAGGGCGAGGAGGGTCTCCACGCGGAAGCGGAGCGTGGCCGCGCCGGCCGCGTTGCTGTTCGGCAGCCAGCCGTCCGGGTCGTCGGTCGGGCTGTGCTCACCGGTGAAGCCGTGTCTCCAGAAGGCGTCAGGGCGTGGTTGCGCAGTGCCCAGAGCCGATCCCGGATGAAGAGCCTCGCAGGCCACGAGGCCGACCAGGTGGCAGTCATGTCGACCCTCGTGCCGAAAGCGCCTGAAGAAGCCACGCCGTGACGCCCGGAACACTTTCTGAGCGAACCGAGGCTCTCAGTTCGGAGCTGAGGGTCCGCGGAGTCGCCTGGCCCGGCGGCGATTTCTCCAGCGGAGCCAGCGCCGATGGAGGCGCCACCCGAGAGTCTGGAGGCGCTCACGGATCGGGGGCTTCCGGGTGTACTTCGCAAGCTCCGACCTGATGGTGGTGGTCAGTGCATGAAGGCGACTGCTCGCGTTGGAAGTCGCCTCTAGCAGGTCATCGTCCGTGGGATCGGGCTCGGCGATCGTGACCTTGAGCATGAAGAGGGCAGCCCGCGCGGCTCCCATGGCGTTGCGCACGCGGTCGGATGCGAACGCCTGAACCCGCGCGAACATCTCGGTTGCCATGTCGATGGCTTCCACCTCAGCCACCGAGATGGTGAGGTTCAGGCTGTTGTCGGGTCCGTGCACCGCGTCCCTCGCTCGCATCGACCATTGAACGAGATCCAGGTACAGATCGGCCCGCTTCTCCCAGGCTCGCTGCGACAAGTCCCGTGCGCTTGACCCGCGCTGCGTCAAGCCGATCCCCACGAGTGTGACGACGCCGGTCAGAGCGCTGCCCGCGAGGCTCCATACGGCCGGGTTAGAAGTGTCTGCCATGACCGCCGCCTCCTATCAGCGGCGGCCAATCTAGCGAGGGCGCCGCCGGTACCCCGACATTGGGCATCACCTGGCTCGCTGGCTCGACTCGTTTCTGCCGCGTTACCCGCAGTAGGAAGCTGCGCTCCCCATCCACGCGAAGGTCCGCGCCGACGGCCCCGGCGGTCTGATCTGGCACCACCAGGGCCCCGGCAAGACCGAGCTGATGGCCTTCGCGGCGGCCCGCCTGCTGCGCGATGGCGCTGTGCTTGAGATGTACGCCGGCGTCCCGACCGTAATCGTGAGCGCCGACCGCAAGGACCTGGTGCGCCAGACAGCGGAGATGTTCGAGACAGCCGGCATCGGCAATCAACGATGGGTCAGGGCAGGTGCGTTCGTTCACGTGGTCGTGCTCGATCCCGACTCCTACGACACCTCCTCCCTGGTCGATGTCGCAGGGACCGGTCCAGTCTCGGCAACGGTGATCGACTCGCCCCGAGCATCGCTCGGCCCGAAGGTCCGGCGCGGCTGAGGTCAATTGATTCAGCCCACACCGCTCGGATGCTTCGCCTCCTTCCATGCCGGCTGCTCGTTGCCGTCGTCTCAATGACGGTGGGGGATGTGACGGCCTCTCCGGCACCAACGCCGGCGGCTACATCACCGGCGAGGGCCAGGCCACCGCCTGGGCGCCCCGCGGCCGCGAGAAGCCAGTCGAGCTCACCGGTGACTCGCTCGAGGGCACGAAGCTCCACAGTCGAGTGCCCCAATGACGCGGATTCGAGGTCTGACGCACCCTGCCGCTCATGTCTCTCGATTCGTCTTCCTTCTCCTCCTCTTTGGCTCGTGCGTGCGTTCCGTCGCCACGGCCTTGGCATCGGCCCGGATCGCAGCGATTCGCTCGTCGCGTTCACACGACCGGATGTGCATGTAGACGGCCGCTGCGACCGTCGAGAGCCAGCAGACGACCTGGGCCAGGCCAGGCAGGTGCACAAGCGAGACGACGGGGGCGCCGACGAAGAGCCCAATCTGGCGACTCATCACTATCGCTTCCTTCATGTCTCGCTCTCCATTCCGTGGTTCGGCCCCCACCGTGGACCGGTTTGTGTCAGTGCGGGCGGACGGTGCACGTGTCGTGCGCCTTGCGTCCACCGCTGCCGATGCGCGTGCTCATCGACTGCATCGACAAGGGCGGCTCGGTGTTTGACTTCGAGCACCTGCGAGGGTGAGTCGACCGACCTCAGCGGCGGCCCGCGCCGATCGAGCGCGCGGCCTGGTGCGCCGCTCGGCCCTGGCCCGAGTCGTGCCCATCGCTCATAACTCCTATTTCGGCGCCGCGGCGCTCAAACCCCGTTGTCGGTGGGAGCGGCCGTTCCTGGAGATACCGAGCATCCTCGAAGTCCGTTACCGGGGACGCGAGATGAGCATTCAAGGGGGTGGTGTTGACCAGTAGGCCGGCGCAGCATCGACGCTGGAACACACCGACCCGGGAGGAGTAACCAGACAGGAATGTCGGTGGCGTGCGACAGGATCCCGGCCGTGATGTCGGTGCTCATACAAACCGACTTCGAGCGGATGGTGAGCCGAGCGTGGACTCTGCATGGATCGGACTCGGCACAGCGGTGTTCAGTGCGCTGTGGGCATCGGGTGGTCAGGCGGCACTTCAACGACGAGTGGTCGGGCACGAGCTCGATCTATCCGAGAAGCTGAACGACCCCGTTCTGAAGGTCGAGATGCGCCGTCAGGCCGAGGCGCGCGCAACGATCTACCTTGCGCGACGCCATCAGTCGTCAAGCCGCTGGCGCTGGCTCCTCATCCGAGCCGGTGCGATCGTCACCGGCATCGTTCTGATCGGCGCAGGGAACGCTGTCATCCGGGCAGGAGGGTCGACGCACTGGATCGGCGACATCCTGAGCCTCGTTGCCTTTGCGCTCGTGGGCGCCGGCATCGGGGCCATGGGTGATGAGATCTTCCGGGACAGCAGGGCATGGATCGGAGCCACACGGCTGCGGTACGCCCGCGAGCGGCTCGCAGCGATCTCAGGGCATGACGCCGGGGCGGACAGCTTGGGCGAGGAAGGTGCTGCTCTTACATCAGTGGATCTGGTCGCTTCGCTTCATTCTTGCGGTGCTGATGGCCGTTGGCGGAGTGACGGTGTGGCACCTAGTCGTTGCGGGAATTCAGCGCTCACTGGAGGACGTGCATGAGCGTCTGGTCAAGCGTTCGCCACGGATCCGTTGATCTTCGGATGCGCAACCGCGGCGGAGTGCAGCACTCATCGCGCACACGCCGTGGCCGCTGCTGACGGTCAAACGCGCTGCGTGACGGCGAACGAAGTCGTCATCCCAGCGGTTCAGTGGGGCACCTTGCGGGGCCGGCGCCCCTACGGCGACCGCTTTAGCAGAACTGACGAATTTGCGAGTAGCCGGCACGTCACCTTCACGCTCGCGAGGTCGTTCTGGAAGGCGTACCCGAGGGCCTCAACGCGACCGACATCCGCAATTAGGGGGTGGGCGATCTTGATAAGCCGGCCCGGCGTCGCAAACAGTAATTCCTCACTTTCGTTCGTATGGACGGTCACGTAGTCGGGTCTTTCGTCGTCGAACTCCATGGTCCCGGGGGTCAAGTGGATGACGTCGTCAAAGCGGACAAGCTGTGCAAGTGTTTCCGCCGCTACCAAGTCAATGAGGCCGTTGACAGCGTCGAACGCGAGCGCGAAGTCCCTCGACGCCCCAGTGAGGGACTCAACTACCTCGCGTGTGTGGTGCTCGCGATAGTTGTACCGAGGTAACGCCAGCCTTGGCTCGTAGGCGTTCAGTTGCTCGGGGGCAACCAGTTGTCGTAACTCCACACGTGCAGCCTTGAGCTGGGCCGCGTCGTCGGCAGTGAGTGCATCATGCGCCGACTGGTACCGCTGCCATGCGTTGGAGCAGCGCAGCGCCTCCGCCAGATTAGAAGTGAGTTGACGGATGCTCTCTGGGTCCTCGGCGTCCAGAAGTTCTGAGGTGGCCACGACGCGCGGCTGAAACTGCAGGCGGGCGGCTAAATCGGCGGGCCGCCAAGGGTATCGGTAGGTAAATTCTTGCGTTGTGAGCGCCGCTTCCCGAACGAGTTGGGGGACGAGAATCATCGGGTAACCCGGCAGCCTTGACCGAAGCCATGCCACTAAGGCGTGGTGCGCAGCTTCCACGCGATTCGCCAGCGAGAGGAATCGTTGCCATTGCTCCGAATCGCCGATTTGCACGTCCGGCATCGCGGACAACGCGAAGTTGACTTGAGTGAAGAGTCGGAGGGGATGGCTAGTGATCCCGGCTCCACCGGCATCAAACTCATTCAGAACGCGGCTCAACGGACGGTGGTCGACCCGCGAGGCTGGTGCCAGCTCGCTCAACTCGAGGATTCGAGGAGTCGCCTTTATCGCAACGGCGAGATCGTTTGCGGCGCTCCAAATGTCAGCAGACGTCATTGCAGCCACGCGTGTTTCGTGAGCTTCTCGACGGCACTCTTCATGAGATCCGCGGCATCCTCTCTAGAATGCTTCCGAAGGAAGCTCTCGACACTTGTCGAGGCGTACTCGGCTCCTGCCTCGTCAACCACCCGAGCCGACTCGCCTGCGGCCTCCTCGGCGACTTCAATGTTGATCGAGGCGCGACGGGCGTACGCCATCGAAAATTCCGAATGAATCGTGTCGCGCCTGGTGATGATCGCATGCACACCCAATGGGCCGAGAGTCTCGGCGACTCGCTCTCGAGCAACTGGTTGGAACATCTGCAGCAACATGCACCGCACGTGTGTTTCGCGTTCTGTCACGTGATCGATCACAAGTTGGGCGGCCTCCTCGGACGAGTTGGGTCGCCGTACGGGTAGGCCAACGCGCGAACGCAGTTGACGTCTCAGCGTTAGCCGCCAAACGGCCGCTGCTGCGAGCAGCGGGCTTGCCGTCAATGGCATGACAACTCTTGACGCGGCGGGACCGGCTGCGCTCGTGTCCTGGCGACCAGGCGGCTCCTCTTGGCGCAGTGCGATGACGGCGGACTCACCTTCCTCCCAGATAACTGGCGAACGCCGGTCTCCTGGTGGAAGCAGGTGGGACAATACTGCGGCTAACGTCTCGACCGACGACCTTTCCGCGAGGGTGCGGCGGTCATATGAAGCGAGGCGAACGATGCTGAAGGGAAGGTCTCGCGCGACTTGAACCGCGGTCGCGTCGCTAACGCCCGCGAGTTGCGCGGCGAACTCGAGCCGGCGTTCATCGCTCGTGGACAGTGTCCGCGGTAGCGGCGCCAAGCCGCGAGCATGAGCAAGGCCGGCGAGGTAGTCTGCGTACGAGTCGTGGACTGGGACTAAGACTTGATCCGCGCCGAGTGGCACAAGTAGTCCGCTGCGTCGAATGTTTGCTTCCAGGACTGCTTCGTCAACGCCGAAGTAGGACGACTCCAATTCCCTCGAAGCCGCGCGCAAGAGTCGACGATACTCATGCGGGTAAACAAAGCGTCGACCGCTGTCGAGCAGATGTGCTAGGACCAGGCCGAGCGCCGCAGACGTAACGTCGACATGTGTCGCGCCCGCTCGCTCCGCCATGCGCGTGATGGTGGCCGCGTACAGCGCGGCGTCATTTTCGAATGACGTTCCGTCAACTGCGAATCGAAGTGCGAGGCTGAAGAGCATCGGATTACCCGCGGCGTCGCCGAGCCCTCGTTCAACGGTTGCGATCAACTGAGCAACAAGGCGGTTTGCCTCGTCCGCAGATTGTTCTTCGATCACCTCGGGATGTTGGCGCCGAACGAGCGCATCACGTTTTTCGCGGGTCAAGACTGCCACGCTGTAACGGCGGTACGGCACTGAAGTCGGCACAACGCTTGAGAGCGTGGCGAGGTCGCGTCCGACTAGCACAACGTGTGCGCCCGACGCGGCCGTGATGACCGGCTGCAGGTCGTGTCGCAGAGCTTGTTGCATCTGAACGGGCACCTCTGAGACGCCGTCAATGATGAGCACCGTGTCCGGATCCCAAAGCGCTTGTTGTCCCGTTAGCGACGGCAACGGTCGACGCAAAGTGGCGGCGAGTCCCTCAGCGACGAGATCGGCAAGGCGCGCGGCTACATAGGCTTCCGCGTGCACACGGAGTACGGGCCGACCCACTTGGGCGCCCTCATCGACTGCGAGCTCCGCGATGCTCGACTTGCCGGTTCCGGTTCGTCCTGACAGAACGGTGACCCGGGCTCCTTGGAGGAGGTCAGCCAACTCGGCGCGACGTCCCAGGTCATCCGGCACGTCCTCTTTCAAACCCAGATCGATCAGATCGGTGCCGGCCCCTGCATGCTCCAGATACTCGGCCTTGACGCCTGTCTCCCATCGGTCTTCGGCCGCAATGTCACGGGTCCCTCCGAGGAACGCAGCGATCTCGTCCTTGGTGATCAGACGTGCACCTTCGTCCAGGCTGCCCGCCCTCGTTGCTAGCTCGCGCAGCAGGGCATTCACGGCAGCTTGGGCGGCTGCGCGCAGATCCTGCGGAGTGCGGGCGCCAGGCAGAAGGGAGCGAGTCTGTTGTTCCGCGACAGCGAGCACTGCCTCGGCACCCGTCACGTCCTGACGGACCCGGGTGCGTGCCAACTTCGGCAGTGAGGGATCGTGGACCGGACGGTTCAGGAAGGCCGCGAGCGGCGCGACGTCCCCGTCGGAGGCGGCATGCACAGCGTCGCGGAGAGCGATCGCCGTCTCGCCGAGCTCACCGTCGGTGACGAATTCAAAGTCCGCGTCTACATCCAGCGCGGCCCACCTTTCGAGCACGGCCAGGATGGGCGCTCGCGACCAGGGTCGGTGCTGAACGCGAGTCTTCACCTGATATCCGCGGACGATCGCTCCAGTCGTGTCGTGCACTTCGATGTCGACGATGTCGTCGCGACCCTCAAGCCGCATACTTGCGAGGTTGGCGTCGCTAAGTACATCGATCGCCACCAGGACGGCCTGCGCGTTCTGATACGCAATCCCGCGGCTGGTATCGACTCCTGCCATACCGCAATCCAACCAGTTGGAGCCGACATCGAGTCCGCCGCGCGCAGACAGCGATGAAGTGAGCAGGTCTCGGAAGAGGTAACATGTTGCGGGATACACGGCATGCCATGGGCGGCGCCACTTCAGACGTGGGTGGCAACGGACGCCACGGCAGGGCGTGCGATGTCGTCTCAGCGGTGTCCCAACATTGGGCGAACTGTTGCGGCCTATGGCTTGCTTCGAGCGGCCCACAAGTCACCGAGGCTGGACGCGCGCCGCCGCCTCAGGCCTCGACTGGCACTGACGCGGTGCCGTTCTGCTCGTATGCGCTCGCGGGCCGCGGCGTGTGCGTGGTCACGCAGTTGATGGCGAACGGCCCGTGTTCGACGCGGTAGAGCAGCCCGGGTAGCCACCGGTCGTGCCACTCAACGGCCGCTGTTAACGGTGCGTCGAGGACGGTGTAGGCCGCCTGCCACGCCAGCCACAGGGCTGTGAGCTCCTCGACGAGTTCGGGGTGTTCCTTCCAGCAGATCGGGATGCGGCGAGCGAGTGGATAGCGGTGGCGGACCCATCCGACCCAGTCGCGCAACTCCTGCCACAAGACCTCTGCGCCGGTCGGGCCGACCGTCCTCCAGCACCAGCTGGTCGGCACGCGTGGGATTCCGTCCAGAGGGATGGCCGCGTCCTCAAGTGCCTCCAGGCGGGCGAGAAGGTTGGCGACGGTTTCGTTCGTCTCGACAGTCAGAGATTCGACCTCGCGCTGGAGCCTTGCGATCGTCCGGGCCTGCTTGAGCAACTGCTTGGGGAGACCCTCCGCCTCACTCATGGCATCCCGCCGGCAGGTGATGCAACGCTGCGGAGATGGCGGAACCGACGAGTGCGGTACCAGGGCTGCAACCGAACTCGAGTGGGCGGCAGGTTTTGGTAGACCAGCACTGCCTCGCCGTCCGGGAGTTGCTGCAGGACGTGGAGCGGCGCCAGATCGTCCGTGTGATCGTTGCGGGAGCGACTTCGGTGTCCGTCTGCGCCACGGGTCTCTGAGTGGGAAAGCGTTCGGGTCCGGCCGAGAAGATCGGTCCAGTAGCGAAGCGTCTCAAGGTCGCCGACCCCTGGCAGCAACAGCCGGAGCTTGGCATTGGAGACGACGGTGCGCGCAACCTCACGGCCGCCGTACAGGTGCTCGACCTGCGCGAGGTCGTGGTAGATCAGCAACAGCTGGATGCCGTTGCCCCGCGAGGTCGTCAGCAGGTGCGGGAGCCGCGGGTAACGAAAGACGTTGCCCGCCTCGTCCAGCGCCAGCAGCAGTCGCGGGGTGAGTGGGCCGCCGGCCCCTGCGGCGCGTGTCTCGGCAGCGTGGATGACAGCCGTGAGCAGGGCGGTGAAGTACGGGGCGAACCGGTCACCCTGACCGGATGGCGTGACCACGCAGAGAGTGCCGCCGTCGTCGAGTAGCCGGTCTGCTGTGAACCCGTCCGGTCCGCTCGCCTCATTGGTGACGGTTCGGATGCCGGGCCGGGAGTAGGTGTCGGCCAAGCCCATCGCGGTGAACAGCACCGACCCCTTGCCTTCCTCGTGGATGGTGAAGGTGGCGGCGTACTCCTGCGCTGTCTCGTCGTGGCCGTTGCTGCGGAGGATGTCCTCGACCTGGTCGCGAGCACGCTCGCCGGCGTAGATCCACTGGCACCAACGCTCGATCGGCGCCTCAGCCCCATCCAGGTGCGTGGCAAGAAGCAGCCCTTTGAGGTACTTGCGGGCCTGGGCGTTCCACGGCCGCGCCCGAGGGTCGTCGGTCATGCCCGAGGCGTCGACGAGCCACTCGGCGACACGGTCCGCTGCCTCGTCGTCATGCGACGCGGTCACCGGGCACCAACCGCTCGTCTCATGACCGGGAGCGCCGCCAGGGGCGATGACCCACACCGGGCCATTCCGCCGTCGAGCCGTGATGACCGGCTCGAGGTCTTGTGGCTTGGCGGTCGTGAGGACGACAGGCCCCTGCCAGTCGAGCACGTTGGGCACAATGAGACTGGTCGTCTTGCCGGAGCCGTTCGGTCCGAACGCAACGGCGGACACGCAATCGTCGCCGGCGAGGAGCCGATGAGTCCGTCGGCTCCGACCCGCGACCAGGCGCCAGGGACGTTGTTCGGGGTCTCTTGGTACGGCGAGGGATCGCTCGCGCCGACGGGTGGCCCAGCGAGCCGGCGTGCCCCTCGTGACGCCGCTACGGCAGGTGGTGCACGCAGCCACGCCAACGGCGACGGTGAAGGCGCTCATCGCGAAGGCGATGCTCCAGAACACTGGAGCGTTGAGCGAGTGTGACGACGGGTAGGCATTGGCCCACGCCGTGTCCGCGGCATGACCGCTCAGGATGCCGATGAGGAAGTGCGGCGACTGACTGAACGGCGCATCGCTCCAACCGGCTCCGCCGATCACGAGGGACAGGCGACCGGCGATCCAGAGGACTGCGGCCCCGACGACGACCGAGCTGCCAACTAGCAGGATGACGCCGGCCGACAGATCGCTGTCGGCGTCGGCGCGGCTGGATTGTCCGATCACGGCTGGACTCGTTCCTGACCGCGCATGCGCTGGTCCGTGTCGACGATCGGCATCTCATCGGCGCCGAG
Source organism: Nocardioides terrae (assembly GCF_900112345.1). Lineage (GTDB taxonomy): Bacteria > Actinomycetota > Actinomycetes > Propionibacteriales > Nocardioidaceae > Nocardioides > Nocardioides terrae. The sequence goes on from NZ_FOLB01000017.1 coordinate 28,095, forward strand.
GATGTGATCGACGATGGCCGAGTGCCTTCCGACCTTCCACAGTCCGCGGCCGCGCGGAAGGTGGACGAGCTGCTCGGCCTCCACGTCCGTGAGCCCGAGCGCGGAGGCGGTGATGTCGACCTGGTCGGACTCCTGGGCGTAGACGATCCGGGTCGAGCAGTCGGCGAGCAAGCCCTGGGCCAGGGCGACGGCCTCGGAGCCCGAAGCGCCGACCGCGCCCAGGTCGCTGATGCGGTGGACGACGGCCAGGTTGGCGACCCCGAGTGCGCGGGACAACTTCCACTGCGACTGCATGCGACGGACGAGCGCGAGGTGACGGAGCATGCGCCAGGCCTCGTCGTAGACGACGAGCCGTTGGCGCCCGTCGGGCGAGTGCAGGGCGGTCTCCATCCACGCCGAGGCGCAGGTCATGAGCAGAGCGATAGCCGTGTCATCGCCGGCGAGACGCGAGGTGTCGAGCACCTGGATGGGCGCGGTGAAGTCGAGAGCATGCGTGGTCGGGCCGTCGAAGAGTCCGGCCAGATCACCGACGACGAGGCGGCGAAGTTCGAGGGACAGGTTGCGGGATTCGTCGATGAGCTCGCGGGCGGTCATGTTGACCGAGGCGCCGGCGTCGGGATGCGGGCTCATGAGGGCGTGCACGATCTCGGGCAGGATCGGCGCCCGATTGGCTGAGACGGCCTCGACGGCCAGAACCAGCGCCGTGCGCTCGACAGGGGTGAGGCGTCGGTCGAGCGTGGTCTCAGCCAGCGCGGCAAGGAGGCTGAGACGACGTACCTGGACCTCGCGGAGCCAGTCAGACTCCGCCATGCCGCGGGGACGTACGCCAGGGTCGAGTGGGTTGATCCGGGTCGGCAAGCCGCGGCCGAGGGTGATCGGCCGTGTCCCCAGGGCTTGGGCGACCGGCGCCCACTCGCCCTTGGGGTCACCGGGGACGTAGATTCTGACGCCGAAGGCGGAGAGCCGGAGTGCGAGGGACTTGGCGAGGGCGGACTTGCCGCGTCCGATGACACCGGCGAGCAGCATGTTCGGGTTGGTCACCACTCCACTGCGGTAGTGCTGCCACGGGTCGTGCACGAATGATGCGTCGGTGCTGGTCTGCCGTCCGATGTAGACGCCCTTCGTTCCGAGACCGGAGTCGATGACGAACGGGTAGAGGGCCTGGAGGTTCCGTGTGGTGGCGCGATGCGCCGGTGTGCGCAGCGGCAGGAGCGCCTTGCCCCGCCCGGAACCTCGGCGCGACGTCGTGTCCCAGCGCTTCATGAGCGGACTCCTTCGTTGAGGGGGAGAGCGGCGGCGGTGAAGGCCTGGTCCACCACGCCGTAGACGCGGCGCAGGATCAGCGCCGATCGCACGGCCGACTGCTCCACGAGAGCGCATGCGGCGTCCAGATCGTCTGCCGTGGTGGCCGTAACCGTGACCCAACCGGTGAACCGGTACTCCGTGTGGCCGTGGACCAGCTCCTGCTCACGCCGCTCGAGAGCGATCTGCTCCTCGTCGTCCTGCGCGGTCTCGATCTGGCCGAGCCTGCGGCGTTGGGCGGCGTCGGCCCTCTTCGCGACCCGGTGGCCACGAGTGTCGCGCATCGACTTCGATGGTGGGATCGGTGCCGACGTCACCGACACGGTGCGACGCACGCCGGAGAGGGCCAGCAACGGATAGCACCACGCAGCCTCGACGGGGACGGCCGGCCACTCCGCGATCCAGTAGACGGCGTGAAGATCACCGTCGGTGCAGTAGCGGCTCCACTCGGCGACCGCTGCCATGGGGCCGGCGGCGAAGAGGGGAGTACGTCGTCCCCGCCGGTCCTGGTCCAAGCGGGTGGCACTCGAGTCGTACTGGGTGCGGACGAGCCCCGCGATGTCGTGGCTGTCGAGCACTGCACGGACGTCGAGCTCGGCGCGGGTGAGCGCCTGGTGGATCCAGGCGACCTCGGCCAGGACGACCTTGGCCGCGCCCTCTGGGCCTCCGCCTGCCTGTTTCATCAGCCGGTGGATGCGATGGGTGTCGAGGGAGACAGCGAGGTAGGTCTCGTGTCGGGTGGCGGTCGGTCCAGCCTCGTCGATCAGACGCTCGTAGGCGGGACCGAAGGGCGTCTCGGGGTGTCCGGCCTCCTCCCACCACTCGTGGAGACCGCGCCCTGTGTCAGGAATGGTGCGCTCGAGCCATTGAAGTCCGGCTACCCGGGAGCCTTCTTGCCCGCACTGAGCGAGCAAGGCGCCCCACGCCGCAACCCGCCGTTCCTGGCTAGCCCGGTCAGCCAGTACGTAGGTGGGGGAGAGGACCTCGAGCACGACGGTCCAGCGGTCCCTCAGCTTCAAGACCGCAACGTCACCCCGGGGAGTGCTGGCCTCATAGACCTTGAGCCCTTGTGCCAGCCCTGGGAGATCGAGCTGCGGAAGATGGCGGGCGCGGTGGAGCGCGGTCGGTCCGCCCAGGTATCGGCCCTGGCCGGTGATCCGCTGGTAGCCGTAGCCGAGGAGCGGGCCGCACCAGTCGATGAGACAGCGGCCCTGCACGGGGAACAGCGCAAGGAACGCGGCGGCGCCCGCCAGGGCGGCCCCGACCATCCCGCCCCGGCCGCCTGCGCTGAGGAAGCCCATCAAGGTCACTGCAGCACCGACGCCCAGCAGTGCGAGCTGAGGTGCACGGAAGCCCAGGAGAAGCCCGCCGCGGTCTCGCATGCCGAAGACGTAGGTCGTCGGTTCCGCCTGTGCTGTCATGACTCACGCTCCTGAGGACTTGGGCCGGGCCGCGACTGGTCCGAGGGTGGTGGTCCCGTCAGCGGTGGCTCAGCGGCGTCCGTCGCAGCGTCGGCGACCCGGCCGACCGCCCCGTGCGCCTTGCTGGCGCTCTCGTAGGTGGCGACGACGGCGACTGCTGCTGGGCCACCAGCAGTGCTCGCCGCCTCGGCCGTGCCGCCGCTCGCTGAGCCGAGCGGGATGGAGGCTGCCGGGATGGGGTTCGCCGCGCCCGATGACGCCGGGCTCGGCCGCTGCATCGGTGGCGCTCCTTGGCCGGCCTGCCTGGCCATGTCGTGACGGCCCGAACCCGGAGTCGGGAGGTGGCTGACGACCGGTTGCATGCCGCCGCGCAGGGTGCCGAACATCTCCCCGGCGAGGTGGGTGTTGCCGGCGAAGTGGACCAGTCGCAGCATCATGAACGGCGCGAAGCAGGCGCCGGTGACGAGGATCGCCGAACCGACGAGGTCGCTGATGCCTTGATCCGAGCCGCGCGCGAGCAGGGCGAGGCCGATGCCGAAGAGCGAGTAGATGGCTGTCTTCGTGAAGATCAGCGCGACGAGCACTTCGGTGGCGCGGCGTACCCAGCCGCGAGTGGGTTCCCACAGGTAGCCCGCGATGAGCAGCGGCGCGAACGCGACGACCACGAGGATCGCAATCTTGCGCAGGACGAGGAGGAACCACAGCATCAGGCCGGCGAAGAGCATGATCATCATCAGGACGATGAGGAGCATGTTCGCGCTGACCTCGCCGTCCATCCCGGCGACGTTCTTGAATCCCTGGGCCGTTTCGGTGAGCGAGCCGGTGAGGTCGCGACCCGTCACCCGGACGACACCGTGCGACAAGTAGTTGTCGATTCCGACCAAGAGCTGTGCGAAGACGATGTAGAACGCCCCGCCGAGGGTTGCGACGACCAGCCCGGAGACCGCGCGCGCGAGCGTCCCCGGGTCTCGTCTCAACGCGGCGAGCGCGAGGGCGACGAACAGGACGAGGCCGATGAGCGGCACCGCGAGAGCGAGGAAGCCGGCGTAGATGCCGCGGTACGTCGGGTCGGCCAGCGGGACCTGGGTGGACTCGTCGACGACCTTGACGATCTCGCCGAGCAGCTGGCCCGCGCCGGATGCGGTTGCTCTGGTGATGGCGCTCAACCCGGAGTCGACGACCTGCTCGCTGCCCTGGCAGGCGAGGTTCCACCACTTGCAGCCGTCGCCGTCCGGAAACGGGTCCGGAAGGTCGGGAAGCATTACTGGACCTGCGAGCCGAGCGTGGCGAAGAAGTTGATGATCGGTGCTGCGGCTCCGGCGATGAGAGCGCAGGCCGCGCACACCAGCACACCGGTCTTGCCGCGAGAGACGGCGTGGTAGTTGCCGCCGAAGCTGCCGAGCGCCCACGCCATGCTGCTGATCAGGAGTCCGGCGAGACTGGCGAGGAGAGCCCAGCCGCCCAGACCGTCGAGGAGCGTCTGGATCTGGGGGCCGCCGGGAAGCTTGCCGGGGTCGGGGTTGACCCCGACGAGCGGGATCAGGTCGTTGGCGTGCATGACTGGCTCCTTCTGTTCTCAACCGTTGGTTGTGCTGACCGTCGTGGTGAGGAGGTCGTGGTCGCTGATCAGTCGTCGATGCGGGGACGGGTCGCTGCGTGTCTGGCTGAAGGTGACGTGAGCACCGAAGATGTGGTCGATGCCCTCGCCTGGCCTGGCGCCGCAGTGGCCACGGGGACTGTCGAAGGCGCTTCCCAGCCGGGGTGTGAAAGCGCAGCCGGGCGCGTCTCGGTCGTTGAAGTCGCCGGTGAAGACGATCGGGGTGCCCGTCACCGATAGCTGGTCGATCAGCCTGGATTCAATGTGGAGGGCCCTCTCGCGCTGACCGCCGAGCTGCGCGTACATGTCCGAGGGGTTGTGGACGTTGACGACATAGAGCTGAGCGCCGGTCGTGCGGTTGCGCAGCAGGACGACCGGCATCTCGTCGGTCCCGGTGATGTAGGGGATCGAGAAGGACCGACTCGCCAGAAGGCTCCAGGTGTCAGCGCGCCAGATGACCGCATTGCGAGAGTCGCCGCCGGCGAACCATGCATCCCACCGGCCGGCGTAGCGACGAGCGAACACGTCGTGCTGCGGCCCCTCGAACTCCTGAAGCCCTGCGACGGAGACGCCGCGGGCGTCGAGGAGGCTGATCGCGCCGACGATGCGCTGGACTCCGACGGGCCAGCCGCGGTGCTGGTCACCTGACCGCCCGGTGTGACTGCTGCCGAGCACGTTGAAGCTGGCCAACCGGAAAGAGCCAGAACCGGCGGCGGCCGGGAGCACGTCCGCCTGGCCGGCGTGGCCGGCGTGGGCGGCGAGCCAGGCGCCGGCGTCGACTTGGTCGTCGAGGTAGCCGCCATCGTGTGGATGCACCTCGAAGTGAAGATGACAGCCGGTCGCGTTGCCGAGCTCGCCCACTTCGCCGATCTGCTCGCCCGCCCTGATGACCTGACCGTCGTGGACGGCGAGGGAGCGCATGTGGCCGTACCAGGTGGTCAAGCCGCCTGGTTGTATCTCGACCTTGACCAGCCATCGTCCCGACCACGACCATCCGCCGCCCGACTCGATGACGATCGTGCCGGAGGTCGCAGCCAGAACCGGTGTCCCGCAGGGTGCGGCCAGGTCGTCGCCGGTGTGGATCGACGTCCACAGGCTCGAGGTGTGACCGTAGTTGTGTAGGTCCGTGTACGTCCCGGGCCTAAGCGGCGCGACGACGGTGCCATCGGCCATCGTGCATGCGGAGGCTGCCGCGGCGGATGTGGCTGGGATGCCGGGGGCGAGCTCGGCGATCAGCCCTCGGGCCTGTCCCTCGTGGCTGGCGTACGCGTCCGGGAACGCGCTGCGCTGGACTGCTTGAGCTGCTGCTGCGACCGACATCTCCTGCCAGCCAGTGACACGCAGCAGGTGTGTGAAGAACGCGGTCGACGCGTAGACCGGGTCCATGACTTGGGCGGGGCTTCCCCAGCCGGCTGAGGGCCGCTGCTGGAAGAGCCCGAGCGAGTCGCGGTCGCCGTGCGGCAGGTTCCTCAGACCGGACTCTTGGAGCGCGGCTGTGATGCCGACGACCCAGCCGTACGGCGGCACACCCTGCGCCTTCGCCACCGCGATGATGGTGGCGGCGTTGGCGCGCTGCTCATCGCCAACCGCGGTGTTGGCGGCGTTGACGATGACCGTGTCGACTGTGGTCCCGCAGTCGTGCGCCGACTTGTCGGGCGCGATCACGACAACGACCCCGAGCAGAAGCGCCATGACCGCGACGAGCGGTGCGACAGCGAGCGTGACGACCTTCATGTGACCGACTCCCGAGACGGATCGAAGGTGATGGGTCCCTTCGACCATGCGCGCTCGATGAGCGGTAGCGGGACCCGTCAATCCCGATCTGTGGATAACTCGGGGTCGTGTGCGCGAGTTCTCCGGCCCTGTGGATCAGCGCTGGCTGATCAGCTGCTGACCGACCGTGATCGCGACGATGAGAAGCCCGACGACGAAGAGAAGCCACAGCAGTGACTCCTTGACGCGGCCGACTCGCGACGGGCGCCGAACGTAGGCGACGGTCGGGGGCATGCCGCGGCTCGCCGCGTCGCCGTAGCCGGCCCGATAGCCGCTTCGGTACGCCTCCGCGCGTGCGGCGGCGAGCGCGGCCTCGTGGTCCTCGCGCCAGAAGAACTCGCCCTGGATCTCGACGAGCGGGTTGTCCGCGTCCACGATCACCACGCGGCTGGGGCGACTCGGTGCTGTCATGACTCACCTCGGCGAGAAGAGAGAACCTCCATCGAGAGTACGCCGACCGGCGGACCTCTCGATGTCGTTGTCGTGTGACGGCTACATGTGAGCGCTCTGAGACTACGAGGACGCCAACGGCGTTTCGGATCAGCGGGCGGCCGGCATCTGACTGAGACGGTGGCCGCGCCGCGGGGCAGACGAACGCTGGGCGAGCGCAGCGGCCAGATCATCGCGGTGATGCCGCGACGCGATGAGCATCTCCGGTTCGATGGCAGGCTCCTCGGCCAGCCGCCGGCAGGCAACGTAGAAGCGCTCGCGGCTGCTGGTGATGGGGCGGAGGGTCCGCTCGTTCTCGTCGAAGATCTGGATGTTCCTGCGTGCCATGGTCTCGCGGCGCAGCGACAGGCCGACATTGACCGCGACCTCATGGGTGGCGGCGTCGAGCGCGGTGAGCGTAGACGGGGTCGGTTGCTGCTCGCGGTGCTTGCGAAGCTGTCGCACCATCTCGGACTGTTGGGTGACCACATAGGGCGATGGCATGGGGTTTCTCTCCGCGAGCCGCTTCATGGCGCAGTCGAAAGCGGCGTACGCGTCGATGCGCTCGCGGAAGCGAGCGGCCAGGAGCGGTGCGCTCGCTCGGTCGGCCCACTCGCCGAACACGGTCGCCAGGCGGATCTGGCCGCTGGCCACGGCTCGCGCGGCACGGAGTCCATGCCGTTCGACGTCGTTGTACGCCCAGTCGCTCGGTGCGACGGGGCGAAGCAGTCGAGCGAGGTGCCGCTGGGCGAAGGGGTAGTCCTCGGACCGCGTGATGAGGGAGACCATGCCGCCGCGGGCGGTGGTAACGGTCGGAGCGTCCGGCACCGCATGGTCCGGGGAGGGGTCGATGTCGCGCCAGGAGGTCACCCGTGCGACGTTCGCCACGGCAAGTCGGGACTCGATGTAGTCATCGCGGCCACGGGGTGCCAGGTGGCCGGCCTCGGCAAGCTGCTGGTCGGCGACGACCAGGGCCTCGACGACAGTGGCGAGGTCGGCGATGAGGTGCCAGCGGCGGTTGTCGGTCCGGTATGGGTCGTCCGCCCAGCGGCGGAGGTCTGCGTTGGCCAGCGTGAGGTGCCGAGCCACCGCCTGCCATCCCGCAACCGCCGCCTCGGCGGTCGGCCCGATCAAGATGTCGGTCGGCGCGAGATCAGGGACATCGGGCCTCGGCATCGTTCGGTGTACGTCGGCGAGGAGCTCCACCGGGTACTTGGTCGCGTCGAGGGTCTGGCGCGCCCGTTGAGGCAGCTCGAGGCGCCTGCGGATCCTCAGCGCGCCGATCCGGTCTCCGACAGCGAGCTGCGACTGCCGACGACAAGCCAGCAACAGAGGGATCTCGCGGCGCGGGGGATCCGCACGGAGCACCGAGAGCAGCGCGCTGCAGGCTGCTTCCTGTTCGTCGCCGTACGTCATGGCTTGCCGCGGTTCTCGATGACCGACGTCACCAGCGTCCAGGCGTCGTACATGTCGAGGGCTTCGCCGAGCACGGTCGCCGTCTCCGCGAGGTGCAGCAGCAGCCTGGCGGCGAGCGACATCAGAGTGTCGTTGTCCTGTTCCTGCGGAAGCATCAGGGTCGTCGGCTGGTGCCGGTCGGCGACAATGGCGAAAGCGTCCATCAGATCGGGCTCGGGTGCCGCAGCGTGGTTCTCGCCGAGGGCGACGAGGAGGCCGTAGAGGCGGTCGAGTTCGTCGGTCCTGTTCACGGTGTGCTCCTTCTGGGATGTTCGAGGTTCAGGCACTAGGACGAAGCGTGGGCAGCGGTTCTCGGCGCGACGGTGAGAGCTGAGCCGCGGGACGAACGGTGGACGGCACCTGGGCCTGCCGGATTGCAGATGCCAGGTCATTGCTGACCTCGGAGTGATGGAGCCCGAGCTTGTCCGCGGTTCGAGCCACCTGGCGTGGGATGTCGGCGGGGAGCAGGGTCGCGATGAGTCGAGCTGACTCGTGGAGGGCGTCGATTCGGGTGTCCACGTTGGTCGCATGATCGGGATGCCGGCTGACGCAGTGATCGATGAGGAAGTCGGCGAGGGGATCCGAGGCGCGCAACGTCCGGACAAGGGCTGTCGGGCTCTCCGCACCCACTGAAGCCGGATCCTGACCGTCGTAGAAGCGAGCGCCACGCGGCAGAGCGAAGGCCCCGATCAGAAGCGGGTACGCGCGGCGACTCGCCTTCTCGCCAGCGTGATCCCCGTCGTAGGCGACGTGAACGGTCTGGGTGTTGACGAAGAACCGAAGTGCCGTGACCTGCTCGGCTCGCAGCGAGATGCCGCAGGTCGAGACGGCGACGAATTCCGTGGTCGCGGACGCGACAGCCAAGACATCGAGCGGGCCCTCCACGATGACCGGAGCGGCGCCGGCGGACAGGCGGTCGCGCTGCTCGGCCAGGCCGAACAGCAGCTCGCCCTTCCGAAACACCTCGGTGGTCGGGGTGTTGAGATAGCGCGGTGCATCCGGCCGACCATTGGGAGCGGCTCGGCCGATGAACCCGACGAGCTCGCCCCTGCAGTTGCGGACGCCGAGGACGAGCCGTTCCCGGAAGCGGTCGATGAGGGATCCCGTGCGCGCGGTGGTGGCGAGGCCAGCCGCCAGGATCTCGGTGTCGCTGAACCCGTGGTCATGAAGGAGGCTCTGCATGCCGGTCCAGCCCGGCGGCGCATAGCCGACCGTCCAGCGCGGGTCGTCGAGGATCTGGTCGAGTCCGCGGCTCGTCAGGTAGCGGCGAGGGCCTTCACCGCGTGGGCACTCGAGCATCTGGCGGAAGTAGCCAGCCGCCACATCATGGGCGGTGATAAGCCGTTCGCGCGCGATTGTCACGAGGTCGCTCCCAGCTCGAGCCGCCGTTGTCCCCCTGTGTGGGCGGACGAGAGACGCTCTGTGGTCGAGCCGCCGGGGGAGTGGCGCCAGACCTCGTACGCCGTGCGACTCAACCGCCCGGCCGCGGCGAACCCGCTCGCGAGAACACGCGCCTGGGTGGGGTCGAGCGGATGCCATCGTGTGGCCAGTTGCCCTGGGCGGCGCCCGCACCAGACGAGCTCACCGTGCGCCTGGAGGCGGCCAACTGTCCGGCTCGCGTCGACCGCCAGCTGCGGAAGCGTGCCGAGCACAGCCTCGGTGACTGCCGGTCGTCGCTTGGCATCGGACGTGACGGTGATGATCGCGTCGCGGTACAGGGTGGGCGCCCTGGTGAGGCCCTGCACGCGAGGAAAGAGGTGCTGACCGAGATCCCTCCAGGCGGCCTCTGCGGTGGCCAGCTGGTCAACGGCATTCGCACGGTGAACGCGATCGAGCGGGTTGTGAGCGAGTGGAAGTAGCTCTTGCGCGGTTCGGCTCACGGTGGCGCCGAGGGTGCACAGCTCCGTCAAGGTGTGGGTATTGGCGCGTTCGTCTCCTTGGCTCTGTCGATAGGAGAGCTGACGAAGGAGGCGCAGCGCCGTCAGTCCATTGCCCAGCGCCTCGAAACCGACACCGACGCTGGTGACGGCCGGTAGGAGATGGTCGACCGCTTCGACCGCGCTACCAGGGGCGACCGGGAGCGGTGGAGCGCTGGCGAGGCTGAGTAGCGCTGACTGCATGAGTTGACGCAGCCGGAAGGCGCGGTTGTGGCTGAAGAACGGTTCCCGCGCGGGCTGGATGCTTCGAACCCGCGTCACGAGGCCGTGACTGCGTGCCAGGGGCTCCTCGAGCAGGGAGATGACCCGGGCGACCGCCGTGCCCTGGACGCCCGCTTCGAGCAGTACCTCGACTTCCGATGTGCGCAACTGACCGGTGGGGCTCAGGTGTGTGGCCAGCACGTCGTGGGCGAGCCCCAGCCAGTCGCCGGCGTCGGCCCAGGGGTTGTCTCCGCGCCGCTCCATCGTCAGGTCAGACAGGCGATACGAGGCGTCACGGTGCGCCTGCCTGATTCCGGAGCCGCGTGAACTGGCCGGAGCCATGAGCAGTGCCAGGTGCCGTCCGCCGACGGCCAGGAACCGCTCGAAGTCGACGAGCAAGTCAGCGGCCTGTTGGGGGTCGCGAGATGGTGACGTGGATGTTGCGACTGCGGCGGCGGTAGCCTCCGTCGCCATTGCTAGTAGGGCGCCGTACGACACCTCGTCGTCCGGATTCTGGGTGTGCGAAACCATGGCCACCTCCTCGAGCGGCGTGCCTGGTCAGTGCGGAAACGGCGTCAGCGCGTCGGGTGTGTGCCTCGAGACGGGAGCCGGGTGGGGAGCGGGGCGGGCGCGGAGAGCGCCTGTCGTGGAGTGCGACTCGATGCCCGGGTCGTTTCCTGTTCGCGTCGGGCGTGCCGCCAAGCGACGTACTGGGCGGTGTCGAGCGGCGGTGGTTCGCCGAGGTCTCGAGGCGGCAGTCCCGTAAGCCCATATTGCTCGCGGTAGGCGGCGGTGAGGGTCCCGAGCTCGCCGGCCCGGGCGGCGATGAGATGTGCCCGAGCGCTGAGGTATCGGTCCCAAGCCGCGTGCCCGACGGTCCCCGCGGGCAGCCAAGGGAGCGGGCTCTCTGTAACGGGAAGGTCAGGCACGCCGAGCTCTCGCGGGACGTCCGTGATCCGGCTTGTGAGAACGGCAGCCGGGGAACGTGCAGCACCCAGGTCGTCGTACGCGATGGCGGCCGAGAGAAGCTGGCCTGGCTCCGTTCCGGATGCTGCCGCTCGAGCGAGGGCGAAGGCGAGACGCTTACGAGCAGGATCCGCGAGGATCCGTTCTCCAAGGTGCCGTGGGATAGTCCGGACCGCGCACGCCAGCGCTTCCATCGCGGCGTGCTCCCAGGCGTGCCGGTAGCGAACGACGAGTACTGGCAAGCTGAAGGCCTCGCGATGCGCTTCCCGGATGGTGGTGACGGCGGCCTTCTCCGCGCCACTACGTGCGAGGACACGGGTGAGCAGCTCATGGCGAGACCGGGGCGGCTCGGGGACGCGATCGGTGTCGGTCTCGAGGGCATCGTCGGTGGCGACGTACCAGGTGTTTCGGAGTCGACCCCTTGTCGAAGCCACGTAGAGCGACTCGCGGGTGGTCTCGTCGGTGACAAGAGCATGACCTGTGTCGACCGTGACCCCTTGAGCGCGGTGCGCGGTGGATGCATAGGCGAGCTCGACGTTCTCGGCGACGTAAGCGGCGGGAAGCCGGACCTGGCCACGGTGCACGACGTGACGGACAGTCAACGAGCCGTCGTCGTGCCGCTTGCGGATCGCCCAGGTGTCGCCGTTCTTCACCCATTCGCGACCGTGGTGGCACGTTGCGGACCGCAGGTTGAGTCGGGTGACGATCCAGTCGCCTTGGCCGGCCGACGTGTCGTCATGCAGAAGCACGCCGTCGGCCTCTACTTCACCGAGCACGATTCGCTCGGTTCGCGCCCGGGTGTTGAGGGCGCGCACGTCTTGCGCGCTGGTGACGATCACCAGCGAGGTCAGTCCGGCGCGCATGTCCGCGGCCCAAGCCTCGTACGCGGCGCTGCGCATCGCCTTCCGGCTGCCGTCCCGTACGCGGTCGTCCTGCAGGTAGAACGTGAGGGCGCCCGGGTCGCCCTCCCGCAGCTGGGTGCTGGCCTCGGCCTCGGAAGGATCGGCGAATCGGTGGAGGTGATCCAGCCTGACGGCTCCGACCTCGGCGTCGAGCAGCCTCAGCGCGCCGCCCGCCTCGACGGCGGAGAGCTGAGACGGATCGCCGAGCAGCCGTACAACGGCTCCCTGCTGTGCGGCGACGGCGACGAGGCGCGCCAGTTGAAGAGTGCCGGCCATGCCGGCCTCGTCGACGAGGACGACGTCCCTCGGCCCCAGTCGAAACCAGTCGTCGGCGGAGTCACGGTCCTGCTCGTGGAGGAACTTGTGCAGGTTCTCCGCGCGAGAGCCGACCTCGCTGCCGAGGACCTGGGCCGCCTTCGCGCTGCTGGCGAGCGGGATGAGCCGGCGCCCGTCGGCTGCCAGCACCGCGGCGTAAGCCCGCATCGCGGTGGTCTTGCCGGCACCCGCCGGACCGATGCCGACGGTGAGCGCCGCCGGGTAGGTCGCGAAGTACTCGACCACCTGCCGCTGCCCGGAGTCGAGGTGTACGTGGTCCTCGGATTCGTAGACCGCGATCGCGGCCTCGGCGACGAGGGGATCGACGGCGTCGGAATGTGCCATCGCGGCCGCGACCAGCGACTCCTCGGCCGTGAGGATCTCACTGCTCGTGTAGCGCTCACCGCCATGGATCCGATACACGCTTTGGTGGTCGGACTCTCGGCACAGTGCGGCCGGCTCCGCGACTAGGGTCGGCTCGTCGATACGGATAGAGAACTGGTCGCTCGTCGCCACGGCGACGACGGCCTCCGTCACGTCGTCGCGCGACAGCCCTGAAGCTTCGAACCGGTAACCCCGCAGGGCACGCTCGGTTTCGGCGTAGACGTTCCACCGTGTCCAAGTTGAGCGCTCCTGAGACACGACTCGCACCACCTCGCGAGCGGTCAGCTCGATCTGCTCGGCGGAAACCGTCAGTGAAGGCGTTGGCTGCTTGGTCACCTCGGCGAGCATCATGGCCAGGCCGCGGCGGCCGATCACCTCGGTCGCCTCAGCGGACCAGCACGCGACGTACTCGGCAAGCGTCTTGCCGGTTCCCTTCGCCTCCCGAGTTTCGAGGGTCGCATACTGCGCGAGCTGGAGCTGCGCGACCCGGCTCGGCTCTCGTCCATGGGTGCTGCGGTAGTCGCGGAGCAGCTCCGCGTGACGATCCTCGATCGCCGCCCGTCTTTTGGAGAAGTGGCCCGTCAGCCTCGGGGGCACGCCGACTATCTCGCGCACCGGCCGCTTGCCAGCCGCTTGGCCGGAGCGCTCGGCGAACCTGACTCCAAGACGCCGGTGGAGGCCGTCCTCGAAGCGGGTGTTGTAACGCTCAGATGCCGCAACGCCAAGCGAGTGGAGCACTCGACCGTCGAGGGAGCGCCACTTCCCGTCGCTGCCCTGAACCTTGTTGGATAGCGCGACGTGCGTGTGCAGGTCCGGGTCGCCGCTGCGGGACGCGTAGTGGTCGAAAGCGGCAGCGATGATTCCGGTGGTGTCGATCTGAGCCGCGCCGCCGTGCCCCACGCGAGTGAAGGCGGCGTGTCGCTCGATCCACATCAGCGTGCTGTCGACCGCCTCGTGGTGAACGTCTTCGACCGCCCGGCGAATCTCCGATCCGCCGAGCGCCCACAGGACAGACGCAGACTTCACGGGTGTGAAGACGAGGTCATATCCGGCTACGGGCCGGCGTATGTCGCCGTCCTTGGTCTCGGAAGTCTTGGGGTAGGCGCGGCCGAGCTTGGTTGCCTGCTCCTCAGCCCCGTCGGCCAGCATTCTTTCTCGGTCCGGGTGGCGGCCGGCGCCGAACAGTGCCTTCATCTGCGCCTCGGACACTGTCATTCCCTGGATGTTCAGAACCACCGATCCGTGTCCCAACCAGACGCCCGGCGGGTTACCCCGCGCGGTGTAGTAGTCCGCGAGCGACTGGCCCCGGGCGCGCCGCTCATCGGCCGACGCCACCTGCCGCGTCAGGTAGGTGTAGCCGTCGCCCGCAGTGAGCTTGTGCACGACCATCACAGCTGCGGACCCGAACGCTGGGCGGTGAAGCCGGGCGCCCGGGGAAGCGACGCGACCTGGAGGGAGCGCTGGTGTCGCACCATCGGGTAGAAACCGCTCGCGCGCTCGATCTCGTGGGCGTTCAGCCCGACGTGGAGAGCCGAGTCGACCGCCCGCTCCAGATCACGATTGGCGAGCGCGGCTCGTACTCGAGCTTCTTTGAGGATGCGGAGGGCATCGGCGGGCCGAACGTGCTGCTCCTGCCAGAGTGAACGCACTAGCTCGCCAACGTCCTCGCGGTCCTCGAGCACCGCGACCTCGGCATCGGATGCCCAGAGCCGGGCCTCATCGAGATCCTCCTGCTGGCGAAACGTCACGCGAGGGAGGAGGTCGCTGTGCCAGTGGTCGCGCGTGGCCTGGTGCATCCCGCGGTCCGCGGCAGCCCCATCGCAGACGATTCGCCACCCGACGACCTCTGCGCCGGGCCGCGTCGCGTAGCGCGGGCGGTACGCGAGATCGTCGGCCTTGACGATCACCTGGTTGAGCGGAACGCCGCCTCCCATAACACCGGTACCTCGTCGCCCGTCACGGAACTCCGGGACCAGACGTCCCTCATGCAGACCGTCATCGGTGATCCAGCCCATGGTGACCTCGCAGAGTCGGCCGAGGTCAGCGAATCGACCCCGTTGTTCCATTGGCTGGTGAACGCGACGACGTCGTAACCACGGAAGTAGGACGTCCGGGACGTCTTCGCTTGCGTAAAGCGTCCCCCGCTAGCGGCCACACTTCGCTCGAGAGGAAGGGGCGTGCACAGTTGGCGGGGCGTGGCCATGCCGTTTCTACCTGAGCGTCCGAGCATCGACTTGGCGCGGACCAGCAGTCAGACGGCCGCGACCGCTGCCTTAACGCGCGAGCGTTTCAATGTGGGAGGGCATGGACCTTGACACCGGGTTCGAACAGATGACACTTAAAAGGGTCAGGGTTCCCGGGCCCTGAAGCGTCAACTCACGGGAGCGCAGATGACTGCGAGCGCTACGGGCAGGGAAGTCCGCCACCAACTGGCACCGGTCAGCGTGGAGTGTGAGCGTGACTCGGGCTCACGGGGGCAGGGTTCCGGCTCCGACGGACAAGTGCCGGGGCCGGTCTTGCGCGGGAAGGTCGGCGACACCTTCGCGATCGAGCTGCGAAACCTTCCCGAAGTGACTAGTAGCCATTGGCACGGCCTGCGAGTTCCGGCTGCCATGGACGGCACCGAATTAGTTCAGAAGCCCGTTCGACCGGGGCGGTCCTTCCAGTATCGGTTCTTGCTGCCTGACGCTGCGACGTTTTGGTGCCACCCCCACACCAATGAGACCGAGCAATTGGAGAATGGGCTCTACGGCGCCTCGATCGTTCGGGGTCCTGACGAGCCTGTCCTCGATCGTGAGCGGGTGCTCATGCTCGATGACGTCAAACTCGACAAGAGGGGCCGTTTGGCGCCCTTCGGCGGACTTCGAGGAAAGCACGACGGACGGTTCGGCAATGTCCGTCTTACGAAGGGCAGGGCTGACCTGGTGCTGGATGTCGCCGCAGGCCAGGTCGAGCGCTGGCGCTTGGTAAACACGTCGACCCGCCGCCGTACTTGTCGTGGGAAGACACTGTCAACGTGCCTGGACAGGGCACTGTGCGCATCGCGTGGCTGCCTGACGATCGTCCCGGCAGTTGGATGTATCACTGCCACATCCTTGAGCACCATGCGGCGGGGATGATGGCGCACTTCGATGTCATTCGGTGATTTAGGGAGGGATCCACCATGTCAACCGCTCAACGCCTGCGGCAGACCGGTGCCTCGACTGAGGGCGCGTCGCTGCGTCTAGCCGCCAGGCTATTGCTTGCTGGCCAACTGCTCTTCATCGTCATCACTCAGTTCCACACTGGTGGCGACGCAAACAACCACGTGTCGATCTTCGCGAGGTACGCCGATAGCGGCGACTGGAAGGGTGTGCACGCCCTGCAGTTCGGTGCCATCGCGCTGCTGACGGCCGGGCTCCTGGGTCTGCCCCGAGTTTGGTTGACACCTGACCTCTGAGGTTTCGGCCTCAGGCGGAAGGATGTCCCCGTGGCAAAGCCCTACCCCAAGGAGTTCCGCGACGACGTCGTGGCCGTGGCCCGCAAGGGCCAGGCGCCGCTGGCACAGATCGCGAAGGACTTCGGCGTCTCCGAAGGCTCGCTGACCAACTGGTTGAAGCAGGCCGACATCGAGGACGGCAACCGTCCCGGTATCACCGAGGACGAGCGCAAGCAGCTGCGTGAAGCGAACAAGCGGATCCGACTCTTGGAGCAGGAGAACGAGGTCCTCCGCCGTGCGGCCGCCTA
>NZ_FOLB01000026.1 GCF_900112345.1 Nocardioides terrae
CTTCTGCTCGACCTCATCGCTGGTCCTGGTGGGCATTGTGTGCGGCCGCGAGGACCGCGTCACCAATCCGGCCTCGCCTTCGGTGGCGTAGCGGTCGATCCAGGTCCGCACGCACTTGCGGGAGACACCCATCGCGGCCGCGATGTGAGCTTGGGGCCAGCCGGCCTGGTGGCGCTGGACGATCAGTCGACGACCGTGAACGGTCAGCCGGGCATTACCGTGGGACACGAGAACCTCCGGGTTGGAGTGGGCCTTAGACAAGCCACATCCCATTCGGAGGTTCTCGTTCGTTCAACCAGGCTCGCCGCTACCAACGTCCTGGCCGGGTACACCTAGGGCGGAAGCACCATCAGGTGGGGCCTGACCCGGCGCCGTCACAACGCGATCCGCTGCCCGGTCGAACTGCGGAACCCTGAACCGGAAGGAGTCCCCCATGACCGACCACTACCTGGAGCCCGAGGCCCAGCGGCTTGCCGACCTGACCTCGCAGCCGCCCTTCTTCTACGAGATGACGCCCGAGCAGGCGCGCAAGGTCCTCGACGACGTGCAGGCCGCCCCCATCGAGAAGCCCGACGTCGACGAGAAGTGGATCACTGTCCCGGCCGCGGTCGGCGACGTGAAGGTCCGCATCGTCAAGCCGGCCGGCGCCACGGGATCTCTGCCCGCGGTGCTCTACCTCCACGGCGGCGGCTGGGTCCTCGGCAACGCGGGCACGCACGACCGCCTGGTCCGCGACCTGGCGACCGGTGCCGACGCGGCGGTCGTCTTCGTCGAGTACGACCGCTCGCCCGAGGCCCGCTACCCGGTGGCCATCGAGCAGGCGTACGCGACCGCCCAGTGGATCGTCGCCCACGGCGACGCGGAGGGGCTGGACTCCTCACGCATCGCTGTCGCCGGCGACTCCGTGGGCGGCAACATGGCCGCCGCCGTGGCGATCATGGCCAAGGAGCGCGGTGACGTCACGTTCTGCCAGCAGTCGCTGTACTACCCCGTGACCGACGCGGCCCAGAACACCGCCAGCTACGCCGAGTTCTTCGACGGCCCCTTCCTGCTCGGGAAGTCGATGGCGTGGTTCTGGGACGCCTACCTCCCCGACGAGGAGCGGCGCGGCGAGATCACCGCGTCGCCGCTGCGGGCGACGATCGAGGAGCTCCGGGGTCTGCCCGAGGCGTTCGTCGTCGTCGACGAGAACGACGTGCTGCGCGACGAGGGCGAGGCCTACGCCCGCAAGCTCATCGAGGCCGGCGTACGGACCACCACGGTGCGCTACAACGCCACGATCCACGACTTCATGATGCTCAACCCGCTGCGCGGGTCCGCGGCATCCACCGGCGCCGTCGAGCAGGCGGTCCACATCCTCCGCAAGGCCTTCGCGGCCTGAGCGTCCGTCACCGACGAAAAGAGCATCCCCATGTCAGAACAGTCCCCCGTCGTCGTGCTCGTGCACGGCGCGTTCGCCGAGTCCGCGAGCTGGAACGGCGTCATCGACCGGCTCCAGGCCCGCGGCGTCGAGGCCGTCGCCGTGGCCAACCCGCTGCGCAGCGTGCGCGGCGACGCCACCTACCTCCGCGACGTGATCGCCGGGATCGGGCGACCGGTCCTCCTGGTCGGCCACTCGTACGGCGGCATCATCATCACCGGCGCCGCCGGCGCCCGGAACCCCGCCGTCGTCGGCCTCGTCTACGTGGCGGCGTTCGCTCCGAGCGAGAACGAGAGCGCCTTCGAGCTGTCGTCACGTCACCCCGGCAGCACGCTGGGCGACGCGCTGACGTCGTACCCCGTCAGCAGCGGCGGCGACGAGCTGGCGATCCGCCGCGACCTGTTCCACGAGCAGTTCTGCGCCGACGTCCCCGCAGACGTCGCCGCGCGCCTGGCGAGCACCCAGCGACCCGTCACCCAGCAGGCGCTCACCGACGGGCTCCCGACCGACGAGCCCGGCTGGACCACCGCACCGAGCTGGTTCGTGATCGCGCAGGAGGACCGCAACATCCCCGCGGCCGAGCTGCGGGACGAGGCCCAGCGCGCTGGGGCGCGAGCCGTCATCGAGATCGAGGGGGCCTCGCACGCCGTCAGCGTCTCGCACCCCGAGGAGGTCGTGGAGACGATCCTGACGGCGCTGGCCGCGGTGACGCCTGCTGAGGCTGCCTGAGCTTCACGGCGCCGGGGGTGGCTCTCGATGGGGCTCCCCCGGCGTGGTGCTCTCGCCGTCCCGGCTGAGAGCCTCAGGGCCTGCCGGACTCGAAGAAGCGTCGGAGGTGCTGGCGGAGCGGACGGTCGGAGACGTAGACGTAGGTGCCGAGCATGCCGCGCGTCAGGAGAACCGCATAGATGTTCGCGACCAGGCCGAGGATCTCGTCGTCGCTGAAGGTGATCCCTCGGCGCGGCATGTTGTTCGCCGCCGTCGGGTCGAAGTAGTTCGTTCGATCGAAGACGAGCCGGCTGCGGTCGGCGTCATAGCGGAGGTCAGGGCCGATGATCACGCCTGCGTAGTTGAGGTCGTAGCCCTGGACGGTGTGGATGACGCCGACCTCGTCGAGGGACGTCGGGGAGCTCACCCAGTCGACGTCGGTCGCGTTCCACCGCATGCGGACTCCGTCGATCTCGATGTCGTACGCCGTCTTGTCCCGTTTGCTGCGCCACGGCCACGCGAACCCTGCGACCAGACGGGCGAGCCCGACCTCCGCGTTGCGGGCCCGGATCGCACTGCGCATGGCGGCCATGTCGTCGAAGAACCGCACGTCGTAGTCCGCGAAGGTCCGCGGTTCAGGGGCGGAGTCGCTCAGCACGGCGCGCACGTAGCCGACGTAGTCCTCCCCGGCTCGCACGCGCATCTGTGTCGTGAGCCGATACCGCCGGTGCTGGGCGTCGCTCCGGGCGATGAGGTCGGCAAGCGCGGACCCGGGGACGTCACCGGTGTGGACGCTCTGAGCCGCATCCATCAGGAAGATCTGGCGCGTGCTCTTGGCCCTGACCCAATCCAGCTGGGTGAGGGCGGGATCGTCCTGGCCGAAGAGCTTGAGGTTGATGTCCGAGAACATCTTGTAGAGCGGACCGGCCGGCTGGTTGCCGCTCTGCCGCAGTCGATGGGCCTCGTCCACGATGAGGAGATCGAAGTGGTCTGGATGGTTGCCCATCTCGAACGCCGACGTCACCATCCTCGAGTCGAGGCCGGGGGTCCGCTTGAAGACCCGTTGGATCGTCTTCCGCAACGACATCTGCGGCACGACGAAGCCGATCCGGAGGTCGCGGACGAGTTCCGGATAACCCTCGACGAAGAACTCGGACAGCGGCGACTCCGACTCGACCTGTTGCGAGGGATCCCAATTCTTCAGGTCACTCAGCAGCTTCATCAGATAGACGGCGACAACCGTCTTTCCCGTTCCCGGGTCGCCCTGGACCACGATCTGGCTGGCCGAGTCAGCCTCGATGTCGGCGAGCAGGCCCTCGACGATGTCGAGGACGACGATCTCCTGGTCGCTGGTCAGCGCCTTGAACGGCGAGAGCTTGAAGAGGTCCGAGTTCTCGATCTCGGGCAGCGTCTTGCTGAACAGGCCGTCCTGCCGAAGCTGGTCGAAGATCTCGGAGAAGACCTTCTGGTAGTCCTCGCGGCCGAAGTAGTCACGATCGGCGATGCCGACGTTCCGGTTCATGACCTGATAGGTGCCGTCTCCCGAGAGCCGCTGGATCAGGAACGCCTCGAGGTCCAGGCAGACGGACTTGTTGAACGTCGGGTCCAGCACGACCCTGGCGCCCTTCAGATGCCGCTTGTCCGCCGTGGCCAGGTGCTGGCGGAAACGGGTTGCGACGTTGAGCGACTCCCCCACGTAGATGCGGTCGTCCCCGTCAAGTGCGTAGACGACCGGCCAGTTGCGGAATCGTGGGTCGAGCTGTGACCACGCGTCGATCTGCGTGGCCGCGAAGGGTCCTCGCTCAATCCGGAAGCTGGTCATACTTCGTGCTCCGGCCGGCGGCCTTCTCGACCGGGTACTTGCGCTTCGTCTCCTCGAGCTTCCGCAGCACGATGTCTTGGGGGTCGACGCCCAGCCTGTCTGCCAGCAGGAGGCAGTAGGTCAGGACGTCCGCGAGCTCCTCCTCGACGCGCGCAGGATCCGCGTCGTCGGACCACTGGAAGCACTCGAGCAGCTCACCGGCCTCGATGGAGATCGACTTGGCGAGGTTCGCCCGGCTGTGGAACTGCGACCAGTCACGCTCAGCGACGAACGCTCGAAGGGCGTCGATCGCGGCGTCGGTCGGCATGGCCGAATGCTAGTGCCGCAAGGCTGTTCAGCGGGGCCAGGCCGCGATGACCCGCGACTGCCCGGCCTTGGTGGTCGACGTGCCCGCAGTACGGCACCGGACCTGGCCAGCCGGCGGCGGCCACGTGCTGGCGAGTGAAGCCTGACCCTTGTGGTTCGTCTTGTGAGCCTTGGGCCACCGGTGCCAGCGGCCGCCGTTGTCCCGCCACTGGAACGTGACGTTCTTACCCACGTACGCCTTCCCGGAGCGCTTCACGGTGCAGGTGAACTTCCAACGGTGGGCAGCGACGGGCTTCCGGGCGATCTTGATGGTGACGGTCGCCTTGGTCGTATGGGTGGCGCCGCCCCCACCAGTGCCACCGCTGCTGGTGCCGCCGCCTCCGGAGGGAAGCGAGTCGCATGCGCTGCCGTCGCCATCCGCGTCGAGCCCGTAGGGATCTCCCGGGAGCATGTACTGCTGAGCCTCTTCCTGCGTCGAGAAGTCGCCGCAGTCGTAGTCGAGGGCCGCATGCGCCGGTCCGGACAAAGCCACAGTCCCGGAGACAGCGAGGGCTGCAGCTGCGATGAAGGAAGCCAGTTTTGCCATGACCCCGATGGTAAAGACCGCCGCCTTGGCGCGCTGCCGAATGGGATTTCTGACCGAGAACGGCTGTCAATCGGACGCCGTTCCGACAAACGCGCGTCGCCAGGCAGTTCGACCGGCGGAACGGCGGCTGGCGACCAGCCCATGCGCCCATGACCCGACATCCGGGCACCGGACCACTCCGAGCGTCACACCGCCCAGATAGACGGTGTGCGACGGTGGTCGCCACCAAGCGGAAGGGCCTCGCTACTTGACTGCCTCCGGCCGGTAATCGCCGTGCCAAGCGCTCGTGGCCGGGAGCAGCGCTTGCCTACCGACGTTGGCAAGCGCCTTCATCTCAGGTGCCTGTCTAGTTCAAGCAGCCGGGGCGTTGAACGCCATCGCAGCTCACATGCGGGAAGCTGGTCGCGGCCTCTGGTGCATCCACCTAGCTGCCCGTGGTGAGGATGACCTCAACCGTTGTAATGCGGTCCTTCTCCTCAAGGTTGGCGACAAGCATCAGGACAAACTCGGCTGCCTGCGGCGCGCCATGCTTCTCGCTGATGACAATGAAGATCCTTTCGATGACCGCCCGCAGCGGGTCGGTCGTACCGGGGAGCTCGGCGGTGGCCGCCCGGATGCCCTGCATCACGAACGCGAGCGTGTCGGGCCGGAGCCAGGGCTGTGCGGTCAGGTGGCTGAGGAAGATGCGGATGTTCTCCGAGGCACCCTCGACGTTGCCGTCGGTCATGCGGACCAGTCCGGCCGCGGCCGCCCAAGACCAGCTGGCGAGTGCTGCCGGCGAGCTGGTTGCCACGTGTGCCATCGCGCCAGCGGCGAACCGCAGGCAGTCGGCCGGAACGGCCCAGGAGTGGACGCGGGAAAGCGCGAACGCCGCGCCTTTGGGTTGCCAGCCGTCGATCTCGGCAGCGAGTTCCATCACGTCTGGGTCGAAGTCGATGTCGACGTGGAACCCGGCGATTAGCGTGGCGCGAACGGCAGCAGCGATGCCAGGGGCGATCTTTCCGGCCGCGACCAGCGCGGCGATGAGGTCGACGGTGCCGAAGGTCTGGGCTCCTTCAGATGCTGCGAGCTGGCGCAGGGAGCGGTCGTCGCACCAGAACGCTCGCTGTTCCGCGAGGGCGAAGTCGAGGGCGCTGAGCCAGGTGCCTTCGCCGGCGAACTCTGCGAACCGTTTCAGTCCGGGCCATCCTCGGCGTTCGGACCTGGAGAGCAGCTCGACGACGCGATCGGCTCGATGGGAAAGGGCTTCTGCCTCGGCCTCGTCGGTCTCGGTGATGAGGGGGCGCTGGTTCTCGGCGTCCCAGCCGAGCGTCATGGTTGACAGCATGTTGAGGCTGTGTTGTGACGCGAGCGCGTCCCGGTAGGCCGAGTCGGTGGTCGCTACGGTCAGGAAGGAGCCGAGGAGCTGGTTGACGATGCCCGGTTCCAAGAGGCTGAGGGTCACGGCGGCGGAGCCGTCGATGACGACGCTGGTGCCGAGCGCGGCTGTTGCTGCTGCCGCTGCGGCGCCCGCGGTCGGAGGGTGGTGGCTGAAGACCATGCCGGCGGCGCGCTTGATGGAAGCCTCGACGTAGGGGCGGCTGTAGAGCTCGGCGAGGAAGCCCAAGGGCAGCTCGCCGCGTTCGACGCGTTCGCGGATGTCCTTGAGGGCAGGGTCTTCGGCCGCGGTCGCTTTCAGGATCTCGGCGAGGGACCCGATGAGGTCGTTCTCGTCGAGGGTGAACTTTCGGAAGACCCCGTTATCGGGATGGGCTTCGGTGAACTCGTCGGTGGCCCGGTGCAACTCGGAGATGTCAGCCTCGGCGACGTCACGTTCGTGGCGCCGCAGCCCGGAGTAGATCTGGATGAGGAAGACTCCGACAAGGTCCGGTTCGTCCTGCCAGGCGCTCATCATCTCCAGGGAGCGCTGAACGAACTCCACGCTGTCATCACACTCGGCGGCCAGACCAATCCATGTCCGCGCGTCGCCGGCGTTGCGGGGTTCAGCGGCCTTCCCGTTGTAAGTGAGCGCAGCCCAGGCGTCAGCACTCTTCCCCGCGCGGACCAGGCTATGGACCAGCGCCCATCGGATCGTGAGGTTTTCTGGTGCCATAACGGCCATCTCGCGGGCGAGGGGCAGGGACCGTTGGAACTCGCCGAGGGACTCAAGCGCGTCGAACTGGATGGACAGGCACTCGATGCGGCCGGCCCACCCTTGGCCACCCATCGACAACGCGGTCCCGGCGACGTCGTGCGCCCTCTCGTAAGAGCCGGCCGCCAGGTACCGCGACGCGGCCATCTTCATCATCAAGGCGTGGTTCCAACGGGTCGCGCCCGCCTCCAGCACTGCGGCAGCGTCAGCGGTCTTGTCTTCGGCGACCAAACGTTCGGCCAAGAACACGGTGAGCTCTTCAGACTCCGAGGCGCGAGCCCGCAGCAGGGACATGTCGGCGTCGGGGGTACTCATGACCTCGTGGACGGTGCGGATCCGTTCAATCGCCATGCTGTAGCCCTCAGGGAGGGTGTTGAGGTCCGGGAGGCTCCGCCCGAGCGGTGCCAGCGCCGAGGCGGTCTGCAGCCGCGCCGTGTCGTCGGGTGCGCTGGCCCAAGCGTTCAGCCATGCGGCCTCAGCGCGCTCGGGATCCTCCTCGGCGAACGCCGTCCAACCCTCCACGGTGTGGGTGACGAACGGGTCACCGAGCGCTCGGGCGACTGCCTGGGCGTTCTCGAAACGGCCCATGGTCGCGGCGAGGATTGCCGATTCTCGGCGAAGTCGGTCGTCGCGAGCTTCGTGTGGGAGTGCGTTGCCATCGGGTGCGGCCTGGGTGAGCCTCCAGGCACGGTCGATGTCGGTGGCCAGCGCGGAGGCCTTCACCGCGGTCAGGATGGGCGCGACGCTGTCTCCGAGCCAGCTCCGTCGGGAGTCTCGTGCCGTGATGGCCAGCTCGTAGGCTCGGGCGAAGTCATCCAGCGGATGGTCGCTCCACCCGTGGTGGCCGCGGCTCAGCAGCGCTTCCGCGGTGCGCAGGACGTTTCCGCTTCCTTGGGGATGCGACTCCGCCCCGGCTACACCGATGGCGATCGCTCGGTTCAGGTCTCCTCGCCCGGCCGCGGCGGCCGTCTGGAGGACCGCCTTGATTGACTCGTCATTGGCAGTCTCGGGTGTCCAGTCATCAAGCAAGGCTTCCGCCGCGGCGAAGTCATCGGCGGCGATGGCCTCGCCGGCTGCTGCAAGCGGATGCTTCGGCACCGAGCGATTCCACAGCTCCTGCGCCCGAGCAGTGTCTTCCGGCGTGCCGGTGCCGATGATCAGGCCGGCTCGGGCCCACCAGTAGGACGGGTCGGCGCCGCGCTCGACGCCCCTGGTGATGAAGGTGATCGCCGGGTCGCTGGCGCCGTAGTCGGCGGCGACCCGGGCGAACCAGCACCACACCTCTGCAGGTGCGTCGACGAGGCCGTGCGGCGGGTCGGTACTCCAGTGCTGCAGCAGGGACCGGCGTTCCCGGTTTCCGGCCAGTGTGATGACCAGCGCGCGTAAACCGGTCCAGCGTTCTTCGAGTTCCGCAGCTTCGGCTGCGCGCCACGGATGAAGCTTGTCGAGCGCGAGTTTGAATGCGGTTGCGTCTCCGCCCGAGTTCAGCACGGCGCGCTGTTCGAGGGCCTGGATGGCGTGCTCGATGCGGCGCGTCGACGCCACCTCCGCGTCACCGGACGACATCCGCCGCAGCGACTCGTCGATCACCATCTGGAGAACTTGAACGCTTGCCTGTTCAGGGCTCAAACCGGCGGGCAGGTCGTCGAGTGTCAGCCGGTGCGCGCAGTCGCGGAGGGAGTCGGAGTCTCCGGCGGCGATGCTGAGGCGCACATCGTCGGCCTTCAACCACACGTTCAACTGACGCCAGCTGACGGTGATTCCTTCGTCGGCGGCGAGTTTGGAGACCGCTCGTGCGACCCGGACCCGCTGAGTCTTCTTGCCGAGGAGGCCTGCGACCTGCTTCCCCGCGACGCTGCCCATGCCCTTAGCAACGCTGGGCGCGGCAGCGACAAGTAGAGAAATCGGATCCATGGTGAGCCCCTTCGACGTGACGCTGTCCATCCTTCAGCACGGGTCCGACTTTTCGGCACAGGCGGACACAACTGTCGCTGTGGACTCTGTCGAACTACCGTCTCCGCCTTACGGAGCGGGGTGCGCCATTCCGGCGCCAGCGTGCGGGATTCGTCCGGCGTGCCGTCGACTAGAGACGGCTTTCTGACCTGAGACTTACCAACGTGCCCACGCCTTGGACCGACGCGCCGATCACTGCGAAGAGCGAGGACGAGCTTGATCGGGCTGGCTACGCCGTCCGCGCCGCCCAGCTGATTGCGGGCAGCCACTCGTGGGAGGACTCGATCGCCTTCGGGCTCACGGGCCCTTGGGGCAGCGGGAAGAGCTCGATGCTGGCCATGATCTCCGAGGAGCTCAACGCCAGCTACCCGAGCTGGCAGGTCGCCCGGTTCACCCCTTGGGCGACGGGTGATGTCGCCGGGCTGCTCGGCGACTTCTACGCATCGTTGAGTCAGGCGCTCCCACGCCGCCGGTCAAGGGAGATCCGCAACGCGCTAGGCACGCTCGCGCAGGTGTCTGCGCCCGCGGCGAACGCCATCCCATGGGCTGGCGGGGCAGTTGCTTCGGCGGCCGGGTCAGCCGGGGCAGCCCTGAAGAAGCAGACTCCTTGGGACAAGGCGTTCAAGACGGCGGCGGCCGAGCTGAAGAAGCTGGACACGCCGGTCCTGCTGATTGCTGACGACATCGACCGGCTGCAGACCGAGGAGCTGCTCGCGCTGCTCAAGGTCGTCCGTCTCCTCGGCCGGTTCCCTGGGGTGCACTACCTGCTCGCCTACGACGAGAGCACTCTGTTCCAAGCGCTCTCCGAAGCGAACCTCGTTGGCGAGGACGACGGCGCCGCAGCCCGCTTCATGGAGAAGATCGTCCAGTACCCGCTCGTGGTGCCCCCACTTCTGTCCACCCAACTGCTTGCCAGGCTCGACGCCGGTCTTGACGCAGCGCTCGCAGAAGCGGGAAGGCCTCAACCAAGCAGCGGGCGGCTGGGGCGGCTCGTCGAGGTGTACCGGTCCCAACTCGGAACCCCTAGAGCCATCGACCGGTACCTCGCCCAACTGCGTCACCACCTGCCCTTAGTCGACCCCGAAGAGATCGACGACGAGGACGTCATCGTGCTCACCCTTCTCCGCACTGCGTTCCCGACTCTCTACCAACAGCTTCCGCGTTGGCGCGATCGGCTGATCTCAGGGCACACCAGCGAGATCAAGCGCAGCACCTCGACCGGCGTCGAGTACGAGCTGTTCGACATCGAACCGCTGCTCGAGATGGTGCCGAAGAACTCACGGTCCGACGCCCGGGCCCTGCTCACTGACTTGTTCCCGAAGCTGCGGTCGGGCGGGCTTAGCTACGCCTCCTCGGACCGTGGCATCAGCGACACCCGGTACTTCGACCGGTACTTCGCGATGGGGATTCCCTCCCACGATGTCTCGGACGTCGAGGTGGCGAATGCGACCGCCGACGTCGGGCACGGGAACCCGTCCGCGCTCACGGCGCTGCTTAGCCAGGCGAGTCCGGACCGGGTCGTTCTCGTAGTCGACAAGGGTCGGCGGTTCACTGAGAACCTGCCCGAGGACGATGCCGGCGACGCGCTCCGTCTCGAGCTCGTGAAGCTGCTGGTCGCCGTGCTCGACAGCGTCCACGACAAGCCGAGCTTCTTCATGAGCCCGCGTGAACGGGTGGCCGGGTGGGCGAGCCACGTCGTCACCCAGTTGTCCGACAAGGTGCCGGCCGCCGCATTGCTCGAGGCCCTGGACGCCGCCTCCAAACTGGCAGCGAAGATCGAGGTCGTCTACTTCGCCGACCGCCAGGAAGGACCCCGACCTGCCTGTCTCGACAAGGTGATCGCAGAGCTGGGTGTGCAGGCTACTAAGGAGATGGTCGTCCACCTCGAGGCTCGAGACGACGCCCCCGAAGACGTTCAGCCGGGATCGCTCATCCACTTCTTGTTGAGCGCCGGCCAGATCGCCCCGCTGGCTGCAGCAGTTGCCGAGGGCCTCAACTCGGGCGCATTCACGATCGCAGACGTCGCTGCCCGGGTGATCCCGACCCGGATCCTGTACGGGGTCGGGACCCAGTACGAGCTCAGCGACTTCGACCAGGAGACCTTCAACGCCCTGGTTCCAGCGACCCCCGACCCGTGGTACGAGTCACCGCAGACCGAGGTCGACAAGCACAACCTCAGCTGGGCGAACCGGCGTGCCTACGCGTCCGGCCGAGCCAAGCAACCTCCAGCTACACCGCCACCGGCGGCGGCGAACACCGACACCGCTGCTGACCCCAGTGCCCAGACATCGCAGTCCGAGCAGTCACTGGAGTAGCAGCCAGGTAGCCATTTGAAACGGGTGCAACGGCGTCTCTGAGGTGCGTCTATCCGGCACCCTCGTGCCAGGCACAGGTCTTACGTCCGCGGATGCGCCGGCGCCCGTCTAGATGTGATGCCCAGGCAGGGTCTGCCCCCGCTTTGGTTGACACTCGGGGTTTGCAGTAATCAGGCCGCGTTTGCGGCGGCGTAGATCATCTCAAACTCGACCGGGGTGAGCTTGCCGAGGGCGCGTTGGCGACGGCGTCGGTTGTACTTGGTCTCGATCCAGGTGACGATCGCGAGCCGGAGGTCTTCGCGGTTCTCCCAGCGCCTGGTGTTGAGGACGTTCTTCTGCAGAAGGCTGAAGAAGCTCTCCATGCTGGCGTTGTCTCCGGCGCCGTAGGAGCGGCCCATCGAGCCGATCAGGCCGTTGTTCGCCAGCAGCCGCTGGGTGC
>NZ_FOLB01000019.1 GCF_900112345.1 Nocardioides terrae
CCATCACGCCGACCACGGGTCGAACTACCTCTCGATCGTTTACACGGACCGGATCGGCGAGCTCGGCGCGAGGCCGTCGACCGGGACCGTCGGTGACTCCTTTGATAACGCGCTCGCCGAGGCGGTCAACGGGCTCTACAAGACCGAGCTGATCCGGCGACGAGGACCGTGGCGCACGATCGAGCAGGTCGAGCTCGCGACCTTGGAGTACGTGTGGTGGTGGAACAACCAGCGCCTGCACGGGGAGCTCGACATGAGGACCCCGCTCGAGGTCGAGGCGGCGTACTACGCTGCCCATGAATCATCCCGGCCGGCACTTGCTGGCCAAGGGAACGCATAGGAACGAAACCCAGCGCGATTCAGAGGGAGCGGACCTCCGTTCGGCAGTGCGACGACTCTGTCGACGAAGCTAAATCCGGCGCTCGCTGGTGCTCAGGCGTCGTAGCGCAGCTCGCCCGCCACGACCGCCGCTGCCGGCGGCGGTAGGTGCTCGGAGAGCCTGCCGTCGTGCCCGAGGTGGCTCACCGGCCTGTTGTGCAACAGCAGAACGGCGTCACTGATGAGCCTCCGGTGGCAGCGCCACCACAGCGACTCGCTGCACATGATCGCGGTCTCGGCGTGGTCCATCCGTTCGAGCAGCACCTCGAGGCCGGCGCGGAACTCCTCGGTACGCATGTGCGCGGCGTACGCCCGAAACGCCGCCACCCGCCACCAGCCGTCCACGTCGTCGCGCTGTCCGGCTGGGACCCGGCGCCGGCCACCGAGTCGTGGCTCCCACAGGTAGTCGACACCGGCGTCCGCAAGCCAGGTGCCGAGGGCATCTCTGCTCAGTCCGGGATTGCGCCGGCTGCCCGGGAACCGCCGTACGTCGACCACCTGCTCGACGCCGGCCGTCGTCAGCAGGGCAACCAGTTCGTCGGGTCGCGCCGTCCCGTGGCCGAACGTCAGCAGTCGTCCCATCCGTGTGCTGTACCCACGCCCCCGGTGGCCTTGGCGGTAGGGTCCGCGTGCTGCAGGTTCACGACCTGGGCAGGTACCGTCCTCGCGGACCCGGACGAGCCTCCACGATCCGCGATAGAGGTGCGTCGATCCGCCGCGTTCACTCGCCGTCGGTGGCCACCTCAACACGGAAGGGTTTGCGTTGATCCGGCAGCTTCTTCGTGAGGGCAGCGATTTCCCTGGCGATGTCCACCAGCGTCCCGTCATGACGCGCCACTGACTCACGAAAGTCCGCCATGTCAATGACGTACTCGCTGACCGGTACCGGTCCGTACGGGCCGTCACAGGCGATACGAACCCGGTGGGCCAAAGACCCGGACCGGTTCACGAGATCGGGAGACGGTCCGAGCGTCCAATGGAGGGTTCGCCCCGGTGCGAGCGATGACAGCCCGGCACTGAGCCGTTGATGCATCGCGTCGAGGTACATGCCCTCGTGATCGCTGGGCAATGGCGGTTCGATGGCGACCCGTACATTCGTGGCGACGGTCGTACCGGAGTTGCCGATGACGAACTCCAGGTTCCAGCCGTTCCGGGACTGCAGTCGAACGTCGGCCCAAACATAGGGCGAGGATGAACCCTCGGCTACCGACTGTTGCAGGTCTGTCTGCCGCTTCATCTCTCGAACCTGCTGCTGGACAAAGCGGCCCGACACGGCGGTGGCGACTGCGGCCGCCACCGCCGCCACTGCCGCAATCACTGCAATCCACGTCTCCATGAATGGGCAGGCTACGCAACCACCCCGACGATTTCGGACGGTCCTGACCGACCTGCTCAAATTGCGTCATTCCGCCGCTCGCGACCGGACGGTCGCTCTCACTCGGTAGCGTGCACGGTATGCCGATCAAACTCGAGAACGTCGGGATCGCCGTGCGCGACTTGGAGGCGGCGATCGCGTTCTTCACCGACCTCGGGCTCACCGTCCTCGGCCGTGACACGGTCAGCGGAGAGTGGACCGACACAACCGTCGGCCTCGACGGCAATCACGCCAACATCGCCATGCTGCAGACGCCAGACGCGACCGGTCGCCTTGAGCTCTTCGAATACATCCACCCGAGCGCGATCGAGACCGAGCCCACTCAACCCAACGAGATCGGCATGCACCGTGTCGCCTTCTCGGTGGACGACATCGATGAGGCCCTCGCGATCGCCGCACGACACGGCTGCCATCCGCTCCGCGGCGTGGCGACCTACGAGGACATCTACAAGCTCACCTACCTTCGCGGCCCCAGCGGCATCATCGTCATGCTCGCCGAGGAACTGCAGAAGCGCTGACGGTGCAGACCCTGGAGGCAATGTCCGGATGCCCGATCGCTGCGCTCACTCCGTGCGGCACCGGTGTCGCGCGAAGCGCGCCCGGACAAACGCAGTGACTCACAGATCTCGCTTTAGTCTCCGCCACCGAAGCGGGACGAAAGTGCCACCGCAATACCCATGAGGATTCCGGACTTGGCATCGGCAACGCCATGCCTATCGCCTACCGGATCGGGAGCTGGCTCGCCGCGTTTCCCCGCCGCAGCGGTAAGGATTTCCGTGACGACGCGATCCGCACGCGACACCCGCCCGAACCACGCCGCGTAGTTCGGGCGCTGCAGAACCGAGGTCGAGAACGTGTCACCATCTGCGAGCCGGAAAGCGGTCCCGCCATGGCCCGGCTTCGCGTCGACAACATCCCTGAGCCGGTATCGGGTCGCCACAAGTCCGACGACTATCACCTCGTCCTCAGTGAGGGCCAGCCGCGGACGGACGAACGAACACCAGGCGACGGGCAACGCGGGCGCGCCGAAAATGATCGTTTGCGCAACGGTTAGCTGTCCAGCGAGACCTAGGGCGAGGCAAGCAGACGTCCATGCGAGACCGAACAGAACGAAGAAGGCCATGAGCGCCTTCGGGTAGTGCCATACGTTCGGTCCGCTGAACGGAATCTGGCCGCTTGTCACGGCACAAGGGTCCCAGACAAGACCGCAGTCGGCTTGGGAACCGTGCGGCCGGAAACGACCGCCTGAGCAACCGGTGGCGGTCACGAGCCGTACTCGACCAGCTGCGACGCTCCGTACGAAGGTGCGTCAGACCGCCGAGCCGGAGGCACGGATCTGCCGGGAAACGCGCCCCGAGCTTCTATGGGTTGCGGCGTCTCTCGTTTAGCAGGCGACGGCGGATCCTTTTCCACTGGCTCGCAGGGATGACCCGCTCTTGCCCGAGGGAGTTGGCGAGGTCGATGTGCTCGTGCGGCCGCAATCGAACTGCCAGCGACGTGCCTTCGTCGGAGAGTTGCACGAGCGGGAGGGTGCTGTCTGCACCCCAAACGGATGCGTCGTAGGCATAGGGCGCGAAGGTCACGAATGCGTCCCAGTCGTCATCGTCCTTCGCGGAGATGATTCCGGTTTGGCGATAACTGTCGTTCTCCCCACGGCGGTGTTTCGAGTGCGCAGCAAGCCGGTGGGCGGCGGTCCGGACTGCTGGGGGCCAATCGGCTTCGTGGGACAGGGGGATGTCGGTCTCAAACTCGTGAGCCGTGCCAGTGAACAGGTGGAGCGCGATGCGGCAGACCCTTACCTCGGCTTCTCGCGGCAAACCCCACGTGTCCACGGCAAACGCGACTCGAGCCACCATGGCGACCAGTGTGGCGGTGCGGCGAAGAGCGGGTGTCGGGAACAACCGGATCTGACGCAATCGCTCGGCTCCACGGTGCGTCTTATCGGCTCCCTTCTGTTGTCAACCGGTCGGGCGTGGCGTCTGCTTTGCGGGTCCCGGGAGTGGCTGATCCGAAGTGTCGATGTGCGGGGGCAGGTCGACCGCGCTGGATTCTTGAGACGCCCCGCAGTGCCCGCCCGGACCCGTGTCATCGCCTGATGCGGCGGCCGCTGCGGCGTCGTCGAGGTCGCTGACGTAGACCGGCCGGGTCGCGGCGTAGGTCGCGTCCTCGGCCTCGACTCCGTGCTCGAGGGCCGAGGCGTGGACCTTCAGGCGTAGGCGCGGATGGCGGCGCGGACCAGCTCGGAAGGGCTGACATGGTCGTGCTCGGCGCGATCGGTGATGGCCGCAAGCAGGGAATCGTCGATTCGGACGGGGACGACTTGGCCCGGCGATCCGTAGATCACCGGGCCTGAATCGGCAGGTCAGCGGCCACTTCGGGCCTCTGCTCATCGGTCGGGCTGACAGGATTTGAACCTGCGACCCCTTGACCCCCAGTCAAGTGCGCTACCAAACTGCGCCACAGCCCGATGCCCTCCGAAGAAGGCTCGGGAAGCGTATCGCAGATCGTCGCGCGGCCCGGAATCGGGGTCAGGCGGAGACGACCCCGCCGTCAAGGTCGGACGCTACGCCGACGAGCCGGTCGCGCAGGGCCACCAGCGAGCCGATCTCGGCGACGAACCGGTCGGTGCTCTCCCCCACGTGCACGTCGTCGAAGTAGTGGTGCCGCATCGCCGCGCGCGCGAGCCGGTGCTCGTCGTGGTCGAGCCGCGCGGCGAGGAGTGCGGTGAGGCCGGGCAGGCCGGCGGCGTCGATGACGTCGGCGCAACGGCTGACCGGCACGTCCTGGCGCAGCCGCTCGCCGTCGTGGTGGCGGTCGGTGATGAAGATCGGCTTCTCGGTGCGCAGGTAGAGCCAGTCGAGCCCGACCGAGGAGACGTCGGTGGCCATCGCGTCGCAGCTCGGCATGACGGCGAGGATGTCGCCCTCGGTCACCGCGACGTGACCGGCCTCCGGCTCGCGGGCCGCCGCAGCAGCGACCAGCTCCAGCACCAGCAGGTGGTTGTCCCGGATCGCCGGGGTCGGGCTGGTGGTGACCTTCGGGTGCGGCTTGTAGACCAGGCGCACGTCCGGGACGTCGAGGATCGACCGCACGATCGCCGGGCCGAAGAGGTCGACCGAGGTGTAGTCGTTGTACTCCGCGTCGCCCTCCCACGTCGGGGCGTAGAGGACCGTATGACGCTCGCTCCCCGGCAGGATCGGCTCGGGCCGCAGGTCGAGCTGCGGGCGGCCGATCCGCACCAGCTTCGTCACGTCGAGCTCCATCAGGCCGGCGAGGTGCCGCTGCACGGCGGCCTCGCCCGCGACGAAGACCCGGTCGTAGGCCTTCGCGTTGTTGCTGACCATCGATTGCTTGTCGCTCTCGCCGTGGTTGATGTGCACGTGCAGCATGCGTCCGTTCAGCAGCGACTGGAAGTTCTGCATCCCGTTGTTGCAGTAGACGGCGACCTTCGGGTCCAGCCGCTCGTAGAGCTCCACGAGCTCGGCGAACTCGGGGGCCACGAGCACCGGGAGGGTGGTGCTCGCCTCAGCGACCTCGGCGGTGGCGGGGTCGCGCAGCACGATGGCGACGCGATGGCTGTGCTCGAGACGTTCGAGCACCGGCAGCCACTGCAGGAGCTGGTAGATCCGGGACGGGTCGTCCCCGAAGTAGGCGATCACGTCGGGCTTCAGCACGCGCGAATTCTAGGTCCCGGATGTTTCAGGGAGCGCATCGTGGCGCGAGGTACCTAGTCGGCCCGGACGACGTTGCCGAATCCGGTCCGTTTCGCCTGGTAGAGCGCGCTGTCCGCCCGCGCCAGGGCGGCGTCGAGGCCGGCCTTCCGATCGAGCTCGGCCACGCCGAAGCTGACCGACGAGTGCGCATGGGCTCCTTGCGCCGCCCCGGTCGCGAGGCGGAGGGAGATCGCGGCCAGGGTCTCTTCGGGCGTACGGCCACTGCGACCCCACAGGAGCAGGGCGAACTCGTCGCCACCGAACCGCGCGGCGACGTCGCTGGGGTACAGCTCCGCGCGGCAGGCCGCCCCGAAAGCGGCGAGCGCCGCGTCACCCGCCGGGTGTCCGTAGTGGTCGTTGAGGAGCTTGAAGTCGTCGAAGTCCGACATCACGACATAGACGGCACGCCTCGGGGCTGCCACCCGGATCACCTCCGCGGCACGCTGGTGGAAGCCGGGGCGGTTGAGCAGCCCCGTGAGCGGGTCCTGCCGAGCCGCCAGCTGCAGGTCGCGCGTCTGCTGGGATTGGGCGAGTGCCGTCATGTTGAAGGTAACGGTCACCAGCAGCACCATCAGGATGAGGGTGGTGATCTGCGAGCCGACCAGGTCGCGGAACAGCGCCGCGTCCGGTCCGACCGCGAGGAACAGCACCCAGCGCGCCGAGTAGAGGACCGCGACAAGAGCCGACGAGACGAGCATCGACATCAGCGCGACCTGGTAGGCGCTGTCGACGAGGGCGTCGCGCGGGCGGGTCACCCAGAGTCGCCCGAGGTCCCGGCTGACCAGCAGGAAGTACAGAGCCATCGCGGCGAGGTAGAACGGGCCGCCGGCCCAGGTGTCGTGACCGGGGTCGTCCAGGGCAGAGACGGCGAGCACGACGAGAGCGGGAACGACGAGCCACGTGAGGGGCAGCCGACGTTCGGCCAGCGACGCCGTGGCCGCCCAGACGAGCGCCGAGCCGAGGACACCGAGCGCGTTGGCCGCCGGATTCGCGACGACCTGCGCGCCGGTGCCGTCGAAGAGGTACAGGATCCCGCCGCTCAGGTAGCAGGCCAGCGAAAGGACCCACCAGCCGCAGAACGCGCTGCGCGTCGAGCGGTAGGTCACCGCGTAGAACAGCACGAGGACACACAGCGCGATGAGCCCGAACGCGACGCGCAGCGAGACGGTGTCCAGCACCTCGTCAGACAAGCCGGGTCAGCGCTTCCGCTTCTCCCGCACGCGCTGCTGCAGCACGATCGGCGTGCCGACGAAGCCGAACTGCTCGCGCAGCCGACGCTCGATGAAGCGCTCGTACGACGCGTCGAGCCGGCCCGACGTGAAGAGGATGAACGTCGGCGGCGCCGTCGTCGGCTGGGTCCCGAAGAGGATCTTGGGCTGCTTGCCGCTGCGGACAGGGTGCGGGTGCTCGGAGACCAGCCGGCCGAGGAACGTGTTGAGCGCTCCCGTCCCGATCCGGGTCTCCCATCCCTCGAGCGCCTTGTCCAGCGCGGGCACCAGCCGATCGATGTGCCAGCCGGTGCGGGCGGTGACGTTGATCCGCGGCGCCCACTGCACCTGCACGAGCTCGCGCTCGATCTCGCGCTCGAGGTAGTAGCGACGCTCCTCGTCGACCAGGTCCCACTTGTTGAACGCGATGACCAGCGCGCGTCCGGCCTCGCGGACCGTCTGCAGGATCCGGACGTCCTGCTCGGCGATGCTCTGCTCGGCGTCCAGGACGAGCACCGCGACCTCGGCCCGGTCGATGGCGGTCGTGGTGCGCAGCGAAGCGTAGTACTCGTGGCCCGAGGCCTCCTTGACCCGCTTGCGGATGCCCGCGGTGTCGATGAAGCGCCACGTCCGGCCGCCCAGCTCCACGAGCTCGTCGACCGGGTCGACCGTCGTGCCCGCGACGTTGTCGACCACGACCCGCTCCGAGCCGGCGAGCTTGTTGAGCAGGCTCGACTTGCCGACGTTGGGCCGCCCGACGATCGCGATCCGGCGCGGACCGCCGATGGCGGTGCCCTCCGGCAGCGGCGGCGGCTCGGGAAGCGCAGCGAGTACGGCGTCGAGCAGGTCGCCCGAGCCGCGACCGTGCAGCGCCGAGACCGGGTAGGGCTCGCCCAGGCCGAGGTTCCACAACGAGGCGGCCTCGGCCTCCGTGCGCTGGTCGTCGACCTTGTTGGCGGCGAGCACGACCGGCTTGCCGGACCGGCGCAGGACCTTGACGACGGCCTCGTCGGCGTCGGTGATGCCGATGGTGGCGTCGACCACGAAGAGCACGGCGTCGGCCAGGCTGACCGCGATCTCGGCCTGCGCGGCGATCCGCTCGGCCAGACCACGGGCGTCCGGGTCCCAGCCACCGGTGTCGACGAGCGTGAAGGCGCGTCCGCTCCAGTCGGCGTCGTAGGAGACGCGGTCGCGGGTCACGCCGGGGCGGTCCTCGACGACCGCCTCGCGGCGGCCGATGATGCGGTTGACGAGGGTGGACTTGCCCACGTTGGGGCGTCCGACGACGGCGAGCACGGGCACGGGCCCGGTGGGCTCGTCCTCGGCGTCGGTGCCGACCCAGTCGGTGTCGGCGTCGTGCTCAGTCATCGTGCTCCTTGGTTGGTGACGGCTGGCCGTCGGTGATGGCGGTCGCTGGGTCCGGCTCGTGCTCGTGGGCAGGCAGCGGACCGGGCAGCTCCAGGCCGGTGGCGGCGCGAGTCGCGACGAGGTGCTCGTGCAGCCGCCGTTGTAGCAACCGCGAGACCTCGTCGAGTTGTTCCCGGGTCCGCGGCCACGGCTGCTTGCCGACGCTCACCGGCGACCCGATGACGACGTCGATGCGGCTGCCGGCCGGCGGGCGGGAGTCGAGGCCTCCACCCGGAAGGCGGGTGCCGAAGAAGAGCACCGGCAGCACCGGCGCCCCCGAGACGAGGGCGAGGTAGGCGGCGCCGCGGTGGAAGCGGTGCAGCTCGCCGTCGCCGCGGGTGCCCTCGGGGAAGACGCCGACGGCGTTGTCCGAGCGGAGCACGCGCAGCGCGCTCTTCACCGCGGCGGGGTCGGGGTGGAACCGGTCGAGCGGGATCTGACCGCTGTGCCGCAGGAAGGCGCCGGTCCTGCCCGTGAACATGTCGAGCTTGGTCAGGGCGTGCACCGGGCGCGGCAGCACGATGCCGAGCAGCGGACCGTCGAGCCAGCCGATGTGGTTGGCCGCCACGACGACCGGTCCGTGGCGCGGCATCAGCTCGCCGCCGGTCACGACGATGTCGTACCTGCGGGCGAGGACGCGCCGCGCGGCGAGTCGCAGCGCGGGGTTGTGCAGGAGGTAGCGCGGCGGGTGCCGGACGTGGTCCATGCGCGGCAGGTTCCGCCCGGTCAGCGGCCGCTCGCTCATGTGGACCTCATCGGGCAGGTCTCACGCATCGGCGCGCTCGCGAGCCCGCTCGGCCAGTGCGACGACCTGGTCGATCACCTCGTCAAGGGAGTAGGGCGTGGTGTCGAGGTGGGTCGCCCCGACGGGGACGGCCAGGCCACCACGGGTGGCGTCGATGCGGTCGCGGGTCTCCAGCGAAGCGCGTACGGCGTCGGCGTCGGTGCCGCCCTCCTCGAGCGCGCGGCGGGCGGCGCGCGCCGCGGGGTCGGCGGTGACGTAGAGCTTGAGGTCGGCGTCGGGCCAGACCGCCGTGCCGATGTCGCGACCCTCGACGACGATGCCGACGCCGTCCTCGAGCGCCTGCCGGATGACGGACCGCTGCAACGCGATGAGGTTGGCCCGGACCTCGGGCACGGTCGCGACCGGGGAGACGTGGGCGTTGACGACGTCGCTGCGGATCGCCTCGGCGACGTCCTCGCCGTCGAGGCTGATCGACGGAGCGAGCGGGTCGGTGCCAGACTCGATGAGGGGCTGGTCGACGCGTGCGGCGACGGCCGAGGCGTCGTGGACGTCGACCGCGTGCTCGAGCATCCACCAAGTCATCGCGCGGTACATCGCACCGGTGTCGAGGTAGCGCAGGCCGAGCCGGTCGGCCACGCCCCGGGACGTGCTGGACTTCCCCGACCCGGAGGTGCCGTCGACGGCGATGACAAGGCTGCTCACGGGAGGCGAGTCTATCGGTGAGTGACCCACCCTCGTGATTCCAGCGAGACCAGCAGGTGCTCGGCGCGGGACTCCTCGACGACCAGCTCGACCAGACCGACCGGACGGCCGGGGTCGTGGTCGATGTGGACGTCCTCGATGTTGACGCCGCTCTCCCCCGCATCGGCGAAGAGCCGGGCCAGCTCGCCGGCATGGTCGGGCACCGACACGAAGACCGGCCGGGTCGGCCGGGCCGGCCCGCCGTGCTTGCCGGGAATGGCCCGGGTGCCGGCGACCCCCTGGGTCAGCAGCGACTCCAGGCCTGGCCGGTCACCCTCGGCGACGGCGTCGATCAGCCGGTCGAGGTCGGACCGGACCTCGACGAGCAGCTCCTCGACCGCCGCGGCGTTACCGGCCACGATCTGGCCGTAGAGCGACGGGTTGCCGGCCGCGACCCGGGTGACGTCGCGCACGCCCTGCCCGGACAGCGCCAGGTGGTCGGCGGGCGCCTCGGCGAGACGGCCGGCGACCAGCGCGGCGAGCAGGTGCGGCACGTGGGAGATGCGGGCCACGGCCCGGTCGTGCTCCTCCGGCGTCAGCCGTACGACGACCGCGCCGCACAGTCGCGCCAGCTCCTCGACCACTGCGACGACGCCCGGGGCGGCCTCCGGGTGCGGCGTCACCGCCCACGGGCGGCCGTCGAAGAGCGCTGCCGACGCGGCCAGCGGACCGGACCGCTCGCTGCCGGCCATCGGGTGGCTGCCGACGTACCGGCTCAGGGCGGGCGCCCCGGCCAGCGCGGCGAGCGGCGCGGTCTTCACGCTGCCGACGTCGGTGACGACCGCGCCCGGGGTCTCGGCGGTGCGCGCCAGGGCGTCGGCGATCACCGGCGCGAGCAGGTCGGGCGGGACGGCGACGACGACGAGCTGGGGACGGTCACCGTCGACCCGCGAGCGGCCGGCGCCCAGTCCGGAGGCGGTGCGCAGGTGCTCGTTGGAGGTGTCGGAGAGGAGCACCTCGACGCCGGCCTGCCGCAGCGCCAGGGCGATGGAGGTGCCGAGGAGCCCCGCGCCGACGACCTCGACGGGGCCGGTGAGCGTCTCAGGCATCTTCGTGAGTCCGGACCCGGGTCAGGTCGCGACGGAGGTCGGCGGCACCGTGCAGGTAGACGTGGGTGACGTCGGCGCGGGACAGGTCGGTCTCGACGTGGGCCATGAGGCGGACGGCGCGAGGCATGCCGCCCTCGATCTCGAGCTCACGGGCGCACATCAGCGGCACGTCGGTGAAACCGAGCTGGCGCGCCGCGAAGGCAGGGAAGGCGGAGCGCAGGTCGTCGGTCGACGTGAAGATGATCGAGATGAAGTCGTCGACGGTGAGCGAGTTGGCGGCGAGCACCTCGGTGACCAGCTCGGTCACCCGGTCGTACATGTGCTGCTCGTCGTCGATGTCGAGCTGGGTCGCGCCTCGGACGGCCCTGACTGCCACGGTTGCTCCTCGCGTCGGTTGCCTGCGCCGAGAAGGTTACCGAGCCGGGCGGTCAGAGCTTGGTGGCGTCCAGCAGCTCGCCGAGCTCCTCGTTGGTGAGGTCTCGCAGCTCCCCCGACGTGAGCCGGCCGAGCGCGACCGGACCGATCCGGGTGCGGGTGAGCCGGGTGACGGGGTGGCCGACCTCGTCGAGCAGGCGCCGCACGATCCGGTTGCGACCCTCGTGGATGACCAGCTCGACGATCGACTTGGTCGGCGACGCCTCGACGATCCGTGCCTTCGAGACCGTGACCGGTCCGTCCTCGAGGGTGACCCCGGCCAGCAGCTGCTTGGTGACCCGCGGGAACAGCTGGCCGGTCACCTCGGCGACGTAGGTCTTGTCGACCTCGTAGGACGGGTGCGCCAGCCGGTGGGCGAAGTCGCCGTCGTTGGTCAGGATGATCAGGCCGGAGGTGTCGGTGTCCAGACGCCCGACGTGGAAGAGCCGCTCCGGGCGGTCCGCGACGAGGTCCTGGAGGGTCTTGCGGCCCTCGGGGTCCGACATCGTCGAGACGACGCCACGGGGCTTGTTGACCGCGAGGTAGACCTTCTCCGAGATCGGGGGGAGCCGCTTGCCGGAGACACGGATGAGGTCCCTGGTGGGGTCGACCTTGGTGCCCAGCCGGGTGACCACCTCGCCGTTGACCTCGACCTCGCCACCGAGCATCAGCTCCTCGCTGCGGCGGCGCGAGGCGACGCCGGCGAGGGCGAGCAGCTTCTGCAGCCGGATCAGCCCCTCGTCGTCGAGGGGCAGGTCGAGTCGCTCACTCACCGGGTGCCTCGCTCTCGACCGCCGGCCGCGCGGTGGCTGCCATCTCGTTCAGCTCGTCCTCCAGGTCGTCCATGTCGGGGAGGTACGGCGCCAGCTCCGGCAGCTCGTCGAGGCCGGTGACGCCGATCCGCTCGAGGAAGTAGGAGGTGGTGCGGTAGAGGTTCGCGCCCGTCTCGTGGTCGCTGCCGGCCTCCTCGACGAGGCCACGCGTCAGCAGGGTGCGCATGACGCCGTC
This sequence comes from Nocardioides terrae, assembly GCF_900112345.1. Classification (GTDB taxonomy): domain Bacteria; phylum Actinomycetota; class Actinomycetes; order Propionibacteriales; family Nocardioidaceae; genus Nocardioides; species Nocardioides terrae. The sequence goes on from NZ_FOLB01000019.1 coordinate 12,039, forward strand.
CACGTTGACGCCGCGGATGGCGGAGACCCGGGCGCGGGACACCGGCTGCTTGTACGCGACGACGGCAAGCGTCTCGAGCGCCGCCTGGGTCAGCCTGGACTGCTGTCCCTCCAGGACGAAGCCCTCGACCATGGCGGCGTACTCCTCGCGGGTGTAGAACCGCCAGCCACCGGCGACGTTGCGCAGGTCGAACCCGCGGCCCTGCTCGGTGTACTCGTCTGCCAGGGCCTCCAGCGCCGCCTGGACCTCCTCGGTCGGGTAGCCGGCCGCGGTGGCCAGCGTCGCCACGTCGAGCGGCTGGTCGGCCACCATCAGCACCGCCTCGAGGCTGGGTCGCAGGTCGGCGACCGGGACGTCGAGCGTCTCCGCCGCCGTCTCGTCCCCGGCCTGGTCCGTGGTCTGCTCGGGCTCACTCATCGGTGCTCTCCTGGGTGCTGTCTGCCTGGTCCTGGTCCGAGCCGGGTCCCTCGGGCGGCGGTGCCCCGTCGAACTCGTCCTGGACCAGGGCGTCGGGGTCCGTGTCCTCGTCGCCGGTCCACCGCACCGTGAGCTCGCCGAGCGCGGTGACCTGGTCGAACGCCACCGCCCCCTCGCGGAACAGCTCCAGCAGCGAGAGGAAGCGGGCCACCGTGGTCATCATGTCGGGCGAGTCGCCGCACAGGGCGCGGAAGGTCAGCGTGCCGCTGCGGCGCAGCCGGTCGACGACGACGACGGCCTGCTCGCGCACGCTCACCGTCGGCGCGTGGATGTGGTGCAGCGTCAGCTCCGGCGGACCCGGCTTGGGCGCCATCGCCTTGGCCGCGAGCTGGGCGAACTGATCCAGCCCGATGCCGATGAGCACCTCGGGAAGGAGCGTCGCGAAGCGCTCCTCGAGGCCGACGGCACGCGGGTGGCGCTTCGACTCCTCCCCCAAGCGGGTCTCGAGCACGGCGGCCACCTGCTTGAAGGCCTTGTACTGCATCAGCCGCGCGAAGAGGAGGTCGCGCGCCTCGAGCAGCGCGAGGTCCTCCTCGTCCTCGACGTCCCCGGCGGGGAGCAGACGTGCGGCCTTCAGGTCGAGCAGCGTCGCGGCGACCAGCAGGAACGACGAGGTCTGCTCGAGATCCCACTGCCCGGAGGCACCGGAGCCGGCCTTGACGTACGCGATGAACTCGTCGGTCACCTTGGCCAGCGCGACCTCGGTGATGTCGAGCTTGTGCTTGGAGATGAGGCTGAGCAGCAGGTCGAAGGGGCCCTCGAAGTTGTCGAGGCGGACCGCGAACGCCGCGGTCCCCTCGGGGGTGGCCGGGTCCACCTCGGCCGTCACGTCACGCCTCGCGCAGTCGCCGGACGAGCGCGCTGTCGTCGCCGTTGGCCTCGAGGTCGGCCAGCACCAGGGCCACCGCCTCGCGGACCAGCCGGCCTCGGTCGACCGCGAGCCCGTGGGTACGCCGCAGCGAGAGCCGCGCGTGCTCGAGGTCGAGCAGCTCGTCGGAGGTGATGTAGACGGTCATCTTCTCGTCGTGGCGCACCCGGCCGCTGGAGCGGCGTCGACCGCTCGCGTCGTCGGCGTCGTCGGCCGGCTCGGCCGGTGCGGTCTCGGGCGTCTTGCCGGGCGTCTTGCCGGCGGTGGGGCGGAAGAGGTCGTCGGCCTGGGGCAGGCTCACGCGTCGCGCCACCGGGCGAGCACCTCCCTGGCGAGCTGGCGGTAGGACTCCGCGCCGGCGGAGGTGGCGGCGTAGGACGTGATCGGCTCGCCGGCCACGGTCGAGTCGGAGAACTTCACGGTGCGGCGGATGACGGTGTGGAAGACGGAGTCGCCCCAGGCCTGCACCAGGCGCTCCATCACCTCGCGCGAGTGCAGCGTGCGGCCGTCGTACATCGTGCCCAGGAGGCCCTCTATGACCAGCTTCGGGTTGAGCCGCTCCTGCACCTTGTCGATCGTCGACTTGAGCAGCGCGACGCCGCGCAGGGCGAAGTACTCGCACTCCAGCGGCACGATGACCCCGTCGGCGGCGGTGAGCGCGTTGACGGTGAGCAGGCCGAGCGAGGGCTGGCAGTCGATGAGGATGACGTCGTACTCCCCCAGCGCGGGGGCGAGGGCGCGGGCGAGCGTCTGCTCGCGGCCGACCTCGTGCACGAGCTGGACCTCGGCTGCGGAGAGCTCGATGTTGGACGGGATGAGGTCCATGCCGTCGACACCGGTGCCCACGACGACGTCGCCGATCTTGACGTCGCGGTCCATCAGCAGGTTGTAGACCGACAGGTCCATGTCGTGCGGGTTGAGCCCGAGCCCGACCGAGAGCGAGCCCTGCGGGTCGAAGTCGACGAGCAGCACCCGGCGGCCGTACTCGGCGAGCGCGGCGCCGAGGTTGATCGTAGTCGTGGTCTTGCCGACGCCACCCTTCTGGTTGCACATCGCGACCACGCGGGCCGGCCCGTGCGAGCTGAGCGAAGGGGGCTCGGGGATCACCGGCATGGGTCGTCCGGTCGGCCCGAGCGCGCCGCCGGGGGCCTCGAAGGGCAGGGTGTCGGACACGCGACGCTCGCTTCCTGGCATTTTGTCGACAGGCCGACTTGTGGGCCGGCTCCCGGCGAGGTTAGGACCGCGACGAAGCGGGCCACAACCCGGGGTCCCCCAACCCCCAGATGTGGCCCGTCGCCTGTGCACTCCGCCCCGTTCGTCCCCCACAGGGGAACAGGTCGCTGTGGAGTGATCTGTGGACGTCGCGCATCCGTTCAGCCGCGGTGGACGAGGTCCTGGTAGTCCGGGTGCCGCTCGATCCAGTCCTTGATGAAGGGGCACAGCGGCACCACGTCGCGCTCGCCCCCTGCCCGTACGTCGTCCAGCGCGTCCCGCGCCAAGGCGGATCCGACGCCTCGGCCCTCGAACTCGTCGCCGACCTCGGTGTGCGTGAAGACGATGCTGCCCGGCCGGCTCTCGTAGACCGCGACGCCGGCGAGCCTGTCGCCGAGCCAGGCCTCGTAGCGGTTCTCGGCGGGGTTGTCGCGCACCTCGACATCGCTCATGGCGACCACCCTAGCGACGAGCCGCTCAGAGCCCTCGGCGTCCGCGGCCCCGGCCGAACACGAACATCAGGAGGACGACGATGACGACGATGACAAGGATGGTCCACAGCATGATGCGACTCCGTTTCGAAGGGGGTGATCGGTGCCGAGCCACCCGGTCCCGCTCAGGTGCCCGCCCGGGCGTGTCGCGAAACAGCAGCGCTCCGGCGGAGGCATCAGCCGTCGAGGCGGCGCATCGCCGTCACGGTCAGCGCCAGCTCGCCGAGCGCGTCGGAGGCGTCGAGGTCGACGTCGGCCTCGATGACCCAGTCCCGGTCGCCGGCCGGGTCCGCGAGCGTCTGGGTGACGTGACGCAGGCGCACGCCGTCGACCACGGCGTCCCGCGTCACGAGGTACGACGGCCCGCGGGCGTCGCCGTCCAGCAGGACCGAGTCGTGGTCGGCGTAGTAGGCCTCCAGCGCCGCGTCCCAGTCGCCGGCCTCCATGACCGGGGCACGGGGCGGCTCGAAGCGGGCCGCGTCCGCGCGGTCGAGCGCGGCGAGTCCTCGCACGTCGTCGCGCTCGACCAGCTCGACCCGGCGCCAGATCGCGTTGCGGACCATGACGGCGAACGCACGGGTCTGCATGCTGATCGGTCGCGGCGGCGGTGGCGGCTCGTGGTGGGCGACGTCGGTGCGCACGTGCGAGGGGTCGGCGAGGGCCTCCCACTCGTCGAGCAGGGACGAGTCGGTCTGCCGGACGGTCTCCCCCAGCCACTCGACGAGGTCCTCCAGGGCCGGCGTACGGTGCGCCTCCGGGACCGTGTGCAGCAGCGTCTTGTAGGCGTCGGTCAGGTAGCGCAGCACCAGACCCTCCGAGCGCGCGAGCTGGTAGCGCGAGACGAAGTCGGTGAAGGTCATGCCCTGCTCGAACATCTCCCGCACGATCGACTTCGGGTCGAGCGCGTCCTCGGGCAGCCACGGGTGCGAGATCCGGTAGGTCTCGTAGAGGCCCTCGAGGAGCTCGGCGAGCGGCTTGGGCCAGGTGACCTCCTCGAGCAGCGCCATCCGCTCGTCGTAGTCCAGCCCGTCGGCCTTCATCTCGGCGATCGCCTCGCCGCGCGCGGCGTGCTGCTGGGCGAAGAGGATCTGGCGGGGTGCCTCGAGCACGGCCTCGACGACCGACACGACCTCGACGGTGTGCGCGGGGCTCTCGTGGTCGAGGACGTCGAGTGCGGCGAGGGCGAAGTGGGCGAGCGGCTGGTTGAGCGCGAAGTCGGGCGGGAGCGCCTCGGTGAGGACGTAGCGCCGGCCGAGCCCGTCGCGCGGATCCAGGCGCTGCAGGACCCCCGACGTCCGCAGCGAGCGCGCCAGGCGCAGCGCCCGCCGGGCCAGCCGCAGCTGCATCCGACGGTCCTCGTGGTTCTCGGTCAGCAGCCGACGCATGACCGGGAAGGCGTCCTCCTCGCGGGCGACGACGTTGAGGAGCATCGCGTTGTCGACCTTCATCCGCGACTGGAGCGGCTCGGGCCGGCCGTCGACCAGCTTGGTGAAGGTCGCCTCGGTCCACACGACGGTGCCCTCGGGCGGCTTCTTCAGCTGCGCCTTGGAGTTCTTCTTGCCCGCGGCCTGGCGCTCGATGGCCTTCGCCTTGGCCTTCTCGTTCTCGATGACGTGCTCGGGCGCCTGCACGACGACGTAGCCGGCCGTGTCGTAGCCGGCCCGGCCCGCCCGTCCGGCGATCTGGAGGAACTCCCGCGTGCGCAGGACCCTCTGTCTCTGTCCGTCGAACTTCGCCAGCCCGGTGAAGAGCACCGTCCGGATCGGCACGTTGATGCCCACGCCGAGTGTGTCGGTGCCGCAGATGACCCGTAGTAGGCCGGCCTGCGCGAGCTGCTCGACCAGGCGGCGGTAGCGCGGCAGCATGCCGGCGTGGTGCACGCCGATGCCGCGGCGCAGCAGCGACCCGAGGGTCTTGCCGAACCCGGCGCCGAACCGTACGCCGGCCAGCCGCTCCTTGAGCTGCTCGCTGGTCGATCCCGTCGAGGCCGCCCCTGTCCCGACCCACGACGCCTTGAGCAGCGTCGCGGCATGCTCGACGGCCGCGGCCTGGGTGAAGTGCACGACGTAGACGGGGCCCTGCCCCGTCGTGACGAGCTCCTCGAGCGTCTCGTCGAGCGGGGTCAGCGACCACGTGAACGTGAGCGGGACCGGGCGTTCGGCCCGGTCGACGATGGCGGTCTCGCGCCCGGTCCGCCGGGTGAGGTCCTCGGCGATCGAGGTCATGTCGCCGAGCGTGGCCGACATCAGCACGAACTGCGCGTGCGGCAGCTCCAGCAACGGCACCTGCCAGGCCCAGCCGCGGTCCGGCTCGCCGTAGTAGTGGAACTCGTCCATCACGACGAGCCCGATGTCGGCCGACCGGCCCTCGCGCAGGGCGAGGTTGGCGAGCACCTCGGCGGTGCAGCAGATGATCGGGGCGTCGGCGTTGACGGCGGCGTCGCCGGTCAGCATCCCGACGTTGTCGGCACCGAAGACCTCGCAGAGGTCGAAGAACTTCTCGCTCACCAGCGCCTTGATCGGCGCCGTGTAGAACGACACCCGGTCGGTGGCGAGTGCCGCGGCGTGCGCACCGAGCGCGACCAGCGACTTGCCGGAGCCGGTCGGCGTCGCGAGCACGACGTTGCTGCCACCGAGCAGCTCGATGATCGCCTCGTCCTGGTGGGGGTAGAGCGAGAGCCCGCGCGACGAGGCGTACGACGACACCGCGTCGTACACCTCGTCGGGCGAGGCTCCGGAGGCGGGCACCCAGGCGCCCGCGGGGATGACTGTCAGGCGAGGACCTCGTCGAGTGCGGTCGCGTCGATGCCGACCGCCGCGCCGACGGGCGCGTTGGTGAGCCGGCCGGCGTGGGTGTTGAGGCCGAGTGCGAGCGAGCGGTCGTCACGGCACGCCTGCGCCCAGCCCTTGTCGGCCAGCGCGACGACGTAGGGCAGCGTCGCGTTGGTCAGGGCGTAGGTCGAGGTGTTCGGGACGGCGCCAGGCATGTTGGCCACACAGTAGAACGTGGAGTTGTGCACCTGGTAGGTCGGGTCGTCGTGGGTGGTCGCGTGGGAGTCCTCGAAGCACCCGCCCTGGTCGATCGCGATGTCGACGAGGACCGAGCCCGGCTTCATCCGGGAGACCAGGTCGTTGGTGACCAGCTTGGGCGCCGCTGCGCCCGGGATCAGCACCGCACCGATGACCAGGTCGGCCTCGAGCACCTGCTGCTCCAGGGCCAGCTTGGAGGAGGCCAGGCCGTGCACCCGGTTGTTGTAGCGCCAGAAGGACAGCCGGAGCTTGTCGAGGTCGGTGTCGAGCAGGGTCACGTCGGCGCCCATGCCGAGCGCGATGTTGGCCGCGTTCTGGCCGGACACGCCGGCACCGATGATGACGACCTTGGCGTTGGCCACGCCGCCGACGCCACCCATCAGCACGCCACGGCCGCCCTGCGCCTTGAGGAGCGAGTAGGCGCCGACCTGCGGGGCCAGGCACCCGGCGACCTCGGACATCGGGTAGAGGAGCGGGAGCCCGCCGCTGGGGAGCTGGACGGTCTCGTAGGCGATCCCGGTGACCTTCCTGGCCAGAAGCTCCTCGGTCAGCGGCTTGTCCGCCGCGAGGTGAAGGTAGGTGAAGAGCGTGAGGTCCTCACGCATCCGGTGGTACTCCTCGGCGATCGGCTCCTTGACCTTGAGCACGGTGTCGGCGCTGCCCCACACGTCGTCGGCGGAGTCGAGGATCTTCGCTCCGGCGGCCTGGTACTCGGAATCGGGGATCTGGGAGCCGCGCCCGGCGCCGCGCTCGACGACCACCTCGTGGCCATGGGCGACCAGCTCGTGAACGCCGATCGGCGTGATGGCCACGCGGTACTCGTGGTTCTTGACTTCCTTGGGCACGCCGATCTTCGTCATGTCGCGATTGTCGACCGGATCTTCGACGCAACGCCAGTGACCTGAAGAAGATTCGCTAGATTGCTTCCGTGCCCGCCGAACCTTCGCTCCCTGACGCCTCCGCCACTCGCCGTGCGAAGGATGTTCGAGCGGTCCTGGACCGAGCGGGCGTGGTGGCGCCCGCCCTCGACGACGTCGACCGCGTCCTGCTCGCCGGGCTCTCCGCCGACGCCCGCCAGACCAACAACGCCCTGGCGGCCAAGGCCGGCATCGCGCCGTCCACCTGCCTCGGCCGGATCCGAGCCTTGCGCGAGTCGGGCGTAGTGCGCGGGTTCCACGCCGACATCGACCCGAGCCTCGCCGGGCGCCCGCTCCAGGCCATGATCGCCGTCCGCATGCACGGCCACGCACGGGGCCGGCTCGAGGTGTTCATGCGCCAGCTGGCCGGGCTTCCGGGCGTCCTCAACGTGTTCCTGCTCGGCGGCGGGCACGACTTCTTCGTCCACGTCGCCGCGGCCGGGACCGACGGCCTCAACGCCTTCGTCATCGAGCACCTGTCCAGCAACCCCGACGTCGCGCTGACCGAGACCAACCTGATCTTCCAGCACGCCCGGGCGACGCGCTGGACGTGAACGCGCCAGGTCGAGTAGCGGCACGGCTGAGGCACGAAGCCGTGACCGCGTAGCGATACCCCGGCCCGGTCAGCGGGCGCGCGGATGCGCGGCGGCGAACACCTCGCGCAGGTTGTCGACCGTCACCAGCGTGTAGATCTGGGTCGTCGTCACCGAGGCGTGCCCGAGCAGCTCCTGCACGACACGGACGTCCGCCCCGCCGTCGAGCAGGTGGGTGGCGAAGGAGTGCCGCAGGGTGTGCGGGGAGACGTCGGCGGTGACGCCGGCCCGCTCGGCGGTCCGCACCAGCACGGTCCACGCCGACTGCCGGGAGAGCCGACCGCCGCGGGAGTTGAGGAAGAGCGCTCCCCCACCGCCCGGCCTGCCGCTGCCGGTGCCGGCCAGCTCGGGGCGGGCGCGGACCAGGTAGGCGTCCACGGCCTCCCGGGCGAAGGACCCGATGGGGACCAGCCGCTCCTTGCCGCCCTTGCCGCGGAGCAGGACGGTTCCGTCGACGCCCGACTCGCCCCAGTCCACGTCGTCGACGTCGAGGCCGACCGCCTCGGAGATCCGGGCCCCGGTGCCGTAGAGCACCTCCAGCAGCGCCCGGTCGCGCAGGGCCAGCGTGGTCCCCGGCGCCCCGGCCGTCTCGAGGATCGCCTCGACGTCGCCGAGCGGGAGCGCCTTCGGCAGCCGCTTCGCGGGCCGGGGCGGACGTACGCCGGCCGCGGGATCGGCCTCGGCCATGCCGTCGGCGGCCGCGAACTTGTGGAAGCCGCGCACCGCGACGACCGTCCGGGCGGCCGAGCTGGCGCCGAGCGGTGGGTGGTCGGCGTACCCCTCGCGGAGGCGGGCGAGGAAGTCGGTGACGGTCGCCTCGGTGACCTGGCCGAGCTCAGAGACGCCGACGGAACGGAGGTACTCGGCGTAGCGGCGCAGGTCGCGGCGGTAGGACGCCAGCGTGTTCGCAGCCGCGCCGCGCTCCACCGTCAGGTGGTCGAGGTAGGTGCGGATCGCGACGCCGACGGCATCCGGCCCGCTCATGGCCGGGCGCCGACCAGCCCCCGCGTGTGCGCGGTCAGCACGGCAATGATGACGGGCGCGTCGCTGATCCGGCCGGCCAGCACCGCGTCGAGCAGGTCGGCGAACGGAACCCGGACGAGCTCCATGTCGGCCTCCTCGTGGGCGAGCTCGAAGTCGCCGCGTCCCAGGTCGCTCAGCCCGCGAGCCAGGTAGTAGTGGATCAGCTCGGCCGAGATGCCCGGCGAGGAGTAGGCGGACGTCAGGTGCGTCCACTCCTCCGCGGCGAGCTGGACCTCCTCCTGGAGCTCGCGCTTGGCCACCTCGAGCGGGTCCTCGCCCTCGGCGTCGCACAGACCCGCAGGCAGCTCGATGAAGCGGCGACGGGCGGGGTGGCGGTACTGCACGACGCACACCACGTGCTCCTCGTCGTCGACCGCGAGCACGACCGCCGCACCGGGGTGCTCGAGCACGAGTCGCCGGAAGGGCTCGCCGTCGGGATGGGTGGGCGAGGTGACCCAGTCCGCGCGCAGCGCCATCACCCAGTCGTCGCGGTGCAGGTCCTCGGTGCGTACGACGGGCCAGGACTGGTCGACGTCCTGGAGCGGCGGCGTCGTGCCGGTCACTCGGCGCCGTTCTCCACGAGCTCAACCCCGTGATCCGCCTCGTGATCCGCCTCGTGATCCGCCTCGTGCTCAACGCTGTGCTCGACGTGGTCCGGCTCGCGGTGCAGCTTCGACTCGTCGATCGGGAAGCGCTGCTCGCGCTGACGGATGATCGCGGCGCCGACGAGGCCCCGGAAGAGCGGGTGGGCCTTGGTCGGCCGCGACTTCAGCTCGGGGTGGGCCTGCGTGGCGATGTAGTAGGGGTGCACGTCGCGGGGCAGCTCGACGAACTCCACCAGGTTGTTGTCCGGGGACGTGCCGGAGAAGACCAGGCCGGCCTCCTCGAGCTGGTCGCGGTAGGCGTTGTTGACCTCGTAGCGGTGGCGGTGACGCTCCTCGATCTCGGCCGCGCCGTAGATCTCACGGGCGATCGAGCCCGGCTTGAGCGCGGCCGGGTAGAGGCCGAGGCGCATCGTGCCGCCGAGGTCGCCCGCGCCCTCGACGAAGGCGACCTGCTCGGCGATCGTGGCGATCACCGGCTCCGGCGTCTCGGGGTGGAACTCGGTCGAGTCGGCCTTCTCCAGGCCCAGCACCTGCCGGGCGTACTCGATGACCATCGACTGCAGCCCCAGGCAGATGCCGAGGGTCGGGATGCCGTTGGTGCGCGCGTAGGTGAGGGCGCCCAGCTTGCCCTCGAGGCCGCGGATGCCGAAGCCGCCGGGCACCAGGACGGCGTCGACGTCGTGGAGGTGCTTGTGGGCACCCGCCTGCGTCTCGCAGTCGTCGGAGCGGATCCAGCGGATGTCGACCTTGGCCTCGTGGGCGAAGCCGCCGGCGCGCAGGGCCTCCGCCACGGAGAGGTAGGCGTCGGGCAGGTCGATGTACTTGCCGACGAGCGCGACGGTCACCTCCTCCTTCGGGTGGTGCACCCGGCGGAGCAGGTCGTCCCACACCGTCCAGTCGACGTCGCGGAACGGCAGGCCGAGCTTGCGGACGACGTACGCGTCGAGGCCCTCGCGGTGGAGCACCTTCGGGATGTCGTAGATGCTCGGCGCATCCGCGGCGGTGACCACCGCCTCCTCGTCGACGTCGCACATCAGGGCGATCTTCGACTTGATGCTCTGCGGCAGCTCGCGGTCGGCGCGGCACACGACGGCGTCGGGCTGGAGGCCGATCTGGCGGAGGGCGGCGACCGAGTGCTGCGTCGGCTTGGTCTTCAGCTCCTTGGACGGGCCGATGTAGGGCACCAGCGAGACGTGCACGAAGAAGACGTTGTCGCGGCCGATCTTCTGGCGGACCTGGCGCGCGGCCTCGAGGAACGGCAGCGACTCGATGTCGCCGACCGTCCCGCCGACCTCGGTGATCACGACGTCGACCGAGTCGCCGTGCATCGCGAGGATGCGGTCGACGATCTCGTTGGTGATGTGCGGGATGACCTGGACCGTCTCACCGAGGTAGTCGCCGCGGCGCTCCTTGGCGATCACGTTGGAGTAGACCTGCCCGGTCGTCACGTTGGCGCTGCCGGAGAGGTCGGTGTCGAGGAACCGCTCGTAGTGTCCGACGTCCAAGTCGGTCTCGGCGCCGTCGTTGGTGACGAAGACCTCGCCGTGCTGGAACGGGTTCATCGTCCCGGGGTCGACGTTGAGGTAGGGATCGAGCTTCTGCATCGTCACGCGGAGCCCGCGCGACCTCAGCAGACGGCCGAGGCTCGACGCCGTCAGGCCCTTCCCGAGAGAGGAGGCGACGCCTCCGGTGACGAAAACATGCTTAGTCTGGGCGGCCGACCTCATGGGCCTCGATCCTATCCCAGCGGAGCGGGTCCATCGATTCCGGACGCGCCGAAGCTTCCGTTGCCGCCCGTGACCTGTCGCACGAGGGCGAGTACGGCGGCCACCCGGCCTGCCGCGGTCTCGACCCCGTCGACCGTCGCCACGGCCGCCTTGCCGTCGCGCAGGGAGGCGATGTCGCGGTTGCGGCTACGGCCCGCGACGACGACGCCGTGCGTCTGCGCCGCGAGTCCCTGGACCAGTCCGTTGGCGATGGCGTCGTCGAGGTCGTCGCCGACGACGACGAGGACCAGGGGTGCCACGCCGGCGTCGGCCGGCTGGTCGCCGACGGCCTCGATCAGCTTGGCGGCCTTGAGGCTCTCGCGCACCGTGCTCGCGGGGGCTCCGGGCGGAGCGGGGGCGCCGGTGGTGCCGAACGCGACGCCCAGGAGGTGGCCCATCCGGGGGTAGGTGGTCAGCGTCGTGTCGGCGAGGGCCGGCACCTGCGGGCCGAGCTGGGCGGCGAGCTGGCTGCCCATGGTGTCGACGAGGGTCTTCTGGCCGGGCGCCGTCAGGCCATCGGTCAGCCGGTCCTCCGTGACGACCGCACCGCCCGCCGCGACGATCTGGTCGACGAGCGCCTTGGCGGCCGCGGGCGAGACCCCCGGGGTGGTCAGTACGGACACCGTCTGTCCGGCCAGGCGCCGGCCGTAGAGCGAGGGCGCGGCCGCGGCCACGAAACCCTCGTCGAACGCGGTCGCCCTCCGGGGAGAGGCGTGCCCGGTGGACGCGGCATCACCGCGGCCGTCGTCGAGCGGGCCGGCGCCGAGTGCGATGCCCGCGGCGAGCGCGAAGAGAACGCCCAGGGCGGGGAGCAGCCGCCTCATCGGACGAGGTCCATCAGCTGCTGGGCCCAGTCGTTGCCGACGGCCGTCGTGGCGATCGACGCCCCCACGGCGACGAGTCCGGCGAGCACGGAGGCGCCGACGTGCCAGGGGCGCACGCGGCCGGTGTAGAGCAGCGGGAGCGTGGCCGCGTCGACCAGGTGCGGCCCGAGCACCAGGCGGGTGAGGTAGCTGCCGGCCAGCCCCGAGCTGCGCCGGTCGAGGAAGTCGTGGAGCGTCGTGGTCAAGCCGACTCCGACGACCAGGCTGGGCCGGCCGGCGTGGGCCACGAGCAGGGCGGCGTCCTGGGCGGACACGGTGGTGCCGATGACGTGGGCGGCGATGCCCATTCGCGACAGCCCGTCGGTCACCCCCGGGATCGCGTCGGCCCGTTGGACGACGACGACGTCGCGAGCCCCGCGCAACACCTTGGCGTCGGGGAGCGAGTCGGAGCCGGACAGGACGACGACCTCGGCCTTGACGCCCGCCTTGCGGAGCCTCTCCGCGGCTCCGTCGACGGCGACCACGACCGGCCGCTGCTCCCGGATGAACCGCTTGACCTGGACGAGGTCCCCGGGCCGCGCCTGCGCGACCACGACGACGGGCCGCTCGTCGAGCGGGGTGTGCAGCATGGGGATGGCCTGGCCGGTCAGGAGGACGTCGCCCTCCCGGCGCAGCAGCTCGCTGCTGTTGTGGGTGAAGGTCTCCAGCTGGGCGACGAGGCCGGCACGGGCGTCCTGCATCGCGAGCCTGACGTCGTCGAGGTCGAGCGCGCGTCCCTGCACGAGCAGCTGGGTGCCCTGGTAGAGCCCACCGTCGCGGATCGTGACCTCCTCCGTCTCGGCGAGACGGGCGAAGGCCGACGCCCCGATGCCCTCCACCAGCACGATGCCGGCGTCGGCGAGGATCTCGGGCCCGAGGTTGGCGTAGCGACCCGAGATCATCGACTGTGCGTTGACGACGGCGGCGACGCGGGCGTCGACGAGCGCACGCGCGGTGCCCTGGTCGATGTCGAGGTGGTCGATCACGGCGATGTCGCCGGGCTCGAGCCGCCCGAGCAGCGCACGGGTCGGTCGCCCGGCGCGGACCGGACCGCGGACGCCGACTGCTGTGTCCTTGACGGTGGTGGAGCGGGTGGGGAGTCTCATGACCCGTTCATCCTCACATCCGGCCACCGCCCGATCCGGGAGCCCAGGTGTCGGCGTGTCAGGCCGCTCCCGTGCGCGGGGAGCGCGTCAGCGCGCCGCGCGAGCCACCTCGAGGAGCTCACGGGCGTGCGCGAGCGCGGTGTCGGAGTCGGTGAGGCCGGCGAGCATCCGCGAGAGCTCCCGCTCCCGTCCGGCGTCGTCGAGGAGCGTGAGGCCCGAGCTGGTCACGCTGCCGTCGCTCGACTTCTCGACGACGACGTGCTGGTCGGCGTACGCCGCCACCTGCGGGAGGTGGGTGACGACCAGGACCTGTGCCGAGCGGGCCAGCTGCGCCAGCCGCCGGCCGACCTCGACGGCCGCGGCACCGCCGACGCCGGCGTCGACCTCGTCGAAGACGAAGGTGGGGACCGGGCTGGTGCCGGCCAGCGCGACCTCCAGGGCGAGCATCACCCGCGACAGCTCGCCGCCGGAGGCGCCCTTGTCGAGCGGGCGCGGGTCGGAGCCGGTGTTGGCGGCGAGGAGCAGCTCGACCTGGTCGATGCCGGAGCCGCCGAAGCGCAGCCACCGCTCCCCCACGCGCAGCGGCGCGCCGGCCGCATCGGCATCGGGCGCGGGCAGCTCGGCCTGCCGGACCGAGACCGACAGCCGGGCGTGCGGCATGGCCAGCCGGGTCAGCTCCTCGGTCACCTCGACCGCGAGCCGCTCGGCGGCGTCCGTGCGCAACCCGGAGAGCTCCGCGGCCGCGTCGGCCAGCTCCACCCGCAGCCGGGCCCGCTCGGCGCGCAGCTGCTCGATCCGCTCGTCGGTGCCGTCGAGGTCGAGCAGCCGGGTCGCCGAGGACGCCGACCAGGCGAGCACCTCGTCGATCGTGTCGCCGTACTTGCGGGTCAGTGCGGTGAGTGCAGCGCGCCGTTCGGACACGCCGGCGAGGCGGGCCGGGTCGGTGTCGATCCGGGAGGCGTAGGACGCCACGTCGGCGGCGACGTCGGAGAGCAGGTAGCTGACCTCGGCGAGCCGGTCGGCGAGCTCGCCGGCCTCGGTGTCGTGCTCGCGGACGCCCTCGAGCAGGGTGCGGGCCGCGCTGACGGTGCCGAGGGCGTCGGGCGCCCCCTCCTCGCTCGAGAGGGCCTCGCGGGCCTGTTCGGCGGCCGATCGGAGCGTGTCGGCGAAGCCGAGCCGGGACTCCTCGGCGGCGAGGGAGGCGTCCTCCCCCGGCTGCGGGTCGAGCGCCTCGATCTCGGCGAGCCCGAAGCGCAGCAGGTCCGCCTCCCGGGCACGCTCGCGCTGCGTCGCGGTGACCTCGGCGAGCTCGGACTCGACGCCCTGGAGCCGCGCGTGCAGCTCTTGGTAGCGCGCCAGCGCGTCGGCCACCGGCTCGCCGCCGAAGCGGTCGAGGGCGTCGCGCTGCGCGCGGGGGCGCAACAGCCGGTGCTGGTCGGACTGGCCGTGGACGGCGACCAGCGGTTCGGCCACGTCGCCGAGCGTGGCCACCGGGACGGCCGCCCCGCCGACGAACGCCCGAGAGCGACCCTCGGCCGCCACGGTGCGGGCGAGCACGACGCGGCCGTCCTCGACCTCGCCTCCGGCCTCGTCGACCGCCGCGCAGAACGAGCTCAGGCGGCTGCCGTCGACGATCCCCTCGACGCGCGCGGTCCGGGCTCCGCTGCGTACGGCGCCCGAGTCGGCCCGGCCGCCGAGCAGGAGGCCGAGCGCCGTCACGATCATCGTCTTGCCGGCGCCGGTCTCACCGCTGATGACGGTCAGCCCCGGGCCGAGCTCGAGCACCGAGTCCTCGATCACGCCCAGGGACGAGATCCGGATCTCCTCAAGCATCGCCGCGCTCCCGTCGCAGCCGCTCGGCGGCGCCACGCCAGCCGTGGACCGGGAGGTCGAACTTCGCGACGAGTCGGTCGGTGAAGGGCGCCTCGTGCAGCCGGACCAGGCGCACCGGCCGGTCGCCGCGGGTGACCTCGATGCGGGCGCCGGGCGGCAGGTCGAACGCACGCCGGCCGTCGCACCACAGCACGCCCGCGCCGTCGGCACGGCTGATCACCTCGATGGCCAGCTCGGAGGTGGGCGCGACCACGAGCGGCCTCGCGAAGAGGGCGTGGGCGCAGATCGGCACCATCAGCAGCGCCTCGACGCCCGGCCACACCACCGGCCCGCCGGCGCTGAAGTTGTAGGCCGTCGAGCCGGTCGGCGTCGCGCACACGACACCGTCGCAGCCGAAGCGCGACAGCGGCCGGTCGTCGACCTCGATGACGACCTCGAGCATCCGCTCACGGGCGGCCTTCTCGACGCTTGCCTCGTTGACGGCGAAGGTCCGGAAGACCTCCGCGCCGTCGGTGTAGACCCTGACGTCGAGCGTCAGCCGGTCCTCCGCGATGTAGCGGCGGTGGACCACGGCGTCGATGGTCGAGTCGACGTCGTCGTACTCCGCCTCGGCGAGGAACCCGACGTGGCCCAGGTTGACGCCCAGGACAGGAGTGCCGCTGTCGTGGGTGAGCTCGGCCGCCCGCAGGATCGTGCCGTCGCCGCCGATGACCAGGACGAGCTCGCAGCCGACCGTCACGTCGCCGTCGCCGTGCGCGAGCTCGATCCCCTCGTCGGCGTGCACGCCGAGGTCGGCGGCCTCCGTGTCCGGCAGCCGGACGATCAGTCCGTAGCCGACCAGCGCCTTGCAGAAGGCGACCGCGACCTCGCGGGCCTCGTTGCGGCCGGTGTGGGTGAGCAGGAGCACCCGGCGTACGTCGGGCTGGCGGCTCGGTTCGGTCACTTCCCCAGCCTCTCATCCGCCGCCGTCGGTTCGGCGGCAGCCGCGACCGCGTCGAGGCCGATCTTGTCGTGCACGGCCTGTGCGATCGTCTCGTCGTCGATCGTGGCGGGCCCGCGACGCAGCCACAGGAAGAACTCGACGTTGCCCGACGGGCCTGGAAGGGGGCTGGTCGTGACGGCCCGGGCGCCCCAGCCGCGGGCGGAAGCAGCGGCGGCGATCGTGGTGACGGCCTCGGCCCGCAGCGCCGAGTCGCGGACGACGCCGCCCTTGCCGACACGGTCCTTCCCGACCTCGAACTGCGGCTTCACCATCAGCGCGAGGTCCCCGTCGGGGGCGACGACACCCAGGAGGGCGTCGAGCACGAGGGTCAGCGAGATGAAGGACAGGTCGCCGACGATCAGGTCGACCGGCCCGCCGATGAGCTCCGTGGTGAGGTCGCGGACGTTGGTGCGGTCGTGCACGACGACGCGCTCGTCCTGGCGGAGCTTCCAGGCGAGCTGTCCGTAGCCCACGTCGACCGCGACGACCTGTGCCGCCCCGAGCCGCAGCAGCACGTCGGTGAACCCGCCGGTGGAGGCGCCGGCGTCGAGGCAGCGTCGTCCGGCGACGGACAGCCCGTGCGGCTCGAAGGCGGCCAAAGCGCCGGCGAGCTTGTGGGCCCCGCGGGAGACGTAGTCGGGGGTGAGCGGGTCGTCCTTGACGACGATCGCGACATCGGTGCTGACGCCGGTGGCCGGCTTGGTGGCCACGGCCCCGGAGACCGTGACGCGGCCGGCGGCGATCAGCTCGCTGGCGTGCTCGCGCGATCGGGCGAGCTGCCGACGGACGAGCTCGGCGTCGAGGCGGAGGCGGCGCGGTGGCATGGTCGGGAGCCCCTCAGGAGGGCTCGTCGGCCTGATCGTCGGCCTGATCGTCGGCCCGGTCATCGGCCTGGCCGTCGAGCGCGCGGCGCAGCCTGTCGTGGGCGCGTTCGAAGACGGCGACCTGGTCGTCCGCGGGAAGGTCCACGGCCCCGTCGACCTCGGCGAGGACGGCATCGACCGCCGGGACGCCGGTGCGCGCGGACTCCGCGCCGGCGTAGGGCTGGTCCTCGGTCATGGGCAGAGGCTACCGGGGCGGGGTCAGTCGACTCACGTCCGCCGCAGCCCCGGACGTGTCGAGCCACCACCAGCACACGCTGGCGACGGCTCGCCACCAGTCGTCGACGGAACCGCTCCCGGTCACCTCCACACCCCGCTCCCCACCGACGGCCTCCCAGCCGCCCAGGGAGCAGCGCCCCTGCGCCACCGTGACCTTCGGGTGCGTCACGAGCAGGCCGGCGAGATCGGCGGAGATGTAGGTCGGCCGCAGGTCCGGCGTCGCGCCGGCGAGGTCACCAAGCCCCGAGACGCCGGTCAGGACGAGCAGGGAGTCCACGCCGGCGGCGTGCGCACCGGCGATGTCGGTATCGAGCCTGTCGCCGACCATCAGCGGACGGGTGCCACCCACCCGTCGCACGGTCTCGTCGAGCAGCGGCCGGGCCGGCTTTCCGGCGATGTCCGGCTCCACGCCGGTGAACCGGCGCAGCATGTCGACGAGCACACCGTGGCCGGGGGCGACACCGTAGGGCGTCGGAATGGTCAGGTCGCTGTTGCTGGCCACCCACCACAGGCCGTCCTGCACAAGGACCGCCCCGTGCATGAGGTCGCGCCAGACGAGGTCAGGGTCGTAGCCGGTCACGAGCGCCTCCGCCTCGTCAGCGACGCCGACCGGGACGAGCCCCTCCGCCTTCAACGCCTCCAGCAGCCCCTCGGCGCCGAGGACGACGACGCGAGCGCCTTCGCCGAGGCGGTCACGGAGCACGCGGGCCGCGGCCTGGGCGGAGGTGACGACATCGTCGGCGCCGGCCTGCACTCCGAGCTCGGTGAGGTGGGCGGCGACGACCTCGGGGGGCCGCGAGGCGTTGTTGGTGATGAAGGCGAGGCGCTGACCGCGGGCCCGCACGGTCTCCAGGTGGTCCGGCGCGCCGGGGACGGCTTCGCCGCCCACGTAGACGACGCCGTCGAGGTCGAGCATCGCGAGGTCGTACGCCTCGCACAACGGCTGCTCAGATGCGCCCAGCATGAGCGCCACCCTAGTGGTCGCCCGGAGGGCACCTTGCCCCCTCATTAGCATGGCCGGATGGACGCCAGCGACGTCGTCACCCCGCCGTACCTCGCGGGTCCGCTGAGCCTCCTGCCGTTCGCCGCGCAGCTCCTCCAGCCGTCTCGCATCGGGGACCCCGGCACGGGACGGCTCTTCGCGCGGCCCTACCGATCGGTCCACGCCCGGCTGCGGCACTGGCGGGAACGCGGCTGGATCACGACCGATCCGCACCCCGCCATCTACCTGCACGAGTACTCCTCCGCCGGCCGGACGGTCCGCGGGATCGTGGGGACGCTCGAGCTCGGCCAGCGGGGCACCGGCCCGGCGATGTCCCGGGTGCTCCCCCATGAGGGCATCCACCCGGCCCAGGTCGACGAGCTCGCCGCGCGCATGGGCGAGATGCGGCTCAACCCGGCACCGATCCTGCTGGTCCATCGCGGGTCCCCCGCGCTGCGGCGCTTGCTCGGTGACATCAGCGCCGCGCCGCCGACGCGGCAGTTCGAGGACGCGGGTGGTCAGCGCCACCGGCTATGGGCGGTCCGAGCTCCCGAGGAGCTCGCGGCGATCCAGGACGAGATCGCACCGTCCCGCGCCCTGATCGCCGACGGCCACCACCGCTACGCCGCCTACCTCCGCATGCAGGCCGAGAGCCCGGGGACCGATGCGGACTCCGGCCTCGCCATGCTCGTCGACCATGTCGACACGCCGCTCCAGCTGCACGCGATCCACCGCGCGCTGGCCGGCGTCCGGCTCGATCGCGCACTCGACGCACTCACGACCCTCGGGGTCCCTGTCGAGTTCCGCCCGGTCGCCGTCGCCGCGGCTCCGGACGCGGCCACCCTCCTGCTCACCGACGGACACCGGTGGGCGCTCGCGAGGCTGCCGCCTCACCCGGGGACGGTCGTCGAGTACGTGCACGACACCCTCCTGCCCGCGATCGAGCGCCGGTCGCAGCGGGTCAGCCACCATCCGGACCCCGAGGAGGCGGTCAGCACCGCGCACCGGCGACGGGGGACCGCGCTGATCCTGCCGGCGCCGACCTTCGAGCAGGTCCTCGAGGTGGCCGTGGCCGGACGACTGCTCCCCGAGAAGGCGACCTCCTTCCAACCCAAGCCGCATCTGGGGGTCCTCATGCGCTCGCTGAACGACGGATGAGCCGCGCCGTCCGGACCTCGACGTCGATGCGCGAGGCGGGCATGACCGGTGGACAAGGCGGTCAGAACCGGCGCCTGTGGAGAGAAGGTGGCTCTCCATCGCCTCGGAGCCCATGAACGGCACGCCCGCAAGGGTCGGAAATGACAGTAGGGCCACCCCCGCGGGGGTGGCCCTACTGTGAATGATTGTCCGGCGGCGTCCTACTCTCCCACAGCCTCGCGGCTGCAGTACCATCGGCG
>NZ_FOLB01000022.1 GCF_900112345.1 Nocardioides terrae
CTTCGCCGCCCGCTGCCCGATCGCCAACGACCGCTGCCGCACCGAGGAGCCCGTCCTCCGGGACGACGGCACCGGCCACCGGGTCGCCTGCTGGCACACCGCCGAGGAGGTCGAGCTGCTCAGCATCGGGACCGCCGGTGGTCTCGATACGCCCTCGCCCAGGGGCTCGGGCTACTCGACCACCGACGACGGTTCCGGCTACTCGACCACCGGCGATGGTTCGGGCTACTCGACCACCGGCGATGGTTCCGGCTACTCGACCACCGGCGATGGTTCGGGCTACTCGACCACCGGCGATGGTTCGGGCTACTCGACCACCGGCGATGGTTCCGCTGGTCGAGTAGCGAGCGCCAGCGAGCGTATCGAGACCAAGGCGCCGGGCGAGGAGGTCGCGCGATGAGCACGCTCGAGTTCGACCGCGTGACCGTCCGCTACGGCGCCAGCACGGTGCTCGACGACGTCTCGCTGACCGTCCCGGACGGGCAGATCGTCGGCCTCGTCGGCGAGTCCGGCTCCGGCAAGTCGACGCTCGCGAAGGCCGCGGTCGGGCTGGCCCCGGTGCACGGCGGCCGGATTCTGCTCGACGGAGAGCCGCTGCGACCGGGCGGACGCCGGCGACGGGGTGCGCTCCGCATCAACATGGTGTTCCAGGACCCGTTCTCGTCGCTGGACCCCCGGATGACGATCGGCGAGAGCATCGCCGAGGCGCTCCGGCCGGCGACCGGCGAGCGACTCAGCCGCCGGGACCGCCAGGCTGAGATCGCTCGGCTCCTCGAGCTCGTCCACCTCGACCCCGACCGCTCCGGACTGCTGCCCGGCCAGCTCTCCGGCGGCCAGCGGCAGCGGGTGGCGCTGGCCCGCGCGCTGGCCGGCCGCCCGAGCGTGGTCATCGCCGACGAGATCACCTCCGCGCTCGACGTCTCGGTCCAGGGCGCCGTCCTCAACCTCGTCCGCGAGATGCAGCGCGAGCTCGGCCTCTCGATGCTCTTCATCTCCCACAACCTCGCGGTCGTCCGCTACGTCGCGACGCAGGTCGCCGTCATGTCCGGCGGCCGGATCGTGGAGCGGGGGCCGACCGCCGACGTCCTCGAGCGGCCGAGGCACGACTACACCCGCGAGCTGCTCGCGGCGATCCCCGGGGCACGCCGATGACCCGGCCGATGCGCATCGACGACCTCGCCGATCTCGTCGTGCCCTCCCAGCCGACGCTCTCGCCGGACGCGACCGCCGTCGCCTACGTCGTCCGCCGCCACGACCTCGACGCCGACGCCGCGGTCACGTCGCTGTGGCTGGCCGCGGACGGCGAGCCGCCGCGCCCCCTGACCCACGGCACCGCGGACGACGCCCCGGCGTGGAGCCCGGACGGCGCCACGATCGCGTTCACCCGCGACGGCCAGCTGTGGACGCTGCCCGTGTCCGGGGGCGAGCCGATCGGGCTCACCGGCCTCCCGCTCGGTGCCGGCGTACCGGTGTGGAGCCCCGACTCGACGCGGATCGCGTTCGCCGCGCCCGTCGACGGCGACGCGGCCGAGGGCGAGGACGACGAGGCCAGGGCGCGGCGCGCGCACGCCCCGATCGTCACCGACGGCGTCGGCTACCAGGCCGACGGCCTCGGCTACGTCCGGGGCATGCGCCTCCAGCTGCACGTCGTCGACGTCGCCACGGGCGCCGTCCGACGGGTCACCACGCTCGACCAGCACGTGCAGAGCCCCGCCTGGTCGCCGGACGGCACCTCGCTCACCGTCACGGCGAAGAGGGCCGGCGACTCCGACCTCGACATGCGCAGCGCGGTCCATGTCGTCCCGGCGGGTGGCGGCGAGCCCCGGGTCGTCGCCTTCTCCGAGGGGTACGCCGCCACGGTGTCGTTCACCCCCGACGGATCGCGGCTGCTCGTCGTCGGCTGGGCGGGCGAGATGCGCGGGCACGCCCGGCTCTGGATCGTCGACCCGGAGACCGGCGACGCCCGCGAGCTGGCCGCCGAGCTCGACCGCAACGTCATGCCGGGCGCTCCGGCCTACCCCGGCACCGTCCCGGCGGTGGTCGGCGACGAGGCCCTCTTCGCCGTCCGCGACCGTGGCTGCACCCACCTCCACGCCGTGCCGCTCGCCGGCGGGCCGGGCCGGCTCGTGCTCGGCGGCGACGGCGACGTCGTCAGCGGACTGTCCGTCGCCGGTCCCATCGCTGCCGTCGCGCTCGGCACCCCCGACTCCTTCGGCGAGGTCGTCCTCGTCGACCTCACCACCGGAGCGACGACCGTCCGGACCGACCACGGTGCCTCGCTCGCCCACGTCGAGCTCGCGCCCCGGGTGAGCCGCGACTTCACCATCTCCGACGGCACCGTGGTGCAGGGCTGGGTCATGCGGTCGCCCGACGCGCAGGGCGCCACGCCGCTGCTGCTCGACATCCACGGCGGGCCGCACAACGCGTGGAACGCCGCCGCCGACGAGATGCACCTCTACCACCAGGAGCTCGTCGCCCAGGGCTGGACCGTGCTGGTCCTCAACGCCCGCGGCAGCGACGGCTACGGCGAGGCGTTCTACGACGCGCTGCACGGCGGTTGGGGGATCAACGACGCCCAGGACTTCCTCGAGCCGGTCGACCGGCTCGTCGAGGAGGGGCTCGTCGACGCGGACCGGCTGGCCGTCACCGGCTACAGCTACGGCGGCTACATGACCTGCTACCTCACCGCCACCGACCAGCGGTTCGCCGCCGCGGTGCCGGGCGGGGTCGTCTCGGACCTGACCAGCATCAGCGGCACCAGCGACGATGCGCACTTCCTCGCCGCGCTCGAGATCGGCGGCCTGCCGTGGCGTGACCGCGAGCTGCTGGCCGCCATGTCGCCGTACTCGCACGTCCACGATGTCACCACGCCGACGCTGGTGCTCCACGGCGCCGACGACGTGCGCTGCCCCGTCGGGCAGGCGCAGCAGTGGCACTACGCGCTGAGGGAGCGCGGCGTGCCGACGCGGATGGTGCTCTACCCGGGCGCCAGCCACATCTTCATCCTCGCCGGGCGGCCCTCGCACCGGATCGACTACTACCGCCGGGTCGCCGACTGGGTGAACCAGTACGCCGGCAGCAAGGAGCGCAGCATGAGCACGACCGCTGAGAAGAAGATCGACACCGCCCACTGGGAGAGCCGCTTCGCCGAGCTCGTCGAGAAGCACGGGATCCCCGGCGCCCAGCTGGGCATCCTCGTCCTGGGCGAGGACGGGGCCGAGGACCAGCTCTTCACGACGGCGACGGGCGTGCTGCACGCCGGGACCGGCCAGCCGGCCACGCCGGACTCCGTCTTCCAGATCGGGTCGGTCTCGAAGGTATGGACCGCCACGGTCGTCATGCAGCTGGTCGACGAGGGCAAGTTCTCCCTCGACACCCCGGTGGTCGAGATCCTGCCCGAGCTCTCGCTGCGCGACCCGGAGGTCAACCAGGAGGTCACCGTCTGGAACCTGCTCACCCACACGAGCGGCATCGACGGCGACGTCTTCACCGACACCGGCCGCGGCGACGACGCGCTCGAGAAGTACGTCGCCGAGCTCGGCCACGCCGCGCAGAACCACCCGCTCGGTGCCACCTGGTCCTACTGCAACTCCGGGTTCTCGCTCCTCGGCCGGATCATCGAGGTCGTCACCGGCCAGACCTGGGACCAGGCGCTGAAGGAGCGGCTGTTCACGCCGCTCGGCCTGACCCACACCACGACGCTGCCGGAGGAGGCGATGGTCTTCGCGCACGCGATGGGCCACCTCCAGGGCGGCGACGACCCCCAGATCGCGCCCGTCTGGGGCCTGCCGCGCTCGGTCGGACCGGCCGGCCTGATCACGTCGCGTGCCGAGGACGTCCTCGCGTTCGCCCGGATGCACCTGACCGGCGGCGTGGCCAAGGACGGCACCCGCGTCCTCTCGGAGGCCAGCGTCGACGCGATGGCGCAGTACCAGACCGAGTGCCCGGAGAAGATCCTGCTCGGCGACTCGTGGGGCCTGGGCTGGTTCCGCTGCGACTGGAACGGTCACCGCGCGATCGGCCACGACGGCAACACCATCGGCCAGGCGGCCTTCCTGCGCCTGCTGCCGGAGGCCGGCATCGCGGTCTCGGTCAACACCAACCTCGGCAGCGCGATCCCGCTCTACCAGGAGCTCTACGAGGAGATCTTCGCCGCGCTCGTCGACGTCCACCTGCCCGCGCCGTTCGAGATCCCGAGCGAGCCGGTCGAGGTCGACCCGACGCCGTACCTCGGCACCTACGCCCGCGAGTCGGTGCTCGAGGAGGTCTACGTCGAGGACGGGAAGACCTGGCTGCGCACGACGGTCTCCGGGCCCGTCGCCGAGGCGTCCGGCGAAGGCGACCCCGAGGTGCACGAGCTGATCCCGGTCGGCGAGGCGCTCTTCGCGGTCAAGCCCGACAAGAGCGCCGCCTACTACCCGGTCCGCTTCTACTCCTTGCCGACCGGCGAGGAGTACATCCACTTCGGCGCGCGCGCCACTCCGAAGAAGACTGCATGAGCACCGCGTCGTCGCTGCGGCCGGTCCCGGCGCTCGACCTGCTCCTGGCCGACCTCCGGGAGCTTGTCGAGTGCGAGTCGCCGTCGAGCGACCTGGCCGCGGTGGAGCGGTCGGCCGACCTCGTCGCGCGGCTCGGCGGCGAGCGGCTCCGCGTCGCGCCGGAGCGGATCGTCGTCGACGGCGTGCACCACCTGCGCTGGACCTTCGGCGCCGACCGGACCGACGGCCGGGTGCTGGTCCTCGCCCACCACGACACGGTGTGGCCGATCGGCACGCTCGCGCGGCAGCCGTTCGACGTCACCGGTGGCGTGCTGCGCGGCCCGGGTTGCTTCGACATGCTGGCCGGGCTGGTCATGGCGATGCATGCCATCGCGATGCTGGATGACGGGCTGGATGACGGGCTGGATGACCGGCTGGGTGACGGGCTGGGTGACGGGCTGGGTGACGGGGGCCGGGACGGCGTGACCCTGCTGGTGACCGGCGACGAGGAGCTCGGCTCCGCGAGCTCGCGCGCGCTCATCGAGGCGGAGGCGCTCCGCTCCTCGGCGGTGCTGGTCCTGGAGGCCTCCGCCGACGGTGGCGCGCTGAAGACCGGCCGCAAGGGGACGTCGCTCTACGAGGTCGACGTCGCCGGCCGGGCTGCCCATGCCGGGCTGGAGCCCGAGAAGGGCATCAACGCCACCCTCGAGCTGGCCCACCAGGTACAGCTCGTCGCGGCGCTGTGCGACAAGGACCTCGGCACGACCGTCACGCCGACCGTCGCGACCGCCGGGCACACCGTCAACACAGTGCCCTCCTGGGGACGGTTCGCGGTCGACGTACGCGCGTGGTCGATGGCGGAGCTGGAGCGCGTCGACACCGCGCTGCACGCGCTGGCGCCGGTCCTGCCGGGTGCCGAGGTGCGCGTGCACGGTGGCATCAACCGCCCGCCCCTGGAGGAGTCCTCCTCCCTGCCGCTCTTCGAGCGGGCGCAGGCGGTCGCGGCGCGGCTCGGGCTGCCGCTGCTCACCCGGGCCTCGGTGGGCGGGGCCTCCGACGGCAACTTCACCGCGGGGGTCGGCACGCCCACCCTCGACGGGCTCGGCGCGGTCGGCGGTGGGGCACACGCCGAGGACGAGCACCTGCTCGTCGACCGGCTCGTGGACCGTACCGTCCTCGTGCACGGGCTGCTGCGCGATCTTCTGGGGGGAAGCGATGACCGGACCTGAGGCGAGCACCGCTTGGTCGGCGTTCGAGTCCGCCGCGACCGCGTCCCGCGTCGTCGTGCGTGAGCTGGGCGACCTGGGCGAGCTGCGCGAGGCGGCCGCCGTCCTCGGCCGGATCTGGGGCGTGCCGGAGAACCCGCCGATGAGCGCCGAGCTGCTCCGTGCGCTCGGCAAGGCGGAGAGCTACGTGGCCGCCGCGTTCGACGGTGCCGGAGGGGACGCCGCCATGGTCGGCGTCTGCGTCGGCTTCCACTCCACGCCCGCCGCCCGGGCGATGCACAGCCACATCGCCGGGGTGACGACCGCGATGGCCGGGCGCCACGTGGGATTCGCGCTCAAGCTGCACCAGCGCGCCTGGTGCCTGGACCGCGGCATCGAGCTGATGGAGTGGACCTACGACCCGCTGGTCGCCCGCAACGCCTACTTCAACCTCGCCAAGCTCGGCGCGCACGTGGCGGAGTACCTCCCCGACTTCTACGGCACCATGGACGACGGCATCAACCGCGACGACGAGACCGACCGGATCCTCGTCCACTGGGACCTCGCCTCGGCATCGGTCGTCGCCGCCAGCGCGGGTAGGACGGTCCGGCCGGTCGTCCCGTCGGGGGCCGCCGCGTCCTGGGTCCAGGTGCCGCGCGACATCGAGGCGCTGCGCCTCACCGACCCCGAGCAGGCCCGCGGCTGGCGGACGAAGGTCCGCGACCAGCTGCTGTCCGCCCTCGCCGCCGGCGGCAGCGTCGCCGGCTTCGACAAGGAGCAGGGCTACCTCGTCCTGCCGCACGAAGGAGACGTCTCACCGTGAACGTGAAGATCGACGGCGTGGAGCTGCGTCGCATCGCGATGCCGCTGGTCTCGCCGTTCCGGACGTCGTTCGGGACCCAGACCGCCCGCGACATCCTGCTGCTGCGCGCCGTGACCGCCGACGGCGAGGGCTGGGGCGAGTGCGTCGCGATGTCCGACCCGCTCTACTCCTCCGAGTACGTCGACGCCACCGCCGACGTGCTGCGCCGCTTCCTCCTGCCCGCGCTGTCGGAGTCCTCCGACGAGCTGCTGCGGCACGGGGCGCACGCCGTGAACGCCGTGCTGCACAAGTTCAAGGGCCACCGGATGGCCAAGGCCGCCCTCGAGATGGCCGTCCTCGACGCCGAGCTGCGCGCGGCCGGCCGGTCGTGGGCCCGCGAGCTCGGTGCGGTCCACGCGCGTGTCCCGTCCGGTGTCTCGGTGGGGATCTACGACAGCATCCCGCACCTGCTCGACGTGGTCGGCGGCTACCTCGAGGCCGGCTACGTCCGCATCAAGCTGAAGATCGAGCCGGGCTGGGACGTCGAGCCGGTCCGCGCCGTCCGCGAGCGCTTCGGCGACGACCTGCTCTTGCAGGTCGACGCGAACACGGCGTACACGCTGCGCGACGCCCGCCACCTCTCCCGCCTCGATGCCTTCGACCTGCTGCTCATCGAGCAGCCGCTCGAGGAGGAGGACGTCCTCGGCCACGCGGAGCTCGCGCGGCAGATCAAGACCCCCGTCTGCCTCGACGAGTCGATCGTCTCGGCCCAGACCGCGGCGGCCGCCATCTCCCTCGGCGCCTGCTCGATCATCAACATCAAGCCGGGTCGCGTCGGCGGCTACCTCGAGGCGGTCCGCATCCACGACCTCGCCGCTGCGCACGGGCTCGCCGTCTGGTGCGGTGGGATGGTCGAGACCGGCCTCGGCCGGGCGGCCAACGCGGCCCTCGGCGCGCTGCCGGGCTTCACGCTCCCGGGCGACATCTCGGCGTCGGACCGCTTCTACAAGACCGACATCACCGCCCCGCTGACGATCACCGACGGCTACATGGAGGTCCCCACCGGCCCGGGCCTCGGCGTCACCCCGATCCCCGAGATCCTCGACTCCGTCACCACCAGCACCGAGTGGATCTCCCTCTGATCTCTCGCCGAGGAGTCAATCCCTCAGCACCGAGGGGTCATTACGTGAGCACTGAGGAGTCACCGGCGTCGGCGGATCGACTCCTCGGAATGCAGGGATCGACTCCTCGGCACTCAGGGAATGACCCCTCGGTGCTGAGGGATCGACCCCTCGGGAGAGACCTATCCTGAGCCCCGTGAGCCAACGCCCCCGCGCCAGCCTCGGCCGGGTCCTCGACGACCTGGGTGATTCGCTGCTGGAGCTGGTGGCCGGCGACCCCGCGCACGAGGGCGACATCGGCGGCATCGTCATCCACGACCCCGACGACGAGCCGGTGCAGCCCCCGTCGGCGCTGGTCCTGGGCGTCGGCGTCCGGGGGAGCGACCTGCCGGCCCTCGTGCGCGACGTCGGGCAGCGCGGCGCGGTGGGGCTGATCGTGAGGGCTCCGGTCGCGCTCACCGACGAGCTCGGCGACGCGGTCAAGGAGTCCGGCCTCGCCCTCCTCGGTCTGCGCCGGGGCGCGACCTGGGCCCAGCTGACCGCGCTGCTCCGCTCGCTGCTCGCCGAGGGCGATCTCGGGCCGACCGAGTCGGAGTCGATCGGCGGCCTGCCGTCGGGCGACCTGTTCGCCGTCGCCAATGCGGTCGGGGCGCTGCTCGACGCGCCGGTGACCATCGAGGACCGCAGCTCGCGCGTCCTCGCGTTCTCAGGTCGCCAGGACGAGGTCGACCCGTCGCGCGTCGAGACGATCATCGGGCGGCAGGTGCCGGAGAAGTACGCCAAGATGCTCACCGACCTCGGTGTCTTCCGCGAGCTCTACCGGGAGCACCGCCCGGTCGTCGTCAACCCGGCCGACCTCGGTGCCGACTCGATCAGCATGCAGCGCGTGGCCATCGCGGTCCGCGCCGGCGACGAGGTGCTCGGCTCGATCTGGGCGGCGATGGAGGGCGAGATCACCCCCGAGCGGACGGCCGCGCTCCAGGACGCGTCCAAGCTCGTCGCGCTGCACATGCTCCGCGTCCGCGCGGGCGCCGACGTCCAGCGGCGGTTGCGCACCGACCTGGTCAGCACGGCCCTCGAGGGCGGCGCCGGAGCGCGCGACGCCCTGAGCCGGCTCGGGCTCGCCGGCAAGCAGGTCGTCGTACTCGCCCTCGGGCTGCCCGCCCACGGGCCCGGCCTCTCCGACGACGCCGAGCGGGCCGCCGGCGACACCAGCCACCTCGAGCGCCTCGCCGACGCCCTCAGCGTCCACCTCTCCGCCTCGGTCCCGACGTCGGCGGTCGCCGTCGTCGGCGGCATCGCCTACGCCC
Source organism: Nocardioides terrae (assembly GCF_900112345.1). Lineage (GTDB taxonomy): Bacteria > Actinomycetota > Actinomycetes > Propionibacteriales > Nocardioidaceae > Nocardioides > Nocardioides terrae. Next base: position 8,917 of record NZ_FOLB01000022.1, read on the forward strand.
TGCTCCCCGTCGCTGTCGGTGGGCACGGCAGCGACTTCGAGGAGCGCGCCGCCCGGCTGGCGGAGGAGTTCTGCGAGCGGCTCGGCACCCGGCTGCCCGCGGTGGTCGGCGTCGGCTGCGTCGCCGTCGACGTCAGCGGCATCACCGAGTCACGGGCGACCGCTACACGGGTCCTGCGGGTGCTGCGCGACGGCCACGCCACCCGCCCGGTCGCGCGGCTGCCCGACGTGCACACCCAGTCGCTGCTGCTCGAGCTGCGTGACCTGGCCGCTGCACGCGGGGAGCGGCCGGTCGGCCCGATCGCCCGTCTCCTCGAGTACGACGACCGCAACGACTCCGGCCTGGCCGAGACCCTCGAGGCCTGGCTCGACGCGCTCGGCGACGTCCGGGCGGCGGCGGCCGCGCTGTTCATCCACCCCAACACGCTGCGTTACCGGCTGCGGCGGCTGCAGGAGGTCAGCGGCCTCGACCTGGACGACCCCGAGCAGCGGTTCGCGGCGATGCTGCAGCTGCGGATCCTGGCGCCGCGCTGACCAGCGGGCCTGTGAGACCGGTCTCTTTGGATCGATCTCATGGCCGCTCAACAGGTGGGCACTCTTCCGAGGAGCCGGCATCGCTGGCAGGGTGCCTTGCACCTGCCCCGGCAGGAACGCCTCGGACGAAGGAGACTGGTTGATGCGCATCGGAGTGCCCCGCGAGAGTCGCCCCGGCGAGACCCGCGTCGCGGCCACGCCGGCGACGGTGAAGCAGCTGATCGGTCTGGGGTACGACGTCGTCGTCGAGCGCGGCGCCGGCGAGCTCTCGAGCTTCGCCGACGAGGCGTACGCCGACGCGGGAGCCACCATCGGATCGCTCTCCGACGTGTGGGGCTGCGAGGTGGTCCTCCGGGTGAACGCCCCGTCGGAGGACGAGCTCGGGCTGCTGCGCGAAGGCCTGATCCACGTCAGCCTGCTCGCCCCGGCGCTCAACGAGGAGCTGGTCGACGAGCTGACCAAGCGTGGCGTGACCGCCCTGGCGATGGACGCGGTGCCGCGCATCAGCCGCGCCCAGTCGCTCGACGTGCTCTCCAGCATGGCCAACATCGCGGGCTACCGCGCGGTGATCGAGGCGGCCCACGAGTTCGGCCGCTTCTTCACGGGTCAGGTGACCGCGGCCGGCAAGGTGCCGCCCGCGAAGGTCCTCGTCGCGGGTGCCGGCGTCGCGGGCCTGGCCGCCATCGGCGCCGCGTCGTCGCTGGGCGCGGTCGTCCGCGCGACCGACCCGCGGCCCGAGGTCGCCGACCAGGTCAGGTCGCTGGGCGGGGACTACCTCGCCGTCGAGGTCGAGGAGCAGATGGTGTCGTCGGACGGGTACGCGAAGGCGACCTCCGAGGCCTACGACCGGCGCGCCGCCGAGATCTACAGCGAGCAGGCCGCCGATGTCGACATCATCATCACCACGGCACTCATCCCCGGCCGTCCGGCCCCGAAGCTCATCACCGCCGCGGACGTCGCCAGCATGAAGTCGGGCAGCGTCGTCGTCGACATGGCCGCCGCGCAGGGCGGCAACGTCGAGGGCAGCGTCGCCGACCAGAAGGTCGTCACCGACAACGGCGTCACGATCATCGGCTACACCGACCTGGCCGGACGGCTGCCCACCCAGGCCAGCCAGCTCTACGGCACCAACCTGGTCAACCTGATGAAGCTGCTCACGCCGGCCAAGGACGGCACCGTCGTGCTCGACCACGACGACGTCGTGCAGCGCGGCATCACCGTCACCCGCGAGGGCGAGAAGCTCTGGCCGCCACCACCCGTCCAGGTCTCGGCGGCCCCTGCGGCCGCACCGGCCGAGAGGGCCCCTGAGAAGGAGCCGAAGAAGCCCGTCTCGCCGATCACGAGGCTCGCCCTCGCCGTACTCGGCCTGGCCGTCCTCTTCCTCGTCAACGCCACCGCGCCCGACCCGATCCCGCAGCACTTCACCGTGCTGATGCTCGCGGTGGTCGTCGGCTACTACGTGATCGGCAAGGTGCACCACGCGCTGCACACGCCGCTCATGAGCGTCACCAACGCGATCTCCGGGATCATCGTGGTCGGCGCCTTCCTGCAGCTGGCCACCGACGACACCGCCATCCGGGTGCTGGCCTTCATCGCCGTGCTCCTCGCCTCCATCAACGTCTTCGGCGGCTTCGCCGTGACCCGACGCATGCTCGGCATGTTCCGAAAGGGCTGATGTGCGATGACCGCCTCCTCGATCGCCGGCGCCGCCTACCTCGTCGCCGCCCTGCTCTTCATCCTGTCCCTCGCCGGCCTGTCGCGGCACGAGACCGCGCGCCGCGGCGTCTGGTTCGGCATCGGCGGCATGGCGATCGCGCTGGTCGCCACGCTGGGCCTCGTCATCGACGTCGCCACCTCCGACGAGTACGTCGACAACGGTGGCACGACGAGCATCGTGCTGCTCCTCGTCGCCGTCGTGATCGGCGCCGCGATCGGGCTGTGGCGCGCCCGCATCGTCGAGATGACCGGCATGCCCGAGCTGATCGCGCTGCTGCACTCGTTCGTCGGACTGGCCGCGGTGCTGGTCGGCTGGAACGGCTTCCTCGAGGTCGAGCACCGTGGGTTCGTCGAGGGCAGCCTCGTGCGGATCCACCACGCCGAGGTCATCGTCGGCATCTTCATCGGAGCGGTGACCTTCACCGGCTCGATCATCGCCTTCCTCAAGCTGTCCGCGCGGATCAGGTCGAGCCCGCTGGTGCTGCCCGGCAAGAACCTGCTGAACGTCGGGGCGCTGGTCGTCTTCGCGGCGCTGACCGCGTGGTTCGTGAGCGACCCGCAGCTGTGGCTGCTCGTCGTGGTCACGGTCCTCGCGCTGGCGCTCGGCCTGCACCTGGTGGCGAGCATCGGCGGCGGCGACATGCCGGTCGTGGTCTCGATGCTCAACAGCTACTCCGGCTGGGCGGCGGCGGCCTCCGGTTTCCTGCTGAACAACGACCTGCTGATCGTCACCGGAGCCCTCGTCGGGTCGAGCGGTGCCTATCTGTCCTACATCATGTGCCAGGCGATGAACCGCTCCTTCATCTCGGTCATCGCGGGCGGCTTCGGCATCGAGGCGTCCGGAACCGCGGAGATCGAGGGCGAGCACCGCGAGATCGACGCCGACGGCGTCGCGGACCTGCTCACGTCCGCGTCGTCGGTGGTGATCACGCCCGGCTACGGCATGGCGGTGGCCCAGGCGCAGTACCCCGTGGCCGACCTGACGCGCCGGCTCCGTGAGCGCGGGGTCGACGTAAGGTTCGGGATCCATCCGGTCGCAGGCCGTCTGCCCGGGCACATGAACGTCTTGCTCGCCGAGGCGAAGGTGCCCTACGACATCGTCCTGGAGATGGACGAGATCAACGACGACCTCGCCTCGACCGACGTGGTGCTCGTGATCGGCGCCAACGACACCGTCAACCCGTCGGCCGCCGAGGACCCGGGCAGCCCGATCGCAGGCATGCCCGTGCTGCGGGTGTGGGAGGCGAAGAACGTCGTGGTGTTCAAGCGCTCGATGGCGGCCGGATACGCCGGCGTGCAGAACCCGCTGTTCTTCCGGGAGAACACCCAGATGCTGTTCGGTGACGCCAAGCAGCGGGTCGAGGACATCCTCGCCGCGCTCGCGAGGGTGCCTGCCTGAGGACGGTTGAGTCCCTCGACCACCCCTGGGTGGTCGAGGGACTCAAGGGTCGCTGTCAGCAGGACCAGTACGAGCGGCGGACGGTCGCCTTCTTGCCGTTCTTGAGCTTCACGACCACGGAGAGCGTCGCGCCGGCCGGGAGGCGCTTGACCACGACACGCTTGCGCGGCTTGAACGTCCTGATCTGCTTGACCTTCTTGCCGTTGGCCCTGACCACCGCCTTCGCGGCGCTCCTCTTCGCCTTGCGGGAGAACTTCAGGACGGCGGAGTGCGTCTGGCACGACATCGCCGCCGGAAGCGTCACGAACTTCGCGCCCCGCCCGCTGGCTGCGCTGCGCGCCGAGCCCTTGACGGGCTCCGGCTGGACGACGGTCAGCGACCAGTCGAGGGGAGGCACGCCCGCGACCTTGACCGTGATGTTGTCGCCGGCAGCGAAGGTGATCCCATCGACGTCGATGACGCCTGCGGAGGCCTCCTGAGCGTTGTCGGGCGTGTAGTCGGCGCCCACGCAGACGCCGTTGCGGTAGACGTAGAGCACGGCGAACACCATCGAGGTCGACCCGACGTGCAGGACGAACGAGCGAGTGCCGGCGATCTGGGCCGGGAGGGTCACCTGATCGACGTAAGCCGGCGCCGTCGCGCCACCGGCGAAGGAGCAGGCCTGGGTGGTGTCGTCCGGCTGGGTGATGACCGCCTGAGGGTCCGACGTGGTGAGGGACCCCGTGAAGGTCTGGTCGGCGTGAGCCGGCGCGGCAGCGAAAGTCGCGGCGGCAAGAGCCGTGGCGACGACGAGTGAGATGCGTCTCATGCCGCGCACGGTAGGGCCAGCTGGCGTTGGGCCCATCCGGAGTTACCGACTTGTGTGCGTCGGTTAACCGAGGCGTCCGGTGCGCGCCCCCGGGGAGGCTAGGGCTTCAGCGTCCCGTGGTCGGTGTCGTAGGTGTCGCCGGTCAGCTTCGTCTTGGCGAGGCTGATCACCGAGGCGATCGTGCCGCCCGGCGTGTCCCAGTACTCCGCCTCGTTGACGTCGACCCGGAGCACGACGGCGTTCGGGTCCTCGGGGCCGCCGGGCAGCCACGCCTCGGCGAAGCTGTTCCACAGCTCCTCGAGCTTGGCCCGGTCGTCGACCACCTCGGCGCGACCCGTCATCGCCACCCAGGAGTCGCGGGAGGAGAAGGTCAATGAGACCTTCGGCTCGCGGACCACGTCGTCGACGTGCCGGGTGTTCCGCGCGGTGATGAACCACAGCTCGGCGCTCGGCTCGACCTGCTGCCGCGCCATCGGCACGCTGCGTGGTCCGTCCGGGCCGAACGTCGTCATCATGCCGATCGGCAGGTCCTTCATCAGCTCCACGAACTTCGCCCGCTCGTCAGTCACTGCTCTCTCCCTCGCTCGATGTCCGCCTGCCGCTGGTACCCACCGACCCCCGGCCGCATCGGCCCGCCCCGTGCGGCACACTCGTGCAGGTGAGCGTCATGCCCGAGAAGATCGCCGACGCAGCTGCCCGCACCATCGCGCGGCGCACCCCGCTGGAGCGGTCCGAGCGGCTCTCCGAGCGGTACGCCGCCGAGGTGCTGCTCAAGCGGGAGGACCTCCAGCTCGGCCGGTCCTACAAGGTCCGCGGCGCCTATCACCTGATGAGCTCGCTCAGCCCCGAGGAGCTCGGCAGAGGCGTCGTCTGCGCGAGCGCGGGCAACCACGCCCAGGGCGTCGCGATCAGCGCCGCGCGGCTCGGGGCGCAGGCCCACATCGTCGTGCCGACGAACACGCCCCGTCAGAAGCGCGAGCGCATCCTCGCGCTGGGCGGTGACCACGTGACGCTGGAGCTGACCGGCCGGACCTACGACGAGGCGTCGGCCGCAGCGCACGCCCACGCCGACGGCTCCGGGGCGACCTACGTGCACCCCTTCGACGATCCGCGCACGATCGCCGGCCAGGGCACCGTCGGCTTCGAGCTGACCGAACAGGTCGCGCGGGCCGAGCCGGCCGGCTCCCCGCTCGACCTGCTCGTCGTCCCCGTCGGCGGTGGCGGGCTGCTCGCGGGCGTGGCGACCTGGGTGCGGCACACCTGGCCGGCCACCCGGATCGTCGGCGCCGAGCCGGTGGGGGCCGCATCAATGAGCGCGGCGATCGCCGACGGCGGACCGGTCCGCCTCGACGACCTCGACACCTTCGTCGACGGAGCCTCGGTCGGCCTGGCCGGCGGGGCGACGTACCCCGTCATCCGTGACCTCGTGGACGAGGTGATCGCCGTCGAGGTCGGCGCGATCTGCACCGAGATGCTCGAGCTCTACCAGGTCGACGGCATCATCGCCGAGCCCGCCGGCGCGCTGGCCACCGCCGCCCTCGCCCAGCTCGCGGCCGCCGGGCAGGTCTCCGCCGGCGACCGCATCGGCGCGATCGTGTCCGGCGGCAACAACGACGTCTCGCGCTACGCCGAGGTCCTCGAGCGGGCGCTCGTCCACCAGGGACTGCGGCACTACTTCCTGGTCAGCTTCCCCCAGGAGCCGGGCGCGCTGCGCGGGTTCCTGGACCACGTGCTCGCCGAGGGCGAGGACATCGTCGTCTTCGACTACATCAAGAAGTCTAACCGCGAGACCGGACCGGCGCTGATCGGCATCGACCTGGACTCCGCGGCCGGCATCGACGGTCTGCTCGAGCGGATGGCCGCCACCAGCCTGGTGATCGAGAAGATCCCCTACGACAGCCCGCTCTTCACCTTCCTGCACTGAGATGCCCGACGGGACGCCATCCCTGAGGGATGACGCCCCGCCGGACGGGTCGCGTCAGACGCCCACGAGCTCCTCGTCGTCGTCGCGGTACTGCTCGCGCAGGTGCGCCCGCTCGAGGCTCTCGCCCTCGATGTCGACCTTGGGCAGGATCCGGTCGAGCCACTTCGGGAGGTACCACGCCTTCTCGCCCATGAGGTACATCAGCGCCGGGATGAGCACCATCCGCACCACGAACGCGTCGAAGAGGACGGCGGACGCGAGGGCGAACCCCATCGACTTGATGATCGGCTCGTCCATGAAGATGAAGCCGGAGAAGACCGCGGTCATGATCAGCGCGGCTGCCGTCACGACGCGGGCGCTGTTGCGGAACCCGTCGACGACGGCCTCGCGGTACGACGCCCCGTGGACGTGCGCCTCACGGATCCGGGTCACCAGGAAGACCTGGTAGTCCATGGCGAGGCCGAACACCACGCCGATGAGGAAGATCGGGATGAAGCTGACGATCGGCTGACCCGGGAACCACCCGAAGGCGCCCTCCTGGAAGATCGCGACGGTGGCGCCGAGCGTCGCCATGACCGACAGCAGGAACCCGAGCGTCGCGGTCAGCGGCACCAGCAGCGACCGGAACACCATGACGAGCAGCAGGAACGCCAGCCCGATCACGATGCCGAGGTAGATCGGGAGCGCGTCGGCGAGCTTCTTCGACACGTCGCTCTGGATCGCGGTCAAGCCGGTGATGCCGACCGTGGCGCCGGTCTGTGCCTCGATCACGGGGGAGCCGTGGCGTAGGGAGCTGAGCAGTTGCTCGGTCCTCTCGTCCTCCGCGCCGGAGGACGGCTGCACCATGATCATCGCGCCGTTCTCGTTGCTCCCCGCGAGCAGGGCGTTGGCCACGTCGTCCTGCTGGGCGGCCCAGGCGGTCACCTGCTGGTACGCCGCCTGCCGCTGCTCCGCAGAGTCGATCCCGCGCCCGTCGACCACCACCAGCATCGGGGCGAGCCGGCCCGGGCCGAACGCCTCCGTGATCAGGTCGGCGGCCTTGCGCTGGGTGGTGTCCTTCGCCGCGGTGCTGTCGGTCGGCAGCGCCAGGTGCAGGTCCTTCACCGGGATGGCCAGTGCGCCGAGGCCGACCACGACCAGCAGCACCCACGCGAGCGGTGCCTTGCCGACGAGGCGCGCCCAGCGTGCCCCGTTGTTGACGACGCGGCCGTTGGCCTGGCGCCGCGGCACGTAGCGGCGGAAGGTGCCGCCGAACGCCTTCGTCTTGAGCATGCCGAGCACGGCGGGGATCAGGGTCAGGGCGACCAGCACAGCGACGACGACGGTCGCCGCGGCGCCGATGCCCATCGCGGTGAGGAACGAGATGCCGACGACGCTGAGCGCGACCAGGGCGATGATCACCGTCAGGCCCGCGAAGACGACCGCGGAGCCGGCGGTGCCGACCGCGATGCCCATGGCCTCGGCGCGGTCATCGGTGTGCTCGAGCTCGCTGCGGTAGCGGGCCAGGATGAACAGCGCGTAGTCGATGCCGACGGCAAGTCCGAGCATGCTCGCGAGTGCAGTCGTGCTGGACGGCACGTCGATGACGGCCGTCATCGCGGTGATGCCGGAGATTCCGAGGCCGACGCCGATGCCGGCCGTGAGGATCGGCATCCCGGCCGCGACCAGCGAGCCGAAGGTCATGGCGAGGATCAGCAGCGCGACAGCGATGCCGATGAGCTCTGAGCTCCCGCCGCCCTGCTCCATCGACTGCATCGCCTGGCCGGAGACCTCGACGGTGAGACCGGCGTCCCGGGCGGTCTCCAGGAGCGCGGTGACCCCGTCCTGCATCCCGGGGGTGACGTCGGTGACCTCCGGCACGTCGAAGGTGAAGTCGATGGTGCCGATGCGGCCGTCCTCGGACAGCGGTGTGGCCGCGGCGACCTGGGTCTGGGCCTGGGTGACGGCAGCGTCGCGGTCGAACGGCTGACCGGCGGCCTCGGCAGCGGCTTGGGCCTTGTCGATCCCGGCGGTCACCTGCGCCTGCATCCCTGCGGCGGCCTGCGCCGGGCCGACGACGGTGTCCGGCACGTCCGCGAGGCCACCCAGGCCGGTAACCAGGCCGGTCACGGCGCCGGCGTACGACTTCTCGGCGAGGGTGTGGCCCTCCGGTGCGGCGACCACGATCGTCGCGCTGGGCGCGTCGACGGCGGCGGAGTCAGGGAAGAGCTCCTGCTGGAGCTCGGCCGCCTCGACCGAGGCGACGCCGGGGATGCTGAAGCTGTCGGACATCGGCTTGGACAGCGCACCGGCGACGGTACCGACGCCGATCAGTGCGACCAGCCAGGCCGCGAGGAAGATCGGCCAGCGCCGGTAGGCGGTCTTGCCGAGTCGGTAGAGCAGGGTGGCCACGGTGGCGGCTCCTCAGTTGTCGGATCGGCCGAGCAGGCGCTGCACGGTCTCGAAGGTCTGGTTGAAGTGGTGGGTGAGCCCGCTCTCCGGGTCCTCGACGAAGTCGGCGAGGGCCTGGTCGAAGAGCGAGAGGATCAGCCGAGCGAGGATGCCGGCCTCACGGGCGCCCAGGCCCGCGTCGGCGCGCGTGCCGATCAGCTCGGTGAAGTGAGCGGTCGCCCGCTCGAACCGGCCGTGCGCGGCATGGAAGATGCGCGGGTCGGCCACCAGCAGCCGGCGGAACCGGGCGACCGCCTCGGCGTCGGTCTCGTTGGCCTCCAAGAACCCGGTGATGAGCAGCCGGAGATCACCGATCAGCTCGCCGGTCGGGCCACCGGCCGTGAAGGCGGCGAACAACGCAGGATCGGGCTCCTTGTCCTCGCCGAGCACCGCGTCGAGCTTGCCGGGGTAGTAGTTGAAGAGCGTGCGACGCGAGACGCCGGCGGCCTCGGCGAGCTGATCCATGGTGAAGCCGTCGAGACCGTGCTCGTCGGCGAGGCGCTGCGCGCACAGGGCGATGGCGTGCGCGGTCAGCTCGCGCTTCGACGGGTTTGCACTATTCGCCACATAGTGCAGTTTGCACTATGGCCGGTACGAGTGCAAATCGCTGGGGAGTGCTCAATGGCCTCCGGATGAGTCGGACTCGGCCGCGTAGAGCGCGGCGCCGACGACGCCGGCCTTGTTGAGCAGCGTGGCGGGCCTGATCTCCGTCGAGATGTCGATGTGGTGGCCGAACTCCGCCCAATCCTTCGAGACGCCGCCGCCGATGAGGAAGAGGTCGGGCGAGAAGAGCTTCTCCAGGGTCCGGTAGTACTTCGTCAGCCGCCGGCCCCAGTGCTCCCACGACAGCTCCTCGCGCTCGCGGGCGCTGTTGGCGGCGCGCGACTCCGCATCGTGCCCGTCGATCTCGAGGTGGCCGAGCTCGGTGTTGGGGACCAGCACGCCGTCGTTGATGAGGGCCGAGCCGATGCCCGTGCCGAGGGTCGTCACGATCACGACACCGCGCTGACCGGCAGCCGCGCCGTAGCGCACCTCCGCGAGCCCGGCGGCGTCAGCGTCGTTGACGACGTGCACGTCGCGACCGGTCGCCTCGGTGAGCAGCTTGTCCGCGTCGGTGCCGATCCAGGAGTGGTCGATGTTGGCGGCGGAGAGCACCACGCCGTGGCGTACGACGCCCGGCACGGTCACTCCGATCGGCTCGTCGCTCTCCGGGAACTGCGCGAGGAGCTCCACGAACACCTTCGCGACGTCCTGCGGCATCGCCTTCTCCGGTGTCTTGATCCGGACCCGTTCGGCGGCGAACCCACCGGCGACCAGGTCGACCGGTGCCCCCTTGATCCCCGTGCCGCCGAAGTCGATCCCGAACGCCCGCGTTCTCGTCATCCCTCCAAAATAGGCGGCGGCGAGCGGCTCCGCACTGAGACGCTGACCCCGTGTCCACCCAGTTGACCGCCGCCCGGCACCTCGACGGGCTCCGCGAGGCCATGCTCGCCTTCGTCCGGTACGCCGACCGGGCCGGCCTGGCCGCGCCGGTCCCGACCTGTCCGGACTGGTCGGTCCGCGGCGTGGTCGCCCACCAGGGCATGGTTCACCGCTGGGCGGCCGCCAGCCTGCGCGGGGAGCGCGCCGACGCCGATGCGCTCGAGCGCGAGGGGCTGACCGCGTCGGATCCGCTGGAGTGGCTGGCCGACGGCGCCATCGACCTGGTGACCTCGTGGACGAGGGCGCCGGCCGACGTGCGGACGGTCGTCTTCCTCAACGACGCGCCGGCGGCGAAGGAGTTCTGGGCGCGCCGGCAGTGCCATGAGACGACGATCCACGCCGTGGACGCGCTGGCGGCGTCGCTGGGTCGCGCTCCGCGCGCGGAGGAGGTCTGGCTTCGTGACGACTGGGGGCGCGAGCTGGCGGCCGACGGCATCGACGAGCTCCTCTGCGGATTCCTCACCCGCAACAAGTCACGGCTGCGCACCGACACGCCCGCCGTCCTCGTCGTCGCGCCGGACGACCGCGACGAGTGGTGGGAGGTCCGGCTCTCCCACGAGCCCGCGGTCAGCAGCCGGCGTACGGGCCCTGTCGCCGAGGGCGACTGGACGCTCACCGGGCCGGCCGTCGAGCTCTACCTCCGGCTCTGGAACCGCGGCGCCGACCGGGTCGAGGTCGCGAACTGGGCGACCTCGAGCCGGGTGACGTGGGCATGACGGGCTGACGGACCCTGTGGTCGCACCCTCTAGGGTGGACGGCCGGGGAGGTCAGGCATGGGTAGGCGTCACGGGGTGCGGCTCGCGGCCGCTCTCGCTGCGGTGCTCGCGCTCGCCGCCTGCCAGAGCACCGACGCGAGCTCGACGGGCGACCCGTCCGCAAGCCCGTCGTCGTCCACGCGATCCACGGCCGGTACGCCGACCGCCTCGACCTCTCCGACACCGACCGTGGCCGACCCGGCCCACGCCGTCCCGCCCCCGGGCCCACGGTCCGGCCCGCTCGTGCCGGCCGACATCCTCGTCGTCGCCCAGGACACCATCCCCGACGACGTGGTCGAGCGGATCCGGCACACCCAGGGCGTCACGGGCGTCGCCCAGATCGCGATCGCGAACCCGTCGGTCGAGGACCGGTTGCTCAAGGTGGTCGCCGTCGACCCGTCGACCTACCGCAACTTCACCCAGGTCCAGTCCGCCGACAACCAGGAGCTGTGGGACCGGGTCGCCGGCGGCGAGGTGGCCGTCGACCCCTCCCTCCAGAGCGTGCTGGCCCCCGACGCCAACGGCGCGATCAAGCTCGGCGCCGACGCCGACGCCCCGAGCGTGCACCTGGGCGCCTGGGCCCCGCAGATCACCGGCGCCGTCGACGCGGTCGTCAACGAGAAGTGGGGCAAGGCGCTCGGGATGAAGCTCGGCAACGCCCTCCTCGTCACCACGACGGCGACGGCGCCGGACCGCGTCGCGACGCCGATCCAGCAGATCGTCGGCAAGGGCGTGTCCGTCCAGCGGCTCGACATCGCCGCCCGGCTGGGCGTCGACCCCCAGGCGGTGCAGGTCCCGAACCCGGTCGGCGCCATCGCCCAGGCGGTCGGCAACTACACCTACCGGGTCGTGGGCGGCCAGGTCATCCCGTCGGCGGAGTGGGTCCGCACGCACATCGTCACCGAGACGGTGCCGATCCTCGGCCGGGTCACCTGCAACAAGGCGCTCATGCCGCAGCTCGAGGCCGCGCTCGCCGACGTCGTCAAGCAGGGCCTGGCCGACAAGATCCACCCCGGCGAGTACGCCGGCTGCTACTACCCCCGCTACATCGCCGGCACCCACTCCCTCTCCAACCACGCCTTCGGGCTGGCGCTCGACATCAACGTGCCCGGCAACCAGCGCGGCACGGCCGGCCAGATGGACCGCAGCGTGGTCGCGATCTTCGAGCACTGGGGCTTCACCTGGGGCGGTCGCTGGCACTACACCGACCCGATGCACTTCGAGATGAACGAAATAGTCCACCCCGGCTGACGCCTTTCGCCGGTCGAGCCCGGACGCGCAGCGGCCGGTGTCGAGACCTCTCCCTGCGGAGCGCTGTCTAGAGTGTGGCCGTGAGCACTCTCGACGACGCACGTCCCGGATTCGACGAATCCATCCGGCCCCAGGACGACCTCTTCGGCCACGTCAACGGCACCTGGCTCGACACCGCGGAGATCCCCGCCGACCGGTCCAGCTGGGGACCGTTCGTGCAGCTCGCCGACATCGCGGAGGAGCAGGTCCACGCGATCATCGAGGAGCTCGCGGCCGGCGAGGCGCCGCAGGGCTCGGAGGCACAGAAGATCGGCGACCTCTTCGCGGCCTTCATGGACACCGACGCGATCGAGGCGGCCGGCCTGTCCGGCGTACGCCCGATGCTGGACGCGGTGGACGGCGTCACCGACGTGCGTGACCTGGCCGCCTTCCTCGGTGAGCTCGAGCGGTTCGGCGGGCGCGGCCTCTTCGGCTCCTACGTCGACTCCGACGACCGCAACTCCGACCGCTACGTCGTCAACCTGCTCCAGGGCGGCATCGGCCTGCCCGACGAGTCCTACTACCGCGACGAGAAGTTCGCCGAGATCCGGGAGAAGTACGTCGCCTACCTGGAGCGGCTGCTCGCGCTCGCCGACGTGCCGGACGCCGCCGACAGGGCCGCGAAGGTGCTCGCGATCGACACCGCGCTGGCTGCCGGTCACTGGGAGCGGTCGGAGACGCGCGACGTCCAGAAGACCTACAACCTCAAGACCTACGACGAGATCGTCGCGCTGACGCCCTCCTTCGACTGGGACGCCTACGTCAAGAACGTCGCGGCCGGCCGGACCACCGCCGCCGACCTCCTCTTCGAGGCCACGGTCCGCCAGCCGTCGTACTTCGAGCACCTCGAGACCGTGCTCACCAGCACCCCCGTCGAGGACTGGCGCGCCTGGCTGACCTCGCACGTGCTGCGGATGTCGGCGCCCTACCTCACCGACGACCTCGTCGAGACCAACTTCGACTTCTACGGCCGCACCCTCAACGGCACCCCGGAGCTGCGCGCGCGCTGGAAGCGTGGCGTCGCGCTGGTCGAGGGCGCGCTGGGCGAGGCGGTCGGGCGCGAGTACGTCGCCCGGCACTTCCCGCCCTCGTCGAAGGCGCAGATGGACGACCTGGTCACCAACCTGCTCGCCGCCTACCGCGTCTCGATCGCCAAGCTCGACTGGATGACCGCTGACACCAAGCAGCGGGCCTTCGAGAAGCTCGAGACGTTCCGGCCGAAGATCGCCTACCCGGACACGTTCCGCGACTACTCCGGCCTCACGATCGTGCCCGGCGACCTGCTCCGCAACGTCTTCGCGAGCTCGGCCTTCGAGACCGACCGGCAGCTGGCCAAGATCGGCTCGCCGGTCGACCGCGACGAGTGGTTCATGCTCCCGCAGACCGTCAACGCCTACTACAACCCGGGCACCAACGAGATCTGCTTCCCCGCCGGGATCCTGCAGAAGCCGTTCTTCAACGCCGACGGCGAGCTGGCCGAGAACTACGGCGGCATCGGCGCCGTCATCGGCCACGAGATCGGCCACGGCTTCGACGACCAGGGTGCGCAGTTCGACGGGCTCGGCAACCTCAACGACTGGTGGACCGCGGCCGACAAGTCGGCCTTCGAGGAGCGCACCAAGGCGCTCATCGAGCAGTACGACGCCTTCGAGCCGCGCAACCTGCCCGGCGAGCACGTCAACGGCGCGCTCACCGTCGGCGAGAACGTCGGCGACCTCGGCGGCCTGACGATCGCCCACACCGCGTTCCTCATCGCCGACCCCGACGCCGGGGTCGAGGAGCGCCGCGCGCTCTTCTCCAACTGGGCCTACTGCTGGCGCACCAAGCGCCGCAAGGAGCAGGAGCAGCAGTACCTCACCATCGACCCCCACAGCCCGCCGGAGTTCCGCGCCAACATCGTGCGCAACCTCGACGAGTTCCACGAGGTGTTCGCCACCGAGCCGGGCGACGGGCTCTGGCTGGACCCGTCGGAGCGTGTGCGTATCTGGTGATTCCGGTCCCGCCGGTTCCGTTGGTCGAGTAGCGAGCGCCGGCGAGCGTGTCGGGGCCGCCGGTGGGCGCGCGTCGCAAGTTCCGTTGGTCGAGTAG